>JACHLS010000005.1 GCA_014204635.1 Sporosarcina luteola | reverse complement strand
AGGGGTCAATTCGTGCAGATTTGACACCCCGCATCATACCAAGAGGGCTTTTTCTATTCAAGTCCCTGAAAAGCTTCTAACAGGAATGCTCCTTAATTTATGATGAGGAGAACCGTATCGAAAAGAGCTTAAAGGATATGAAATATCAATGTCCTTTAAGCTCTTTTGTTATATGGTAACGGGTTGATTTATTAGTTGCAAAAAATACAAGCATTCTCTTTAAAAAGTCTCTAGGACAACTAAAGACCGTTAAACTTTCAGTGTAAAAAAATAGCGATAAAATATTCATAATTTTTCTATTAATATGATATGATAAAATATGCAGATTTAAAGGAGGAAGGGGTATTTATTTGCTGTGCAAAAAAAGCATTTATATTTTGTTGATAATTTAAAAATTGTCTTAATTATGCTGGTAGTGGCCCATCATGCCGGACAGGCGTACGGACCAGGCGGCTGGTGGTATTTTGAAGAGGAAGGGTCTGTTGAATGGCTTGGTCGCTTTTTTGCGGTAAACGCGGCGTTTTTTATGAGTCTGTTTTTCTTTCTATCCGCCTATTTCCTGCCGCAATCCATAGAAAAGAAGGGCCAAAAGAAGTTTTTGAAAGAACGGATGGGGAGAATTGGCATTCCGTTGCTTTTAGGTTTTTTTATTATGATTCCTGTCTTAATGTACCTTTACTATATTAACTTCAGGCCGTATGGTAGTATCTCGTTTATCCAATATTATGGGCAGATTTTCTTCGGACTAGCTGATGAACCTGAAGGCTGGACGGGACCATCCTGGCCCGACATGCAATTTGGCCATTTATGGTTTCTTGAACATTTGCTTGTTTATGCCATTGTCCTGACAATATGGTCTTATATTTTTTCATGGAAAGAAAAGGGGAAGAATCCTGCTTCTTTAAAAGGGTTGCATATTGCTATATTTTTCGCTGTGGTTACAGCCGTCACGTTTATCGTCCGAATCTGGTATCCTATTGACCATTGGAGCGGGTTACTCGGGTTCATCCAGACTGAATATGCACATCTTCCCCAGTATATAGGCTTTTTTATGATTGGAATACTGGCTTATCGAAGAAACTGGCTTGAGACATTCCCTGCAAAAATAGGGTATTGGTGGCTTACTGTGGGAGTGGCCATTGCTGGTATCCTATATTTTGGTGGGAACGCGGTGTATCCGTTCCTTTTAAAAGGGGGCGCGAATTTTGGATCATTCGCCAGGTCAGGAATTGAAACATTGCTTTGTATTTCATTGACTATAGGCCTTTTAACACTTTTCCGAGAAAAAGTGAATAAATCGAGCCAAGTTGTAAAAAATCTCGCAGCAAACATTTTCGTCGTTTATTTCATACATGTCCCTGTTGTTGTATTTCTCCAATATACTGTCACTGGCTTGCCAGTTCCCATTGTAGTCAAATTTCTAATCACGGCAATTTTGGGGATTACTTTAAGCTTCCTTATTAGCCAGTATGTATGGAGGAAAATTCCGTATCTAAAAGAGTTGATGTAAGAAGTTGTTGGAAAAAGTGAAACAATTTTAATCGTATTGTTTCTAACGATCTAGCAACATAACACTTGTTGTACATATTCCTACGGATATTCGAAAGTATTGCTGAGGCAGAACTAGACTAGTTCTGCCTCAGCCTGTTGACAATATATAAAATCAATATGTCCTATTCGGATTAAAATGACCAATGCCTTTTAATTCATAATCGAAAAACTCAAGAATCAAACTATTTTCCATTTCAATACAGTAATAGGGATCGATATTGGCTTTTCCACCTTGCAGCAAATTAGCAAGTATAGGGGAGAAAAGCGGTAAATCGGTCAAGCTTAAATGTTTTGCCCCTTCAAAATGAGTAGTATACGCTCCTTCAAACTGTTGATTGTTGAGTTTGTTAGCTACATAAACAGGAGTACTATCCAGTTGCCTCCAAACATCGTCCGAATAAATATTAAAAAGTGGGGTTGTGTAGGCTTCGCTGCTTGCCATAAAATTATCATCTGCTTTGTTATAAATAAGTTCACTGAAGAAAGGGGCATCGATATTTACTACTGCACTGATATCATCCCGCTCTCTGCTTAACCAAACACTAGCAGCGCCTCCCATTGAGTGTCCAAACACACCAATTTTCTCTGTATTGATATGTTGATAAAGGGAAGACTTATCATTTTGGGCTTTTTCAAGGATTGTATTAATAACAAAATTCATATCATCTGTTCTAAGCTTCATCCACTTTTGAATGATATTATATAGTTCTTCATTTGAGTAAATGCCTTTATTCATATTAACGACTTCATTGCTAAAATCTGAATTGATCATAGCTATCGTTCCATCCTCTGAACGAGTATAGAAGGAATGATAAGGATGATCTAAGGAAACGACTACATAACCGTGGCTTGCAAGCTCAGTATAGCTAGAGCTATTGCTATCCTTAATACCAAATGCTCCATGCGAAAATACCAAAAGTGGGTATGTGTTATTGCTATTTTTAGGATACCAAAACTTCACATTTACAAATCTGTCTTGCTCTCTATCCGCAAATTCTTCCTCACGGTTTTTATCAGAGTATGTGTAAGTAGCGGTTGCAACTTTATATTCACCAGTTACTTTTGGTGATTTATGCTGCGGAAAAACAATTGCAGGTGCAAGTGCAAATGCAGTTGCAACTATCATTACAATGGCTTTCCACACAATGTTAGAAGTTTTATATTTTTTGTAATCCTTCGAACGGAACAGAGAAACTGTCGCATTTATCGCTAATAGGAGAAGAAGAATACCGAACGTTATCCAACCTAATCCCCACACAATCACAGAAGAAAATGTGAGAACGATAAATATTATAAAAATAGAGATCCTAATACAATTCTTTATTCTTTTATAGTTTTGCTTGGTTACAATACAATGGATTGCAAAAGCAATCTCGAAAATCAAAACGATCAATAATAGTAATTTTGCCATTGTAGTTACTCCCTCTTTCGATCAATTTTATGAACTCATCATAGTAAGCGACCGAAAAGAAGTATATAGAAAAACGGTAAGTTGCTTCTACAGGCAAATAAGATGCAAAAAAACGGTAAACTATAAAGCTTACCGTAAAATAATATGTTGAATAAAAACTCAACTACTCATTCTCATTTTTTTTAAGTGTTTTTAGCTTTTCGTTAATTATGTTGGCTTCTTTAATATCATTTTTCCATGACAAGAGACGAACTATAATATAGATAACAGCAATTTGCAGTGCAAGAATACTAATATCGAATCCACTTTTCACAATACCAACAATGCTACTAAGGGTAATTAATAGTATTTCTAAAGTGAAAAAATGAATGGCTATTTTTATACGCATTTTTTTTTCGCTTATTTGATTAGGAGAATATAATATAAATCCTGTTAGGGCACTTATAAATGAAAACCCAATCAGAATATAAATTGACTTTAAGTCAAAGGCCATATCAGGATAATAAATTTGTCTTAAAATAGTAATAATAATAATTATAGATGCGAAGATAATCAAGAAATCCTTAATAATGCCTTGTAAGAACTCTGAAAGTTTCATATATACATCCTACCTTTTACAATCCAAGTACTTTTTTTAGAACAGGCACATATTTCCTTGATATAACAACACGTTCCCCATTATCAAGCAGTGCCTCGAATCGGCCACTAAAGGAAGGGTGAACGGACGAAATTTTAGCTATGTTTAGGATGGTTGATTTGGTTGCACGGAAAAAGTCCTTTTCTTTACATATTTTCTCTAGCTCATAAAGCTTTTGTTTTACTTCGAAAACGTTATCCTCGCAGTAAAGAAAAACCTTTCCGTCAACTGCCTCAAAATAATAGATATTTTTAAGAACAATAAGATGTACTTTATCATTTTGATATCCGACTATTTTGAGGGGTTCAGTTTTTAATTTACTTATAATTTCGCGTATTTCTTCATCTACCTCATGACATCTAATGAGGATTTCTTCTTCCAGTTTGTTGCTTATTTTTTCTATTGAAATTTTCAAATTATCACCCGCGAAAATTCAAACTGTTTCAGGACATCCAAACCTACAGACCAGACCACTGTAACATAGTTTGAAATTAATTTGATAATTAAAAAAAGGCGGAAATCGAGTGGAATTTCTGCCTTTTACTATATTGTTTTCATGAAATGTTTTGAAAGAAGACATGCCTCTATCTACATCTTAACAAAAACTGTATTATAAGTCTATTATTAATTTTGTACAAATGTCATAATTAATATGCGCAAATACTTCATAACGTTATGATGAAATGTAGGAGAAAATGAAACAGAATATCTATGATAACAATACATTTTTTGAAAAATATAAAGAATTAAGAGCAAGAGAACATAATTATAACAATTTACTTGAGCAGCCAAACTTTTTCACCCTAATTCCAACTCTCCAAAATAAGGTTGTTTTAGATATTGGCTGTGGAATGGGAGATTTTGCAGCATATTGTGTTACCCAAGGTGCAAAACATGTAACTGGATTTGATATTTCATCAAACATGATTGCGAATGCAAAAAAGCGTCATATTCATGAAGGTCTCACTTTTGAGCGGAGTGCCTTTGAAGATGTAACAGTGTCGGAAGGAACAATTGATTTTGTTAGTAGTTCATTAGCTTTTCATTATATTGCAGATTATCAGTTGCTTATTAAAAAGATAAGTAAGGCATTATGTGAAGAAGGGGTTTTATTATTTTCTATAGAGCACCCGATTGTAACAGCGAATAAGGGAAAAGAAAGTTGGATCACCAATGAAGAAGGTAACCTACTTCATTTTGCAGTAGATAATTATCAATATGAAGGATTACGTACTCAGAATTGGATAGTTGATAATGTTATAATGTATCACCGTACAATGTCTACTATCCTAAATACACTTATTGAAAATGGGCTGCAAATCGAAAAAGTTATTGAGCCAATACCGGCTAAAGAAGCAGTGTGTAATTTACCAAGTCTTGATAAAGAATTTCGTCGACCTTCTTTTGTAATTATCAGAGCAAAAAAGATTGTGAATAAATAAGAATTGAAAAGAATTTAAAACCACAATTACAAATGTCACGGAGAGCCTTATTACTATTGACGAAGATTTTTTGCGAGAAAAAATAAACCGGATTGTTTCTGGGAAGGCTTGCCTCGAAGGATACATGAAGGTATGTTGGAGAGAGCGTCTATTTGGCGCTCTTTTTCCATTAGCCCCGTGAAGGTGAACAATATCATAAGTAAGTTGGGCTGATGCTGGATTCATTAACCTAACCGAGAATCCAATTGTTAAGTTTGGTAAGATGGAGATAGTTCTTTAAATAAGGGGGTATGAAAATGAACGAAATCATTCAAACAAAATTGTTAGAAATAGAAGAGAGATACGATGTAAAGATCTTATATGCTGTTGAATCTGGAAGTAGAGCATGGGGGTTTCCTTCAAAAGACAGCGATTATGATGTTCGGTTTATTTATATTCATCCACCGGAATGGTATCTGGCAATCGATCCACAAGGAATTGGAGCAAAGAGAGATGTGATTGAAGAACCAATTAATGATTTATTAGATATAAGCGGTTGGGAGATCACAAAAGCGCTGCGTCTTTTTAGAAAGAATAATCCTCCACTTTTAGAATGGTTGCGAAGCAATATCGTTTATTATCAAAAGTACTCGTTTATAGGTAATATGCGGTCTTTAGAATCGGAAGTATATTATCCAAATTCGATGCTGCATCATTATTTGAACATGGCAAAAAATAATTATCGGGATTACCTGCAAGGTCCAGAAGTAAAAATAAAAAAGTATTTTTATGTGCTTCGACCGATATTAGCTTGTATGTGGATTGAGAAATATAATAGGACACCTCCAATCAGCTTTCATGAATTATTGGGAGACATCATTCCAGAAGGTGAATTGAAAAATGCAGTACAACATCTATTACAAAGAAAGCTACTAGGTGAAGAGTTAGATATTGAACCACGAATTTATGTAATTAACGATTTTATAGAAAGCGAGATAAAACGTCTCGAAGAATATAGTAAAACGCTACGCGTAGAAGCAAAGGATCCGACAAAAAAATTAGATGAATTGTTCAGAGATACTTTGCAAGAAGTTTGGAAGTAATGTGTTTTTCCATTACAAGTCCTCTTTAGGGTGAGACTTCTTGCAGGAAATCCAACAATCAAAAGATTTATGGGTCTGTGGGTCGGAACATACAAGAAGCATCTTTCCACCTTATCCTGCCGAAAAACTGGTTGCAAAAAATGAAAATAATGCTATACTTAAAAAACTTAAAAACTGCATATAGTTTTTTCATATAATAGTGGGGATATGGCCTGCGAGTTTCTACCTGTTCACCGTAAACGAACGGACTATGAAAAGCTAAAGACTGGAAACCGTGAATGATTTAGAGGTTTCGGTCTTTTGTATTTCGATCATAAAAGCCCGAAGTGCATTGCTTTTCCTAGTGAGGAGCATGTGTTTGGGGCTTTTTTTTATACAACTTAGATGGGTGGGGAAAAAATTGCAAAAAAAAGAATTAACGCAGCTAATTGACGTGGCTGCAGGACGTACATCTGCAGATCTCGTATTGAAAAATGGAAAAATCGTGGATGTCTATCAAGGGAGTATCCTTGTTGGCGATGTGGCCATTGTCAATGGGAAGATTGCAGGTATTGGAGAAACCTATGAAGGGAAAAAGGTTGTTGATGTAAAAGGAAAATATATTGCGCCTAGCTTTATTGATCCGCATATTCATGTGGAATCTTCCTATGTAACACCAGAGGAATTTGGGCGTTTACTGGTACCCCATGGAACGACGACCGTGATGGCAGACCCTCATGAAATTGTTAACGTAGCAGGACTTAAAGGGTTGGATTATATGATTGAGGCAGCAGAACATACGGCGTTAGACATCCAATACATGTTGCCTTCTTGTGTTCCGGCAACAAACATGGAAAATGCGGGTGCGGTGTTAACTGCCTCTGATATGGTGGCCCCTTTGGAAACTGGGAAAGTGAAAGGACTCGCTGAATTTATGGATTTCCCTAGTGTAATCGAGGCCAAGGATGATGTGCTTGATAAGATTTTAGTAGCGAAGAAGCTTAATAAACGAATAGATGGGCATAGTCCAATGGTAAATGGAAAGGAACTTAACGCATATATTGCGGCTGGTGTGGAAAATGACCATGAATGTTCTACAGTAGAAGAGATGCAGGCCCGTATTTCTCGGGGGATGTATGTCTTTTTACGGGAAGGATCTGTCACGCAGAATCTGCGAACTTTGCTAAAGGGAGTTACAACTCAAAATTTCCGCCGCTGTGTTTTATGTGGTGATGATGTACAAGCTAAAACTATTATAGAAAAAGGTCACTTGGATAACGCAATCCGTATTTGTGTAGAGGAAAACGTGGATCCGATACAAGCCATTCAAATGGCTACCATCAACGCGGCAGAATGCTGTCAGTTGAATGACCGTGGAGCTGTGGCACCAGGGTTAAGAGCCGATTTAGTCATTTTCAACGATCTTGACAACTTGGTAGTGGAACAAACATATATCGAAGGACAACTTGTGGCGGATCAAGGTAAATATGTGCTGCCATTTACGAGAGCCGAGATTTCTTCCGTACAATCTAGTGTACATGTCAGCGATTTTTCAAAAGAGAAGCTTTCCTTGAAGTTAGGTTCAAATAAAGCCAGAGCGATTGAAGTGATTCAAACCGAAGCGTTAACCAATGAAGCCATTGTCGAAGTAGATCTGGATGAGGCAGGTGAATTTGTATACAACCCCAATAATCCGGTTGCCAAAATTGCTGTGATTGAAAGACATCATAATACGGGGAATGTATTCGTAGGTTTATTGAAAGATTACGGCATCCAAAAAGGTGCGATTGGCATCTCCATTGCACATGATTCACATAACCTGATTGTGACGGGAACCAATGACGAGGATATGGCATTGGCCGTTGAGAATTTAAAAGAACAGGACGGCGGAGTTGTCCTGGTCAATGGCGGCAAGGTCCTCCATACGATGGCACTGCCGGTAGCTGGCCTGATGAGTAATCTTTCAGGAGAAGAGGTCATTGAAGCGCAACGCAAAGTCGATGATGTGGCACGTGAGGTACTCGGAATTGCAGCTGATGTCGATCCCATCATGACATTAGGCTTTATGTCGTTAGCTGTAATTCCGAAATTGAAAATTACGGATGTAGGACTTGTGGATGTAACAAAATTTGAATTTGTACCTGTAGCTGTTACAGTTGAAGAAAAGGTTTATTGATTATAGGGTCAATAGTTTTTCTTAGAGCTCCTCTAAACTATTTTATGAGGAGCTCTAATACTCTACAAACTTAAACCAAGAACCATAATATAGGTAAATGAGAAAGTAAACATCAACAAAGCAGGACTTTATTAAATGTCTTTATGTATCTTAAAATTATGGCAGCATTCATCTAACCCTTTGTAAGATACGTATTTTAGTAAGTAATAACCCCAACTTCCAATGCTTTCTGAACTGCTTGTTCTTTGTTACGTACTCCTAGCTTGAGATAAGCCGAAGAGGCATAGTTTCTAACAGTGCCGTCCGATAAATACAGCTTGGATGCTATCGTCTTATAACGGAGCCCTTTGGCAACAAGCTGCAGTATTTCTACTTCCCTGGCCGTTAGTTCATAGTCAATAATGGACTTTGATTGTGAGGATTCAATCCTCTCATCCAGCTTCTTAAATAGTTTATGGGACACCCCTTGATCAATCAGTGTGCTTCCTCGATGAATTAGCCGAATTGTATTAGCCAGCTCAAGAGTTTCAGTCGATTTCATCAGAAATCCATCTGCACCGTTACGCAGCAAATTCAACGCTTTCTCTGTATCCTGAAACGTTGTTAAAATCAATACACGTATATTTGGCCATTGCTGCTTAATCAATTTAGTTGCTTCAATTCCGTCCATACTTGGCATATCTAAATCCATTAGCACTACATGGGGCTGAAGGCGCTCACACAGATCGATGGCTTGTTCGCCATTTTCAGCTAAGCCTGCTACATTCAAATCTTGATACCTGTCGAGCAGTGTTTGCAGACTTTCCCGTATAAACGGCTGATCATCGACGACTAACAAGCGGATAAGCTCATCTGCCATTTCTCCTTGTCTCGGCAAAGTACAGGCGACAAGCGTCCCATCCCCTGGCTTCGTATAGACAGACACTTGACCTTGCAAATTCATCGCTCGTTCCTTCATCGTGTTCATCCCAAACCCCTGCTGAGACTCCTCCATTCCTCTTCCATTGTCCTGCACCTCGAGCCTGGTATACTGCTCACCGAATTGCAGAGAAACAGTAATTTCTGTCGCATGCCCATGACGAACCGCATTCGTAAAGGACTCCTGTAAGCAACGGATGAGTGCCATCTTCGCCTGTTGAGATAGTTCGTACTCCTTTCCGAACTCCCGAAAGTTTACATCAACTTGAGCATGCTCCTGGAATTCATCACCAAGCTTTTGCAAAGAATGGACCAAGGAATGTGACTGCTCGGGCGATTCTATTTGATGCAAGTATCTTCTCACTTCTTCGATACTTTTACGCCCCATTTCTAGTAGGGAATCCAATCTCTGTTTTCCCATATCAGTCGAAAGCTCAGGGCGCAGCGTTTCCATCCCCATGATGATAGAGGTATACGCATGACCAACTGTATCATGCAGCTCCCTTGACAGCCTGTTACGCTCTTCCGCAAGTGTAATGCGCTCGATTTGAGACATATATTGTTCAAGAATTTCATTTTGTTTGCGAATCGTTTCATTTTGCCGATGATTAACGATTAATAAGTGAAAAGCAAACCCTATCACGTAAGCAAGTCCGAAGTAGGTAACCAGGATCCAATAACTGTTACTTGGTGTAATTAGATGGAAAATACCGGGTATGAGAAAGACTGTTACCGGAGCCGTCCAATAATAAGACAGGTAATTGCTGTTTGCCGCGATTAGAAACACTGAGACAATAAATGTCGGGTAAGCTTCTGGAAACAACGAAATCAGATATGTACACAGTCCGCCATACAGCAATATTTCCATGAATAAAAAATACTTGTAGTTAAGCAACAAACAGACCCAAGGAATAGAGAATACAACAATCTCCAACGATATAACAATCCAAAGCGGGAGCGTCAGACCCTCTTGATAATATATCGTTGAGTAGATGAGCGCTATGCTATTAATAAATCGAAATGCCAACATGATCCAATCATACCAAAACCACTGTTTAACCATATCCAACAAGTTGTTCACCCTCAAATTAGCCTTCTGTTTTGTTCCTTCTATTATAATTCATACCTGAGTATAATTTTAGTAAATACGGCAACTCCTAAAAAAGGTTCAGAAACAGACCCTTTATCGATTTAGTTTCTGAATCATGCTACTCGTATAACCTCCAAATATTTTTGCCAACACATCTAAAAGCTTGAAGCTTATTACGGTGAGCATCGCTCCTATTGCCATGATAAAGATTGATTTCGCAAAAGTATCGACCTGTATAAAAAATACATTCATATCGATGAAACGATAAACAAGTGGTGCACACAGGAATGCGATTGGTGCCACATAGAGAATGACTAAACTGACAAGACTGGCAAGTCCAATCACGATTTTTTGCATTAACAAAAAGACAGCACGCCAGTTGCGCCGATCCGTAAGCTCTAATTTCGCTTGATTCCAGACCGATACGTTCTTTGTGACTTCCTTATTATAAGGAGGCGTCGTAATATCCGTATAAATTTTCGTCTGCGTGCGCTCAAATTGGATAAAAGTTGTAGTAGTGCTTAATACATGAATAACGAGCGGAACACCGATTACCGTAAATGAAAGACTTAAACTGAACACGAGTGCCACCAGGTAAAAGCAAAAATAAAACAAACCAGTAGCGAAAGTTAACAATAAAAAATAACCATTTTGGATGAAATGTAATTTCATAAGATTCATCGCTCCTCCCTTAATTAGTTGTATCGTAAGTCTCTTTCTGTCAACTACACTAGTGCATATATGTCATATGACATGGTTGTACTAGTGTAGTTTGCTTGTGTAATATTGATATCCCCCCAAAAAAGAACAATCCCGTTCCTGATTCCTCAAGAAGAAGGGATTGTCGTCAAGCTCTTACTTAATATGGGACGGGCTTGTGTTTCGTATATGGAAAATAATATCAAATTGCTCTAACAGGGACGTTTCAAAGTATACTGGCACTTCTGCGAGAAGTTGCCCTCCAAGGCTCAACAATGGTCGCTTTTCTTTGACCCAGTGCTTTGCCTGTCCATTAAGTTTGCGATTATCCAGCAAAAACATCTCATGTGCGACGTTTCCAAGCATATAATTGGAACTGGTTTCATCCTGTGGAATTGGCTCATTTGTAATCTTGTTTTCTTTAGTAGGACTGTATTCGTCTTCGCTGCTATATAGGGTAAATTTGCCCTCCATGGTAGTGCTGCCAACAACAACATACTGATCGCCTAAACGTTCTTTTAAAAACTGTCCGCTGCTAAAAGGATATAAATTATCATCTATAATTCCTTTAGCTACGTGGAGATTGTGTGCCCATACGATCGTTTTACCACCCAATTCCTCTTTGGCCCACATGGCATGATCAGCCAAATACTGCTCGTGGAGTTTCAACAAACTAGGATAATCACTAGGGATCATCATCGTTGTGAATTCCTCTATCGTCTTCGCCGTTGCTCTTACCCAGATAAGTTCAGTTAAATCTATTTCTGTACTTGCCAGTTTGGTCTTATCATTTAACAATCGGACTACTTTTTCAGCGTTAGCCTTAAATCTTTCTTTTTCCTCAGGAGAAAGCTTCATATATTCCTGCAAGCTGCCGGTCATAGCCGGCAGACCTTTATAACTTTCTTCTACTTCACTCAGCATGGCAGGACGGTGCTGTTTAACATAGTCAATCACTTTATTGAAAACACCTGGATCCAGCGCCTTTAAATCAAGACCGATAAATTGAATTTTCTTTTCATTTGATGGATCCGCATTGTAATCCTTCATCCAATCTATCATGGCTATAATTTCATCGGCAGGATACAATAGGCTTAAAAATTCTCTAGGATTTCCTTTTCCTGTTTGGATATATTCGTTTAACTTTAAACCGTTCCCCCAATCCTCTTCCAATCCGAAATTTGTAAAGCCCATCTCAGTAACCAGGTACTTCACAAGGCGGAACTTCAACGTGAAAATTTCGGAGCTTCCATGCGTACTTTCCCCTAATCCTACATAATCGGCACTCCCAATCATATCCTTAAAAGGTTTTAGATCATCAAATGGTTGTGTCGGGTCAATCGTCTTCAATGGCTTCACCTGTGATTCAATTGACATGACAATATCATTTTGGGTTGATTGCGCTGAATTGAGGACTTCATTTAACGATAGATTTTCCTTTTCCACCTTTTCCACCCCACATCCTGAAGTTAATAAAGTTACACTGACTAAGGCAGCCATTCCATAGCGTGTTTTTTTCTTATTCATCGTTCCCACCTCAATCGAGTTATTTTAGAAAGCAAGATTGATTCACAGACCAGCATGCCTCAATCGCTTTCACCCGATTGTTACTCATTCACTGTCACTTCTCCTAGTTACATCTTGTCATAAGTTTAAATGACGAGACACATCTGGTGATTGTTACATTTCCTCACTACCGGAAATGACAATAATGAATTCATCTTACGAAAAAAGAGTCTACATATATTGCTATCGGCCTGCCGAAGAGATGTGGCTTTTTAATATAATCTCGAACAATTGATTGAAAACGGATGATCTATACATGATGAAAAATAACCAAGATAGTACATAGTGGAGTTGATTACAAATAAAAACCAAACTTACATCCATCGGTACTCGTCTAATGTAATGAAGGGGGGGAATGAATTGGATAGTTATTCAATTGAACAAATGAAATTACCTTCGTATGACACAATCATCGATGAACTAATGACCGATTATGGGCAAGACATCTTACAGCTTGTTATGCAGTACGTACATAACCTTCCGATTGCGGAAGATTTAACACAAGAAATTTTTGTGAAGTGCTATAAGGCATTGCCAACCTTCCAGTTTAATTCCTCAATGAAAACGTGGTTATGGCGCATTGCGATTAATCATACAAAAGATTATTTGAAAAGCTGGTATGCAAAGAATGTGATAGCGACAAGAGAAGACCTTTTTGCACAAGTGAAAAGCGTGGATTGTGTCGAGCAGCAGGTTATGCAGCAACAACAAGATGACGAACTCGCACGTGCTGTGTTTGCACTTCCTATTAAATACCGTGAAGTCATCTATTTATGCTATTACGAGGAGCAGTCGATGAAAGAAATGGCAGACGTCCTGCAGCTAAACGAAAGTACCGTGAAAACGAGACTGCGAAAAGCCAAACAATTATTAAAAAAACGACTGGAGCGTGAGTAGTATGGAAGAACGCTTAAAAAGTTTAAAAAAAGCAGTCGATCGGACTGTCTTTCATAAAGTAGAATTTAAGGCAAAGCATCAACAGCAAATACATCAGCAGTTACAGGTAGTACCCCTCAAACAAAAAATACTATACATGCTCGCGGAATCTAAATCAGGCATGGAGGTAACACAAATGCTCCATGTATGTGGTGTCGAGCAAATTATAAAGAATGAAGGGATGATTTACTCCATTTTACATGAAGCCGAGCAGCATGGGTGGCTTTCTGCAAGATGGGAAAGTGGTGTAAAGTACTATCAATTAACGAAGCTCGGGAAAAAGCAATTACAGGAAGACAATGTGCATGCAAAGCGATCTGTTAAGGAACTGCTTTGGGGGGGACGCATGCATGTCGAGTAAACAATTTCTGCAGCAAGTTACAAGCCATATCCGTTCTAAAGAGGCACGAAGCTATGTAGAAGAAGAATTGAAACACCATCTGACGCAATCTACACAAGGCTGGGTGAATAAAGGCTACTCACCAATTGAAGCTGAAGAAAAAGCGATTGCTGAAATGGGTTCTGCTTCGCAGCTCGGGAAATCGATGGACAAATTACATCGGCCCAAATGGGATTTTTGGCTGATTGGCGCAGTCTTGCTATTAATCGCCGCAAGCTTTGCACCGATTTTAACGACGGATTTTACTCAACCCTATGGCCCAAATATGACAGGTTACTTTGTCAAAAATAAAATCATACATATTCTACTAGCCATTGCAGGAATAGCTGCCATCATGTATTTCGATTACCGTAAATTGCAACGTTATAGTTTGCTGATTTATGGGGGCGCACTGTTGTTATTATTCGTTTTATGGTTTATGCCGAACGGATTTATCTATGGAAAGGCCGTGTATCAAATAGGACCAGTTCGTTTTCATGCATGGATGGCACTGCCGTTGTTATTAGTAGCTTTTGCAGGTTTTTTTACCGAACGGAAATGGAAAGGTTGGCAACTGACTGGGTTCATATTAGCTCCATTATACCTTTTTATGAAGCTATCAAATCTGACTGTAACGCTACTGTATGTTGGAGTGGTAGCGGTGTTGTTTAGCTTTAGCTACTTCAGCCGAAAAGTGAAGCTATATGTATGTTTAGCTGTTGGAAGTATATTGATGGCAATAGCGGCATTTAGTGTATATGCCTATCATTATGTAGGTGTGTCGTATCAAACAGTGCGTATCGCAGCATTTTTACATCCTGAATTATATGCGGATACGGCAGGTTACGTGATACTTCAATTAAAGAAAGCACTTGCAGGAGCTAGCTGGTTCGGTGCGGGGACGAATTACTATGTCCCTGAAGCACATACCGATTATGCATTGGTACAGCTGATTCAATCGTACGGCTATGTTGCAGGAATCGCAATCATCACTATGATGCTCGTTGTAGCGTTGCGCATTTTATGGCTGGTCCGTACAATGCCACAATCATTTGGTAAACTACTTGTTTTGGGGGCAGTAACTTTATACAGCTGTCAAAGTATATACTCGATTTTCATGGTGTTTGGCATATTGCCAATCATATCTATGCCGTTGCCGTTTATTAGCTATGGGACTATATCAATACTGCTAAATGCCATTTTAATCGGCTTAGTCTTAAGTGTCTATCGGAGAAAAGCGTATATTGGTAAACAAGTATTTTCGGTGTAAAGAAAACCGGCATTTGTGAAAAGTCCATATCAGCGTAGAATTTAATCTTACAAAATTTTTCGCATTGAACTAACTCTGAAGGGTTGCTGTAAACGATGTAAGAATAATACCTACATGTAATGGCAACATAACTCAAAAAACCGTCTCTGATATACGTTGCATACGGGAGACGGTCCTTTTTATTATTAAATTCTTAGAAAGAAAGACGAATTGTGATCTTGCCATTCTAGAAGTCGGCCTGTTGAGACCCTGTTCAGCAGAGAATTCATGCTGTTGTAAACATGCCAAAAGAATATATTCGTTGGATAACTTTGAAGGGGAGTTCGGCTTTTTTAAGAACACAGACGAAATGTTAGGTGGAGGGTTAAGCCAGCAGATGGAGGCTTTTTTTGCTGGTAACTTGAATCCTCGATGGATAAGCTTCAACTCTTTCTTCAGGTTAAGAACAAAACGAAAATGGTATAAAAACAGCCTGACTTATTTGGTGCATGAATAAATTCTATAGTCTAATCTTCCTTTATATTTGAATAAAAAATCAATATGTTTTTCCATAATCTCATAAAGCTCAGGTTCCATAACATTTGGAAAATGAAAGTTAGGCACTGAATGGATGGATGTATGTTCTTGTATGCGACAGTGTGCAAAACCTGCCCGTTTTAATAAATCCAACCAATCTTTTTCTGTGGAAAGTGAAGGAAATCCATAAAAGTTTTTAATTTCAGTTTCCTCAGTTTTCTTTAATCGCTGGTTTATCGTGTGTTCAATGGCAATGAAACGACCGCCATTCTTTAATAACCGAAAGATTTCTTCAAGGGCTCTTGGCTTGTTGACAAAAGAAAGAACAGACTCGGAAATAATAAAATCAAAATGATGATCCGGTAACGGAATGTTTTCTACGGAGCCTTGCATTATCTTTACCGGTAATCGATTTTTTTTAACTCTCCTTTCGGCTTTGTCGACCATTGTTGGATTGATATCGATACCAGTGACTTTCGCTCCGTATCGGTAGGACAAATAGGCAGCAGTTTGGCCAGCACCACACCCTACATCTAAAATACGAGAATGTCTATTAATGTTCTCCCTCTTGAATATTTCTTTTGTTAGATTTATACCACCAGGGTGTGCTCCCTCAATACCGAGAGTAGACAAAAAATCTAGATACTTGGAATTCTGAATGACGACCACCTTCTTTATTTGTTTTGGATAGGTAAGAAGTATACATGTGCTGCTTGAGAGTGCGAATAAGCTTCTTGTATCATATGAAATTTTAATGATCTGGTTCTTGAAAAGGCGGGCTGCAAAGGATCAGGTGGAGAATTGCTAGCTTACGAGGATATCCAGATGGAGAATGTATTGAATTTATGAGACACTTAGTGAAAAGAAAAAGTAGAAGCAAACCCCTCTGCTTTTTTTAGAGGACAGACACGAAACTTCTAAATTATATTTGGGATCAAGCTATCCAGATAATAGCAGTATATGAATAGTCACCGTCCAGTGGTGCTTCATATGAAGCCTATGCGAGTATCGTGACTACCGGTTGGCACGGATTTATTTGGCGACCATATGCAAATCATATATTGCCGGAACCTGTATTGGTAACTGCCTTAAACATCAAAAAGCCAAGAGGAGGAGATATGACTTGGAGTTTGTCATCGTATTCGGTTTTCATTTTGTTGTTATGGGATTGCTTGTACTCATAGCATGTGGTTGGATAAAATATTTATTTCCTCGTTTAAATTTTATTTACATTGCTTTGATTAGTATGATGTCGGGATTCTTATATACTGTCTTATTTGGAATATCTCAATTAGCACTTTTTGCAGTGATGTATAATGGCATATTGTCTCTTCTTGCTTTTGGCTTTGTGAAATTAATTTTTTATGCACAACAGAAAGCAGAAAATATGAGTTAAACGCAGTACGAATTTTAGCATAGTAGTTGGGTCAGATTAATATACAAATTGCAAACGAACATACTCCTCCTGTTGTAACCTGTCCAGGATACTCGGTTCAATTTCTTCATGAGGAATCATTCGTTCCAACATTGTTTGTTCCCCGTCGCCAGCCCAAAAAATAACGAACTCTACGTTTTTCTCCGCTTTGACATGAGCCCTGAGATAATCTACAAAATTCGATAAAAATTTGTCATCCAATTCCCTTCATCATCCATCAAATGCCAAGGCTGCTCCAGTGTGTTGATATAAAATTTTTAATTCCCTCACTGTAATTTCGGTAATACCACTATAATCAACTTTCTTCAAAGAACCGTCTGAAACTAAAAAAAGTATAAGAAGACATTTTCGTGAATCCTCTCTTTTAGCAATCTTCTCGTTATTGATACAATCCTCCATTTCCATTGCTAACTCAACATTTTTAGGCTCCTGGTTCTTACCTCCTTGAAACCGCACAGAAAATCCACGGCGAATAAAGATGTTAAAGGAAGAGTAATTCCGATTCCAATGCAGGAGGGGTAACGTCAGGAAAATGCCCATGTACAATGAGAAGCATTTTTCTGACGCTACCCCAATTATCTTAACGAAAGTGGTCATCACTTAGTTTCTTATAATCAGCTACAAATGAGGAGTAATAAGAGTTTTCAGGGAGTAAAGCGACTAAAGTCTGGATGTGCTTATCTATTGAGAACAGGACACTTGTTCCTAGCCAACTACCAGGTAAGAATTCAGCTGGCAACATAGGATCTGCTAGTAGCAGATCATCTCTTATCTCTTTTAGTAAGAGAAAGTTTGTGAATATCTGTAAAGAATCTCGATTCTTATCTTTAATTAAACTGTTGAATTTTGTTATATACTCAGTCTCCAACCATGTTTGTATATTTTTATAGTTCGTGTTGATTTCTTCTAAATCCCATATTGATCTAGCAGAGTTGGGTCCTGAACTACCTTCAGGATTTATTCCATTTAACAAGAATTCATTACTTGAAATTATAGTAATATAATCTTCGATTTCAAGGGAATCAACGAGGTTTAGCACCTTATTTATTATATTCCATGGGTAGACATACACACTCTTATACAGCATACCAAAGCCTAAGTCTCGTAACCCTTTTCTAAAAGCATCTCTTTTCTTCCTGGAAGTTTCTGGAATCTCTAATAATACGAAGTACCATGTTCCGTTCCAATGCTTTGTGTAAAAGTTATCCTTATTAAAATATAGACTATGGGCATCGAGACCAACTGGTGTAATTTTATAAATTCCTCGTTCTAATGAGGCTATATAAGACAGTCTTTTAAATTTAGATAAAATGTTTCTTATGGATTGGGGGGTATAATTCATCTCCTCAAAAATATTTATTAATTCTTTCCCTTCCATCTCCCTTTTTTTTGATAGTAAGTATAACAACTGCTTTTCAACTGTCACGTATTTCACCTCTACATAAAATATAACGGATACATAACGTTATTCAAGTGATTACTGATAAAGAAAATAATGGAGTTTAATGCTGTCTTCTCAGAAGGATAAATCTCTTGAACTTAGTTTAATTGACACATTTTTGTAAATGATATAATGTTAAATGTAACGAACGTAAATAATAACATTATAAAAGTGGCGAGGAGGTTATCAAGTTATACTTTTTAAAGTCTGGAAAGAATAAGTATTAATTATAAGGACGGGATAAAAGTGAGTCATTTATTTCAGGAAATTAATGATTTTGAAACAGTTCAACTGATAAATGAGAAAGGTGAAGTTTTACAAAACGACTTATTGCCAGCGCTTAGCGATAAAGAGTTACAACTCCTTATGGAGCGAATGATATATATTAGAACCATTGATCAAAGATGTATTACATTATCTAGGCAAGGAAGATTAGGTTTTTATGCTCCCGTTTCTGGACAGGAAGCGACTATGATTGGAACGCAGTATGTATTAGAAAAGGAAGATTGGATACTGCCAGGGTATCGGGATCTTCCACAAATGTTGTATCAGGGAGTGCCGTTATATCAATTATTTCTATGGTCCATGGGACATCACAAAGGCGGTAGGATGCCCGAAGGAGTTAACGTTATGCCACCTCAAATCATAATCGGTGCACAAATTATTCAAGCCGCCGGTGTTGGACTTGGGTTAAAAAAGAGAAAGAAAGATAACGTTGTTATTACGTATACGGGTGACGGTGGAACATCACAGGGAGATTTTTACGAGGGGATTAATTTTGCGGGGGTTTTCAATACGCCAACCATTTTTGTCGTTCAAAACAACCAATATGCCATCTCAACACCATTCGAAAAACAAACAGCTGCAAAGTCGATTGCACACAAGTCTGTCGCTGCTGGAATTAAAGGTGTGAGGGTGGATGGAATGGATATTTTGGCCACCTATGTAGTTGCAAAAGAAGCAAGGGAACGGGCGATCAGTTCCGATGGGCCAACGTTAATTGAAGCTGTTAATTACCGGTATGGTCCTCATTCTACATCAGGGGATGATCCTACGATCTATAGAAACGAACAACTTGAAAAAGAATGGGCTAAAAAAGATCCCATTATAAGATTTAGATTGTTTTTAGAGAAAAAGGGCTTATGGGCTAAAGAAAGGGAGTTGCAAATTATAGAGCAAGCAAAAGAAGATGTTAAATTTGCAATAAAACAAGCTGAATCTGAAAGTAAAACTAACGTCTCCAACTTAATTGAGAATATGTATGCAGAAGATCTCCCCTATAATTTAAAGGAGCAGTTACATCAAGTAAAAGAAAAAGAGAATCGATAAACGATGTATCTCAAAATATAACCAAAATGAATAAAGTATCATGCTCCCTCTGTATCCATATAGGAAATGCAACTCACCTGTTACTACAAAGCGGACGTAAAAAATACAACGTTCAATCTAGTTACTAGGGTATACTTGGTATGGGGGGTATCGAAGTGGAAACGAATCAAACTACTCAATACGCAATTGAGGACTCTATTCAATTTCTGGAATCATATCCGGAGTTGCCCATTGAACGAATTGAAAATTGCCGTAGAAAATGGGATGGATTCTGGTGGCATATGGCAGCTCTTTATGAGATGGGGGAAGTAAAACAAATTCCTGAATCAGCTATTACGAAAGCTAAATATATACTTGAAGCTCAAACCTGGCCCATCTTCATTAAATCAGCAGATGACCAACCAACGACTGAAATGGATAAGATGAAGATGGATTGCTGCCACTGTGAACTTGCAGTATTCTATATGATTTTAATGGAATATGGCTGTGATTTGGACAAGGAACTACCTTGGATTCGCGAGTGGTTTTTAAAGCATCAGCTATCGGATGGTGGATTGAACTGTGAACCCGATGCTTATACTTATTCTAATAAGAGTTCGATCATTTCAACGCTACCTCCTCTTGAGGCAATTCTGTGGTATACGAACCGTGATTTCACTGAGGAGGAAGCTTTTTTCTTGGACCAAGGCGCGCGTTATTTGATTGAACATTGTCTAGTGTATTCGAAACAAACTGGAGACATGCTCGATGAGGAATGGCTTAAGCCTGTCTTTCCAAGATTTTTTGAATACGATATACTTCGAGGCATGTCCTTCTTGGTGGAATGGTCCCATCGCAGGAAAAAACCGCTGCCGATAGACATACTTCGTAAAGGCATCCAACTACTGGACAGCTATGTTGAAGCTACGGGCATAAGAATCGGTAGGCAAGTATTTGATCCAAAGGGTCCATGGGGCGGGCACACTTTTGCGCTACTGGAGAATGTATCTGAAATCGGTCATGTTTCTCCATACCTTACCAAACAGTTTAATAGTGTTTTAATCCAATTGAATCTAGCCCAAAAAAATAAAACAAAAACAATTTTATAATATTTATCGCCTTAGACGCCTAATTTATTCGTTCTCAAGTATTCATCAAAAGTAATAATTACCAGTATATCAGACAGCACTAATCTACATTGAATTAGTAACTACTTCAAAAGAAAAAAGTTAAAATATACAGCGGTTCGTTGTATGTTTTAACCTTTTTAGGTTTAACCTTCACTTACACAGGAGTTGTTGATGAGACTAGATTGGATTCCTTCTTCAATCCATTTGCTAATATATCTATAAAGTCTTATTTGCATCTATTAAAGGCGATGTTGTAAAAAGAAAATTTTACAACATGAAAATCTGCAATTGAAACAAAGAACGAAATTAGATGCGTATTGGGAAAGATTTATAATGAATGAAGTTCGCGCGTTTATGTAAGGGTGAAAAGAAGAAGGTATCGTTTGCAATTGCATGATGGTACCTTCTTTTATGCTGATTAGCCTTTGAAACGTTCTAATCTCGAAGTCGTAGAAATCAGTCACATCAAATCAACATCCACAATTTTTAGCCACATCATCACTTTCTCGTTGCTCCAAAACAGGGAAATTCATTTCTTGCCACGCTGCGATACCCCCGGTCAATTCTTTCACTTGATAACCGCGTTCTAATAAAAACTTTGCTGCCTTGGCAGCCGTATTGCACCAGACATCCCAGCAGTAAACAATAATCTCCTTGTCCTTCGGTATTTCATCTAGTCGATTAGCCAACTCTAGTTCAGGTATAACATTCGTATCTCTAATGGTTACACTTCTTACGTGAATTGGACCATTTCTAACATCGAGTAAAAAGTATTTCTCAGGCTCCATTTGCGCTGCTTTCATATAATCCATAGGGCTGATTGTTGCTTGAAGACGTGCATTAAAATAATCAAGTGCGTTCATACTCTAGAACCTCCTGTTTTTCTATAGTGATTTCCAAACTTTAACGAGTAACTCTTTAAGCAGCTGCTTTTCATGCGTTTCTAAAGGGGCTAAAACTCCTAATTCCACTTTACTTAAGTATTCCCAACGTGAATCTAATACTTCTTTTCCTTTGGTAGTTATGATGAGGCTATAAGATCTTCGGTCATTGGGATTCTTTGTTCTTTCTACAAAACCTAGAGTTTCTAAATGATCTATATGACTGACCATAGTAGTCCGATCAATTTGTAGGTTTTCTGATATATCTTTTTGAGAGGAGTAGGGGTTTTCTTGAATAAATAGAAGAACTCCATATTGTCTCGCGTTAATATGAAATGGGATAAGCCCTTCGGCAAACTGGCTTTCCATTTGTTGAAGAACCTTACCTAGCAAAAAACCATACGATTGATTCCACCTATCCAATTCACTGCTCACCTCCTTGTATAATCAGTTTAATATATAATCAGTTTAGCTGACTATTTACTGGATTGCAAGTGATGGAATCGAAGTGAGTAGAAGTTCGCTCCATTGTTTTAGAAACACAGACCTCCAATTATCCTGCGAACCAATTTTACTTGCAGAATGGCTTTCGAGTAGTCGGTTTAAATACGATTTTATATTCGAATATGGATGTTGCAAAAAATGAAGTACAATTAGAAATGGCGTATATAATAAATTCCTAAGAGGGGACCTCAACTATGTTTGATTTTTTAAGGAAGAATAAATTAGTAAAAGATGATTTGAAAGGTATAGCCAAACTTATGTACCAGGATGTATCCGAAGATGTCTGGGATCAAGAGAACCTGACCAAACGAAATCTGGACTTTTCGGTAGAGAGCATTCGAATGATTGATTTGTACACAGAAAGATTATTGGAAACGGATCTTTACCATCAACACTTTCATAATTTTGTCATGAGAATAGGCGCGTATATAGGAGAAGTAATTAAAAACCATAGTCATCTTGATTTTCAATGGTATGAATTTCAATCAGTTTACAATTATTCTTCTGTTCTTCACGGAATGGATCAACCTATAGAGCCATACACCCTCCTTTATTCCAAAAAGAAGGATGCAGCCCTATTGCCTTTATGGGAAGCAGCAGAACGATTGAAAGGCACTTCAACATACCCGGATTTTTTATCGTATGTCGAAGACCAGATTCAAAACTATTCTTAAATGCTAAGAACACGGAGCTCCCTTAATTGTTTATCTATTGAGGGAGCTTTTTTTCCTCTTAGGGATAAAACAATTTTGACTGAAGAATATCGAGTGCCCGTTCAATATCTTTTACATCTTCCTGGGATGCTTGTTGGATTCATACTTGAAAACGGGATTCAATGTTAGTAAAAGCGTTATTTATCATGGCCTCTCCTTGAACAGAAAGAGAAATGTATTGTTTCCGCCGGTCCCTGCTGTCACTGATCTTTTCAATTAAGAGTTTCCCTTGTAATTTGCCAAGCTCTCGGCTTGTATTCGGCATAGACATGTTCTGGAAAACGTTGGTTTCACTTGCTGTTACAGGCTGGCTCAGGGCAATGTGTTCAAGAATTTTATATTGAACTCAAAGAATCACTCATTCTTCGATGTTTCCTATCCTAGAAAAAATACCTTTATCCTGCTAGGCAGGTTTGTCCACAAAGACAAGAACAAGGATCCCAGCTATTCGATGAATCTCAGCCTTTCATGCAGCAAGCCATCGGAGCCCTTATTTTCTCCCATGACAAAGTCAGCCATATGATAGGTTAGGTAGTCTCCGTACTTGCTTGGAGTCGTAAGCAACAGTTCATCTACGTAATGGATGCCGGCAGGGAGATCATCTAAAAGTAAGCTGGCAATCCCTGCGTAAACACCACAAGCCACTTGAAAGTAGGTGGCACTCGTTTTGTATTTCGGATAAATGTCGCTGCTTTTCAGGGTATTATATATATACTTTTCCTTATCTTCGTAAACCAGTAGAACGCCTACTTGGTCTTCTCCTTCCACTTCCCCGACTTCTGGATCAATCAAAACCATGTTCCAATCCCACAGATCGTCTACGTTGTCTAAATTATTTCTGATTAACTCCGTTGTATGTTCATTGACACGATAAATAAATCCAATCTGCATATCAAATAAATCACCTAATGTAATGACCTCTTCATGGGGCATGAGACAACCATAAAATTCTTTTTCCCCTAGCCGTACTTTATACTCCATGGCATAGACTTCTTCATAAAAATAATGCTGCAGATGATGTTGGACAAACATTGGATAGCTCAGTATAGCCTCATCTAGAAAGCATTCTACTGACCAAGTGGTGTAGATTGTTTTAGGATCGATCAATGATTTGTCTGCAAAAAAGGAACTATCATGCTCCACAATGTAGCATGCTAACGGCTTTTTGCCCCGATTTTCCTTCATCAGGCGTAATGCCATCCACTGAACTACTCCGGGATTCATTCCTGAGTTAACAATTGCTTTCACAGAGGTCAAATGTCCTTTGCTGTCTTCAAATCTATTGTATCGCTCTGTGAGTGGAAAACCATATAGACTCTCGTCCTCGTCGACCTGCGTGTTTTCGAAAGCTGAATTGATGTATAAAACTCCTAATTCATTGCAGCATGTAAGCATTTCAATTGTATCGGCCCAGGACACATCAATGACAATTTTCGTTTTAGTCCTTTTGAGATGGGCTTTAAAGTGACTTGCATTGTTCAAATCCAACTGGTGAAGCCTCATTCTATTTATTAGGTGGGGAAATAATCGTTTGTAATACTCTTTGTCCTTTTGATTGATATCGATTAGGTGAAGCTGTGACTTGCGAATGATTGGATACATCGGGTCCTTATTGTCCTGTGCCGATTGATTCAGAATGGCTAACACTGCTTTTGCAACCCCTCCGCCACTTCCAAGAAGAGTGATGGAAAAGGGATTTGTTTGTCCCATCGTAACACTCCCTTACACTTGTCATTAGAATAGTTTATGAAAATGGGGAGCAGTTGCTTGTATGAAACTACTAGCTTGCAAATGTATGATTAGATTTACACGGGTTTTCTTTAATAAAAATGAGATTTGCTTGATGCCAATTCCTTTTCAGCACAACAACTGTCAAAACAATAAAATCATTGCGTCTTATAATTGGATAGAGGGGTGAGGCAAATGAAGGCGTATATTCAGCAAATGATTGATTGGATTGAAGATCATTTACAAGGTGGTTTTTCGTTAGAGGAGTTAGCTGATTATATGGGATATTCTCCTTATTACTGCTCGTTCAAATTTCATCAGGCAACGGGTCTGAGCATTCGACGCTACATATTGCTGAGAAGATTGTATTTGTCTACGAAAGACTTAGCCAACCAGCGAAAGATCCTGGACATTGCTTTGGATTATAACTATACGTCGCAGGATTCCTACAGCAGGGCATTTAAAACAGTTTTCGGCGTGAGCCCAAAAGAATTCCAACTGCAGCAAATGCCGATACAAACATTTGCCAAGCTTCAGATCGACGTGAGGGAGGATCATTATAAAATGAATAGGAACAGAAAGACCGAGGAGGCCCAACTGCAAAGTAAGAGAAGCGAGCTGTTTGATCGGGATGTATTGAATATCCTAAATGGCCAGCTGATGTATGACGAATTTAATAGTAAAAAGCTGATGGGGGACTCGGATTACGCACCCTTTAATGAAGCCATGTGTGTACATAAAACATCGGGTATTATTTTCGATTCCGAATTCATTCAAACACGGGCGACAGGGCATGGGGAAACAATAGAAAGTTACAGCAGCAAAGTCATTCACCCGTTACAAGATTTATTCAAGAAGGACTATAACTACATCGTCTTATGGTTTGGAGAAGATCTGTTTTGTCAGATGAATCTTCTAACGCTTCTCGCATATCTGGAACAATCTGATTATAAAGGCAAAGTATTTTTAAATAGCTTTAGAGAAGATGAATTCAAGGTAAACCAAACAGAGCTTACGTTAGGAAGATATAACGCCGCCTATCAAGATGTCTTGGTCCATCATCGGAAGCCAGGGGAAGGGCTGCTCCCCGTGTTGTATCAGGCCAGTGTATTGTACTTAGAAATGCAGAAGGAAAAAAATGAAGTGACGCAATATATATCAAAGAATATGCATCTACCGCAAGAAGAATTGCTGAGGCGGTTATTCGAGATTTTTCCAATGATCGGGTATGGAGACACACAATATATAGAGCTCATCAATAAAACGGAGAATAACAAAAATATGTAAATCGCTTTCATATTTTACCGGAATAATCTGCTCTCTCCTCCCATATAACGATACAAATAGAAACTAAAGGATGGTTGGTTGGGGCATGTATGGCTTATCGGCTTCATGGCTACTTGTTTTGGAATCGGTATAGGCGGGGGGATTGCGTCCATCATTCATCGGTTCAAGCGAAGTATTGGTACCGTCTATGCGGTATGTACGGGCCTTCTCCTTGGATTGGTCAGCATTGAAATTGTCCCCGAAGCGATAGAACTGGGAAATTGGCTCGTTTTTGCCGGAGGTTTTGGAGTCGGTGTTCTTCTGTTTGAGTGGATGCATCGGCTTTTTCCAAGTCATTCAAGGATGAACCATGGCAGAAACACAGGAATATTTCTAGCCGCGATCATTTCACTTCACAATTTCCCGATGGGGGTTGTCTTGGGGACGAGCGAACAGACAGAAGTCGGCTTTGCTCTATTGCAAGCGATGCTGCTGCATAATATTCCAGAGGGCATGGTTTTATTTACCCCGTTCTACATAGCCGGGATTCGGTTCTTTCTGCTATGCATTCTTTCCGTTTTGATTGCATTGCCAGTGGCGGCTGGTGCCTTTATCGGCCAACTGATCAGTGCGCAGCAACAGGTGTTTTGGGCGTTTCTTATCAGCTTGTCTGTTGGTACCATCTATATGATCACGATAAAGGAAATCCTGCCGGAATCGATTCGGCGATCCTCGAATACGTATAGTGTTTTTGTTGCCAGCATGGCATTTGGATTGATGGCTGTTTATTTATTGTGCCTGGAATGAAAATCCTTGAGGATTCTCCATGTTAAACATATGAAGGGGATGAATAGTTTTGCTGGATGAGTCTCCAAGTACATGCTATGGTTCTCGTAAAAGGAGGGTATTCATGAGAGTTGGAATCATAGGAGGGGGATTTGGCTTACATGTTCAAGCCCCGCTTGTTAATCTTCATCCTAATATGAACGTAACTGCCGTGAGCACGATGAATCGGCATGAACTACCCGCGAAACTGATTCGTGATGATCATTCCTCTTTGCACTATAAGGATTGGAATAGAATGTTGGATAGAGAGGAATTAGACCTCCTATTTGTAAGTTCTATGCCTATTTATCACTTTGAAATGGTGAAGAAAGCCATCGAAATGAGAATTCCTGTTGTATGTGAAAAGCCATTTACAATGAACAGCAAAGAATCCATAGAGTTATTACAGTTATCCAAGAAATATAATACAAAGGTTTTGATCGACTTTGAATGGAGGTACTTGCCTGTCCGGCAAAAAATGAAAGAGATGATTTCCAATAAGGAAATTGGAGAAATTATTCATACCGAATACCATGTCACAAGTCCGATGTATCAAAGCCTTCATTCAGCAAAGAGAGGTTGGATGGGGAAGAGGCAGTTCTTTGGCGGAATGTTAGGTGCGGTTGGAACCCATATGTTGGATTGTGTAAGATGGCTGACGGAAGATGAGGTAGAAACAATCTCTGGCTTAACCAGTACACATATTCCAGAAGGAGCAGAAGAACATAGGGATGCGGATGATGCATTTTTTATCCACGGTACAATGAAAAGGCGTTCTACCTTTTCCCTTCAGGTTATAACCGGAATCCAGCATGGTTTTGGTTCCAGTTTAAAAGTGTATGGGAGTTTAGGAACAATCACTCTGACCAATGATAAAACACTTTGTGCAGCAAAGGCGAATGAGACATTTGCAGAAGTAGAGGTGCCTGTAAAAGAAATACCCTATGCTCTATCTGGAGAAGCCGCACGTTACTACGCAGCATTCTATCCTTTTCTTGAAAAAATATATGAGTATGTTGCAGAGGACCATTTACATAAGGATTTACCGACAGTAGAGGATGCACATGCCAACCAACTCATTTTAGATAAAATCTTGAAGCTTGGATAATGGAGTTAAAAAAACAATCATTTCTATCGGCCGGGGACAGAAGAGCAGTCCCTGGCATTTTGTTGTTGCTGTAAAATCTTCTAAAATGTTTCCCGTGAAACAAAAACTTTTTGTTGATTGTGAGGTCTAATGTATAAGTGGCGCAGTCGGGGGTGGGAAATTGACGGAAATTGAACTTGCGAATCAAGCGATCCGAGGGGATGATGATGCTTTTTTACAATTGATGTTACTGCATCAAAAGGCACTGTATCGGACGGCGCTTGCTTATTTGAAGAATGAGGAAGAGGCATTGGAAGCAGTTCAGGAAGTGACGTTTCGTGCTTATGAGAAAATGAAGACCTTGCGCATGCCGGAATATGCAAAGACGTGGCTCATTCGAATTATGATGAATTATTGCCACGATGTCCTCCAGAAGAAAAAGCGCTTTGTAGTGGATGAGGATGTCGTGCATGTCAAAGGAATCAGTGATGACTTTACGTATCTGGAAGTGGAAGAGGCACTGAGTCATTTATCCGAGAAAGATCGTCAATTGGTCTATATGAAGTACTTGCATGACATTAAAATTAAGGATATTGCGAATATGACATCGACACCGGAAGGGACCGTAAAAACAAGATTGTATAAGGCGATCAAATTGCTGCGGGCATTTTTCGAGGAGAGGGGAGAAGGACGCCGTGTTTGAGGATGAAAAGAACTTGGAAAAGTGGAAGGAAGCGATTGAGAAACAAGAAATTCCGAAGGCCCCGTTGGAAAATGCTATCTTACAAGGCTTTGAGCGGGCCAGACATAAGCAAGCCAAGCAGAGACGTTGGTTTCGGAAACGAGGGGTCTGGACGGTTGTCGCTGCAGCTATCTTGGTGTTTACGTTCATCACATCCATACGTGTCTCCCCGGCATTCGCAAATGCCATCGCCTCCATTCCAGGTATGTCAGCCATTGTAAATTTGATCCAAGACAATAAAGGCTTGCAGCTGGCGATTGAAAATGAACATTATCAGGCAATCGGTGTGAGTGGTGAAACTGATGATGCCAAAGTGACATTGGAAGGGATTATTACCGATGAAACAAGCTTAGTCGCTTTTGTAACCGAAGAAAATAAGACGAGGTCTTCCAATCGTTACTTTACCAACTTTCGTATTTTAGATAAAACAGGTCACGAGCTTTCGAACGCATTATCCGTCACTTGGAATATGTCAGATGATAGAAACTCAACTGCTGCTGTTGAAGTGGATTTCGATGGAAAACTTCCAGAGGAAGAGTTGATTTTTGAAACGAGTATCTCAGATGCCCCTGATGAAGAGGGCAAAGAAACAATACAAATTCCATTCCAAATCGAATTGAAGCCCGTCAAGAAAGAACAATATATCATCAATGAGACAGTCGAAGTGCAAGGGCAGAAGATCCATGTTCGTTCCATCACTATCGGAGCAATCAAAACAGCTATTGAGATTGAATTTGATGAAGGGAACTCCATGGAGATTTTTGGCTTTGAAGATTTGCGCCTGGAGGATGAAAAAGGAGAAATTTGGACTTCCATTCAAAATGGGGTAACAGCGAGAGGTACAGATAATCCGAATGTGAATACCTATTACTTACAGAGCAACTACTTCAAAGAAAGTGAACGCCTGACATTGAAATTCAACAAGTTGATGGCGATGGATCGAGAAGATGCTTTCTTGATCATTGACACGGAGAAAGCGGAAATCATCCGTCAGCCGAAAGATCAGAGATTCAGCAATTTGGCTGTCTATGGACCATATATAGAAATTGAATTAAGAGGAGAACCCGGCTATCATCACGGCGCATTTTCAACGATTATGGATGCTAATGGAAAAGAGCTTCACACTATGACTGGAAAAATATCTATAGTAGAGGATGATCAGATTAGCCTTGGATTTGATCTGCCAGACGAAGAATATACAAATCCGCTTCGCCTGCCGTTAACTGCCTATCCTTCCTACATCAACGGCAATGTGAGTATTCCGATAAAATAAAAAAACAGACAAGAAGGATGTCATTTATCCTTCTTGTCTTTTGCTATTCCCGTTACCTGCTTAGGTTCCTTGTTCGTTACATCCAGTATATCAAGAAGGAAGACGAAGACAGGGATCCCGATGATCAGTCCCCACACGCCGAAGAAGTTTTGCGAAAAAATCAGTACGACGAATGTGTAGAAGACGGGCAGATCCGTTTTGGACGACATGAGTTTCGGATTCAAAATGTACGCTTCAATCGCATGAATGACCATCACGGCAATAAGCAAGTAGATAACCGTTAGAACGCCGCCGATTGTAAAACCAATAATGGTCAGTGGAATCAAGGAAATAATGACCCCGGCCACTGGGATGAGCCCAAGGAAGAAAATCATGATCGCCAATCCAACAATTTGCGGATAACCCAGAATTGTCAAAATAATAACGGATAACGCCGTATTGACGAGTGCGATGATGAACTGGGCCTCGATCACTTTTCCAAATGTTTGGGAGAATTTTTTCCCGAAGAATTCAATCTCATAATAGAATGGTGCAATCTTGCTTTGTTTAAACTTGCTGGTGAACTCAATCAGGCGTGGTTTCTCCAGTAGGAAAAACAAGCTTAAAATCAATGCGATAATCACCTGGATACTTATTTTGCTAATATCAGAGAAGTACTTCACAACAAACGAAAATCCATTCGCAATGTACGAATTTATCTTATCCATGGAGATGAAGGCTGCCAGATTGCCAAGCAGCGGATGTTCTTGGGCATGGGTAAAGAAAATCGTTATTTGTGTAACCAGCTGGGAAATTTCATAAGAGATAAGTGGTAAATATTTGAGTATGGCGACTGTCAGTAGGCCGACGATAAACGTATAAAGCAAGATAACAATCAGTTTATGATTCAATCGTACACGTTTTGCCGTGAATTCCACGAGCCGGTTCATTAAAAAGGTAAAAATGAAAGTAAGCAGAATAAGATTCATCATACTTCGCACGCTGAATAGCACAATGATGATCAAGATAAAAATGATGAAGCGTTTCACTTCTTTTTTTCGGAACAGCTCAATGATTGTATCCATTTAAATATAAACCCCTCGTATCCTATAGTATTAACACCCGTGACACTTTGGTCAGTATTTTTTACCCAATCAGAAAACTCTTTACCTATCTAACGTCATCTTATACCTATAAGTTGCTAGCTATACCATCAATAATTTTTTTGCGCAGCATCTACGTGAGTTATAGGGGTTGTTCGTTAGTTAAAATGGAATGGTCGTGGCGATTAGATGCAATATTCATAGCTGAATCCTAGTGTTTTTGGTCTATTACTATCATTATAAGATAAATCTGCTTCCATAGGAAATGAACATACTGCTAAAAGAAAATAAATCAACCCAATTCCCCGTTTGGCATTCATGCTGAAGGAATTGGGTTCAATCATCATATTCATTTTGTCCATTTAATTATGTTGTGATTCTAACCAACGTATTGCTACATTGGCATGAAGAGCCGCCCCATACTTGAAGATCTCCTCATTTTGCTTCATGCGAGGATTATGAACCGGCGCTTCTCCTTCTTGGCCTGTCCCTAAGATGACAAAGGCAGATGGTACTGCTTGGGAAATATAAGAGAAATCTTCGGAACCGCTGAGGACTCCGTGATCGGCTATCTTATCAGATCCCATCACTTGCTCCAGAAACGGAGTGATGGAATCGACAAACTCTGGGTCATTGTACGTCGTCGGTGTGTGGAACTCGGTTGTGCTATATTCGCCGCGCCACGCTTTGACAACATGGTCGATCATTTCCGGGATGCGTTCACAGAGATGGTCCCGCGTCTTTTGATCATAGCTCCTCATATTACCGCTGAGCACGGCCTTTTCTGGAATAACATTCGTTACGGTGCCGCCGCTCATGGATCCGACGGAGAACGTGACACTTTGGCTTGGGTCGGCTTCCCGCGTCATCAAGAGATTGAGACTCGTATAAAGCTGGTTCATAATCATATTTGCATCAATCGTCTTATGCGGCTGGGAGCTGTGTCCGCCATAGCCTTGGATATCGACAATATACGTATCCATTGCTTGCGACAGGGTCCCTTTGCTGACAGACAATGTTCCTGCTTCTTGGTCGGGCATGATATGAATGCCGAATGCCGCATCTACTTTCGGGTTTTCCAATGCGCCATCGTCGATCATTAACTTCGAACCGTAGCCCCATTCTTCCCCAGGCTGGAAAAATAATTTGACTGTTCCTTTTAGCTCAGCTTCATGCTTTTTAAGCAGTTGAGCCGCCCCGAGCAACATCGCTACATGGGAATCATGACCGCAAGCGTGCATCCTGCCGTCCTTTTTTGACTTGAACTCCGACTCTACCTCTTCTTGTATAGGCAGCGCGTCCATATCGGCACGGAGCAGAATACATGGAGAACCTTGTCCGATTGTTGCGACAACGCCCGTGCATTTGTCCTGTTCACCAAAACCGGCTCTCGCATACTTTTCTTTCACTTCAGGCGGCACTTTCCCGCATTGCTTATAGGCAATCCCCATTTCATCCAGCCGTTGCTGGATATACTTCTGGGTATTTGGCAAATCAAATCCAATCTCAGGATGCTGATGTAAATAGCGGCGGTCCTGAATGATTTGTTCTTCGTACGCCTTTGATTCTTCAAAAAGATTGATCATGACGACATCCCTTTCTTATTTGCTAGATTGAATGAGCTGGTGATCTTCCTAGTATCAGGTGGTTACGGTGTTTACGCCGGCCCCAACCCGATATAATGTGCAATGATGATTAAAATGAACGCGGCGAAATGCAATAATAGGAAGAGTTTCAACGAAAACTTTACCCAGTCGGCATAGTTTACATTCGACATGCCGAGCGCAGCCATTAATCCACCGGACGTTGGCCATAAGTAGTTTGTAAACCCATCTCCGAACTGATACACGACAACCATGACTTGCTGATTGATGCCGAGGATTTTTCCTAAAGGTCCCATGATCGGCATTAGAATCATCGCTTTGCCGCTGCCGGACACTACGAAGAAGTTGAAGAAAATGACAACGACGAACAGAACAAGCAATGTAATGATCGAGCCTGTGTTGCTTAGTAATCCCGACAAAGAATGGACCGCCGTATCGATGATTTGAGCTTGGTCCATTAAAATCATGACAGAACGGGCAAACCCGATAGCAAGCCCTGTTGGGAGGAGTCTTGCTGCCCCCGTCCCGAACGTTTCGGCGGCTTCACTTGGATTCAAACGCAAAATGATAACAAGAAAGACCGCATAGATCGCATAGACGGCTGAAAGCTCCGGCATTCCCCAGCCAAGCTTGATGGCACCGAATGCACTGCCGACGAGTACAACGACCAATCCGAGCAAGGCCAGCTTTCTTGGCCAAGTGAATGCTTCTTCTACATACTCGGCTTGTTTCGTATTTGCCAGTTGTTCTCTGTATTCTTCAAAGACAAGGCTCTTTGATGGATCAGCTTTCGTTTTATTGGCATAACGCATAATGTAAATGATCGAGATGGCCAGGAAGACGATTAATGAAATAATCCGGAAACCAAGACCCGAATAGATCGGCAAGCCAACGATTGATTGGCTCACGCCAGTCGTATAAAAATTCACGACGCCTGCTGTGAACCCGATCGCAAGGCCAATAGTAGACGTGGCGAACGCGGTGATCCGGTCATACCCCATTCCCATAACGACAGCCATTGCCAATGGGATGAACGGAATGCCGCCTTCACCAAAACCGATTGTTCCTAAAATGGCGAACAGCGTGAGCAGGGCGAAGATGATCAGCTTTTCTTTTCCGCCTGCAATGCGCAGCAATTTATGGATGCCTGCTGCAATCGCGCCGGATTTTTCCAGGATGTAAAGCGCACCGCTTGCAAAAAGCAACATGACAATAATATCGCCGGACTGGACGACGCCTTTATGCAATGCAGTAAAGAAGTCCATGAAGCCGATCGGTTTTTCTGTATCGACATAGTTGAACACTTCAGTATTCAATTTTGTAATCCCGGTTTCAGGATCCACCACACGTTCATATTGCCCGCTTGGTACAATCCAAGAGAGTGCCACTACTAACAACATAACGAGTAGAAACATAATATAAACGTGCGGAAAATTGATCCCCTTTGGTTTCTCTTTCTTTGACATGTCATTTCCTCCCGATTCCTCTATCTATAAGAAATTACAATCCGACAAGCCCCTTGAATAGTTCAACTCCGGTTTCTATCAGTTCGTCCCGGAAATCAAATTCGTGCGTATGGACATTCGGATATTCTTCACCGTTCCCGATCAGGCAGTAGGCGCCTTTCGTCAACTTTGTAAAGTGGCCGTAGTCTTCCGATCCGCGGAATGCTTCCTCCATTTCGTGGAAAGCCATTCCTTTCTCCTGTGCGACTTGACGGATTTTGTCCGCACTTTCTTTATGGTTCGCTGTCTCTGGAAATTCATCGTTATAGGAGAAACTGACCCGCAAGCCGTATTTTTCCGCCTGCTCCTTCGCGAGTGTTTCCAAGTTCTCCTGCAGCTTGTCCATTTCTTCTTCGTAAAGAGCACGAATAGTCATGCGAAGATCACCTTTTGAGGCAGCGATGCCAAATGCCTTCTCACCTATATCGATTTGAACAATCGTACAAAGGACGAGCCCTTTATTCTTATCCTCTGCAATGAACTTCGGAATTTCATTCACAATAGCCGCGATGGCGAAAGAAGGATTGATACCCGTCTCTGGCTGACTCGCATGAGCCGGGGCACCCTCCATATGAATCGTCATTCCTTTGGATGCGCAAAATTGTGTGCCGTCCTTAAGTGCGACTGTTTTGAAAGGAAGACCGCTCATATTATGGTAGGCGAAAATTTCATCAATCTGATGATCTTTAATGAGGTCAACGCATTGAATCGCTCCATCACCAGTCTCTTCAGCTGGCTGGAAAAGAAAGAAAATGTTATGATCCGCCCCTAATTGATCTACTTCAAGAGCAAACCCCGCTAGTGTCGCAGAGTGTCCATCGTGACCACATTTATGTGCTTTGCCGGGAAACTTGGATGCCCATGGCACGTCGATCACTTCATCCATAGGAAGAGCATCAAAATCAGCACGGAATGCAATATTCCGTTTTCCTTCTCCAGCATGATAAATCGCATAAAACCAAGTTCCTTTATCGACTATTTCAAGATTAGATGTATGCGTTTGCAAAAAGTCTATTAAGTGTTGCTTTGTCCACACTTCTTCGTTTGACAGCTCAGGATGTTGGTGCAGTTCATGTCTAAGATTCACAGCTAATTTATAATTTTGACTATTCAAGTTGTAACATCCCCTATGGTGATATGGATTTCGCAAAACTAAATTTTACATTGCGATGTATATTGTATATTGTACATTATATTTTTGGATTTTCAATAAAAAAATCCTTCTGAAATATGGTCATGTTGGATGGGGTCATAACATAGACATGGCTGATTTCTATAGGAGAGGACATAAAAGAGCAAAAGAAAAAGCAAGCATGCCAAGTGACTTGGAGCTTGCTAGTAAACTGATAGTTCATTACAACGGTATGATTTCCGCTTTTTTTACATTCCAATGAACTTCTTTCATATATTGTTCTAATTCGGCTGTATTACCCGCTCTAAATAGTTCGACCATTTTTCGATGCTCATTATTCGTCTCTGTCAGCCGTTGCTTGGTAAATTCCGCATCTCCCAAGCCATCCATGTTTTTCAAGAACTTTCTCTCTAACTGGAGCAGCAAGTTGACTAGGCTCCGATTCGGACAAAGCGATAAATACACGTGATGAAATGCTTCCTGCATTTTATGGTACATAGCGAAATTCTCTGTGTTAATGGCCAAGTCGATACTTTGGATATAAAACTCCATTTCTTTATAATGCTTTTCGGTCAGTAAGGGAGCTGTCAGAGAAGCAGCCAAGCCATCTAATGCGCCAATGATAAAAAAGGTTTCCTTTGCCTCTTCCTTTGTTAGTTTTTTGATTATGAACCCTTTTCGCGGGACATTTTCCAGTAAACCATCTGCGGACAGTTGAATCAATGCTTCGCGGACCGGCGTCCTGCTCACTTTTAACGCCTCACTGATAGCGCTTTCATTTACCTTGCTTCCGGCAATCAGTTCGCCGTTATTGATCTGTTCGACAATATAGTTATAGACGTGGTCCGTCAATAGCAAATATTTACTCATAGTGGGCAACCTCCAACTTTCTCCAAAATCCCAACCAAATATGAGCTATTGGCTCTACTCTTGCTGGGAGTTCCTCTGTTTATACAATGTACTATAATTGTATAGTAAATTAAAATTATACGATAGACTTGAAAACGTAGAATTTACGCCCCATACGTCTGGTCCCCCGGTGTCTTAGGTCCTCAGATCAGCGAATGATAAAAAGAGTAAGAATTCACCATACATTGTTATTTGAGAACTGCTTGTCGTTTATTAAAAGAATAAATTAAAAAATATATATAATTATGTAGACTTTTGTCATTTTTTAATAGTAAAATGTTAATGGATACTCATACGAAAGACATAAAATAAATAGGGGATATAGAAGTCCAAAGTATCATTTGGGCGCTGGATATTACCTATGATGCTCTATAGATTGTCATAACAGTATTCAATATAAAACATTGGAGGAAAACATGAAAAGAAAACGAACTTTACTTGGGAAAAACTTGCTTTTATCTTTTCTCACGGTTGTTTTAGTAGGACTTTGTACAAGTGTTATTAGTTATATGCTTAATAATCAGATTGTCCAAACTGTGATTCATGATAGAGCTGGCGGTGTTGCGCAACTATGGGCTAGCACAATCGATAGGGACGATGTTGAGGCTGCGAAATCCAATAGTGACGTAAATAGTGAAATCCAGAAAAAGTTAATTGGGCATTTGGACCATCTGGCTGCTAATGAATCTTCGGTATCGCAAGGATATATTATGGATCCCAAATTTGCGGATGAACAGAGAGGAATCAAATTATTAGCAGTACCGACAAATAATATAGAAGATGACCTATATCCTGGAGATATCTTTTCAAGTGAGCTGTTAGCGGATGCATTAGAACAAGCCGTTACGAGTAAACAACCTGCATACTCAGAAATATACACCGACGAGTTTGGAACCTGGCAAGCGGCTTTAGTTCCCATTCTGAATGATCAGGATGAAGTGACAGCTGTATTTGCTGTCGATTTGGATGCGAGTATTATGAATCAATTAAAATATAAATTCTTATTGTGGCTATCAGTCGGAATCGGCATTTCCTTACTCGTTGTGTTACTCCTACAATATGTAGGCTCGAAAAAGTTATTGGCGCCTATTACAGAGATACAAACTGCAATTGGGAAAGTGAGCGATGGTGATCTTACTACAAAGATTCACGTGAAAAGTAATGATGAGCTAGGTGAATTGAGCCAGCAATTTAATACAATGACGGAAACCTTAAGCGCTGTCATACAACAGGCTCATGTGGTGACTGATAAAGTCTATCAATCTTCTACTGAGTTTCTAAAGATCGCAGGGGATACCGTTGAATCTTCTAATCAATTTTCAGAATCGATTCATCAAGTGGCTGGAAGTCTAGAATCTCAGGCAGCCAGTTCAGAGGAAAGTGCACGGGTCATGGAAGAAATGGCGATCGGCATTCATCGTGCTGCGGAATCTGCTTCCACTATTGCAATGAAATCCGAAGATACATTAACTCTAACGCAAAACGGCAAGGATTTGATTCAAGAAGCAGTCAATCAAATGCAGCACATCAACCAAACCGTTGGCAGTTCAGCGGAAATTGTCGAGCAGCTAGGGGTCCGCTCACAAGAGATCGGACAAATTGTCTCCGTTATTTCTGGCATCTCGGAACAAACAAATCTACTTGCGTTAAACGCAGCGATTGAAGCTGCGAGAGCCGGTGAAGCTGGAAAAGGATTTGCCGTTGTAGCGGATGAGGTCCGTAAGTTGGCGGAGCAATCCAAAACAGCTGCAGCTGAAATCGTAAACATCATCCAGTTGACACAAGTCGATACGAAGCATGCTGTAGAAGCAATGGAGAAAGGTACAAAGGAAGTTGCAACAGGAGTCCAGGTTATCGACAATGTCGGGACGATTATGAATCAAATCGTAGATTCAACAAAACTGGTAAGCGGAGAAATTCAAGAATCCTCTGCTGTGTATGAAGAGATGTCTGCCAGCTCCGAGGAGGTCAATGCAACCGTAACTGAAATTGCCGGAGCTTCTCAAAATTCTTTATTGATTTTTAACGAATTGACATCGGAAACCGAAAAGCAATTGAATTCTATGAAAATCATGGAAGAATCATCGCATTCATTGGCAGAGGCAGTCAAAAGTTTGGAAGAAAAATTAAGTACGTTTACGATCAAATAATGAGTTAACTTCCGAACGAAAAAACAGGAAAAGCAACCTCGGTATGCCCTGGCGAGGGCGCAATCCGTGAGAATGTAGACTGTTAAAGGTTTCTTTGTAGAAACTCTGCAAAGGAAGCCAATAAGTCACAACTGCTGTGTACTGAATGTCGTTGCAGCAAAAAGAAGGATGGAAGGGCTGTGTCTGCGCTTAGAATGACAAGCCATCCATACTTGGAATTCCACGAGAGCTTGCCGTCGGTATTAGGCTGAACCTAAAAGACCCTGGAACATTCCGTATATGGAATGTTCCAGGGTCTTTTCGTTTAAACAAGGCCATACAGTTGCGTTGCGGCACAGTGGCAGTGCTGCTTCATTGGTTTCCCCCTCTGATGTGTGACGATCAAAAAGTCGATTCAAGTAAAATTATATATTTCAATAGCTAAAATTGTAGAATAGATAAAATATTCTTTATATTCTATTGATTGTGTTTGATAAACCTGTTATAATCGCTTGTAATTATAAAGTGAAAGTTTAATAGTCTTTTATTAATTAAGCAAAAAAGAATGGGGGATGCCAATGGGAGTGGAAGTCAGAAGTGACCGGGAAATAGATGTGGGTGTTTTGTTGGAACGAGTACAGCAGGCCCCTTTCTATAAGAAAAAGTTGGAGAGTGTGAGTCCAGAGGTACCTTTCAAGGGGCTTCCTTTTACGACAAAGGACGAACTGAGATCGCTGTCCATGTTTGACCTCCTCGCTGTGGAGAGGAGACGCATCAGCCATTTCCACGAGTCTTCGGGGACGACCGGTATCCCATCTGCTTCGTGGTATACAAAACGGGATTTGGAGATCGGCGGACGGGACATTGGGGAGTCAGGCATCCAGTTCACTGCTGACGATCTAGTACTTATCCGTTTTCCTTTTTCTCTGTTTCTTCCTGCTTATCTCGTTCTGCATGCAGCCTATCAGTCGGATGCAGGTGTCATTCCAGTGAGCAGCCGGAATACGGTGACGACGTATCCAAAGGTACTTCAGTTGATGGCGGAGCTTGAAGCAACCGTATTTGCGGGCATACCGAGGGAGTTGGAGCTGCTGGCTGAGACAGCACGGCAGATGTCGATTAATCCTCTGGAGGCGTTCCCTAAGCTGCGAGGTATTCTAGTTGCAGGGGAATTGATGTCCCCGAAGAGGAAAGCGCATTTGGAAAAGCTATGGGGACGACCGGTCTACAATTTATACGGTTCGACAGAAACTGGGAATATCGCAAGAATGTGCAAGTTTGGGAAGCTTCATTTGTCTGAAACACACTATCATTTGGAAGTGCTGAATTCTTTATTAGAAGCTGAAGTGAATTTGGGCCAGATCGGGATTGGAGTGATCACGACCCTCACTAAGGAAGGAACGCCTTTGTTGCGGTATGTGACCGAGGATTTGGTGTCCCTCCACGAGTCCACATGTGCATGTGGTTCCCTTGAGAAAGAAATACGGCATTTTGGACGGGCGGCAGATTGCCTAACCATCGATGGGATAGCTGTTAACCTGTGCGATTTTCAGGAAGCCATTTACGCGTTGGATCCCGTTCCGATCGCCTGGAAGATCCAAGAACAAGAGAACGGATTTTATGCAATCCTTCAATTTGCACAACCCTTTCTGGATTCAAAAGAAGTAATTGAAGACCATTTTAGACAATATAACATACCTGGAACTATTGCAATTTCTCTCTCTGAACCCCTCCTTGACCTTTCCGTGTTACTGGATCGGGAAATTAGCACGAAACCGATATATATTGAAAAGAGAAAGTAGATGAAAAGGAGGAACATTGAATTGCTGCATTCGCTGCGGGACAAGCCCAATTTGTTTGAAAGAAGTCTGGAAGCAACCGTTTTTGAAGAATTAAACCGTTTCTTTGCAAATGTCCATGATTGCGGACATACGATTGAGAGTTTAAGTAAGCGAGAGAAGGAGTCCTATCATTTATCCGCATTCAATCTACTTTTAGCGTATGTTTGGGAAAATAACGAATATTATCGAGAGAAACTGCGCGAACATGGGTTCACACAACCTGACATACCTCATTTGGCTGACATCCACAGGATTCCTCTTCTAGAGAAAAATTTATTAAAAGGCAACCGAGATATTCTTCTATCCGTAGAACGAGCTAAAATTACGCAATACCACCTCACCTCTGGCACAACAGGCAAACCCATTTACAATGCACTTACTTTTAATGATCAATACGCCCATGATGCCATCCCTTTTTACCCCACTGTCTATGACGGCGACTCATCCCATGATGTTGTAGGAATCGCATTGCCGTATGAATTTGCCCAACCTGCTTTAGGCTTCCACAGACTGTATCAGTTCATTTTCGGTGCGGCAATCGTATCACTTGGAAAAGGCGGCTATATGGCCCCCTTGGATAAAACGGTAGATGCCCTTCACGAATTCCAGATTTCAATACTTATAACAACACCTTCCTATGCTGCTTTACTGGCTGAGCAGGCCGCAATGATGGGCTGCTCCATAGGAGAAAACATTCGCGTCCGTAAACTGATGCTGACAGGAGAAGGGTGCTCACCGCAGTTCATTACACGGCTCAAAGAACTATGGAATTGTGAGATACATCAAATCTACGGCTCCACTGAGTGTGGTCTTGTAGGAATCCAACATGCGATTGAGGAAGGCTATCAAATACTGGAAGGCAACGTTCTTGTAGAAATTATCGATGAAACAAATATGCCTGTAGAAGATGGTGAAATAGGAGAGATCGTCATAACGACCCTTCTTAGGGAAGCCATGCCATTCATTCGCTATAAGACCGGTGATATCGGTTTTGTTCAGGAAGCAGGTGAACAGTCAAAGAATAAGCTGAAACGGCTGCATTTACGCGGCAGAAAAGGAGGCACCTTATCCATTGAAGGAATCGACTATTCACCTATTTTGCTGGAGCACTTCCTTCTTATGAATCCCGATGTCGGCTTATGGTTTCGTTTCGTTGTAGAAGACGAGGAATTAACAATTCAAATCGAAAATCCGAATGGGGTTGATGCAGAAGAATTGTCCGGTCAAGTGAAACGGCATATGTACACGGCTGGGGGAATTGTTTGCGAGGTTGAAATTGTTGATCGGATCGAGCGGGATTATTCCAAGGTGAATCGAGTCTATTTCAAAGGGGAGAAGAGGAAATGATTATTGATGGACATGCGCATATCGCGGAAATGCCCTATATCAGTGTGGAAAAATTAAAGGAGACGATGAAGTTTTCAAACATTGATAAAACGGTTCTGTTTCCGGGTGGGATGGTCGATGTCAGGAAAATGACAAACTATGTAACCGGCAAAGACAAACCCGAGAAACCGGAGGCAAATAACGACTATGTGTTAAGCCTGATGACCCATTATCCAGAGTTGTTTTACGGGTTTTGCAATGTGAATATGATGAATAAGCAGGAACAGGTGCTGACACAGCTGGAGGCTATGGTGGGCCAAGGATTTCATGGTCTCAAGATGGCCCCGATGGTTCATCAATTTTCCTTGCTCGGCAAAACATCTAAGGCGTTAGCGGATCTATGTGGACAGTTGGATATCCCCTTTTATACACATACAATTTTCCATGCGAGTGCAAGCACGGCGGCATTAGGAAAGTTGGCACAAGAATTTCCGGGGACAACGTTCATTATTGGCCATATGGGGTTCGGTCCATTGGACATTGAAGCGATTGAACTTGCCTCCTCAATGGATAATGTCTATTTGGAAACGTCTTCTGCAAACTACTTGGCCATTGAATTGGCTGTGGAGAAAAGCGGTCATGAAAAAATAATTTATGGCTCTGAATTTCCTCTTTCAGATCCCTATGTAGAAAAGGTGAAAATTGAGAGGCTGCCGATTTCTGATGATAAGAAGGACTATATTTTCAGCAAAAACATTCTTCGCTTGTTAAAAGCTGAAGTGGGGGTAGGGTAACGATGCCATTGCTGACCAAACCTCTCCAAATTTCGAGGGACGAGTACCATCTGATCAGCATCCAGCGGTGGTTTCAGAGCTTGGAGGAAGACGGAGCCTCAATCGAGACGATGCCGAGAGAGGATGTAAGAGAATACCATCGTGTTGCTATACAACATTTACTTTCTTATGTATGGGAACACAATCCATTTTACCGGGATAGGCTGCAAATGGCAGGTTATGATCCGGAAACCGAATTTCAAATAAATAATCTTCGAGATGTACCATTTTTAGTGAAAGATGATTTGAGGAATCATTATAAAGAACTTGTAACGAAAAAGAAACTGGCTCATATTTGCAAATCCACCGGAACGACAGGGTCGAAACCAAGTTACATTGGCCATACAATGGATGAACTCTATTCTTATTACTTTGCCCCGAAATATCCAACACTGATGGGAGGAGTGAAGAATAAGGTTGTAGCCAATGCCCTTCCTTATGAAATGAGCTCTTCCGCATTAACCTTTCACCACGAATTTCAGCATCTTTTAAATTGTACGATCCTTCCTGTTGGAAAAGGCGGTGCTTATTCCGAACCTGAAATCGCCCTTCAATTCATGAAAGACTGGGAAGCTGAAATTTTAGTCACAACTCCTTCCTATGCAATCCTTCTTCACGAACAGGCACAAGCCCTTCAATTGGACATACAAAACGATTTTACTCTCAAGCATATTTTCCTGACGGGCGAAGGCACTTCCCATTATTTCAGGAAACGGATCGAATTGCTTTGGGGATGCACTTCTACCATTTTATTCGGCTCGCTTGAAGCGATGTTGGTCGGACTGGAATGCGTAGAACAGGATGGTTTCCATTTAGCGGAAGGCCATCTTTACGTTGAAATTGTGGATGAGGAAACTTTGGAGCCATTGGAAGCTGGACAACAAGGGGAAATTGTCGTAACGACATTGCTCCGGGAAGGGATGCCGCTCGTCAGATATCGGACAGGAGACATCGGTTTTATCGAAGAGAGCGGTTGTGCCTGCGGAGTCAGCCTGCCGAAGCTTTGTTTGCGCGGACGGAATATCGAGCAGATCAAAATTGAATCAGGCGAGTTTTCACCGTTCTACCTCGAAAATATTCTTATGCAAGTAGACGGAGTCGGGAATTGGTACCGGTTCATCGTAAAGGATCGGCTATTAAAGGTGGAAGTCGAACCATTTCATGAAAACATAGATCGCGAATTACTCGCGGAGCAAATCAACTCATCTTTTGAATTTCATATCAACATGGATTGTGATGTCGAGGTAGTAGAAAAAGTCTTGCGCAATCCCGGTAAAGTAAAAAGGGTTTGGCTAGAAAAATAGGAGGCTGCGATGAGGGAGCGAATAATCTGGTATGACGCGCGAAATCAAGGAAAGAAGGATCCTGAACTGATTGCGCTGATCAACCAATCCTATAATTTCAATGGGATACTCTATGACTCGGAACAAACCGGGGGGCTGTTGCACTCGGATCGGCTAACCATCGGCATTTACGTCCGAACGGTGGAGGGTCTGCAAACCTATTTGAACCGGGATGAACAGGAACAGGGCGATGTTGTCATCGTTTCTCCCGATGCAGACGCACTGAAACTGGCATTATCTGAAAATCTGCAAACCGGACTTTACGTGTACATTGAGGATGAAGCCTCCATGTTAAAGGCTTGCGAAGAAGGCGGAGCTTATAATTACCTGCTTGTTGAATTCAAAGATGAGACGAATATTCCGCTTGAGCTGGTCATTGCAAAACTGCAGAATAGCGATACAGAAGTTCTGAAATTTGTCCAAACCGTCAGCGATGCCGTCGTCTCAAAAGAAGTGATGGAAGTTGGGTGTGACGGATTTTTGATTGACACGGGCAGAGCGGAAGTCATTTCGCAATTGAATCTTGCACTGGAAAATGCCAAGAATACGACGTTGCCACTCGTGAAGGCGAAGGTGACGAATGTGGTTCATTTGGGACCGGGAGAGCGGGCTTGCATCGATACGACTAGTCTCTTGACAATGGAAGAGGCAATGATTGTAGGTTCCACATCTAGCGGCGGGTTCCTCGTGTGCAGTGAAACGCATTACTTGCCGTATATGAACACCAGGCCATTCCGAGTAAACGCCGGAGCTGTTCACAGCTACGTGTGGTGTCCGAACGATACGACAGAATACATGACAGATTTGAAGGCTGGAAACAAAGTATTTGTCATTGACGTAGCCGGTAATCTTAGGGAAGTGAACATCGGCAGAATGAAAATTGAAGTGAGGCCGCTTTTGTTAATTGAAGCTGAATATGAAGGGAAGAGCATGAATACAATTGTTCAGGATGATTGGCATATTCGGATATTTGATGGAGAAGGAAGACCTAAGAATGCAACAACTTTCAAGGTCGGCGATGAGATTTTGGGGTACGTATGTGAACCGGGAAGGCACGTCGGCGTAAAAATTCAGGAGAAGATCTTGGAGAACTAAAATTGAAGAGTAAGGTGGGGAGCTAAATTGAATAAAGCTCTAAGAATGAATCGTTTGTTTCATCCGATTTCACGGAATGCCATCTTTTTTCCTGTCGATCATGGAACAACACTGGGACCGTTCGGTAAGCTGACGGACATTCCAGCACTTGTATGCATGGCGGAAGAAAATCAATTTCAATCCATCGTGGCGCATAAAGGGACAATCCAGTGGGCGATCGACAACGGGGAAGAAACGAGATCTATGAATTATCTATTGCACCTTTCCGCATCGACTCAATTTATTTTGAACGGAGAGTTCAAACAGCTAGTTTCCACGATTGAACATGGTCTCCGCATTGGAGTTGCCGGAATTTCGGTACATGTGAATCTCGGAGTTAGGGAAGAGCCCGCGATGTTGAAGGATTTCGGCCTCATTTGCGATGAAGCCTATAAATGGGGGCTACCTGTCCTGGCTATGATGAACGTATTTGGAGAAAGGACGGAGGATCCTGGGAAGAATTTCATTGCCCACGCTGTCCGGGTCGCCGGTGAGCTGGGTGCTGATATTGTGAAAGTAAAATACGCCGGAACAAAGGAACAAATGAAGGAAGCGATTGAGGCGTTTCCTATTCCTGTCCTCCTATCCGGAGGTGAAAAATCGAGTGATCTGATGGGTATGTTTAACCAGATCTATGACTCTCTGTATGCAGGGGCAAGAGGCATCTCTATCGGCAGAAATATTTTTGAAGATAAGTACCCTGTGGCTATGTCAAAAGCGCTTTCAAGCTTAGTACATGACTTTGTTACTCCTCAGAAGGCAATGGATATCTATCTTGACCATTGCGTTCAATTAAAAATGCAGGGATAGGAAGGGGAAGCCATGACATTCAAGACTTCAAAATATCCGAGGAAGATGGTAGTCGATATCAACGAAGAGCTTGCCTATGAACCTCTATTCTCTTTTTTCGACGAATTGGAAGCGGACGGGCTGTCGTTTGATGTGCTGCCTAAAGCTACAATCGAGAGATACCATCTGAAAGCGGTCAATCTCTTGCTTGAACATGCGCTAAAGAACAATCGCTATTACCAGGAGTCCTTTCTTGAAAGTGGGGTGCCCTTTGGAGCATTGAGAACACTGGATGACCTTTCAGGACTGCCGTTTCTCGAGAAAGACGCCATCCGAGGGGATAAAAGCAAGCTGTTGTGCGTGGAACCGAGACAACTTGGACAAGTCCATGTGACCTCAGGCACGACGGGGAAACCCATCTATACGTCTTTTACGCTGGCAGATCAATACGTATATGAACTGCTGCCAAAATATACGACGTTGTTTCCTGAAAAGGACTACGATGTAGCAGCAGTCGCACTGCCCTATGAATTTGCATTGCCAGGGCTTGGCTTCCAGCGTCTGTTTCAATTTTCCTTTGGCACTACTGTCCTGTCGCTGGGTAAAGGCGGATATATGGCACCAGTCGATAAGTCGCTTGAACTGATGAAAGAGTACGGGGCGACCGTATTGGCAACCACCCCTTCCTATGCTGCGCTTCTCGCCGAAGTGGGCGAAGGGCTCGGAATCGATATACGGAATGATATTCGTTTAAAGAGAATGATCTTGACAGGGGAAGGCTGTTCACACGAATTTCGAAATCGTTTAGAACAGCTGTGGGGTTGTGATGTCATTTTCTTTTACGGTTCAACAGAATGTGGTGTCATCGGCATCGAATGTGCAGAGCATAGCGGATATCATATAGCGGAAGGGCATGTGAAGGTGGAGATTGTGGAAGTAGGCGGTGACCGAATACTGAATTACGGCGAGACGGGGGAACTAGTTGTAACCACACTGCTTCGCGAAGGCATGCCGATGATCAGGTATCGGACTGGGGATGTCGGCTATCTGGAAAAATCGGAGTGTGCGTGCTCCTGTCAGATGGATGTACTTCAGCTAAGAGGCAGGCTTGAAAATCAAGTGGAAATCAACGGTGAATTTTATTCGCCGTTTCTATTAGAGAACTACCTTATGAAAATCGAAGGCGTTGGACTGTGGTATCACTTTATTATCGAAGAAAATGAGACGATTACAATTGAGATTGATCGCAACCCTTCCATTCAGGATGAAATCTTAAAAGCTAGAATTGAAGCGGAGATGACGGCCCTGTTTTCAATTACGTTTAACGTGGAGTTCAAGCCGATTCCAAGAACGTTCGAAAAAGCAAACCGAATGATTTTTCGCAAGTGCTAATAAATACAAGGTGGTGGGAAAACATGAATGCAACCTATTGGACGACAAAAGGAAAAGAGAGTTTTATGGAGGAGGATTACGTTACCTCAAAACAATATTTTCGATTTGCCATAGAAGCAGATCCCGACAATGGGGAAGCTTATGCGTTTTTGGCGGCGAGCTATGGAAAGTTAATGGAAAGCGGCGGCATCATGGAAAAGTTGAAATATCTGCCGCAGTTTGAAAAAACCATCTCGACTGCATTGAGGCTTGATCCCGAATCAACGGTCGCCCGTAGAGTGAATGCTTTCCGGCTAATGAGAACCCCGAAGGAATTTGGAGGGAATCCAAAGAAGGCAGTTTGTGAATTCCTTTTTTGTATTGAAAAGGGTATCCAAGATTCGGATATCTATTATGGATTGGGTCTTACCTATATCCAGCTGAAGGAGTACTCGAAGGCAAAAGAGGCACTTGAGAAGGGAATCGATTTGATTCCACAGCACGCGTTAATCAAAAAAGAATTGGAATTTGTAAATGGGAGAATGGACAATGTCCATAATTGAGGCGGCAAACGTCGAGAAGCGGTACGGGGATCTTCATGTGATTAAAGGGATTGATGTAACGATTGAAGAGGGGCAAGTATTTGGACTACTGGGACCGAACGGAGCAGGGAAGACGACTTTCATATCCATGCTGAGTGCACAGTTGCCAATCACCTCCGGACAAGTGACCATTGATGGCTTTGATATCCATGTCAGCACAAAGGAAATCAAACGAAGGATTGGGGTCGTCCCGCAGGATATCGCCCTGTACCCGGAACTGAACGCCTATGATAACTTGAAGTTTTTTGGCGCTTTGTATGGATTAAAGCGAAAGGAGCTTAAGGAGAAAATTGACTGGATCTTAACTCTCGTCGGACTGAAGGACAGAGCTTCCGATCCTGTGAAAAATTATTCAGGGGGGATGAAGCGGCGGATTAATATTGCAGCCGCTCTCTTGCACGATCCGCGTATTATTTTTATGGATGAACCGACTGTCGGCATCGATCCTCAATCCAGGAATAAGATCTATGAGCTGATTCATTTCCTGAAAGAACAGAAGAGGACCATCATTTATACAACCCACTATATGGAGGAGGCATCAAATCTCTGCGATACAATTGCCATTCTGGATGGAGGCCGTATTATCGAAATCGGGACAACAGTGGACCTGTTGAAGAAGTTGCATGGTGGAATCCTGGAATTCCATCTCGATCAGGATATGGGAAGTAAGGAGATCAGGACCATCATGGACACGCATGATTGTATTATCGAATGTTTACAGGCAAAAGAGAAAGTAGGATTCATTGTTACAAATACGCAAGAAGCGCTTCAAACCATTTTAGGCTCCTTAAGTGCAAAAGGGATCAAGGTAAGCTCGGTCAATACAATGCCGCCTACGTTGGAAACGCTCTTTTTGCATTTGACCGGAAAAGAATTGCGGGAGTAAGCATTGACGTGCCGGAATAATTGGGGGAATAGAATATGAAGTTTCTACCGATTGTGAAAAAAGATTTAAAGTTGATCCTGAAAGATAAGGCGGCCATGATAGTCCTATTTCTTTTGCCTGTCATGTTCATCAGTGTGATGAGCTTTGCTTTGATGCCGGTCTTTAATGGAGGCCACGACCCAACTGTCTCGATTGCGTTGATTGACCTGGATAAAACGGAAGAGTCCAAGGGCTTCATCGAACGGCTCCGCGACGTGCAAGGCATAACAGTAGTGACCGAGAGCGACGGGACAGTATTTAAGGAGTCGGATGCAGAGAGGCTCATACTCGGAAATTCATATCCGATGGCAGTCGTCATTCCACAGGAGTTTGGTAAAAAGGTAAAGGGAAATGAAAAGGTGACTCTGGGTGGCTTTATTGATCCAGCCCAATATAATACGAGTTCCATTATAGTGAAGGCGTTGGAAGGTGTGTCCAGCACGTACTCCGCTCTCTTTACGATTGAGAACATGGTTGACAATCAAATTGCAGAAGTGAATGAAGCCGTGAATGATCGGGTCACAGAGATGTCGGACCTGTATGAAGAGAAAATAGATGAGTTAACGGCTGAGCTCGATAAATTGGCCCAAAGCTTTCCAGGGGGAACCCCCGTGGAAAGGGAGCCGATTGAAGTCGGCTATATGGGACTTGAGACAGAATCGATGAGGGATACGCTTTTGCAGCAGGCAAATGATTCGGTAGGGGAACCGTTGATTACGGTCAAGGAGTATCTCGGTGTCTCGGAAAAAGTGGAAAAACCGGATGCCTTCCAACAGAATGTTCCGGGCTATACGGTCATGTTTGTATTTTTTATCGTCATGTTCGCGGGACGTTCTTTTTTGGCAGAGAGGAAAGACGGCACGTTCAGGCGGATCCTGTCTGCACCGATTGGAAAATGGAATTTGTTCATTGGAAAGATGATTCCCAACTTCTTGATTAGCCTGATCCAATGTTTTGTCATGTTTGCGATTGGGCATTTTCTGTTCAAAATGTCTCTCGGCAACTCCATACTTGGGCTGATCGGAATCTCCTTGTGCTTGGCGTGGGCCAGCACTGCCATTGGGATGCTGATCGCCTCCCTCGTAAAGTCAGAAACCCAGATTGTCGGTGTCTCAATGATGATTGTGTTAACGTTGGCGGCGCTGGGAGGTACGATGGTTCCGTTATTCGTCATGCCGGATCTCATGCAAAAGATTGCCCTGTTCACTCCCCATGCATGGGCACTGACAGGATATCAAAGCTTGCTAGTCAGAGGGATGGGCCTGTCCGACGTGTGGCTAAATATGCTTGTGCTATTTCTGTTTGGAATGGCTTTCATCACGGTTGCAGTGTGGCGTCTAAGGTTTGATGAATAGAATAGGGCTCTGAAGGAGGAAAAAATGGAACGGTTGGTTGCCATATATAAAGATGTGATTTATCAACTTCTTTTAACCTCTAATGGAAGGACGACCGATATTCTAGAAGTGTTAGCAGGTGATGAAATTGAACTGCTTGTAGTAGACCAAGTTGCGGATCACGTGAATTTGGGAGATGGTCAGTTGACGCAATGCCTTATTCGGGAATCGTATATTATCATAAAAAAATCGGAATTTATTCTTTCCCACAACTTTGCAAGAGTTTACCCGGATTTCACTCCGACTGGTCTACATGCCAAAATAAAAGAAAAGGAGCAAGGCATAGGAAGCAGCATGAAAACAATGGAGATTCCCTCCACGAGAAGGATTCTGGCCTCAGGATGGAGGAAAGGCTCAACGATTGTCGATGTACAGAAAAAATCTAGGCAATTGATCTTCAACAGCAATGACCCTGTGCCATTTAAGGAGTACGAAGTCCGTTTTGAACAAAACGGCCATCCGGGGATCCACCTAATCGAATATTTTAATCCAGATCTCCTGAACGCGCTGGAAATAGCCGTTGAGAATCCTATGGAGATGTATATCAAATAAGCGGCAAAGCAATTATACAACTCGTATTTATCATTTTATTGAAAGTTAAAAGTAATCATGGAGCTGTTTCATATATGGCGTACGGACTTGATCGCCCACTGTTTGATACTGCGGCAGAAAGATTAGTTGTTGCCGTTGTCTAAGGACATGGCAGGAATAGGACAAAAGGATATTGCCTTGGAATAGCTGAACCGCTACTCTAACCCGGATTACTGCCAAGTTCTGCTCTCTTTTAAATGGTATGACGGTCGCATTCAAGGTCGGCCTGGCTCTTGATTGGTGTTACGGACTAGGAACAGGGAGGAAATTAGGATGACAAAAATGAAGCATGTGGGACTGATTGGCGTTTCTGCGGTTGGCGCAGCGCTCTGTTATCAGGAACTTGTTATTACCTGCATGAGAAGATATGGCACGCATCCAGAAATCACGCTTCATAATATGCCAATTCATCTTTTTAGCAACCAGGAGCTTAGCAAAACAGGGGAAGTGCTCTTGTCTTCACTCACTTCTTTAAAGAATGCCGGCGCTGCATTTGCAGCGCTAACAGCCAATACAACCCATTATGCAGTGACGACCATCGAGGACAGGATACCTCTTCCTCTTTTGGATATCGTGGATTTGACTGTCGATGAATGCCGGGATGCCGAGTACAAGAAGGTAGCTGTACTGGGGACCTTCGTTACGATGCAATTCGGCTTGTATGAAAAGAAGCTAGGTCAAATGGGTATTGAATTGATCCAGCCGTCCTTAGAGGAACAGGAGGAAGTGGACCGCATTATTTCAGAGGAATTGCAGGAAGGAATCGTAAAGAAATCATCAAAGGACTATATCTGTGCGCTTGCAGGCAGGTTGATGGACAAGCAGGCAGAAGCCATTATCCTCGCCTGTACAGAACTGCCACTCATTCAATTCGACGATGCCTCCTTCTGTTTTGTTAATCCGAATGAGCTGCTCGTGGAAGAGATTATTCGGAATGCCATACTGATAGATGGGATGGAAGAGCCAAGTGAAACCTCGAAGCCCGAGAGGCCATCCGGGAAATTTGAACGGACAACATCTTTTTTTGAATATCCCCAACAAACCGCGATATCCGAAGTCCTGCAAAAAGGGATTGATGCCCTCAATGCCGACCAATTTGATGAGGCGTTACAGTTTTTTAATGAGGCAGTAATAAGGGATCCGAATGATCCGGAGGCTTATTCATGGATTGCCATTAGCTTAGGGTCAAAAATGGAAACTAGTAACGCGCTGTTAAAGGTAAAGCTTCTGCCCCGGTTCGAACAAGCCGTGCAGAAGTGCATAGAACTGGAGCCAGACTCGCTCATTGTCAGGAGACTAGTTGGCACGCGTTTCATCAAAATTCCTAAAGAGTTTGGTGGAGATCTGAAACGAGGCATAGCTGAACTAGAACATTGCGTCGCCAATGGACTGGATGATCCGGAAATCCATAGGTTGTTGGGCTTTACGTATCTGCAGCTTGGTGATATTGAAAAGAGTGAGAAGGCTCTCCAGCAGGCCGAGCAGGCTTATGTGTTCAAGTAGTCTCAAATAAGGGGGATCGGTAAGATGACGATTATGCAAAACATACGAACTTTTGCCAAATTCTTTCCCGGCCGCACAGCCACAATTGACGATACGCTATGCCTAACCTATAGAGAGCTCGAACTTCTAAGTACAAATTGGGCACTGACGTTCTGGAAGGCGGGTATCCGGAAATATGATAGGGTGATGGTATGCATGCGGAATAGCAGCCGTTTTATCGGGGTAATTGTGGCTTTGGAGAAATTGGATGCGGTAATTATGCCGATGAATTATCAGCTGTTCCAAAAGGATAGCAGAAGGGTTTGCAATGAGTATGATGTGAAAGCCATCATTACGGAACCATTTTTTGAGGATACATTTGCTGGTTTGGAACAAATCATTGTAGATGCAGAGAAATTGGAATTGGACTTTACAATTCGAAGCGAGACAGAATCCGCCTCGCTGACCGATGTGTATGCTGATGACAGCGAAATGATTTTCTTTACTTCTGGATCAACAGGGAAGCCGAAAGGGATTGGACTGCTGAAGACATCACTGAACCCTACTGTCCTCCCAGATTACATGAAGAAGCAGGCCTCGATCCATCTGTTGGTCCGTCCTATATTCTTCCGATCTCACTTTTCATTAGCCTATAGCACCCTATTGCAGGGAGATACACTGGCTGTCAGCAAATCCGATAACCCCCGGATCCTGTACGAGTTGCTCACGACCCACCAGGCGAACCAAATGACCACCGGACCCTCCGATTTATATGAACTGGTGAATTATATGGAAAAAATGACTGTCCAGGCTCCGCCTTCTCTTCGGGAAGTCCTGACAACCGGAAGGGCGTTGCCGGACGATCTTAAGAAGAAGCTGCTGCTGTATTTCCCGCACTGTGAAATTATTGACTTTTATGGAACGAGCGAGGTTGGAGCCATCTCATCCATCAATAAATCGGAATGGACAGATAAAAGTGGTTCTACCGGGAAACCTGAGTTTTTCATCGATATTCTCATAATTGATGAAAACAAGGAAGAGGTCGGGACTGGAGAGGTAGGGGAAATCTATGTAAAATCCAATTATGCGATGGAAGGGTACAAGTTTGAGGAGAGTTTAAGAGACCAGGCCTTTGTAGGCGACTATATCAGCACGGGAGATATGGGATATTTGGATGAGGACGGGTATTTGTTTCTCATGGGTAGAAAAAAAGAAGTCATCAACCGAGGAGGATTCTATTTTTATCCGTCTGAGCTAGAGAAGAGTATGTTAGAAATTAGTGGGGTTCGGCAGGCAGCTGTTCTTCCTGTGCCGGATAATAAATGGGGACAGGTACCGGCGGCATTCATTGTGTTGGAAGAGAGCTACCGGTGTATGGATGAATATGTAGTCAGGGAATGGATTCAAGCAAAGCTGCTTGGAAGCCTGCCATTGCACAAAATGCCGGAATACATTCTATTCATCGAATTGCTGCCTGTGAATTTAGGTGGGAAAATAGATAGCCATCAACTGCTGGACATCCTTGCTAGTGTGACGAATCCTCAATAGGAGACTCTATGAAAAATCCCAAAATAGGTCTGCTCCATATCCTGATTGGAGCCATGTTTCTGATAGGGCTTATTCTGTTATCCTATGGCATCGGAACAAGGATAGTGCTTTCCTTGGCCGCAGTCCTCTTTGTACTGGTCATTGTGAGAAAAGATGTCCGGTATTTAAGTGCGAGCATCCTTGCATTTCTGATTAGCTTTTATTTATATACGTTGCTGCGCGGCAAGTTTCATCAACGAATAGATGATCTAGCTCTTACCATTCTGATCGATCGTTTATTGCTCGGCTTGTTAATTGGCGGGCTGATACTAACAGCCGGCCTTTTCCGAAAACCTAGCTCTTTATCCTTTCGAAAACCTGAATGGGACAATCTTATCTACTTTCCATTCATTACACACGGGTTCCACTATATAAAGATCAGGCTGTTTTTCATCATTTCCATTTTGGGCAATCTCGCAGTGTTCGTTCCTCTCTTATTCATTTTTGGCGATATGGAGCGGATGAAAGGCCTAATCCTGTTTGCGCTTCTTTTTTCTGTAGTGAATGCCTTTATGGAGGAACTGCTTTGGAGGGGAACGCTATTCCAAGTGCTATGGAATGAAGGATCGTTGTTTTATGCCATTCTATTCACAAGTCTTGCTTTTGGAATTCATCATATTGCAATTGGAATCCCTTTAGCAGCTGCTCTCAGTTTTTCAATAGGCGGTGTGTTCTTTGCCATAGTGACAGTTTGCAGCAGGAGCATCGTTCCGGCAATGCTCTGGCATTTTATCATTAATTTGTTCATGGTGTTCAGCAATTTTATTATTCCGTAATCGCCTGCTTGCTCGGTTAAGGAATGTGGAGTGCAAGGGCACCTTCCATTGAAACTTGTGTAACATACAAGTTCATTGCGAGGGTGTTTTTTAATAGTGATAGTGAATCCCTTGCAGTGTCTTCAAAATAAGGCCCTTGGTGCGCCTTCCATATAGCTCGTCGAGAAAATAAAAAGAAGGATGCGTGTAGATTTAAGGACATGACAATAAGCCCTATGGACATCCCTTATTAACAGGAGGGATATGAGTTCTTGGAGGAAAAGCTCCTGAACAAGAGCAGGAGCTTTTGAGTTATATTACCTCTAACGATACATCAATGTTGTTTCTTGTTGCTTTGGAATAAGGACAGAATTGGTGGGCTTTGTGTACGATGTCTTCCAGTTGCTCTTTTTCAATGTCTGTGCCTTTCACTTGCAAACTGACAGCCAGTTTGAAACCTTGGTCAGCCTCATCTTTTAAGAGGCTGACATTCGCTGTCACTTCCGAGGAGAACTTTACATGTTCTTTTCTGGCCACCGCTTGCAAGGCACTGTCAAAGCAGGCAGCATATCCTGCGGCAAAAAGTTGTTCAGGATTGGTGGAATTGGCCAATCTTATCGCACGTGGACTTCCAGGCATCGCCGTATTAAAGCTGACGACACCATCCGAGGATTGAACTTTTCCTTCGCGTCCACCCAAAGCGGTTGCACTGGATGTGAATAAAATATCCGACATGATTTTCCACTCCCATCTGATTTGTTTCGTTCGTTGTTACACTACCCTAATCGCTGATCCAATATGTGTGCTTAGCTAAAATGATCCAATGTATTCATAGCTTTCTCCGAATAAAGACCATAACACAATTCGCAATGGGCACTCATACGATATGAAGATGAATGCAAAGGGGGAGCAGCGTGCAGCAAATGAATGGTTATCAAGGTTATAGCAATGAGCAGCAACAAGCATTTCAGAGGTCCTTGCAATTGATGGCAGAGGCGGTTCAGGGAGAACGTGAAGACCAGTTGTTTTATGACTACCTTATATCCAAGGCGCCGACAGCGGAGCAAAAGGAAATCATCACATCCATTCGCAATGATGAAATTCGCCATAATCAATTGTTTAGGCAAATGTATCAGCAATTGACGGGGCAGGAAGTAAGCATGGGGAAAGAGGAGGAATTCATTCCGCCAGTCTCCTATATCGAGGGCATTAAAAAAGCGTTATTCGGCGAATTAAAGGCGATGGAAAAGTACCGCATCATTCGTGCAGGTCTTCCGTATCGAGAATATCGCGACGTGGTATTTGAAATATTGACCGATGAGTTAAAGCATGCAACCTTGTATAATTTTCTTTATACAGAGAACAGAACAAGCTCCTCTTCGCAGTCCCATAATCCGAAGACGCCTGACGAATGGATTCTGCATACGAATTATTTGGTGGAAGAAGGGCTGGAGGATGTGAGAAGAGGAGTTCCGGCAACTCATATCCTTCAAGAATTTATACTAATGGGAGTTCTCGTTGGGCAGGGATATACGCCTGAGGCAGCATATCAAACTGTTGAAGAGTGGGAACGCACAGGACAATCAAGAATACTGCAACAAAGCAAAAATAGGATGGACTGAATTCTAACTATTGGGTAACAATGTACGGGAGTATCATTCACGATGGAGGGGATCAGATACTCCTGCTCTTCCAAGATAATCGGAAAGTAGATGAGGAGATCGTATTGGTTTGTGTGCATAGTTCGGCATCTTTTTAGATGGGGACAAGCAGAAAGAGTATGTGGACATTGAGCCAAAGCGGTAGGATGGCATATGGATCAATGTCGATTTGACCAGTGAACTGTTTGAGTCCATTAGCGGATAGGATGATGTATTTCATTCATGCAAACGACCAGAATGCGGACTGGCCTATCGGGGATTATTTGAATACCAAATAATTCGTTAACCTGATTCCGCTCCGTCTGTTTTTGGAAACTGCCTAAGCTGCATAAGCTGACGGCATTGGTTGAACAAGCAGCATTTGAACAGAAACTTTGGCAAGTAATGGACGTCATCTAAACGGGAAGGAGTCGATGGATTATGGGAAAGGTGCTCCCTTTCTTAATGTTTCAAAATGGCAAGGCAGAAGAGGCAATGGAATTGTATATTTCACTCGTGAAAAATTCGGAAATTCGGCATATCGTCCGCTATGGTGCAGAGGGCCCGGGGGATGAAGGAACAGTGATGCAGGCGGTGTTCGCCTTGAATGGGCAGGAGTTCATGTGCATCGACAGCAATGTAACCCATCAGTTCACTTTCACGCCTTCGTTCTCGATCTATGTCACTTGTGATACAGAGGAGGAGCTCGTTCATCTTTATGAGAGCCTGCTGGAAGGGGGACAAGCGCTTATGCCATTGGACAATTACGGTTTCAGTAAAAAGTTTGGATGGATCAATGACCGATTTGGCGTTTCGTGGCAATTGGACCTGTTGGATTGATTCGTTATCCAGGAATTACTGTCTTGCCTGGCGCATTCATTTTTTATAACAATAAATAACCGCCACACTCCTCTGCAGTCGCCTTGCATCACTTGCTGGCGTCTACGTGGGAGTGGCGATTACTTGCAGTCGGAAATCAAATACTTTCGGCTTTTTTCTATTTGCTTAAAGTGGTTATATGCGCGCTAGGCATCGGTTTATGCGCGGTTTGGAGATTTTATGAGCGTGTATGCAGTGCTAATGCGCGGTCTGGAGTTTTTATGCACGATTCGAAGACCTTTATGAGCGCCGGGACCAGCGAGCATGTCTCAAGTCTTCATGTTCGCTGGATTCCTACCAGGTCCTTTACTTATTGAATGGATTGCAGAGAAATCCTTCTCCAATCAACCCCGCACAAGCTGTTGACGCCATCTGTTTGAAATCAATTCGACTACTAAAATAAGCAGCACTAACCCAATCAAAATGGAGCCGACTTCGTTCCATCGGTAGGAATTCATCGCAAAGATGAGGGGTGCCCCGATACCGCCTGCACCAACAAGCCCGAGGATGGCTGCTTCCCGCAAATTCATATCGAACCGGTAAATGGTAATCGACAGGAAGAAGGAAACGAGCTGCGGGACGATGCCGAACCTGATTTTCTCGAAGGTCGTGCAGCCGATGGATGTCATGGATTCCAAAATTTTTGTATCAAGATCTTCAATGGCATCAACAAATAACTTCGCCAGCATCCCAATCGATACAAGTGAGATAGTCAGGACTCCTGCAAACGGTCCGGGTCCTGTCACACGAATGAACATCAGTCCATACACAAGGGCAGGAACGGTCCGTATGAAAATCAAAAATAGTCTGGTCAGCCAAGCTACCGGTTTCGGAACGACATTGGAAGCGGACAAGAAGGATAGCGGTATGGCAAGAAGCGCTCCCAGAATTGTGCCTAAGAAAGCGATGGCGATGGTTTCCACAAATAAATAGGGAACCCCTTGCTTGGTAAAGGTGAAGAGCAGGCCCAAGTCAGGCTGCACTATTCCCGATAGGATGCTGGAAGCGATTGTCCATCCGCTCTTTTCTACGTTCTGCAGTTGGATTGTCGTGAAGGACCATCCGATTAATACTACAACAATAAGTGACATCATGACGGTGTACGGTGTTTTACGTTCCGATGCATGAAGATAGTTTTCGATTTTATCCAAGGTATGGCATCCTTTCAAATGAACCGTTTTCTAAAGTGTTCACTGATCTGTTCTATGATGAAAACAGTGAGAACGAGTATAAGAAGAATCATGCCGACACTGGCGTAATCCCGCCAGCCCAGTCCTTCATTCAGCAATAGCCCAATTCCGCCCGCGCCTACATATCCCAAAATAGCGGCATATCGGACATTCCCTTCGAAACAGAAAAGGGCCGTTGAAAGGTAATTGGGCAAGATTTGTGGAAAGATGGCGTATCGAAACGCTTGGAGCCGGTTCATTCCAAGTGATTCCATAGCCTCGAATGCTTTCATATCCGTATTCTCGATTTGCTCGTATAATAGCTTTCCGACATAAGCGAGTGTAAAGGCATAAATGGCGACTGTTCCAGCCAACGTGCCGAGTCCAAATATGAAGGTGGCCACTAGAGCGGTCACCAAAGTCGGCATCGTTCGCAAAATGGTCAGAAACACTTTGGCCAAGCCATGGACCAGCTTGCTCTTTAGAATGTTCGACGATGCGAGGAACGCGACAGGAATCGCTGTCAGGGAACCGAGAATCGACCCGAGCAGGGACATTTTCAAAGTGTCCAGCAAAGGTTTGATGATTGCAGGTGTGTACGACCAATTAGGCGGAATCATCGCTTGGATGATGACAAAAAACTGCTGCCATCGTTTGACTATTGTTTGCGGATCGAAGCCTGTGAACTGTAAGGAAACGTAGAGGGCGGCAAGAAAGAGGATGACCGCAAGTGGAAATCGAGATCTTCTTTCGGCAATGGTCTTTCCGTTGGGCAAGACCAGTTTCTTAGGCGGGAATAATTTATCATACATAAGCATGCATTCCTTCACTACTTGACGTTTCTTCTGCTGTTTGCCCCTTGTAAATATAATTCAAGATGTCCTCTGTCACGTCTTCCGCTTTCCCATCAAAAACGATTCTACCTTCTCGGACGCCGATAATCCGCCCAGCATAGGCTAACGCGATCTCAACATGATGGATGTTCATAATTATGGATATGTCCATCTCTTCATTAATCCGCTTGAAATCATCCATTACTTGTTTGGCTGTGACCGGGTCAAGTGAAGCGATCGGCTCATCGGCCAGTATAATATCCGGCTGTTGGGCAAGCGTCCGCGCTAGTGCTACACGTTGTTGCTGGCCTCCTGACAACTGATCGACCCGGATATAGGCCTTATCCAAAATACCGACTTGGTCCAACGCGCTCAATGCTTTGATCTTATGCTCTTTGGAAAAGAGCCCGCTCACTTTTCGCCAAAACGGCAAGTCTGGAACGAAGGAAACCAGGACATTTCGAATGACAGTCGTCCGGGTCACGAGGTTGAAGGACTGAAAAATCATGCCAATTCGTTTTCGGAACTTGCGGATCTCCCGCCCCTTTAATTGGTTGACTTTAATATTGTCGACGATGAGTTGGCCGCCTGTAATGTCATGCATCCGATTGATGCAGCGGATCAAAGTTGACTTTCCCGCCCCGGAAAGGCCGATGACCGCGACAAATTCTCCTTGCTCGATCTTTAAATTGATATCCAGCAACGCTTTTATGTGATTGCCGTATGTTTTTTCTACCTGAATAAATTCAATCATTTGGAATCTCCCATCTTGCGAAAAATGAGGTGTCTCGTAGGGGACAGTCCCGCTACATGAGACAACCTCATTGGATTCGTTTGTCCATTATTTTAGGCTTCTTGCCAATTCCTGCGCTTTCCGTTCGTCGTCATAATCGGAAGATGTCGCTTCTTGATACCCTTCATGATTATAAATGGAAATTACTTCTTTTCCTTCTTCCGTCTTTGCAATGTTGATAAATGCAGTTTGGATGGCTGCCTTCAAATCATCATCCATCAGGTCGGAATTTTTACTAACGCTTACAGTATCATTGTAAATGCCGGGAGTCACACCGATAACGTTTGTTTCATCCCAAATGGAAGAACTACGGTTGTAATCCTTTTCCCAAGCATCCGCATTGTCTCGACGTGCATCCGCGTAGGCGACAAGGACGTCAATCTGTTCTGCTGCCAGGCGGGCAAACGCACTGCCGTATGAATCAGCTTGAACCACATGTGCAAGGTTGGTAATGGTTTGATCATAATGATCGCCGAGCCAGATCGCTGGATAAATGTAACCTGCCGGTGATGAAGAGGACATGACGGCCCAAGATGCGTCGTTCAGGTCATCCCAAGTCAATTCCTCGCCGTTGTTCACTTTCGCTGCCAAAGCCTGCCCTTTTTCGGAAGGTCCGGCTATGAGTAAAGAACGATAGTATGTTACTTGTTGATCGGAAGCGTCTGTCGGTTTATTGTCATTCCAATCCTTCGGGTTATCCGAATCATTTGTGAGGCCGGCACGTGTAGCGGTCAAAATGACTTCGGCACCATCGTCATACAGGACATAAGTTCCACCTGGAATTAGACCGACATCTATTGTGCCGGCAGAAAGTCCTTCGCCGACTGCTTCATAGTTCGTGCCCACAGTGATGTCTACGTTTTTTACATCATAGCCGAGTGTTGCCAATTCATTCTTAAGAAGCTCTTTTAATGGTTCAGTAGCAGTAATGATTTCTTCTGGTTCTCTGGAAGGGACAAAGCCAATGGACAAGGAATCAATCGCCTCATTTGCTTTTTCGCCGTCTCCAGCAGTTTCATTGCCTTTTGCCGATTCTGTTGATTTGTTATCTGTCTCTTTGGAAGAATCCTTTTTGGAATCCCCGCAAGCTGCCAATATGGCTAGCGTGAATGCCATCATAAGTAAAACAAGTGCTTTCTTCACAACATTTCCTCCTGTCATTTGTTGCATCAAGTTGAATGGAAGTATCATTGTACTTATCGCAGATTGTCCGAAAGAGAGAAATTCAACTTCGGATCTAGGATGATGGACTCAAAGACAAGATGTCTTCCTCTTCATTTCCACTATAATAAGAGAATGTAAGGAACGTATTAAGGCAATGTAAATATCTTGTAAACACGAGCATTTTAACAATTGACATGGAGTCAACTCCATCTTTTACAGTGGAAGTAAGGGAGGGATTTGAATGGAGATTGTAGTATATGGATTGATTGGGTTGTATGCATTGTTGACATGTGTGGCGGGTGTTCAGAAATGGAGAGGCGAAGGATTTCAAATGCGGGCAGCATTGTTTATAGCGGTATCTGTTGGAATGCTTGCAACATTATGCATGACCGGCAAAGGCTTAGTCCTGTCATTGCTGATTTTGGAATTCGCGCTGTTGCATGTACTGGCCTTGGCAGAAGGAGCGGGGAATGGAAAAATTCGATACGGACATCATCTCGTTCGGCTGGTTTTCCACTGCCTCCTTCTATTCCTGGCATACCAATATGTAAAATAAGTAGGTGAGACAATGAAGATTAGTGAATTTGCAGCTTGTACAGGCTCCAGTAAAGATACGATTCGGTACTATGAAAAAGTGGGCATATTACAGCCGGTTGTAGTAAATAAACATCGAGAATATAACGAAGAACATATAGAGTTGATGAATGCCATCCGCAAATTAAAGCACGCCGGCTTTACCCTTCAAGAGATCAAACTGTTGTTTCAATGGACAGGTCATTTGGAGCCGGATACTCGACTGACAGAAGAGGAAATCCAAAGCCTTGAGCAAGTTAGAGCCTTATTCCAACAGAAACAGGCGTACATGATGCAAAGGGAAAAAGAGATTCAGCAGATTCAACAAGTCCTGCTCCGGGCGGATCAAAAAATGGAGCTACTATTGGAAAAAAATAGACGTGATTCGTAGATTGCCAGCCTGCCTTTCTACAATCACTGATATAATAAAGGAAGTGTCACAAAGGAACGATCTTTGGGATACTCCTTTTTATTTTGAATTTCTTACCTAGCAGGGAGTTGGATACGATGAACAAGAAAGATATTGCAGATATTCGGAAACATTTTAAGTTGGGCACGGATTTATTGACGATCCGAGACATTTACAATGTATACATTAAACAGGAGAGCAATGAAATCTACCATGAGGCGAGTCAGTCTTTTTCTTTACTTGACCGGGAGCAGCAGGAATTGTTTTTGACGAACTTTAAAAAAGTGCTCGGCGGGAAACTGGATGAAAAACTATTCGAGGTGAAGTTCAAGCGGGAGGAAGAGGAACGGGAGGATCATACACAAACCCTACTCTATGAGAGTCTTCAAGCTGATGACGTGACGGACTGGAAAGAAGGGATGCAGCAAATCGCCCAAAAGATGGTGCAGGATGTCCAATATGAAAAAGACATCGTCGTCACGTTTATTCGGGGAAATTATTTTAAACCAACGAAGCGGCAGCCTGGCGAGACAGAGGAGGACATCCGGGATCAGGTATACACAACGCCTTTCATTCTTTGCAGCATGAACCAGACTGAGCAGCCGAAACGATCGCTCGTGTTTGATTTCATCGGAAAGGAATTTAAATCGAGTTTTATGGCTGATCCGATTATCAACTTAGCATCTCCGATCGGAGGTTTTCTGTTTCCAACCTTTACGGACAACGCAGCAGACGTCAATCATATTTTGTATGCAGCGGGGAAAGCGAATAAGCCGAACTATCATTTCATCGAAAACGTGCTGGACGGCGAAGAGATTATGACAGCCCAGGAGGATAAGGCGGTCTTTGAAGAGATTGTGAAGGAAGTAATCGGGCATCAGGTGAACACGCGCACCCTTGCCAATATGTATGATGAAATCAATCGGATGATGGAGGTGGACGAGGAGCAGGAAGAAGCGGATAACATTCCGACATTGGACACGAAAGAGCTCGAACGCGTGTTAAAAGTGAGCGGTGTGGAAGACGTCGACTCGGATAGGGTGGAAAGGGCCTTCCAAACAGTCATAGATGACGACACCTACGAACTGAAAGCAAGCCACATCGTTCCGAAATACACGTCGAAGTCCATCAAGATCGAAACGAAAGTTGCCAATATCTCTATCAGTCCACAAGATCTGAAGTATGTGAAACAAGTAACAGTCGGCGGCAAGCGCTGCTTGTTGATTGAAGTGGAGGAAGATACGGTGATCGATGGGTTTACGATCATTCCAGAAGAGTTGTTGAAATAGGACCAATGCATAGCAAAGATCAGAATATCGCGCTTGAAAGGAGTTATATATTCTTACATATATAACTCCTTGACTTGCGGAATGCCTTTTCTCCAATCCATGCCGATGCTGGATCCGGTATTGGCTAACAAACAGGTTGACTGAGGCAGACTTCAGCGATAAGGACGGAAACATCGTTCACTCTTAGGAGATGCGATTTTCAGAGACAGAGTATTCATTCCTAGCCGATGTTGAGTCGCTTTGTACGGGAATCAGGCAAATCACTTGGGCATCTTTACTTGCACTCCGCATATTCAATTCCTTTATTTACGTTTCAAAGTTATTTCACTATCAATAATATTATATAAAAATAGTTTAATTCTCTATAAAACCACCCAATCTACTGGGTGAATTGGAACACGCATCAAATAAATGTCTATATCTGTTTGTTTTGAGAATAAATTTTGGTTATTTGGTGAATATTTTATGACAATAATTATTGCCAGCTAAATATTTAGTGGTAAAATAAATTATGTAGAAGAAAGGGTCTAAGAATTATTATGAAGACATCTATATTCGAACTAATCCGTCAAGCGGAATTGCTCAATAACGAATCGATTCTCTATTTCTTGAATCACATCGAAGGAAACATAGGGGTTTCTCAAATCCTCGTTCTCAATCAGTTGCGTGAAAAAGGTCCTCTTATGCAAACAGAACTTGCAAAAAAGCTTGGATATACGCCTGGTGGTATGACAAGCATTGCAAATAAGCTGATTAAGGAAGGCTATGCGGAACGGGAATATGACGCGGCTGACCGTCGAATTGTCCGCCTCGCCATTACAAGTAAAGGCTATGAAATTTTTATTCAAGCACAAGAAATTGGCCAAGCTATGAGAAGAGATTTATATTCCATCCTAACTGACGAAGAGATTCAACAAATGGCGCGTATCCAAAGGAAGTTAATTGAGCATATTGTGAAGGATTAGGGAGATCCTACAAATATTATTAAAAAGGTGGTTAATATGATGGCTAGAGTTGAGGGAAAAGTAGCGCTTATAACTGGCGGCGCCTCAGGAATCGGCTTATCAAGTGCGCAGCTTTTGGCGAAAGAAGGAGCTAAAGTCGTCATTGGTGACTTTAATCTAGAGGGAGCGAAGGAAGCCGTTAAAGCAATTGAAAAAGACGGTGGAGTTGCCTCGGCGATTTTTCTGGATGCTTCCGTTGAAGAGTCCATTAAAGAAGCTGTTGAGTTCACAGTCAACACGTATGGCAAGATTGACATCCTCTTTAATAATGTTGGGTTAACAAATCTGAAAAAAGATTTGGACGTAGTCAACATGGACTTGGATGAATGGGATCGTCTCATGAATGTGAACATGAAGAGTGTTCTGTTAGGAAGCCGTTTCGCCATTCCTTATATGCAAAAAGCAGGTGGCGGTTCCATCATCAACACAGCTTCCATGGCTGGTTTCGCATCGGATGCCATCAGAACGGCATATGGTGCTTCAAAAGCTGCGGTTGTACATCTCACTTCCTATATTGCAACACAGTATGGTAAAGACCGGATCCGTTGTAACGCGGTAGCGCCTGGTCTTATTTTAACTCCTGCAGCAGAGCAAAACCTGCCAAAAGAAGTGCAAGACATCTTCTTGAAGTACAATGCACTTCCATATAACGGAGAGCCGGAAGATATCGGCTATACCGTATTGTTCTTAGCTTCGGATGAATCCAAGTACATTACAGGCCAAACGATTAAAGTAGAAGGCGGCCACTATATTGGCAACCCGTCTATTGGGGATTTCAATGATTTTATGAAAAAAGCACAAGCTTAATTTAATAAATAATAAGTAAATAACGCGGGACGAAAGAATGCCAGATGATTCCTTACTGCAAGTGGAAGTTGCATACTGGCATTTTTCGTGAGCGTTATAAGTCATATAGTAGGTGGAGGAACATTTAATGAGTTCAACTAAGAAAAAAATCCATTTTGCGTGGTTTGTCCTGATTGGTTTATGTATCACAGTCGGGTTAGGAAAGGCGGCTCTGAATAATACAGCAAGCTTGTTTATATCACCTGTTGCCAAGGATCTTGGCGTAGGTGTAGGGAATTTAACGTTATATTTAAGTATTTCGTCTGTTGTCACAATGATCTTCTTACCGATTGGCGGTAAGATTTTAACTAAATTTAATACAGGATTAGTGCTCATCATTGCAGTATTGCTTCAAGCAGGTTCGTTTGCGTTGTTTGGCTTCATGCATTCTGTGTGGGGATGGTATGCACTTTCCATTCCATTAGCAGTCGGTGGGGTTTTCATCACAGTACTCGCAGGTCCTGTAATAATTCAACAATGGTTTAAAAAGAGAAATGGTATTGCCCTTGGAATCATGTCGGCTGTTGGCGGCTTATTTGGTATCTTTACACAGCCGATAGTCGGTAAATTAATTTCTGACCTTGGTTGGAGAACATCTTACTATACAGTCGGACTCGTTGTCATAATCATTCTAGTGCCAACTATCTTCCTATTGTTGCGTTATAAACCGCAACAGAAAAATTTGGTTCCATATGGGATGGAAAGTGGCAACATTGAATCGAAGACGGAAGATGCAGCGGAGCAAACTGGGATTGCATTCAAGGATGCCAGCAAGTCCCCGGCATTTATCTTGTTAGGTCTATTTTTCTTCATTGTTACGGCAGTGGCAAGCTTCAGTATGCATGTTCCAACCTATTTGGTGGATAAAGGATATGATGTGACATTTGCCGGAAATGCAATGGCAGCAATGGCATTGGGAATCTTTGTGGGATCTTTGACATTTGGTTATTTATCGGACCGGATTGGCGCAAAAAACACGTCACTGCTTGCCATGGTATTTGGAACGGCAGCGATCGTCTTATTGCTCGCATTCCCGGGAAGTACGGCGTTTATTATTATTTCATTAATCCTATTCGGATTTATGAGCTCGTCGATCGGAACGCTTGGACCAGCAATGGCCTCTTCCTTGTTCGGCAGCCGTGATTATAGCCAAATTTATTCAACAGCCTCGATTGGTTTGGCAGTCGCATCCATTATTGCACTTCCGGCATATGGGTATATCTTTGACTTTACAGGTACGTATGTAACATCTATGTACGCTATCGTCGTCATGTTGATTCTTAACATGGTCTTTATTGTGTTGGCGTTCCGTAATAAAGAGAAATTGGTGAAAGCGGGTCTTTGGAAGTAAGAGGCAGAAAAATATACGCGATGAGGTGTTCGTATGAGGTTAAAAGGCAAAGTTGGAATTGTAACGGGTAGTGCTTCAGGGATCGGACGAGGCATCGCGCTTGCTATGGCAAAAGAAGGTGCCCATATTGCAATTGTGGACATCAATGAGGAAAAAGGGAAACAGACGCTAGAAGAAGTGAACCAATATACAGAAGGCATGTTGTTCATTCAGGATATTTCCAAGAAGGAAAACGTGGAATCGATTGTAAAGGAAGTTGTAAACAAGTTCGGTAAACTAGATATCCTTGTCAATAATGCACATGCATCGAAACAGGCTCCATTTGTGCAGACGACAATGGAAATGTTTGACCTCTCCTTTAATACAGGCTTTTATCCAACATTCAATTTCATGACAGCTGCTTATCCTGAATTGAAAAAATCCAAAGGGAAGGTCATTAATTTCGCTTCTGGTGCGGGAATTTCTGGTCAACCGACGCAAGCATCTTATGCTGCGGCGAAAGAAGCAATTCGTGCGATTACTCGTGTGGCCGCCAATGAGTGGGGGCCAGAAGGCATCAATGTCAACCTTATCGCTCCAATCGCCCTTACAGAAGGCGTACAAGCATGGAGCCAGTCTGCACCGGAACTTTATGAAAAAATGGTCAATAACATTCCGTTGCGCCGTCTAGGCGATCCGGAAGGGGATATCGGCCGTACGGCTGTATTCTTAGCCAGCGAAGATGCTGATTATATTACAGGGCAGACCATCATGGTAGATGGTGGATCCATAAAGATCTACTGAGTGGAGAAGAGGAAAAGGGCCGAAATCTAAAGGATTTTAGCCCTTTTTTCTATTTGTATCCTGCATGAAGAGTGTTTCAAAGAGTAAAGCAAGATTTAGATAAAATTCAAATAATTGGACTAATAATGCAGTTAAGTGGTCTTAGAAAAATGAAGTCGCTGGATAGGTAGATACTTTGGTATCTGAGCGAGAAGCGCTTGCGATTCATAGAATTGGCGAAAAATACGAATCGTACAACTGAGGAGTTGGTGGAAAATCAAAAAGCTCCATTAGGCACCTAGGCGAAAGGAATGGAAGGGAGAGCTTCCCGTTTAAGAGTGGCGAGGTGGAGAAGTTCCCTGTTTGCTTGTTCCTGTATCAATTCTGAACGAGAACTGCATGGGGTCTTCTTATTGCACATTTATCTAGACTTGCCTCCCCAAAAGGGATAAGCATGGAGGAGCCGTATAGAATGAACCGCACATACGAATCTGTGAAAGGCACTAGGCGCCTTCTCTATTTGTCTGCAGTCAAACAAGCTTCCTTCGAAGTCTTGAATATAGGAGTGAAATTTAGCACAGTAATGGGGGAGTCACATTAATACATCGTTATAAAAATCGAAAAAACTAGGCACATCTCTCATTTTATTATTTTGAATAATGTTGATAACCCGTTCCTTTAAATCCTGCTCTAAATCCTCACGAAAATCAGGACTAGTTTGGTATAAAACACTTTTAAATTTCGGTTCCAGTTGGTTTAAAATAAACAAAACCTCTACCTCATTCATGTTTCTCCCTCCTTTTTTTCTTCCCGGAACTCAGTCTTACTACTTCTTCCAAATCACGCAAGGCATTTTCTAGGGACTCGATCTTATTTTCAAATCGGTACAACAGATAAATGGTAACTATGATGGGAAAACCGAAGTTCCCGATTAATTGGGTGATACTTTCTCCTTCAAACATGGCCTCAACTCTCCCTAATTTTTTTGATTGCTCTACTTTTAGCTTTAGAAACTGCTTGTTGCGTAATCTTTAAGTGCCTTGCTATTTCTGTATCAGTCATTTGTTCGATATAAGCAAGTGACATGATTTGTTTTTGTCTATCTGTCAGATTGCTTATTGACTTTAGTAAACGTTCACTAGTTATATGATCTTCGATATTGCTTGAGTAATTCATTTCATCCGAAATATCACTGCTGCATTTTACGTTTTCTAACAGATCCATGTTATTAGATAAAATCAACTGATTCCTACTATTATGCTGTCTTATTTTTTTATCGAAGTGTTTGCTTTCATAGTGAAGAACTTTTATTAAATAGGATATCAATCTGAATTGCTGATAGAATTTCTTGAATTGTTCATCCAGTAACAACTTACAGTCCTCTTCTTTTGTTTTCTGATACTCATCAAATAACTTCTTATTGTTTGGACATTGTAAAAAATCATTGATAATCTTGTCGTTAAAGGACTTCATGTTTACCACCCCTTTCCTTATAAATGAATATCGGTTCCTATTTAACATAAAAATGTATGATTAAGAACTAATATTCTTTTTATAAAAAGGTGGTTTGCTGTTAACTTTAACAACCGGATTTAAAATATTATGTGTTTATTCAAAAAATAAAAACTCTTTTCAACAGACCCTGTTAACTTCTGAAGAAGATGTCTTAAATCCCTTGCCGAAGTTCAAATACCACCTCCTTTTAAACCAGTAATGTAAGAAACTTAAATAAACATTTAAATTCTTCTAAGGACCACAATGGCATAATAGAGTAAATGATAAAAAACAGGTAAAAACCATCTCGTAAATGGATATCTACCTGTTTTTTCATTGCCTATTATGTACATTTTTTATAAGCGATTCAGAAACCTTAAAGAAACCTTGTCATGCCCACTCAATTCCCGTCATATAGAGCTACTTATAAATTTTGGAATTACTTCAATTATAATTCAGAAAAATTAGAAATGGAAGAGCAATCTTTTACTTTTTCACAAAAAGAAAATTTAAAAAGAAATACACAAACTTGAAGATGCTTTGCGAAGGGAAAAACTTGAAGTGGAAAAGTGTAAGAGTGATTTATTAGAGAAGAGTGACGCATGAATACTTTTTGATGAAAAGCCCATGATCTGCCACCCCTTTTTTTAGCAAAGGAACTTGATTTAGTAATCCATTGAAATATAGTTCATATTCAAATTCAACTACAATTGTGCTATACTATTATAGGTTTACAATGATACAGAAAAGGTCATCGGACACGTCTTGGCTGTTGCATCATTAGGCGTGAGGAACCATGTCATTTTCTGCAAATCTTAACATATAAGGATATGGTAAAAATGAGCAACAGAGAAACCAATAAAGACGTCATTTTGATCGGTGCAGGAATTATGAGCGCGACTTTGGGGACCTTGCTTAAAGAATTAAAGCCGGAATGGAATATTACCGTGTTCGAGAAGCTTGCCGAAGCAGGAGTGGAAAGCTCGAATGAGTGGAACAATGCCGGAACTGGACATTCAGCTTTATGTGAGCTCAATTATACGGTTGAAAAACCAGATGGCTCTATGGATATTAGCAAAGCGATTAACGTAAATGAGCAATTCCAGCTGTCCAGACAGTTCTGGTCCCATCTCGTCAATCGCGGATTGATCCGCAACCCAGAAGACTTTATCATGCCGCTGCCTCATATTAGCTATGTACATGGAGAAGATAATGTAAAGTTTTTAAAGAAGCGTTTTGATGCTCTATCCAATAATCCGTTGTTTCAAGGAATGGAGTTTTCCGATCAGCCGGAAACATTAGCGGAGTGGATGCCGCTTATGATGAAAGACCGGAAGTTCAAGGAACCGCTCGCAGCAACCAAAATTGATTCGGGGACTGACGTCAATTTCGGTTCGTTGACTCGCATGTTGTTTGATCATTTGTCAGACAATCAAGTCGATGTTCATTACAATCATAGCGTTACAAGCTTAAAACGCACAGCTGACGGACTATGGGAGTTGAAAGTGAAGAATCTCAACAGTGGGGCAGTCGAACGCCACACTGCGAAATTTGTATTTATCGGTGCGGGTGGCGGAAGTTTGCATCTTTTGCAAAAGTCCGGCATTCCAGAAGGAAAACATATCGGGGGCTTCCCGGTCAGCGGTATTTTCATGGTCTGTAAAAATCCGGAGGTTGTGGAGCAGCACCATGCAAAAGTGTACGGCAAAGCGTCAGTTGGCGCACCGCCAATGTCTGTACCGCATCTGGATACACGCTATATCGATAATAAGAAGTCCTTATTGTTCGGACCGTTTGCAGGCTTCTCTCCAAAATTTTTGAAGACAGGTTCCAATTTGGATTTGATTACTTCCGTGAAACCAAATAACCTCTTCACGATGCTGGCTGCAGGCGCGAAGGAAATGGCGCTGACGAAATATTTGATTCAACAGCTGATGCTATCGAAAGAACAACGCATGGAAGAATTGCGTGAGTTCGTCCCTGATGCTAAGGCTGAGGACTGGGATTTAGTCGTTGCAGGCCAGCGTGTCCAAGTCATCAAGGACACAGAGGCAGGCGGAAAAGGGACACTTCAATTTGGTACGGAAGTCGTAAGCGCCGCAGATGGCTCCATTGCAGCTTTGCTTGGTGCATCACCAGGTGCATCGACTGCTGTTCACGTCATGCTGCAGGTTATTAAAAAATGCTTCCCGCAACACTTGAAAGAGTGGGAGCCGAAGATCAAAGAGATGATTCCATCCTACGGCATTTCGCTTGTAGAGCATCCGGATCTGTTCGAAGAGCTTCTCAACTCAACGGCGAGAGTCCTCGGTTTGAGTGAAGAGGCGCCTGAGCCGGAAACCGCTACAGCACAAGACGTAGTGGAAGAGCTCGAAGAATTGGCGGAACACCAAGAAGTAGAGACAATCGAAGAAAACTGATAACATGTAATAAAATACAAAGAACCTTCTTCCGTGCGGATGAAGGTTCTTTGTGGTTTTAGACACGGTCAATTCATATCTAAGTTTTCCATTGATAGCAAGACCAAAGGATTGGAATTAGTAGAATGTCATTGTAATTACCGTATAGAGGAGAGTCGAGTTGAGAAGTATGGGAAAAGGAAATCATGTTCGCTTCAGAATAAAGAAGGAAGGGCTTTATCCCCTTCCTTCTTCGATTCAATCCTTTTCTAGTGGGATGACAATCGGCTCGATTTCATACGGCTCCTGAATCGGAACAAGCTCACCAGAAGCACTATTGTCCTTTTGCTTATAAACGTTGACAATCGGTGTAATCAAGAGGGATGTGGCTCGCTCATCAAGAAGACTCAGTGTAATCCTTGGAGTGCTCATAAGATTACGGCCATTGAAGTCAGAACTATGCCCCCTGCTACTATAGTGAATAAAGTTATATTCGTTCCCTAAGTCATCCGTGACCTTATAGTCAAAAAGTATACCTCGCCATTCAGCCTCTTGTTTAGTTACAGTCGGAATATCAACTTTCTCCCCTAGATAAACGGTCGTCGATATTGGTGTAGAAGTCATTTTTGCAATTGCAACCTTAATTCCCTCGCTCTGAGAGAATAATCCGGAATCGGCATAGTCTTTTGTTTGAACCTCCAATTTATTTAACTTAAACTCAAACGACCAATCTCCGGGATAGGCGTTGTAGACATTATTCAAGTCAAGTACTTCATCGCCTTTCCATGTCACGTGAATCTCTTCCGGTTTTGGTCCTTTAATTAATTGGTAGATCAATAAACCTGCATATTCATTATCCCCTATTTTTTTTGAAATGTACTTTGGAAAATAGCCATATTCTTTAAAATCTTCACCGAACTCTGGGGCATCTAATATTCCTTCCAATGCGGGTCTTGTTCCTAAGTCCTTATAGCTGACCATTTTATAGGCAATGGTGATGCTTTCGCCGTCGTAGACCGCATTTTCGACAGTCAGAGAAATACCGTTGCTCTCTTTCGTCATGCCTATATCTGTAGCATATGTGTCATATTCTTCAAATACATAGCTCTGATTGTCTGTAAACATTCCAAAAAGATTTCCGATGATCGGCAGTTTTGCCGCAAATGTAGGAAATGCAAAACCAGTTGCAAGAGTTGTCGCAAGCAACAGGGCAGCCGCCGCAGAGATTCGTTTAGGTGCACGATGTTTCTTTTTCTGTCGCAGGATCCTTTCCTTGATCCGTTTTTTTTCTGCCTCACTTACCTCCATCGGTTTCATTTCTATATCAATCTTCAATTCGTTAAATTGGCGGTACAGACATTTCATATCACTATTCCTCCCATGCGAAACTGCTGCAATCGCTTTTTCCCCCGGTATAAGCGATTGTCAACGGAAGCCTTTGTCAGGCCTAACTGTTTGGCAATTTCATCATTCCTCATATTTAAAAAGTATTTCATCGTGAAAATATCTCGGTCGACTTGTGGCAGCTTTGCCATCATGCATAGTAATTCTTCTGTTGATGACTGTATGAGGAACTCATCCTCGGCGGACTTGACTTCCAATTGATGATCATCAATGATGGTTGCCAGAGGGGTTTTGGAAAGAGCTCGTTGTTTATCGATCGCTTTAAACTTCGCAATGGTACAAATCCATCTCCGGAAGTCTTCGGAATCGCCATGGAATTGTTTGGCGTTTTCGAACGCTCCCATGAACGTATCGCTCACCCCTTCTTCGATAAGATGCGGGTCATTGTACGACTGGAGCGAATTGAAGACAATTGCTTTCACGAGCCCGGCATACTCATCGATCACATACTCCAAGGCATTCTCCTTGCCCCTTTTAAATTGTTTTATGAAATTTTCCTTTGTCACTCGCATGTACATTTCTCCTTCTTGTGTAAAGGCCCTTACACTACATACATCGGTTCTCGAGAAAATAATTCTCAACAATTTTGGAAATAAGTTTCTTCCATGTTAAGAAATGAGGGAATGAATGCCGACATAGACGTGCTAAAACAGTTTCAGCATAAAAAGAATCAGTTGTGGGTTGATAGTGTTTGTCATACTTTACATACTATAAAAGCACATCAGGTGAGCGGCTGATGTGCTTTTTCTTCTATGGATTGGAGGCAAGTGTCTTTTGCGGCTTGGGTACGTGAAACTTGTACTACTTTGTGTCCGATAAATAAATTGAGCGACGTGATAAGGATACTGAAAACACCTCCGCTAATCTTCAAATAAATTAACATCTGCCCATAGCCATCTACTCCATACGAATCGATAAGCCAAAATTTAAAGGTGTTCTGGACGATCCCTCGTATCACAAGTAGTAATGTCACAAGCTGGAACCATGTAAATAGCTCTTTTGAAAAGAATAGTTTTTTGCTTGGTTCACGGGGATTTCCAAGCATGTACGCAAAATCGACCCCAAAATAAAGGCCCAATGGTTTTTTAAGGAGAATAGAAATAAGATACAGTAAGGCGTAGCCATAGCCGAGATAGACTTGATTCCAAAGCATGCGCTCAGCTGAACCTGATAGAAGATTCACCAACGTGTCTATTAAGAGGGAAACAAGTATGAAGGCCCCTGTTATGTTAAATTGACGTTCGTGAATAAAGCGGAACAGTGTATAAAGCAATCCAGGTACGGTGGAAAGCAGGAGGGCTGCATAATCTCCTAAAGGTTCCCGACCATAATTCCAAATAAAATAGGGAACGGCCATGTAAATGAGCAGATCATAAACAATCACTTTTTTCATGTTACGTGCCCTTCTTTTTGTGACTCATCATAATAGGCGATGGCTTGTTCAATGAAGTCAGCTATCCTCGGTTCGAAATAATAGAATCCCGACACTTCCTGGTGTTTGCTCATATCCCAAACTTTGTTGGCAAGTTCTAGATTGCCATGATACGACTGCTCGACAAAATCGATCCACCGTTTAGCCAATTGCTGTGCCACCGGGCTCTGCGGACATTCATCCTCATGGAGGCGTGTCTCTCTAAATAAATTGAGTGCTATTATTGCTGCCTCGCTTTTGTCCCCCAACCCCGGAAGTTCTTTCAAAATATCCTTCTCTTCTGATGTGAAATGCCGATTCCATAATCGATCAATGGCTTCCTTCTTGGAGGGGGACGAATAAAAGGAGCTGAATATTAATTTCCAATCCGTCGGCTGTTCTAACTCCACGAGAGTAAGGAGTGCATGAATGGAAGTTTCCATCTTCTTTAACTTTTCTTGCTCTAATTGAATCATTTGAAGCCGCATCCCCAAAACATCTTGAACTTTCATTTGACGATCTTCCATAGCTTGTTGGATTGTATCGAGCGGCAGCCCAATGTTACGAAGCGTTAAAATATAATGAAGCCTGGAAACGTCTTCTTCCTCGTAAAGCCGATGGCCTGCTGCATTCTTTTGCGCGGGCGGCAATAAGCCGATTTCATCATAATAGCGCAGTGTCCGGACGGATACATTGCTGATGTCCGCTAATTCCCCAATTGTATACATCTCTGTACCTCATTCCCATGGTTTTCTACCACCCATTATAGAACCTTCCGTAACGTAAGATGCAAGAGTTTTGGGAAAGTAATTTGATTTCAATTCTTTTGCTGTGGTAGGATTGGAAAAGAATAGGGGGAAATGTGATGGAGCATAAAATAGAGAATGCCAAACCCAAAGTGATGTTAGTCGGTATGTTTCATATGGGGGAAACACCCGATCAATATAAAGTGGAGACGGACAATCTTCTCGCAGAAAAAAGGCAGCAGGAGATTGGAGAGGTCGTCAAGAGGCTGGGTGCGTTTAAACCGACGCAAATTGCTGTGGAACTGGAGAAGAAACATAACAAGTGGCTGAATGATAAATATAAGTCTTACCTTGAGGGAACATACGAATTGGAGGTTAATGAAATCGACCAGATCGGCTTCCGGCTAGCGAAAGAAGCAGATCATCCTGAAATCCATGCAATAGATTGGATGGGGGAGGGGTCTTGTCGTAAAGACTTCGGAGAAGTGTACGAATGGGCAAAGGAACACCAGCCGGAATTGTTCCAAGACCTTTTCGGCTGGCTGGAAGAGAGTCCAGTCACTAGAGGATTGGGAAGTAAAAGTGTGCTTGAAATGCTTAAAGAAATTAATGAAGAAGAGTTAAACCGGCAGATTCATCAAACATACTTGAACATGTCCCGATTAAAAACAAAAGAGGAATACGTTGGAATGGATTGGTTGAACTGGTGGTATGAAAGAAACTTGATCCTCTACTCCAATTTAATCGATTTGGCGTCTGCGTCTGACGAGCGGATCCTTTTCCTCGTTGGAGGGAGCCATGTCGAAATCGTTTCAAACTTCCTTCGTGAAAGCGGAAAGGTTATTGTGGAACCAGCCTTGCCGTATTTGAATTAACGTGAAGATGTACATAAAGGGTGAAGAAGAACAAGTCTTCTTCACTCTTTTCGCTTTTTCCATACTAGAAAAACAGCCGTCCCGTAAGCGAGTAGCTGCAGGATTAGCGATAGTTGAATTTGTATTGGCATTGCTATGAATCCATTGCCCATGCGGAAGATCATGGTTAATGCGAATAGGATAGGAACTAACAAGAAATACACCCAATGGCTATAACCTTTTTTGGCGACTTTCCATACAACGATCCAACTGCCTATTAAAATGACCAGCGGCAGTAGAATGAGCGAAAACAACATAGAAAAGTGGGAGGAATATAACGAGTATGGGACAACCTGTATGACGTCCAGCACAAAGAGAAGGGTTGCCCACATGGTAGGGATAAACACCATTATCAGCAACAGTTCCTCTTTCTTGCGGCGCTTCGGACGCATCATATGTTCCTCGGACCTTGTTTTACTCTTCGGCTCAATGGATAAAATCGTTCCAACTATGTACAGCAACGGAATGATCAAGAGGATAGGCAGTCCGGCACAGAGCGGCGAAATGAGTACAAGCCAAATGATAAAAAAGGCAAGCCATCGTTTGTCTGCTCGGAATGCCACAAAGTAGAAGGCGGTCCATAGGAGAATGACCGCGAATCCGACTGCCAGAACAATGATATTTCCGATATGTTGCGGCGGACTGGAAAATCCAAATGCCATGCCTAAAATGAGATAGAACAGCCCCATGGATCCCAAGTTCGCAATGAAGAGCAAGGCTACTCCAATTTTTTGTTTCATGTCCAAATCCTTTCTTACTCTAGTGATGTACACGTAGTATAGCATACAAGCATTTGATAAATAGCATTTACCTTGTCCGAGTAAATTGGAAAGAAGTTAGGGCTGTAGTGGCATATTCGCCCGCCTTTCTTCGTCCTGCTATAATGATAGAAACAGGAGGGATAACGAGTGAAACTGGCCGGTAGAATTGTTTCGTTGGCAGGTTTTATATTGCTTGTGTCATTCTTTGCCGTACCGTTAGGATTGTTCCTGCTATTTGGCGAGAATGGTGAATGGTTGCCTGTCTTGATCGGCGGATTCTTAGCCTTTATCGTAATCGTGGGCATGGCCATATTTAATGTCAGGCGACGTTCTGTGTTCTATGGCATCCCGTTGGTTATTTTTTTCGTTGGGTGTGTAGTAGCAATTCCAGGTTTCTACAAACTGACAAAGCCGGTTGTGGAGACAGCAGATGTCGACCTATCTGAATATGCACCGAATACATCCGGTACAAAGGCAGTAAAATTAGAACAATCGGCTTCCTTCCTTATTGAGAAGGATTTACCGAAACTCGATGGAGCAACCGCGCTATATCCGGTGTACGCCGCTTTTGTACAAGCTGTGTATCCAGAAAAGTACTACGACCCATATGATAGTGAAGTGATGTCGAATCGGACGGGACAGGCATACGAAAATTTGTTAGATGGACAAGTGGATATCATTTTTGCGCTCGGACCGTCCGAGGCGCAGCGTAAGAAAGCGGAGGAACGGGGAAAGGAATTGATCCTTACGCCTATTGGGAAAGAGGCCTTTGTCTTCTTCGTCAACAAGGAAAACCCGGTCAAAGGTCTGACACAGGAGCAGCTGCGCGACATCTATTCCGGAAAGCTGACAAATTGGAAAGAAGTCGGTGGGAACCGTGCGAAAATCAGGGCGTTCCAACGGCCGGCAGATAGCGGCAGCCAGACAGCTCTTGAGGAATTCATGGGGGATGTACCCATCATGAAGGCACCGACGGAGGAAGTGGCCGATCTGATGAGCGGCATAATTACCTACGTGGCGGATTACCGCAATTATGACGGTGCCATCGGCTTTACGTTCCGTTTTTATTCGGAATCGATGATAGGGAACAGCGATATCCGGCTGCTAGCTGTTGACGGGGCAGATCCGACTGTAGAAACGGTTCGCTCAGGCGCTTATCCGATCACACGTGAATTGTATGCCATCACAGCAGGTTCGGAAAATCCAAATGTGAAAGCTTTTATAGACTGGATCTTGTCGGACGAAGGGCAGGAACTGGTGGAGAAGACGGGATATGTCGGTATGGACAGTGATAAGGATGAGACCAAATGATGTTGGTGCCAATCCGCTATATTTATGAGGAGGAAACGCTTTGGATGATCAATTGGGCCGGCAAGAGATTTCAAGGTTGCTAACTACTTCGGAGTTTCTTGTTGAAGGGGCTGCAATAAGTGATGCAAAATCACTTGCAGAATTATATTGGGATGCTTATTCGGAAAATGAAGAGCTGGGCCTTCCCGCAAGTGCCTCAAGTGTGTCAGATCTTGAGGTGAAGCAATGGATCAAGGATACCATTTTGTTAGTTGCGAAAGAACCAAACGCTGCTATTGTAGGCACTGTCCGTCTGAAATATAGTGAGGAATGGAACTGCTTTGTACTTGGCAGACTGGCAGTAAAAACGGAGTTGAAGGGAAAGGGATTGTCCAAGCAATTAATGAAATCAGCTGAAAACGAATTAATAAAAAGAGGGGAAAAAGTGATTCGATTAACGGTTGCGCAAAAACACCCTTATTTACCTACCATGTATAAGCGAAGAGGATACAAAATTGTGGGCGAGCGTGTAGTGAATGAACAATCCTATAATGAATTTATTATGGAAAAATTATTAATGTAAATAAACCTAGCAGCCCTTCTAGGTTGGTAACCAATAACTTGTATTCTGCATGATATTTTTGAAAGTGCAGCTCATTACGGCTGTGCTTTTTATTTTTTTCATTGCATCGATGTCCGGTGGCACCTAGTATTTTGATTTATTCCCGTCACAACAAAACTCATTGTCAAAAAGGGCTGGCATAATTCCTTCCCCTTTAAACATTCTACATAAGAGGGAGGTTGGAATATGAACAAACCTTTTATGCCACAGCTTGTGTATTTTGAGCCAAATGCACTCGACTACCCGCTTGGAAAAGAGCTGAAAGAGAAGTTCGAAAAGTTGGGGACTGAAATCCGTTTTACGACATCCCATAACCAAGTCAGAAACCTGCCAGGCGACACGGATGCCCAAAAGTACCGAATGGCAAAATCCACATTGGTCGTCGGGATCCGGAAAACGTTGAAGTTCGATACGTCCAAACCGTCAGCCGAATACGCCATTCCTTTTGCGACAGGCTGCATGGGGCATTGCCATTATTGCTACTTACAAACAACAATGGGAAGCAAGCCGTACATTCGGACCTACGTCAACGTGGAAGAGATCCTGGAGGCAGCAGATCACTACATCGAGGAACGTGCCCCGGAAATTACCCGTTTTGAAGCTGCCTGTACATCCGATATTGTGGGTATTGATCACCTGACCCATACATTGAAACGTGCGATCAATCATTTTGGACAAACGGAGCTCGGCCGGCTGCGTTTCGTCACGAAGTTCCACTATGTCGATCACCTGCTGGATGCTGAGCATAATGGGCATACGCGATTCCGCTTCAGTGTGAACGCCGATTTTGTCATTAAGAACTTCGAGCCGGGGACTTCACCGCTCGATAAACGAATTGAGGCGGCGGGTAAAGTCGCAAGGGCTGGCTATCCACTTGGTTTCATCGTCGCCCCAATTTATTTGCACGAAGGATGGGAAGAGGGGTATCGTCATTTATTTGAACGGCTGGATGCGGAGCTGCCGCAAGATGCACGGGATGATATCACATTCGAATTCATCCAGCATCGCTTCACTAAGCCAGCGAAGAAAGTAATTGAAAAGAACTATCCGAAAACGAAGTTAGAGCTGGATGAGGAAAAGCGGCGTTACAAATGGGGTAAATATGGGATTGGAAAATATATTTATCCAAAGAATGAAGAGGATGCGATCAAGGAACATGTTTTTGGCTATACCGAAGCGTTCTTCCCGAATGCCAAAATCGAATATTTTACGTGAGGATGTTTTTGAATTACATCAGGTGAAGAGAGTTTTTCTTCATCTGATTTTTTAATCGATCGAGTATGTGTCGGAGTGCTGGAATGTACCTGCAGAGTGCTCGTATATTAGTGGAACTGCTCGAAAGTACCCGGTAAATGCTCGTATATTTATGGAACTACTCGTAAGTTGCTAAAGAGTGCTCCTATATCCACCAAACTTCTCAAATGGCCACCACCTATCTCCATTAAACTTTACATCCTTAAACAAGCCTATCCAGAAAATCAGTTTCCACTGACTGTCTGGATGGCCCTTATTTCATGCACTCAAAGATAAACGATTTGGATCGAGTTGTGGCTTTATGGACTTCCCAATCACCATAGGCTCGCACTTCTGAAAATCCGGCTTCCTGCAGGGATTCACGGATCACTTCCAGTGTCCTAAATTTCAACTGGATCTTTTCTCGTGCTACGACTTCTTCCGTTTGCGCATTTTTAACGGTTTCGTAAAAAGTGAAGATATCGTCCTCCAGCCCCTCGTAAGTTGTCCAGATTTCAAGGGGATCTCCGTTGTCTGGATGTACCGCGGCATCAGGTGTGTCGTCTTGCATCCAAGCGATCCAAGCTTGCGCTAAAGGGTTTCGTGTATCAAAGATCAAGTGGCCGCCGTCTTTCAACGCTCGGTAAGCATCCGCTAGTACTTGTTGCCAGCTTTCTTCGGTTAGGAAGACTTGGGCGACATTGGCTGTCATAATGACGGCATCATATGCATTGGTCTCCAAAGCCACGCTGTCTCCCACCATCCATTTGATGCGTCCTGCATCCTCTTTGCTTTTCGCTGCCTCAATAGCTTCTTTGTTTGGATCGATGGCCGTTACTTCGTATCCTTGTTGGGCAAAATGGACGGTAAGTCTGCCTGTCCCGCATCCGAGGTCTGCGAGTTGCTTGATGTTTAATTTTTGTAGGAGGGAGAGGAAAAAGTCATCATCTTTTCCCCAGCGATTCAGTTGATCATAAACAATTGGAATCATTTTGCAACCCGCTTTCTTTGCTGCTATCCAGTTCAGCGTTTCATTGGTGCTTTGTAATAAAGCTGAGATGTCTGCCGCACTGCTTGTCTTGACGGTAAGAAAATCCGGCTGGATCTTGGAACGTACAGGTACGGTCGATGGTGATCTGGTGTGCTGGAATGCCGGCTAATTCGCACTGCTTCTTTACGGCAAGTTGATTGTCGATATGATATTTCCCCGTCGATTCTTTAAAATACATGTAGTCATCCGCATACCCTAAGTCTCTAAATTTTCTATAAACATCTTCGTCTACTTCAAATTTCTCCTGGCTTAACGCGGCGCCGATTTGTACATGAATATCCTCCAGATCGCATTGCTCCGCTTGCTTTAAATGTTGAAACAATTTGAGCGTAATTTCCTTTACCGTTCCTTGCCAGCCGGAATGGACGACTCCAATGAGGCCTGTCTTATCGTTATGGAAGATGACTGGTACACAGTCCGCGGTAAAACTGCATAGTACAATACCTGGTTCATACGTATATAAAGCATCGGTATCCGGAATGGCATCCGCGTTATCCAAGGCGCCTCGTCCTTTGTCCAACTGTGTGACTTGATGAAAGTTGGCGCTATGGGTTTGATTGGCACATACGAAATCATGGATTGAAACATGTAGGAAGTCTGCCAATTTTTTACGATTTTCCAAAACGTTCTTGCTATTCTGGCACACATGGAGCGCCATATTATTCGACTCGGCTAATGACTTGTCTTTCCATGTCATGCCGGCCAGGACTTTTCCATTATCCAAATAGATTTTTTTCATTTTCATCACCTTCTACTACTATATCGTCCCTCCCAAATATTGTGTAGGGCAAGCACCCGAAAATTGTTTTACATGTATTAAAAATCGCTTTTGGCAAAAGATAATAACGAATCATAACAGGTGCGGTGGGCAGGTTCACCTGAAGGGAATGGGTGAGATGCATAGCACACGCTGCCGAACGTTAGAGGTTCACGATTTTCTAATCGAAGGAGGTGTCATGCATGAGTACGCTTTCACGGATCGCGCTTGCTTTAGTCATAATTGGTGCGTTGAACTGGGGCTTGATCGCTCTATTCCAATTTGATTTAGTTGCTACTTTGTTCGGAGGCCAGGATGCATTTTTGTCTAGGGTGGTATATGGTTTAGTCGGTTTAAGTGGACTAGTCTGCATTGGTCTTTTGTTCAAGCCGAATGACGATACCGAAACGTCTGCGAGCCGGACGGACCGCCGTTTTTCCAATCCGAATTACGGAACTGAATTTGGTGAGGAACCGGATTTTAAAAAGGAAACAAATGATGGGAAGAACAAAACGGATCGCTTTGACGATAATTCCTATTAACAAAACGACAGCCACCCATATACAGGTGGCTGTTTCATTATTGCATGGAACTTCGGAAATCCTCTAGGGCATCTTGTAAAACAGTGACCCCTTGGCTCATTGCTGACCCGCCTCCGAGGGCTGCTGCTACACCGATCGCTTCCATCATCTCTTCTTCCGTGCTGCCGTTATCCAGGCAGCCTTTCGTGTGGTAGACGATGCAATGTTCATTATGCGCATACACGCTTATGGCAAGAGCGATGAGTTGTTTTTGCTTTTGATCCAGTGTGCCCGCCGCAAAGCTTGATTCGGTAAACGCATGGAATGTTCTTGCCACTTCCGGCAGTTTTTCCGAGAAGCTTCCCATTCCGACTTTGTACTCCTGCAAAACGGCTTCTGTATACGTGATTTCTTCCATGGTAGATCCCTCCTGTTCGAGGGTAGTATTTGCAGGATTGCCAAAGGCATGCATCTTATTTGAGAACGGAAGCCGATTTAATCTTCACGTTTTTCTTCTTTGCGTTCTTGTTCCATCTTTTTGATCTCTTTCATATTTTCTTGGTATTCTTCTTCCACCTTAGAAGTGGCAGGCAGGAAAGCTTCATTATTGTAATCGACCCGCTTTCCATAACGGATCATTTCATAGATGATCATCCCATTATTCGGTTTTCCGTTTATGGTTATCATTGGAACGATATCAAATAGTACATAGTAAAATGCATAGAACACGAAACGATCCCAAAAAGTCTTATATTCCTCTCCCCACCCGTTGGCTACGAGGAAGTTGATGAGGAGGGCAAGGGTCAGATTCATAAGGATCGGTCCCGAATAAATGCAAATATAGGCAAATTTGCTTTTTCGCTTTAATCCATCATAGGAAAACCAGCTATACAAATGGTAATACTTCCGGATATCGAGCATGCCGATTTTAAGAATACGGGGACCTGAACCAATGGTGAGCCTCGGTTCGATTACCCCAAATAGCCAGCTGACAATCAAGTATCCCGACTCCCGTAGAAAGACGACAATAGGCAAAATGATGAAAGCCGATATGACGAGGGATACGAGATCGGAAAGTCCAAACATTTTATATCACATCCCAACTAAAACCGACAAAACATGGTTCATAAAATACCCGCAAGTTTTTGATTTGAACCCTATTCATGAAAATTGAACGGAAGTACTTTATTCATATTGTGGAGAACATTGCCTCGTTCTAAAACATAACAAGTCCAAATGATACTTAGGGAGTAAACCATGATGTTGGACAGATAGTCATTCGTTTTTGATTGACACGAAAAGGGAAAAAGAGAAGAATGGGAGATATCTTATGATCGGAAGGAGACGTTCTTATGAGAAGAATGAAATGGATGCTTGCGGTCACGGCAATCTCCTTTCTCATTGCTGGATGCACCAAGGCAAACGATGAAAACGGGGAGACTGGCGCGGAGAACCCTCCGGCAGTGACGGATGAGACAAACGATGCTGGCACAACAGACAACAAATCGTCTGACCTGAACACATCTAATGCAGAAGGGAAGACTGACTCTTCCTTGTCTGAAACCACAATGGAAGACGAGCAGAAACAAATGGCGCTGGACATGTTGAACGGCCTGGCGGATCGTGCCAAGGAAGGGAAAGTATATCAGCCGGATCAAGGTTTTATCATCGGAAAGACGACTAGGAAGGACGTATACAATACGATAGGCGAACCAGAGGAGAAGGATGAGGGCTATGAGCATTATCATGGTTCGATGGGCAATCCTTCCGTTGCCTTCAAATACAACGAAAACGGGGTACTTGAAGAGGCCCGCAATTTTGGTACGAACGTAGAACGTCAGACGAATCTTGGCGGGATTACGGAGTCCGATTTGAAAGAGCAGCTTGGAAAACCGGTTGATACTCGTAAGATTAAGACAACAGGCGAAACGAATATCCGCTATCATATGAGCGATTTTGAATTGCAGTTTATTATCGGTAAAGATGGGACGCCAGACCATATCAATTTAAAGAAATGGCAGGGATAGCTGCAAGGAGGTACTTATGAATGGATCCGCTATTTATCTCGGCGCTTGTTCTGGGAATCGGTCTGTTGCTTTATTCAAAACTGGCAATGATCGAGGGACGGATCAAGCGGCAGGAGAAATTATTAGAACGGTTATTGAAGCATGAGCAATTTGAAACACCCATCTCTGATGAGGTGCTTGGGTTAGTACGAAAAGAAAAAGAAGTGCAAGCAGTCAAAGAGGCAAGGGAACGGTTCGGCTTTTCTTTGTTGGAGGCCAAACAGTATGTGGATCAATTGAAGAACGAGACAACTAAATAGTAGGATGGCAAAAAACAGGTCGAGGTTCGAAAGTGAGAACTTCGATCTGTTTTACTTTATATCACTCAACGACTCATTCGTTATAGTCTATCTGAGGGTTGCAATTAAAGAATGTTTTATGGTAAGGAATTAGTAAGCCAAGGGGGGGTTCAAGTGAACAAACTAAAAATATCTGATTTGAAAAAGCAATTGAATGAACTAGATAAGAAAGAATTAATGAATATGATTATAGAAATCCACAAAAATAATAAGGCTGTCCAAGATTACTTTGCGGTCAAGTTTTCAGGAGAATCTGCGGTGGCTGATTTATTTGGACAGGCGCAAAAAGAAATACAAAACGAATTTTTTCCAGATCGAGGGCACGGTAAGTTACGCTTATCCGTAGCTAAAAAGGCAATCAGCGACTTCAAAAAGACGACTGGGGATGAGGTGCGAACTGCTGACCTGATGATGTTTTATGTAGAGTTAGGAACAAGATTTACAGCAACCTATGGCGATATTGATATGCCTTTTTATAACAGCATGCTGTCAATGTATGAAAAGGTTATAGATTCTTGTGAGAAGGATCATGCCTTATACATAAGCTTGGAAGAGCGATTGTATAGGGTGGTTGATATGAGTGAAGGGATCGGTTGGGGGTATCATGATGAATTATGTGAGATGTATTATTCTCTAAGCTGGCTGGGAGATGAATGAAGTCCATTCATCCCCTTTTCCTTATGTTATTTCTTCCTTAACGATCGGACAACAAAGAAAATCATAGTGCCGAAAAGGATCCCAATAAAGACAGGCAAAAAAGCGGCGCCCAGGGATTCGGCTTTGCCCAAGGTGACTCGGATCATATTGAAACTGATATACGCCAGAAATAAAAGGATTTCATTTTTCATGATGTTTAACAGCAATCGGGAATTCTTGTATTGAAATTCTATATTGGACTCATTTAAATTCATGTAATTGTGCCATTCTGGATGCTTTTCCAAAAAAGCCATGAGTGGGATCAATAAAGCGGCGATGATTGGTAGGATGATCAGCTCCCATTTCGTCCCCCAACGGTCTACCTGTCCGGCTCCATCGTAGTGGCCGGGCACTTGGTCTGGCAGCTGGCCCCAAGCGTAGACAAGATAGCCGATCCATGAAATGAAAACAATGGCGCCAATCAGATCAGCGGCCTTTTCAAATGGGGTCTTCGGAATATCGAGTTTCGGTCGGTTATACATAATGGGTCCTCCTAGTTTACACAATGCTCGTTAATATCCTTACGGGGAAGAGGGACAAAAGTTTCATCTTCTATTCGAAAACCTTTAGAAATGAAACCATGACAATCATCCAGTCTCTATTGTACGATAGAAAAAAGGAGGATGTTTCATGATACATATAGGAATTATCGGTTTAGGGGCAATCGGCCAACGTCTGATCCAACAATTTTCAGAGCATGAGAATGTGTCTATAGTAGCCGTATGTGATCAATTAGAATCGCTGGCAAAAGACACAGCGAATCAGTTAGGTGGACTCCAATCTTATACAGACTATAAGAAATTGATTGCAGACGAGAAAGTGGAGCTCGTGTATGTGGCGGTTCCGCCAAAGTCTCATCACACCATTGTCATGGATGTGCTGCGAGCGAAAAAGCATGTCCTGTGCGAGAAGCCACTAGCGAATTCTGTAGAAGAGGCCGAAGAGATGATGCGAACTGCAAAGGAATCGGGTGTTGTCCATGCGATGAACTTCCCGTTGAACTATGGACCGGCTGCTGCGAAGTTTGCCTCGTTGATAGGAGAAGGCTATGTCGGCGCATTGAGACGATTGCAGTTGACGATGCAATTTCCAGAGTGGCCGCGTACTTGGCAGAAAAATGACTGGGTCGGCGGACGGAAACAAGGCGGTTTTGTCTTGGAAGTCGGCGTTCATTTCATTCAACAGACATTGAAGGTGTTCGGTAATCTATCCAATATCCAATCCCGGCTAGAGCTGCCGGATGATTCCAGCCGTTGCGAAACAGGCATCATCGCGACAGCTGAACTTGCAGACGGCACGCCCGTGTTGATTGAAGGGATGAGTGGCATGGCAGGCAAGGAACATATCGGGTTTACGGCTTTTGGGACAGATGGCGTCCTTTCGCTTGAGAACTGGGGCAAGTTGCGCGGTGGGAAGACGGGAGAGCTGCTTGAAGAAATGTCCATTGACGGCGCAACAGATCCGCGATTGGTGGATGAGCTTGTTAAGGCAGTGAAAGGGATAGCTGCAGAGATTTATGATTTTGAGGTTGGCTATCAATCGCAGGTTGTATTGGAGGCTTTACGGAAATAAGGGGGATGTTTTCATTGGGAAAAGCAATTTTTATTGACAGGGACGGCACGATTGGCGGCAATGAGCAAGTTGTTTATCCGGAGGCGTTTACGCCGTTTAACTACGTACTGGAATGCATGGCAAAGCTAAAGGATTCGGGCTTCCTCCTTTGTTCCTTCACCAATCAACCCGGCATTGCAAAAGGAGAAGCGACTAGAGAAGAATTTGAAAATGAACTAGCTTCATTTGGATTCGATCATATCTATCTTTGTCCTCATCAACCGGATGAAGGATGCCAATGCCGGAAACCAGCAACGGGCATGTTGCGGCAAGCGGCACACGAGCACGACTTGCAGCTTCATGATTGTGTTGTGATCGGCGATCGCTGGACTGATATGCTGGCTGCCCATGAAGCTGGTTGCATCAAAATATTAGTCCGAACAGGGGCCGGGGAGGAATCTCTCCGAATATATGAAAATGGGGAGTACGAAGGCGCGTACGCAGATGTATCGCCGGAGTTTGTGGCGGCAGATTTCCAGGAGGCTGTCAATTGGATAATTGAAAGATGATTTGGTTGGTATGTTGAATAGAACAGAACGCTTGGAAATTTACATCCAAGCGTTCTTTCATAGTCAATACGAATTGAACGAAAGGGAGCGGGTATGATGGATTTATTTTCTGTCATTAAAAAGGATAAGGAATGCTGGCTAGTTGACCAAATGAAGCAGGATGGGGTGACGGAAGCAGCGTATCTGGATGCGTTTAGGAGTCTGCTGGAGAAATGGCTGGAAGAAGAAATCGGCTATTTGTCGCTCTTGATGGATCCGGTGTACGAGAAATGGCTTATGGATGTAGGATTTCGAAAAGTGTCTACAGTTGTAGAGTATACCCGTGGGCTGGAGGAGAAGGTTTCACTTGACCCTGCTATCGAGGCGGCCTCTTTGGCAGATAGCCAAATGACAGATGACGAATTTGCCGATCTGTATGAGCGTTGCAGAAGTGGCTCGGCCAATAAAAATAATCTATTCACGATCACACAAGTGATGGAATCGCTTGAAAATGAATTGGGCCCTAAATGGCGTTCACATTGTTTTTCATTCCGGCAGGAGGGAGAGCTGATAGGTTTAAGCATTCCAATTATTGAAGAGGGAACAACAGACGAGGGAAGGTTGTTTTATTTTGGAACAGTTCCCGAGGTCAGGGGGAAAGGGTATGGAACGGCCATGCATCGTATTTCACTGGATTTATTGAAACGCCTGGGAGCCGTGACGTATGTCGGCAGCACGGATGAAGCCAATGAAAATATGATTCGCATTTTTAAACGGAATGGTTGCACGCTTCGTGATCGGAAAGGGATTTACCGGTTGGATCGTAAATAAACAGTAACTTTGTTTCGATTATAGTAGGATAGATGAAAGGATTAGGGGGGATTGGGTGTTTACATATCAAATCAACGAAGAGACAGAATTGAAACAGCTTGAGACGCGGCATGATGAACAGCTATTTGAAATTATGGACAAATCACGAGAGAGTTTGCGCGAGTGGCTGCCTTGGCTGGACTACAACAAAACGGTTGAAGATTCTAGAAAATTCATTGCAAGTACTTTAAAGCAATACAGTGAGAACAATGGGTTTCAAGCTGGCATTTGGTATCAAGGAGAGTTGGCGGGGGTTGTCGGCTTGCATGGCATTAACTGGGCCAACCGATCGACCTCCCTCGGGTATTGGCTTGGAAAAGACTTTGAGGGGAAAGGCTTGATGACCCGGTCCTGTCAAGCTGTCATCGATTACTGTTTCAATGAATTGAATCTGAATCGGATTGAAATTCGGGTGGCGGCGGAGAATTACAAGAGCCGGGCAATTCCGGAACGGCTTGGGTTTATGAAGGAAGGCCATATTCGACAGGCTGAATGGCTGTATGATAAGTTTGTCGATCATGATGTATTCGGACGGGTCAAAGCGGATACTCTAGCATAATAGGTGAAATGTTCAGTTCCATCCACTGGGATGGAACTGAGCATCGTTATTCACCTGAAGGTTCGGCTGGCTCGACGGGTTCAGTTGCGGGTTTTTTCTTCTTCTTCCGGATAAGACTCCAGAGAGCAGCAATCCCAGCAATGATCAGAACGCCGAATTTTTTAGCGAAAGCCAAAATAACTGCAAGCAATCCAGCTTTTTTTGCCACCGCTAAACCGGTTCCTCCGAGTATTAGCGCGGATAATCCATAGTTAGCCACTTTATCTGTGGACTTGTCAAAATCTGTGTACTTCTTCCCTTCTTTGATCTCGAGCTGGGATAAGATTTGATTTTGGAGCATCTGTTTGTCCGTTTCTCTGTTTTGGGGTTCTGTAACGAGGATTACCGAAATATTTCCTTCTCTCGTTAAAATCCTCGTATTATAGTTCAAGAATGTGTCCTTGTTTTCATCCTCCAGCAATAAAGACCACGTCAAATTGTGTGTGTCTTCATCGTAAAACGGTTCAATATCCCAACCCGTTACGTAAAAGCGCTCGCCCGGCTGACGATCTTTGTTCGCTTCTTCTGCCCCAGCCTTATAGCTCTCCAGCAAGGCCTTTGCGTCGATCTTTTCATCGTCTTTGATGTGTCCGGTCTCTTCATAATCGAAATAGACGGCCCATGTTTGTTCTTCGTCCACCGGATAGATACTTCCGATTTCAAAACCAGAAACGGGTTCTCCATAGTCCAACGCCACTTTCTTCGTATCTTCTCCATCCAAGAAGAGAAAATCAGGATCAAGGTCAACCGATGCAATCTCGCCTAAGTCTACGATTATGCCCCCTTCAATCCAGTTGTACTCATAATCAGTTTCCGCCATCGCTGTTGTGCTCCAACCCATAAACAGCGCCGCGATCATTGCGGTCAATCGTTTCATGCTAAAAATCCTCCAAGGTTCTATGGTATAAAAAATATGTAGTGCTCATATGAAATGGAAATTGGAATACCCATCCATGCCAAATGAAACCAATAATGATTATAGCAACTACTCCGAAAAAAGATAGAACATAAATAATTTTCAATGATAAATAAATAGTAATCCCTATAAGTTTCGTTCCTTGATCTAGCAATTTGGATATGCTTTAATTCAAACTTTTGTAAAAGATACAGGAAGGGGGAACAAAGAGTGGACAAGGACTATATATAGGAAATAGGAAAAGGACAGCAGTACGCTATCCTTGTCATTGGCGGTTCATAATCATTGTGACGAATTGCTGCTCCTTTTCAGTGAAAGGATTAGGAAAATCGAGGGGCTCCGCTTGTTTTATTTGAGGAGAAATTGTGTCTACTTTTCCCTTTGCTGTTTTTACCAGAATGGCTGACAACTGAGTGGCAATTTGTTGTGCTTCCTCAGAATCAGGGGAGATCTCCTCTTGAACTGCTGTTTTAATAGCAGTCAAAACCTTTGTCCATTCCTTATCGAGATCAAGTTTTTCTACGTTATCTAGTTCTTCAAAAGTTTTATTCGGCAGGTGTTTGCTAAGCCATTCATCCGTTTCATTTGTCCAAATGAGCATATGAAGCATGGAACTAAAGACGGATACATCTACAGTGGGCTCCTCTTCCACTATTCTCTTAAGCTGCTCAAGGTTCGCAAGGATTTCTTTGATTTCATTAAGCTGTGCTTCAAACGACCTTTGTTGATATTCGATGGAAGCAGTCATGACGTCACGTGGGACACGTTTCCTCTCTACCATCTCTTTAATTTCTTTTAAGGGAAAGCGCAAAAATTTTAATGCTTGAATTTGCTGAAGCAGATGCAAGTCGTCTGTATCATATAGGCGGTGTCCGCCTTCCGTGAAGTTGCTCGGCTGCAAGAGATGAATGCTGTCATAATAGCGGAGCGTACGGATGCTAACACCTGACTTTTTGGCGAATTCACCAATCGAGTACAGTACTGTTTCCAAAGAAATTCCTCCTATTCTGTCTTGAAATAACGGATGACTGGATACGAGAATTTCTTGCCCATAACGGCGAAAATAGCCGCTATCAGGATGAGAACCGTTTCCAGCAAAATGAGCAGCAAGGCGAGGGTAGCCGCAAAGGGCCAAACCTTTGCCAATATTCTAGTCAAAATAATGAAAATCGGAAAAAAGGTGAAGTGGAGATTCAGCCCTTCCTTTGCATGAAAAGTAAAGTAGCTGCTTTTCTTCCGGACTAGAAAATAAACGGCCAATGGCAGAAAAAAAGTGAGAAAGAGGGAAAGTACATGCATGGCCGCAGCAAGCCATCGTTTCCCCAAAGGTACTTGTTCCAATTTATTTGTCTCCTCTACAAGTTGTAGTCCCACGGTGGAACTCCTTTTTATCGTAGAAGATGACGCGGGTGGAGATTCAAGAGCTTTATCGATTCTCGTCTAAAAAAGATTTTGATGGTTGGTAAAAATAAACGGTGATGAGGCTCAAAAACAAATATCATCCAGCCTGCTTTATATAATGTAGTCAAACAGTTCGTCCAATAGATACTTCAGTCTTATTAATTTCCTCAAAGAACTTATAAATACGGCAACTCGAACCCTTGGTTGTTCGATTGACTGCAGACCTGCATCCATGCAGAACTGCGAAGGAGCGAAGAGTCGAATAGAACTTAAAGTTCAGGAGAGGACGAGCGAAAGAAAGCAAGTAACGTACATTTGCCGCTTCCTGCCGGTCTGCAACATCTCTACATACATGTAATTTAAACATCTATATTGACCTCAATTAAAATCTGTTCTACAATAAATATAACAAATGAAACGGAGATCCATTAGTCAATGCCCTGAAACTAAAATCAAGGAGGTTACTTTAAACAAAGATCTATTAATTTATCTCTTGATTAAAGGGAAGGGTGCCCCATTAAAAGTTTACAGTTATTGCTACCCTAGCCACCGGATATATTGAGAAATGTATATTACTGAGTTTTGGTATCTTCCATATTTCATTAAAAATCCTAAGAACGTAAACTGGAAATTCAAATTTTATTTTTATGACTTAAATTCCAGAACAGAATAGACTTACATTCGTGGCAATATCGTCACAGCAACCGTGGTCGCCGTCGTTGAGCTCTTTTCGCCTGCACCATAGTACTTGAACATCAGCTCGTTCAATTCATTTTGAAAATCGTTTAGTTGGTCTTCTGATAAGCGCAATTCCAAAAGGGAAAAAGTGGATGTGTCTTCTTTCGTTTTATCTTGGTCAAGTACTGTTAGGTAATTTTGGTAACGGGACATTAACAACATTTGATAGTAAGAAAAGTAGTTCAGTTTTTTCTCTTTAGACAAGTTTCTCCAATCATCCATGTTTAAACGGGCGGCTTCTTCATTCAATCCATAGTACTTTTCCATCACTGCCCGCACTTTCCGTTCCTCCACCACTTGGATGACATCTGAATCCGTCAATACTTGGATATGGCGGTAAAGTGTCGCTTGTGGTACGTCTTGAATGATTTTCACCATTTCCTTGGTTGTCAATCCTTCCTGATGCTGCATCAATGCTAAAACAATTTTCATTCTAACGGGATGAATTAATATTTCTGCTTTACTGCTCATAACCATTCCTCCAAATCATTTAAAAGGTGATCTAATCAGTCGAACGGACGATTTATGTCTAAAGTGATAACGTTATCAAAAATAATAATGTGGATTGTTAAGAAAGTAAAGGTAAAGAAAAGCATGGTATGTTTAAATTAATATGTTATCATTATTGATAATGATAACAATGGAGGTGTTAGTTTTGCAACTGCATTATGGATGGGATGATTTTAACGACATTGATTGGATGACCATCATCCCGATACTTCTGCCTTTTGTCCTGATAGCAGGATTACTCATCTTATTTGCACTAATTGACTTGTATCGAAATCGCCATCGTAGAGAGAATGTGCTGATGTGGACATTGATCATTATTTTCATTAATACGATTGGTCCCATTTTATACTTCATTTTAGGGAGAAAGGATAGGAGAAGGACATGAGACTAGAGATTTCGGATATCACGAAAACGTTTAAAACCAAAAAGGCTGTCAATCAGTTTTCAATGACAATTGAAAAGGGGGAATGTGTGGGGTTGATTGGCCCGAATGGGGCAGGGAAGTCGACATTAATCCAAATCATCGCTGACATTTTAGAAGCAGATCAAGGCGAAATTCGGCTGGATGGTAAACCGATTGCAACGATGAAGCGGGAAATCGGTTATTTGCCACAATATCCAAATTTCTACCAATGGATGACTGCTGCGGAAACATTGTTTTTTATGGGCGAGTTGTCAGGGCTTACGAAACATGAGTTAAAGAGAGACATTCCTGATATATTGACGCGCGTAGGACTGGCCGGTGAAGAAGACTCGAAGGTCGGTACATTCTCCGGAGGCATGAAGCAACGACTTGGGATTGCGCAGGCACTGCTGCATAAGCCATCTTTTGTCTTAATGGATGAACCGGTTTCCGCACTTGACCCGATTGGCCGAAGGGAAGTTTTAAATTTAATTCAAGCGATTAAGGAGGAAACGACCGTCCTATTTTCAACGCACATCTTAAATGACGCAGAAGAGATTTGCGAACGGTTTGTTGTCATTAAAAGCGGCGAAAAAATTGAGGATACAACGAAGAATGGATTGTTGAACCGAAATCGTGATGTGGCGATCCAGATGATGATCGGCACTGGAAACAATTCGTGGTGGGAACATGTGAAACAGTTGCCTTACGTGCAAAAGGTTAACGTGTTCGGGAATAAAGCGCAAATCTATGTGAACAATATTGAATTGGATAAAAACAAGTTGTTAGGCGAGGCGTTGCAGCATCATATAGATATTCGAAATTTTGAAGTGGGCGGGACCGAAACAATTGAGGAAATCTTTTTAGATTTGGTGGTGGGCGTATGAACACATTCTCCGTATTGGCGAAAAAGGAATTATCCCAGACAATCCGTGAATTTAAAATCATTTGGCTTCCATTGGTGTTTATGCTGATTGGGGCGACGCAACCGATCATGATGTATTATTTGCCGAGCATTCTGAAGATGCTAGGCGGGCTCGACGGTATAACCATTGATCCTTCAATGACCCAAGTAAGTGGTGCTGAAGTGATGGCTTCGACGATTGATGCCCAATTCAATCAGCTTGGTACGATCATCCTTGTCGTCGCCCTTATGGGAGTGATCCAGTCTGAAAAGGCCAATGGAATGCTATCCTTTATTTTGACGAGACCAGTATCGACCTTATCTTTTGTTTGGAGTAAAGTGGTTTCGCAATTTGTGTTTTTGGCACTCTGTTTGTCTGTAGGGTTTCTAACTTCCTACGGGTATGCAGCGCTTCTTTTCTCCACTGTACCATGGGGTGAACTTCTACTTTCCATGCTGTCCTATTTCGTCTGGTTGCTGTTTGTCGTTTCGTTTGTTGTCATGGTAAGTACGATATTCAATGGCCAAGGGATCATCGCTTTGATTGGCATTGCGTTTCTATTTTTCTGTACGGTGACTGCAGGCCTTCATCCAATTCTCGCGATGTTTAGTCCCGCAGGAATGAGTCTTCAATCCGTATATCTTCTATCAACTGGTACGTTTGATCCGAAAATTGGATGGAATCTTCTTGTTTCGGTTTTGTGGATCGGGGTTACGATCGGTGTCACGTATTTCTGGATTGCTAAGAAGAAGTTTCAAAAGTAAGAGGGGAGATTCAGTATGTTAACAATATCTAATCTGAGGAAAAGCTTTGGAGCCCACACGGTTTTGAGTGGGGTCGATCTGCAAGTTGAAAAAGGGGAAATACTTGGCTTCGTCGGAGGCAATGGAGCGGGGAAGACAACGACGATCAATTGCATTACGGGCATTTTAGAACAGGACGATGGAATCGTTTCTATTAATGGAGTTTCAAAATCGGATTCGCTTCTGTATAAAAAGCAATTTTATTATATTCCCGACACCATTCATGTTTTTCAAAATGTTTCGGGGCTTGATTGGATCCAATTCCTAATACCATTATACGGGGAAGTAGATGAAGCAAAGTTGAATCTCTATACCAAGCGATTTGGCATGGAGACATCCATTCATGAACCGATGGGGTCCTATTCGTATGGAATGCTTCATAAGATGTCGCTCATTGCGGCTTTTACGATCCAGCCGCCAATCCTCATTATGGATGAACCAATGAATGGGTTGGACCCGAATGCTGTGGTCACATTTAAAGAGTGTCTAAAAGAATACGTGCAAGCGGGAGGGACCGTCTTCTTTTCTACGCATCTGCTGGACGTCGCTGAGAAGATCTGCAACTCGATCACCATATTGAAGGACGGCCAGATCATTTTGCATGAAGATATCGAAAAATTGATGGCACAAGGTTCACTTGAATCGATTTTCTTGGAGAAGCAGAAACATGAAGCATAGATTTCCGTTGCCTTTCTTTTTTGCTTCTTCCGCCTATTCCATACCAAAACAAATAGCGGTCCGGGTCACATTGCTTCTTGCCTTGGCCTACGTGGTTGTTCAAATGGCCATGGTAAATGTGGCTATCTACAACATGAGTGCATTACCGATCTATCTATTTTATAATGTAGCGGTTTCTATTGTCCTTGTCTATATACTGACCGCTTATTTCTCCGTCTCCGTTGTGTTCAGCTACCGAGAATTTGGATTAATGGCATCGTTGCCAGTTAAACCGCAACGGATTGTCAGTGCTAAAGTAATCAGCAGTTTACTGCTTCCTATCCTTTTGACTAGTATTCTTCAAATCCCGGTATTGGTTTTGTTAGTCTGGGGAATGAAGTGGGCCGCATTGTTGAAAACAATTTTGTTAATACCGACATTGCTTGTTTTTACAGTCATGCTGCTCGTCTTCCTACTGTCTTTAATTCAGCTTTGGCGTAAACATTTGACGACTATGGCTTCCTTGGTTTTGAATGGGGTCGCTTCGCTCGGGATCGCTGTTTGCTTCATTTTGTGGATTGTCACTAGTTCAAAACTTAAATTGACAACTCTTTGGTCAGACTTTTCCATGGACACGTTTTCTTCTATAGTTCAATCCATCAATACGTTGATGGACCGGATTTATACAGCGGTGGGGCAAGTGCCGCTCTTGAAGCAAGTCATCGAAGTCTATACTTCTTCTGGCATATCGTTGCGCTTTTTATTAGTACTCTTCCTGTTCTGGTTCGTGAGTTTTCTATTGTACCAAGGGGCTGTTCAAAGCTTGGCAGTGAATTACTTGCAGAATGGAAGAGCCGAGATGGGATCTGCAACATTCAAAAAATCAAAAGCGTATGCCGGGGACAATGAATGGGGTCGCTATTTCCAGAGGGAACGATGGGTCCTTCAGTCTGAACCGTATTTTAAGCTTCACGTTCTTCTAAGCATGATCTTAACGCCCGTGGTTTCGATTGGCTTTTTGCTGGCTGATCATAAGCAATGGATGCCGACGGTCTTCTTGGAGGGTGGGCGTCTTGAGATGGTATTTGCCTATATCGTGCTTTTCATAAGCTGCATGAACAATACGAGCGGCACCCCGTATTCCAGAGAGGGTAAATATTATCCTTTATTGCAAAGCTTGCCGTTCGACCAAAGGAAGGTCTATCTTACTAAAGTGTTATTTTCGTCTATGATCGGAGCGATATCGATTATCAGCAGCTTTGTCATCTTCGCGTTGTTTGGTTATGCTACAGTCCACTCGCTCATGCTGGTGGCAATGGTTCTTTTGTTGATGTTCAGCTATAATCTGCTGGCACCGTTATATGATCGCAAGCATCCATTGACCGAATGGAAAAATCCGTCCGAAGCGATCAAATCGAATCCTAATGTGATTTTCAGTCTTTTATTTGGCTTGCCTTTATTGCTTGTTTTATCGGCAGTGCATTTCGGTTTGCTTTTGACTTCCTTGCCGGTCGGTCTCTCAACGGGGGCCGTTGTGATCGTCGTGGTTCTGTGTGATCTATTGATTTTGAAAAAGACGGCTTGGGGAGCGAATGAAGAGGCCGTATAATAAGTGAGATAGGTGTTGAATCAATAAATTAGAAAGAATTATCGATCAGTTTGAAGGATTTATCGATCGTTTTCTTAAGTTTATCGATCACTTTCCAGGTAGTATCGTTCATCTTATTTTTTATCGAACAAGTAGAACGAGTTATCGATCAGTTTGAAGGATTTATCAATCGTTTTCATAAGTTTATCGATCACTTTCTGGATAGTATCGTTCATCTGAGTTTTTATCGAACAATAAGAACGGGTTATCGATCAGTTTGAAGGATTTATCGATCGTTTTCTTAAGTTTATCGATCACTTTTTGGATAGTATCGTTCATCTGATTTTTCTCGCCATTGCATCGTTTCAATCAAAAAAGCCTGCAACCATCATTTGAGGTTGCAGGCCCTTTCTCATTTCGTATAGTTATCAAAATACCCTTGAATGAAGACAATTGGTGTTCCTTTGTCCCCGCTGCCTGACGTCAAGTCGGAGAGTGAACCGATCAAGTCAGTTAATTTCCGTGGCGTTGTGCCTTGGGCAGCCATGGAACCGACGAGGTCGGATTCTTTGTTCTCGATGTATTCGGCGATCGCTTTTTTCGCTTCTTCTCCGCGAAGGTTGGCGAATTCATTGTCTGCCAAATATTTTAGTTTAATTTCATTTGGCGTTCCGTCGAGGCCTGCAGTATAAGCTGGAGAGACGACAGGGTCTGCGAGTTCCCAAATCTTGCCGACAGGATCTTTAAATGCACCGTCTCCGTAAATCATGACTTCTACTGTTTTGCCTGTTTTCTCTTTCAGCATCGACTGAATTGTGTCAACGACAGGCTGGCAGTTGCGAGGGAAGAGCTTGACGCTGTCTTCCGTCGATTTGTTTGAGCCCAGCAGTCCGTATGCTTCGTTGTAGCCACTGCCGTCAATGGATTCGGAGAGAATGTTATCCAAGCTATACACGTTTTCTCCGCCATTCGCTTTTAAAATACGTTTCGTTCTGAAACGGGAATGGATGTCGCAAGTCAATACGTTTTTTGTATAGTCCAAAATCGTTTTAGCATGGTTGGAGAAAATGATTTCGCATTCCACACCATACTCTTCTACGATGGATTTATAGTAGTCGATGTAATCGACGCCAGTGAATGTATGTTTATTATAGCCGAAGTGCTCACGGAATTCCGCTTCTGTCAGTACGTCCGTCCATGGGTTGATGCCTTTTTCATCAAGCGTGTCGATATCAACCAAGTGGTTTCCGACTTCGTCTGATGGATAGCTAAGCATCAATACAATTTTTTTCGCTGCCCCTTTGGCGATGCCGCGAAGGACGATGGCAAAACGGTTACGGCTTAAAATGGGGAAAATAACTCCAAATGTTTCTTCGCCGAATTTTGATTGAACATCTTTTGCTATATGATCGATTGTCGCGTAATTTCCTTGAGCCCGGGCAACGATAGATTCAGTTACCGTAACAATGTCTTTGTCTTGGATTGTAATTCCTTCGACTTCTGCAGCTTTTAATACTGTATCCACTACGATTTCTTCAATATGATCCCCTTGATTAATAATAGGACTACGAAGACCTCTTACAACGGTTCCGACTACTCGTTCCACTTAAATCGCTCCTAACGCTTTTTTGATTGTCGATCTACTTGTACTATACAATGGGTACTGATATAAGTAAAATTAATATATATAATAATGGGTATAAGGAGAGTTTATATGGTAAGCAAATTGGATCTCTACCGTATTTTTAGCATCGTCGGCAAGAATCTGAGCTTTTCCAAGGCGGCGCGGGCACTTTTTATGACTCAACCGGCAGTGAGCCAAGCCATCATGCAACTGGAAAACGAACTAGACACTAGGTTGTTCAACCGGACGCCCAAAGGGGTGACACCTACGACGGAGGGAACCCTTCTTTTGGAGTATGTTAACTCCGCCATCAATTTAATCGAAATCGGTGAAGAAAAGATGGCCGAATTTAAAAATCTAACGATAGGTGAACTGCGAGTCGGGGTTGGCGACACGATATCGAAATATTTTTTGCTGCCTAAGCTGGAAGCCTTCCGTAATCGATACCCGAGTCTTAAATTGAAAATTGTCAATGGGACGACGGATGAACTCATTTCGTTTTTAAAGTCTGGAGAGGTCGATATCGGGATTTGCAATTTACCGATCCATGATGCTGCGCTACATGTAAGGCCATGTCTAGATATTCAGGACACCTTTGTCTACGGGGAAAAGTACCAGAAGCTGCTTGCGAGACCCATCGGTTTTCAGGAGCTAGCAAAGCTACCATTGATTTTCCTGGAGCCAAGTTCAAATTCCCGGAAGTATGTCGAGGAATTTTTACTTGCTAAAGGGGTGAAAATTGAGCCGGAATTCGAGCTCGGTTCCCACGATCTCGTCGTAGAATTCGCGCGGATCAATATGGGAATTGCCTGTGTGACGAAGGAATTTACCGAGGATTATTTAGAGAGGGGAATTCTTCGGGAAGTCCAGTTGAAGGAACACATTCCGCATCGGAGCATTGGAGTTTGTTCGCTGAAAAGTGTCCCTCTGTCGCCAGCTTCTCAGAGGTTTGTAGAGTTAATTGAAAGAAGATGAGGTGTAGAAAATGGAGTTAAAAAAGAAAGCAGGCTAGATCTCCAGCCTGCTTCGTGTCAAATTTCAATCAAGAACGGCAAAATCATCGGTCTGCGTTTCGTCCGGGCATACAGCAATTTCTCCACGGATTTTCGGATGTCATGTTTCACGTCGTTGCGTTGACGCCGGCTGGAAGGTTGGGCTGCTTGGACGGTTTCTTTCACGAGCCGGTTGACTTCATCGTATAAGGCTTCCGCATCGCGTTCGAAGACAAAGCCGCGGGAAAGAGTGGCCGGTTCGGTGATTAATGACCCGTCGGTTCTATTGAGCGATACGACGATGACGAGCATCCCTTCTTCAGATAGCACTTTCCGGTCGCGTAAGACAATTTTGCCGACATCCCCGATACCGAGACCGTCGACAAATACATTGCCTGCATCCACTTGCCTTGTCTGCGTGGCTACACCCTCCTTGATATCCACGATATCTCCATTGGAGATGATGAAAATATTTTCTTTTTTGACGCCGACCGATTCCGCCAGTTCCTTATGCTTCACCAGCATCCGGTATTCCCCGTGGATTGGAATGAAGTATGTGGGCTTCAACAATGTAAGCATCAGTTTCAGTTCTTCCTGAAAGGCGTGACCAGACACATGGAGACCGGTTGTACCGCCGGAACCATAGACGACACGAGCGCCAAGCCGAAAGAAATTATCGACGATCCGCGAGACGCTTTTTTCATTTCCGGGTATCGGGCTGGAGGAAAAGATGATGGTGTCTCCCGGATGGACGGATACATCACGATAGGACGAGCTGGACAAACGGGAAAGGGCCGCCATCGGTTCACCTTGGCTTCCGGTACAGATAATCGCGACATTCTCCGGGGGAAGCCGGTCAATCTCTTTTACGTCAATCAATAAATCATCGGGAATCTGTAGATAGCCAAGTTCCTCGGATACCGACACGACATTCACCATACTCCGACCGACCAAGGCAATTTTCCGGTTCGTCATTCTAGCTGCATCGATGATTTGCTGAACCCGATGCACATTGGATGCGAACGTTGAAATGAAGATCTTTTGCTCCGCTTTCCTGAATTCCTCCATGATCCGTTCACCGACAATTCGTTCTGATTGGGTAAAGCCTGGCCGTTCGGCATTTGTGCTTTCGGATAATAAAAGCAGAACGCCTTTTTTGCCGATATCTGTGATCTTATGAAAGTCTGCATACTCATCATGAATCGGCGTTAAGTCGAACTTAAAATCCCCTGTATGGACGACCGTGCCCGCCGGCGTGTCAAAGGCGATCCCCACGCAGTCCGGAATGCTGTGATTGATTCGGAAGAAGGAAAGATCAATCTCCCCGAGACGCAATGTCGTTGCTGTGTCGATCATCACCCGCTCTGTATTCCGCAACAGACCGTGTTCCTTTAATCGCAATTCAATTAATCCAAGCGTCAATCGGGAAGCGTAAACTGGGACATTAAGTTGCTTCAGGAAATAGGGGATGCCCCCGATATGGTCTTCGTGGCCGTGCGTGACGATCAGGCCGCGCACTTTGTCGCGATGCGCAAGCAAATAAGAGATGTCTTGGATAATCAAATCAACGCCTAATAAGGTTTCATCGGGAAATTTAGAGCCGCAATCGATGACAATCATGTCGTCTCCGTACTGAATGACATACATATTTTTCCCGATTTCATTTACACCGCCTAACGCGAACACGGATAGTATTTTTTCGGTTGTCTCCACATTGAACCCTCCACTGTAGTTGTACTAGAAAAGGCTGTCCCGCAAGTTGCGTTTGCAACCGGGACAGCCTGGTTTGCCTCACTCGAAAGGAGAGGCCGGGGAACTCCGAAAGTAGGATTCGAACCTACGACCTATCGGTTAACAGCCGATTGCTCTACCGCTGAGCTATTCCGGAAAGTTGTACTACTATTATCGTGGCCCGTTTTTCATGAACTATACATTGGATTGCAATACGTGACCACATAAGAAATAGGGCAGTCATTCCTCCGAAAAAATGAAGCCGGGGAACTCCGAAAGTAGGATTCGAACCTACGACCTATCGGTTAACAGCCGATTGCTCTACCGCTGAGCTATTTCGGAAGGTTGCCCTATTATAGTGGACGAATTTCCGAAGTCTATACCAAGTCATTCAAGAAATTTTATTAAAGCATTCATTTGGCGGTGCAGTGAAGGCAATGAAGGAAGTTCGTACGGCTGTTTATCCTAACTTTTATTTATGGACAACGAATCAACTGGGACTTGTTTTTTGGGTTGCCCTTCTTCCTTTTCTCCACTTTGTACTTCAGACTCGATGGACTTGCCGAGCAAGTAATACTCGGTTTCTTCTTGCGTTAAGCTGTTATACTTTTTTCGCATAGCCATATAAAAGACGGATCCTGTAACTGCCCATGCCAAGAGTAGTAAATAGGAAGGCGTCGATAAGGCAGCAGGGGAATTGGGGATAAGCAATAATGCTAGGAACGATGCACTCGCAATAATTCCAATTAGCGCCAGCGCCTTCTTGAGTGGAGCAATTTCACGACCGGCTTGTTCTGGTCGCCATGCCAGCACCCTGTAGGCAGCGAGACACGTGAACAGGTAGGCAACGGAAACACCGGTCGACGACATATCGACAATCCACGTCAATGCTTGTCTGCCAAACCAAGGCATGGGAAGTGTGATCAAAGCGACGAACCAAATACCCCAAATTGGTGTATTATGCTTTTGGGATATCGACCGAAATCCATTAGGCAATGCCCGCGCACGGGCCATGGAAAACAACAGGCGGCTGGACGACATAAAAAACCCATTCAATCCAGTAAAGATGCCCATCATGATGGCGACCGCCATAATCACCAGACCCGCCATGCCAAGAGCAGAATAGATGACATCTCCGGTGAGCCAAAGATTGCTGTCCCCAATTTTTGCGGCACTTGGAAAAGTCCATGCCGTCAAACCAATCATAATGGCATAGATCAGAAAGGACGTAAACAGTGAAGCGACAATCAATACTGTTGCTTTGCGAGGCGAGAATTTAAATTCTTCAGCTGCCTGCGGTACATTATCAAACCCGACATATGCCCACGGCGCAATCGCGACGATAACCAAAATGGATGTCAAAATGGACTGCGTCCCGCTGAATAATGGTTTCAAATTTTCAAGTGGCTGATCCGCAAATCCGTATGTAAACATGCCCAACAACACAACGCCACCGATGAGCAGGACGCAGAAATAGAATTGAATCCTTCCTGACACGCTTGTCCCGGTTGAGTTAATGAAAGCAAACAGGAGAATGAGAAACGATGCGATGAGCACTTCCGGTAAATAGACGTCCCAACCTGCGATTGAATACAAGTAGCCTTGCTTCATGAACCCGGGCGCCAGAAATTTCAGCAAGAGCGTGAAAGCGGATGCATTTAAGGCGACAATGGACATGTAACCAAGTGACAAAAACCAACCGCATATAAAAGCCCATACTTTCCCGGCGGCAATAAAGGCGTATGTGAATCCACCGCCGGAGACAGGGAATTTTTTAATCATGACGCCATAACTGGAGGCAATTACCATCATGATAATTGCACCAATCAATAGGCCAAGAATTGCTCCGAGAGGTCCCGATTCTTTAATCCAATCTCCTGGTAAAATAAAAGCGCCCCAGCCGACTGACGAGCCGAGTGCTATCGCAAATACCCATGATGGTTTCAATGTCTTCTGCAGCTTTTTCCTTCGTGGTGGTTCAGTTGTCTCCATGTTGGTTCCCCCTAGTTGGTTAGATAGGCATTTTATTCCCTATATCAACATAACGAAACCTAGCAACCTATTGAAATAGCAGGCGCCTACATTTTCCCTGAACGGAAAATGCGGTACAGCAAGAAGAGAAACATGAGCCCGGCGATAATCGAACCTGCTTCAATGACGGGAAAATCCCATAATAGATTCCGCTCTCCCGCAATGGCAGAACCGACAATAACACCGACCATGAGAATGCTGAAAGACAATAGAATGATGCTGAAGGACAGCCGATTGCTAATTTGGTCAAGACGGTTCAAGAAAGTATGGGTTTGCTTGACGTTGATGTCGAGCTGCAGTTTGCCTTTTTTGATTGTCTTCGTGATATCCTTTAGATCTTTTGGTAAATGAGTGAGGATGTGATAGTTTTCCATCCATTGCTTTAAGGACTCTTGCGCCAAATGTAGTGGGTTGTATCGTTCTTTCATCAGCTTTTCTCCAAATGGTTCCACGGCTTTCATGATGCTGAAATCCGGATCGAGTTCAGAGATAAGTCCCTCCATTGTTAAGATGGCTTTTCCCAGTATAGAAATTTCTGATGGAATTTGAACGTGATGATGATAGGCAACTTGAAAAAGCTCCATGAAAATAGTGCCCAGATGGATTTCATTTAAGGAAACATCATAATATTTTGTTTGGAGTGTATCCAAATCACGTTTGAACGATCGCATATCTAAATCATCCGGCAAGATGCCCATATCTGAGAATGTCTCAATCATTCCATCTGTATCACCATTTCGCATATTGACAATGAGGGATGCGAAATGGAATTTCAACTCCTCGGTAAGACGCCCGACCATTCCGAAATCCATATAAGAAATAACATTCTCTGGACGGATGAAAATGTTTCCTGGATGTGGATCTCCGTGGAAAAAACCCATCTCCAGTACTTGGTAGAACATAGAATCCACAATCCGCTGGGCAATTAAACGTCGGTCATACCCTTCGGCATCAAGCTGCTGTATATCATTGGCTTTGATTCCTTGCAACATTTCGGCTGTCAGCACTTTCTCGGTCGAGTAGTCCCAAAAGACGGCAGGTATCCGGATATAGGGGTCTTCTGCAAATTGTTTTGCAATCCGTTCCCCGTTGCGTCCTTCAATCCGGTAATCCAACTCGTCAGTCAACGACGAGGAAAACTCATCGATCATGTCTCGAAGATGATAGGTTTCTGCCCAATCTGTGTTGTCTTCCAGAAACCGTGCAATGTTCGCTAAGATAGAAAGGTCTGTCTCGACAGTGGGCCGAATATTGGGCCGTTGCACTTTGACAGCGACTCGTTCCCCAGTCGGCAGACGTGCTGCATGTACTTGGCCGATAGAGGCGGTTGCCAATGGTTTTTGATGGAATTCAGCAAACAATTGGGTGATAGGCGCTCCTAGCTCATATTCAATAATTTCCTCTACCTGTTCAAAAGGGAATGGAGGAACGTGATCTTGCAGTTTAGCCAGTTCACTCGATATTTCAGTCGGTACGAGATCACGCCGGGTGCTGGAAATCTGGCCAAGCTTAATAAAGGTAGGGCCAAGTTCCTGCAATGCTTGCCTTAATTTCACACCGATGTCATGAAGATTCACTTGCTCAATCGGTCCACTCTCCGTAGAATCTTGCTTTGATAGACCGAGCCTGAATAGAAAATGACTAAGCCCATTTTTTAAAAAAGCATTTAGAATCTCTTGCAACCGCTTTGAGTGTTTCAGTTTATTTTTGAACATCAACTACCCCTCCAGCATATGTCAGTAGATTGTATATACCCTGACAACAGAGGACTGACTCCTGTTCTGCTTTCAATAAAATATAAGAAAATACCGAAAACTATTTCTTTTTATGGCAGTATAGGTAATGGTTGGTATTGTTTTAAATAGGATAAAGGGGTCGAATGAATGAAGCAGAGTGTTACTGTTAAAGTATATGATCAAGTGGGATTGGATGAACAGACACAAAAGATACTGGATGTGACAGTCGTTCATATGACGGCTATGACCATATCGCTTATTGTTGTCAGCAAGGGGGAGGGCGGAGAAGGAATCGCGCTGAACCCGGTGGAAGATTGTTTCTGCGGCGTTCAAGCATTAACCCAAAAATCCTTTTCGGATAAAACTGGAGAGGAATTGGAAAACACCTTAGCAAGAAGATTTGCCAACTACTTTAAAATGTGCGAATTGGATATGAAAGTAGAAGTGCAAGTAGCATAGGAAAACAGTCCTCTTCTGGAAATGGGCAGAAGGGGATTCTTTTAATCTGGCAAAAAAGTACTGTAAAATAGGAAAATCAATGGTATAGTAGATTCATTATGCGATTTTTGATATAGAAGGAGATTTAGCTGGCCATGAGGCTATCTTTGAAATATTTGATTTTGTCGGTTGCGTTGATGTCGGTGATTCTTACATTGATAAGCAGTATCTATTCGGGATATCGGGTGAGTAAACATTCACTGATTGAAAGCACCTTGGCGACGAATCAAGCGTATGCGGATAAACTGGCCAATTCGACCGAAACATACTTGACGATGACGCTGCAAATTCTGAAGACGAGCGCAGAGAGACTGTCTCCCCTTATATTAGAAAGTGGAAACGAGGATGTGCTCGCTGGGGAGGCGGATCGTTTAAAAAAACAAACGGACACGTTCAACTCCGTGCTTATTGTAAATAAAGAAGCTGAAATTTTGGCGACTTCCCCTCAGACATTAGGGTTGAAAGGAAAGAAGTTTGCATCGGTTGGCGGCAAAGAAGCGTTGGAAAAAAGGGATGCCTTCATTTCCCAGCCGTATATATCATTGACTGGAAGACTAGTCATCTTCATCTCCCAGCCGATCTTTGATGAGAAAGGCCGGTATTTGGGATTAGTGGGAGGTACGATCTACCTCAAAGAAGAAAATATTTTGCAAACCGTACTTGGTGAACATTTTTACAAAGATGGATCCTATGTCTATGTCGTCGATCAGTCGGGGCGGATCATTTACCACCCGGATCCAAAGCGTGTTAACGAGGTCATTGACGATAACAAAGTAATTCAAGAATTGATGGCAGGATTCAGTGGAGCGATGGAAGTGACGAACTCCCAGGACAAAGTGATGCTGGCGGGCTATGCAACCATCCCAACGGCTAAATGGGGGGTGGTGTCGCAGAAGGAGAAAAAATCTGCAGTCGAGCCATCTGTCTCAATGACGAATGAGATGATTGGCAAGACGCTGCCCTTCCTTCTTGTCGTACTTATTCTATTATTCTTGATCTCCAAACAGATTGCACTTCCGCTTCAAAAACTTGCGCATTATACGGAATCCAGTACGGAGAATAGCCAAGAAGAGAAAATTAATAAAGTACAAACATGGTATTACGAAGCGAGTCAATTAAAGAAAGCATTGAATTACAGCTTAAATTTCTTCCAAGACCGGGTCAACTTCTTTATCCATCAATCCACGACTGATCCTCTGACCAAAGTCTGGAATAGGCGGACGATGGATGAGTATATGAAAAAATGGACGGAGCAGGAGACGCCGTATGCCATGATCATTTTGGACATAGATAAGTTTAAACGGGTCAACGATACGTACGGACATGCAACAGGCGACGAGGTGCTGAAATTCCTGGCTTACGAAATGAAAGCCGTCTCCCGCGAGCAAGATCGATGCTGCCGGTTTGGCGGGGAGGAATTTGTCATACTTCTACCAGGAACAGATGCAGCTGGTGCCTACCGTGTGGCGGAACGGCTTCGTAAAAAAATGGAGTCAGCCGTTAGTCCTTGTGGCGAAATAGTAACCATTTCTTCGGGGGTGGCAGCTTTTCCGGAACATGCCCTTCACCCCGCCGAATTGCTCGAACTCGCCGATCAATCCCTCTATGAAGCCAAGAGGTCCGGGCGCAACCGAACAATAGTACAAGGAAAACAAAGCGAATAAGAAGCAGGCAGGGGTCCCCCTCTGCCTTTTTATTTTTTTTCATAAAAAGAGAACTGCCAAAAAGGCAGTTCCCATATCAATATACTTTATCCCCGTTAAAGATGGAGTTTTTCACAATGACATAATCAACTGTGCGGATGGCGTCAAGTTTTGTGCCGCCTGCATAGGAGATGGACGACTGCAAATCCTGTTGCATTTCAGTCAAGGTATCTTGCAACTTGCCCTTATGTTCAACATACATTTTTTTGCCTTCTACATTCTTCTTCTCGCCTTTTTGGAATTCTGAAGCCGAGCCAAAGTATTCCTTGTATAGCTTGCCATCTTTTTCAATTGTTTGGCCAGGAGACTCTTCATGTCCCGCAAAGAGGGACCCGATCATTACCATTGATGCCCCGAACCGGACAGACTTGGCGATATCGCCGTGAGTCCGAATCCCGCCGTCCGCTATAATTGGCTTGGAAGCAGCCTTTGCACACCAGCGTAATGCCGCCAATTGCCAGCCGCCAGTTCCAAAGCCGGTTTTGATTTTCGTAATGCATACTTTTCCGGGACCGATGCCGACTTTTGTCGCGTCCGCACCCGCGTTTTCAAGTTCTCTGACAGCTTCCGGCGTACCGACATTTCCTGCGATGACAAACGTTTCTGGAAGATGCTTCTTAATGTGCTGGATCATTCGGATGACTGCATTGGAATGACCGTGAGCAATATCAATTGTTATATAATCAGGAACCAAACCATCTGCTGCAAGCTGTTCCACGAAACCGTACTCTTCTTCTTTTACACCTACACTGATCGATGCGATCAATCCTCTGGCGTGCATGTCTTTCACAAAGGCTGTCCGCGTTTCCGGATTAAAACGATGCATTATATAGAAGTAACCGTTTTCAGCCAGCTGCAATGCGATCTTTTCATCAATGATTGTCTGCATATTCGCAGGAACGACCGGCAACACAAATGTATGCTTTCCTAGCGTGATAGATGTATCACATTCTGAACGACTCGTAACAATACATTTTGCGGGAATCAATTGAATATCTTCATAATCGAATACTGCATCCATATATAACACTCCTAAAGGCGAATATTATTTTATTTTTTATTATAAACGTTCGTACTTTTGTAATTTACATCATTTTGCAACTGAAGTCAACCGTTTTCCTGCCGAACCATTGTTGAAAATTCTTACACCTGTCGATAAGCAAAGCCTATAATAGGATAGGAAAGGGGTTGGAGAGATGTTAAAGACAACGTTGCAACAAGTGATCGATATGAGCCCGGAAGAACGGAAGGAATATATGCAAGAAAGCGGCGGACAATTGATAGAACAAATGCTGGAGGAAATTGGTTCCATAGATCCAATTCTGCGTGACGAGCAGATTTACCGGCTATTCATCACTTTGCTAACCGAGCGTTTAATAGAAAATGACATGATGGAGAACTGCGCAATCGAGTTGATTAGTGACCGGCGACTGTTTTGGTCCATAGGTGAGATGGATACAGACAGCGTCTTTACACGCTCCTTCACAACCCTCTGGTTAGCTGGATTGCTTGCGATCGATCGAGAGACGTCTTATTTAGAAGAAACTGTTAGACATGTAGTAATGGAACGAAGTGCAACTTATTTACAACAGGAACGGGATGTCCGGGGTTTCGTAGAGGAAAAGGGATGGGCGCATAGTATTGCGCATGGAGCCGACCTCGCTGCGGTAATTGCGGGACATCCGCTTGCGGAGAAACGGCTTATGCCGGTTCTGTTACAAGGCGTGAGCGACAGCTTTTGGAAAGGAACTGTTTATACGGATAATGAGGACGAGCGCCTCGTTGCAGTCATTATGGCGCTGGTGAAACAGGAATATCCTGAAGAGGTGCTTGTGGAGTGGGTGGAGCAAGTATTTGACCGGCTTGAGATGGAGAAGACTCGGAAGGGATACAGCCGCTCGTTTTTCCAGGCGAGAACGAACACGCTTCAGTTCATGAAGACGTTATACTTTGCCTTGAAAATGAATTATCAGGCGCCGGCTTTGCAACAGGTTGTTGCTCATTTCATCCAAAAGTGGTTCTCCCTGACGTGAAGTAGACCAAGCCAAAGGAACATGGTACGATGGGGCCATAGATAGTAGAGGGGGAATATGGCATGACTACATTGCCAAACTGTCCGAAATGCAACTCGGAATATACATATGAAGATGGAAATCAATTGGTTTGTCCGGAATGTGCCTATGAATGGGTGCCTGGTGTGGAAGGCGCAGAGCAGGAAGAAGAGAAAGTGTTCAAAGATGCAAACGGTAATATGTTGCAAGACGGAGATACAGTCACGGTCATTAAAGACCTAAAAGTAAAAGGAAGTTCATCTGTTGTAAAGATGGGGACGAAAGTGAAAAACATCCGTCTTGTCGATGGGGATCATGACATCGACTGTAAAATTGACGGCTTCGGCCCGATGCAATTGAAGACGGAATTTGTGAAAAAGATATAAGTTTGGAGTGGGAAAATGATGAACACTAAACAGTTTCCGGTTCTAGAAACGGAACGGCTTTTATTACGCGAAGTGACAAAAGAGGATGCCCCGGCTATATTTCGTTATCTGTCGGATGAAGACGTGATGAAATATTACGGATTGTTGCCATTTAAGCACGTCAGTGAGGCAGAAGAGGAGATTGAATGGTACCGTTCCATTTTTGAAAATGGGACAGGAATACGCTGGGGGATTACATTAAAATCCCAACCGGATCAAGTGATCGGCACTTGTGGGTTTTTGTCCTATGTTCAACGGCATGCTCGAACGGAAATCGGAGCGGAACTCACTAAGGAGCACTGGCGGACCGGGGTCATGTCAGAAGCGTTTCGTGCCGTCTTGGAATATGGTTTCAAGGAAATGAATCTGATGCGCATCCAAGGATTGATTGACCCTGAAAATGTCGCGTCTCAGAAGCTTGTTGAGAAATTTGGTTTTGCCCGTGAAGGGCTGCTTCGTAAATACGAGCGGACTGGGGACAAGTTCGAAGATGTTTTTATGTATGCTTTGCTGCAAACTGAATGGAATACGCCATGACAACAATGCCCGCCTGTTCTTAAGGCGGGCATTTTTATCGTTTAAATGAGACGAAGAACATAGAAAGGCTATTAGTCCTTCCTACATATTCCAAACAAGGAAGGATTCATTTATTCTTAATAGTAAATCATTGGTAAGGAGATGATAAGATGAAAGGCATCCGTAAGGCATCCAGCCTTGTTTTGGCATGCACACTGTTTCTTGGATTGACAGCGAATGCATCTGCCGCAGCCAGTAATAAGGTGCTGGAACAGGTGCGAAATGAATATACATCTTATGAAAAGAAGGCGGTCAAAGCTTACGAAAAGTACCGGGAGGACACGAATAAAGAATACCGGGCATACCGTGACAAGGAGCAAGCCTCTTTTGACACATTCGTGAAACAGACAAGTAATGACTTGTCGCAGTTAAGCCAGACACTACAGGCCGACGCGGCAAAACTCGAGGAACAGTATGGCAACAATAAAGAATATGCATCCAAGCTTCGGACGTATAAGAGTAAGATCAATGCCAATTCATTGAGCAGCCCGATGCAAAACTACGCGCAAAGTATCAATCCGACCTCGTTAGCGAGCTTGATGTCGAATTATAAAAGTGCAATCAATGAAGTTTCCTTGGCGAGTCCGATGATGAAATATAGAAATGCTGTAAACGAACAATCATTAGCCAGCCCGATGAGTTATTATCGTCAAGGAGTCAGCGCAAACAGCCTGGCCAGCCCTATGTCCGAATTGCGTCACCAAAGCAGTCCGAATTCCTTGGCCAGTGTGATGCAGAAGTATCGACATGGCAAATTGACACAAAAGCAGGCACTAGCCGAGTGGCGTTCCATATTAAAGAAAGAGACAAAAGCAATTCAAACGCTTGCAGATAAGACGAAAAGCGATATTCTTACGATTAGTACGAACACATCCAATGATATCCTGACGCAAAAATCCAAGACAGTCAACGGAATTTTAGAGCAACGTCAACGGACCTTGCAAGAGATTTCCGATACACGCAAAGAATATTTTGGGGAAGGCATTTCATTCAGCCCTCTCATACCGGATTTGGGAGAACCGCAAATCATGAGGAATGGAAAATGGCTTGCCTTGCCACAACAACCAGTCGTTCAAAGTAATGTAGTGTACGTACCGGCGAGAGCGGTTTTTGAGGCCCTTCATCCCGAAATGAAACTGACGAAAAAAGGGGATGTCATTACAATCTCCAACCCGGCAGTCAAAATAACGTTCAATTCGAAGGCCGCTACTGTCGGAGGGAAAGCCATTACGTTACCGGCAACACCGAAACTGATAAAAGGAACCGCAATGATACCGCTCCAACTGGTGGAAGCATCATACGCTGGTTCGGTTCGCTGGGATGCGGCATTAAAAACTGTATTTATCGATTAAGAACAAGCTGAAGTTTATACCCTGCGATCGCAGATGCTTTAAACAGATGTCTCGATCTGAGGGTCGGTTCATAGATGGCTCCAAAACCATTCATAAAAATTTGTTTTATATTTAACATACACTCTCTTTTTAAATGACCAAATTAGCCTGAAGGATTTTCTGAACATGCGATCGACAAAGGAAACAATTAGACGCTCGCTTCATATATTGTTTTTTAAGTGTAAAGAGGTTTGGCTGCTAGTGAATCCAATGGAGGTATGTATTGTGAACAAATGGAATGGGTTATTTATGGTCATTTTAACCTTTGCTGTATTGACGGCTTGCACCAGCTCATCGAAAGAAAATACACTTGAAAATCAAAGTGAAAAGATCCTTTCTGCATTAAAAAGTCATAATTGGAACGAGATTTCCGAAATGGCACATCCGGATGGGCTAGTAGTTTCTCTGCTTGCTGATATAGGAAGCCCTACTGCAAACGAAGTTGTTCTCAGAAAAGCAGACATAAATGAAAAAGACCAAAATGAGATAACTTGGGGGTCAGAGCTTAGTGGCGAGAAAGTAATTGCAACGAAGGATGAATTCGTAGATGAATACCTTTTCAAGACTATTGTTGGTGATCCAGTAGATTATGATACTATTACTTTTAATAGCTCCTCTGTTGAAAATGGCGGTGTTATTAACACCATTACAACAAATTTCCCTGATGCCAAGTACGTAGAATATTATTCTAAACCAACAGAGAAAGAATATGATTGGCAAGCCCTAAGATTTGTGTTTAAAGAACATAAAGGGGAGTGGCTTTTGTTTGGAATTGTAAGGGATGTGCATAATCCTTAATAAAACAGACCACGGATTCATCTCTCGTGGTCTGTTTTGCTATTTACATTTCCTTAGGTTCGAAGAACGGTTGAGGTCCGTTTGGGTAAAGTTTAGCAACTACACTCGTACGAATGGATGGCAATCTGCCATAAATATTTTTACCCGGACATGCTGTTGCAGAGACATCCCGGTGGCCAACAATTTTAGATGGCTCCAGGTTGAATTCATAGCAAAGCCATGCAAGCAGGTTAATTAATCTAGTTTCTTGTGTAGCAGTAAAAGTTCGATCTTCATAGTTACCATGAACTGAAACCCCGATAGAATAAGAATTGGCATTACCCGCATGGTAACCTACCTTATTGCTAGGATTCCCTTCAAGTATTGTCCCGCTTTTCCCGATATTAAAATGATAAGCCAAATCACAATAGCCAATGCTTTTAAAGTAATCTTGCAACCATTTCTGATGCTGATTTTCAGTACGGTTCGTCACACTGGTGTTATTAGAAGCGCAGTGGTGAACGATGATTTGAGTGACAGAACTCTTTGCTAAGTTTGGAAGAGTACAACTAGGTGATGTTGCACCCCATTGGCTTCGGGTAGTCATAGAAGGTTTTGGTTGAATCGCTTTCGTCATGGTTTTTCCTCTCTCTCGATTTTTTATTACAAGTTCATCGCCGGCTGATTAGCTTGTTACTATGTAAAGTGGAATTTAGAGATGAAAAATCAACCCTTGTTGAAAAATATTTTTTATAATTTACTTTCTCTACTTTGTGGCAGCTGGTACAGTCACAAATCTCTTATTGAATTGCACGGATAAATAAATAGTAAGCATAACCAGGAAAACCCTTATTAAAAGCTAACAATCGATTCTAAAAGAGAGGTTGCTGACTTTCTCAATTGCCTGTCCAAAGGAACTATACATCTGGATACCTTATACAAAACGTATTGAATAAAAAAAGATGCTCCCAAATCGATTGGGAACATCTTTGCTATTTACTGACTTTCGTTTCATACGTGTTTTGCTGCACTTCAATTATATGATCAGGTTTTGGCTTTCCAGCATTCGCCTTATGACCCGCGATGTGCTCGGGACTCTTCTCCCAATTTTTCCAGTCTTCTTTTGAATCCCAACGAACGACAATGAGCACTTCTTCGTCGCCGCGGCGGCTTTCCTTCAATAGCACTTCCAATCCGACAAAACCAGGTTGCTTTTCAATCAGTCCTTCTCCGCTGAACCGGTCAATGAAAATGGAAGACGTTCCTTCTTTAACGATCATTTTTTTAATTTGATAAAACATGAAGCTTTCCCCTTAAATAAATGAAATTGAGAATCATTTTCATTTATAATATGAATGGGAACGAAAGTCGACTGTTATGAGACAAGCTGCGGGTTTATAATGAGAAGATCATGGTACAGTAAACAGTAGGAGGGATGCTGAATGCAATATTCCAAACCGAAAATGGAGCGTCTCGTAAAAAACAACGCCGAGTTGACGAAACGTCTGAAGGAAATTATGAAGGAACATGAGTTGGAACGAAGCTTTGCCTTAAAGGCGCTATATCATTCCGACGTCAAAGACGGCGGCCGGTTCATGAAAGATTATCAGGACTTGCCATAAACCTAATGAAAATGCCCAGGGAGCATACTCCTTGGGCATTTTCATTAGCTTCAATCTCCATATTCAAGCTGTTTCTCAATCTTGCCATCATCGCCATGAATATAGACCATTGTTCCAGCTTTTTCTGCCATACGTTTTGCTTCATCGACAGCTTCATCACGCGACCCGGATGTATACGCCGGATCATCGTTGCCTTCTTTCTTCACAGCCCAGCCGTCCTCGTCATGTGGAACAACGTGGAAACGGGCATCATCTGTGCCGGCCCGATCCTCGAAATACTCATCTTGATCACGCTTCTGTTTATCCGCCATATGTCTACCTCCTTCACATGAGTATTTGTAAAGCTACAGAGACAATCAATCTTGTAATCCTTCATTACCCGTATGGTTGAAATCAAAACTGGAAGGATATGCTGTTTCTTTGGGTCATAACAATGGAGATAAAATCTTTCAGCAACAATCACTCCCAAGGTGATCGATAAAATTGGAAAAGTGATTGATAGAGACCACGAACTGATTGATAAACGCCGATTGATCGATAACCCAAGACAAGTGATCGATAAAATTGGAAAAGTGATTGATAGAGAAGACCAATCGATCGATATCTAGTTGCAAATAATTGATAAACGCCGATTGATCAATAAACCAAGCCAAGTGATGATCGATAAAAGTGGAAAGGCGACCGATAGAGAAGACTAACTGATCGATACCTAGTTGCAAGTGATTGATAAACTCCAATTGATCGATAACCCAAGCCAAGTGATCGATAAAAAGGGAAAAGTGATTGATAGAGACGACCAAGTAATCGATACCTAGTTGCAACTGATTGATAAACGCCATTTGATCGATAACCCAAGCCAAGTGATCGATAAAAAGGGAAAAGTGATCAATAGAGACGACCAAGTAATCGATAACTAGTTGCAAGTGATCGATATACGCCAATTGATCGATAACCCAAGCCAAGTGATCGATAAAAACGGAAAGGCGACCGATAGAGAAGACCAACCGATCGATACCTAGTTGCAAGTGATTGATAAACGCCGATTGCTCGATAACCCAAGCCAAGTGATCGATAAAAACGGAAAAGTGATCGATAGAGAAGACTAACTGATCGATCCCTAGTTGCAAGTGATTGTTAATCCCTATTTGTTCAGCGGTTTGATTTTAACGATCTTCCCATCTGCAACTTCTAAACAAACAACAAGCAGACGCCTTTAAGCGCCTGCTTGTTGGTCAAATTTCCTTATAGAGATCCGTAATATACCATGCCGCCGCGTGTGTTGATGACTTTTAGCGTATTAGTCCGCTTAACGAAGATGGATTTGTATTGGACGCTGCCATTCGCATTCTTCAATAGGATGGTGCGTGTGTTGTAGTTGTCTTCTGCGATTTGTGCAGTGTAGCTCGCGACGTCTACGACAGAAGCAAGCTTGTCGTATTCAGGTAGTGTGCTAATGCTGCTTGCAGCAGGAGCTGTCTGTTGCTTCACTTGTTGTTTAGCAGCAGCCGGTTGAGCCGTGCTCGATGTTGATTCGGCAGTGACGACGCCGTAGAAGATTTGTCCGCCTTTTGTGTCGATAATTTTCAAAGTGTTTGTGTCTTTCACAAAGATGGATTTGAATTGTTCGCGGTTATTTTCGTCTTTCAAGACGATCACGCGCTTGTTAAAGTTATCTTCTGCGACTGTAGCGTTGTAGCTGGCGACATCAACTTTGGAAGCAAGTGTTGCATATTCCGGAAGTGAGCTGATGGCGCTTTGGACCGGTTGTTCCGGTTTTGCTTCAGGTGCTGGTGTTGTGTCTTCCGGTGTGATGGTGCCGTAAAATACTTGTCCTGCTTTAAGGTCAATAATTTCCAGCTTATTTGTGTTCTTGACGAAAATAGATTTGAATTTGCCTTGTCCGTTCGCTTCCTTGAACAGAATGACACGCTTGTAGTTAGAGTCCTCTGTAATTTTCGCTTGCAGGCCGGAAACGTCGACTTTGCTTGCGACTGTTGCGTATTCCGGAAGTTGTGTGAGCGTGTCAGCTGCAATTTGCAATTGGTAGTTGGATCCAAATTGGGATGCGTGGGATACTTCATGTGTTTGTGCCGCTTCAACCTTGTCTGTGTGCAGCACGTTCGCTGCGCTGAATCCTCCTGCTGATAATAATGCTGCGCTTAGTGTAGTTGCTAGTAGTTTGTTCATGTTCATCGTCTCCTTTGTTTTGGTATGTCCTTATCATACCTCCGCACTTTTAGAGGACCCTGTGAGAAAAATGAGAGTTTCATAAGAAGTTTCTCATCGTTTACTCAGGGAACCATTTCCAATTTCATTCGTATAAAAGAGCAAGAAAGAAATCTTTCTGAATGGGGTGGATGTATGAAAACGACAGAAAACGTATTAGTCCTCCGGGATTTGACGATGGATTATGGCGGGAAGCTAGTGCTGAACCGAGTGAATCTAGAAGTGAAGCGCGGTCAGATTATCGGATATATTGGACCGAACGGAGCGGGGAAGAGTACCACTGTGAAGATCATGCTCGGTTTGATTCAGGACTATAAAGGTACGGTTGAGCTGTTCGGCCAGGACATTTCACAAGGCGATATTTCATATAAGCGTCGCATCGGCTATGTGCCGGAACAGGCGGAGCTTTACGATAATTTGACGGCAATGGAGTTTTTGGTGTTTACAGGGGAGCTCTATGGGTTGGAACGACAATACGCGGAGCAGAAGGCCGAAAAGCTATTGAAGGAATTCGATCTCACCAGTGTAATGGATGCAAGACTTTCTTCCTTTTCAAAAGGAATGAAGCAGAAGGTGCTCATTACATCGAGTTTGTTGCATAATCCCGATCTGTTATTTCTTGATGAACCGCTGAGTGGTTTGGATGCCAACAGTATGATGATCATCCGGGAAATGCTGGCACAGCTCGCGGAACAGGGGAAGACGATATTCTACTCATCTCATATTATGGATGTCGTTGAGAAGATCAGCAATCGGATTGTCCTTCTTGTCAGGGGAGAAGTAGTAGCAGACGGGACGTTTGAAGAGTTGCAGGAATTAAGCCAGGAAGGCACCTTGTCTGGGATATTCAATCAATTGACGGGCTTCACAGATCATGGGGAACGGGCGTCCCGGTTCATCTCCATTATGCAGGATGGGGATGCAGATGCGTGAGTACCGATCAATTCAAGTTATTTCGCTGTTTAAGCCTTTGTTATTAAAATTGGGAATCGATTATGAGACTCTGGTGATTATCTTACGAATGAAATTGACGATGGATGGCAGAAGAGTGCCGACGATTTTTAATGATACACGGGTAAAAAAGGAAGGCAACCAGTTCCTGAAATCACTGTGGATTTATGCCCTGTACGGTTTGTTAATTACTCCTTTCTTATTTTTGGGGAATCAATTGGTCTTTCAAATGGGAATCAGCTTTGGCATTATTATTTTCATATTATCCACGACTATGATCGCAGATTTCTCTTCCGTTTTGCTGGATATCCGGGATAAAAACATACTGCATACGAAACCGGCCGACAGTAAGACAATCAATGCAGCCAAAATCTTGCACATTCTCATTTACATGTTTTTCGTCAGCGGCTCGCTTCTGCTATTGCCGATTTTGGTCTCCCTCTTTAAAAAAGGCATTCTATTTACCTTGCTGTTTCTCGTGGATATCGGGTTGACCATTGCGCTTGTCATTGTCATCACCTCCTTGCTTTATTTGGTTGTGCTGCGATTTTTCGATGGGGAACGGCTGAAGGATATTATCAATTATGTACAGATTCTTCTATCTGTCGGGACGATTATCGGCTATCAGGTCGTGGCCCGTTCTTTTGATATTGTGAATTTTGACATCTCTTATACGTTCAGCTGGTGGCATCTATTGCTGCCACCTTTATGGTATGGATCCACATTTGAAATGCTTATTAATAGAAATTACTCAATTGGCATTGTTCTCGGTTCCATTCTTGGAATACTTGTGCCGATCTTGGCAGTCCTTTTGTATATTCGTCTAATGCCGGCTTTTGAGAGAAGTCTTGATAAATTAATGGGTGTAGCGAAGGAACGAAAGAGGAAACCTCACCGGATCATTGCGTTTCTGGCCAATCTGACGTGCCGCTCCAAAGAGGAAAGGGTCTTTTTTCGATTTGCCACATTGATGATGCGACAGGAGAGGGAATTTAAACTGAAAGTCTATCCAGTGTTGGCAATGGGAATTGTGTTTCCTTTCATTTTTATCCTGATGGAGCTGAGGGAACGGTCTCTTGCAGACATCGGCACAGGAAGCATGTTCCTGTTCATCTATTTCCTCAACTTCATTATCCCGACCGTCGTCCATATGCTTCGATATTCGGGCAGCTATAAAGGTGGCTGGATTTTCAAAGCGGCACCGATTGATCATCCTCAAATCGTATTTAGTGGGACATTAAAGGCATTTTTGACAACAATGTATGCGCCAGTTTTTCTATTTCTATCGGTTATTTTCATTGGGATTTTCTCCATTTCTGTCATTCCCGATCTCCTTGCGGTGGCCCTTGGAGGCGTGCTGTTCACCGCGATTGTTTATATGTTGATGGATCGGGATTCGTTTCCTTTTACGATGTCCTTTCAATTCGCACAGGATAGCGGCTCGTTTAAAATGTTTTTGATTGGTTTGCTTACGCTGTTATTCGTTGCTGCACACACGTTTGCCAATCGATTTGAGTTCGGGATTTATGTCTATATTGCCCTGCTGCTTGTTGCCTCTGGCATCACATGGCATTCCGTGTTTCGTAAGAGATTTGTGAGTCAGTGAAACGTCTGCCTTATTCTCCGGACTGTAAAGGGAGCCCTTGTTCGCGTATAATGAAGGATACTGAAATAGTACGGAGCATGGGGAGGAGATGAATTTGATTCCAAACATTACAGATAAAATGGTTACGGATTTGTGTGGCACTGTCTCATATCGGCGAGGGAAGTCGTACGCTCAAACGGGCAAAGTCTCTATTGACGTACTTGATTCCGATCGCTGTGAGGCGGTTGTACATGGCAACGAACCTTTCCAAGTAAGAATCGAATTCTGTGCTGGGGATGAAATGAAAACCGCATGCACCTGTCCTTCAATTGGGGCTTCCTATAAGTACGAATGCCAGCATGTCGCAGCCGTCCTGCTTGCCATCGCGCAACAGGAAGGGAATCGTGCAAGACTGTCAGATGAATTGCTGACCCTATTCAATGAACCCGCCGCCCCGCCCAGTAAACATCAGCGGCATTTTGAACGGCGTCAGGTGCAGTCACTGCAATTTATCCTTAAACCGATCGGGACAGGCCAAGGGCCGCATATTGGCCTGGAAATTTGGTTTGGTGCTCGCAAGGTCGAACAAATCGGTCGCCTTCTTCGTCTACTGGACAGAGGTCTTCCAAGTGAATTTCACGATCCTCATATCCATTGTTTTCTGGCGGAGACGGATTCAGTTTTGCAACAGCTCATCGCAATTCAAGCAGACCAACGCGAGGACATCACCATTCCGGATTCCATGCTGGTCATTCCTCCTTATGCATGGGATGCATTGCTCCCGCTGCTGGATGCAACCGAGGTTGAGCTGGAGAAGGCAGGAGCCAGGTACCCGTTTCAGCGTAAGGAAGGCACGTTGCCGATCTGCTTCCACTTTGGGCACTCAAAGAACAATGACCATCTGCTGAAAATAGACGGTATGAATGATGTGGTCATTTTGGAAGCATACCGGACAGTCATGCAGAGAGGGAATATCTTTCGTCTTGCGCCGGAGGATTGCAAACGGCTGGCGGATTTGGAACGGATGCTGAAGACCGCACAAGCGATGCATATTGCGATTCCGGATGAACAAGTCGGGTTTTTCTTGGAGAAAGTTGTTCCGGGTCTTCGGAGCATCGGCCAGGTCGACATTGCTCCATCCATAACAAGCCGTTTGGTTCAATCCCCCTTAGTGGCAAAGCTTTATATCGACCGTTTGAATAACCGCCTATTGGCCGGGTTGGAGTTTCAGTATGGCCACATTGTCATTAATCCGGTGGCAGATCGGGAGTTGCCGAAAAAGGCGACGGTTCTGCGGGATATCGAAAAGGAAGAGGCCATTTTAGGGCTCATGGAAGATAGCCAGTTTGCTGAAACGGACGAAGGTTATTTTTTGCATAATGAAGAATTGGAGTATGCTTTTCTTTATCATATCCTGCCAAAGCTCCAGCAGTATGTTCGCGTCTATGCGACAACAGCAATCCGAAACCGGATTTTCAAGGGGCATCCTCAACCCCGAATCCGTGTGAAAGCTTTTGAGGATCGGACGAATTGGCTGGAATTTAAATTTGAGATGGACGGCATTGGAGACCGGGATATCCGTTCTCTGCTGGCGGCCCTTGAAGAAAAGCGGAAATACTACCGGTTGCGGGACGGTACGCTTCTTTCATTGGAAACAAAGGAATTCGAGCGCTTGCAGCAGATGATGAATGAACTCCCGGAAAGCTTGGAAGACTTGGAGAAAGGGCTGACGGTTCCTTTTGTCCGTGGCATTCGGTTGCTGCATTCCGAAGAAGAGGCGGAGGCTTTTTCAGTTGAAGATTCCGCAAGGGCGTTCCTCGACAAGCTGAAAAATCCTGATGAAAGCATTGCCATTCCCGAGATCCTGAATTCCGTTTTACGGCCGTACCAAAAGCAAGGCTATCGCTGGATGAAAACGTTGGCCGCGTTTGGAGCAGGCGGCATTTTGGCAGATGATATGGGACTCGGGAAGACCGTGCAGAGCATTGCTTACATCCTGTCTGAGCAAACTGCCGTCCGCCGCGGGAAACAGCCTGTCCTCATTGTCTGCCCTTCTTCTCTAACATACAATTGGAAGCAAGAAATGGAGAAGTTTGCGCCTGCCTTAAAAGCCGTCATTGTGGACGGAGACCGTAAAAAGAGGATGAGATTATGGCAGCTGGACCAGGGGGCTGACGTCATTATCACCTCGTATCCCCTCGTGCGAAGGGATATCCAGTGGATTGAGAAGATGACGTTCCATACGATGTTTCTGGATGAAGCACAGGCAATCAAAAATCCGATAACGATGACGGCGAGGTCTGTAAAACGAATTCGGGCAACGCATCGTTTCGCTTTGACCGGCACACCTGTGGAAAATGCGTTGGAGGAACTGTGGTCCATTTTTCATGTCATTCTGCCTGAATTATTTGGGGGATTGCGGGAGTTCAGTGAGCTGCGGCGAAAAGAAGTGGCACGGCGGATCCGCCCGTTCCTTCTTCGCCGGATGAAACGGGACGTTGTGCAGGAGTTGCCGGAGAAAATCGAAACAATTGACTCGGCTGAACTGTTGCCTGAGCAAAAGAAACTTTATGCGGCCTATTTGGCAAAATTGCGGCATGATACGCTGAAGCACTTGGATAAGGACACGATACGCAAGAATAAGATTAGGATTCTCGCCGGATTGACGCGGCTGCGGCAAATTTGCTGCCATCCCGCTTTATTCGTCGACGGCTATAAAGGCAGCTCGGCAAAATTCGAACAGCTAAAGCGAATTATTCAGGAATCGCAAATGGCTGGCCGGCGTGTCTTGATCTTCTCTCAGTTCACCAAAATGCTGGATCTGATCGGCAGGGACCTTTCATACCAAGGGGTGCCGTTTTTCTATCTGGATGGCCAAACGCCTTCCGAGGAACGGCTGGAATTATGCGGTCGGTTTAACGATGGAGAACGTGATCTGTTTTTGATTTCGTTAAAAGCAGGTGGAACAGGCCTTAATTTGACCGGGGCCGATACTGTTATTTTGTATGATTTATGGTGGAACCCGGCAGTGGAAGAGCAAGCGGCCGATAGGGCTCACAGGATCGGCCAGAAAGAAGTCGTGCAAGTGATTAAACTTGTTGCACGTGGCACGATAGAGGACAAGATGAATGAACTGCAGGAAAGAAAGAGAACTTTGATAGAGGAAATTATTGATTCCCAACAGAATGCGATGGCCTCCTTAACCGAGGAAGACATTGTGGAATTGTTAACTTGAAAATGTGCTAAAGGAGAACGGATATGAGATTTCTAAAAGCCCTCATTGCTACGGTTATCATTTTGGGACTTCTTGCCATTGGTGTGTACTATGTCGGAACGAATCTCATTGCCGACCAAGTGATGGATAAAGTGACAACCGAATTGGAATCAAGCGGTCAACTGGAGGCGATTAAACAGGAAGTAAAGAACGACCCGGAACTGCGGGCGCTCATCGAAGAAGGAAAAAACGCTGACCCCTCCAAGTTGCCATTCCAAACGAAGGAGGGAGCGACGCGTGCTCTCATCAAGAAATTTGATGTATCCGAGCTGAATGAACTCCAATCTCAGGCGAGAAACGGCATGACCGCTGAGCAGCAACAGCAATTGTTGAACAAGCTTCAAAGCCGCCTATCCGAGGAGGAAATGCTCGCACTCAAGGCGTTGGCGTATAAAGAATTGTGTGCATCGGATGAATCTGCTTGCCGGTGAAAGATGGATGGGTAGTAAAAAGGTAAAATGGAGGGAGTGTTTACACTTTATCCATTTTACCTTTTTAAAATGAGAAAAAGTCACATCAGTAGGCGTGGCGTTCTAGTATCCTATTTGCTCCTGCATAGCATGGGGTGTTAGCTAGTACACTCCTTCCTAACTGGACAATTTGCATAATATATGATTTAATATTATAGTTAATTAGGCTAACTAATAATAATCAGTAGGAGGTTTTGGCCATTCCAACAAAAGAATTGCAGTTTTTTGGTCAATATGCCAAGGTGCATCGTCCCTTGCTTAATGAAATAAATGCCGTCCTTGCGGAATATAGGTTATTTAATTCACAATGGACCATCCTAAAGTTACTTTTCCAAGAGGGCGACATGACGCCGGCAGAGATTGCGACAAAACAGCAGGTAGAAAAACCAAGCGTGACTAAAATTTTGCAGCGTCTGGAAGAGTTGACCTATATTGAGGTGCGTCCGGGAGAGGACAAGCGGGAAAAATGGATTCGATTGACGGAATCCGGCCATTCAGTATGCCAGGCCATCATGGGCAAGCTGGATGTGTTGTACAAAGGTTTTTTGAAGGGCATACCTATTGAAAATATTGAAATTGCCACGGCTGTCTTGACACACATCCTAGAAAATCTTAAATAACGAAAGAGTGAGTCGATGGAAAAACAAAGTTTATGGACAAAGGATTTTATTATCATCTCGATTATCAATTTCTTCATCATGATGGTCATGTATTTATTAATGGTCACCATTGCACCGTATGCCGTAGAGGAGTTTGGAGCTTCCACAGGTACTGCCGGGCTCGTTTCAGGTATATTCATTATTGGTACATTGATTGCAAGGATCGGGTCTGGGAATTTGATTGCCAAAATCGGCAGCAAGAAACTGCTATTCATCGGATTAGTAGTTTTTTTAATTGGTACAGGCCTTTATTTTGGTGCTGTTTCGCTGCCGCTTCTTTTAGCTACACGTTTAATTCATGGGATTGGTCTTGGATTCGCATCTACTGCGACCGGGACAATGGTGGCGAAAATCATTCCGCCGACCCGACGCGGAGAAGGTATCGGTTATTTTAGTATGAGCACAGTTCTTTCCACGGCGATCGGTCCATTTCTCGGAATTTTCATGAGCCAGCATTATCCGTTTCAAGTGTTATTTTGGATTTGCCTTGCCCTCAGCATTGTGAATATGCTGATGTTCTTTTTTGTCAGAGAAGAAGAAGTGGCACCGATGTCTAATCATGTGAAAGAAAAACGACATTCTCAATTTATTGAAAAAAGAGCACTGCCCATCTCGATCATCACATTATTTGTCGGACTCTCCTATTCAGGTGTCCTTTCATTCCTTTCGTTTTATGCGAAGGAAATCAATGTCGTGAAAGCGGCAAGCTTCTTCTTCCTTGTGTATGCATTTGTTGTCCTGCTATCTCGTCCTTTCTCTGGAAAGCTATTGGATGAAAAGGGAGCGAAATTTATCGTCTACCCTGCATTGATTCTGTTCGCAGGAGGTCTCTTGCTGTTAAGCCAAGCGCATAATGGATTTATGTTGCTAGTTGCTGGTGCAATTATTGGGCTGGGCTTCGGGAACTTCCAATCATGCGCCCAAGCCATTGCTTTAAAAGGGATTGAAATCGATCGTATTGGTGTAGCAACTTCGACGTTTTATATCTTTTTGGATTGCGGTTTTGGTTTCGGTCCTTATTTATTAGGCCAGCTCATTCCGCATACAGGTTATAGCGGCATGTACGTAACGTTGACAGCCGTTGTCCTGCTTTCCTTGTTTGTATTTGTTTTGTTGTTCGGGAAGCGTAGAAAAGGTACGATGGAAGTGGAACAATAAGTGTCAAATCTGCGATAGATAGGTGAACAACATGAGTAGTAATGCGCGGCCAACCCGACAAAAAGAGTTGATACAGATGGTTGTCATCGCTTTATTGACGGCATTTGCCAGTGAAATTAAAGTCATCCCATTTAATGGGGAGCTGTTCAGGTTCGGGCTGGGCAGCATTGCATTTTTCCTATATGTTCTTATCCGGCCTCCCCGGTCCTTGATTCAAACAGGAATCATGACCGGGGTGGTTGTCGTTTTATTAAGAGTGGCTGGAGATCGGGCGTTCGGCCACATGGAGTTTGTGGAAAGTATCCGAGAGCATTTGCCAGCCTTTGCTTTTTATATGATTTATGCAACCGGGCTTCATTTTTTAAAAACAAAATCTCATCAAACGAATCTTTTACTGGTAGGCGCCTTGGCCGCTTTCGTCGAGTTGACGGGCAATACGGTGGAACACTTCATTCGCTCCGTGTGGGTTGCACACTATGAATTCGGCATGCGGGAGTGGTTACTGCTGATTGGAGTTGCGATCATTCGAAATTATTTTGCAATCGGTCTTTACAGTGCTGTCATTGTCAATGAGCAGAAAAGGCGGATTCAAGAAATGATGGAGTTGAGTTCTGGTCTTTACACGGAAACATTGTATATTGAAAAGTCGATGAAGCATATTGAACAAGTAACGCTGGCGAGCCATGATCTCTATCGAACATTAAAAGCAGAAGGATTACTGGTGTATAGCAGGCAAGCATTGTCTATTGCCCAGGAAATCCACGAAGTGAAAAAGGATGCACAACGAGTTTTAACGGGTCTGACGAAACTGAATCGACCAGATAGCCGAAACATCTATCGGCTGTCAGAATTGCTCCGTTTTGTGGTGAATGCAAATGAAACATACGCCGAATACCTTCACAAAGAAGTGTCTTTCCATACTGATGCAACCTTTGATATGGAATCGGAATCAGCGACAGCTTTGCTTGCACTGATCAATAATGTGGTGGCCAATGCAGTGGAAGCTTTGCCTGCAGAAGGGCGGATTGATATTTCCGCAGACAATGTAGATGGGAAGCTGATCGTACAGGTGCGGGATACAGGGAACGGAATTCCTGACGATTTGCTGCCAATCATCTTTGAACCAGGATTTACGACAAAATATAACGAGCAAGGCGTGGCGGCGACCGGAATCGGCCTCTCCCATGTTAAGGATATCGTTCACTCACTAGAAGGAACAATGGAAGTACGATCGAATGGACAAGGGACTGTCTTTACTATAGCATTACCTTGTAAAAACATTCAGAAACGGGTTGAGTAGCCAATGCGGTATTTTATTGTGGATGATGATCGAGCGAGCCGCGCCATGTTGAAGCAAATCATTATAGAAGGCGGTATTGGCATGGTCATTGGAGATGAAAGTGGCGGTTCATCCACCATTCAATCGGTGATAACACTCCGTCCCGATATTGTGTTGATCGACTTGCTCATGCCTGGCATGGACGGCTTGGAAACGATAGAACGTTTGCAGGAACTAGGTTACACGGGGCAGTTCATCATGATTTCTCAAGTGAATAATAAAGAGATGGTCGGACAGGCTTATCAACATGGCATTGAGTTTTTTATCCATAAGCCGATCAATCGGGTAGAAGTGCAAAGTGTCTTAAGAAAAACGGCGGAGCAAGCGAAATTGAAACAATCCTTGCTGACCATTCAACAATCGCTTTCCCATCTGGGCACTAATCAAGGTGGTGGCAAACCGATCTCTCTTCGAGGAACTGTTTTATCTGTCTTGAAGGATATGGGCATTGCCGGTGAAGCGGGAAGTGAAGATCTGATTTTATTAGTGGAACTGATCGCCGCCCATAGTGAATCGACCGCTTCTGTGCCGCCGTTAAAGGAACTGTATAAACAAGCTGCCCGTCAAAAAGGATATGAAGGAGACGGGCTGCACAAAGAAAGCAAAGCGATGGAACAACGGATCCGAAGAGCTGTTCTCGCGGCAATGGAACATATCGCTTCCCTTGCTGTGCTCGATTACACCATACCGGAATTCGAATACTATGGTCCTCGTTATTTCGATTTACAGGATATCCGAGCACTTGTAACGGCGATGGAAGGGAATCATCCTCTCCCGAAAATCAAGGTGAACAGTAAGAAATTCATTCAAGTGCTATGTATTGAAACGATGGAAAAACGAAGTGGAGCTCATCGGTTTGAAAAAATTTAAGAAACGACGCCATCCCTTTTTGTCGGATTGCGTCGTTTTTTGTAGGTTGCCCTTATAGTTGTGATTAAGGTTCTTTTGAAAAGAAAGCGCTTGCAAACGAAAGAGGTGACCTATCAATGAAAAAGCTATTCAAACTACCACTGGCGTATCAGATTTTAATCGGTCTCGTGTTAGGTATCATAGTAGGTGCCATTTTTTATGAAAATCCTGCTGTAGAGACATATTTAGATCCAATTGGTAAGATGTTCATTAACATGATCAAAATGATTGTAGTGCCGATCATCATATCGACGCTCATCCTGGGGGTTGCTGGAACCGGTGATATCAAGCAACTTGGGAAATTGGGCGGGAAAACGCTCATCTATTTTGAAATTGTCACGACGATTGCAATTGTTGTCGGTCTGTTGGCTGCGAATATTGTCAAACCGGGTGTTGGAGTTGATATGTCGGCTCTTTCCAAGGGGAATATCGATCAATATGTCCAAACAACAGAACAAGTGCAACATGAAAGCTTCTTGGATGTGCTTGTCAATATTGTGCCAAGCAACATCATTCAGGCGATGGCAGCAGGCAATATGCTATCCATCATTTTCTTCTCGGTCCTTTTCGGCCTTGGCGTAGCAGCGATTGGGGAAAAAGGGAAACCGGTGCTGGCATTCTTCTCAGGCGTAGCTGATACGATGTTCTGGGTGACGAATTTAATTATGAGATTTGCTCCATTCGGCGTGTTCGCTCTGATTGGTGTAACGATTTCAAAATTTGGATTGTCCTCGCTGGTGCCACTCGGCAAACTGCTGATCTTGGTCTACGTGGCGATGGCGTTGTTTATTATTGTTGTGCTTGGCGGTATTGCGAAACTCGTCGGCTTTAACATTTTCTTTCTCTTTAAAGTATTGAAGGACGAACTGATTTTGGCATACTCGACATCGAGCTCGGAAACGGTATTGCCAAAAGTACTCGAGAAGATGGAAAAGATCGGGTGTCCGAAAGATGTAGTCTCCTTCGTTGTGCCGACAGGATACTCATTCAACTTGGATGGGTCGACATTATATCAGGCAATTGCAGCGATCTTCATTGCACAAATGTACGATATTGACTTGAGTATCATGCAGCAAATCACACTCGTTCTCGTCTTGATGATTACATCGAAGGGCATCGCAGGTGTCCCAGGCGTTTCGTTTGTCGTCTTGCTCGCGACGCTCGGCACAGTTGGAATTCCACTCGAAGGCTTGGCGTTTATTGCGGGTATCGACCGGATTCTTGACATGGCGCGGACTGTCGTCAATGTGGTCGGCAACTCGTTGGCATCCGTTGTCATGTCGAAATGGGAAGGCCGTTTTGATGAACAAAAACAAAAAACATACTTCCAGACTGTGGAAAAAGCATAAACAAACATTAAGGAGCCCATCCATCGGGCTCCTTTCATTTATTCAGACACAATCTTTTCACTCATGAAGGCAAGAGTATTGTTCTCCGAATCTCTAAAAAACACCATCCAAGTTTCGGTTTGCCCCATTTTTGCGATTACATGCGGCTCATCCGTAAAGAGTACACCGGCTTCTTTGTAGGCGGTATACGCTTCTTCGATATGTTCCACGTGAAAATAAATGATGGAGCTGGCATTCGCGAATTCCTCTTTTTCTGGCGGGCTTAGCAACAAACGTACGCCTCCGCAATCAAAAAACGCGAGATGGCCTGTCTCAAACAGTTTTGGCAAGCCCAGCACGTTTTCGTAAAAGGAAACCGCTCTTTCAAAATTCTTTACCGGCACAGCAATTTGTCCAATTTTATTAATAGAATGACTCAACTTCTTCTCTCCCTTCCATATGCACCTATCTTACATTGTAATGGCATTTCCTACTTGTCCAAAATCACCTTTTTACGATAATCGAGGGGTGAACAGCCGATGGCTAATTTGAATGCCTTGCTGAAGGCAGCGGGTGATTGGAAACCGAGATCAAGAGCAATAGCGGTGATGGACCATTCGATATCCGCCAATCGTTTCTTAGCTTCCTGAATTCGCAGTTTCGATAGTTGTTGGTGAGGTGTTATACCATATACTTGCTTGTACGTACGCAAGAGATGGTTTGTCGACATGCATGCCTCCTTGGCGATGTCCTTGAGTTGAATCGGCTCCTTGTAAAAGGCCCGGATAAAATCATCGGCTGTGGCAACACGTCTATATAACTCCACCTTTGTAGAGTTCCGCAACATGTGGATGGATTCCAGCTCTTTTTCTGCAATTTGGTGTGCTGTTAGGAGATGCTGCATCATGCCATGAAACTGCTCCTCCAGCCAAAGCTTGTCATATTTCCTATTAGGGTATTGCTGCTTCATTATCTGAAGCTGTAAAAAAAGGCTTTTATTCATTTCGTATGTTTTCTCGAAAAAGCCTAACGATTCCTTGTCTCGATACGGATCAGTCAATAGCTGATTGGTTGTATTGGTAAGTGTCTGATAGACTTCCTCGGCAAAACCATGCTGGAAGAAGAGACAGAAGGATTCGACCTCTTGCTCCTCATCAATTGCGATCGTATAGTCCCCATTATTCAACAATAAATATCGATTCTCCTCCACAGCGAAAAACCCATTGTCCGTCTTGTATAAGGCCCGTCCGCCTGAGAAAGTTTTGATGGACAACTGTCCGTCCCCTTCCCAATAGAACTCATCGCTTTTAGCGTGAAGTATGAAATTGGTGGTTTCAACTTTTTTCATCATACTGGCACCAGCCTATAGTCTATTAGTAGCTTCGTTATATGGCATTTTAAAATGAATGTCGAAAGGAAGATTGATTACCGCAGGGTGGAAAAGGACAACACGATCGGCAAGAATCGATATTCCTTTCTAGTTATAAAGTGGTTTCACATTTTCCAAGGACTACTTTCATTCTGCAGCCCAACCTTTTCCTCATCTTAACTGGAAACTCCCTTTCTGAGTAGACCCATTGTACAACAAATTGTTTATTATCTGAATCTACATCCTAAGGCTGAATAAGAAATCGGACGGGGGCTCGTTATGATGTGCCGAACTCAGGTGGTACGGTTATGTCAGTTGGTTGATTATGAATGGAAGGGGTTTACTTGTGAAGATGTTAGAAAGCATCGTAAAGAAAAAGGTGTTGGTCGGCTTATTATCAGCCATGATCATTTTGTTAGGGGTCTTGGCGGTATTCAGGCTCGGCAAGGAAATCATGCCATCTGTCGGAGCAGACGGAGGCTATGTCGTCATTGAGGCGGGAGATATGGCGGCGATTGACGTAGAAGAACGGATTACAAATACGTTGGAACAGAAATTACTGGCGCTAGAGGATGTGGAAAAGGTTCAATCTTCGACAATTCTCGGGGGCACCCAGTTAGACATGGTTTTCGCCAGAGGGAAAGGGACGGAAGCCATTGAAGAAGTGGAACGGGTTGTGAACAGCCTTCAAGCGCAGCACCCGGAGATCCAAGAAGCTTACACAGGTCAATATGGGGTACGCGGAGGGTCTGAGTTCTTCATGGAAGCTTCAGGCGGAGAGATGGAAGAAATGTCCTCTTTCAGCCGGTATATATTAAAACCAAGATTGGAAAACCTGAAAGAAGTGCAAGAGGTCGATCTATCAGGCATGGTAGAGCATGAAGTGTCCATTCAGTTGAATCGCCAAAAGGTGGCAGAGCTCGGCCTTGATGTCTCCCAAGTTATTGGCAGCATCTCAGAAGCAAATTCAGAAATGACGCTTGGGGAGTTGAATTCCGAGGATGGGAATGGGTCTTTGCTGCGATGGCATACAAAATTGGAAGATGTAGATGCTTTACGTAAAGTGGAAATACCAACTGCTAGTGGAATTATTGTACTTAGTGATATCGCATCCGTTTCTATTGAGCCGCTTGAACATGCATCATACGTATGGAAGAATGGCTCCAAGGATTTAATTTTCATTCAAATCAGCAGGGCAAATGGCGTAACCCAGCTCGATATGGCAAAGGCAGTCCGAGCAGAGGTGGAAAAAATCCGCGAGGAAGGACTTGTTCAGGATTTCGAGTTGAATGAAATGGTGGCGCAAGCCGATTTTGTCCAGGAATCCATCAAGGGAGTAACAGATAATATATTAATCGGAAGCATTGTAGCTGTAGCTATCTTGTTGTTATTTCTGCGAAATGTCAGGGCGACGCTCATTATAGGTATTTCAATTCCCACATCCGTTTTGCTGACATTTTTGACAGTCTATTTACTAGGCTATAGCTTGAATATGCTGACGCTCATCGGTCTCGGATTGGGTATTGGAATGATGGTCGATTCCTCGATTGTCATATTAGAATCCATTTACAGGCAGAAAGAACTGGGTCTCGGCAAATTGGATGCGGTTCTTGTTGGGACAAAAGAGGTTGCAGGAGCTGTCATCTCCTCCATGTTGACAACGATCGTCGTGTTCTTGCCGATTGGTTTTATTGGAGGGGATATGGGGCAGTTCATGATTATTTTGTCGATTGTTGTAGCAGTGACATTGATCAGCTCCGTTCTTGTCGCTTTCACGATCATCCCAACTCTTTCGGAACGTTTTTTGCACTACCGAAATACGTCCAAAGGAAAAACTGAGGGCAAGGTCATGAAGCACTATAATGCTTCAATCTCTTGGATGGTTGCGAAAAAGTGGAGAAGTGGTCTCGTAATCGTCCTATTCTTCCTCATGTTTGGCGGATCCCTCTTGCTTGTGAATAAAATACCGATGACGATTATGCCGGATATTTTCAATCGCTATTCGGAAATCTTCATTGAGTTAGAACCAGGTGTGGAAGGTAATGAGAAAGAGAAAGTCGTGCAAAAAGTGGTGGATCGATTAGACGCCGTGAATGATGTGGATTCCTCATTTATCATTGACAATGGCAATCTGCTGGTCGGGATTATTAATATGACAAAAGGCGATGAGATTAAGACAGGCCAAAAAGAAGTGAACGAAGAGATTCTAAAAACACTTCGTGGATTGACGGACACTATGCCAATAAAGAATGTTCAAAGTGCGATGGATGGGCCAGGCGGCGCGCCTGTCCAAGTCGTAATCAAAGGTGAAGACTTTTCCAAACTTCAATCAATTGGAAAGGGTTTCTCCCAAAAGCTCCAATCTGTTGGAGGAATTGTCGGCATCACTGACTCGATGGAAAATAGCCAGGCGCAGCAACAGGTTGTATTGAAAGAAACAGCGATTGAGGAAGCTGGTTTAACACAGGTTCAAGTAAAACAATTTCTACAACAAGCATTTATCGATATGCCGATCGGTGAAATGCCGTATAACAAGGAACAAATCCCACTTATGGTCAGATGGGCAACAAAAGCGGGCTCTTCGGACGATGCATTGAACATGACCATGCCAACAGCTGCGGGAGATGTGAAGCTCTCTTCATTGATTGAATTTAAATCTATTCAAACACCGAAAGAGATCATGCATATGGAGGGAGAACGATATATCTCCATAGGAGCTGATATCGAAGGCAGAGATTTGGGAGCGGTCAATCGCGACGTCCAAAAGGTGATCAATGACTTCGAGCTTCCAACGGGTTATGCAATTGACACGGGCGGCGATATTGAGCAACAACAGCAATTGATGATAGAGATGGCAATTGTTCTTGGCATTGCCATGTTCCTTGTCTACTTTGTAATGGCTGTTCAATTCAATCATTTAGGTCATCCGCTCATCGTCATGTCCGTCATTCCGATGGCCATCATCGGAGTCATTGTCGGTCTCTTCCTAACGCAACGGGAACTTAACCTCTTATCCGGCATGGGCGTCATTATGCTCATCGGTATTGTGCTTAATAATGCCATCCTGCTCATTGACCGGACGAACCAACTACGGAGGGAAGGGATGCAAGTGCAAGAGGCGCTCGTCACTGCTGGAAAACAGCGGATCCGTCCGATTTTCATGACGACACTGACAACGGTAGGCGGCATGCTGCCGCTCGCATTAGCATCCGGCGCGTCAGGCAATTACCAGGCGCCACTTGCGACCGTTCTTATCACGGGACTTCTCTTTGCAACGATTATTACATTATTCTTAGTGCCGGCTGTTTATCGGCTAGTGACAAGACGTGTAGTGGTAAAGAAGGCAACTGAGAAAGTGACTGAGAAAAATGTAACGGATCCTGTTCCGGAATTCGTAAAATAATAAATAAAAACGTTCCTACAACCCTTTCTGCCATTAGTGCAGGAAGGGTATTTTCAATGTATGCGAGGCTTGGTAAATGCAGTTCGATGAAGCTAATCACATGAGGATCTATAGAAAGACATTTGTTCTAAGATGCGTTGGCTATGCTAACGCCGACTCTCTTTTTCAACTTCCGATCAGCCGCAAACGGGATGAATAAATAGAGAGCGTAAGCGGAACAGAGCCAGACGACAAAGGAAATAAGTTGGCCTTCACTCAGATTCGAAAAGAAAACGGTGTGATACGTAATGGATAGAGAATCCAGGAAAAGACCGATCATCGTCCCACCGACGGCAAAACGGAAAGCCGCCTTTGGAGTGCGGTCAAGTTTTACGTAAATGAGAGTCGTAAAAAAAAGCAGCACTGCGGTTGCAGTCTCCAGCAAGAGAAAATGGAACCAGTAGAAATCTTCTCCAGGCGGAATCAAGACATGTTGACCAAGAAACATAAAGAATAGCGTGGCAATAAGCCAAACGGACACGCCGAAAATTCCTAATAAAACAAACTTCATGTTGCTTGCTCTCCCTTCGCCAGTCGTGTGAATCCCTCAATAATAAGTTCCAGTTCGGCATACACTTGCTCGACCGGAAACTCCTCATCGAGCAAAGCTTGCATAGCAATACCGTCAATCATGGAATTTAATATGATCCCCCATGTTTGAAAGGAAACGTTGGGAATAGGTGAGACTTTCCAAATTCGTTGGACCTGTAAAGCAAGTACTTCATTTTCCTTCTGCAGAATTCCTTTTAGTTGCTCCCGAATCCCTTGGTGGTGCAAACTGGACGAGAGTAAGGTAAAGTAAAGCCGGTGATAAAAGGAATTGGTTGAACAACGGCTTTTAGCTGATGCCAACGCTTCTTCAATGATCAGTTCCTCTTGGGCGACCAGTCCTTCCCATGAAGACTCGCATAGTTCCTTAACTACCTCCAGCAGTAATTGCTCCTTTGTCCGAAAATGATAATAGACGGTGCCTTGGGAGACTCCCCCTTCATCAGCCACTGTTTTCAATGTGAAATTTTCGAGCCCATCTCTTGCAATACATGTTTTTGCAGCTTGGATTAAAGAATCTTTGTTACTGACGTTTGGCTTTGCCATAAAAGAACTCCTTTATGAGTTAGTTGAACAACTAACCTAACTATAACATAGGATGAATGAGAACCAAAGCAAGTGGGATCTTTAGGTGCTTCCTGACCGGATTAACATGAAAAAGGATGACTTTAACCCGCTCTATTGTAGTCCTTTTCAATTCCCGATAGAGTACAAGTATTGAGAAATCCGGATTCAAGGAAACACTCAAAGTCATCCAGGAATAGGGGGAAACAAAATGTCTCACGTACTAACAGTTAAAGCAGAAGATTTTCAAAAAGAAGTACTAGAAAGCGAATTGCCGGTATTCGTTGATTTCTTCACGGATGAATGCGGCCCATGCCAAGCATTCGAACCGGTCTTAGAAGATGTGGCAGAAGATTTATCCGATAAAGTCAAGTTCGTTAAACACTGGGTCACATATGAAGACTTCGAAGCAAAATCAAACCCGGTACAATTAAAATACGACATCTCCGCTTTCCCATCGTTGTATCTTTTCAAAAACGGTGAAGTCGTCAAAACGTTTATTGGCTATTTAAATCGTCAAGACTTCCTTGATTTCTTAGAAGAAGTTCTTTGATTTAGATGGAGAAAAGTGTTTGGAATGTACGATTCCGAGCGCTTTTTTTATTTGTTGGAAAAGGGATAAACTCGACCTGCATGCCGTACAATCTGTACAATATAGAGAAGAAAGGGGAGGTTCCTGTCATGAATGCCAAGGAAATGGACAATCAACTGCGTATCAAAACGGAGGGGACGCTGGAATTGCTTAGTCAGTCGCCACATTATAACCGGTATGAAGCAACCCCGTACGAAGCGTTGGATGACTTGTTCCGCGCATACGAGATGCAGAGGACGGATGGTTTCGTTGATTACGGCTGTGGCAAGGGAAGGGTCTCATTCTACGTTCACAACCAGTTTCGGTGTGCGGTAACCGGCATTGAAATGAATGGACGATTGTACGAGGATGCATTGACAAATTTACAGCATTATCGCGGCAAGGTACATAGAAGAAAGGATGGACTGCTGCGTTTTGAACGCTGCTATGCAGAAACATATGAAGTGGAACCGAGCGATAACCTCTTTTATTTCTTCAATCCGTTTTCCGTGCAAGTCTTCATCAAGGTCGTCGGCCGCATATTGGAATCTGTTGCGGATCACAGGCGGCCGGTCGATCTCATTTTGTATTACCCTTCGTTGGATTATATCCAATACCTTGAAACCAAAACCGCCTTCGAGTTAGTCCAGGAAATCAAATTGGGCGGAATCTATGAAGGCAACGAAGATGAACGGTTTCTTATTTATCGGCTTCAGGCATGACGTCTAAAGAGGGCGCACCATCCGGGCGGTATGTACGGCTTCCCGGCAGACGCTTGCATCTGTCCCAGGCTGCAATGGCTTCTGCCCGGCTTTTGTCTTTGTTGGTTGGGTCAGCAAAGAAGTCACGGATAAAACGGTTATATTCAAACTGGGGAGCAATCTCCTTTTTATATGCAGGATCTTTTTTCTGTTCCTCCTCGCAATGCCAAGCCGCCACAGCATCACGATACGTTTTGCCGATGTTTTGCTTAAAGTAGTTTTGAATAAATGTCGAAAAATGAAACGTAGGGATCATTGTCTTGAAGAAAGCTCGTACATCTTGGCTGCATCGATGGTCTGCTGTAATAACCGTATCGAGATTCAATTCTCCCTTTGGTTTCTGCTGTGTCTGAACGCTTGACCGGCGAAGTGGCTTTACTATTTCACCGGTCTTTAGAAATACACGAATGCGGTCGGTTATTTCCCCCTTGGATCCTGCGGCGCTTAGACCGTTTCCCCTGCAAAACGCCTGGAGTTCTGCTTTTAGCCAATAATAGTCAAGAAATTCTTGAACGGATAGATTTTTATTTAAATTTGGTCTCATCAACCCATCTCCTTTTCTATATAATAGAACATATATTCCCGTTAATCAATGCAGAAAAGCCACCTAGTGGAAGGTGGCCTGACTCTCATAATAAATGCATCGCTTCCTCCGCTTCATCCCATGGGACGGCATAGCCTTTCCCTTTAGCGCAGAAAATCGATGAAGATGTATATTCGGGATCCGCATCTTTGTTATAGCCGATCCGTTCGATGACCACCTCAGGATTATGGCAGACGTCATAGCCGCTGAAACGCAGCGTCATCGCCCCTTTGCCATTTGTAAACGAAGCGAATATTGTGCTGTACTCCATGAAAGTGGCGACGGGGACCCGAGCCGTGATGAAGGTTTTGTCACCGATTGTTTCAGGAGGATCAAACGTGCCGTGCGCCTGTTGGATATCCGACAGCACACGCCCGATGTGATCCATGTCAATTTTTATTTTTACATCATAATAGGGCTCAAGCAGGACATTGTCCGCTTTCTCAAGTCCTTGGCGCAAGGCACGGAACGTAGCTTCCCGGAAATCACCGCCGGATGTATGTTCATTATGACCTCTTCCAGTCAATAACGTGATTTTTACATCGGTGAGTGCCGAGCCAGTCAATAAACCATGGTGATCCTGCTCAAAGATATGATGCTTGATCAAGTTTTGATTGCCAATAGATAAGTCATTCGCGTGGCATTCATTTGCAAAGATAATGCCTGCACCCCGTTTGGCCGGTTCAATCCGAAGATGCACTTCTGCGTAATGCTTGAGTGGTTCAAAATGACCGTAACCGTTCACGGGTGCTAAGACCGTTTCTTTATAAAGAATAGTAGGCTGGCCGAATTCAATGTCGTAACCGAACCGGTCGCATACCACTTGCTTCAACACTTCAAGCTGGATGACACCCATCACATGGACGTGCACTTCCTGGACATGCTCATTCCAAACCACTTGCAAGGATGGATCCTCCGCATCCAGTGTGCGAAAGGCGTGCAGCATATCCTTTAGTGGAATAGATGAATCGAAACGAACGCTGGAGCGTAACGTCGGAATCAAATCATAGGATGCGGAGCCCTGCAATGCACCAATTCCATCCCCGATGGCGGCACCAGCCAGTCCGGTTACGGCTATCAATTCACCAGCAACCGCATGATCGACAGTCGTGTATTTCTTTCCATTATAGCGTCTCAATTGGGTTACCTTTTCAACCGCACTGGCGGTATGAATTTCATCTCGGACATGGAGCATACCGCTCATCAACTTTAGAAACGTCACCCGGCTGCCGTTTTCGTCATGTCGAATTTTATAGACACGGGCTGCCAATTCACTTTCCGCACCATAATCTGTCTTGGTCAGGCGATCGAATGCGTCCAAAAATTCTAGAATGCCGATATCTTTCAAAGCGGAGCCACAGCCGTACGGGAAAACTTGGAGTTCCTGGATCATGCGTCTGATTGCGTCCATCCAGGCATCCTCATCATAATCCCCCTCCATATACCGCTCCAGTAACTTTTCATCCCTTTCCGCAATAAACTCAATCAGTTCGTTGGACAAAACTCCATCTTTGAATTGGGATACGTCCATAAGTTCTGTTGAAAAGGACATGCGCATTTCATTCAAAATGCCGGGAAGATCCGTGCCCTCGCGATCGATTTTATTTAGAAAGAAGAAGGTTGGTTTCCGATGTTTCTGCAAGAGTTGCCAAACCGTTTCCGTATGTCCTTCTACGCCGTCTGCCGCGCTGATCAGAACAATCGCATAGTCCATCACTTGAATGGCCCGTTCCATCTCTGGTGAAAAATCGACGTGGCCCGGTGTGTCGATGATGGTATAAGTGGAGCCATTATATGTGAAATTCCCTTGCTCTGCAAAAATGGTGATGCCCCGGTTTCGTTCGATTTCGTGGTTATCGAGGAAGGCATCCTGATGATCGACCCGCCCGCGCGTCCGGATGCTGTTCGTGTGAAAGAGCAACTGCTCGGAAAATGTCGTCTTTCCGGCATCGACATGAGCAAGGATTCCTATTGTTTTAAACATCATGTACACCTCGTTGTTTCAGCTTCCCCCCATTATAACTCATTTTCTGGCCGATACGTGCCTGTCACCAACAGGGCCCAGCGCATATCGCGAAGTTTCCGGGCAAACTCGCACCCGCGCAAACCCCCCTCGCGCCCGCGCATAAATCGGTACACCCGCGCATACCCTCCTCGCACCCACGCATATCCCCTTCGTACCCGCGCATAAACTGCCTCCACCCGCGCATACCATCCCCGTACCCGCACATACCCAACCTCCACCCACGTATATACTCAACTCGCTATAGACAGAGCCTGTCACCAAGCATGACGCATGAATCAAACCATAGATTGGCAACAAGCATTCAGCGCGGAATGGAGTATACAACGATCCGTCAACCTTCCGCGGAAACAACACCTCTATCCAACTTGTTCCGTACTTAGCACACCCCACGAATTTAGAAGAACTGATCGTTGTTTTGTCTATGCCCTCTAAATCTACCAAGCCCCTCCTATCGTCCCATGAACCTCTCCTGAAATTCGAGAAACGTCTCCACAAAAAAAGCCGGCCCTGTATTGCAGGCGCGGCTCAAGTCAAATTCTTTTGTTCTTCCAATAAGAGGGTGAATTCTGTTTTGGAAAGGGGTTTTGCGTACAGGTAACCTTGGACCTCGTCGCAATGCAACTGGTTCAGGAAATGGGCTTGGTCTTCGGTCTCGACGCCTTCTGCCACAACTTTTAAATTCAGGTTTCGGGCTAGATCAATGATGGCTTTCACAATCATTGTATTGTTTTCGTCCAGTTCGCTAATGAATGCCTGATCGATTTTTAAGTGGGTGAGTGGAAATTTACTTAAATAGATCAAGGATGAGTAGCCTGTTCCGAAGTCGTCGATGCTTGCGTTGACGCCCAAGTCGCGGAGTTCCTGCAAAATCAGCCTGCATTGGTGGACATCAGACATGATACTTTCTGTTATTTCCAAGTTTAAATATTGAGGTTCGAGACCTGTTTCCTCTAAAATTGCTTTGACATCTGAAACGAAGGAAGGTTGCCGGAATTGCCGAATGGATACATTGACGCTGATGCGCATGAGCGGCAAGCCTTGCCGTTGCCATTCTTTTGCGTCTTGGCACGCCGTTTTCAGCACCCATTGGCCGATAGGCAGGATTAATCCCGTATCCTCTGCAATCGGTATGAGATAAGCGGGGGAGATAAATCCGCGTATCGGATGGTGCCAACGTAGCAAGGCCTCCATTCCTTTCATCTGACCCGTTTTCAAATCGAATTGTGGCTGGTAGACGAGGGATAACTGATTGCGCTGCAAGGCTTGCCGCAATTCCATTTCTACCATGGTTTGTTCCACCAATTCATCATGCAATTGTTTTGTGAAAAATTGATAAGTGCCTCGGCCCGATTCTTTTGCCAAGTACATCGCGGAATCCGCGTTTCGCATAAGAGTGTTGTAATCTGTGGCATCCTCCGGGTAGAAATTGATGCCGATGCTTGGCGCCACAAAGACTTCGTGCTGCCCTAGGTGATATGGATAAGACAGGTCTTCCACGATCCGGTCGGCAACGGCCTGGACGTCGGAGCGTTCCTTCGAACGGACAAGCACGACGAATTCATCGCCACTCAGCCGGGCGACAAAATCGTCCTCTTGCACAGAGAGAACCAATCTCTCGCCTACCGCTTTTAATAATTCATCCCCAACATGGTGTCCCATTGTGTCATTGACCGTTTTAAACCGATCCAAGTCCATGAAGAGCAACGCGAATGCGTCATCCTGCTCTTCTCGATGTTGAATCCACTCTGTCACTTTTTCTTGAAGCAGCCGCCGGTTTGGCAGTCCGGTCAGGTAATCATAATAGGCCATATGTTCAATGACCTTTTCGGCTTCGATTCGTTCTGTAATATCGATGGCTGTACCAACAACTTCTTCTACTTGCCCCTCCCTGAAAATGGGAGATAGATAAACTAGGAAGGTCATAGATGAATAAGGAAGCTCAAATTGAACGGTTTCCCCAGCGAGTGCTTGATGGAATAAGGGAGCGAGCCAATTTAATTCTTCCTCCTGATATTCCTCGTTAAGTTTTTCAGTGTTCAAGGAAGCGACGGTGATCCCTAATTTTTCTGCAATTTTCCCTTCTATTAAGGTGAATTTGATGGATCCGGTCTCATCCGTTTTATATTTAAAAATGGCATTCTGCAAGTTTTTTACGGTTTGTCTAAAATCATGGCGCAAGGCGATTTCAAGCGACTTCTCTGCCTCTTTACGCGCGGTAATGTCGTGTCGGATCGCAACGTATTGGATTGGTTTGCCTTCTTTATTAAGAAAGGGAACGATGGTAGTTGCTACCCAATAGAGTGACCCGTCCTTCGCTCGATTTTGGACATCCCCCTGCCATACGCGTCCGCTTCCAATTGTCTCCCACATCTCTCGGAAAAAGCTTTTTGGATGGAATCCTGAGTTGACGACACGGTGTGTTTTGCCGATCAATTCGGCTGCTGAGTATTTCGACAGCTCGCAAAACTTCTCATTGACGTATGTGATGACGCCCTGTGGATCGGTAATGGCGACTACGGAGGAATGGTCGAGCGCATTTTCGATATTCCGTAGATTTTCCATGGTATCAATATATTGATTACTCGTTATTTCAGATGCCGTGACGTCTGTATCTACGGAAATAAACCCATCAAATTCTCCTTGCTCATTGTAAATAGGAGAGATGATCGCCTCCACCCAAAAGGAGGACCCGTCCTTTGCTTTGCTTCTAATTTTTCGATGCCAGTATTGATTGTTCAGAAAAGCCTCCTTCATCTCAGCAAAGAACATGTCTTTATTATAGTCAGGGTTCAAAAAACCAAAATCTTTCCCAATCAATTCAGATGCTTCGTACTGGGTAAGAGCACAAAAATTTTCATTTACATGAAGAAGGATGCCGTCCCGGTCTGCCATGGATATGCAAAATTTTTGATTGACGAGAAGATAAATAGAAGGATGCTTTTTTAATTCCTCTATAATCATAGTTTTTATTCCTTTCTGATAGATGACTGGCCTGGCTGATGAATCGATGGCACTACTACTGAGAAACAGATAAAAATTTTATGAAATCATTATGACCTTTTTCTTATTCTAAGTGTAACTGATTATACCATCTAACCTTCCCATAATCTACTTGCACTCATGAAAAAGGTTGACGGAATCTTTACAAATGAAAAATAAGTTTTTTCTACTGTTCTATGCGGTTTGATTGTAAACTGAGAGTAAGAGGAAAGGGGGAGTATTGTGAAAAAGAAGTATACGAAAACGGAAAAGAGCTGGATGTACTACGATTGGGCCAACTCGGCTTATTCCATTATCATCACGACTGCGGTTTTTCCATTGTATTACAAAGCGGTGGCGACAGACGCAGGGGTGAGCTCGGCCCATTCAACTGCCTATCTAGGCTACACGGTGGCAATTGCCACATTCATCTTAGCCATGATCGGCCCAATTCTTGGGACGATTGCGGACTATCAAGGTTTGAAAAAGAAGTTCTTCTTCGCATTTTTCTTATTAGGATCGCTTTCGACCATTTCATTAGCCTTCGTACCTGGAGACAATTGGTTCGCTTTACTCGTCTTATATACGATTACTGCCGTAGGCTTTCATGGGGCCAATATATTCTACGATGCGTTTCTTGTGGATGTAACGACGGAAGATAAAATGGATGATGTATCAGCTAGAGGGTTTGGGCTGGGCTATATCGGGAGTACGATTCCGTTCATCATCAGCATCGCCGTCATTCTATTAGCGCAACAGGGCGTGTTGCCGATCGGTACGTCAATGGCGAGCCGAATTGCCTTTATTATCACAGGTATTTGGTGGTTCAGCTTTACAATCCCGATGCTCAAACATGTTGTGCAGCAGTACGGGATTGAACGGGAGCCGCGATTGCTCGCGGGGAGTTTTCGCCGATTGGGCGTGACGTTCAAAGAGATTCGAAAGTATCGGACGGTCTTCTTGTTTTTGCTAGCTTACTTTTTTTATATCGACGGGGTAGGCACCATTATATCGATGTCGACTGCCTATGGGACAGACTTAAAAATTGATGCTACAAGTCTGTTAATCATATTGTTTGTTACACAAGTTGTTGCGGCCCCATTTGCTATTTTGTATGGACGGCTCGCCAAAAAGTTTTCCGTGAAACGGATGCTCTATGTCGGCATTTTTGTTTACATCGCAGTATGCGTATACGCCTTTTTCCTTGAAACGACGCTCGACTTCTGGATTCTCGCCATGTTGGTTGCTTCTTCGCAAGGCGGTATTCAGGCACTGAGCCGTTCGTATTATGCGCAACTCGTGCCAAAGGAAAAAGTGAACGAGTTTTTTGGGTTCTATAACATTTTCGGCAAATTTGCATCTGTTATGGGTCCCTTATTGCTTGGAGTTACGGCCCAATTGACTGGCAGCTCCGCATACGGTGTGTTTAGCTTGGTGATCTTGTTCATCATCGGCGGCATAATTCTATATCTTGTTCCAAAGCCCGAATCGGAACTTGCCGCATAAGTTATTTGGTACAGGACGAGCAAATGAAAAGCGCCAATCCAATTGACATGAGAATGGCGCTTTTCTATGCTTATTTTTTTTTATTCAGTCTGGAAACCTGTAAGATACGGAAACCATTCTTTTCTAGCTTTTCACGAAGTTTTGCGACTTCCTCGTCACTTCGTGTATCTTCCAAGGTGATTACAACACGGCGCGCCAAAGCGGAACCGTTATCCAGGGTCAGTAAACCTTCGATATTATCATCCCGAAGTGTTTTTGTTAGACGATTGATCATGCCTTTTGCCTCGGTTGATGCGAGGGTGATGTTGATGCCGCCTGTTTTCAATCCGAACGCATCTTCCAGTACGCTTTCGATTTTATTGTGTGTTAAAATGCCAAATAGCTTTCCGTCTTTTACGACGCTGATGAACGGCAATGCTTTGATTTGGAGAAGAGCATTCAAGAAGGACTCGTCGTCTGTAATATACGTATCGGAATGCTGGACGAGAGAATCGATCGGCGATTGCTCATCCCCTTTCTCTTCGTACAGAAATTCGATCAAGTCTACTTTGTATAGCATTCCTTTGTAGGCATCTTGTCGATCTACAACCGGTATACAACGGTACCCCGTCTCATTAATTTTGTTCAATGCATCTTTTACAGTTTCTTCAATAGAAACGGTTGCCACCGCTAAACGTTCCAATGTCAAGTCTCGGATATGCATCATCATTCCCCCTCGTCGTCTACTATTATTTCTGTCAAATCAAAATATTGATTAAAATTTATTATAAGTGAGAGTTTGATTCTTTGACAAGTGAAATTATACTGTTTGTACAGGCTAAATGGAAAAGGGGTTATCCTCATGGAAACATTGCATTATTCTTCCCTGCTTGCTATTGTTGGGGAATTATTCGCTGACGAAATTTCTCTTGTCGTGGCAAACACAAAGGAATATGTCTATTATCAGCCAAGTAAGCGAGTCGATTTGAAAATAAAACCGGGTGATCCGGTTAAAGAAGGCACGATTGCATATAAGGCGCTCACCGAGGATCAACGGGTATCCGAATTTATCCAACGGGATGTCTTCGGGGTTCCTTATCAAGGGATGGCGGTGCCTTTCCATCAAAATGGACGGCTTGCGGGATGCATTGTTGCTGTCTATCCGGCATTTACGGAAGGGAAATCCGTCGTAACCATCCGGACGCCGGAAGGATGGGTGCCTGTTCCGTTCGCCGATGTCCATTACATTGAAGTGAAGGACCGTAAAACATTCGTGATTGCCAACGGTTTGACAGGCACTCATAAAAATTCTCTTCAAAGCTTCGAATTTAGTTTGCCGCGTGATTTATTTGTCCGGTGCCATCGCTCATTCATTGTGAATGTTCATCATATCAAGGAGATCTATCCCGATACGCATTCCACTTTCATTCTTGGGATGGCGAACGGGGCAAAAATCCCGGTCAGTCAATCGTACTCCAGCCACTTTCGGAAAATGCTTGGCTTTTAGAAGTGACCATGTCCTACTTTGGCGGAAGGGTGGAGGCATATTAGTTATTGTCTCCTCTCCTCTCAATTTGGAGTCCCTAAATTGCAGGTAATGTAAAGGAGTCCCACGCAAGGGGACTCCTTTATGACGTGCACTTTCACACATCACATGAGTTTTGAAATAAACATCGTGGCAATCCCGAAATAGATGAGCAGCGACAGAATATCGTTGATGGTCGTGATCAACGGCCCGGAAGCTACAGCGGGATCGACTTTGAATTTGTTCAGAATAAGTGGAATGACGGTTCCGGCGAGTGTCCCGATGATGAGTGTGGCGACGAGGGAGGAACCGACGACGAGGCCAAGCGTGAGATTGTGTTGCCAAATGTAAGCGATGACGGTAATTACAGCACCGCAGACGACGCCGAGTAGAATTCCAACTATGAGTTCACGCAAAACAAGTTTCAATGATTTCTTCAAATTCATATCATCAGACGCCAATCCCCGGACAACGACGGCGAGCGACTGGGTTCCCGTATTTCCGGTCATCCCTGCAATCATCGGCATGAAGAAGGCCAAAGCGACAACCGCTTCCAATGTATCTTCAAACTTGGAGATGATACTTCCCGAGACAAGGCCGATGAACAAAAGGAGAACGAGCCAAGGCAAACGGCGAAACGCAGCTACGAACGGAGGTGTGTTGAAGTCGATGGACTTGCCGGAAGCAAACAGCATCTCGATATCTTCATTCGCTTCCCGTACGACAATATCGAGCACATCGTCCGCTGTGATGATGCCGACAAGAACGTTATTATCATTCACTACGGGAACCGAAACAAAATCGTATCGGCCGATCATTTTCGCGACATCCCGTTGCTGGGTCGTCTCGTGTACACTGACTACATCTGTTGTCATGATGTCCTTCACGCACTCTTCCGGTTTAGCGAGCAATAAATCCCGATAGGACAAGACACCAGCTAGTTTCTTATCATCTGTAATGATATAGACATAGTTTAAGTAGTGGGCAAATTCCTTAAAGTTCTTCAGTTTGTCGATCGTTTTTTCAACTGAATAGGATTGATGCACCCATATATAACGGCTCGTCATAATGCGTCCGGCAGACCGTTTTGGATACTTCATCATCTTTCGTATGTCGCGTTTCTCCTCTTGCCGCAGTTCCGCGATCAGATGCTCGATTTCCTTATCGGGCAAGTCGGAAAGCAGATAAGACAAATCTTCGCTTTTCATCAAATCAAGCAATTCATATGCACGTTTTGGGCCGATGATTTTCAGCACATTCAATTGTTCACTCTTCGTTAAATACCGAAGCAGTGTAACTACGTCTTCTGTGCTGATGGTTTCAAGAAACAACGGCCGCCGCTTTTTTGGGAGGCAACGGTATTGGGCCGCAACCTCAAATGGAGGCAGCTCTTCAATTGCCTTTTTAATCTTCTCTTTATTCCCTTCTCGCAGCAGTTGAATGAGTGCTCTTGAAATTTCATCCCGGTTCCCATTCACTGGCATTTGCTCCACCTCGCTTTTTAGTAGTTTCATCAATGAATCTCTCTACAAGCCCTTCTTCCCTAAAAAGACCAGAAGAAAACAATCATAAAATTACATGTTTATCGATAGAACAATAGGGAAAGAGAGTTAGTGACCTAAAAAACGGTGAAATGCCGAAACAAAAAAGGGGAGACTCATAATGAGTAAAATGAAGAATTGGGTAATCATCTTAGCAGCAGTCATGCTCGTGCTGACCGCCTGCGGAACAAAAAAAGAGGATAAAGGGAGCGCTACGAAAACTGAAGAAGGCTACGAGCTTGTGCAAAAAGGGAAGTTAACGTACGCCGCCAGTGGACTTTATAAACCTTTTAACTTTGAAGAGAATGGGGAATTAACAGGCTTTGATGTGGAAATCGGAAAAGCGATCGCAGAGAAGATGGGATTGGAGCCGAATCCTGTAACGAATCCATTTGAAACGATCCTCCAAGGGCTTGTCGCCAAAAAATATGATGCCATTATTGGTTCTATGGCCTACACAAAAAAACGAGCAGAGCAGGCCGCTTTTACTGAGCCGTACTATTACTCCGGCGGCATGATCTGGGTATCTGCAGATAATAACGATGTTACGTCGCCAGAAGATCTGAAAGGAAAGAAGATCGGCGTCGTTGCCCAGTCAACGTATGAAGAACCGGCAAAAACAGTATCCGACAATCTGCAATATTACAGCAGTGACGTAGTCGCGTTAAAAGACTTAACGGTAAAGGGACGCCTTGATGCAGTTATAACTTCCGACATTGTTGGATTTGAAGCAAAGGATAGCGGTTTCGCAATCAAGGAAGTCGGCAATCCGTTATGGGTTGAGCAGCCGTCCATTGCGGTCCGTAAAGAAAATGATAAATTGCGTGATGAAATTGATAAAGCATTGAAGGAAATCATTGATGATGGGACATATGATGAAATTTCCCAAAAATGGTTCAAGCGAAATCTGTTGGAGATTGACTTAGAAGATGCAGAACTACTGGAATAACAATAGACTTGGAAAAGAAAGAGGGAGTGACCAGTGCCAGAAACATTAGTAACCATATATGAAGTATTCATGCGGACGTACGAAGGCTTCTTAAAAGCGGCACTCGTCACGTTAAAAATAACAGCAATTGCACTTGTAATTGGAATTGTGCTCGGAATTGTGTTCGCCTTAATGAGAATTTCGAAATCAAAAATTCTTAGTACGATCGCCAATATTTATATTTCGGTCATTCGGGGAACGCCGCTCATCGTACAAATTATGTTCTTGTATTATGGAATTACATCAATCATTGTCCTGTCCAATTTCTGGGCGGGAGCCATTGCGCTTGGAGTCCATAATGGTGCTTACATCGCCGAGATTTTCAGGGGAGCCATCCAAGGAGTTGATCGGGGACAGCGGGAAGCCAGCCTTGCACTCGGAATGAATAAGAATCAAACGATGCGCCGGATTATTTTCCCGCAAGCATTGCGTATTGCGATTCCGCCTCTCGGCAACCAATTCATCATAACGCTGAAGGACTCGTCCCTCGTCTACGTTATTGGTGTTACAGAATTATTCGGCTTGGCAAACCGGGAAGCGGCTTCATCCTTTTTGCCATTCGAGACGTTTATGGTTGTCGGACTCTACTATCTCGTTCTCGTTCTCATATTTACAGGACTGCTCAGATTGTATGAGAACAAATTGAATGTAGATAAATTATAAGGGAGGAAACAGCATGATCAAGACAGAAAATCTCCATAAAAAATTCGGCAAACTAGAAGTGCTGAAAGGGATCGATTTGAACATTCATCCGGGAGAAGTCGTCGTATTGGTAGGTGTCAGCGGTTCCGGGAAAAGTACATTGCTCCGCTGCCTGAACTTCCTCGAAAAAGCACAAGAGGGAAACATTTATATCGATGGCCGGAAAATCGATCGGAAGAAGGACAACTTACCTAAGGTGCGTGAAGAAGTAGGGATGGTGTTTCAACATTTCAACCTGTTTCCTCATAAGACCGTACTTGAAAATATTATTGAAGCGCCGATGATCGTCAAAAAGATGGATAAGCCCAAAGCAGAACAGCTTGCCCGCGAACTGCTTGCAAAAGTTGGCTTGTCCGACAAGGCTGACGTCTACCCGAATAAGCTGTCTGGTGGGCAAAAACAGCGGGTGGCGATTGCCCGTGCTTTGGCAATGGAGCCGAAAGCACTCTTGTTCGATGAACCGACATCGGCGCTCGACCCTGAACTCGTCGGAGAGGTTTTGCAAGTCATGCAAGACCTCGCAAACGAAGGCATGACCATGGTCGTCGTCACGCATGAAATGAAATTCGCCAGAGAAGTCGCCAGCCGGATTATCATGCTTGACGAAGGTCGTATTATCGAAAATGCAGATCCGGACACATTTTTCAATCATTCGTCGAATGAACGGACACGGCAATTTTTGGAGATGGTGAACGTGAAGTAACCAAAATTGCTTGAATATAAGAGGAAAATGAGAAGCAGCTCCCGTTTAATAGGGGGCTGCTTTTGTGTGAAAACTTCATCCGTTGTTTTAGTGAACCAAATTCCAATTGAAAGAAGGTTTTCCTCTAGACATAGAGAAATAGGTCACATAAGAAAGGGGGTGGATTGCTTGGAAATCAAAGAGTTGAAGCTCGATATGGTGGGCACAAAATACGTTGCGCCCTTTTCGGAATATGCGGCCATCATTCCTGACAAGGTGGAAGCATTCGGCCGTAGAAAGGATGAAATCCCGAACGTGACGAATGATAGTATCATCGTCTATGAACCGAAGGCTGGAGATGATCATGAGATCGGTTATTTTTACCTTGGTTTCATTACGGAAGGCCCGGTGGAGCAGATTCCTGCCGGCATGGAGCATGTACATGTGGCGGGAGCTTTTGCTGTGCTGGACACGGATTTCGATGTAACGAGAATGGGGGAGTATTACAATCGGTTGGTGAAATGGCTGTATGCGGAGGGATATCAAGAACATCCAACAGCTCGAATTGTGGAAATCTATACGGGAGAACACGATCACCCAGCCCGACTGTCAATTTGCTTGCCAATACTGGCGCCAAACCGTGTATCGTAGGAGGCTGTGTGTTGATTGTGCAAACTTTGTATGTAGAGACCTGTTTAACATATCACGCAGTTTTCAAGTGGTATCCAGAAGTTCTTCATTTCCAGTTCATCTGTCATAACGAAGAAGAAAAGCTTGCTCAGATGAACTTGCCTTTCGGGCAGATGATGTTTTTGTTGGAACCGAAGGATGGAACTGCAGCCAATTATACGAAGGACGGCTTGACCCAAAGCATTGTCGGTTTCCACACTAAGAATATGGAAGCTTTTCATGAGGCGATTCAAAACAACTAGGTGTATGAGGAACCGCTTGTTGTGAATGCCGTTTTCCTCATTTTTATGAGATGGATGGAAACAGGTTTACCGTACAATGCGATCCCTATAAGAAATAATAGATTACAAAGGAAGAGGAGACTTGTAATGGAGCCTATTGAAATAAAAGAAATTGGAGACATTCGAGTTATCGGTTTTACGGTAACCGATAGCCTGCGGAACGTTATTGATAAAGGTATTGTACGGGATATGCATACAACAATAAAGAATCGAATGAATGAGTTGGAAGCACGAACAGCAGATGGGGTATATCTAATTCAAATTTATTCAACAGAGGAGGCCTTCACTCCTGATGTTCTGTTCGAACATATAGTGGGAGTTGAAGTGAACGCTGGGCAGCAGCTACCTGAAGATATGGTAGAACGTATCATTCCGGCAGGCCGCTATGCCCATTTCCTCCATCAGGGGCCAGAATCAACTATTCACCAAACATACGATGCCATCAACAATTGGCTGTATACAAATTATAAAGATGCATGGAGGAAACTGGATGTTGAATATTGGGACCGGCGTTATAAAGGAGAAGATGCAGAGAGTGAGATTGACCTGTTCGTCCCTCTGCAGCCTGATCGGTGAGGAGCTGATATGGAAACCATCGTAAAACGAATCGAAACGGTCTACTTGCCTGTCCAAAACCCTGCTGCCTCAGCGGAATGGTATCGACATAACTTGAAGCTGGCACATGCAGCACCGATTGAGCCGAATGCGACTCAAGCCCAACTGTTAGTAGGATCCGGACAGTCCCTTTTCTTAATAAAGAGCAAAGAGCCGATTCATGCAAACTTCACGGAAATCGGAGGAGAGGAGCAATGCATGCTCACCTTGGAAGTCGAGCAGTTTCAAGAACTGCATGAAAGATTGTCCAAGGACGGTGTTATGGTAACGAAGATCGAGGATCATGAGGGTTGCGGAGAAAACTTCTATGTATATGATCCGGACGGCAATAAGCTCGATATTTGGAGTGGATGGCCGAAGGAAAGAGAAGGATAGGTGGGATATGACAAGCCACAAAATAGGGGTTGACTGGATTTGTGGCTTGTTCCTTATCGACCTTATTGGATTTCATTCACCCATACTGGCACGTTACTAATATTCAATCTGGACGAATTGGCTAAGTAAGGTAACGCGGTCTCCGAAGGGAAGCCACCCCTGTAAAATAGTTGATAGTAAAAACGATCATCCTTCCATTCTACTAAACGATCCATAAGGAGGAGTGCTTCTACCCCGTCATCCAAACGAATGGTTTTTACATCTTCCAATTCCGCAGCCTCCAAAGAATAGTCAAAAGGCTCTTTACTGGTACGGTAATAATACATACCGTTTGTGAGCTGTTTGTCATATTCCCAATGTGCACCTTTACGGACATCCAATGCTACCTCTCCGTACTCGACAAAATGCGTAAACTGCACAGGTTCTCCATCAGCACTATAGGTCACTTCACCAAAGGTGCACTGGATAAGATACGGCTCATCTTTAGGCAGCGGCACATATTTCCCGAACTCCTTCATCGCCTCTTCCGTCCGTTTAAACCGCTTATATTCGTTTGTATCACTTTCTAAGGAAGAATTGTAATGTGGTGCATTCCGCATACATGAATTGGTAGTGGAAAAATAATAGACTCCGATAGAACTGCACAACAGGATAAAGGCTAGGGCCCATTTCTTATATTTCTTCATAGACACCCTTCTTTACTTTGAAATTTACAGTAAGCTAGATTGTTACATTCATTTGTAAATAAGTCCAGTATAATCAAGAATTTAAAACTAGCTGTTTTATTCTTTGCAAATCAATTCATATGTCTCCATGATGAAGTCCTTATAAGGAGTGTGCGGCATGCTTGTAATATTCTCAACTGCTAGTAAAGCCAAGCGTCTGGCTTCCGTTTGATTCCCGAGAGCTGCATGACATAGAGCCGCGTACGCGTCCTTTTCGTAAAGCATGGATAAGTCGAATGGATGAAATGCGAAATCAGGAATCCTCACATTCTCTAAACATACAAGTGCTTCTTTATACATTCCCAGACCGTATAGCGCTTTTCCCTTCTCCTCCATAAACGAATAGGTGGTGCCCGTCTCGTCAAATCCATATTCCGCATGATGAGCTTGGACGAGCTCCAACGCTTCTGCATAGGATTTTTTGTAGGAAGTTAAGAAATGAATATGGATGTAATTGGTGAAAGGGAGTGCGTCCCCGTCGTCGACGAGTTCTCCGTAAAGAAGAATTTTCTTCTCATAATACTTCATGGAGTCTATATCCTCGGTCATCATCGCATTGAAGATCGCCAGCTGATACAAATGGGGGAGGCGATAGAAAAGCTGTTGCCCCCTTGAAAATGCAATCCCTTCGTTCATGGCCCGAATCGCATCTTCGGAGTTTCCTAATACGAAATGAATAAGTGCCTCTATATAATCGAAGTCGAGACGGGTAAGAGGCTCCACAAGTCCATTCCGCGTTTCGATTTTAGAACGTTCCTCCAATAGCATTGCTAGGGATTCCGCATATTTATGCTCCCTAAACTTCGCCATCGTTTGAAAGATTCCGATTGCTGCCAGACGGCTTGTTATATTCAGTTGATCATAAAGAGCAGCAGCTTTTTCTATAAATGCCTTCCATCCCTCTTTTTTTTCGTAATAAAGAGATCGACTATAGATATCCAACAGCCTGGCAGCTTCGTAACTGTGGTTCAACCTTTCCACGTACGGTTCAATCCGAGCGATAATTTCCCCGTATTTATCTTCCTGCTCATTAAACAGCTTCTCCACACTCTTTAAGACATCCCGCAATTCCTGCGAACTCACATCTTCCAATAGCTCGGACACTTCGACGCCAAGTCGCTCGGCAATATACGCCAGGCTCTCCATGGAGGGCTTCGCTTTATTGTTCTCAATATAGCTGAGCATTGCCTTAGTTAATCTACCTCCAGCCAAAGCTTCCAATGTCATTTTCTGTTGTTTTCGTAACAATCTTATTCTATCACCTAATGAATTCAAAACTGGACCACCTCTTAATTAGTCTATCTAGTTAAATTATATTTAACTTTGACTTGTAATGGAAGTGGGAACATGCTATTGTTTTGTTAAATTAAATTTAACTTTTAGGGAGATAGTTTTGAGCTGAACGAAAGAGAATCAGAGGAAGACGTAAATGGGGTTGGAGATTTCCAAGGGGGGAGTTTGGGGAATGAGAAGAAACTATTTTATTTATATACTGAGCACAATAGCTGTCTCACTGGGCGGATCAGTCTATACGTTTGCAATTTCATACTTCATATTGCAGGAAACCGGATCAGCACTTTATTTTTCAATCAACACGGCAATATTAAGTGTGGGCTCAATTTTTGCTTTACCTTTATCAGGTGTGCTCGTAGACAGCAGGGACCGGAAAAAGATTATCATTTCGTTTGAGGCACTTTCCGCTTTAACACTGCTATTTTTATCAATCTATATGAGTATCTACGGATTTCATATTTATGTACTTTTCTTTATTACGGCAATACGATCAATTATTAACCCTGTTATTTCGAATGCGTTTGACGCCAGTTTAACACAACTATTCAATAAGGAAGATATCCAAAAGACCATAGGAAAAATCGCGACATATAAAACAACGATTAGCCTGTTAGGACCGGTTTTAGCAGGAATCATCTATGGCTTTTTGACATTGGAATTCATGATAGTTGTCTTTTTGGTCATGCAACTAATCTCTTTGTTTTCAAATGTTTTTCTGAAATTTAGCAAACAAACATATGAGGATTACCAAGACGGGGCATCGAAATTTGAAAATTGGCTGAAACGGTTTGGAAGCAGACTTACATTTGGTTATCGGTACATTTTAAAAACAGAAGTTCTGAAAAAGTTATTGATCGTATCAATGATTATCAATTCTGTTGGCGTTGCCAGTTTCAGTGTATTGCCAGAAACGATTATGATTAAAGAACTGAAGTTTTCTCCTTCTCAGGTAGGGATCGTAGGCGCCATTTTTGGATTGGGCGCATTAATAGGAAGCCTGATTTTGTCGAAAGTGAAAATTTATAATCCGCTCAATATGGTGAAATATGCATTCACCGTTGTAGCGATCATTCTACTCTTCTTTACACTGCCTGTTTATTATGAAATTAAGACAGCCCTGGCTATGGTTCATATTGCATTTGTTGGCTTCGCAATGGCAGGTTTCTTTCAGTTTGTATCGATTCCTATGTCATCGTATATGCAAAAAACAGTTCCGGATGAGTTTAAAGGAAGGGTCTTTTCAATAAATGGCACCTTGTCAATGGTTCTCATCCCGATCGGAACTATCTTTTATGGGCTTCTATATGAAAAAGGTATCTATTTCCCAGTCAATTTATTCTCCGCTATCGTCATTTTGGTGACCGTAAATATGACATTAAGCAAGCCTGTCATCAGGAAGAGTGTGAAGGAATATAGCAGGTAGTATGGTGAGCTAGCAATGGGGGGCACCTAATCCTGTTTTTTAGTATACTCAAAGATAGTGACTTCAGAAACGGGTATGAAGGGAGGTCGCTATGTTTATAGGAACTATTTTGATGCAAGTGATTATGCCCATTCTACTCCTTGTTCTGATTGGGGCAGGATTACAACGCAAGTTTTCGTTTAACTTGCGTGCCATCTCAAATTTAATAACATACTGTCTGATGCCGGCAGCTGTTTTTATTAACTTGTATGAGACGGAAATTGAAGGTCCAGTATTGCTTGAAATTATTGGATACCTACTAGCCTTTAGCCTGTTGCTCATCTTTGTTACGAGTATCTTAAGCAAGTTATTACAATTGGATAAAGGGGAATCTGCTATTTTTAAAAATAGCATTTCGTTAATTAATTCAGGAAACTATGGGATTCCGGTCAGTCAGCTGCTTTTTCAAGCAAATCCCCTTGGCATTTCTATTCAAATTATTGTAATGGTTTTCCAAAATGTTCTAACGTATACATATGGTCTCTATAATTTAATTTCTGCAACAAAATCTGGATGGGAGATCATCAAGTCATTATTAAAAATGCCGGTCATTCACGCTATGCTTCTTGGTGGTTTGTTGAACGCTCTTCATGTTCCCATTCCGGGCTTTCTTTGGACCCCGATCCATCATCTGTCTGATGCATTTTTGGCAATCGCTCTCATCTTATTAGGAGCACAATTGGCACAGATTCAAATCCGGACAATCGTCAACCGGACAATTATCGTTAGCAGTATAGGAAGGCTGGTCATCGGGCCGGCTGTTTCCTTATTGCTCATTTTCCTAATAGGATTGGATGGCGTCGTGGCCCAATCCCTATTTATCGCAAGTTCATTTCCGACCTCGAGAAATAGTTCAAGTCTGGCATTGGAGTACGAGATATCACCCGATTTAGCTGCACAGTCGGTTCTTTTTTCAACAGTGTTAAGTGCATTCACAGTGGCATTTGTAGTTTATTTATCTGTGTTATTGTTTGTTTGACAAGTCCCTTTTCTTAATCAGAGGTTCTCAGTCTTAACTTGTTGTACTTGGGTAGGGTTATTTTAACTAACGTAATTTGTTGTAAATGAAATGCCTAATGGCAAAAATATTTGATTTTTATAAAAATAATTATGGACAAACTTGGTGAAATATGGAATGATTGAATTGTGAGAATCATATGAAGATGACGTTTGATAAATAATGAGAGAGCTTTTTCCTAGCTCTCTCTTATTTATTTATAAGCGGAAGTACTTATTAATACCTATCTTATTATCTAACAGGTATTTCGTTTGTTACCGTTCATGGAGAATTAAGTTTGGAAAAGGATTTGTCACAGTAGTGAACGTTACATCAACGGCGTAAATTACGGGGGAGGTGGCGTTTTGGGATTATTGAAATTTGAACTAAAGAAGATCTTTCGGCAGAAGAAGTTGATTTGGTTGCTGGTCGCTGTCTTGTTAGGGGTAGGAGGGGTCTTTAGTCAGAATCTCTCCAAAAGGGATACTATGAAAGAAAGGTATGCGGAGGAGATCCGACCATATTCAGAGGAAGTTGACGGCCTTTATAATTTCTATAAGGATGGCGAATTAAAAGGCTACTTGGACGAGACGATGAAGCAGCAACAAGTGCATGTTATTGACTTGGGGACAATTTTTTTTCAATGGAAATCGGCCATTCAAAATGAAGAGTGGGAAACAATCCCCGCCTTTGAGCAGGAATTTTTGCAGAGTGTGGAATCGTATGAGGAGGTGGATGGCGGGTTCAGTGCGTTGTATGGACTGGATCGGGAGAAGGCCATCCAAAAGAATAAGTGGCTACTTGAACAGGACCTTCCTTATGTGGATGATGAATTTCCACTTGCGCCTGCACTCGTTTTGAAGCAGAGTGCGGATGTTCTCTTAAGCGTTGGTGCGATTTTGTTTCTCGTGTTGTTCTTTGGCAACGCGATGACCGCCGAAAAGGAGCAGCAGACTTGGATGACATTGAGAACACAGCCGATCTCGAGAAGGCAGCGGATTTTAATAAAATATGCTGGGCTGCTTTTTGTCATGGTTGTGTTTCTCTTCTTGGTCGCTAGTATTGGTTTACTTATTCCTTACCTATTCGGCGAGCAGGCTTGGCGCTTTGATTATCCGCAGCTTATCCAATCTGGAGAGGTATTCTCATTCATCTCAACATCAGCTTATTTCGCCCGAAGCTTCATCCTGTTTTTTGTTGCAGGAGCGTTGGTGTTCAGCTTCATCATGTTACTCAGCACGCAACTGAAAAGCTCTTTTTCAGTTTTGGTACTGACGGGGTTCATCGGAGTGGTCGGATTTTCGATCACTTTGATGAACGAAGGCTTGCAAGGGATCTGGAATCCGTTTCATATATTGAACATCTCGACGATCGTCACCGAAACAGTGGACGGATCATTTTGGCTCTTCCCTGTCAGTGCGATTGTTTGGAGTGTACTTATTCTGACAGTGGCCTTGGCATTGCCTGAGGATGAAAAAGGTTTGCTTGGCGCATCGGACGTTAAGAAACCTTTTGATGATGGGAGGACGCGCCGTGTACGAGTGGTAAGGAATAGTACGCTGTTTGAATGGAGAAAGCTGAAGCGGCAGGGATTTTTGGGGCAATCCATTATCATTTTAGCGCTATTTGCTATAATCGGCTATTTTTTGCTTGGTCAGATTTCGCAGAAGAAAGAGGCGGAGTATATTGCTGCGGTGGAGGAGAGTTTAGCGTTATATGGGGACGTAATGATTCCTGATCACGAGAAACAGTTAGACACACTCGAGGAAAAAAAAGCAGAGGCTGAAAAATCGGGTGATGAAGAAATGATGAAGTATTACGAAGAAGTAGAATTCCATCGATTAAAAACAATGCTCGCTTATAATAAAGATGTCCTCGCTAATTATCATATGGGCAAAAGAGCATATGAACAGAAAGACTGGCAAACGTATAATCAATTTCAACTATACAGTAATAGGTTGGCGCTTGGGGAATTCAATAACGAGTATATGGGTCGACGTACTGGGTCAGACAGCTACGTCTCGTTGGAAGCAAGTAAAGCAGAGAAAGAGTGGCTAATAAAGCATGAAATTCAACCTATTATTTCAGGAAGCATGATTCCGACGATTTATGACAGCTGGCCGGATAAGGAATTAATGAAAGAGCATGTGGAATGGAATCGAAAGGTCGATAACAACGGGCTGTTTTCACTTTATCTCTACTTTAATAACTTTGTTTATTTTATTCCAATGCTGCTCTTGCTTTTTGTGTTTGGTGCAGGATTTGCGAGGGAGAAAGGAAAGCGTCCTACAATTCAAATGTTGCAAGCACAGCCGGTTGCAATGCGGTCAATTTTCTTTGGAAAAGTCACGACGGCAGTCTGGGGAGGGATCTCCGGTTTGGTTGGCATCTTTGCATTTATCCTGCTCTTTAGCACAATACTCAATCGCTTAGGAGACTGGTATTATCCGATCTTTCATTACAACAGCAAAAAAGTAGTAGAAGCTGAAGGTTATACGGGGATGAGGGCGTTTGAAGGGGGCTTTGATTTCATACCGCTTGGTGAATATGTGCTGAGTGGAGTGGTGCTATCTATTTGTATCTTCCTATTTTTGGTCGCTTTGACACAACTGTTGGGGCTGTTCATGTCTCGTACGTTTATGGTATATGGCTGCGCAGCGCTTCTAAGCGGAATTGGATATGTTCTGAGCGACAATCTGGGCGATTTCGCACAGTTTTCCCCGTTCATCTATTTGGATATCGGCCGGATTGTCAATGGAGAGGTGTCGACGGTATTGAATAATCCAAATGTGACAGTGTTGAGTGGATGCATGGTGCTAGTGGGTGTGTCGGTTTTACTTATCACTGCTGGGGCTGTGGTGCTGCGTTTGCGGGTTGGGGCGAGTAAAGGGAAAAAGATATTGGCGACAACCATATAAACCAGAATGATTGATCGTTAATCGTGGGTATTTTGGACAGATAATTGTTGAACAATTAAAATGACTTAGTTATATTTTCCAGGCATAATGTTTCTAGTGGATAAACTCTTCCGGTCCTTTCAACATTAAATTATATGATGAGCAGTAAGAAGCCTTTTTTGCTAATCCTGAGACGGACGTCGCCCTCACTATTTTAGACTGAAAGTTACCGAAACAAAAATACGTATGTACAAGATCTTAGGGTTTGTTACAGGATGTAAAGAAACGAATTGTTTGCAGCGAAAGCAATCCAATTTAGCGGTTGAAGCTAAGTTGGATTGTTTTTTTTATTTTGTGCAATAAATACAATTATTTAACAAATTAGTTTATAAGTGTAGTAGAATTGAGAGGAACGAAATCTAAATTCTGGAAGGAAGCGAGAATCATGATTTTGTCTGTAAAAGACCTATACAAATCATATGGCAAGGAACAGGTGTTAAAAGGAATTACGTTTGAACTGGCAGAGCCGCAAATCATTGCACTTGTTGGACCGAATGGCTCGGGGAAATCGACATTGCTTAATATCATTACGAACTTATTGCCTGCTGATAAGGGGGAAGTGACTGTTTTAGGGAAAAGCAACCGAGATCCGAATATTTTTCGGGAGATTTCATTTATGCAGGACAATACGGTACTGTATGAATATTTGACGGGTTACGATCATCTGCAGTTCATTTGTGATGTACAGGGGCTTCCCAAGAAACAACTGCTTAAGACGGCGGATCGTATTGGGATCACAAGTTATTTAAATAAAAAGGTGAAAAATTATTCGCTCGGGATGAAACAACATCTTTTGCTGGCGATGGCTGTTGTCAATCAACCAAAATTGATGATTTTGGATGAACCATTGAACGGCCTGGATCCGACGAGTGCCATCAAGGTGAGAGAGTTGCTGCTCGCACTGCGTGAAGAGGGAACGACAATTCTTTTATCTTCGCATAACTTGGCGGAAATCGACCGGGTAACCTCATCTATCCTGTTTTTGAAGAAGGGGAATTTAATACAAGAAGATATGTCCGCCTTTGAACAGATCCGCTATCAGATTCTGGTTGATAAGCCGGAAGAGGCGGAACGTGCGTTGCGGGCAGCCTCCATTCCATTTGAAACAATCAGCGGCAGGTTACATGTTTATCAAGCCGACGCTGCACTCGATCGGGTAGTGCGAGTTTTCGGGTTTCAGGATGTCACAATAGTCGACATCGACAAGAAAGTGTTCGGCTCCGAGGAACGATACCGAAAAATCTTTGCGGAAGAGACGAAGGCCCATGAGCTTGTTGAAGTTTGAACTGAAGAAGATTTGGCGGCAGAAAAAGTGGCTTTGGCTGCTCGTGGTTGTACTGTTATGTGCTGGGTTGGTCTTTTACCAAAACCAGAGAGAGCAGGATTTGATGGCCAAGGAAGCGGAAGAAAATATTTTTCGGGTAGTTGTGATGACCGACCAGCTATATGCGCAGCTAAGACCGCTTGATCGAGAAAATAAGTTGACAACGGAACAACAGATCCAGTTTGATAGCTTGAACAATATGGCTAATGCCATTTTTCATTGGAAAAGCGCAATCTACACAAGGGATTGGGGGGAAGTTCCTCAACAGGAGAGATTGTTCCTAGAGAATCTCGAGAGATATGAAGGGGCTGGAGGCGTCTTTGATATATTCCAAGGGTTGGAACGAGAAAAGGCTATCGCCAAAAATGCGTATCTTATCGAACATCAATTGCCTTATGCCAATGAAACGTACCCGGTTTCCCCATTTTTACAACTGCAAAGATTAGCAGCGATATTGCTCGGGCCTGCGGGGCTATTGCTATTGCTTCTCTTATTCGGAAGCGCTTACACAAGTGAAAAAGAACAGCAGACTGTGCTGACTGTGCAGACCCAGCCTGTTTTGAGGAGGTCTTACCTGCTTTCGAAGTATTCCGGGTTGCTTGGGATCACAATTCTTTACGTGGCAATTGTCGTTACTGCTGGCTGGGTAGTTCCATCGTTGTTTGGCGACACATTCAATGATTGGGCATATCCTGTTTTCCTCGAAACGGAAGATGCCTTCACAATAATCCCGGCATGGCAACATGTGTGGCATCTCGCATTGCTGTTCATCGGGGCGAGTGCTTTCCTTTTCGCTTTTTTATTGGTAGTTGGTACGCAACTAAGAAGTTCGTTTACTTCTATCATGCTGACCGGCTTTCTGACAATGAGCGGGATCGTCATGACAGAAACTTTGGGCAGTCTACAAGCTCCTTGGAACCCATTTCAATTGTTCCGCGGCAACCGCTTTTTACTCGAATATCCTGTCTATTCAATTTGGATTTATGCCATCGCTGCTTTGCTTTGGTGTATTTTACTCATCACAATTGCTGTTTTTCTACGAGAAGGGATGAAGGGGCTATTCAAAGCGGCGGAAGAAAAAAAACCTTTCAGGAAGGGGCGTCCGCATCGTCTCCTTTCCGTCTTGGCGATTGGTGTGTTTGAATGGCGTAAGTCGAAGCGCCGAGGGTTGCTGGGCCAAGTAATGGCAGTAGTGGCTATGGCAATCATTGCGGGTTATGTGTTCCTTGCAGAGCAGGTAAAGGAGAAGGAGAGTGAAGCGATCGGAGCTCTCAAGGAAAAACCAGATAGTATTGAGAACTACACGATTCCTTCCATTGAAGACGATATACGAAATATAGAGGAATCAATAGAGGAAGCGAATCGAAATGGCGAAAATGGCGAGAGTATATACGGCCATCTTATTGACGTATACAAAGAACAACTCGCGGCAGCGCGTGAAGAGGCAGCGCTCGCAACAATAGCAGTCAATACATACGAACAGGAAGATTGGGCTCCGTATTATGACTACCAGTTGTTCAATGATCAACGTATTCTGGCCATGATTACAGAAGGGAAAAAGGGTATCCACATAGCCGAGAGTTTCTTCGGTTATGATGCAGCCATCAAGCAAAAGGAATGGATGAAGGAGTATAACATTAAACCTGTATTTTCCGGTACCTACATTCCGAACATCCATGATCAATGGGAGCCGGAGGAACGAAAAGAGGAGGAACGGAATAAGCAGGCGAACCGGAAAGTCGATCATAGCGGATTGTTTTCGCTCTATATGGTGTTCCGCGATCATGTATATGTTATTCCATTGGTTCTAATGCTAGTTCTCGTTGGTGCGGGGTTTGCAGGAGAGCGGGGGAAACGGCCGACATTGCGTTTGCTGCAAACGATGCCAACCAAGAGGCGTTCTCTCTTCCTGGGGAAGACTCTTCATGCATCCATTGTAGCTATGGGCAGTGCAATCGCCATATTCTTGTTTGTTGCGCTTGTCGGAACGGTATTCAATAGATTTGGAGACTGGATGTACCCAGTCCTCCGCTACCATAGTAAATACGAAGTGCAATCATTCGATTTTACCGGCAACCGTGCATACGAAGGCGGCTATACATTTATCCCGCTCGGCGAGTACTTGCTGAAGGCAATATTGCTCTATGTATGCGTCTCCCTGTTCCTTATTGCAATTGCAAATGTGATCGGTTTGTTCGTACGGCAGCCGCTTGTCGTTTATGCATTGACCGGTTTGATCAGCGGGGCGGGATACTTGCTGAGCTGGAAACTGGACGATTTTATTCAATACTCGCCATTCCTGTATTTAAACATCCCGAAAATTGTAAACGGAGAAATCTTGGCATTGTTGAATAAGCCTGCAATTAGTGTATACATGGGGTGCGTTATGCTGCTCGGGGCTTCATTAATCGTGTTAATAGCAGCATACGCAGGTTTAAGTTTTAGGCGGAAAGATGTAAAAAGAAGAAAACCCTTTGTGGCTGAGGTGTAATCTTGTAGTTCTTTAAGAATCTCAAGTAAGTATATCATTTGCTTTCAGTTGGGGGATGAAAATGAGAAGAAACGTTTTATTTTGGCCGGCTGTTTTAGTGGGAAGTATTGTCGTATTTATTATTGGCAGTTTTATTCTCTGGAATACAAGCAATGAAGATGTTAAATCTGCGCCTGCTGTTTATTATAAAAACTCAGGCTTGGCTTCGTCTTTGCCCGCACCGTTTCAACTGAAGGAGGGTGTCACAAAAGAGATTTATGAAATGGATGAGGTTTTAATCGAGGAACTGTATGTGGAAACCGAAGTGGATAGTGACCGGGACGGACAGCTAGACAAGGTTTTCATTACCGTCGTACGGCCGCCGATACAGGATGAAATGAAAGTGCCAGCTATATTTTGGATGACTCCTTACGATGGCCTTCATGCTAAGTATGCAGAAAATCTTACCGTGTCGGGGGCAGATGGAAAGACATTTATTGATAGCTATGAGAGGTGGGGGTCGTATTTTGTTTCAAGGGGATATGGATTCATTGCAGGGCATAGCCTAGGCACTTCTAAATCAGAAGGCTGTCCCACCACTGGCGGCCGGGAAGAGACGCTTGCTGCAAAGGCTATCGTCGATTGGTTGAATGGCAGAGCAAAAGCATATACGGCTGAGGGCGTGGAAGTGCATGCGGATTGGACAACGGGCCACACAGGAATGATTGGCGCTTCGTATGACGGAACACTCGCAACAGCAGTTGCCGCTGAAGGAGTCGATGGACTCAAAGCGATTGTGCCGGTTAGTGCCATTAGCAGTTGGTATGATTATTTGGGATCAAATGGTTTATATGTCGGTACAGGGAATGAAGGGAATTCGGAAAATACCTTTGAAGGTCGGACTGAGGGTTTGGCAGAATTGGTTTGGAATGGAAAGTCCGAAGTTTGTTCCGATATATTCAATGAAATGGAGAGGGAACAAGGGGAAGGGGAATATAACGACTTTTGGGCGTCCAGAAATTATTTGAATCATTACAGTGGTGCGAAAACAGCGGTTCTCATTGCCCATGGGCAGAACGATACGATTGTACGGCCTTTAAATTTTACTAGGCTATGGGAAACGTTAAAGAAAAATGATGTGCCCAGGAAGATGTGGATCAGTAATGAGGAGCATATTTTCTATAGGGATGTTTCCGACTTTCTCGAATGGCAACTATACGTGAATAGATGGTTCGACCATTGGCTTTTTGGAATAGATAATGGAATCATGGAAGAACCAACTGTCTATCTGAAAAGTAATTTGCATACGTACGAGCTGGATGACTGGCCGGGAGAGGACCCGGAGCTCGTCACCTTCCATTTGTCTACAGGAGGGGAGCTTCTAACGAAACCAAATGAAGATGGTTTGGAAGAAGAAAGCCAATCATTCCAAGACGGTGAAGCCATGCTGGAATTCGATATCGCCCAATCACCTGAAATTGACCAGCCGAATCGACTCATTTATATGACGGAAGAATTGAAATCGGATTTCCATCTGAGTGGATCTCCTGAGATTACAGTAACAGCTAGTTTTAATGGGAACGATGCTGTATTATCGGCTATTCTGGTGGATTATAGTGTTATTCCTGAAATTGTTACTAAGGGATGGATGAACCCGGAAAGCAGGAATTCGATTGAACAACTTGAGCCAATTGTCCCTAACGAACCATACACCCTGACCTGGGATATGCAGCCGAAAGTCTACACATTCCAAAAAGGGCATCGAATTGGGCTTGTGTTAATCGGTACAGATGAGCATTTCACGGATATAACTGTGGAGGATATAACGATTACTGTAATGCCAGAGCTTAGCGAGTTATCATTGCCCTTGATTCCTGACGGTGAAAATCCTTTTGAAGGGGACGAGGAACTGTGAATATGCTGAAATTTGAGCTGAAGAAAATCTGGCGGCAGAAAAAGTTGCTTTGGCTATTGTTAGTTGTCCTTTTAGGTGTCGGAAGTGTCGTTTATCAAAATCTGTCGGAACAAGATTTCATGAAAGAACGGGCATTGAAGGCAATCCAGCCATATGTGGAAGAGACAGATGGGCTATATTACTTCTTTCAATCTTTTGAGCGTGACAATCAATTGGATGCAGTCAAGCAACGGCAACAGGAGCATGTCATTGAATTAGGAACCATTTTTTTTCGTTGGAAAGGTGCCATTCAAAGTGCGGAGTGGAAGGAAATCCCTTCTATTGAGCATGAGTTTTTGCAGAGTATAAAGTTGTTAGAAGAGGCGGGAGGGGGATTCAACCCGCTATTTGGAATGGAGAGGGAACAAGTCATTCAGAAAAATGACTGGCTGCTCAAACACCAACTTCCCTATGTAGATGCGTATTCATTGTCACCGCCACTTGTTTTGAAGGAAAGTTCCAACCTGTTGTTAAGCCTGGGCGGGCTTGTGTTCCTCGTGCTCTTTTTTGGAAATGCGGTGACATCTGAAAAAGAGCAACAAACTTGGCTGACCCTAAAGACGCAGCCCATCCATAAATGGAAACGCATGATTGCAAAGTATTTAGGTACCCTTTTTGTCCTGTTCTTTTTTCTCTTGATGGTAGTATGTATTGGAAGCCTGATACCTTATCTATTTGGGGAGCAAGATTGGCATTTTAGTTATCCGCAGCTCATTCAATCTGGAGAAGACTTTACTTTCATTTCCACGTTTGCTTATTTGGGTCGGATCTTTTTATTGTTTTTCTGTGCAGGAGCGATGGTGTTTAGTTTAATTATGGCGCTCAGCACGCAGCTGAAAAGTTCGTTTGCCGTATTGATCTTGACCGGATTTATTGGATCGATTGGATTTTCTGTGACTTTGCTTTCCGAGTGGCTGCAATCATTTTGGAATCCGTTTCATTTATTGAGCATCAGTACAATTGTTTCTGAGACAGCGCCAAGTTCATTTTGGATATATCCGCTATCGGCAATTTGCTGGAGTTTTGTGCTAGTAGGATTGTCAGTCGCCATCCCTGAACGAGAAAAAGGCTTGCTCGGGACAACTGAACTGAAGAATCCTTTTAATAAAGGGAAGACCCAAAGTTTCTGGGATGTGTGCAACAGCGCACGGTTTGAATGGAGGAAATTAAAGCGGCAGGGCAAATTAAAACAATCTCTTATCGTACTAGGGCTTTTTGTTGTAATTGGCTATTTTCTGATTGGGCAAATATCGAAACAAAAAGAAGGGGAAGTTATTTCCGGGATAGATCAATCCATCGAATTATTCAGAGACACTATGATTCCCGAGGTTGAAAATCGTATTGCCTCAATTGATGAAAATAGAAAAAAAGCAGAAGAATCTGGTGATGAATTATTAATCAATTATTACGACGAAGATGCATTACACCAAGGGCAGACGCAACTGGCGTATCTTCAAGATATCCTTTCCAACCTAGAAATGGGTAAACGGGCATATGAGCAACAAGACTGGCAAGCCTTTTATGAATACCAGCTATTCAGCAACAGATTAGACAACGGTGAGTTTGATCATGAATATATGGATCGGCGAATTGGCTCGAGAAGTTACGTCTCATTGGCGGCAAGCATTGCGGAGAAAAAATGGTTGATGAAATATCAAGTGCAACCGGTTATTGCAGGTGAGCTGATTACGACAATTTATGATAACTGGGAGAATAAAGAATCAAAAAAATGGCAAGTGGAACGAAGTCGGAAGGTAGATAACAGCGGCTTGTTTTCGCTCTATCTTTACTTTGATAACTATCTGTATTTCATACCTTTACTGCTATTGCTGTTTGTTGTTGGCTCAGGGTTTGCAGGGGAAAGAGGCAAACGTCCCAATCTTCAGCTGTTGCAGACACAGCCGCTAGCCAAGCAGACCATTTTCTTTGGGAAAGGGATGACGGCAGGCGTAGTGGGGCTTGCCGGTCTATTAGTCATATTGGCATTTGCAATGGGTATTAGTACTGTTTTCAATCGTTTTGGGGACTGGTATTATCCAATTCTTCACTATAACAGCAAGAGTGTTGTGGAGTCTGCTGGGTATACAGGGATGAGAGCATTGGAAGGCGGTTTTCATTTTATCCCGTTAGGTCGATATGTGATAGGCAGTATCCTGTTGCTGCTTTGCATTTACTTATTTATTATCGCCTTATCAAATGTGTTGGGATTGTGGATTTCTCATCCTTTTATCGTGTTCTGTTGTGTAGCAATCAGTAGCGGCATCGGCTACTTTGCAAGCAATAAATTAGGTGATTACGCACAGTTTTCTCCTTTCACCTATTTGGACATTGGGCGGATCGTCAATGGAGAAGTGGCGACTGTACTGAATAACCCCGGTGTGACGGTAGGGATGGGATGTTTTGTATTGCTGACTTGCAGTATTGGTTGTATGGCAATCGGCTATGCTGTACTGCGATTTGGAACAAAAAGAAATAAAGTTAAGCATGCTTCGGTGCTGCTTGGCCAATAAAGTAAGGTAGGCTGCCGTGAAACATAAGGCAGCCTTTCCTGTTGTTATCGTTTAGGTTGGTAGCCCAATAGGTTAAATAATTCTACCTGCTCCTGCTCCGTTAAATCCCTCCATGTGCCAAGCGGCAAGTTTCCAAGATGGATGTTCATAATCCGAGTGCGTTGAAGGCGCCGAACGTGGTAACCGAGTGCGGAGCACATGCGCCGAATTTGCCGGTTGAGTCCTTGTGTCAACGTAATATTGAATTTGCGTGGGCCCAGCTGTTTTACTTTACACGGTTTTGTCGTTGTCCCAAGTATATCGACACCCGATTCCATATGCCGAATGAATTCTGTTGTGATCGGCCGGTCAACTGTGACGATGTATTCTTTCTCATGCCCATGCTCCTCGCGTAAAATCTCATTCACGATATCGCCATCATTCGTCAAGAGCAAGAGGCCGTCCGAGTCCTTATCCAGCCGTCCGATATGAAAGATACGGAGCGGATGATTAACGAAATCAACGACATTTCCTTCCACATGGCGTTCTGTCGTGCTTGTGATACCGACGGGTTTGTTAAGTGCGATATAGACGAGCTGCTCTTCGGTTTGGACCGGCTTCCCATCAACTTGCACATGATCGCCCGGTTCCACACGGCTGCCGAGTTCGGCAAGTTGGCCGTTGATGGTTACACGACCGTCTTCAATCCATTTGTCCGCCCCACGCCGTGAGACAATTCCAGCTTCGCTTAAATATTTGTTGATTCGCATACGATTTGTCACCTGATTTCGCAATTCTTTTACCTTATTGTATCGTTTCGCCTGAAACGACGCAAAGCTGATGGCATCATTATAGGGATCATGCTGCCAATCGAGCTGAACACATCTATTATCAAAAGGTTGACAATTGAAAGAAAGAATAGTAAAGTAAGTACAACTTTTTTGTTCGGAGCGGGTAGAGGGACCGGGAGCGGTGCCGCCTGAGGACAGAGGAGCCGAGTTGAGAAGAGCATAGCTGAGAAATTGTTGAATAAGAGGAGTAGCGCTGAAACCGTGTGTGCAGAGAGTCAGTGGGTGGTGGGAACTGATCTGCGGCCAGCGTGAATGGACTTAGGAGAGCCTTCTGGAAATTTATCCGGTCGGACGTCATTCCCGCGTTACGGGAAGTGTCGAACTGACACGCCGAGCGGAAGCTGATAAGTGGCTTCAAAAAGAGGTGGCAACGCGGGAAACCCCGTCCTCTGCATCTGGACTTATTTGTCCATTTGCAGGGGATTTTTTATTTTTTGCAACCACTGGCTCCAGTCCAATAGACCGTCTTATGCAACGCAGTTCATGCTGCTTCTCTCTAGGATGAGAAGAGGAGAGATGTGTATGGAGAAGATAAGTATACGCATTACAGAGAAGAAGATGGAAGGGGATTCCTTGACGCCAATCTTGATTTTCAGAAGATTGCAAGGCGCGAATCGTTTCTTGTTGGAGAGTTCATCCCAGCATGAGGGATCGGGACGCTATTCCTTTATTGGCGTAAATCCAATCAAAGCTTATCGAGGCAAGGCAGGAAAAGTGGAGGAATATGTATATCAAACCGGCGTGTCCTATTGTCATGAAGGAGAATTATTTTCTTTATTGAAACGGCTGATGCCGAGGATTGCAGAGGCAGGACCATATCCGTTTATGGGAGGGGCCGTGGGCTATGTTGGCTATGGTGCAACAAATGAAACGGCGAAGGAATCCCGCCTCCCCGATGCCAATTTCAATGTTTACGATACCGTCATTATCTTTGATCATCTGTTGAATGAAGTGACACTGTTGCATACCGAAATTCATCCTGAAGCAGGCAGTGCTTCGAACTTGGAAGAGCTTGCCGAGAAAATAATGAATGGGCCGGTGGAAGAAGAACCAACAGTTGCTTTGTCTGAATTTCGAAGCAATCAAACCAGGCAAATCTTTGAGGAATATGTGGAAGAGGCACAACGGTTCATTACTGAAGGGACAGCTGAGCAGATTGTCCTCTCGAGACGGATGGAAGCTGATATTGAAGGCGATCCGTTTGTTTTGTATCGAAGATTGCGCAAGCGGAACCCCTCGCCCTACATGTATTACATGGAATTTGAAGACCATACAGTAATCGGTACATCTCCTGAAAGCTTGGTCCGTGTATCAGACGGCACCGTGATGACGAATCCAATAGCGGGAACGCGCCGACGTGGAAAGGATCATGCCGAGGACATGGCGCTTGAAATAGAATTGCGAAAGGATCCGAAAGAACTGTCCGAACATAATATGCTAGTTGATTTGAGCAAGCAGGAAATGTCTGCAGTTTGCGAGTCGGATACGGTTCGGGTTTCTAGCTACATGGAAACGGTTCGCTACGAGCACGTCATGCATCTCGTCTCGGAGGTAGAAGGAGTCTTGTCACCTGGATTGCACGCGCTGGATGCTCTGAAAATGACATTGCCCGCCGGCACGGTAACGGGTTCGCCTAAACAGGTGGCGATGGATATCATAGCGAAATTGGAACCGGATGCTCGTGGCATTTACGGCGGCGCCATCGGCTATATCGGGCTGAACGGCAACATCGATTTTGCTCTTACTATCCGCACAATGCTTATCCAAGACGGCAAGGCAATCGTGCAAGCGGGTGCCGGAATCGTAAAGGAATCCATCCCTTCATTGGAGTTCAAGGAAACGGAGAATAAAGCGCGGTCTTTGCTGATGAATGGAATGGAATGACGAATTAGCCGTACAAAAGAATAACGGCGTAACCGCCAGAAAACAGGGCGGCGCGTCAAATTCACTATGCATCATGCCAAAACGCCAAGACAAGTTAGCAATATGCCAATTAACCATGACTGAACGCCAAATACTTGGTGTCTCGCGCCAAATAACGGCGGAAATGTGCCATATCTCATTTACCATGTGCCAAATAATTGTAGCCGTACGCCAAATGCCAGGTGACGCACGCCAAAATCGGCGAGCGCAACCAAATTGTAGAGCAGAGGAGAGATGAGTGATGAAACAGTTTACGAGAAAAGTAGAGGAAGGCCGCCATTTACTGTACGACGAAATGGCAGTGGCGGCGAACAAAATGTTCAGCGGAAATGTCGAACAGGAGGAGATGGCGGCATTCCTGATTGCCCTCGCCAAGAAGGGAGAAACGGCTTCCGAAGTGGCGGCGCTTGCTTCAGTGATGTCTTCATATGCTAACCCCCTCCAAGTTCGGGAGGATCACTATTTGGATAACTGCGGTACAGGGGGAGATGGCGCCAACAGCTTCAATATCAGTACAGCGGCGGCATTTGTTCTCGCGGGAGCTGGAGTGAAGGTGGCGAAGCATGGCAACCGGAAAGTTTCAAGTCAGTCAGGCAGTCACGATGTCCTGGATGCACTCGGAATCCACTCGCACCTTGAGCTATCCGATATGGGGAGACTCCTGGAGAATGAAGGAATCTCTTTCCTCTTTGCCCCGGCCGTTCACCCGAAAATGAAACAAATTGGAGCTGTCCGCCGCCGCATTGGAAAGCCGACAATCTTTAATTTGGTCGGCCCATTAACGAATCCAATACGCATTCAGTCGCAATTCACCGGTATTAACAGGCAAGAGTTTGTCATGGAGTATGCATCGGTACTCCGCATGCTCGGCCGAGAACGAGCTATCGTCGTATCCGGACCGGGTGGCTTGGATGAAGCATCGCTCAGCGGACAAAACTCGTTTGTCTTGCTCGATAAAGGAGACTTGATACCCTTCACGCTGACAGCGGAGGATGTCGGTTTATCCTATGCACCGCCTTCCGCCATCCGGGGAGGCAGCGCGGATGAGAATGCGGATATGATTCGGTCGATTTTGCACGGAGAACGTGGTCCCCGTTTTGATACGGTTGTCCTGAACGCAGGGATTGGAATTTTTGCAAATGGGACTGTGCCGACAATCAAAGCTGGAATTGAACTTGCTAGGGACAGCATTTTTTCCGGTCGGGCGCGGCAAAAGCTTGAGGCGGTCATTGCATTTAGCGAACAAACCGGACGGGAGGTCGCAGCCCCATGACGATATTGGACACTATTTTGCAGTCGAAACGTCTTGAAGTGAAGCGCATGCTGATGGATGGACCAATTCTTTGCGAACAAACTCGTCATTCACGGCCCTCGCTATTTCAGACACTAACAACTGCAGATGCCTTGCAGGTTATTGCAGAAATCAAGCGTGCGTCTCCATCGAAAGGCTTGATCGTGGAAGGGGCAAACCCTGTCGTGCAAGCAGAACACTACGAGCTTGCTGGTGCTGCATGCATTTCGGTCTTGACAGACGGTCCGTTTTTTAAAGGTTCCTTCGACGACTTGTCTCGTGTAGCGAATCATGTCAAAGTACCGATCTTATGCAAAGACTTCATTATTCACGAAGTACAGATCGACCGGGCGAAGCAGGCGGGTGCATCTGTCGTGCTTCTCATTGCAGCGGCGCTCGATGATGTATCACTGAAAAGGCTGCACGACTACGCTGCGAGACAAGGCTTGGAAGTGCTCGTGGAGGTTCATGATCAAAACGAGCTGCGACGGGTACTTTCGATTGATGCGAAGCTGATTGGTGTAAATAATCGGGATTTGCGGACATTCAAAGTAGATCTGGCTAGAACAGAGGAAGTGGCTGCACATTTTCCTTTTCATGAGGACCGATTGTTAATCAGCGAAAGTGGAATCACAGGTGAAGATGATGCGATCCGGGTGGCGTCTGCCGGGGCGAGTGCAGTTCTCGTTGGAGAATCACTGATGCGGAGTCAGTCTGTACAAGAATCGCTTCAAAGCTTGCAAGTGAAGAAGGTGGAGATCTCCATATGACCAAGGTGAAGATATGCGGGCTGATGGAACCTGAACATGTGGAGGCAGCCGTTCAAGCTGGAGCGGATGCAATCGGTTTTGTTTTCGCGCCGAGCCGGAGGCGGATTTCAGTGGAACAGGCAAAGCAGTTGGCTCGGCTCGTACCGGAAGGTGTGATAAAGATTGGTGTTTTCGTCAATCCGTCACCTGAAGAAGTAATGCAGGCCTTTCAAGAAGTTCCGCTTGATTTTATCCAATATCATGGGAATGAAGAACTGGACTTCGTGAAAAAAGTAGGACTTCCTTCTATTAAAGTAGTATCGATGTACAGTATTAAAGACAAAGAAAAAATACAGGCGTGTGATACGCAATACGTCCTTGTGGATACGCCTGGAATTGAATTTAACGGTGGCACGGGAAACGTGTTTGATTGGGGATTGCTGGATGGTGATCTGCCGAGGCATCGGATGATATTGGCCGGCGGATTGACAGTACAGAATGTACAGCAGGCGATTCGGCAAATCCGTCCGGCAATGGTTGATGTGTCGAGTGGGGTGGAACGGAACAACCGGAAAGATGAGACACTGATCCGCGCATTTATCCGTGCGGTGAAGGAAGAGGAGAGATGAGCATGGTACAGACGAGAAGTTCAGTGAAACAGAAAGGGAGATACGGGAAGTTTGGAGGGCAATACGTCCCGGAAACATTAATGACGGCGCTGATTGAGCTGGAAGCGGCTTATGAAGAGGCCAGTCAGGATCCTCAGTTTGCGGAACAACTTGAATACTATTTGCAAGATTTTGTCGGAAGAGAAACACCTCTTTATTTCGCGGAGCGTCTGACGGAGAAAATTGGCGGAGCCAAGATTTATTTGAAACGTGAAGATCTGAACCATACTGGCGCCCATAAAATCAATAATTCGATCGGGCAGGCATTGCTTGCGATCCGGATGGGGAAACGAAAAATTGTAGCGGAAACCGGCGCGGGGCAGCATGGCGTGGCGACAGCGACAGCATGTGCTTTGTTCGGACTTGACTGTATCATCTTTATGGGCAAGGAAGATGTGCGGAGGCAGGAACTGAATGTGTTTCGTATGGAATTGCTGGGGGCAAAAGTCGTCTCGGTTGAAAAAGGGTCCGGCACATTGAAGGATGCTGTAAACGACGCGTTGCGGTATTGGGTGACTCACGTTGAAGATACACATTACATTCTCGGTTCTGCTCTAGGTCCTCATCCCTTTCCGCGCATCGTTCGTGATTTTCAGCGGGTAATTGGAGTGGAGACGAGAAGGCAAATACTTGAAAAAGAAGGACGCCTTCCAGACGGTGTTGTCGCCTGTATTGGCGGAGGCAGCAATGCGATTGGCATGTTCCATCCGTTTGTGGAGGACGAAAAGGTGGCTCTCTATGGGGTGGAGGCAGCTGGAAATGGCATTGAAACAGGGTTGCATGCCGCGGCCATCGCTGGCGGAAAAGAAGGTGTTTTGCATGGAGCCTATATGTATATCCTTCAGGATGACGATGGATTCATCCAAGAGGCACACTCGATTTCTGCAGGCCTGGATTACCCGGCTGTTGGTCCGGAGCACTGTTATTTGCATGAGATCGGACGTGCGATATATACTTCCGTGACTGATGCGGAGGCACTTGCCGGACTGCGGCTCCTTACTGAAACAGAAGGAATCATCCCGGCGTTGGAAAGTGCGCATGCGATTCAGTACGCCGCTGAATTGGCTAAACAGATGCGCGCGGATGAAGTAATCGTTGTCTGCCTGTCGGGAAGGGGAGACAAAGACGTCCAAACTGTGCGGGATGCTTTAGGGGGTGGCGCAGTATGAATCAAGTCGAAAAAAGCATTCGAAGTTGTATCGAACGAGGAGATAAAGCGTTTGTCCCGTACATCATGGCAGGGGATGGCGGTCTCGATACCTTACGAGACAAGGTGTTATTCCTTCAAGAAAAAGGAGCGACCGCCATTGAGATCGGCATACCCTTTTCCGATCCTGTCGCGGATGGTGAGACAATCCAACAAGCGGGCGAGAGGGCATTGGCAGAAGGCGTGACGCTTCGTTCCGTCTTAGGGAAACTCCAATCTTTCAAAGAGGAGGTCAAGCCCGAAATGCCTCTCCTGATTATGAGTTATTTGAATCCGATCTTGGCGTATGGAGTGGACGGTTTTGTACAAAGTCTTCGGGATAGCGGAATTAGCGGTTTGATTATCCCTGATTTGCCGCTTGAGGAAAGCGGGCTGTTGCAAGAGACGCTTGCCGCAAATCACATCGCTTTTATACAACTCGTTTCACTGACAAGTGATCAACAAAGGATGGCTGCGATAACTGGACAATCATCAGGATTCATCTATGCCGTCACGGTAAATGGAATTACAGGGGTTCGGCAAGGATTTGATAAAGCATTGGCCTTACATTTGACGAGACTGAAGTCAATCAGTCCCGTTCCGGTGTTAGCGGGCTTCGGCATATCAACGCCGGCTCATGTGGAAGAATTAAGTACTTATACTGATGGCGTAATTGTCGGCAGTGCGATAGTGGAAGCCTTCCATACCGGCGATACACATAAAATCAGCCGCCTTATCGAGGCGTCGAAAGGGAAGGAAACGGCAGATCATTGAAACTTTTTCGGCCTTCCGCTCGTACTTATTAGAAAGGAGAGGTGCGGAATGAGGACAGAGATGATCTTGCAGGAAGTGGAGACGACGTACGAGAAAGTGAAATCGTTGGCTGGCTGGAGTGTTGATAAAAACGTAGTATTGACTATCACATCCTACTATGTGACAGCCGGAAGAGAATTTGACGCATTCACTTTCAACCGGGCAATGGATGAACTGAAATCGCGGACGGGATGGTTTTCCCCATTGCGCGGCAATCTGCTTCCGATGATGGCGGCATTTTTGTCCCATTCCACCTCCACAGAAAAGGCAGCAGAGCGATTGCTGGAAAAGCAAAAGGTGCTGCGGAATCAAGGATTCAAGAATACCATTCATTCATACTTGGCCGCTTTGCTCATGTCGGATGATCCCGCAGATGACGAGACGGACGCCCGCCGTGCAAAAGCTTTATTCGATGCAATGAAGAAACAGCACTTCCTTCTGACTTCGGATGATGACTACGCTTACGCCATGCTGCTTGGCAGGAAAGCGGAACATCCTGCGGAGCACGCAAAGTCCATGCGGACATACTACGATGCATTACGGAAGGAAGGCTTCCGATCGGGCAATGAACTGCAATGGTTCTCCCAAGTAATGACTTACATGGATATCGAGTTTTCCACCGAACTTGTTGAACGGGCAGAGGAAATCCTCAATATGCTCAAAGGGAAAACGAAAGTGAAACCGGTCCATTATCCGATGATTGGATTTTTGACAGTATTCCAAATGGATGATGAAGGAATCATGAAAATCATAGATCTTGCCAAACAGCTGGAGCAGTCCAAATTATTCAGGTGGAACAGGGAAATGGCATTGTCAATCGCCATCGGTTATGTGATGCACCAATTGACCGAAAGTGCTGACCAGATCAGTGTCAGCCTTGCCACTTCCGTGGAAATGATCTTACGGGCCCAGCAAGCGGTCATGGCGGCCACGGTAGGAGCAGTAGCGGCTTCCTCGGCAGCATCTTCTTCAAGCAATAGTTGATATTGTTTTGAAATGAATAATAATTATGTCAGTAAAATAAATTTTGAAAATGATAAAAGTTAAAAAGGCAGAAAAAAGTGAATGTGAGAGAAACAAAAGGGAAAAAAACTAGGAAATGCAATATAAGACTTCTAAATTTGGGACTTCGTTATACAACAGAAACGGAGTCTCTTTTCTGTGTTACTTAAAAAAAGCAGAAAGGGCAAAAAAAATTTATATATCGGCTTCTAATTAGAGAACGCTTACATATCAATGTTTGTAATGAGATTGTAACAATTGGCGGGAATCAATATTTTGATATTCTAAAAAAATAGTATTGTCATGACAGTAATTGTGTAGTATATTGGGTCCAATAACTTTTATTGAAATCTGAAAATTAGTTATTCGTACATGTGTCCAAATAGTAAGGAGGAAGTTTTCTTGAAAAACCCGGTCTTGGAAATTAATGATCTCCGCACGTCGTTTAATATTAAAGGCAATTATTATGCGGCGGTAGACGGAGTTTCCTTAACAGTCCACGAGAATGAAGTCGTAGCCGTCGTAGGGGAATCGGGTTGTGGGAAAAGTGCCCTGGCAAATTCAATTATGGGATTGCACAACTTGAAAAATACGAAACTGGAAGGCCAGATTAATTTTGGAAATCAGAACCTTCTGGAGTTGTCGCTTGCAAAATTAAATAAAATACGAGGCAAAGATATAGCGATGATCTTCCAAGATCCAATGACTGCTCTTAATCCGCTTGCAACGATAGGCAGACAAATTGAAGAGCCAATGGATTACCACTTGAAACTATCCGCGACGGAGAAGAAGAATCGTACGTTGGAACTTTTGAGACGAGTTGGTATTAAAAATGAACAGCGTGTCTATGACCAATATCCGCATGAACTGTCGGGCGGGATGAGACAACGGGTTGTCATCGCCGTCGCACTTTCATGTGACCCCGTATTACTACTTGCAGATGAACCGACGACAGCACTGGACGTAACGATTCAAGCCCAAATTATGGATTTGATGAAAGAACTTCAAAATCAGATGAAAACAGGCATCATCCTCATTACGCATGACCTTGGAGTAGTCGCTGAAATGGCGGATCGAGTTGTGGTCATGTACGCGGGTGAAGTCGTTGAAATCGCGGATGTCAAAGATCTGTTTGAAAATCCATTGCATCCATATACAAGATCCCTACTGAATTCGATCCCATCGAATTTAGAAGCGAAAGAGAAATTGCATGTAATTGACGGAATTGTTCCATCTCTTCAAAACCTTGATCGTACTGGATGCCGGTTTGCTCCACGAATCGCTTGGATTCCTGAAGAGGACCATGAAGAGAGACCGGAAATGCATGAAGCGGAACCGAATCATTTTGTCCGCTGCTCATGCTATAAAACGTTCTACTTCCCGGAGGACAGAGTAGGAGAGATAGACTATGTCACTACTAAAAATTAATGATTTAAAAATCTATTACCCTATTCGAGGTGGATTTTTCCGAACCGTTGTTGACAATGTCAGAGCTGTCGATGGTATCAGCTTTGAACTCCAGCCAGGCGAAACCTATGGACTTGTTGGAGAATCGGGTTGCGGTAAGACAACGACTGGCAGGGCAATCATCGGTCTCAATCATGTCACTTCCGGTGAAGTGCTGTTTGAAGGCAATGACCTTGCGAAGCTGAGCAGGGGGGAACGTCGTAAGTATACAAAAGATATTCAAATGATCTTCCAGGATCCTTACTCCTCTTTAAATGCTCGGAAAAATGTTTTAAATATCATTGCGGAACCACTTCGAAATTTCGAAAGGCTGTCACCAAAAGAAGAATTGGTGCGTGTTCAAGAACTGGTTGCGCGGGTGGGATTAAGCCCTGAGTCGATCTACAAGTATCCTCACCAATTTTCAGGCGGGCAACGCCAACGAATTGGAATTGCACGTGCTTTGGCGCTAAAGCCGAAGCTGATCATTGCAGATGAGCCGGTATCTGCGCTCGATGTATCCGTTCAGGCGCAAGTGCTGAATTTTATGCAGGAGATTCAAGAAGATTTTGGATTAACATACTTATTTATTTCGCACGACCTCGGGATTATCCAGCATATGTGTGACCGGATCGGAATCATGTATCGGGGGCGTTTCGTAGAAGAAGGGTCGGCTTCCGAAATCTATACGAATCCACAACATGTGTATACGAAGCGTTTGATTGCTGCTATTCCGGAGATGGATCCTGAGAAACGTTTTGAAAAAATGCACCTCAGACAAGCGATCAATCAGGAATATAAAAATGACTATAACAATTACTTTGATAAAGATGGACGGATGTTCGATTTGAAAAAGATTTCAGAGACACATTCAGTTGCCATGCAGTAAGGGGGATGATGTGAATGTTAAAGTTTATATTGCGTAGAACATTGCTCATGATCCCACAAATTATCCTTGTCAGTATTCTCGTATTCATGCTGGCGAAAGCCATGCCGGGAGATGCTCTGACCGGAGCATTTCAGGGCAATCCAGATGCGAACCCAGAGCAGATTGAAAAAATAAGGGAAAAAATGGGCTTGAATGACCCGTGGTATCAACAATATGGGCGTTGGCTAGGAAACGCAGTACAAGGCGATTTTGGACAGTCCTATGTTCATAAACAGCCAGTAACACATTTATTGGCAGGGAAAATTGAGAATACGTTGCTTCTTTCCTTTTTCACATTAATTATAACTTACTTGATTGCCATCCCTCTGGGCATCATTGCGGGACGCTGGACAGATACATGGGCTGACAAAATAATAGTCACTTATACTTATTTTGCTTTTGCTACGCCGATTTTTGTATTTGCCTTACTAATGATGTTTTTCTTCAGTTTTATTCTTGACTGGCTTCCATACAGTGGAAGTGTGGACATAAAGATTGAAACAGGAACTTGGGATTATTTTGTGAGCCGGGCAAGACATTTAGCTCTGCCGGTACTGTCAGGAGCTTTAATTTCCACAGTCACAACAATCCAATACTTGCGAAATGATATGATTGATCAAAAGTTGAAAGATTTTGTCAAGACCGCGCGTGCGAAAGGCGTGCCGGAAAGAAAAGTTTACACACGTCATATTTTGCGAAATTCACTATTGCCGATCGCTGCATTCCTTGGATACGAAATAACAGGTTTGATTGGCGGATCGGTATTTATTGAAACAATTTATAGTTACCCCGGCCTTGGCTATCTTTTCATTCAATCAATACAAACGCGGGACTTCACCGTTGTTACGTCTCTCGTATTGATTAGTGCGACCGCAACAATCGTTGGGACTATGCTTTCAGATATTATCTTGAGCATCGTCGATCCGCGGATTCGCATTGAGTAGAAGAAAAGAAGAAAAAGGAGGGGAAATAGATGAAAGAACCAGCTGTCTTAGATGAAAAGAAATTGATAGCGCAGGAAAAAATGAACAACCCATCGTTAATGAAGACGATTTGGCGAGAAATTAAACACGATAAAATGGCCATTGGCTCATTAGTATTACTAATTATTATCCTTTTGGCAGCCTATTTATCCCCGCTTTATATTGATCAGGTTGCCCAGCAGCGGGTAAACTTCTTTAACAATTGGAAGCCGCCTTCCGCAGAGCATTGGTTAGGAACGGATGATGGCGGGCGCGATGTATTTGGTCAGTTAATGTTGGGAACTAGAAACTCATTTACTATTGCTATTTGTGTAACTTTAATAGCAGGCGTGGTGGGCCTCACATATGGTTTGATAGCAGGTTTTTATGGCGGAACGGTTGATAATGTGATGATGCGGATTTTAGAATTTCTAATGGTCTTGCCATCTCTGATGTTCATTATCGTGTTCATCACAATCATACCGAACTATACAGTAGTAACATTTATACTGATTGTAAGTATATTCGCGTGGTTTGGTAAGGCGAGATTGATTCGATCAAGAGCATTGCAAGAACGGGAGCTTGATTATATTAATGCTTCCAAAACGTTGGGAACGCCTAGTTTAAAGATCATGTTTTTTGAAATGTTTCCTAACTTAAGTTCTCTTGTTATTGTGAATATGACGCTTACACTTGCGGGAAATATCGGTTTGGAAACTGGTTTGACATTCCTCGGTTTTGGATTGCCATCTGGTACGCCATCGCTCGGAACGCTGATTGCGTTTGCGCGGACACCGGATATTGTGCAAAATAAGTGGTGGGTTTGGTTACCTGCAGCATTACTGATCCTAGTAATGATGTTGTGTATAAATTATGTCGGCCAAGCGGTGAAACGTGCGTCCGATGCAAGGCAAAGATTAGCCTAAAAATAAGGGGAGGTAATACAAATGGCAAAGAAGCAATTTTTGCTGCTCGCTAGTCTCTTGCTTGTTCTCAGCGTATTTTTAGCTGCATGTACTGGCAAAGACGACAAAAAAACCGGCGATAAAGAACCGGCAAAAGGCAAAGACGAAGGAACTGAGCAAACTGAAGGGGACGAAGAAGCTGATGCTTCTGATGAGCTTGATTTCCCTTTAGATGTTTCAAACAAAGCGGAACCGATGGAAGATGGAGAATTGACAGTAGGTCTCGTATCTGATACTCCATTCGAAGGTACATTAAGCAGTGTTTTCTATAACGGTGCACCGGACGCAGAAATTATGAAATACTTTAATGAAAGTTTGCTAGCTTATGACGGTGACTTCTTGATCACTAGCGAAGGTGCAGCGGAATATATACTTTCAGATGACAAGAAGACAATTACATTGAAAATTCGTGATGGTGTAAATTGGCATGATGGTGAGCCGGTTAAAGCAAGCGACTTATTATATTCTTATGAAATCATAGGTCACCCGGATTACAAAGGATCACGTTATACATTCATGTTAGAAAACGTTGAAGGTATGGCAGAATATCATGCGGGAACAACAAAGGAAATTTCGGGTATTAAAGTTTCCGAGGATGATAAGGAAATTTCAATTACTTATAAAACAGCTTCGCCATCCGTAATGTCTGGGATCTGGGCAGCTCCAACTCCAAGACACTATGTTGGAGACATTACTAAAGGCGATGTGACAATGGAGGAACTGGAATCTTCTGATAAATTCCGCGTGAATCCAATTGGATTTGGCCCTTACAAAGTTGCAAAAATTGTCCCAGGAGAATCAGTTCTATATGAACGCAATGATGATTATTGGAGAGGAAAGCCTGCTCTGAAATCAATCGTTCAAAAGGTTGTTAATCCGATTGCTGTAATTGAAGCATTGAAAAAAGGCGATATCGATATGGCTAGTATCCCTGTAGATCAATATGACAAAGCGAAAGAACTGGATAACGTCGAACTTTTGGCAGACATAGAAAATTCATATACCTATATTGGATTTAAATTAGGTAAATGGGATGAAGAAAAGAAAGAGAACGTAATGGATCCGAATGCCAAATTGGCTGACAAGCGTGTCCGTCAAGCGATGTGGTACGCAATGGACAATGCAACAATTGGTAAAGAATTGTACCATGGCCTTCGTTACCCTGCTACAACTTTGATTATTCCGACATTTGCAAGCTTCCATAATGCAAGCATTGCAGCACCTAGTTATGATCCGGAAAAAGCGAAAGCTCTTCTTGATGAAGCAGGTTACAAGGACGTGGATGGCGACGGATTCCGTGAAGATCCGGAAGGCAACAAGTTTGAACTAAGCTTCGCTTCCATGTCTGGCAGCGAAACTTCTGAACCAATTGCCAAGTTTTATATACAAAACTGGGAAGATGTAGGCATTAAAGTTCAACTTACAGATGGACGTCTACATGAATTCAACTCATTCTACGACATGGTAGAAAATGATGATCCAAAGGTTGATATCTACCAAGGAGCATGGAGAACAGGTGTTGATCCAGACCCAGCAGGACTGTATGGAAGAACTTCATTTAATAACTTCTCACGTTTCACAAGTGAAAAGAACGATGAGCTTCTTGAAAAAGGTACATCCGAAGATGCATTTGATGCAGAGTATCGTAAAGATATTTATAACCAATGGCAAGAGATGATGGTTGACGAAGTACCGGTTGCACCAACTGTTTACCGTTACTATATTATGGCAGTTAACAAGCGCGTAGTGAACTACTCGATCGACAACTCTTCTGACCTTTGGATGTATCAAATGGGCGTAAGCGAATAAAAATTAAATAAAAAGGTTCGTCTTCGTCTAGAACTTTTTAAAACCGCTATCCAGGTAACTGGATAGCGGTTTTTTTACATTTTAAATTGTGCGAAAACATGTAGGCTTCTGATTAAGTGAGCTTGATGTATGGACAAATTGTTCTCAAAAGTAATGTGATAAATGGAAGGGAGGCAAATGTACAAGGAAACCCAAATAACTTTAAAGTAGGTATAGTAATAATATTAAAAATAACAGGTAAAAAGTAGGAAGTTTTCTCTGCAACAAATAGAGAATACATATTATGTAAGAAATAGAGAGGGTGATCAGGTATGAAGAAGAAACGAGCAATTCTGCTATCCATTGGTGCAATGATGATGCTGGCGTTTTCTCCAATTGCTAACGCAGCAGTTCTACCAGATGAAAGAGGAGATAATACGCCAGGACCGCCAAAATGGGAACCAATCTGTAACCAGTATGGCCAATGCCTGACGAAATAAGGATCAGTCATAACAATCTGTGAGGGGAATTTTGCAATTCTCTTCGCGGATTTTTTATTCTATTAACCTATTAAAACGACGTATATAAAACCGTACTCACTAGAAATTCACATTGAAATATTCTCAAAAATTTGATACAGTAGAACATACCTACTAATCAATAAAATGATTTATAGTGTTATTCAGACAGCAGGGGGAATGCAGAGTGAAATTGTACATTTCAGTAGACATGGAAGGGATTACAGGGTTGCCAGATTATACGTTTGTGGATTCCAGCAGGCATAATTATGAGCGGGCGCGGCGTATTATGACAGAGGAGGCCAATGCGATCATTCGAGCGGCAGTCGGGAATGGGGCAGATGAAGTTTTAGTCAATGACAGCCACTCTAAAATGAATAACTTGCTGGTGGAAGAGTTACATCCCGAAGCAGATTTAATTACAGGTGATTTGAAAGCGCTTTCGATGGTGCAAGGTCTTGATGAGTCGTTCGCAGGGGCGATTTTTGCAGGCTATCATGCACGGGCCGGACAGCCGGGTGTGATGAGCCACTCGATGACGTTTGGCGTGCGCAATATGTATATTAATGATGTTCAGATCGGAGAGTTAGGTTTCAATGCGTATGTAGCAGGTCATTTCGGAGTTCCTGTCATTCTTGTCGCAGGAGATGATTGTGCATGCCGTGAGGCGGAAGCGCTCATTCCGGGAGTGGTGACTGCCGCGGTAAAACAGTCCATCACACGATCCGCAGTCAAGACATTGCATCCGACGAAGGCACAGGCACTGTTGGAGGAAAAGACAGAAGAGGCAATTGGAAAAAGATCGTCCATCCAGCCGCTTGTTCCCCCGGCGCAGCCGACCTTGCGCATTGAGTTTACAAATTATGGACAGGCCGAATGGGCAGCGCTGATGCCAGGATGTGAAATTGAACCGGGGACGACCGTGGTGAGATTTGAAGCCAAGGACATTTTGGAGGCATACCGCGCGATGCTAGTTATGGTCGAACTGGCCATGCAAACGAAGTTCTGTTAAGGGGGAGAGCCGCATGGCCATTTACATAGTAAAACGATTCTTCATGATGATTGCGACGATCCTTATCATTGCGACATTAACGTTTTTCTTAATGCATTCAATCCCAGGTTCGCCGTTCGATGACGAGCGGACATCCAATCCGACTATCCAGGCGAACTTGGAAAAGTACTATAAACTAGATCAGCCGACGCATATTCAATATCTCAATTATTTAAAGGCCATTGTGACATTCGATTTTGGGCCATCGATCAAGAAACCGAACGAGTCAGTGAATACGCAGCTGGCCAGAGGCTTCCCGATTTCTTTGGAACTCGGGTTAGTGACGATTCTCGTCGCTGTATTGTCCGGGATTACACTGGGAACATTTGCCGCACTCCGGCATAACGGCATTGTCGATTATGGGGCCATGGCCTTCGCAGTTATCGGAATTTCGGTTCCGAACTTTGTATTGGCGACTTTGTTAATTCAACAGCTTGCCGTCAATTTACAGTGGCTGCCTCCTGCAACATGGAGCAGTCCAAAACATATGATTCTTCCCACGTTGGCGCTAGCCACGGGTCCGACCGCCATTATTGCGAGGCTGACTCGGTCCAGCATGCTGGAAGTATTGACACAGGATTATATGAAAATGGCGCGGGCCAAAGGATTATCCCCGTTTCGCATCGTATTCCGGCATGCATTGCGCAACGCACTCATGCCAGTCGTTACTATTATGGGGACAATGCTCGCAGGAATTTTGACAGGAACATTTGTCATTGAGCGGATTTTTGCCATACCGGGCATGGGAAAATATTTCGTGGAAAGTATCAACAACCGGGATTATCCAGTCATTATGGGTTCAACGGTCTTCTATAGCGCCTTCCTCGTGTTCATGCTCTTCCTTGTTGATATCGTGTACGGATTCCTGGATCCGCGCATTAAACTTCATCGGAAGGAGGGTGATGCTTAATGGTCAGTCATCAACCGCCACAAGCGCAAGACGAATGGTTTAAACCGATAGCGAAGGACACGGAAAAAGCAGAAACGGTAGTCCGCCCTTCTTTATCTTATTGGAAAGATGCATGGCGCCGTCTGCGGCAAAATAAACTGGCAATGAGCGGGCTATTCTTCCTTGTCTTGCTTACTTTGTTTGCGATATTTGCGCCAATTCTATCGCCACACGATATTACAACGACGCAATATGCAAAACAGAATCTGCCTCCTTCCTCGGAGCATTGGTTCGGGACGGATGAAAAAGGTTGGGATGTCTTTACCCGTACATGGTACGGTGCCCGTGTTTCTCTGTTTGTTGGAGTTGCGGCAGCCCTGATCGATTTCTTTATAGGGATTATTTACGGAGGGGTTAGCGGCTATAAAGGCGGCCGTACCGACTCAGTCATGATGCGGATCATCGAGGTCCTCTATGGTCTCCCGCACTTACTCGTTGTCATTCTGTTAATGGTCATCATGGGTTCAAGTTTGACGACCATTATCGTCGCGCTCACTATCACTGGATGGGTCGGCATGGCACGGATTGTCAGGGGACAAGTACTGCAGATCAAAAACTATGAATTTGTAACAGCTTCCAAGTCGTTCGGAGCACGGACGCCGCGGATTATCCGGCGCAACTTATTGCCGAATACAATGGGTCCGATAATTGTCCAAATGACATTGACTGTACCGAGTGCCATTTTCGCGGAAGCATTCCTAAGCTTCCTAGGGCTCGGAATCTCAGCACCGTTTGCCAGTTGGGGCGTCATGGCAAACGATGCGTTGCCGGTCATTTTGTCCGGTCATTGGTGGAGATTATTCTTCCCGGCGTTTTTCATTTCAATGACGATGTTTGCATTTAACGTCCTCGGAGACGGTATGCAAGATGCACTCGATCCGAAACTGAGGAGGTGAATGGTTTGAATGAACAACAATTGGCGAATGCCAATGCACTTGTGAAAGAGCGACAAGAAGAAGTGCCGTCTTTGCCAAAGGCGTCAATGACAGAGAAACAAGTGGGACAGAAGCGCAGACGTCAGCCGGACTACTCGGAAAAAGTACTGGCTGTCGAAGATCTGCATGTTTCATTCAAAACATTCGGCGGTGAGGTCCAAGCGCTGCGTGGTGTTTCATTTGACTTGTATAAAGGAGAGACGCTTGCGGTTGTCGGCGAATCAGGCTGCGGAAAAAGCGTGACAGCCAATACGATCATGGGCTTGATTCCACAGCCGCCTGGTCAGATCAAAAGCGGTCGGATCCTGTTTAAAAATAGGGATTTAACAAAGCTGGATAAAGCGGCTCTGCGGACAGTGCAAGGCGTTGATATCTCGATGATCTTCCAAGATCCGATGACTGCGTTGAATCCTACTTTGAAGATTGGGGAACAGCTCACTGAAGGCTTGCGAACGCATCAAAAAGTGAGCAAGGCGGAAGCACGAAAAAAAGCCATCGAATTGTTGGAAATCGTCGGCATCCCAAATCCGGAGGAACGGCTGAAGCAGTATCCACACCAATTTTCAGGTGGGATGCGACAACGTATTGTCATTGCCATCGCATTGATCTGTGAACCGGAACTGCTGATTGCAGACGAACCGACGACTGCGTTGGACGTGACAATCCAAGCCCAAATCCTCGAATTATTCGAGGAGATTCAAGCGAGGACAGGCGTTTCCATCATTCTGATCACGCATGATCTCGGAGTGGTGGCTAAGATTGCAGATCGAATTGCGGTCATGTATGCGGGAAAAGTCATTGAAATCGGCGACAAGCGGGAAGTGTTCTACTCTCCGCAGCATCCGTATACCAAGGGGCTTCTCGCATCCGTTCCACGGCTCGACTTGAAAGAGGAGGAACTCCAGCCGATTGAAGGAACACCGCCTGATTTATTTGCACCGCCTGTCGGCTGCCCGTTTACCGCTAGATGTCCATTCGCCATGGAAGTTTGCGAGCGGGTGTATCCTGGAACAACTGAGCTGTCCGAAACGCATAAAGTGGATTGCTGGCTGCAGGACGCACGGGCCAAGCATGTATTTGCATAAAGATTATAAGGGGTAGTACGCACGAAAGTGCTGGAATACGTTTAGACATATAAAAGGGGGCAGTTGAAATGAAAAAGTGGTTGATGTTTATGGCAATGGCTATGTTGGCGCTTGTTCTTGCAGCATGTACAGCGAACAAGGATGCTGGAAAAGAACCGGAAAAGACGGATGCCAACACTCCCTCGGAAGATGATGGGAAAGGTTCAGGGGAAGAGGCATCTGCAGGCGACAAAATCCTGTATATGAACAATGGGGAGGAGCCGACATCTTTTGATCCGTCCATTGGATTTGATGCTGTTTCATGGAGTGCATTGAATAATATTATGGAAGGCTTGACGCGTTTAGATGACAATCACAAAGCGGTCGAAGCGACAGCGGAAAAGATTGATATATCGGAGGATGGATTGACGTATACTTTCACAATTCGCGATAATGCGAAATGGTCGAACGGCGATCCGGTCGTAGCCGGAGATTTCGTATACGCTTGGAAGCATATGCTGGATCCTGCCACTGCATCGCCAGCGTCATTCCTCGCTTATTTCATTGAAGGTGCAGAAGCTTACAATAATGAAGAGGGATCTGCAGACGAGATTGGCATTAAAGCGGAAGATGATAAGACGTTTGTTGTAAAATTGACAGCGCCAAACGAGGCATTCTTGAACATTATCACGAATCCGAGCTTCTTCCCGATCAATGAGAAGGTAGCTGCGGATAACCCGCAATGGCATGCAAATGCTGACACGTTTGTTGGAAATGGACCATTCAAATTGGCCTCATGGGATCATGATGTCAGCTTCGAATTTGAAAAGAATGAACATTATTGGGATGCGGATGCTGTGAAATTGGATAAAGTACATTGGGCAATGGTCAATGATTCAAACACGGCTTACCAAATGTATCAATCCGGCGAGCTTGATGTATCGGGTGTTCCTTCCGAAATGGCGGAGCAGCTTAAAGACAGCGATGAATTGCGAGTGGATGACGAGGCAGGATTGTATTTCTATCGTTTCAATACGTCAATGGAACCATTCACGAATAAAAAGATTCGTCGTGCATTCGGAATGGCAATTGATCAAGAAGAAATCGTTAAATATGTAACAAAAAATGATGAAAAACCGGCACACGGTTTTGTAACGTACGGCTTCATCGGTCCGGATGGCAAGGAGTTCCGTGACTCAGTTGGCGATCTTATTTCCTACAATCCAGAAGAAGCAAAGAAACTATTGGAAGAGGGAATGAAAGAAGAAGGCTACACAGAGCTTCCAAAAGTAACATTGACGTATAACACGAGTGAATCACATCAAGCCATTGCAATTGCATTGCAATCGAAATTTAAGGAAGTACTTGGCGTTGACACAGAATTGCAAAACGTGGAAAGTGGAGTATTTGCTTCCGAACAAAAAGAATTTAAATATCAAATGTCCCGTTCTTCGTTCTTGTATGACTATGCAGATCCTGTGAATGCGCTTGAAAGCTTTATCACAGGTTCTTCCATGAACCGTACAACTTGGTCCAATGCGGAATACGATAAGTTGATCGAGGATATTAAGAATGAAACGGATGAAACAAAACGTTGGGAATTGTTGCAGGACGCGGATCGTCTTCTAATGGAAGAAATGCCGATCTTCCCACTATACTTTTACAACCAGACAACACTTGAAAAACCGGGCGTTACCGGTATTCTGCGCCACCCAGTCGGCTATCTTGACTTGAAGTACGCGGATAAGAACTAATGCACAGTCGCGGTGTCCGTCATGGCGCCGCGATTTTGTTTTCACCATTTAGATAGGGAAGCGTAGTCTCGTTGGAACAAGTGAATCTGCGCAGTAAAGGCAGAGTTATGGCGTTTCATATAGTGGATTGCGCGAAGCAGCGATCATGCACAATGCAGGCATATTCATGCAGCTTTGTCGGAGATAAAGCGCGGACTAAGGATATGTAGGTGTGAATTGCTGCTAACATAAAATGGGATTTAGAACGTTCAACCGTATATTTTGTAAAATGCCACATTATTTTCGCGACATATGAAACGTTCAATCGTTGCAACTTATTTCCGGGGAAATGCTAAGTGCATCGTTCTGCAAGAAAGAGATGGAGAGTTACACAGCGTTGTATGAAAAGAATTTAATTAGAAAATATATCATTCAGTGTAATCCAAAGTTTTAAATGGATTGAGTACACCAAAGGAGATGAGATGATGAGAATTCGGCCGGAAAGACTGCGGAGAGGGGATGTGGTTGGCATTGTGTCCCCATCCAGTCCACCGAATCAGGAGAGTCTGCAGCGATCGCTTGCCTTTTTGGATCAGCTTGGTCTGCGAGTGAAGTTCGGGAAGCATGTGAATGACGTATATGGCTATTTGGCGGGATCGGATGAGGACCGCATGGCCGATTTGCAGGATATGTTCGCCGATCCAGAAGTGAAGGGCATCATTTGCGCTGGTGGAGGTTATGGATCCGCCCGGTATACAGACCGGTTGGATTTCCAGTTGATTCGTGAAAATCCCAAGGTGTTCTGGGGATTCAGCGATATTACATTCCTCCATACGGCGATGGGTCTGTACGCTGATTTGGTAACATTCCACGGTCCGATGCTCGCCTCTTGTGTTGGGAAGGATACATTTCATCCGTTATCCGCAAAAATGTTTCAGCAGTTGTTTGAGCCGATGGAGCTTCATTATACAGAGGACATTTCACCATTGAACACAATCCATGGTGGACTAACGCAAGGGGAATTGGTTGGTGGCAATTTATCGTTGCTTGCCAATTCGATTGGAACCAAATTTGAGATTGATACAACCGGAAAATTGCTTTTTATCGAGGATATTGGAGAAGAGCCATATCGCGTTGATTGCATGTTGAATCAATTGCGGATGGCAGGGAAACTGACAAATGCAGCGGGGATTGTTGTCGGGGATTTTGCGGATGCCGAACCAAAACAGGAGAAACCTTCCCTCTCGCTCGATGAGGTCTTCCAACATTATCTTGGTGGCTTAGGAAAGCCTGTTGTCACAGGGTTTAAAATTGGCCACTGTGAACCGCATTTTGCCATTCCTCTTGGTACGCTAGCAAAATTGGATGCCAATGAAAAAACGTTGACCATTCTTCCGGGGGTAGAATAAAAATGAAGATTCAATCTATTGAAACGTTTCCAGTGGCGGTGCCGTTGACAAAGCCTTTCAAAACGGCATTGCGCACTGTGACGACAGCACATTCCATCTTTGTAAAAGTAACTTGTGATGACGGTTCGGTCGGGTATGGGGAAGCTCCGCCGACTCATGTCATTACGGGGGATTCCATGGGAAGTGTTACATATGCCGTTCAAGAGGTGATAGCTCCGCAGCTGCTCGGACTGGATATCTCTCACCGGGAAGAAGTATTTCACAAACTGAAAAAATCCATTGTCCGAAATACAAGTGCAAAAGCCGCTGTCGACATGGCTATTCATGATTTACTGGGTCAACATGCGAACATGCCCCTCTATCAGTTGCTGGGCGGCTACCGAAATGAAATTGAGACCGATTTTACAGTAAGTGTAAATGATCCGGCCGAAATGGCGGATGATGCTGCCAGCTATGTGCAAAATGGTTTTCAAGTGCTGAAGGTGAAAGTCGGAATCGGTAAAATCGAAGAGGATATTGAACGGATTCGTGCAATTCGGGAGCGCGTTGGTCATGCGGTGAAAATCAGGTTGGATGCCAACCAAGGATGGAAACCAAAAGAAGCGGTATTGGCGATCGGCCGGATGGAAGACGCGGGACTTGGCATTGAACTAATAGAACAGCCAGTGCTTGCAGATGACATAGAAGGGCTGCGCTATGTCACGGCTCATACGCTCACGCCGATTATGGCGGATGAAAGTGTATTTTCCGCAAAAGATGCTCTTCGTGTCTTGCAAGTGGGAGCAGCCGATTTGATCAACATTAAGCTGATGAAATCGGGAGGCATTCAAGAAGCAATGAAAATCAATACCTTAGCTGAGGCATTTGGTGTGCAATGCATGGTCGGCAGTATGATTGAAACAAAACTAGGCATAACAGCTGCAGCCCATTTTGCCGCAAGTCAGCCGAATATTTCACGGTTTGATTTTGATGCACCGCTCATGTTATCAAAGGATATCGTAGCAGGCGGTATCGAATATGATGGTACGCTCATTCGATTTGCAAAAGCGCCGGGGCTGGGTTTAGACAGACAAGGAATGGAAGAAGTCGTGAAAGGGGAGGGCCAGTGATGGAATCGACAGTAAATATGTATATATGTGCCGTGCCGGTGGCTACAGTTTGGACATCGCCAGAATCTGCACGTGAATTGGATGCGCCAGGCATTTCCCATCCTGTACAGTTGAACAAATGGCTGGAGAAGCTTCCCTACGCGGAACGGCTGGATCTATGCAATTCGAACCGCATCCAGACGCAGCTTTTATATGGCGAGCCTGTCATCGTCGATGAAGTGGCGGGTGATTGGGCCAAGGTGATTGCGGTATGGCAGCCTTCCAAAAAAGATGAAAGGGGCTATCCGGGCTGGGTGCCGGTCGGCCAATTGAAAAAAGCCGAGCCGCTTGAAGAGGCAGGCGGGTTTATACGCATCACTCAGGACAAAGCACAACTTTGGAACACTGATGGAACGCCATTGTTGCTGCTTCCCTTTAATACGATTCTACCGCTCATTAAAGAGAATGAAACGTCCTATACGGTCAAAACTCCTGATGGAGAGAAGGTTGTACGGAGGGGAGATGCTGTTCGTGCGGCATCTGTCCATCAATTCGAAAAGAAGGATGCAGATATAGCGGTTGAACTCGGCATGCAATTTCTCGATTTGCCTTATTTATGGGGCGGCATGTCATCTTATGGCTATGACTGCTCGGGCTTCACTTATAACATGTTGAAGGCTTGCGGTCATTCCATTCCGCGTGACGCAAGCGATCAGGCTACATCGGGCATAGAAGTTCCAATAGACGAACCAAGTAAGTGGAAAAAAGGAGATTTGCTGTTCTTTGCTAACGATGAAGGGACCGGTCCGGTACGTCATGTCGGGTTTTATTATGGAGATGGATTGTTGTTGCATTCCCACTCTACTGGACTGCCGATAGAGGTGCTGCGGTTGAAAGGATCGAAATTGGAGCATGAGCTTTGCGCAGTACGCCGCTATGGAATAGATGAGGGGGACATCCTATGAGCAAACAAGTGATATTATCAGTCAACGATCTAAAGCGGCATTTTGATATGGGACACGGGCAAACATTGAAAGCTGTGGATGGAATCAGCTTTGAGATTTACCGTGGAGAGACCTTTGGATTGGTCGGTGAGTCGGGATGCGGCAAGTCGACCGCGGGACGGACCATTCTTGGCTTGTACAATAAAACGGATGGAGACGTGTTGTTTGAAGGGCAAAGTGTTCATGACATGACGGATAAAGAACGGTATCAGTTTTTGAAGAAGGCGCAAATGGTGTTTCAAGATCCTTATGCGTCCTTGAACCCGCGCTCAACTGTATTTGAAATTATCGCCGAGCCGATGGAGATTCATGGGAAATATAAAACAAAGGCCGAGATGCGGGCGCGTGTGAAGGAATTGCTGGAAGATGTCGGATTGAACGCCGATCATGCGAACCGTTATCCGCATGAATTTTCCGGAGGGCAGCGTCAGCGGATTGGGATTGCCCGTTCTCTCGCGCTTGATCCGGATTTCATTATCGCAGATGAACCGATTTCAGCCCTTGATGTTTCCGTACAAGCGCAAGTCGTGAAGCTGTTGCAGCAGTTGCAGCGTGAAAAAGGATTAACGTACTTATTCATTGCCCATGATCTCTCCATGGTGAAGTATATTTCCAACCGAATTGGTGTCATGTACTTGGGCCATATGGTGGAGTTGACGACAAGTGCCAGATTGTATGACAAACCGCTTCATCCATATACGGAAGCATTGCTGTCGGCCATTCCGATCCCTGATCCGGATATAGAGGAATCCCGGGAACGGATCATTCTGCAAGGGGAACTGCCGAGTCCGATTGATCCGCCATCCGGCTGTGTATTCCGTACACGTTGTCCATACGCCATGCCGGTTTGCGCAGATTTGAAACCGAAATGGCTGGAAAAAGAGGACGATCACTTTGTCGCATGCCACTTGCATGATGAGGAAGTGATGAAGCGGCCGGATGCAGTTCCTGTCGCAATGCCGGTTGTTACTTCTTAAAAGCGGCGAGAGATTGTTTGTAAATATAAAGGAAGTGGGGAAGCGTTTTGTTGTTCCCCACTTTTTTGCATGCCAAGGAAAGTATGTCTTTTGCTGATCTATTGATTTTATAGGGATCCGGCTTCTCATCGGTGATTTTGTGATATGCATCCATCTTATGGGTACCTAATAGTTAATTGAAAAATGGGAAGCGTGCGGATTATTGCGTATGCATTAAAATGAGTGGCAGAGAAGAGTATACTATATAGATGAGTAATTGAATCTTGGTAAAAGAGAAAGGAAGAGAAACGGATGTTGAATGCAAGACCAATGAGCCACTCGCGCACTATCCAGACAAAACTGGTACTGCCTCCCGATACCAATCATCTACAAACCATTTTTGGCGGACAAGTTCTTGCCTATATTGATGAAATTGCAGCAATCACAGCGATGAAGCATGCAAAGTCGGCCGTTGTGACGGCTTCCATCGACTCTGTCGATTTTGTTTCATCCGCCACTGTCGGGGATGTCCTGGAACTGGAGGCTGTCGTCAGCTCGACAGGCCGCACGTCTATGGAAGTATTTGTTTCTGTGCATTCTATCGATTTATTGACGGGTGAACGGAAATTGACGACCGAATCGTTTCTGACGATGGTTTCAATGGATGCTGATAATGAACCGACGCCAGTACAAGGCGTCTATCCCGAAACCGAAGCTGAAAAACGGTTGTTTGAAACGGGGCCAGCCCGGAGAGAACACCGGAAATTACGACGGGAAATTACACACTAATAGAAAAAGACAGCCCCAGCGGCTGTCTTTTTTGTAAAATCAAAGCTGAAATAAGTTGAAAATGATATCAGCTACGTACGTTTCGACAAATGCAGCCACAACAATCATCGGCAGTACGACTGCTACATAAATTCTTAGTGTTTTAAAAACTTTATCAACAAGGGATAGTTCTTTCTGGTCTTTCTTAAACCAGTTCTTTATTTTACTTCTAACTCCTCGATTTAACTCAAAGAGAACTGCTGCTAATAAACAAAATCCAAAAATTTCAATGACAAAGTGGGGGACTGTAGAAGCGATGATCTCCATACCTTTTCGGGAGTCCAATTGTAAAACTATACCGAAAAGAATTCCGGGCATTGAAGCGGTTGAAATGATATTCACGACATATAGAAATTGTATTGGAATCAAAGTGAGTGCAAACATTTGCAAGGGTACGACAAAACCATTATTGACAACGTATAACCACACTTTTTTCAAACCTATGGATTTCCTTAATTGATCTGATGAATTCATTTCAAATGTTTCTACTACACTTTTTATATCTGGATTGATAGCATACGTGATGAGTGTCACCGTTATTGTAATGATTGCTGCAAGTATGAAAAAAGCAGCAGCTCTTTTAAAAATGATTTTATTTCCTATTTTATGAATTTTATTGGCACCCCATTCGATAGATTAAAACCGTACCACTGATGTGTTAAGCTGTTGCTTACTCCATTAAAACATAACGATTAAGCCTCATTCAATACTTCTTCATCCTGAGTATAGGCGAATCAGATTCCCATTGTCTGATTCATCCAAATAATACTTACAACGCATGTGCTTCGGCCTCTCTTTTTTTCTTCCTCTTCTTCGGCTTCACTTGGCCATTCCAAGAGAAATTTGTCCATACGCGAAGGATGAATTCCAATGGTCCTCGCCGGAAACATTTTAAATAGAAGTAACTGGCAACGCATTGCAGCGCGAACACGCCGAGCCCCAGCAAAAGACCGCCCGCGGTTCCGAGTTTACCGAAGAGACCTAAACCATACCCATAAAATACGGTAGTGCAAATGACTGTTTGCATCATGTAATTGGTTAACGATAGCTTGCCGACACTTTCAAACGCACGCATGGCAACAGATTCTGTAAATTTCGTGTACAGCCAGGCAAAGGCGAAAATATAACCGACGGCCAGCAGAGGAGCTCCAGCGCCAATTAGAAAGTCGGTCCATCCAGTGGAAGGAGCAAATTCAAATACCGCTTTCATGGCAATGCCGACAGGCACCAGAATGATCGTACCAGTTCGGTATAGCTTCTTTTCCTGCATCGGATTGGCAAACATGTTGATCCGTGCGGCATACATGCCGAACAGAAAGAGGGGAGCTGTAGCGATCGGTGCTAATACAACCATTAATAAAACAAGATACTCAGGTATTTCTTCAAATGGATCTACTTGAGTCCGATGGTGTTTGATTTCCGAGTACGTGCCATTCGCATACACGTCATTTGTTTTTTCAATATATTCCGCAGACGCCATGAATTCATCCTCGGAGGTTCCTTCTCCACTAAAACCGGCTCCAATCAACATGAAAGACGTTGTTAAGATTGTTAATAAAATGGCCCAAACTAAGATTGTCTTGGACTTTCGGTTGACGAACAGGAGAAGGAAGAAACCCATAATCCCGTAGAATAATAATATATCCCCTTCCCAAAGGAATGCGCCATGGGCCCAGCCGATAACCCCCAAAAGCAAGGACCGTCTAGCGAAATACCGTTTCACTTTTAAGTCTTTTTGACGAAGCCCCTCTGCCATTTTGATCATCGAATATCCAAAAAGGAAGGTGAAGATCGGCATGAAGCTGCCTTCGATGAACACTTTTGTGAAGTGGAATGCCCCTTCATTAATTCCTGAAAGATGTAATTCCTCCTTTCCCCACATCCCATATTGGAAAATCAGCAGGTTGGCCAATAATATTCCAAAAAGGCTTAGGCCTCTCATCCCATCAATTAAATGGACACGTTTTTGATTCATTTGTTTCGACACCTTTCGTAAATAATCTCTATCAAAACCAAGGATTGTCACCGTTATGTGCTTTCGGTATGGTAGAATCATGATGCTTGAGTCTAGAATATTCTATGAAACTTAATTGCATATAAAAGAAACCTTATCGGAATCTTAATTTTGGGAGGGATGACAATGGAAGAGGCGAAAATTCTCGTTGTGGATGATGAACAGGCGATCGGTGATATGGTGGAGATCATTCTGCGAAAAGAAGGTTTTGCCTTCATTGATGTTTGTGCATCGTACAAAGAAGCGGAAGTGCAGTTGCTGAAAGAGAATTATGATTTGTACATTTTAGATATTATGTTGCCAGATGGCACTGGCCTGGAATTGGCATCAACAATCAGAAAACGTTCTAATGCCCCCATTTTCTTTTTAACTGCAAAAACGGCTGATGCGGATGTGTTACGGGGGTTTATGCATGGCGCCGATGATTATATTACAAAGCCGTTCAATCCGATGGAACTTGCTGCACGGGTCAAAGTGCAAACAGCTCGATACATGGCTTCGCTCCATGACAAGCGGAAAGTATATGAGGTGGGAGAGTTCCGGTTGGATGTGGAAGGCGCTGTACTGACGGTCCGTGGCCAGACAGTCAATTTGACGCAAAAGCAATTCCAGTTGCTTGAACTATTTTGCCATCATCCGAACCAGGTCCTTTCAAAGGAGCAGTTGTATGAACAGGTTTGGGGATTTGAGGGTTTTGTCGACGACAATACAATCATGGTCCATATCCGCAAGCTGCGAGAGAAGCTGGAAATAGATCCGAGCAATCCTGAATATATCGTGACCGTTCGTGGCATTGGCTACAAACTGCAAGTATAGGGGTGCCAAGATGAAATTATCAAATAAGATGACATTTCGTTTCATCATTTACTTTTTAACTTTTTATGGCATGTTGTTTCTTGGAACGGCCATCATGTTTGGCTTTTTTCTTTTCGAAATGATGAAAGGGTTTTATTATCATGACATTCGTGTGTTGGAGCAAAGTGAAATGGAGTGGGCCGTTCAACAAGATGAAGGTGGAGTCGGTTTATCTGATTCTCTGATAGACATCGCGGAGCGAAGCGGGGGGATCGTGCAGATTCTCGATGAGAATGGTTCGGTATTGAACTCTTCGAAAGATGGGTTTCTTCCCACTTTTTACGGCATGAATGAATTGGAGAATTTGGGGGAACAAAATAGAATTCGGACTTGGTCATTGGAGGACGGCCACTATTTGATATTTCAAGAATACACGGAAACAGATGTCTTGATGGCGGAGTTAAAGAAGAATTCTAGCTTTCCTGCCTTGGATGATCAAGCTCTTCATTTGCTTGAAGAGGAGGGAGCCGTTTTTGAACTCTTCTCTGAAACGGGGAAATTAAAGTTTTCTACATCCCCAACAGGCTCGAAATCTTTACTGGCGACTGATTTATTGGAGTCCAATTCTTCAGTAAATGAACGAAAAGAACTCTTGTCATCGATGCGTGTGCAAGATGGAAGCATAGCCGTCGTCAGGATGGAAAATCCTTATTATCAAGCATTGGAATCACTGGATAAGGATCTTTTTAGTTCCTTTTCTAAGTGGTTTGTTCTCTACCATTTGTTGTTGCTATTCGTAACCCTTGGGTTTTCCTTGTGGATCGGCCGACGATTTGGCAAGCCGGTATTCTATTTCCTCAGGTGGATGGAACGTTTGTCAAAGAAGGAGTATCGACGTCCTGAGGATCGGAAAATACGTCGGCGGAAGGATGACCGGTTGAAAAGGAAGTATCGGATTTACGAGGATGTAGATGTATCGCTCACCCGATTGGCACAAAATTTGCAGGAAAACGAAAGGATGATCAACCAGACTGAAAAGCTGCGGGAAGATTGGATAACAGGCCTTTCTCATGATTTGAAAACCCCGTTAAGCTCTATTTATGGGTATGCGGTCATGCTGGAATCAAATCATCAATGGTCTTCTGAAGAGGTGAGAGGATTTGCCAAAACGATGATGGAAAAAGCCGGGTATATGGATGCGCTGATCAATGATTTGACGTATACCTACCAGTTGAAAAACGACGGAGTCCAATTGGACAAGAAGAACGTTGAACTGTATGAGTATATTCGGAGTTATTTGGAACGGCGGGATTGGCGGAATCCTATCTATATAGAAGGAGAACAGAGAGGACTTGTCCTCATTGATCCATCCCGGTTTGAACGGGTGTTGGATAATTTGATCGGCAACGCGAGCAAGCATAATCAGCCTGAGACGGCTATTCATCTTCAATTGGCAACGCTGCCGGATTGGATTGAGCTGGTGATACGGGATGAAGGAGCTGGAATTCCTCCAGAAGTGATCGATCATCTGTTTAACCGCTACTACCGGGGGACTAACACTACGACGGATGAATCTGGCACTGGTTTAGGTTTAACCATTGCGAAGCAATTGATTGAAGCACATGGAGGCGAGGTGCAGGTGTTCTCCTCTTCGAAAGGAACGGAAATCGCCATCCGGCTACCGCGACAGGATAGGAGATAAGAGGTTGTACCAAAGGCTAGTCTAGACCTGCGATCTGGACTAGCCGCCAGGCGATACTTGTGAAACTTTTCCTTTTGTTTTTCCGTAAAGAAGTTAAAGGAGTGTGTGCGCTATGCAAAATACAATACAAGAACGACAGATGGAACTGACCATGCGCCGCAATGAGCGAAATCGGGTGATCAGACGGTTGGACGGCGCGGAAGCACAGTTGAAGGAAGCGACTCAACTGCGTGACCGGCTGCAGCAGCAATTGTCAAAAGAACAACAGGACGTTATCAAGCTTGGAAAGTTTTCGTTTGCGAATAAATGGAAAGAGTGGTCGGGCAAATGGGATGCCCAAATGGAGAAAGAGATCAATGAAGTGGCTGAAGTGGAGCTCAAATACAATGAGGCTGTCAAGACCGTGACGGATTTGGAAGCCGAAGTTCTCCGACTCCGAGAGCAGGCGAATCATTCAGATTTTACTTTTGTGGAAGAGGATTGGGCTGATTTTATAAGGGAAAAAGAAACGTGGATCCGCCAAAATGATACAAATGCCAACCGGACGCTGCAAAAAATAGCGGATGATCGGGTACGCGTGCGCTCGATGATTCGGGAAATCGATGAAGCGCATGAGGCCGGCGAAAAAGCCCTGCGCGCCCTGGATCAAGCACTCGATAAACTTGGCAACGCAGAAGGCTTATCCATGTGGGATACATTCTTAGGAGGCGGCCTGATCGTCAGTGCTTTGAAATACTCGGAAATGGACAGCTCGGATGATTTAGTCCACCGTGCGCAACGGGCCTTGCGCCACTATGAGACGGAGCTGATGGATGTACAAAACATTGCGACTGAATCATTCAAGGTAAATCAAAATGATATTTTCACCTTCACTGATATTTTCTTTGATAATATTTTCTCAGATTGGATGGTGCACTCCCGTATTTCCGATGCCAAAAGCAAGCTGAATGCTGTATTGCAGGATGTCCGCCGGGTACAAGCCCAATTAGGACGAAAGCGGGACGAATCATCAGAAGAACTGCGCCGCTTGGACGAGCAGGAAAGGTCTATCATCGAATCATAAAAGGGCCGCCTGCTGTAGCACGGCCGTTGTTAGTCGAACTCCAAAAATTCAATACGGTTGCCAAATGGATCTTCTGTGAAAAAACGGGACCGGCCTTCGATTGGAGGCTCTTCCGTTACCGGGCAACCAGCTTCTTGCAAGCGGGCAAGCAGCTCATCCAGCGCATGTACGGTAAATCCGGGATGCGCTTTTTGGGCTGGCCAAAACTCTGCTTGGATGCCGATATGTACTTCCTGCAACCCACAACGGAACCAACACCCGCCCCGCCCTTTCAAGTTTTCGGGCTTGGGAATCTCCTCTAAGCCAAGCAACTCACCATAAAAGTGGCGGGCCTTATCCTCAGAATGCGGTGGTGCTGCGAGCTGAACATGGTCAATGCCTGTGATAAGAGAATTCATTTCCACCCACTCCTTTCTTTTCCTATTCCCAGTGTAAGTGAGCCTGCAGGGGAAAACCATGTTTAGATTTGAATGACGAATCATAAGTAAATTGAATAGTGGTTTTTAATCTTAATAAGAGCGAGGCAGTAGAAGGCGACTCATTGGTGAGCGTTCTCGAGTTATGGATCGTTATAATTTTTAGGGATCACGGGGAGCCATGAATAGGGGTTTATTTCCCACGGTTAACAATCATAACTGTTTCGATAAATTCCTCAGACTACAAGACAAACAGCCAGCTCGGACCTCCTTGACGGAGAACATCATTCTCCCCCTGTTCATCCCTTTCAAAAATTTCTCGTTTCCAAGTCATATATAAATTAAATGTATCCCTTTACATCTTAACATCATATAGTGTACTATATAACTAATACACCGGTACAGAAGGAGAGAGTAGTATGAAGCAGTGGAATGGTTTGTTGCTGAAGGAATGGCTGCAGGTCAAATGGCAGCTGATTGGGAGTTTTATTCTTTTCGGCTTGGGGCTTGTTGGATTGCCGCTGTTTTTAAGCTCTGTTGTTGGGCTTCTCAATGCCAGTCCTTTTGAGATTGCAACAGTGGTTTGTTTTGTATGGGCGGCATTCAGTATTTTTGTTCCGTTTTTCACTTTTCTCATGCTGTTTTATCGTGATATGCGGAAACCTGATTTATGGCTTCATTCTACAGCTTCGATTTATAAACTGATCGGTGTGAAGATGGTGCTATCTACATTAGTCGGGTTAGCCAGTTTTCTCTTAGCAGTAGTTGTGGTGGCGATTTGGTTTCTATTCACAAAACAGCCGTTTATTTTGTTTGATGAGTTATTGTTTTACGGCAGCTTATTCATTTCGGTCGTTTTCCTAGGATCTATTTGTATTATGATAATCGGGTTTTTCTTCGTTGTGCTGGATCAATTAGTAAAGCCGTATATCAAAGGGTTTTCTTTTATCGTTACTTTGCTGTTGTTCCTCTTGTCATCGCGTCTTTATACAATTTTTATTTCTTCCCGGTTTTATGAGATAGTCATTCTTCGTGGGAAATTTGACGTCCTGAATTTTAAAAATCAAAAGATCAACTTGCAGAATTCCTACTATGAAATAACGGGCACGACGTTTTATATTGGCGAATGGATATTTGAACTGGCATGTCTGCTGCTGTTGTTCATGGTGGGTGCAATGCTGCTTGAAAAGAAAGTGAGGCGATGAAAATGGGTGTGTCAGCAGGTCTGCTTTACAAAGAATGGATGCAAACTAGATGGACTGCTGTCAGTTTCTTTGCCGTCACGATAGTCATTGGTGTTTTCAGCTATGCGCCATTGTACAGTAATCCTCGACTGGATACCGTACTGGAGATTCAAGATCTGGCGGGTATGTGGTTTATCATTCATATGTTTTTAATGGCTTTTTTATTGATTAGCAGTGTGAATCAGGAGTTTGTCCATCTGGATTTATGGATACATACAAAAACTTCTCTTTTTCGACTCGTCGGAATGAAAGCTGTGCTTGCTATCCTGGTTACGCTTGGTTCGCTCCTGATGTGTGCAGTGTTAACAGGAATTGTGTATTTTACTGACAGTCCACCGGGTAGCTTCATTTCCATCGGAACCGCTCTTTACGTTGTATGCGGGGTCATCCTAACATTATTGATAAATGCGGTATTTATCATGGCGGTCAGCTTCTTTGTCTGGTCGTTCTACCAAATGATAAAAAGTACGATGGGCTCACGATTGGTTGCTTATATCTTAACGGCTCTTCTGACTTTTGGAGGGATGTTTTTTTGGGGAGCTATCTATTTTAGTGAACCTTTTACAAGGCTCCGGGAAGCATGGCCCATTATGAGTACAAAATTCGGTATAAATAATCTCACCTTCATGGAGTACCGCCATTTCATCTTAACGGCCCTTATGCCGGAGAGTGCGTTTCTAACAGGCGGAGGTTTACTGTTGTACGGCTTCTTTACATTGCTACTATTTATGGCGGCAGTTTTCCTGCTTGGCCGGAAAGTGAGGCACGGACGATGAGCATTGAATTTTCACCGGATAAGCCCATTTACCAGCAGCTCATCGATCGCATCATGGGGGACATCATCAGAGGCAACTTGAAGTCAGGCGAGAAGCTGCCATCTGTTCGGGAATACGCTGTTGAAGCGGGTGTGAACGCGAATACGATGCAACGTGTGTATAAGGAGTTGGAGCAAATGGAGATCACGGAAACGAGAAGGGGGCAAGGTTCGTTCGTGACGGAAAATGAGGAGAGAATTGCAGCACTTCGCCATGAGATGAAGGAACAACTCGTGACGACTTTCCTTCAAAGTGTGGAGGCGTTTGGCTTTACGAGGGATGAGATGGTGAAAGTATTGATGGAACGGAGTGGCTCGGATGATTAAATTACAGGGCATTTCGAAAAAGTATGGCGGTAAGTGTGTCCTAGATCAGGTGACATTAGAATTGCCGAAAGGGAAGATTATCGGGCTTGTCGGGGAAAATGGGAGTGGTAAGTCCACGGTGCTAAAAGTGATAGCCGGGTTGCTGACGCCGGACGAGGGAAGAGCGACGTACAATGGCGAGCCGATTACGAGGAATATCGCCGCTCATTTGGCGTATATGTCGGATACAGATGAGTTCTATCTTTATTTCAAAGTCGGTCAGTTATTTGACTACTACGCTTCCCAGTTCGAAGACTTTGACTTGATTAAAGCAAAAGAGATTGCCCAGTTTCTAAATATTTCACTGGATACCCGGATGAAAAACTTGTCTAAAGGGAACCGGGGCCGGGTGAAGATTGCAGTGACGCTTGGAAGAGAAGCAGACTATTATTTGTTGGACGAACCGTTTTCCGGACTCGATCCGATGGTGCGTGAAGATATTGCAAAAGGATTAATCCGCTTTACTGATCCGGAGCGCCAAACCGTCTTAATGTCCACGCATGAAATTAAAGAAGTGGAGCCGCTGTTAGACGAGATTATCGTATTGCGCCAAGGAAAGATCATTGCTATGGAACCAATCGACGAAATACGTGATATGTATGGGATGGATGCGACAAGCTGGATGGTGTCCCTGTTTAAGGAGAAAGCCTAATGAAAGGAAGTGGATATTGAAATGAAACCAATTGTGCAATTGAAAAACCTATCCAAATCGATCGGCGGTAAACAGTTAATTGACAATTTGAATCTATCTTTATATCCAGGACAAATTACTGGATTTCTTGGTCCGAATGGAGCGGGAAAAACGACGACAATTCGAATGATGGTCGGTCTTATGAAACCGACGGGAGGCGATGTCATCATTGATGGCGTCTCGCTTCGCGATAATTTCGAAGAAGGCATGTCTAAAGTGGGAGTTATTGTTGAAAATCCGGAGATGTATAAATATATGACCGGTTATAATAATCTGTTGCACTTCGCCCGTATGCATCAAGGGGTGACGAAGGAGCGCATTGATGAGGTCGTCAACCAAGTAGGAATGCAAAACCGGATTCATGAAAAGGTCGGGACCTACTCACTCGGAATGCGGCAACGCCTTGGGCTTGCACAAGCATTGTTGCACCGCCCGAAGTTTTTGATTTTGGATGAACCGACAAACGGTTTGGATCCGGCAGGTATCCGGGAATTCCGTACGTATCTGCGACGAATTGCAGAAACAGAAGGTGTATCCGTTTTTGTATCAAGCCATATGTTGTCTGAAATTGAATTGATGTGTGACCGAATCGCAGTTATTCAAAGCGGCAAACTGATCGATATCCGGGAAATGTCCGAGACGCAGGGGTCGTATTATTATGTGGAAGCAACGCCGGTAGAACAGGTGGAAACATTGCTTGCTGCTCAAGGTTTCAATATTGAGCAATCGAAAAACGGGTTCATTGTCAATGCGGAGCAAGCGCAAATTCCGGGAATCGTAAGGTCATTTATCGCGGAGGGCGTGGAAGTGTTCGCAGTCCAGCCGCATAAGAAAACGCTGGAAGATGAGTTTTTGGAAATGACGGGAGGTGGCCAAATTGCTGAAGCTCTTACAAAATGAATGGATGAAGTTGTGGCATAAAAAAGGTACATGGGTGATGGTCGGACTGTTGGTCATTATCATCGCTGGAACGATGAGCTTGATGAAGTGGATTGAAACACAACAGACGGACGTATCCAAGGAAGTTGGAAACGGGTCGATTGAAGTTGAAGTGGATCAGACGGAATGGGGGGCTAGCGTTGAGGGAGAGCTTGCGGGGATCCAAGCGCAACTAGCGGATGATTCGCTGTCAAAAGCAAAACGCAGCGAACTGCAAGGGAAGGAAAAAGTACTTGAGTATCGCCTGTCCGAATCGATTGCTCCATTCGATGATTTTGAACGGGAAGGGATGATCATGGATCCCTCAAGCATAGCGAGCACCGTACTGTTGTTAACAGTCATTGTAGCAGCAGGCATAGTCGCAGCGGAATTTTCGCAAGGGACGATCAAGATGCTATTGACTCGACCAGTGAAACGATGGAAAATCCTCACCTCGAAATTCATTACGGTCAACTTGTTCGGTATTTTGCTTATGCTTATTGGATATATTGTGTACGTTGCACTGGCGTTTATTTTATTCAAATCGGGTGAGGGACAGTATCTTGTGTGGAACGGGAAAGAAGTAGTGGAAGGCTCCATTTGGGGGCGAAGCTTCTATATCATGCTGTTGTCGTTTGGCAGTGTATTTGTCACAACAGCCTTCGCTTTTACAGTCGGAAGTGTGTTCCGTTCTAGTTCACTGGCAATCGGTCTGTCTCTGTTCATATATTTCATGGGCTCTACGGTTACGATGTTGCTGGCTCGGTACGAGGTGGCAAAATATATCTTATTCACCCATATGGACTTGACGCAGTATGAAACGGGTTATCAGGTGGTAGCGGGCATCTCACTGCCATTCTCGCTAGCTGTTCTCGCTGTGTATGTTGTCGTGTTCCTTGTCATAAGTTATACGACATTTGTCAAGCGGGACGTAAAAGCTTAATAGGAAAAACATCGGCAGTTTGTTTGCCGGTGTTTTTTTATGCGTAGTTATAAAGTTCTTAGTATATAAGTCTCCGATGGAGGGAATAGAATCGCTTTTTCCCAATTATAAAGATTGCCATAGTTTGCTACAGTAAAGTGGCAAGGCAACATAATTGAAAAGGGGCGAAGCAGTTGAAAAATCGAGTGAAAGTGATTGCCGCTTTATTTCTTGCCGCAGGTATGATGTTCCCGTCAACCGGAGTCAATGCCAAGGATGGATTACGTGAACTAAAAGAAGAAAAACTGGAACAACGGGGTGAGACATTCCGCGTGTTGATTCAAACGGAAAGCGTCACCGAGATTCAAGCTTTGCAACAGAGTTTTCCGTTGCGCAATCAATTTGATACCCGATCCTATACGGCCGACGTGACTGAAAAGGAATATCAAGCACTTCAGCAGATGGAGTATGTAACGGTTGAAAAAGTCCCGGTTCTTTCCATTCAAACCGATCCCTCATCCTTAGAAGTCACAGATGAAATGGAAGCGGCAGCTGCCAGCCAATCGGTGCCCTGGGGGATTAAAGCGATTTATAATGATACGAACTTAACCTCTACAACAGGTGGTTCCGGAATTCGGGTCGCTGTACTGGATACGGGCGTCAATATAACCCATAGCGATCTTAATGCCAATGCTGAACAATGTAAAGACTTTACACAAATTTCTCCTCTTGTGAATAATTCATGTACAGATCGAAATGGACATGGCACACATGTTGCCGGTACTGCATTAGGTAATGGAGGCGCCGATCAAAGAGGTGTATTTGGCGTTGCCCCTGACGCAAAATTATGGGCATATAAGGTGTTGAACGATGCAGGCAATGGCTATGCAGATGATATTGCGAATGCCATTCGCCATGCAGCCGATCAGGCATCTGCACAACGTACAAACGTAGTCATTAATATGTCCCTAGGTTCCAGTGGCGAAAGCTCATTGATTACAAACGCAGTTAACTACGCATATGAACGCGGGGCGTTGATTGTGGCGGCAGCTGGTAATAGCGGCTATTCCCCAGGTTCGATCGGTTATCCGGCAGCTCTGCCTACTGCAGTGGCGGTAGCCAATTTAGAAAATCGAATGGAAAATGGCACCTATCGTGTGGCCAATACATCTTCCAGAGGGTTTACACAGACAGCTGGAGATTATATTATCCAACGCGGTGATGTGGAAATCGCTTCACCAGGAACTCAAATTTATTCCACGTGGTATAACGGGAGTTATGCAACCATCAGTGGGACATCAATGGCGACACCGCATGTTACGGGTTTGGCAGCTAAAATTTGGGCTGAAAATCCTGGTTATTCCAATATTCAATTGCGGACGAACTTGCAAAATCGTGCGAAAGCCTATGATATCAATGGCGGCTATTATGCGTCTGTAGGTGATGATATCGCTTCTGGATTCGGGTTTGCCCGGGTCCGCTAGTTAAAATTCTCTAAACAACTTTATTATATAAGTCACGAGTAAAACAGTCCTCAACTCCCCTGGGACTGTTTTCTCATGTATGCAACCGATACTCTATGTTAGGTTTGATTAAATAACGGGGGTGTGTCGAATGAATGTCGGTTCGATTGTGAAATATTACCGTATGAAACATAATCTTACCCAAGCTGAACTATGTGAAGGAATTTGTTCAATCTCCCATTTGAGTAAAATTGAATCGAACAAATATGTTCCGCATCAAGAGACATTAGAAGAGCTTTTTACCCGGATGAATATCGAGTGGAACCAAGAGGTGGATGTATATCTTGCCCATAGAGAAAAGCTAGAAAAGTTCATTACGTACTCGGTTTACTACGACTTGAAATCCATGGAAGCACTCTATGCGGAATTGGAACGGAACAGGGATTATTTACAGTCTACCGACCTGATTAATCGCTACGAATTATACAAGCTTCGATATTATCTATTTCAACAAAATCGGCAGAGAGCAACCCAGCAAATGAGAATTTTAGCAAAGCTGGAGTCAACATTTGATGAATACGAACGTGGTGCTGCCAAGGTCTTTTACCTAATTTATTATGTGTCAACTCGGAACAAAGAAAAAGCAAAGGAGATTGTCGGGCGCATCGAAGATAGTCAAGGATGGGTGCCCCAACTGTTTGAGGGGGAGTTTTACTATCAGAATGCTTGGTTATCACAGAGGAACACGGAATACGGCAAATCGTCCTATTTCGCGGAACTGGCTATCAATCAATTTCAGAAGGACTGCAATTATCTGCGCCTGATGCATGCTCAAATGCTCCAAGCTGTAAACTATGCCAATCGGGATTTGTATTTGCAGGCGGAGGGGCTGTTTAAGACACTTTTGCGGAACGCTCGTCTGATGGATGAGATCTCCTTGTATGAAGGTGTGCTCTATAATTATTCGATGCTTCAGAACAGAAGAGGGCATCACAAGTCAGCTTATCTGCTGTTGAAAGAATTAAAATCATTGATTACACCAGAGATCCCGCTATATGCGTCAGTTCTTATTCATATGTTGCAGACTGCTGCAGAGGAAGGCCTTGAAATGGATCACCTGCTTGAGGAATTAGAAATACTCCTTCAGGGGAAGGATGACCCATATTTAACCATACAACTGAACTACTTTCGTAAGCTAAAATTTTCCCAACGAGATCTTTTTGACTATTGTGAACAAATAGTATTCCCTTTTTTAAAGGAACATGGTTATATAGGGGAAGCAAGACGATTTGCATGGCGACTCGCTAACTATTACCGCTCCATCGGCCACTATGAGAAGGCCGATGAATATGCGATTTACTTTTATGAGAAAGGAGAGAAGATGACATGAAACGCAAATGGTCTGTTGCGTTCTTGGCTGTTTTATTTGTAGCTGTTGTCGGCACGGGAAATGCATTTGCAACCATTCAAGTGAATGATGAAATGTCCACCTATACCACGGGCAATGGAAATCTGCATCCTCCTGATGTAATGCCGCCCCAATGAATGAGTGGAAACGCTGCTCTTTTGTCTAAGAAAAGGACTGAAGAGCAGCCCGTAGTGATAGGTAAGAGTTGTTTACCCAACCATCATTTTTTTCGTAAACGCCACTTCAACAAACCGTCTTGCAACCCCACTTGTTCCATCCCCAATTTCTCCAATACACGAATGGACGAAAAATTGTCAGCATTGCATTCCGCAATGATTTGATTGACTGCTGCTGTTGAAAAAGCCCACTGAGTCACAGCACGAACTGATTCCGTCGCAAACCCTTTGTTTTGTGCGGCCGGGAGAATGCCATAACCCACTTCCACTTCTCCATTTGCGTCGGGTCTTCCTTTAAAACCAATATCTCCGATTACCTCGCCAGTCGCTTGGCAAGTGACGAGCCAAGCACCCCACCCTAGAAGAGAGGGTTCTTCTTTTAAGACTGTTAAATGTGTACTTATATGTGGTCCCATTTCATATCCGGCTTCTACTGCAGCCAGGACAGACGTTTCATTGCAAGCAATCAGCAGTAATCTGTCTGTGTGAAGCCTCATTCAGGTAGCCTCCTCAATAAAAAAGTCATTACACGCAAGCATGCAACGACTGGTTATCCTCTTATTTGTGATTAGAAAACGTCCGCACAAGACCGAACAATGTACCCGCTAAAATAAACGCAAACAACGCGAACATTATATATAGGAACCACATGAAGACTCACTCCTTTTTATCAATATCCTATTGCCCATTGTACCATTCCCATTCAGGAGTGGCAATGCTATCCATAGTGGAGTTGTGGCGGAAGTGTGGAAGGGTGAGTCTGAGGTTTGAGATGTTTGATAAACCTCTTTGAGTGATCGAAAAACCGAGATGATCGATAACATTGGAAAAGTGACCGAAAAGCTAGTAGAAGTGATTGATAACTCCCTGGAAATGATCGAAACCCCTTTCTAAGTGATCGATAAAACCGAGGTGATCGATAACATTGGAAAAGTGACTGAAAAGCTAGTAGAAGTGATCGATAACTCCCTGGAAATGGTCGAAACCCCTTTCTAAGTGATCGAAAAAACCGAGACGATCGATAACATTGGAAAAGTGACTGAAAAGCTAGTAGAAGTGATCGATAACTCCCTGGAAATGATCGAAACCCCTTTCTAAGTGATCGATAAAACCGAGGTGATCGATAACATCGGGAAAGTGACTGAAAAGCTAGCAGAAGTGATCGATAACTCCCTGGAAAAGATCGAAACCCCTTTCTAAGTGATCGATAAAACCGAGGTGATCTATAACATTGGAGTAGTGACTGAAAAGCTAGTAGAAGTGATCGATAACTCCCCAGAAATGATCGAAAACCCTTTCTAAGTGATCGAAAAAACTGAGCTGATCGAAAACATCGGAAAAGTGACTGAAAAGCTAGCAGAAGTGATCAATAACACCCTGGAAAAGATTGAAAACCCTCTCTAAGTGATCAATAAAACCGAGGTGATCGATCACTTCAGAAAAGCCTGGGAAAGAACGAATCACAGTTAATCTGTTTATTTTTCAGACTATTCTATGGATTTTCTTAATGTAGCTTGCTATAGTTAAGATGGAGGTGGTAAATATTGATTGTAAAGAAAAAAAGTCTTTCCTTAAAAAGAATCGGCTTGGAAGCGTTGATACGAAGGTTGCCTGATCATCATCCGCGGAAGCGTGAATTTGAAAATGAATTGGGTCGGGTTCGCGGTGGTGAGTATGGAGAGAAGTTGCTGGAACAGATTTTTCAGAAATATGAACTTCCATTTGAGCATTATATTTTTTATGATTTACATTTACGGTCGACCGGCCTGTTTCAAATTGATGCGTTGTTGATTTCCGAACGAGGGGCGTTTATTTTGGAAGTAAAGAATATTTCCGGAAGGATCGAATTTCCTGCTAGGCATCGGCAGGTGATCCGGACGCTAGATAGTGGACAAGTCGATTCCTACGAATGTCCATCTGTTCAACTGGATCGAAACAGTATGTTGTTGGAAGATTGGTTTCATGCAAGACACTTTACGATACCGATTCACAAGGCGGTTGTTTTCACCCGATCTCAAATCATAACTGGTGAACGAGAAAACCTCACGATTCTTTTCCCAAATGAAGTGCCTGTTTATTTACGGAAAATCCATCATTCCCCCAAAGTGATCCCTTCCGGACAACTGCGAAAAATCGTCGATTCCCTTCTGGCCTCTCACTCAAATTACAGTCCGTTTCCTCTTTCTCATCATTACCAGGTACCGAAGCAAGATATCCTGAAAGGAGTCCACTGCCAGTGTTGTGGTTTATTTACTATGATTCCGTATCAGCATGGGTGGCGTTGTAAACGTTGTGGGCAATCGGACAGGAATGCGCACACAGCTGCCATTTTAGATTATGTCATGCTGATTGACACATCGATTACGAATCAAAGATGCAGGGAGTTTTTGCATCTGACTTGTCCGCAAAAGACGAAACGGTTGCTACAAAAGTCCGGACTTTCTGCGGCAGGGGAGAGAAGAGCTAGAATCTACCATGCTGAATTGGACAGTATCGAGAGATTGTGGAACACTGCAATGAAATAAAACATAAAGTGACAGTCCCATTTTGATTGCAATTGACATCTCCCCTTCTAATGAGCAGACGACAAGCATTATTATTCCTTTACAGGATCCTCCAATTGCATTTGTCACTATGTTTGCATATAATAAGAACAAACGTTCTGTTTAGGGGGTTCTTGTATGCGAAATGATGTACTGAAATTGTGCAAACGTCACGAGTTGGCGGATATGATTTATATGCGTGCGGATGGCCAGTTTACGAAGCGCAGGGTTGAAGTCATATCAGTCGGTGTAAATACTTTCATAGCCTATTGCTATTTGCGCAAGGAGAAAAGAATGTTCAAAATCGATCGCATCCTTTCGATCCAGCGGGTTGTTTATAAGGAATCCACAGCAATGTAACCCGGCATTTCCCTGCCATTTTTGATTTCATCCTCATCAGGGAGCACGGAATTTGACACATCATTCTTTCATAGCCATTCCTCTTCACCCATTTCAGGAAACCATCGATACATCGACAATTCAATTTTCCCGTTCTCTTCGAATTGCACACCTTCCGATTCGAGCAGCTCCCGCTGTCTGTTACCTTTCTCTTCTCTATCCGACGGCGTGGAAATGCCGCCTTGGGCGTTAATGACCCGGTGCCATGGCAATTGGTGTTTCGCACTCATAGCATGCAGTACACGCACCACTTGTCTAGCTCCACGCGGATTTCCGGCGCAGGCCGCTATCTGCCCATACGTCATGACCCGTCCAGCCGGAATGCTGGAGATGATGGCGACGACTTTTTCCGTAAATGGATTCATCCAAATTCCCCCGTTCTGAAACTATTGTCTTTTTTGTATCGTACAGTAGATAAGAAGTGAAAAACAAGGGGTGAAACGGATGGGACCATTTTTTAACAAACGCAATATGATTGGATATCTAATCAAGATTTCAGGAATAGTCGTCATGGGCTGGGGTGTCATTCAAGCAATCGTTTTCCTGGCCGTAACTCACGATTCCGGAAATCAGTACTTCAACGACTTTGGGGAAGTCATTTATGTAGACAGTTCATTCAGCAGTACTGCCCTTTTCGGGTTCATCGGCATCATTGCGATGCATGTGCTATATGGACTTCTGATTATCGGCTTTGGGGAAGTGATCAACTTATTGCAAGATATTTATTTTCGGTTGGATCGAAAAGCGAAGGAAGCATGGGATAAAAAGCAGGAAGAGCGTGAAACGTTTCGTAACGAAATCCCTTTGTGGGTGGAACAGGATATTACAGCGTTTTATAAAGATAAAGGTGAGACGGTGGATTCCATTCAAGCCGCGAAGGATCAGGATGTGTATGAAGTAAAGGTTAACGGCCGGCTAGAGTATGTGCAGATGATCGGCCTCAAGCCGCGTGTGTTGTCGGAAGAAGAAGCGAAGAAGTATGAAGGATAAAAGTCTGTTTCCCTTTATCAAGCTATAGAGGAAGACCATATACTAAAACGGGGAGGCTTTTTAATAACTTCTGACATTCACAAAAGGTAACCGCCCACTTAAGTAGCAGACGGTTTCGATTGTTTGGAAGTACGATTTTGGTAGTAGCCATAAACTGACATCGATACCACGAGCCAAAATGCGCTTGCTGCCATACCGCCCGCCACGTCGCTCGGATAGTGTACGCCGAGATAAATGCGGCTGATTGCGATCATCAAGGCCATAAGAATGGAGAATAAAAGCAGCCCAAGCCGGCTAACTGCTGTTCTCGTATGCCGCCAGACAATGTACGCAAGGATGGCATACAGGCTAAAGGACATCATCGTATGGCCGCTTGGAAAGCTGTAGCCTCCGATTTCAGTCAGCCGGTGGATATCAGGCCGCTCGCGTTTAAAAATAAATTTCAGCACTTGATTCAATACGCCGGTTCCCAACATGACAGTTAAGAAAAGATAAGCCAGCATCCGTTCTTTCAGAATAAAGTAGAGAAGGACCGTCCCGGCAGCAATAAGGATAAGGACGACAGAAGTGGAGCCGATCCACGTAAACGCCTTCATGATAGGAGTAAGCCAATCACTTTCCCATCCTTGTATGATGTCGATGATCGTCTCATCAAAGCGGAATATGGTTGCTTTGCTGATTCCACGGGCGATGACAGCAAATATGCCTCCAAACAATAGGCAAAGCAAAAAGGCTGCTGTCATTCGAGTGAAGAGTGCTTTCAAGGAATTACACCTCAATTCCATTACAGGTTATCCATACATAATAACTAACGCATGTTACGATGAAAAGTTCGAAAGAAGGTTTGCCATGACTGTAGTATTTCTGATTATCAGCGCATATTTGCTCGGAACTGTGCTTACCGCTGCGTGGGTCGGCAAATTATTTGGGCGAAATATTCGGATTGAAGGGAGCGGCAATCCGGGTGCGCGCAATGCAGGTCGTGTATTGGGGAAGAGTGCGTTTGTCCTCGTATTCTTAGGCGATGCATTGAAAGGGGCCATCCCTGTTGCGACCGCCAGATGGCTGGAGTTGGGAACAACCGTAGAATTATCAGTTCTCCTTGCGGCCATGCTAGGACATATTCTACCCGTATTCTTTCGATTTCGTGGAGGACAGGGGATTTCCACATACATCGGCGGGTTGCTTCTATTCCATCCGCCTTTGTTCGCCGGGTTCGCAGCTGTATTCTTGCTTCTTTATCCATTCATCAGGAGCTTCACATTGGCGGGATTCGGAGCGATCGTAGCCATCCCGTTCCTTGCGTGCTTGTTCCCATTTGACCATTTAGTCCCCTTGTTATTAGGTGCACTTTCCATTCTATTAATTTCTGCACATCTTAAAGATCTCATGTTTAGGATTGCCGGAGGGACGGGAAAAAATAAGTAAATTATAATTGGAAGGAGAGGTTGGCAATGAAAGAAATTCATACGACTGAAGATTGGAAGAATGTGAAGGATGCTGCGAAGGAGGGAGCTGTGTTCATTCTCAAGCACAGTTCCACATGTCCTGTCAGTGCAGCGGGTTTTCGTGAGTTTGAACGGTTTGATACAGACATTCCGAAGTACTTTCTTACAGTTCAAACGGCCCGCACTGTATCCGACGATATTGAATTGAATACTGGCATCCGTCATGAAACACCCCAACTGTTATTGTTTGTTGATGGCCAAGCGGTTTGGAACGCGAGCCATTATGGTATTTCCCGATCCAAAATACAGTCAGCAGTTGAAACATATGCCTAAAGCAGAAAAGCAGGAACTCATTCTTTTGAGGCCTGCTTTTTCTATTGCCGAGATTTTGACGAAGAAGATGCGGATTGGAGTCATTACTAGGCATCGTATTTGTTTTCTAGGCGTTGTGATAGAATGGGAATAGTCTAAAAACAATAATTGGGGAAAGAGGGATGGAATGGGGCGATTGAAAGGAAAAACAGCTGTCCTGACGGGAGGCGCAAAAGGAATTGGGGCAGTCGCTGCGCGGCTGTTTGGCAAAGAAGGGGCGCAGGTAGCCATTTTGGACTTTGATGGGACAACCGGAGAGGAGACAGCCCGGCAATTGCACGGGGAAGGCATCGAAGTGGCTTTCTTTCATGTGGATGTAGCGGATCGGGAATCCGTACACACTGTTGCTTCTCAAGTGTTGACCCACTTCGGCAAGGTGGATATCCTAGTAAATAACGCGGGCATTACAAAAGATGCAATGCTTCTTAACATGGACGCGGCTGACTTTCAACGGGTGCTCGATGTCAATATGATAGGTGTTTTTCATTGCACACAAGCGTTTTTGCCTGCCATGCTGGCGCAAGGCAAGGGAAAGATTATTAACACGTCTTCCATCGCGGGGACGGGCGGCAATGTCGGTCAAACGAATTATGCTGCTTCGAAAGCCGGGCTGATTGGCATGACAAGGACATGGGCGAAGGAATACGGGCGGAAAGGCATTAATGTAAATGCGGTCGCGCCAGGATTTATTGAAACAGAGATGATTGAGACAATTCCAGACAAGGTGCTGGAACAAATCCGTTTGATGACTCCGTTTACTCGCTTGGGCAAGCCTGAAGATATTGCAAATGCGTATTTGTTTTTAGCTTCCGATGAAGCTGAATTTGTCAACGGTACAGTATTGGAAGTAGATGGCGGTATGTTGAAATAAAAAAAGTATGTGAATTAATTCACAAAAAATGATAGTTGTCATATGAAAAGTCATTACATTTATGCCTTTTGCCAATTGTCCATTCAATTTACGATGGTAGTATCAAAAACTTCCGAGTTGAGGAGGATACGTACCATGAGTAAAGAGAAAACGAAACAATTGCATAAAGACGTGGCTCCCTTTGCAAAGTCAGATCTGAAAAAGAGTGTCATCCAGCTGATCAATACAGTGCCGCCCATTTTTGTCCTTTGGTTCCTAGCTTATCAGAGTTTATCCGTTTCTATCTGGCTTACATTTGCAATCGCCGTTGTAGCGGCGGGGTTTGTCGTGCGGACGTTCATCATCTTTCATGATTGCACGCACGGTTCATTTTTCCGAAATAAAAAAGCGAATGATATCGTCGGAACGATTACGGGAGTTCTCACTTTATTTCCATATGAAAAGTGGAAGCGCGAGCATGCGATCCACCATGCCTCCAGCTCGAATCTCGATAAACGCGGCGTGGGTGACATTTGGGTGTTGACAATCGAAGAGTATTTGGAAGCGTCCAAATGGACACGGTTCGCCTACCGTTTTTATCGTAATCCATTGGTCATGTTCGGCCTCGGACCGCTTTATTTGGTCCTTATCTCCAGCCGCTTCAACCGAAAGGATGCGCGTCGGAAAGAGCGGATCAATACGTATTTGACGAATGTGATCATTGTGGCACTTTATGCACTTATGGTCTGGCTTGTCGGATGGCAAGCGTTTCTTATTGTGCAAGGTTCCATTATGTTTGTGGCAGCTGCACTCGGCATTTGGCTGTTTTACATTCAGCATACATTCGAGGATTCTTATTTCGAGGAAGAGTCCGAATGGGATTATGTGAAAGCAGCTGTTGAAGGAAGCTCCTATTATAAGCTTCCGAAAGTATTGCAATGGGCTACAGGAAATATCGGCTTCCATCATGTTCATCACTTGGCGCCGCGTGTACCGAATTACAATCTGGAAATGGCTCATGAGTCCACACCGCCACTTCAGAGGGCGACGACCATTACCATTAAAACAAGTTTAGAATCGTTGCGGTATAAGCTGTACGATCCGGAACATAAAACGTTCGTTACCTTCAAAGAAGTGAAGCAACGGGTGGGACGTGCGGCTTTGTCACTCGATTTGAAACGGAAACATACGAGCTTGGACAGTAAATAAGTAAGGAGCCGTCTCGTCAAAGGGGCGGTTGTTTTCATTATGTGGAAATAAAACTGCATAGCTGAGATCGGCAATTTTCAAGGCGGCTCGGCCATCCTGCGGTATACTGAAGTTACAAATGGATCGAGGTGCGGCACATGCAAAAATGGTATTCGTTTTTCCCGAGGAACACATGGCTCAGTATTTACGCATGGGTCATATTTTGCCTGCTGCCGTTCTTTTTCATCTTCCGTTCCTCAAATCTTCTTAACGGAGCAATTGGCATTAGCTTACTATTATTATTTTTCTTGTCTTACTTCTTTTCATTTAAAGCGAAGTCGGGAATTGTTTATATGTGGCTTAGTTTTGAAATGGTCATTAATATCGTAATGACGTTGCTGTTTGGCTACGTCTACTTCTCGATCTTCACCGCCTTTTTCATCGGCAACATTCGCCGGCCGGTCGGATTTTATATTATGTATGGGTTACATATTTTCTTCACCATCAGTGCGATTGTCGTTGGCTTTTTCATTGATATCCACTTGTTTTTGCCACAAGTGCATTTCATTATCATCACGGTGATTGGCGTCATTTTGCTGCCCTTCAATCTATATTACCGTGGAAAACGAGAAAATCTGGAGGGGCAGTTGGAGGACGCGAAAGAGCGTATTTCGGAATTGGTCTTGCTGGAGGAACGGGAACGGATCGCAAGGGATTTGCATGATACACTCGGGCAGAAACTGTCGATGATTGGTCTGAAAAGTGATCTGGCGCGAAGGCTGGTGTCCCGCGATCCATATGAGGCTGAAAAGGAGTTAAACGATATCCGGCATACTGCGAGCATAGCGTTGAAGGAAGTGCGTGAGTTAGTCGCCGGCATTCGTGCAACGAAGCTGAAAGATGAATTGATTCGGGTCCGGCAAATTTTAAAAGCCGCTGAAATGGAATATCGGGTTGAGGGTGAAGGTCAACTAGGAGACCTGCCTATTATATTGGAGAACGTTTTGAGCATGTGCTTAAAAGAAGCGGTAACCAATGTAGTGAAACATAGTCGTGCGACCACTTGTCTCATTTTATTTGAACGCCGTTTGAATGAATTTCGAGTTGTCATTCAGGACAATGGGAGTGGGTTGGAACCGAAGGCGGGAGGAATAACCGGCAGCGGATTGCGAGGGATCGAAGAGCGGTTGGAATTTGTGAATGGGAGCTTGGAGATTGAGGTGCAAGAAGGTACAACACTTACGATCCGTGTACCGCTTGTCATCACCCATCAGGGAGGAGAGGAATCGGGATGATTCGAATTGTCATTGCGGAGGACCAAGGCATGATGTTAGGGGCGCTCGGTTCATTGTTGAACATGGAAGACGATATGGAAGTGGTCGGTATGGCGAAAAACGGAGAGGAAGCAGTGGCTCTCGTAAATCAGTATGACCCGGATGTGTGTATTATGGATATTGAAATGCCAGCCAAAACAGGTTTGGATGCTGCCGAAGCTTTGAGCGGGCATACATGCAAAATCATCATATTAACGACATTCGCTAGAGCCGGTTATTTCGAGCGTGCGAGAAAAGCAGGAGTCCGGGGCTACTTGTTAAAAGATAGCCCCATCGAGGAACTCGTTTCATCCATCCATGCTATTATGGATGGACGCCGGATTTACGCTCCAGAGCTTGTGGATATTGCGTATGGCGACAGCGACGACACCGAAAATCCGCTGACAGATAGGGAAAGCCAAGTACTTAGCCTGATTGCGGAAGGAAAAACGACAAAAGAAATTGCTGGTGAGCTTTACTTAACGCCAGGGACTGTTCGCAATTACATTTCAGCCATCCTTGATAAACTCGGCGTTGGCAACCGAATTGAGGCTATTTCTCGTTTTAAGGAGAAAGGCTGGTTCAAATGACTGACAAGACAGAGAAGACCTCATCACCACTCCAGCCGGTAGGCGATGGAGTGGTTTTTTGATTCATGCAGCTTTGATTGGTTGTATCTCGTTCAGGCTATCGACCTTTGCCGTGTCTGTCACTTCCAGAAGTGTATTCATCCAAGTTGAGAGGTTACTCAAGTGGATATTGCTCCTTTTCACAATCATGCTGTTTCTAATTAAAATGCCTTTCCCTCTCCCTTCTCCGATATGCTATTCTTCTAGTAAGGTGAGGAAAGGGGAGTTCTTATGGATACAGTGACTTTATCATATGCAAGAGCAATGGATGAGCAAGACGGCCTCGCTGCTTATAAGGAAGAGTTTTACGTACCGCCGCATGCGATTTACATGGACGGGAATTCACTTGGTTTGCTGTCCAAGCGGGCGGAGCAGACGATGCATGCGTTATTGGAATCATGGAAACTATTTGGGATCGATGGTTGGACGGAGGGCAAGCATCCGTGGTTTTATTTGTCTGAACAAGTAGGCGAAAAGATGGCGCCGCTCGTTGGAGGAAAAAAGGAAGAAACGATTGCGACAGGTTCTACAACAACAAATCTTCATCAGCTCGTTGCAACGTTTTACAAGCCGACTGGCAAGAAGACAAAAATCTTGGCTGACGAGTTAAATTTTCCTTCCGACATTTATGCGCTCCAAAGTCAATTGCGATTGAAGGGATATGAGCCGGCAGACCATTTGATTCAGGTGGCTAGTCCAGACGGGCGGTTTTTGCGTGAAGAGGATATTATAGCCGCGATGACGGATGAGGTGGCGCTTATCGTCCTCCCCGCTGTATTGTATCGAAGCGGCCAGATTCTCGATATGGAACGACTAACAAAAGCAGCACACGAGCGCAGCATCCCAATTGGTTTTGATTTATGTCATTCGGTTGGTTCCATCGAACATGCCCTGCATGAGTGGGGAACGGACTTCGCCTTCTGGTGTACATACAAGCATTTGAATGGCGGACCGGGTTCAGTGGGGGGGCTGTTCCTTCATGAGAAGCATTTTGGCACATTGCCTGGTTTAGCCGGCTGGTTCGGCTCGAATAAAGAAACACAATTTGATATGGAACATACGATGGATCCGGCGGAACATGTTGGCGCTTTTCAAATTGGCACGCCGCATGTATTGAGCCTAGCTCCGTTGCTTGGTTCACTGGCGATGTTTCAGGAAGTGGGCATGTCCGCTGTTCGAGAGAAATCGCTTAAGCTGACATCCTACATGTTGGAATTAATCCAGATGGAACTGGCTGCATATGAATTTACCATCGGCAACCCGACTGATCATTCACGGGGCGGTCATATTTTATTGGAACATCCGGAAGCTGCACGTATTTGCAAGGCGTTGAAACAGGATGGCGTCATACCGGATTTCAGAGCGCCAAATGGTATTCGCCTCGCGCCCGTCGCACTCTACAATTCGTACGAAGATGTTTGGCATACCGTCCAAAAACTCAAAATCATCATGGAAGAAAAGTGTTATGAACAATTTGAAAATAAAAGGGGAGTCGTCGCATGACAGAGAAATGGATCGATATTTCACAGCCGCTTCATAATGGCATAGCCGAATGGCCGGGAGACACGCCTTTCTCCTACGAAGTGCGTTTTATCAAAGAGTTTACCGGCTCAGTCAACATTGGCAAGTTGACGACGAGCACTCATATGGGAACACATATCGATGCTCCTTTCCATTACGACGATCATGGAGCGAAAGTAGATGAGCTACCGCTTGATGTGTATATCGGAAGAGCCAAGGTGCTTGATGTGACGGGCCTTGAAAGCGTCGGACGGTCGGATCTGGAGACAATCGATTTTGAAGGTGTCAGCCGGATTTTACTCAAAACAGGCAGCCGTCCAAGTCCTGACGTATTCCCGGAAACTTACACGGTACTGCGTGAGGACCTCGGGCTGTTGTTGCGAGAGCGTGGCGTCAAATTGATCGGCGTCGATACACCGTCTGTCGATCCGGAACCGAGCAAGACGCTGGATGCCCATCATGCTCTTCATGCAAACGGCGTTTTCATTCTAGAAAATATTGTGCTGGACGAGGTGGAGCCGGGTGATTATGAATTAATCGCATTGCCCCTTCCGCTTCAAGGAGCCGATGGCAGCCCGGTACGTGCCGTGTTAAGGAAGTGGCGTGCATGACGGAAAAGGGTATCCACACAGATTTTAAAGATAATATGACATATGGGGAGTACCTCCGCCTCGACAAAGTGTTAACGAGCCAGGAGCGTTTGTCGGGCCATCATGATGAAATGCTGTTCATTGTCATCCATCAAGTGAGTGAGCTTTGGATGAAACTCATTTTGCACGAGTTGAACACGGCAATAGAATCCATTGAACGGGATGAACTGCCGGAAGCCTTCAAGATGTTGGCGCGTGTATCTCGGGTACAGACTCAAATCATTCAGGCGTGGGACGTCCTCGCTACGATGACGCCGGCAGAATATATGGAATTCCGTGATAGCCTCGGCCGTGCGTCGGGCTTCCAGTCCTATCAGAACCGTCTGATCGAGTTTGCATTAGGATACAAACAGCCGCACATCCTGAAAATTTATGAGAAAGATCCTGAGCTTGCCCGTGAGTTAACGGCAGCGTATCATGCCCCTGGGATTTACGACGTTTCCATCCGTGCTTTGGCACGAGCAGGCTTTTCCATCAATCCCGAATTGCTGGACCGCGATTATGCGGTTACCTATCAGGGTGATGCGACCGTGGCAGATGCCTGGTTGCAAGTGTATCAAGACGTAGATGCGCACTGGGATCTATACCAGCTGGCCGAAAAGCTTGTCGATATTGAAGACTGCCATCAGCAATGGCGTTTTCGGCACATGAAAACTGTTGAACGGATTATCGGTTTTAAACCGGGAACGGGCGGTTCGTCGGGTGTCAGCTATTTAAAACAGATGCTGGAACACCAATTTTTCCCCGAGCTGTGGAATGTGCGGACAAAACTATGAGTCAAAAAGCTGTCTCCCCGTTACTGGAGAGACAGCTTTTTTCGGTTATCTTTGAACGCCATTACCACTCGATTGCTAACAGTAAGATGCGTGTTTTTCAATCATAGACTTTCGAATTTCTTGCAAGAGGATGAGCTGGCAATGAACTTGCCGAATTTAAAGAGCTTCGACCGTAGGAACCCCTCCCCGAACCGTTTCAGCCCATTGCCCCACTCTGGGAAAAGCGATTGTGCATGAGGTTTCCCGTTTTCCTATGATGGAGATTGGAAGTCCTCTGGCTTCATTGGGACGAGCATCCTTCCTTTCTGTCAGTTTTCCTTTCAAGAAAGAACATCTTTATACAATGAAATATGCATCACCTTCCCGCAGTAGACCAAAAACGGTCATACGAGTTTGTCCCCAGGGTCTCCTGAGTTTACTGTGTCATTACTCTTACAATATTCCAAGACAAACATTGAGGTGTGTGCGGTTGAATGAGGGATGAATTGCATATCTTAAGAAATTCTTCAGAATGATGATGCGGATTTCTTCATGATTGTCAGGGATGATAGAGATAAACAAATAGGGAGGATGTCGAATGAAGAAAACATTGACTCTATTGACGGTTCTATTATTGGCTTTCCTATACTTCCAAAGAGAACAGTCGGCGAACCTGGATGAGCCCTTTGTTGGTGCAAAAGCAGCTATAGTAGTAGACGCGGAGACGAATAAGATTCTATATGAATTAAACAGTAAGGAGGCCATGGCCATTGCAAGTATGTCTAAAATGATGACACAATATATTGTGCTGGATGCGATAAATAGAGGGGATATCCAATGGGATACCTTGTATCACCCATCCGCTGCCGTTTTTCAAAAGACGGATCAGCCGGCATTGGTAACGTTGGGCATGTCTTCGTCTGGTGCGTATACGGTTAAAGAATTGTTTACTGCCATGACCGTTATTTCGGCAAATGACGCAGCGATCGCTTTGGCAGAAATGGTCAGTGGTTCTGAAGAGGCGTTTGTCGATGTCATGAATGCGCAAGCAGAAGAATTCGGTTTGCAGTCCGCCCATTTCATAAATGCTACGGGTTTGGATGAAGGGGAGACGAATATGGCTTCGGCGAGAGACGTAGCAGCGTTGGCTCAAATTTTAATTAAAGATCATCCAGAAGTACTTGACTATACTAAGATGACCGATTTTACGACAAGCGAAGGAATTCGCCGCTGGAATACCAATGCCATGCTTCCGGGAATGCCCTCTGCCATGAAAGGAATGGATGGATTGAAGACAGGTTACACAGAAGAAGCAGGATCTTGTTTTGCCAGTACCGGTATTTTTGACGGAAGGCGGATCATTACCGTTGTCATGGGTGCGTCAGAGGAGCGAAATCAAACGAATCCTTCCCGCTTTGATGTAACTAGGCAATTGCTGGATGAGTACGCCTTGAATTGAGACATGCTATACTAGGAAAAAATGATCTAGCAGGCGGTGTTTGAGATGACGGAAATACAACGAGCCCATTTGACGGCAACCTTTCCTCTGATTCAGGACTTGATTGATCAAAAGGAGATACTATGGCTCAATTCGAAGAATGGTCCAGCTCAAATAGGAATTGCCGAGTCAGGTATATCCGAGTCGGAGGTACAAGAAGCGAGTGCCCGTTTAAGACGCTTTGCTCCCTATATCGCTAAAGTCTTTCCAGAGACGGTCCCATCACAGGGAATCATCGAATCCCCTCTAACAGAGATTCCAGCTATGGGACAAGCATTGGGGGAGGCGTTTGATCGACACATTCCAGGTAAGCTCTACCTGAAAGAGGACAATGCATTGCCTATTTCAGGATCCATCAAAGCGCGCGGCGGCATTTATGAGGTATTGAAGCATGCGGAAACGATCGCGCTGGAACAAGGATTGATAACCGAAACAGAAAGCTATATTAAGTTTGACGAACCCGTCCTGCGGAATGAATTGGCCAAACATAAGATTGCAGTCGGTTCAACAGGGAACCTCGGACTCAGCATCGGCATAATGAGTGCGAAGCTTGGATTCAATGTAACGGTTCATATGTCTGCGGATGCCAAGCAGTGGAAGAAGGACATGCTGCGAGAAAAGGGCGTTACTGTTGTCGAGTATGCGGATGATTATAGCAAGGCGGTTGAGGAAGGACGCAAGCAGGCCGATGCCGATCCTCTTTGCCATTTTGTCGATGATGAAAACTCAGTCGATCTTTTTCTAGGCTATGCGGTTGCGGGAGAACGGGTAGCAGCCCAATTAAAAGATCAAGGAGTGAAAGTGGATCAAGATCACCCGCTTTTCGTTTATTTACCGTGCGGTGTTGGAGGGGGTCCTGGGGGTGTCGCGTTTGGCTTGAAACAGGCATTCGGAGACCATGTCCATTGCTTCTTTGCTGAGCCGACCCATTCCCCCTGTATGTTGCTTGGCATGATGACGGGGTTGCATGAGAAGATCGCCGTAAGTGATATTGGCTTGGACAATAAAACTGCTGCGGATGGCCTGGCGGTAGGCCGGCCATCCGGTTTTGTCGGGAAGACAATGGCTCCGCTCATTGAAGGTTGCTTTACGATAGCTGATCAGACAATGTTTAAGCTCCTCGCCATGCTTGTCGATGAAGAGGGCATACGACTCGAGCCATCAGCGTTAGCGGGAATGACGGGCCCGATTCAAACGCTTGCCAACGAAGTGAAGGACGCTGCCCATCCAAATGCAACGCACCTCGTATGGGCAACTGGCGGCGGCATGGTGCCTGAAACGGAAATGGATCATTACTATGGGATTGGGAAAGGGATATAAGGAAAAAGGGAACTCCGGGCAATGGAGTTCCCTTTCGATTTATTTCCCGGGAAATCGACAGAGAAATGCAATTATTTCCCGGTGAAAATAGCAGAGGAAGGTTGTTAAATCAATGTTTATCGTTTGTTTTTTAAAAAAATAGCTCTTATTCTGAAACTGGGAAATACTCTATTTCCACGATAAATTGCGTATGTTACCTAAATAAATCGAAACATGATCGTGGCATCTTGCAACTTCATTGCAATTATCTACGCTTCAATACAAAAATCGCCAAAGATAAAATGTGGCGTAAGATTCCCAATCAGCCCAAGGAACAGCGAGACGTAAAATATCTTCCCGACTCGGTTTTTCATCCAGGTTATCTAAATACTTGATGGCATTTTGCAGTCCGACATCGGCGAGTGGAAAAGCGTTCGGCGAGCGAAGACACCGCATGAGCACGTAATTCGCTGTCCATGGACCAATCCCTCGTACGGAAGTTAGCTGTTTTTCAGCTTCTTTATATGAACCCGTTGCCTGCACGACTTCTTTTGAAAGTTTCCCTTCTACAATCAGCCGGGCGACACCGATCAAATACTCGCTTTTGCGTTGTGTCATCTGTAAAGGCATTAGCTCGTCCACTGTTAATCCTGCAATCGTTTCAGGTGTTGGATAAATCCAATAGCGTCTGCCACGCCATTCGATAAAGGTCCCATAGGTCTCCACAAATCTACGTTTTAAAGTAAAAGCGAAAGCCAGGTTGATTTGCTGCCCAATGATTCCCCAGCTGATTGCTTCAAAGAAGTCAGGAATCCCCATGTTGCGTAATCCGTAGAACTGTTGTATTGCCCTTTGCAAGTAACGATCCTTTTGTGCCATCGAATAGAACGGCTGTAAATCGGTCTCCAAGTCAAACCAGTCTGACACGTAACGTGTTACATTCCGAAGTGTTTCATCGTTCGTTGCGCCATAAACATGGACAAGCAAGCCATCGGTTCCAGCGTCGGTAATATCAATGAAAACCGGTTCTTCTCCAGAAAAAGAGAGCGCCCGTCGGATATGATTCTCTTCAACTTCATACATACATTCATTTCCGGAATCAGACAAGTACTTTATATTCTGTTCAAAGCTAAATTCCTTTGGGACAGAAATTCGTAATTCGCTATATCGCTCCATTCCCATTCCTCCTTTATAATTAGTTGTATCATAGATCAGGCAGCGTGTATTGATATAATGAAATTAACTAAGCGGAGGAGGAAGTAGGATGGATATTTATTGGACGAATTTCAAGCATCATGAATGGCAAATGGTTGTAGCCGCAACGAAAAAAGGGATTTGTTATATCAGTTCCAATCAATCTTCGTTTGACGAGCTGGAGGATTGGCTGAAGAAGAGGATACCAAAAGCAATTTGCTATGAAAATCCAGAAAAGCTCCATCACTGCACAAGGGAGCTTGCCGCCTACTTAGATGGAACGTTGAATGTGTTTTCCATGTCTGTTGATCTCTTCGGAACGGGCTTTCAGCAGGACGTCTGGAACGCGTTGCAACAGATTCCCTACGGAACTACGACAAACTATGCGGACATCGCCGCCTCAATTGGGCGCCCAAGCGCAGTTCGGGCTGTCGGAGGAGCAATCGGAGCCAACCCGATATTAATTGCTGTCCCATGCCATCGTGTCATTGGGAAAAACGGGAAATTGACGGGCTTCCGCGGGGGACTTGATATGAAAAAGAAACTGTTGGAGTTAGAGGGAACTAGGGAATTCGCAAGTATGTCTCGAGCATGACTTGGAAACGATGAAAGGGAGGAGGGGATTGGATGGACAAGTGGGAAGGGAATGCTCCAAAAGTGTCGACACAGCGAATTATACAGGCGAAAGACACGTTTGCGGTCACCTTGAGTGAAAAAATGTTGGATTATTTACAGGTTATCTTAGGTGAAACAGTAGAAGTGGAAATGAAGGATGGGGAATTAATCATTCGGAAAGCTCAAAATTCAGGCGCATCCGGTTTGGCTTCGAGCGAGCTCATGCCGCCGTTCACTGAACCCATTGCAGACTATCCATTCATGTCCGATCAAGATGAAGGCTCCTAAAATGTTTGCTTCCGGAAACAAAAGGGAAAAGAAAGGATGACTTTTAGTTACTGGAGGCACATTGAATGGAAGCTCAAATAAAAAAACAGGTTCATACGAAGTGTGATACAGAATATGATCCATTACGCCGAGTCATCCTTTGCCAGCCGAAATTTATGGCAATTGAAGAGGCGATCAATGAAGTGCAAAAAAAGTACGAGGCAGAGAATATAAATCAACATCGAGCAATGAAGCAACATGCCCAATTCGAAAAGCTCCTGAAGCAACATGGCGTAGACGTGATTAAACTTCCATCTTGTCCGGAATATCCGGAGCAAGTATTTACACGTGATATCGGTTTTACGATAGGAGAAACAGTATTCGTTGCCGAACTTGCAGCCGATATTCGAAAAGGGGAAGAGAGTAAACTGGAAGAATGGCTGACAGCTGAGAATATCCCCTACAAGACGACAACAAGCCGTATAGAAGGTGGAGATATCATTGTTGATGGGCACACAGTATATATCGGAATAAGCAGCCGCACATCAGAAGAAGCGGTATGGCAGTTGGAACAGAGTCTGGAGGGCTACGAAGTCAAGAAGATTCCGTTTGATGAAACGTATTTGCATTTGGATTGTGTGTTCAATATTCTATCGCCAGATCGGGCGCTTATTTACTCGCCAGCATTTGATCCGCAAATTGTGGATGAACTTGCGGCTTCTTATGAACTAATAGAAGTGAACGTGGAGGAGCAGTTCACGATGGGAACAAACGTATTGTCCATTGGTAACGGCAAAGTATTCAGTTTACCTCAGAATAAAGAGGTGAATGCTGCCTTGAAAAAGAATGGCTTCGATGTCATAGAAATAGATTTTTCGGAGATCATCAAATCAGGCGGTTCTTTCAGATGCTGCTCCATGCCAGTAGAACGAAAGTAGGATAAAAATGGGAGCGAACCTCACCTTGCAGTGAGGTTTTTTCTTGTGGAAAATAGTAAAAAAAGTCTATTCATCCGATTCGTTTCTTTTCTCTTTGTATTATACATTAAGGTAATAAATTTGATTGGTTTGAAAAAATATACAATCCCATTTTCTGTAGAACATAGTGATACCAAGGTGTTAGACAAGCTTTTAGGAGAAGGGAAATAACTGAAGATACCACTTTTAATTTATTAAAAAATTAGACTTTTAAATTGGGTGAAAAAAGGTTTTACTTTAAAAACACGTTTCGATAATATTTAGTTAACAATAGTCCTTTACGATTACATAGAGTATTAGAAAAGTCGTATAACTATTAACAAACAACAAAGGAGAATTCAAAAATGAAGAAGAAGGCTCTTCTAGTTTTGGCTGCATTCATGCTTGTCCTGTTAGCAGCTTGCGGTAAATCGGAGTCCACGAATACAGATAAAGGTAAAAAAGATGAGGCGTATGCTCCAGAGACATTGCGTGTTCAGTTCGTTCCGACAAAATCGGAAAGTACAGCGGATGCGAAAGCAAAACCGTTGGCAGAATTATTATCAAAAGAACTTGGCATTCCTGTTGAAGTGAGTGTATCAACTGACTATAGCACGATTATTGAAGCGATGGCTTCCAAGCAAATTGATTTAGGAATTATGCCGCCAAACGCATATGTCCTTGCGAAAGATCGCGGAGCTGCAAATGCCATCTTGCAATCGGAATTGTATGATGTAAAGCAACCTGGCGGTCAAAAGGATGAGACAAAGAAAGTGTCCAGTTTCAGAGGACAAATCATTTATAAGAAGGACAGCGGAATTAAAGGTTACGAAGACCTGAAGGGCAAAACGATCGCTGCTCAAGATGTCGTATCTGCAAGCGGCTATGTGTTCCCTGTTGCGGAAATGATCAAAGCTGGCATGGATGTGGATCGTGATGTAAGTTTTGTAACTGTGAATGGAATCGACAATGCGATTCTCGCTGTTATTAATGGCGATGCGGATGCGGCTTTCAGTTTTGAAGATGGCCGTAACTTGATGTTGAAAGATTATCCAAATATCCATGAGGAGCTGGATTCCTTCTTTACGGAAGCCCGCATTCCGAATGATGCTATTGCTGTCCGCACAGATATGGACAAAGAATGGATCGAAAAAATTCGTAAAGCATTCATAGCGATTGGCGAGTCGGAAGACGGCCGTGAAATCGTGGAAGCACTTTATGGACATGTCGGATACGTTGAAGCTGACGATAGCAGCTACGATGTAATCCGTGAATACGGTGAACTTGTAGGTCAATAATGGTTTGGACGGGGGATGTTAGACGGTGAATGCTAACATCCCTTTTCTCTAGTTTCTGGTTTATATTGCAAAAGAATGCAGACTTTAGTTTAGAAAGCGAGGCACATCCATGAGAATATCCATTCTGGCAACAAGTGACGTTCATGGTTATATCCAAGCCGCGGATGAATTGACTGGTCAAACAACACCAACAGGGCTAAGCCGTGTTTCCACATTTGTAAAGGACAGAAGGGCGAATGGTGATACGATCGTCCTCGTGGACAATGGCGATTTTCTGGAAGGTTCAGCGTTGGCAACCTATCTCTACATGAATCAGCACCGCTGGATGGACCATCCTTTGAGCGCTGCAATGAATGCCTTGCAATATGATGCAGCCGTCCCCGGTAACCACGAATTTAATTACGGACTCCCCTATCTGGAGCGAAGTGTGCAACAGATGGCCTTTCCCTATCTCGCCGCGAATGTAGTCGATCAACGAACCCTTGCACCTCTGTGGCAACCCTATACAATTATTGAACGATCTGGTGTGAAAATAGGCATTATAGGGTTGATTACAGATTATATTCCGAGATGGGAACACAACGACAACGTTCCTGGCCTTGCCTTCTTGGATCCGATTCAAACTGCTCATCAGTGGGCGGCTGAGCTGCGTCCTCAAGTGGATCTATTGCTTCTGTCTTATCACGGCGGGACTGAAAGAGACTTGACGACTGGATTGCCAACCGAATATCAGACTGGTGAAAATGTGGCATATCGGTTGGCTTCAGAAATCACAGGCATCGATGGTATCATCGCGGGCCATCAGCATAAAGTGTTATCGGGATTTGTCGGACAGGTACCTGTCCTGCAACCGGGAACAAGAGGGAGCCATGTCGGTGAACTTTCATTTACGGTAGAGAGGGACGAGAAGAATCGGTGGATTGTAGTTGATCGGCAAGTAGAATTGATAAGCATGGGGGATGTCCCTGAAGACGAGGAGCTTCTTGAACAATTGGAACCGTGGTTGAAAGAATCTACGGATTGGCTCGATACACCGACGGAAAGCTACCTGGATAGGTCAATACCTGAATTGCTGCATACCATTCAACAAACAGTCACAGGAGAACCGATTTCCGCGATTTCGTTATTTGAAACAGGTGGGGCTGAACAGTCTGTCACAATGAAGCAATTGATGAAAAATTATACTTTCCCGTGTACTTTCGCGGTCCTGCGTTTATCGGGAAAAGAGTTGAAAGAATCATTGCGGAAGGCAGCCAATTATTTTAAAATTACAGAGGTCGGACGTCTGACCCCTTATTGCAAGGAAAGTATGGCTGGAGAGCCTGATGATATGTGGAGAGGACTTACCTATTCCTTAGTGGATGGAGAGGTGTCCCAGTTGGAAATAGACGGACGTCTGATCCAGGAAGAGGACATAGTCACCTTCGTATGCAATCACTATAAGACCATAGGCGAAGGGATCCGAATTTTCCCGAAGCACGCAGTCACCAATGAAATCATGATATATGTACCCGATCTAGTGATAGGACTTGCGGTGAATGGGCAAATGACATTGCCGGTTCAAACGCATCAATATAAAACAATTCATTAATTACAAGGAGAACAAAGGATGGCAACTATACAAGCAGCTTCAGAACAGCGACCAGTCATCCAACTGGTCAATGTGAATAAAACATACCCCAACGGTGTTCAAGGCCTTAAAAACTTGAACATTTCCATCGGGCAAGGTGAATTTGTTATTGTTATCGGGTTATCCGGCGCAGGGAAAAGTACAATGCTTCGGTCGATCAACCGGTTGAATGAAATTACGAGCGGCGACATCCTCATCGATGGCCAATCCATTACACGAGCCAAAGGGAAAGCGCTTCGGGACATCCGCCGAAACATCGGCATGATCTTCCAGAGCTTCAATCTTGTGAAACGGTCTTCCGTTTTACGGAATGTCCTGACAGGGCGTGTCGCATACCATTCGACACTAAACATGATGCTCGGCATTTTTCCGAAAAAGGATAAGGAAATCGCATATGATGCGTTGAAGCGAGTCAACTTGGCAGAAAAAGTATACACGCGGGCGGATGAGCTTTCTGGCGGTCAGCAACAGCGTGTATCCATAGCTCGTGCCCTCGCACAAGAACCTAAAATCATTTTGGCAGACGAGCCTGTCGCTTCCCTCGATCCCATTACGACGGAACGAGTGATGGACGATCTATTGCGAATCAATCGGGAACTCGGCATCACGGTCCTCGTCAACCTGCACTCTATTGAACTCGCTCGAAAATATGGCGATCGGATTATCGGTTTGCGGGGCGGCGAGCTTGTCTTTAACGGGCCGACAGCCGAAGCGACCGACAGCACGTTGCGTGCTATTTACGGCGAAGCCATTCTCGAAGAAGAGGACAATAAGGGGGAAGCATGATGATACCAAATCAGACGACCCTTCCGAAAAAGACAGGCAAAGTGAAGTTTTTTACAACTTTGTCCATGCTGTTGATTATCATAGTCGTAAGCGCCATTATTACAGACGTGGACATTTGGCAACTGCTTACGAACTTGGGGCAAGCGGGCTATATATTGGAACAGATGAGCCATCCTGATTGGTCTTATGTCAGTGTCGTATTAGGCCCTTTGGTCGAAACGATTCGGATGGCCATTTTAGGTACGGCATTCGGAGCGATCCTCGCTTTTCCGTTTTCGCTCTATGTAGCACGGAATATGGAATCGAGCAAGGCCGTCAGCGGTGTATTGCGCTTTATTAATAATATCATCCGGACAATCCCAGAATTGCTGCTTGCCGCTGTTTTCGTCGCTGTTTTCGGAATCGGGCCATTCGCGGGGATTATCGCTTTGGCGATCTTCTCTTTCGGGATGGTAACAAAATTGTTCTTCGAATCCATCGAAACAATTGACGAAGGACCGATTGAAGCGCTCAAATCCAGTGGCGCCAATCGACTTGAAATCATGCGGTTCGGTGTCATACCGCAAGTCATCAGCTATTACTGGAACTTTGTTTTATTTGCATTTGAAATTAACATCAGGGCTTCCACTGTTCTTGGATATATCGGTGCAGGCGGTATCGGTATTTTCCTTTCACGGGCATTGAAACAAGTCCGCTACGATCGTGTTGCGGTCATTATCCTGATCATTTTCGTTGTCGTGCTGGCAATTGATTATGTGAGTAATAAAGTGAGGGAAAAGCTATCATGACATTACCTAAACCGCCAAAAGGAAATCGGGCTAAAACAATCATTACCATCCTTGTTGTGCTGGCGATTTTTGTCTGGGCCTTTGCTGGGATTTCATTCAACGGCATTAAAGTGACTGCGTGGCAGACGGTTCAATCTATCGTGGAAGGTTTTACACATCCGGATTGGGGCTATGTCTGGACAGGAGAAGGAGAGGACTTGATTTCCCTTCTTGTTGAAACGCTGGCGATTGCCATTCTGGGAACGATCATGTCCAGTCTGCTTAGCATCCCCTTCGGCTTCTGGGCTGCTCGTTCCCGAGGACAGCGTAAGATCGTTTCCTCGTCGGGTAAATTTGTGTCGTCAGCCATCCGCACGTTTCCGGATATCATCCTAGCCCTTTTGTTCATTAAAATGGTGGGTCCGGGATCATTTGCAGGGATCCTTGCACTGGGAGTCGGTGCTATCGGGATGCTGGCCAAGTTTTATAGCGAGTCGATCGAAGCGATGGACCATGGTCCATCGGAGTCCGTTGTGGCTGCAGGGGGGAATAAAGGAAAAGTGCTGTTCTTCGCTACGCTGCCACAGCTTGTCCCGGAATTTTTGTCCTATACGCTTTACCGTTTTGAAATCGCTGTCCGTTATGCGACAATCCTTGGATTGGTCGGTGCAGGCGGCATCGGAACACCTCTTATTTTTGCACTAAATGCCCGCGCATGGGATCGTGTCGGGATCATCCTGCTAGGTATTATCGTCATGGTTACTGTCATTGATATCATATCAGGCAAATTGCGCCAAAGATTAGTATAGGAGGATGGCAATGAACAACCATTTGGAAATCGTCCTGCTCGAGACAAGCGATATACATGGAAACATATTTCCGCTCAACTATGGGAGCAATCAAACTGAACAAGTCGGACTTGCTAAAATCGCATCGCTCATTAAGCGTGAACGGGAAGCACATGATCATGTAGTATTAATCGACAACGGAGATTTGATTCAAGGGACTCCACTCGCCTACCATGCCATCAAAATGGCAAGCGAGCGGCCGAACCCGCTTATCCAGGCGGCAAATGAGCTCCAATATGATGCGGCTGTCTTGGGAAATCATGAATTCAATTATGGGACAGATGTGCTGGAGCACATTGTCGGACAAGCCAACTTTCCATGGCTTTCCGCCAATCTGCTCGATGAAAAGACGGGAGAACCTTACTTCGGCCAGCCCTATCACATTCAAACGGCAGGCGGGGTGAAAATAGGAATCCTAGGGTTGACCACTTCCTACATACCGAACTGGGAAGAGCCCGCCCATATTACAGGCATCCGGTTTGCGGATCCGGTAGAAACGGCAAAACAATGGGTGGCGCATCTCCGGGAACAAGAGGGAGTCGACTTGGTGATTGTCTCGTATCACGGCGGTTTCGAACGCGATCCTGAAACCGGGGAACCGACAGAGATGCAGACAGGGGAAAACCAAGGCTACGAACTATGCATGGAAGTAAAGGGAATTGATGTACTTTTGACCGGCCATCAACATCGGCAACTGGCAGGTACCATGATTAACGGTGTACTCATCGTGCAACCGGGCCATATGGGACAGACGCTTGGCAAAGTGACGCTCCAAATGGAGGTTCAGAACGGCCATTGGACAGTTGTCCAAAAAACAAGTGAATTGCTAGCGGTTGACGGCGTGGAGCCGGATGAATCCATTCTATCGCTTGCTTCCACCTACGAAGAGGCCACACAGGAATGGCTGGACACGCCGATCGGCCATATCGACGGCGACATGGTCATCCGGGACGCGATGCAGACACGCCTCCAGGACAACACGCTAGTCGAATTCATTAACCGGGTCCAAATGGAAGTAACCAACACGGCCATTTCCAATACAGCCATCTTCAGCAACCAATCGCCCGGTTTGCCGGAACATGTAACAATGCGGGACATCGTGGCGAATTATATTTACCCGAATACGCTCAAAGTTCTCCGCATCAGCGGGCAAGACATGAAGGACGCATTGGAGCGGTCCGCCGCCTACTTCAAACAATACGATGGCGGGCCGATTGAAGTGAGCCCATCCTTCCTGGATCCCAAGCCACAACATTACAACTATGACATGTGGGAAGGCATCGATTACATCATCAACATTTCCAAACCGGTCGGGGAGCGGATCACCAAGCTCGAACACGCGGGCAAACCCGTCGACATGAATGGAGAATACGATGTCGTCTTGAACAATTACCGGGCAGGCGGAGGCGGCGACTACCTCATGTACCAAAATAGACCGGTGGTACAAGAAGTTCCTACAGATGTCTCCGAATTGCTCGCCAATTACTTTTTAGAACACAAAACAGTCAAAGCAACATGCAACCATAACTGGAAAGTCATTCACGACTGACTCGCCCGAAACCGCCACTTGTTATGAGTGGCGGTTTTTGCGTGCAGGGGATTCCATGAATTGGCTTGCACGCCGAATCGGTGGTAACGCACGTAAAGACGGTGGTAAAGTACCGATAGTCGGTGGTAAAGCTCAGAGAGACGGTGGTAAAGTCCCTCAAGCCGGTGGTAACACACGCTAAGTCGGTGGTAAAACCCAGTGTGTCGGTGGTAAACAAATTTTCCACGAAGACCACCTCGTTTGAGAAGGACAAGCCTTCATTAAATCTGCTTTCATCTTGGGGAATTATCACCAATTGTATCTAAATGGTAATCAATTTCATTATTAAATGCTGCCCATGGAAAGTCGGTGGTAATCGAGTGAGAGACGGTGGTTACACACGCTAAGTCGGTGGTAAAGTCCCTCAAGTCGGTGGTAAAGTCCCTCAAGACGGTGGTAAAGACCCTCAAGTCGGTGGTAACACCCAGAGAGTCGGTGGTAAACATCCTCAAGCCGGTGGTAAACTCTCCAGAGCCGGTGGTAAACGAAGTACCCGTTTCAAAGTCCAGATTCTCTCCGTGTCGTTCTGCTGTAACATGCACATACTAAATGTATTACATAGTGGAAGGAGTATCATCATGAGACAAGTTGCATTCGTTTGTTTGGCGTCAGCTATGCTTATTTGCTTGTCTGCTTGTAGCTTTGTCAAATCAGTCCATGATCAGTCGAGCACTGCGCCATACGAACCAGAGGCGTTGCGCATCCAATTTGTGTCGCTTCAGGAAGATGAGGAGCAAGTGAATGCGTTAGCGGATCTGCTGGCGAAGGAGCTGGGAATTCCTGTTGAACTGACAGTCACTCCTAATTATGATACAGCCAGCAAAGACATTCGCTCAAAGAAGTTTGATGTCGTGATGATGCAGCCTTATGATTATGTAGAGGCGAATCAGTTAAGAGAGGCGACAGCCTTATTACAGCCCCAGCTGTCTATAGGCAAGCCCCAAGAGAACGTGACATCCGTAAAGGGGCAGGTTTTGTTCGAGAAAACAAGTGGTTTCTCTTCACTACAAGATCTTGCTGGAAAAACGATTGCTATGCAAAAGAAGAAGGATGTGGTGCAGCTAAGTGACTTGGCCAAGGCGGGCATTGATATTCAGAAAGACATTACGATTCTCCAAGTGGAAAGCGATGCGCAAGGCATCAAAGCAGTGAAAAACGGGAAAGCAGACGCTCTATTTGCCGTTGAATCGACACCAGTGCAGGGACTTGGCCGATTGGAAACTGAGAATCGTATTCCGAATGACGCAATTGCTGTTCGTCCTGACATGATGGATGAGTGGCAGGAGTCCATCCGGCAGGCATTTCTTTCTGTAGGCGAATCAAAAAAAGGCCGCCAGTTGATTCGCACACTTTTCGGCCATGTTGGCTATGTACCAGCGGACGAAAGTGATTTTGACATCATTCGGCAGGCACAAGAGCTGGTAGAGCCATAAGTAAGCTGATTTAACTGGAATCTCCAAGTGGCTTCTAATTGGTCAACGGAGCCACTTTATTACTGTCTTTTCTATTTAAAAAGGACTGCCTGCGCAGCCCTTATCCTTTAAATAGATTTGTCTCCCCGTCGTCCGCATTTTCATACGCAACGAGTGTCACTCCGAGTTCCTTCTCCATTGCGCCCAGCGCCTCCAGCTGCACATCGGTCAGCTCTGCAAGAGGTGTTTCCTCCGGCATCTTCTCTTTTTTCATCCGCTGTACACCCTTTCTCCAAAGTACTATTAGCATGTACAATCGAAATCAGGTTATTCAAGGCATTGTGGAAACAACGAACTGAAAAGAGCGTCTATAATGCATCAGAAGATGAAGGAGTGGGCTGCATGAAAATCGCAAGGCTGGTGTTCGTGGGAATTGCATACGTGCTCGGCAACTTAGTTGGGTTCATAACTTTCATGCTGCAAACTTTGATGTTGTCAGGAAATCCTGTTTCATTCACAGCGACAGAAGCGCTCGTGATTCATGTTCTTTACTTCGTGTCAACATTGTTACTCATATGCGGTGTCATTTCAACGCCGAGCAGAGCTGGATACGGCGTGGCCCTGTTACTTTTTACCGCGGTTTTCTTATTTCATATACAGGTTTTCGATCGCCGGATGTTCCATGCTGGCTATGATCCCGCCCTCATACAATTACAATTGGCTCCAGTGTTACATTTGGGGTTTGTCCTTATAGTCGCTTTCTTCATGATGATTCTTCAATGGCGCAGACAACGAATGGTCGGGAAGCAGAACATAGAACTTCTCGCGAATTCGCAGTCTTCCTGATGTGTTTTCTCAGAAAAGTATTATTTAAATACATATAATCCGAAACTTCTAAGTGTGTCTTCCCTTATTTTTATAATGGGGGTGTATCGTCTAAATGGTATTTTATCAATGTTACTAGCAGTGATTTTAGTTTTATTAATTGCATATAAACATAAATCTGAGATGAAGAATTTATCATCTTCCCAAAGAGTTTGGATTGTCCTCTCATTTTTAGGTGTGGTAGCAGTTGCATATGCCATTATTTACTATGGATGCAATTGGCTGGCTGGACAGTTCTCCAATAGATACTTCGGATCCATGGTATTTATTCTAATTGTCATTCTAACCCTAAGTATTGGAAATGCCATTTGGACAGGGCTTCTTCGCTCCTTTTCCAGAGGACTTCTGCCTCGGAAAAAGTGAAGGCAGTGACTTAAAACATAGCTGTTCTACAAAACTTCTTCCCATCCCAAAGAAACGTTGGTATATTTATGGTATAAAGTATGGGTGTTCCATATAGGGGAAGCGGAGGAGGAGTTGGCGTGCATCTGGAGCGAGTCTTGCATACGATTCAGGGGTGTTTGGAGCAGTCGGATTTAGTAGCGGCTAGGCAATTGATTGAGGACAATATGGGGGAGCTGCGGGAAAATCGCCATGTACTGAAGCGGAATGTCCGGGAGTTGGTGGATGTGTTGGCGTCCATGATGGAAACGGGAATCCGTCCGTTGAACCGGCAAGAGATGAATCAGATTCATTATATTAATAACTATGCGTCCGCGTTCAATGTGCGGGGATTGAAGTTGTCGATAGCGGAAAATCCCGAATTACTCATGCGGGAGGATATTCATCATTATTTAAATACTGACGCAAAAGCATTGCTGGAGGGCATGTCGGCGATTTGACTTGGATAAATGAAAACGGGATGGCTAGTTCCTGCATGAAAGGAGCTAGCGTTTTTTCATTTTTTCTTATGTAACTCATCGAAGAATACTTATACAGACATTTGCCCACCGTCTTACTTGTGTTCCATATAAAGTATGTCACAAAACAGTTCCTACTCTCGTTATATGAAAAACAAGAGTAGGAGTGATCACCATGACTGGGATGACATGTGTAATCGTAGGAGGCGGATATGCAGGTATACATGCTGTTGCATCGATTCAAAAGTATATGGGTGCTACATCTGCCAAACAAACGCTTCGCATTATATTGATTGATAAGAATCCGTATCATCTTCGTAAGGTATTGCTTTTTAAACCGGCCATTGGCGAGGCGGAGATTACCGTTCCGCTGAAAAACCTTTTTCCAAGAGGCGTGGAAATTGTTCAGGCTACAGTAACAAACATCGAGACCGGCAATAAAAGTATTCAGTACCAGAACAGTCTGAGTCAGACGCATTGTCTGAATTATGATATCCTCGTCCTTGCTGTAGGAAGTAGAATTCGTAAACCAGATCCAGCACAAGGGGGGATTTCCTTGGAAGATATAGAGTCTGCAAGGGAAATTCAAAAGAAATGGCGTTCCAATCTTCATAAGGCGAAAGAGGAACCGAATTCCGAACTGCGGGATGCACTCATGACAATTGCCGTGGCTGGAGCTGGCATTAGCGGAATGGAAACATCTGCTGAACTGGCGCATGCCGTTCGTGCCGATGCTAATGTAATAGGACTTGATCCAAGTGATGTCAAGATTGTTCTTTTAAATTCCCAAAATCGACTTTTTCAAGAAGGTCCAGTTAAAGTGGGGCGTATATTGGAACAAGAGCTTGTGCAAAGAGGCGTTACGGTTAAACACGAGAGTAAGGCAATCAAGGAAGAAGAGGGCACCATCACGCTTTCAACTGGTGAAACGCTTCCTGCAAGTCTCTGCATCTGGACGTTGGGACTCTTGCCCAATCCATATGTCAGGAAACTAGGGCTGCCAATCACGAATGATGGGTGCGTCATCGTAGATGCCAGTTATCGGGTGAAGGGACTTCAGGACGTCTACTGTATTGGAGATTGTGCACATATCATTGACCCAACTAGTGGCAGGGCAGATGGAAAAACATGCAAGGAAGCTACAGCCCAAGCAAAGACACTTGGCCGGATTATATTGGCGGATAGGAAAGGTGTGAGGGCACCTTCACACAAGAGCCATATGGATTTCTTCTGTATTGCCCTTGGTCCAGAACGAGCTATTGTATGGTTCCGAAGATGGGGGCTGAACATGACCCTATCTGGAAAATTAGGCTGGTTCATTAGAAAATGGACATGGGACACGGCGAGTTTGATTAAACGATAGACAGGTAGTGGTAATGAATGGAGCGTCACGAAATTGAAAAGTATTATATTCAATATAGAAGACTCCTCTTCGTGTTAGCGTACCAGTTAACCGGCTCGATTGACGATGCGGAGGATGTGGTTCAGGATGTTTTCATAAAATTACATGATATGGACCTTGATCATATTGTTGAACCGAAGGCTTACCTGTGCAAAATGGCAACAAACCGGTCTCTGGATGTATTAAAATCTGCTCGCAGAAAACGGGAACAGTACGTTGGCCAATGGCTGCCAGAACCTATTCGGACTTCCGGCGATGAATTGATTGGATCTATTATTCGAAACGAATTGTTATCATATGCACTACTCGTTTTGCTAGAGAAGCTAACACCTGCGGAACGGGTTGCATTCGTGCTTCATCAAGCGCTTTCCTTTAAATATTCCGAGATAGCGAAGGTAATGGAAAAAAGTGAAGTGAATTGCCGCAAGCTTGTGAGTCGTGCTAGGGGGAAAATAGGAACGAGTACCGAAGACTCGATAGATAAAGAAGTTATAGATAGAAAATGGATTGAACTATTTCTGTCTGCCCTCGCACAAGGGGATATGAAACAAGTGATTTCTATTTTAGCGGAAGATGTCACATTAATTTCTGACGGAGGAGGTAAGGCGTTTGCTGCAATCCGTCCAATTCAATCGAGTAATCATGTCGCCCGGTTCCTTTTAGGTATGAAGAGAAAAATGGCGCCAGGCAATGATGCAGTAGAGATTACAGAAATTAATGGTCAAATTGGTGTTGTTTATCGCACAGATAATAAAGTCGACACGGTCGTATTAATGCAAGTTCACAAGGATGTAATTCGAAACTTATACTTCATTCGTAACCCTGACAAATTAGAACATATTTAAATACATTGCAATGGAGAATGGCGTAGCCATAAAAGGAGTGTATCAGTCAGTTTAATGAAGAAAATTTACCTTTATCCATTCGGTAAAATAAAGTAATATTTGCCACAAACAAAGTAAGAAACAGTTTATGGAGGATGACATTGAACCAATTTGAGAAGTTAGCAAACTTTAGAGACATTGGAGGATATCAAACGACAGATGGCTCAAGAATGAAAACGGGCCACCTATATCGTTCTGGTGCTCTCTCGAAACTAACAGAGAGTGATATAAAAAAATTTGAGCAATTGAACATAAAGCTTATTTGTGATCTGCGCACACCAGAGGAATTCCAAGCCAAACCGTCAAAAATACAGACAAATGACATACTAAACATAGTGAATGTGCCCCTTCAACAGTACGAAACACAGGATGGGAATAGAAGGAAGCTTCTAGGTTTTCTGTTTGGTAAGCAGGGCGAGGAACAATTTGATCAATTTATTAGAGATTATTATCGACGTATGACATTTGAACGGACTTCCCATGTAAATGAAGTGCTAAGTTTAATTGCATCGGAAAAGAACCTGCCTGCCGTCATCCATTGTACAGCTGGAAAAGATCGAACGGGAATCATGGCGGCAATTATACAATTGCTGGTTGGGGTGCCGTATGAAAAAGTAGAAGAAAATTATCTTTTGACGAATCAGTTCTATGCCCAGCGCCTTGAAAAAATGAGTCGGTTAATGAGATGGTTGAGCCTCTTCCGCGTTACACCGGAGAGAGTGAAATATATTATGGAAGCGAAACCTGAGTATCTTCACGAGATTTATACGGAGATCATGACGGAGTATGGATCAATTGGTGAATATGTATCAGGGGCATGCCAAATTGATAAACACGTGGTAGAGCGGCTTAAAGAGCAATTGTTGGAATGACTTGAAAGGAGAATATCGTCAATATCTACGCCCTTCAACCGCCAGTAGAATCTCGATTCAACCAACCGTTGATAGGCTCTGAACAAGGGATATGGTACGCTCCATACAACAGTGCGCACTGATAAGAAAACGAGGAGATGGTTGGAATGTTAGATGCAAATTTGATGGGGTCCTATATTTCAAAATTGAGGAAAGAGCGGGATTGGACACAAGTGGAGTTGGCGGAGCGGCTTCATGTTAGTCATCAGGCAGTTTCCAAGTGGGAACGAGGGGATTCGTTGCCCGATATTTCAATGTTGCCTCACATAGCGGATGCGTTTGAGACATCTGTAGATGCCTTGATGAGTGCTGGGGATATCAATCGATATGGAAGCAATATGGGGCGCATGGTGAGGGGGTTATCGGAAAATCGGAGGGAAGATGTAGCTGGCATGATCAATGCCGCAGAAGTGAATATGAACGGTTTGATTGAGATGGCACCGTTTTTGAAGGCGAGTGAGATTGCCGGTGTGGCGGAGCATGTCGAACCTCAAATGTTTGATATGGATATACTAATGAGGCTTGCCCCTTTTGTGGAAACAGAGCTTTTGGATAAGCTAATCATGCAGGCAGGAGCACAGTCGTATGATTGGAAACGGGTCTCCTCACTTGCCCCATTCGTCAGTCGTCAAGTATTGGACCAAATCGTAGATCAGGCCTCTTTTGACAGTCTGGATGGAGACCAGCTTACTCGTCTCGCCCCATTCTTGTCCAAACAACGGATGGATCAGCTCGTGGATCAGGCGCTGGAAGGACAACTGGAATGGAAGGTCGTGCTGCGCCTAGCTCCGTTTATCAGCAAGGATATGCTGGGTCGGTTGGTCGATGAGGTGGGTGCGGGTACATTAGATGATCGCCAATTCTTGTCGCTGGCGCCGTTTCTAGACCGGGAAAGTTTGAAAAAGATGGTGAATGAAAAAGGGCTGGATCAACTGGATCCCGACACACTCGCCCGTCTCGCCCCGTTTATAGATAAGAGTACCCTAAGCGAATGGATTTCAAGATTGATGGTACGTTGATGAAAAGGATGGCTGGATGGGAAATAGACATAGGAAAAATGAAGGGTGGGGCTTCCTAATTATAGGAGCCCCTTTTTGCATGTTTTCATTAACAAAAGAGTTTTTAAATTTTTATTTACGTATCCTGTCGAGTTTCTGTAGCAAATGCCGTTACTTCGGCTGGAAACGTGAGAAATAGACCGGATGGCACTTTATATGCGAACATATGTGTGGTAAAATAGAAGGGTAATGGCAAGGTGACTCAAGGGTGGTTGGCCATCTCTATTCCTTCATGGAAAGGGGGTGGTGCGTTTGACAGTATTCGAAGCGCTAATGCTCGTCTTTACATTTGCGACGTTAATGATTGCCATGCTGTCGTTTCACAACAACAAATAACCCATCCTTGAGTTGAGCGCTCGGATGGGTTACAACAGTCTATCTTTGCCGATCCCCGATGGGAACCAGCTATTACAAGGATCGTTCAATGTGCAGCCATTGGACGGTCTCTTTTCAATGTATTTATTATCTATACATAGTATAACGATTTACACTGGATTGTTCAAGTTGGATTTACGTCTAGCCGCTCTCAGACGGTTGAATACTCAGCATCTTTTTCTAATACATTTTAGAAAGAGAAGGTAAGGGGATGAGGAAAATGAAGCGGACGTTGTTATTTGGAGTCACGATTGTGATTGGCACCATATTGGGGATTGTCATGACGGTTATTATGGAGTCAGGTTATTGAATACAAACGTGGAGCCGTGCTGACAGAGACGGCTCCATTTACGTTGATTTACCCTCCGTGGCGTGCTGATTTAATCGGAATTCTGTGGCGGTTTTTCTAACGAAACTGTGCACATACCCCTTGTCCTTGGATGATGGTTGCGTATGGTAGAGTGAGGGGAAATGTGATAAACGGTAGGTTTCCAACTGCAGGAGGTGATTCGGACATGTTGTTTTTTGAGGATGAAATTCAAAAGGCGAGGAAGAATGCGGATCCTTCGGGATTGCGGGAAATGACTGCGCAGGATCCTCGAATGAATGGCCAGCTGCGTAAGCATCGACTGACAGTAGAGCAAGAGCGCCAGGAACGCGAGATGCGAATGAAACTTCTTTTGCAGAGGCCTGAATAACAGGAAAAGCAGGTCCACTGATAAAAGGGAGTGGACCTGCTTCGAGTGGGCTTATTCTCCATCAAACAATTCATTGGTCAAATCGCCATTGATTCCGATGGCGGCAGCACTACCTGTTCCGGCAGCAATGACGAGCTGTGCGGGGACGATATGGGCGGTATCCCCAGCCGCATAGACGTTCCAGACGTTGGTCCTTCCGTATTCATCGGTTTGGAAACCGCCGTACTCATTCAGTTCACAGCCCAGTTGTGCTGCAAACTGGTTCGGAAGGCTCCAGAGAGGGGTGACAAATCCGCCCGATCTGTCAATCAATGTTCCATCTTCTAGCCGGACACTGCGAAGCTGTCCATTTTCTCCTTCCAACCCCGATATGAGATCTTCGTACACTTTTATTCCTTTCGCAAGCAAGCGGTTTCGTTCATCCAATTCCAGACGGCCTTCCCCATTAGTGAAAACAGCGAGATCCTTGCTCCATATGTAGGCTTCTTTTGCGAGCTTGTACACATTTTTATCCGCAATGACAGCGAGCGGCTGATCGCGCATTTCCCATCCATCGCAGTAGGGGCAGCTGAATAGGCTTGTGCCGAAAAAGCGCTCAATATTGGGGATATTCGGTTGCTCGTCTTTCAGTCCTGTTGCCAGCAGTATTTTTGTACTGTGGAACGTATGGCCCCCTGCAGTTGCCAGTACAAATTCGGTTTTTGAGAGCTGTTGAATGGCAACGATCGTTTCGTTTTTGATTTCAATAGTTGGATATTTAGATAGTTCTTGGAGGGCGATTTTCCTGAACTCAGTAGGCTTAATGCCGTCTCGGGTAATAAATCCGTGAGCTTCCCGGGTTACCCTGTTTCTCGCTTTATCATCATCAAACAATAGAACATGGCGTCTGGCCCGTCCGAGAACAAGGGCGGCATTCAATCCGGCCGGCCCTCCGCCAATAATGACGCAATCGTATTTCATAGCATCGGAACATCCTTTTTATTTGCAGTTTACCCTTGCATGCAGGAAATAAGCGCAGTTAGCGTGAAAATACATACATGGGTGTGCTCGTTTGTTCCGGTTGAAAGCCGAGGGTTTCATAAAACCCAACCGCTTTTGGATAGGAGACGAGCACTTTCGTATGCATGTCCTCGTAACGATCCAGCATCATATTCATGATGGTTTTGCCGATGCCACAGCCTTGGTAGGCGGGGTCTGTCAGCACGTAATGAAAATAGACCGCCATGGAATCGTCGGACAGGGCATTCGCCAAGCCGACCAGACGATCTCCGTCCCAAGCGGTCGCCACCGAATGGGAGTTCATGATGGCTTGGTACAAATCTTCCGGGTAGGAAGCAGATTCCCACTCGACCGAATGGAAAAGCAGTTCAATTCCCTCTTTCGTCAAGTCTGTTTTCTCGAATGTGTATGTAATCAACTGATATTCTCCTTCCTCTCTTTCAATGGACAGTATTCGCTCTCTCTCTTTCTATAGCCTACTTTCATTGGAACTAACCGTAAAATTTTGAAATGCATTCAAAGCTGTTCTATCCGCTTTTATTGCATATTCTGTTGGAAGCTCAGAATTTAACATGTATCTGCAATGAAAAACCCCTATCTTTTTAAGAAGAAGGGGTCGAAAAAAGCGGCTATCAAATTAGTCTACGAGTTTAATCTCCACATCACCGATGCCGATATTCATTGTAATGTCCATAATAACGTCTGCTTTGTCAAATGCTTCATTCACATAGACTCCATTTCCTTTAGAAATGAAATCCGTAAGATTCAACTCGGCGATCCCTCTTTTAATGGATAATTTAACGCCGGTTTGTTTCGGCAATAAAAGGGTCGTAGCGCCAACACCGACGTCGATGCTAGCAGGGAAGCTTTTTTTCCAGTCACCGCTCAAATCAATGGTTGATTCACTTACTCCACTATCGATCGTGAGTTTGTTCAATTGCAATCCCTTTAAATCCAAAGTAGTGCCTGAAACGCCCATGTCAATGTCTAAATCCATCGGTATTTTATCAGTGAGTTGAATATCCCAACCGTTTTCAAATTTTCTTTTGGTAAAGCCGAGAGTAACTTTCGACCGCTGTTGAAGGTGTAAAAAGCCTGTTCCGTTTTTTACTTTGTAAGATATCTCAGGTGCATATTTGCTTGATTTGTGTTTGAATTTCCCGTTCATCCACTCATCTGAACCTCCGGAAACTTGTAAGTCTCCTGCGCCGAAGTCAAGATCTACCTGCAATGCCTTGGCATTGTCCCGTTCAATCGTGTGCTCTTTTCCAACCGTACCTGCAAAAATACGATCGTACCCATATACCCCTAGAACGATCAAAAACCCGCCGATCAAACCGAACCACAATATTTTTTTCATTTTCATTCTCCTTTTCACTGCGTCAACATTCTTTGTATTCATCATACGTGGATTTGCTGTCGATTCCTACTAGACGCCGGATTGATTTTATATCGGTCTCGGGGCTGATACGCTTTAGGACACTGACAATAACTTAGTAGGTTTGAGTAAGAACATAATTGATCCGTACAAGTAGATTATTCGTTTCACTACGCAGTTCTTTATACAGTTTTTCAAATTCCGCCTTGTTTTCTGCTGGGTTTTCAAATCTGCCGACCTGTTCCCATTGGGATTTGATATTGAGCATGATGTCAAACATGGTCATATCAGTAGCGGTTTGCGGAGCAGGAATTAAGACGGATGGCGACCCCAACTGAAAGAAGTCTTGTTGAATGACTTGCAGTGCCGGATGATCAAATTCATCATTTTCTATAATATAGCCTAAATCATTTAAGGAAGGGGCTGTCAGATAGACCATTTGCATGATGCCGCGTTCCAAATTCGTCGCCTCTTCCCACGTGCGGTATTCAGAAGCAGGCGTTCCTTTTAAATCGTCCGGTTGGGTTGAAATGAACCATTCGTATACGACAGGTATCTCTGATTCTGGTATTTGGTAGGCTGCGTTTACGGAAATATCGATAAAGGCATCTCCTAGATTGGTAATATCCCGAATGTTATCATTGTCAATTGCACGTACGGGATAGTCATCCATCTCAAAACGAACAATGCCGCCATGCTTCTCGATCATCTCCATGTATTCCTCCAATGTGTGTTCCTTTGCCATATTGCCTTCTTCATTGTAAGGAGACGGGACTTTGACAGTAGGGATGGAAAATTTGTCTGCTTCATTGCTTTTTATTGTCTCCTTCGATTCCGCTTCTTTCTTTTTTATCTCTTCTTCCGGTTTGTCCTGCGCTGGACTGCTTTGTTCGATTTCTGTATCTTCAGGCTGATGGGTTTCTTTGTCTTTTTCTGTGGAGCATGCCCCCATCAAACAAATTGTCGATAGCACTAACAGGATTTTTTTCATTCATCTGCCTCCAATCTAGTTCATACCAATAATACGGATGACAAGAGCGTTAGATTCATAGCAGGATAAATTGATACTTTAGCTGTGGGGTGGAACTTGAGGACAGTTTAGGAATACGCCAGTTTGGTGAACGGAACAACGGGGTATGAGGACGGTTGAATTACGCCATACTACTCTCGAGGTTTTCGCGAATGAGATTGGCGTTGGTTTGGAGCGGGATATATAGATAGAGCTCGTTTCGCCAGGCAACGAAAAGACTAGACACATAGGAAAGGAATGGAGTGGTCATGGATATTGGCATTCATGGCGTAACAGTTCAAAATTACCGGGATATACTTTGTTTGCATGTAGCACCCGCTCAGCTTCATTTTATCGAAACACCGCAGCAATGTCTTCGCGATGCGGCGATATGGAAAGAGTACCGGCCGGTGGGGCTGTATGCCGATGGGCAGCTTGCCGGGTTTGCGATGTATGGGTATTTTCCAGATGAAGCAGTGAATGGACGATTATGGATCGATCGGATTTTGATCGACGAATCACAGCAAGGGAAAGGACTTGGGTCTGAATTTATGCGGGCGTTGATCAGAAAGCTTGAGCATGAATATGGCAAGCAGCCCATCTATTTAAGTGTTTATCAAGAGAATGAAGGCGCGGTTCATTTATATGAAAAGCTTGGCTTTCATTTTATCAATGAACTCGACGTAAACGGAGAACAAATTATGAGGTTGGAAACAGACAGAACCTAGGCGGATGCCTAAGATTCTGTCTGCTGCTCATTGAAGGAGATTTGCTTTTTCTTCCACAGCTTGGACGACGTCATCGATGGACCTGCCTTTCATAGTAATGACAGGGAAGTTGAATTCATGTGGATTTCCTTCATTTAGTGCACGGACAATCCCGATATCGTACCCGCTCACGTCTTCGTCCGTGTTGAACATTTTCACTTCAAATCCTTTTGCCTGAAGTGCGGCCATCACGTCCTCATAAGGTTGCTCTACTGCAATTCGCACCATTTTGCCCCTCCTTTCTTTATATAGTTCACACACAACTATACAATTCCCCATATCGCCTGTTTTATGAAATAAACCGGGAAACCGCAAGTCTGATGTTTTCTTTATGAACGGGTATAGTAAGAGGAGAAGGAAGGGAAGACAATGAATCCAAACAATACAATTGGTTGGCGGATGGACAACAGTTATGTCACATTGCCTGAAGTTTTTTATACTAAGACGGAACCAGAACGATCTCCATCTCCTGAATTGATCGTTTTGAATTATCCGTTGGCGGCCTCTCTCGGCTTGGATACGGATGAATTGGAACGAAAAGAAGGCATTGACGAGCTTGCCGGCAACCGTATGCCGGAAGGGGCAGAGCCGATTTCACAAGCGTATGCGGGACATCAATTCGGACATTTCACGATGCTTGGTGATGGGCGAGCAGTCCTGCTAGGAGAACAAATTACGCCGGATGGCAAGCGGTTGGATATCCAGTTAAAAGGTTCTGGGCGAACGCCTTTCTCCCGCGGCGGCGATGGTCGTGCAGCGCTGGGACCAATGCTTAGAGAGTTTATTATAAGTGAAGCCATTCATGCTCTTGGCATTCCAACTACGCGAAGCTTGGCAGTCGTCACGACAGGGGTTCCTGTTTATCGGGAAGAGCCTTTGGAAGGCGCAGTTCTTACCCGTGTGGCCGCAAGCCATTTGCGAGTCGGTACTTTTCAATATGCAGCTGCCCGAAATGTGGTGGAGGATCTTCGAACGCTTGCCGATTACGCGATCGACCGGCATTATCCCGAGGTGAAAGGAGCACCACATCCTTATGTGGCTCTATACGAAAAGGTGGTCGAACGGCAGGCCTCGTTAATTGCCCACTGGCAGCTTGTTGGTTTTATCCACGGAGTCATGAACACGGATAATATGACAATTAGTGGTGAGACGATCGATTATGGGCCGTGTGCGTTTATGGATATGTATGATCCAGCGACAGTGTTTAGTTCAATTGATCGGCAAGGGCGCTATGCCTACGGAAATCAGCCTGGGATCGGGGAGTGGAACCTGGCGAGATTGGCGGAAGCGATGCTGCCGCTATTTGATGGCGATAACGAGAAGGCAATTAAAATAGCGGAAGAGAAACTTTCGGTGTACAGGGAGACTTATCACAACTATTGGCTTCAAGGCATGAGGAGCAAGCTTGGTCTTTTTACAGAAGAAGAGCAGGATGCGAAGCTTGTTGAGGAATTGTTGACCATCATGCAGAACCAAGGAGCGGATTATACGAATACATTCCGGGCATTGACGGTAGACGAGTGGTCAGGTGTGCCCATGAGTGAAACGAATGTATTCAAGGAATGGTTGGGCAAGTGGGAGGCGCGGCTAGCACGGCAATCCCAGACAAAGGAAGAATCTTCCGCGTTGATGCGAGCAAACAATCCTTCCATCATACCGAGGAATCATCGCGTGGAAGAGGCATTGGAAGCAGCTGTCGAGCATGGAGATTTTACGGTTATGGACAACCTTATGAACGCGCTTGCCGAACCGTATGCATACACGAAGGAACAACTAGAGTACATGGCTCCATCTTCCTCCAATGTACCGTATCGGACATATTGCGGAACCTAAAATTGCGACCGTCACATTAAGGTGACGGTCGTTTTGAATGAAGCGGCTGAATGGCCATGCAGTAATGACCACGAGAAAAAAGGGGAACTCTCGACGGTAATGACAAACACACATATAGGCGATAGAAAAGAGACATCCCCTGCTCTCTTTTGCAGCATTACATAATAGCCGTACCACTTGGACAATTCGGCGGGGCAAGCTTATAAAAATACTCCAGAAGAAGGGCTCGCAGGAGATACGTTAGTCATGCAATACACTCCAGATGATAATGAATTCAACAAAAAAAGAGTATGCCGACGCATCTTTTTTACCTCCAAAAAGTCATTCAACGCTTTTAGAGGTCAATACGAATAGCGTTTTTGGAAGAGTCGACTCCATGTGGAATGTTGGAAGAATCATCGTTTTCGAACGGACAAGGGGTCGAAATGGATTTGGTAGCCTTTATGGTGGACCGATAGGCCGAAACGTGCATAGTAATGGGCAATGGACAGTTCCAAATATTCAGCTGTTACCTCAAGGTGAGCACAAACTTCCTCGATGGATCGATAATTCAATTCGTGGCATTCAATCAATTTATCGAGCGATACAATTTTCTCATAGCCCCATCTCCTCGCAAGAAGTTCCAATTTCCAATTCCGCAACGATTGAAGATTGGTAATATCCCCGTAGGTTGTTTCGTAATGGCCCAGTTCTTCCGCTAAGATGCAGTGCTTCTCGTAATTGCTGCGCCGTTGGTCGATTAAAATCATATTGTCTATATAAAGGCCCGCCAGCCCAGGCGGCATTGTCTTCACTTCTTTTATGACAAGGTGGGGATATTGGGCGATGAGGGACTCATACGTCATGCGACCGCCTCACTTTCGTTGAGATTTGATAAATTGAATATATTTTTTGATTTCCTCTATTTCTTCTTCTGTCAGGTCATCGTCCATATGAGCGGCGATTGTCTTGACTGGTGGCTTGCCAGCCACCTGCAAGCCGAGAATGCCATCGATCGATATGTGAAAAGTTTCAGCTATTGCCTTCATCATCCTCGTTTTGGGCTCAATTGCCCCTGACTCCCACTTTGACACCATCCCTTTGTTGATGGAGAGCCCTTGTTGTTTATTCACACGTTCCGCGAATTCCTCTTGCGACAGTTTGTTATCCAATCTGATCTTTTTCAGCGCAGTACCCAATGAATGCATAACTTTCCCTCCTACTTACTACTTTCAGTATAGTCTGCCGTTTCATGAATGACAACATATTCAGAAAAATATGTTGTAAGTGAAACCTGAAATATGATACCTTATGTAACAATAGTGTTTCAATAATGAAACTACAAACTGATTATGTTTCATTGTTGAAACGAAAGGGGGATTGAAATGACATTCGGGGAAATGGAACAAATCGTTAGGGACTATCACTGGATGATCAATAGCGTCAAGGTCATTCGCGAGGGAATGGGGGACATGGGGGGATTAACGGCGCAATATGGGGTAGAAGCGGCAATGCCAAAACGAAAGGGCGGACATAGTGACCCGATTTACCGGGAGGCAACAAGAAGGGAACGCCGTATGAAAAAAGTGTATGAGTATGAGAAGAAAATTCAACTGGTTCAGGAACGCATGACACTTATAGAGGACGATCGGGAATTCGAAGTACTTCATTGGATGCTTGAAGGAAAAAGCCTTCGATGGATCGGGCGCCACATGCAACTGTCTGATCGCCATATAGGAAGAATCAAAGACTCTGTCATCCAGCAGCTTGTCAGTGAAGATCCGGTTGTCGTCAATTAATGGGAAGGCAGGGTGTGTATGTGGGAAGCAACGCCATCTAAATGGCGATGTTCTTCTTCCAAGTGGCAGGAACAGAAGCTTGTGTGGTGATTCGGCATAAGTTTCGATTCTGTCCCCAGGTCGCAAATGTCGCAAGGGCCGCAGAAGTCGAAGAAATGACGGGCAGTATTTTTTTCGGTTACAATGGGGACAAGCCAGAAAAGAGTACAAGAGATCGGTGGAATACAGGGGATGAAGGAGCGTCTAACAGGGCGTTCTTTTTTTATTCTAGAAGGAGGGATGGGATGGATGCCAAGGAACTGTTAGGTTATTTCTTGACGCAGGGTCCGTTTGCAGTGTTGTTCGTTTGGCTGTTTTGGTATCAGGTGAAAAGTAGTGAGTCGCGGGAACGTCGCTACCAGGATTTGCTGGAAGCGATGACGGAAAAATATGATGACATATCCGATGAAATACGTGAAGTGAAAGAGCGATTGCCTCCCAAATAGGCATCGCTTTTTTTATTGCGGAAAGGAGGTGGTGCGGGTGTAAATTCGAAGGAGAGAATAAAAAAGTTATTCGTTGCTAAGGTCATCGGAAAAACATTGAAAATTAGAGGAGGAAATAAAAATGGTGAAAATTTATCTAGATCCGGGACATGGTGGAACTGATGGAGGAGCTGCGGCAAATGGACTAAAGGAAAAAGATGTGACGTTGGCGATCGCGACACGGGTACGAAATATTTTGGTGAATGAATATACGAATGCATCAGTTCGGATGAGCCGCACCGGAGACACAACGGTAAGTTTGACACAGCGGACGAATGATGCCAATGCTTGGGGAGCTGACTTTTATTTAAGTATCCACATTAACGCAGGTGGTGGTACGGGATATGAGGATTACATTCACAGCAATCTGTCGGATTCCTCAACAACTGCTCAATTGCGTAATACGATCCATGCGGAAATCGTTAAATTGATCGATATGCCGAACCGTGGCAAGAAGAAGGAAAATTTCCATGTTCTTCGCGAATCAAGAATGCATGCGATGTTGACGGAAAATGGCTTTATCGATAATGCGACGGATGCAGCGAAAATGAAAACGTCTGCTTGGTTGGACAAGGCTGCACGCGGCCATGCTAATGGATTGGCGAAAGCACTCGGTTTAGTTAAGTCAAGCACTCCGCCGCCATCTGGCAATGTGCTATACCGGGTTGTTACCGGTTCATTCACATCACGCGCGAACGCTGATCAACGAGTTGCAGAACTGAAAGCGAAAGGATTTGACAGCTTCATCGAAATCTTTACGCAAAGCGGGGTTACGTATTATCGTGTCATCACAGGCTCTTTTGCGGATAAAGCCAATGCGGACAAGCAAGTGGCTGATCTGCAGCGGGCTGGGTTTGAAGCTTTTATTATCGTTGTGAATCAATGAGGGGCAAGCTGAGTTTGCCGAATTTATCGTTGCTTTTTTGACCGCTCAGCAAGTCTTGGCGCAGTGAGGATGAAAACCTACGTTCCCTGCGTCTTGAAAATGCCTTGATTTCAATATGTTTTGCAATAGCTGAGGCCACTCCAACCCGGAGCGGCCTCGCCCTTATAATTCCTCTAACGCCACTATATTGCCACTCACCGCATCAACCGCTTGATCGGAATCGATTAATCCACACAATACATAAGTTTTGGAGCGGAAATCATAAACGTAGATTGGTTCCATTGTGATATAAGGGACCATTGCTTCAAAGGCAGTTTCATGGTCGATTAGGGCTGGTTCTGCTGATTTAAATGAGTTGAATATGCCTTGGAGCATCGGGCGGTTGTCCATTAAATTGACGACCTTCATTGTCGCCCGGTCAATAAACAGGACGAGCCTCGGACGCAAAATATCGCTGGTTGTGCTTTCTTCAAAATGACAAAATGCGCTGATGTATTGCTGCTTGGGCTGCAACATTTTCAATCGCCATTTCCCGCTCTCCTCAGGATATTCCATTCGCAATGCAGTAAGCACTGCCGAACTGCACTGCTCGACTTCTCCAGCGGAGAGGCCGCAGACATCTGCCGGGATTGCTTGGAAAGCCTTCTCGACATCAATGGCCTGTGACGGCTCCATTGGTTGACGGTCAATGGAACCGTTCAACGGTTCGGCCCACTCCAATAATTCTCCTACTGCTACCGCCATACGCTCATCTGCAAAAAAAGGAAGGCAGGTCAATCCATCGGCAGCAATGAATACTTCGTCTACAGTATATGCAGAAACAAACTTGCCCATCTTTTCGGAGGGAAATTCAAACAGTTTGACCTGTTCTTGAACAAGCGGTTCAACCTCTTCAAGCGTCAAATGAAACTCTTGGCGTATGAGAGCATTTTGGTCTGGTGCTTTTCCAAATGTCGTAAAGGCAAGAAGTTTCCCCTCCTCATCACAATTCACTTCAGCTTGGAAGGAAGGCGATAGACGGATACCATCTATTTCTGAGTGGAACGTTGCTCCTGTTCCATAGAAATGTAGTAAAGAAAAGTCACGGCCGAATTGGTACCGGGTCATCCGTTCCACGAAGGACGCCATTTCTTCAACGGTCTTGTCCTTGAAAGGGAGGGATGTTGACTCGGATTGTTCCATCACGAAAATGACACTTTCAAAACGCTTTTCTTGAATATGATAATCAATGACTGCAGTGCCCGCAGGATTCTCATCTTCATCTACGTTGCCTGCTGTAAGCGGAAACCATTCCATTGAAAGTTGATAGTACGATTCCCCAAAAGCATCTTGTTTTTGAAAAATTGCATGGCGTGCCAGCCGATAGTTTTCAAGGCCGAATTCGACTTGGGTTGTTTTTGCGATTGCTTGTATTCTGTGATCCATAAATCCTCCTGTATTCTTTGCTATTCACACTGTAGCATGAAATTCAAGGCTAATTCAAAATAGAAATGAAAAACCCGGATGCACAAGGCGTGCCGGGGTATGAACCGCCATTCTCATAGTCTACTTCCCTGCAGCATGGGCCGCAGGTCTGCAGGAGTTTGGGGTTTGGCGAAATAGTAACCTTGAATCAGGTCGCATCCTGCCTTCTGCAACCAATCCACTTGTTCCTTCACCTCCACGCCTTCCATCAATACTTGTACATTTAAATTATGTCCCAGCTGGATAATGGAACGGACAATGGCTTCCTGCCCTGGATTGCCTATCAGATTATGCAGGAAGGAGCGATCGATCTTCAAGACATCGATCGGAAGCTCTTTTAAATGGCTAAAGGAAGAATAACCGGTGCCAAAATCATCAAGTGAAATTTGGATGCCAAGTTCGTGCAAATGACCAAGCCATCCATTCGTCACTTCTGCAAAGCCAAGTGAGGCAGACTCCGTCAGTTCCAATTCCAAAAAATGCGGATCCATCTTCGTGTCCTCCACAATTGTTAGTAAGCCAGACAGGAAATCTTCTCTGGAGAGTTGCAAAGGCGAAATATTGACCGCGATGATCGGCGGCTCATCCAACTCTTCTTTCCATTTCACCCATTGCAGGCATGCTTCCCGCAGCACCCAATCTCCGATTTTATGAATCAAGCTCTTCTCCTCCGCGATTGGAATGAACTCGGCCGGGGATATAAAGCCATGCTGCGGATGGATCCAACGCAATAATGCTTCGACGCCTTTTACCTTTGCGGTTCCGACCGCCACCTTTGGCTGGTATAAGAGATGAAGTTCGGCATGATCAATGGCAAGAGAAAGGGCCTCCTCAACTTGGAGCTTGCGGCGATATTGATCGTTTAGCTTTGATGTGAAAGCGGTCACTTGATTTTTTCCATTCCGCTTAGATTCTGACATGGCCAAGTCGGCAAACTGGAGAAGTTCTTTCGGATTGGCCGCATCTAACGGAAAGATACAGGTGCCAGCGCTTAATGAGACTGCCAGCTGGGTGTCGTGAATGGAAAGGGGTTCATTCATGGCCGAAACACAAGCTTCCGCCAAACTGAAAGCCTCTTTACCATAACTGTCCGCTAACAGGATGACGAATTCATCTCCACCGACTCTGGCTAGAAAGCCTTTATCCTGAACAATTGCCTCAAGACGGCCGGCAATTTGGCGGAGAAGTTGGTCTCCTGCTTGGTGGCCAAGCGTGTCATTTGCGAATTTCATCCGATCGACGTTCATGAAGATACAGCCGATCGTTTTCTTGGCATCGAACCAATTGGCCAGAGTGGCATCGAGTTTATGCCGATTGGGAAGTTTCGTCAACGAATCATGATAAGCCATGTATGTGATTTGCTTTTCGTTTTTAATCTGTTCCGTAATATCACGCAAGAGCCAGAGTGAATGGTGAAGAGCTTCCTCTTGGATGGGTCGTCGCTTTACTTCCAAAATCAAAGATCGAATGGCTACATGGAAGTCCAGATCGCTCGTAATCTGTTCTGTTAATTCGGGATGGTAATTTTGCAGTTTGTCGAAACGTTGGCTGGATGTGTCCTCTCCCATCAACTGACGGAAAGAAGGATTGGCATGCAAAATGGTGCCTGTTTGATCGGTAATGACAATGCCATCTGCAATGGAATCCAACAACGTATTTTGAACCAATTCTCGCTTTTGCCACAGCCGATCGATGACGATGGAACAGAAGAAAAGGGCAAAGATGACCAATGTCACGCCTGTCACAAACCAAGCCAAACGTGTCGCATCCATCCCATCTTTAAGAGGACTCTCCATTGTCACACTGGAAAATGTAGCCGCAGCCATGCCGGTATAATGCATGCCAGTAATGGCCACAGCCATCATCAAAGAAAAGAGGACTTTTATTTTCCAAGACATGGCACGTCTCGCGTAAGGGGACAAGAAACCAATCCAGATGGCCACCCAAGAAGCAGCAATGGCAATCACTAAGGAAAACGAAAATAGAATCGGGTTATATTCAACCGCCACGGCTTCCAGTGCAGCCATGCCGACATAATGCATAGATGCGATGCCGATGCCCATGACAATGCCGGAAAAGAAAAAGCGGATTTTGCTTTTTTGATTCGCGGATATGATGACATAACCAAAATAACAACCGACAATTGCGATGATTACGGAGACTGCAACAAGTGTCGTATTGTAATAAACAGGGAACGGAAATTGGTAGGATAGCATTGCGATGAAGTGCATCGACCAAATACCAATCCCGAGTGTTCCAGCACCTAATATGAGCCAAATACGCTTGGCTGTTTGACGAGTGTAGATGACACGCCGCGCCAAGACGATCGAGGCAAAGGCGGAAATTGTGGCGATCAGGTAAGAAAGGCCGACCAAATATGGTATATGCTGATGTTCAGACATAGAAGCAAAAGAAGAATCCACAATAACACCTCTAGAGTATGATGATAAGGAATATATCGGCCGCCTGTACGAATTTATGAGAACGGATTGAATTAAATTTTACAGTTCATTTGTTTTAAATAAGTTCAATCGGGAATGCTAGTGGGAAATGAGACAAGGAGTGATTGGATTGACGAAAAGCTATGCCGGAGATCAAGAAAACAATCCAACTGTCAATCAGGGGGACTTTTCCTCCATTGCAAATAATGCAGCTAAAAAGGCGGAACAGCGCGTGGACGAGATACGCAAAGAAGCACAGGACGAAGTAAAACGCCATCAAAAATATTCCAATGACCAGTAAATGCTAGACGTCAGGACCTTCACGAGAAGGTCCTTTTTACATCTCTTTTTATTCACCGAGATATCCTGTCAGAACGATCATCATTAGCAGCCCAAGGATGAAGGAGAACGTGGCAGAACGCTCATGTCCATGCCCATGACTTTCCGGAATTAATTCTTTATAGACAATAAACAACATGGCACCAGCGGCAAAAGCCAGTCCATAAGGGACAATCATAAACAGCTGCTGTCCAAAAATCATGCCGGATAGCGCAGAAACAAACTCTGTAAGGCCAGCTAAAAAAGTATAGCCGAACGCCTTCCAGCGGCTGGTCCCTTGTGTGATAAGAAAAAGGGCCAGCAGGAAACCTTCCGGAATATTTTGCAAGCCGATCGCCAAAGCGACGAGCGGCCCCAGATCTTCCACTTGACTGGCAAAGCTGACGCCGACGGACAGGCCTTCTGGTATATTGTGCAACGCCATTGTGATAAACAGTAGAAATGCACTCGCCTGCATCATTTGCGAATGTTCCAAGTCACTGTGCGGAAGAGATTTTTCGAGTAAGGTTAGCACGAGAGCCCCTAACAGGATACCCACACAAAGCACGAACATATTGGAAAGCTTAAGCGCAGAAGGAATGAGGCTATAGGTGGACGCGGCGACCATGACGCCAGCAGTGAACGCCAGCAGGTTGTCTTTTTGTCCATGTGATAGGTTGGCAATGAACAATGTCGGGATTGCCCCGAGCAATGTGCAAAATGACGAGATAACAATACTGATGACCGGCAGTGATGCCACACTAAACCTCCTCCTGTCCAATATGGAGATTGTATGTCCAAACAAATGACGGCAGTACTGAAATTCAAAGGTCACTCATTTTCATCCCAAGCCCGAAAGCATCCCGAGAAGGAAAACGGAAGGAACATGGAGAAGAAGTGAGAATCACCTGTAAAGAGCAACGCCGCCAGTTCAACTGGGTGACTGTGAGGGTATTGTACTGAATGCCAAAAAATCGGGTCGAACGCCAGATAACCGGGCCGAACGCCAGCAAATCGTGCTGAACGCCAGATAACCGGACCGAACGCCAGCAAATCGTGCTGAACGCCAGATAACTGGACCGAACGCCAGCAAATCGTGCTGAACGCCAGATAACCGGACCGAACGCCAGAATAGCGGGCTGAACGCCAGATAACCAGGACGAACGCCAGAATAGCGGGCTAAACGCCAGATAACCAGGACGAACGCCAGAATAGCGGGCTAAACGCCAGATAACTGGACCGAACGCCAGCAAATCGTGCTGAACGCCAGATAACCGGATCGAACGCCAGATAACCAGGGCAAACCCCAGAAGTAGGAGGAATTTATGACAACACCGTTATCCAAAGAGGAGATACCGCACGAATTGATTTGTTTGACGGGAGAGGTACGGGATATACAATTTCCGAGACAGGGCCATACGTCAGACGTAGGAATCGTGCACGGAGAGAAAGGTACATATATTATGAAGCGGTCGCAAGAGGAACCGTTTTGCTCGTGGTTAGTGCGGGAGGAGTATGTGCTGCGACATTTGCAGGGAACGGGCCTGCCGGTGCCAAAAGTGCATGGGAGTGCAGCAACTGCTGCCGGGCATTGGTTGGTACTTGAAGTATTGGAAGGTGAACCGATCCGCTCAGCACTTTCACGGGAGACGGATGAAATCCAACGTCGCTCCCTGCTATTACAGTTCGGCCAAATGCTCGCCCGTTTACATGCTGCTCTGTGTCCTCCTTCACTTATAGGAGAAGGAAACTGGCTGGACAAGCAACTTGAAATTGCAACATACAATTTACATCATTATCAAGTGGATGGAACGGCCGAGTTGCTGGATCGTTTGAAGACATCCAAGCCGCAAGCGGTAGAACAGAAATTAATTCATGGCGATTTCACTGTGGACAATGTTCTAGCTGCACAAGGCAGAGTGACGGGCATCATCGACTGGAGTGGCGGGGCATTCGGTGATCCCCGTTATGATCTGGCTCTTGCCATCCGGCCGAAACCGGGAATGTTTGAAGAGATCAAGGACCGCGCGACTTTTTTTGAGGGATATGGGATGTCAATCAATAGGGAAGAGTACGTATACTTCGCAGATGGCTTGTACGAATTTTTTTAATAAACCATAAGAAAGCCAGGCCCCTACTTGCGCCTGGCTTCGCCGTTTTACTCAAACTTTTCAGGATAAATCGCTTTCGCTAGAAGTTCGACTGCCTCTCCAATACGGGGACCTGGCCGCGACATGATATCGCTATCCAGTTGGATGACATGGTCTTCCTTCACTGCTTGTAACATATCCCAACCTTCACGGCCTTTGATTTCACCGACGGGGTCTGGAATATACGACACGGTCGTGACAATAACATCCGGCTGCTTGGTCAGGATATCTTCCTCAGATACTTTTGGCCAGCCATCCAAATCTCCGAAGACATTCGTCACGTTCGCTTGATTAAAGATTTCCTGCTGGAACGTGCCTTTACCGGCCGTGTAAATATCCGGAGCCGGGCTGATTTCAAAATACATCTGTTTCAGATTGTCTAAATCGCCCAGCTTTTCTGTAACAGAGCTGATTTTAGACTGAATGTCTTCAATAAGGGAATCTCCTTTTTCTTGAAGGTTCAATACGTCCGCAATTTGTGCAATATCGCCATATACATCATCAAAGGAGCTTGCAGATTGAATGACGAACACCGGAATGCCAGCTTCCTCCAATGTGGCGAGTCCTTCCACTTCCCCGCCTGTCGAATAGGCGATGACAACGTCCGGATTCAATTCAATGATCCGTTCGCCGTTAAATTTGACAGAATCAGAGACCCGTTCAATGTCCAATGCTTCCTTCGGATACGTATCATAATCCGTAGCCCCGATAATTTGGTCACCGACGCCCAATGCGAAAAGAATTTCTGTGTTGCTTGGCTGCAAGGAGACGATGGTTTCTGGTGTTTTTTCAAACGTGATCTCTTTTCCGAGATCATCCGTTACCGTGTAGGAAGCGACTTCCTCTTTTGGTGTGTCCGTCTTTTCTATTTCTGCTCCTTCGTTTTTCTTGTCGTTTCCACATGCCCCTAGCATAAAAACAACTAGAAGGGAAAGAAGCCCATTCAACCAAATCCGTTTATTCATCTTAATTGACCTCCGCTTGTTTCTTCATTTTCCGTACGGGATAAGACTTGCTGATGAACGGTATTTCATCAACACCGTTCACTTTGTTCGTGTAGACGGCCATTACAAATAAGACGTTCGCCAGCAAATTCGCATAATCGAATAGAATGTCCGGCACATCGCGTTCCAAGGAAACCTTATGCAAGGCACGCACTGATTTTTTCGCTTCGCTGCGGCATACATGAAGCACACAAGCCGCATGTGACCCTTGTGGCAAGACGAACTGCTCGATCAACTCTCCGACCTCTTTCACATAGGAATCGTACAGCCCGCTTAAGCGCTCCAAGTCTTCCTCCGTAATTGCCAGTTTTCCGCGTACCGATCCATTCAGATGATAGGCAAGAGGCTGTAAGTATCGGAGATCTGTATGGACTTTTTCAACATGTTCTGTCAATGCCAGTGCTTCGCCAATTCTTGTTGTCAATGAATCAGTCCGGATTTCAAAATCGACGGTGGAAGCCGATTCCCGCATGAATGGATAACAGATGTACCGTTTGTCTTGTTTCAAGCCTTGTTCCCTCCTTCTCTATTCTCGAATAAATGATGTATTCTGCTTCTGGAGCCATCAAAAAAACCACCCAGGGAGATGGGTGGCGACAAACAGATCTATAGCAACTAATGCCTACTAATCCAATATGCCGTATCTTCCCTTTTTTCCGAAGGAGCAAAATACACATTGAAAAAGCGGGTATCCTGACTTGTGTTTCATTCTCGGCGAGAGCCTTCCCATTCAATTCGAATAGTGGCATGTTCTCACTTCGTCCACACGTACAGTTGCGGAAACAGTTCCGGATTTTAACCGGATTCCCCATTCACATAGGTTCTATGACTTTTTCAATTATTTATTCAACTAGACGATTGTAGCACAAAATGCTGGCCTGGGGAATACTTGCCTATGATTCAACGACAAAGGGTAAGGGTATACTTGAGACGAGATTGTCGGGACTTGGAGGGCTGCAATGTGCGGAAGAGTTGGTTCATTTACATAACGGATTTAAGGAATTTAAGCCGCAATTGGGTGGCAGCGATTATCATCGGCGGGCTAATATTCTTACCTTCTTTATATGCATGGCTCAATATATATGCTTCATGGGATCCCTATGCCAATACCGATCAGCTTCCGGTCGCAGTTGTCAATGAAGATAAGGGGGCGACCGTCCGTGATGAGCCGATCGATGTAGGCGGGCAGCTCGTTGATACCCTTAAAGATAACAAGGATATGGCCTGGACGTTCACAACGAGAGAACAAGCTATGGAAGGCATTGAATATGGTGATTATTTTGCGGTATTGATCGTACCGGAGGATTTTTCGGAGCGGCTCGGTACCGTCATTTCCGGAGAACCTGTAAAATCCGAGATTGACTACTATGTGAATGAAAAACTGAACTCCATTGCTCCGAAAATTACGGAAAAAGGGGCAAGTGTCATTGTGGAGAAAGTGAGCAGTCAGTTCATTGCCACGGTGAATGGGGTCATCTTTAATTTATTTAATCAACTTGGCTTGGAAATACAGAAAGATTTACCTGATATTGAGAGGTTTGAAAATTATATTTTCGAAGTGGAAGAAAAGCTGCCATCCATCCATGAAACGTTAGTCGGCACGCGAAGCGATGCGAAATCAGCCCGGCAGTTGATTCACCAAGCGCAAAACAAAATTCCTGAAGCCAAGCAAACCGTATCAGAAGGACTTGGCACAATCGATCGGACGCTCGGGTTTTTAAATCAAGCAGAAGCAAGATTGAACGAAATGGCTCCGACCATCAAAAAAGACTTAAATACGGCTTCCCGTATATCAAAACAGACCAATGATTTTTTGAAGAAAGTCGGGAATATCCAGCTCGATTTTTCGGAGCTCGACCAAGCAAAAGAACGGGTGGACTCCCGAATGACAAATGCCATTGGGAAGGTGGACGCAATCCAGGCTGACCTTGTATGGCTTCGTGATATGACGGCTGAGTCCAATTCCTCTGAGGAAGAGCAAACCGCACCGGCAAATCCAGAACGGGAGCAACGGTTGCAGGATGCTATTAATCGGGCGGGGGAGATTAAAGCCCTCATGACAGAAGCGCAAACGAATGTACGCGCGTTAAGTGGGCTTGTAGAAGGGAAACAGCAACAAATGAAACAAACGCTGGCCGATCTGCAAGACATCTCAGGACGTGTTTCCGTGCGCCTTGATCAGTTCATTGCTGAATATGAGCAGACCATTGAACCGACCGTGCGCAACGAAGTGAAACAGGCAAAAGCGACATTGCAACGGGGGCGGTCTATGCTCGTTCAGATCCAAACGACCATTCCAGAAGTGGAGCGCGTCTTATCTAGCACCTCGACTCATCTGGCGGAAGGGCAGGGTATGCTTGATCAAGTAATGGCGGAATATCCATACGTATCCGAAAAAGTGAAAAACCTAGCAAACCGGATTCGGGAAGTTAAAGGAGAAACGGATATTAATGAGATCATTCAACTGCTGCAAAATGATCCCCAGGCTGAACGTAGCTTTTTTGAACAGCCGATTGTATTGAATGAGAATAAATTGTTTCCGATTAAAAATTATGGAACCGGGATGACCCCGTTCTATACGGTACTTTCCATTTGGGTCGGTTGCTTATTACTAATATCCTTGTTGGCGACTGACGTGGAAAATCACAAGGAAATGAGCGCGCGCCATGTTTATATCGGCAAGCTGATGACTTTCCTGACGATCGGCTTTCTCCAAACTATCATCGTTACCACAGGGGACTTGACGCTATTAGGTGTCAGAGCGAACAATCCGGTATGGTTCATCTTGTTTGGTATTTTTATCAGTGTCATTTTTATGACTCTCGTCTATACGCTCGTCACGTTGTTCGGTGATGTCGGGAAGGCACTGGCCATCGTCCTGCTCGTCCTGCAAATTGCTGGGTCTGGAGGGACATATCCAGTCATGTTGCTTCCTGAATTCTTTCAATGGATCAACCCGGGGCTTCCGTTTACGTATGCCATTGATTTGATGCGGGAAGCAGTTGGCGGGATTGTTTGGAGACGCGTGGTGACGGATTTCACCTTCTTGCTTATAACGGGTGTGTTCATCTTTTTCATCGGTTTCTTCTTTAAGGAAATGATCAATCGGAAGACGCATCAACTGCTGCGAAAATCAAGGGAGTCAGGGTTGTTTCACTAAAAGGGAATGGCCGGACGGTTTAGTCTTGCAGTGAAACGGAAAAACTTAAAGAAGGCGACAGAAAGGAGGTTGTGCCATGAATGAAAAAAAGCAGCCCCATGAACGGTTGACCGAAAAGAACAATGGATTGAAAGCTACACAGGAAGTGCTGTATGCCAAGGATTTTAAACGCGCGGATAACGCGCTGAAAAAAGATGAAAATGAGAAGAAGTGATAGGGAAGAGCCGCCAGTTGATCGTTCGATTGGCGGCTTTTTTCTTGCGTATGTAAATGGACAGAAGAGGCCGTAACGATGGTCATTGAGCCAACACACGGTGGACAAACGTTTGTATCCGTTCAACATAGTCAGCTGTGCCATTATCAAATGCCTTTGTATGGCCAGCATTTGGCACAATCCATAATTCCTTCTCTCCAGCGGCTGCGTCATAGAGCTCGTACGCCATTTCCGTCGGCACTAAGTCGTCAGAGTCCCCATGGATGAGCAGGAGTGGAACATGATTTTTCTTTACTTGATTAAGAGCAGACGCTTCCTCGAATGTATAGCCTGCGCGTACCTTGGAGACAACGCTCGTCACCTCGAGCAAGGGGAAAGCTGGAAGATTGTAAATGGATTTCAGCTGGTGGGCCAGTTCCTCTTTTACGGTGCTATACGCACTATCCGCAACAATGCCCTTCACTTCAGGAGGCAGCTCTTCTCCACTCGTCATGAGGACCGTAGCGGCTCCCATGGAATTGCCGTGCAAAAAGATCTGCTTCGCTCCATGCTCTTTGATTAAATAGTTGATCCAATCTTGATAGTCAAGCCGATCATGCCAGCCGTAGCCAATATAATCGCCTTCGCTTTTTCCGTGCCCTCGCGCGTCAGGCAGTAATATGTTGAATCCTAAGTCACTGTACATTTTCGCCATTTTACCCATGTTATCCCCTGCATTACGGAAACCATGTGCTAGGATGACCGTTTGACCCGAGTGATTTGACTGTTGGATATACTGCGCATGCAACTGTAACCCATCAAACGATTTCATTTCTATTATCGTTCGTTCTGATGAATCAAACCACTCCTTCGCCTCCTGCAACAATTGTTGATCCGTATTACTAGCAACTGCATTTACCGTCTCCGACTCTGTATGCAACTCCACTTCTGTTCCTCGCTTCACACCTTGATTGTAAAAATAATTTCCTGCGATAAATGGTGCAACCACTAGGATGGCGGTCAGACTTCCAATTGCTAAGCCTTTTTTTCGTTTCATTGCGATTCCCCCTTGCTATACATCGTAACATGTTAGGATGAGCAGATTAAGGCTCCTTTACAATGTAAGCAATCGGAAGATGAATCATGCAAGGGAATATAATTAGGCTGGTAGAGTAGTTAATAACAAGTTATGATGGTAGAATACTGGGGATTTTTAGGATAACAGAGATTGTATGTTGGGGGAAGATGGCGGATGGAAATTACTTTATCACTACTACCGTACGAAGATAAAACAGTTCTTTATCATTTAATTCAGCTATATCGTTATGACAGTAGTGAATTTGATGGACATGCATTAAACAAACATGGCATCTATTCGTATAAATACTTGGACCACCAATGGACCGAAGAGTATCGACGTCCGTTTTTAATTGAAGTGAATGGAGAAATCGCTGGATTTGCATTAATTATTCTTGATGTTCCAGGAGAGTATACAAAACTTAGTTCAGCAGCAAAAACAAATGTTATAAGTGATTTTTTTATCATGAGGAAATTTAGACAAAAGGGCGTGGGAAAGAAAGTTGCCTTTTCTTTATTTGATCAATTTAAAGGTGTTTGGGAAATTAAGCAAACTTTATCAAATAAGGATGCGTATATCTTTTGGAAAAAAGTGATTACAGAATATACAAACGATACTTTTCTGGATGAGAAGGTCTTGCAAGATGAGTAGTGGGATGGCCCTATACTGATTTTCCAATCATAATTTTATGCTTGGGATAATACTGGTGAATAGGAAAGGACAATACATCATCGGATTCATGATGTATTGTCCTTTATTTATTTCATCAACAGGCGCTTTTGCTTCTTAAAAATCGATATGATCTGGATCAGGGCCGACGCGCTTGTCCTCGTTCAGCTGATTGATCCGTGCCATTTCATCTTCGGTCAATTGGAAGTCAAAGACATCGGCATTTTCCACAATCCGGTTTTCATTGATGGATTTCGGTATTGTCACCACGCCGTTCTGCAAGTCCCAGCGGATGATCACTTGTGCGACCGATTTGCCATGCGTATTGGCAATTTCTGATAGGACGGGATTATCGAGCAATTGGCCTTGTGCCAGAGGAGACCATGCTTCGAGGCGGATGTCGTGCTGTTCACAAAATGCTTTCACTTCCGTTTGCGTCAGCTGTGGATGATATTCCACTTGATTGACCATCGGTGTAATGGCAGCATCCTGCAGCAAGTCCTCAAGGTGATGCACCTTAAAGTTGCTGACCCCGATTGCCCTTACTTTCTTTTCCTTATAGAGGTCTTCAAGTGCGCGCCATGTTTCTTTATATTTTCCTTTGACAGGCCAATGAACGAGATAAAGGTCTAAGTAATCCAAGCCGAGTTTCCGTAAGCTGGTCTCATACGCTTCAATGGTTGAGTCGTACCCTTGGTCAGTGTTCCAGACCTTTGACGTGATGAACAGATCCTCACGCTTCAACCCGTTTTCTTCGAGCGCCGTGCGGATAGCTTGGCCAACGCCTTCTTCATTCTTATAAACCGCTGCCGTATCAATACTTCGATATCCATGGCGAATAGCCGTTTTTACTGCATCGACTACTTCCGGTCCTTCTTGCACTTTGAACACACCAAGCCCAAGCCAAGGCATTTCAACACCGTTATGCAATGTTGTAGTATCCTGCAAATGCTTTACCATGTACGTACCCTCCCAGTTCAGTAATGTAGTTTCAGCCCCATTTTCTCACATTTCTTTGTAAAAGTGTTGCCGGAAAGATTGCTACTCTTAAGTTCGTTTGAGTAGAGGTGAAAATGCCCAATGTGCAAATAGGGCCCTTGTACATAGAAACTTATCTTCTCGATAAACCGTAGGGAACTGTATATGTGTCTAAAGGGAGGAATTTAGATGAAGCCAATGAGATGGTGTGTCGGTTGGTTGATCATTTGCAGTTTGGGACTCATAGCTTGTTCGGATCAAACGAAGGAAACAGAGAAGACGGAGGCCACAATTGCTGAAGAAGAGAGTCCTTCTAAGGAAGTGATCCCGACAGCAGCCCGAACAGTGGAGGGCATGGTCGAGCAGCCTGCCGGAAAGTTGATTGCAGAATACATGGATCCAAAAACAGAAGCGGCTCGGACCATTAATTTCGTTACATATCTTCGTTTTTATGAGGACGAATTCGTTGACATCATGCATGAGAAACTGCCTGCTTATTTTAAAGAGCATCCAGATTTGGAGGCAGATGAAATTTATAACTACCTCGTTTCTCAACTCGGTTCTGGACAGTATAAAAATTTTTATGAACAGTTGGCTTCTTATGAGCACGGATACGTCATGCCGGAACTGCCGGAAGGTAAAGATGAAATCGAAATCGCCAAGAAACAAAAAACGAATATTGTAATTCTCATGGATGCGAGCGGCAGCATGAAGGGAGAAGTCGATGGGCGGAAGAAGATGGATCTCGCGAAGGAGGCGATTGAGAATTTCACGAGCCAACTGGATGATGAAGTGAACGTGGCACTCTTCGCTTATGGTCATAAAGGAGCGGGCACGAAATCGGATAAGGCATTATCGTGCGGAGCAATCGATGAACTGTACCCGCTTTCTTCTTATGACAAAAATGCATTCCATGACGCCATGGAATCGTTCAGTGCCAGCGGCTGGACGCCGCTTGCCGGCGCGATTGAAAAAGCGGACAATTATTTAGCATCTTTTGATAAAGAGCAATACAGAAACATAGTCTATATCGTCAGTGATGGGATTGAAACATGTGACGGCGACCCCGTCCAAGCTGCAAAACAGTTGAATGAAAGCGAAATTGAAGCAAAAGTAAATATTATAGGATTTGACGTCGACGACGAAGGGCAGGCCCAATTAAAGCAAGTCGCTGAAGCGGGAGGAGGACAATATGCAACCGTCCGGAACCAGTCCGAATTCGAAGGTGTGTTGATCAAAAAATGGAAGCCAAGCAGGATGCAAGTCTTCACTCAACAAGGTGTGAAACTGCATGAACTGGTTCACCAAAGGGAGGATCTTTATGCCATCTACGATCCGCTCTCTAATTTGTCAGACCGCGAAAGGAATCGGATTGTAGCAGCCGCGTCCTACTTGAAGAGCCAAAAGTGGATAGGTGAGGAAGAAGGAAACAAAGCAATTGAACTGGCAAAAGAGATGGGGGACCTGCGTCATGCTCATTTCGTAGAATTGAGAAACCGTAAGAGCGAAGAAGCAGAAAAAGCAATGCAAGAAATCGATGACGCAGTGGCAGCTTGGAAAGAAAAGTGGAAGAAAGAATTGGAGAATGAGTGAGATCAGTGGTCCATATACTTGCAAACAGGATGAGACCGCGGTAGATTTGGCGCGATAATCATTGAATTTGGCATGTGTGGTCGTTATTTGGTACAAGAAAATGCGATTTTGGCATACAAACATATTATTTGGCATTGAGGAGACATCATTTGGCGCGTGATCCTATTATTTGGCGTTCGGCCCGACCATCTGGCGTTGGTAATCAAGAATCTGGCGTTCGACCCGAACATCTGGCATAGGAATTAAGAATCTGGCATTCAACCCGACCATCTTGCGTTGGAATCAAGAATCTGGCGTTCGACCCGACCATCTGGCGTTGGAATTAAGAATCTGGCGTTCAACCCAAACATCTGGCGTTGGAACTAAGAATCTAGCGTTCAACCCAACCATCTGGCGTTGGATCAAGAATCTGGCGTTCATCCCGACCATCTGGCGTTAGAATTAAGTATCTGGCGTTCAATCCAATCATCTGGCGTAGGAATCAAGAATCTGGCATTCATCCCGACCATCTGGCGTTGGAATTAAGAATCTGGCGTTCGGCCCGACCATCTGGCGTTGGAATTATGAATCTGGCGTTCGACCCGAACAACTGGCGTTGGAATCAAGAATCTGGCGTTCAACCTGAACATCTGGCGTTAGAACTAAGAATCTGGTGTTCAAACGAAAAATCGAACGTCAATTGGATTACCTGGCATTCGTCCCTGAGTCTGAACACCTTTGTTTTGCGTTCGGACTCAGGGCAGTTAGGTAACTTGAGATTTCACTGCAAGAAATTACGCTTGTTGGGTGATTGTTCTGTAATTGTTTCAGTAAATAAATTATTTGGCGTTGTTTCGTTGTTTGAAGGCTTTAGTTCTCCGCTTCTTAGTAAGCGAATTAAGTTATGAACATCTTGTTTAGTCGCGGGTTGCTTGTCCTCCCACAATTCATAGCCGAGTTGTCCGTTGGATTCCAGTGTTGCATTTTTGATATCCGCAAGGGAGACTATGCCAACTTGGCGAAGCCTTGCTTCCAGCAGGTCTACGGTCAGTCTCATTTTTTTCATATTTTCAACTTGTAAATGGCCATCAATGATAGCAGGCTTTCCCTTGCCGGTAATGATCGTCTCAGATTTATCAAACTTCATTACTAACCATTCCGTCACCATGAGGCAGGCAATCAGGATGGCAGCAAGTCCGAATGTTGTCCAGAGTCCATGGCCTGTGACAGGTTGAATGATTAAAGTGCCAAGTGAAAACAAGACCACGACTTGAGGGACTGTCATTTCCGAAATGGATTTTCGGCCGCTAATTCGTAAAAGTACAGTCGCGACAATAAAGATGAGCAAGGTTTTCCATATATACTCCATACAATAGTTCCTCCTTTGCCCACTTAGTGTTTGTGCGGTTACGAATCTTATACTTCCAAACAAGCCATGGCAAATTTGTGTATTTTCAAATATCTTATTTATTCCTTCTGACTTTTATTGTATATTAATGCTAGACATCGAGAATGTCACAAGACAGAGTGAAGGGGAATGAGTACGATCCGAATCAATTGGAAAAAGATATTGATTCTTATGGCTATCGGGTTTCTAGTGATTCAAATTGCTGGTAGTTTTTTCTTCTACGAACTTGCAATCAAGCGTGGACCGAAAGAGTTTCTTGAGAAAAACGCAGATTTGGAAGTGGCGGATAAAACACTGGATCTTTATCTGAAAGGTGATTGGAGACAGTGGGTCGCCGATCAAAAATTTGAACGTCTGAACCTGACGTCGCGTGATGGATTACAACTGTCCGGCTACTATTTGCCAGCTGCCAAGCCAACCAAAAAGACGGTCATTTTGACACATGGTTATCTTGGCAATGCCAAACAGATGGGCCTCTTCGGACAGTATTATCATAATGAGTTAGGGTATAACATCTTCATGCCGGATGCGAGAGGGCATGGCAGCAGTGAAGGGGATTATTATGGTTTTGGTTGGCCAGACCGATTGGATTTGATTGACTGGACGGGCCAATTGGTTAAGAAGTTAGGACCTGATACGGAAATCGCCTATCACGGATTGTCGATGGGAGCCGCCACAGTTTTAATGGCGAGTGGGGAGGAAGAGCTTCCTCGCCAGGTGAAAGCCATTATTGCGGATAGCCCATATGAGTCGGTCTATTCGTTATTTACCTATCAAATGAACCGGATGTTCCACCTGCCGGCATTTCCGTTGCTGGATGGAACGAGCCTGGTAACGAAATTTAAAGCCGGCTATTCATTCCGGGAGGCCAGTGCGCTGAAAGAAGTGGAGCGGACGCGGATTCCGATATTATATATCCATGGGAAAAGCGATACATTCGTGCCAACTGAAATGGCGGAGGATCTGTATCGACACACTGCGAGCGAAAAGGATATATTCCTAGTGGCGAATGCGAATCATGGTGAATCATTTGCGCTTGCAGGGGATGCCTACAAGCAAAAGATGAACCAATTTCTTAATCGCTATGTTATAGAGAAGGATAGGGTTTCCAAGTAAAATTGGAAACCCTTTTTTTACGACTGTCCCCGTTCAATTTGCTTCTTCACTGCCTCCGGATTTGTGTCGCTGTAGAGCCCCGTGCCTTTTCCTCCTGTTTTTGCGATCAGTTCTTTCACTTCGTTATAGGTCAGACCGGAATTCGCGTTCTGGCGTTTGACCTCGTTGATATCTGTACCGGCAATCGTCCGATTTGTATCCTTTACCAAGATTCTCACCTCCTAATCATGTAGGATGGTTGATACGGGAAGGCTTATACCGGGTAGATCCCAAGGTGGGACCAACAATTTTCTTAGACCATCCAAACGTGAAAGGTTTCTTCTGAAATTGAGAAGGGAAAATAAAGAAAAAGGAGGAATTTCTCATGAAGAAAACAATATATATTGTCCGGCATTGCGAGGCGGAAGGTCAGTCCGCTCATGCGGATTTGACTGCAAAAGGCGTCATGCAAGCTAGTAAGCTGGCTGCTTTTTTTGAAGACAAGCTGGTGGATCGAATTGTTACGAGTCCTTTTCTTCGGGCCAGAATGACAGCGCAGCCGTTGTCTGATCTAAAAGGGATCTATTATGAAGAGGATAGCCGATTGGCTGAGAGGACCTTGAGCGAACATGATTTTGAAGATTGGCTATTGAAATTGGAGGACACTTTCCTTGATTTGAATTTAGTGTATGAAGGAGGGGAATCGTCAAATGAAGCAATGAGCCGGGTATGTGAGGTCGTGGATGAATTGCCCGATGGTTCCCATGCGGTTTTAGTAACGCACGGAAACTTGATGACGTTATTGCTTCGGTGCTTTGATGAACGAATCGGGTTCAAAGAATGGCAAGCGTTGACCAATCCGGATGTCTACCAAGTCACCTTAACGGATGGAAAGGTGGATATAAAACGGATTTGGACCGATGACGATTCCAATTAAAAGAGCCTCTCTTACAACAGAGGCTCTGTATCGGTGAGTACACGAAAATAGTCCGTTATCATTCTATGGCACAGGGGAGGCGTCATGAGAAATAACGTGGTTGATTTAATAAATTCATTACGTGAATGGTCACCGATGCAAGCTATGCTATCAACTTTTTGAGACTAATACAAGGAGAAGCAGGTAAGTTCAAGCAATATAAGACCATAGGACGGATGCTGACCCAGAAAAATGGATGACCTTTGGTACTTTCCAGTTCTTCATCCGCTGAAAATTAGAGTGAGTTGCATGCGATGTCTGAAAAGTTTGATGACAGTATGAATCGACTATGATACACTATGAGTACTATTTATTGAAAGGGCTGAGGGTGGACAGTGATTAACTAATCTTATTTTCCGATGAAAATCATTTTTACTCGAACGGAAAACGGGATTAGTCTGTCCATTTTTACACAAACGTAAAGCAGCCCTATTGTGCGGGGTTTCTTTGTGTTTATTTCCTGACTAATCCTTCCGTTCTATAACGGAGGGATTTTTTTGTCCCTCCATATAGGAGGAATCAGTATGCTGATAGGAAAGATTAACGAAATAAACTATAAAATCGGTGAGAAAACGATTTTGGAGGATGTGTCAGCTGAGCTGCCTCAAGGCTCATGTATGGCGATTGTCGGAGCCAACGGGGCAGGAAAATCAACTTTACTGTCTATTTTAGCAGGCGAACTGAATTCCACTTCGGGCTCCATCAATTGGGTTGGCTCACCTCCGAGCCTGACATATTTTAAGCAGGAGCAACGGGAGGAAGGCGACCGGGAGGAAACGGGAGAGATGTACGCCTACCGTTCCAAGTGGCATATTCCAGACCATGTCCGCTATGAGACGGCAAGTGGAGGGGAACGGATGAAACTTCGTCTGTCGGCCGCTCTTTCCCGGAACAGTCAACTTGTATTACTCGATGAGCCGACAAATCATATGGATGTGGAAAGTCTGGAGGAGCTGATCCGCGTTATAAATCAAAAGACAGCCACCTATATCATTGTGTCACATGACCGCCACTTCATCGATCAGATTGCAGATTATGTGCTGGAACTGGAAGCTGGAAAGCTGACCATCTACGCGGGAAATTATACGAGCTATAGGGAGAAAAAAGAACATGCGCGTGCGATACAAACGCATCACTATGAAAAACAGCAGCGGGAAATTAAACAAGTCGAGGAGCAAATCGCCCAACTCAAAGAATGGTCGGCTAAAGCCCATGCGGAATCGACCAAAAAGGGCGGAGCGAAAGAGTATTATCGAGTCAAAGCAAAAAAGAAGGATGTCCAAATTCGCTCTATGCAAAAACGGTTGGAAGCCAAATTGGAGAAAGAGCGGATAGAGAAGCCGGTCGAAGAGACGACCGTGTGGTTCAATGTCAAAGGAGAGCGGAAAAAAGGCCATCGTGTCATGGAATTAAAAGATGTCCGGAAAACTTATGGACGCCAACCACTTTTTTCGCACGTCTCCTTTACAGTTCAGGCGGGGGAAAGGTTGGCATTGATTGGACCTAATGGAAGTGGCAAATCCACACTTTTTTCCATTTTGACTGGAAGCAAAACGTGTGATGGAGAAGTTTGGCTGTCCAATGGATTATCAATCGGCTATATGAGCCAGGCCGTACTTGATTTGCCTGAAGAGATGACCATGGCGGAGCATTTTCATAGAAATTCTTTTGCTGAGCAGGGGAAGGTGCGGACGCAGCTGGCGAATCTGGGTTTAACCGAAAATCACTGGGGATTAAAGTTAGGCGAATTAAGTCAGGGCGAACGGGTTAAAGTGAAACTAATGCAATTCATCTTGGAAGGAACTGATGTTTTGTTGCTCGATGAGCCGACGAACCATCTTGATTTACCGTCACGGGAGCAACTGGAAAAAACATTAGATGCCTTTCCCGGCACGTTGCTCATTGCTTCCCATGACCGTTATTTCGTCGATAAACTGGCGAAGGGCCTGCTGCTGTTCGAAAATGGCACGGTACAGAAGCGCCCCGTCACATTGCAAGAGTGGACGGAAAGGAAGGCGGCGCCAGATAAGAATCAGACACCAGAGGACCTGCTGCGTCTGGAAACCGAGCTGCAAGCCGTTTTGGGCCAATTGAGCCTGGAAATGCCGGGAAGTGATCGATATCAGGAATTGGATGCAGCGTTCCATGAAGTCAGTAGGAGATTGAAAGATTTAAAAGGGTAATTTATTCAAAGATACCGTTCGTCTGCAAAAGGACGAACGGTTTTTTGCATCCGGTGAGGGGAACCCCGTGGGATGTTATCACGTTTCATAGGAAGAGGAGAAGGGCATTGACGTACTATGTGGGCCCTTATGTTTAACAGGATGAAAAGAACATCACAATGGTAAAGAGGAGGAAATGGCCATGAATTTTGAAATTAAACATGTCAAACACGAACCTGATTTGATTTCTTTCACATGGAATGATGTCGGGGGCTTCTATCATGTATATAAAGATGGCGAACATTTATATGAAGGAACCGTGCCGGAATTTCAGGACGGCGACTTCAAACACGGCAAACTGTATCACTATACGATTGAACGAGTCGTTAATAATGGGGTTGTCGATGTCATCGCGATGCAAACATCTGCTTTCGCCGAAGAAAAAAATATCGAAAACCCATTGCAATCACTCGTCATGACAACAATCGTCGCCAAAACGCAAATCGCCCTTGCATGGGAGCGAATCAAGGACATTGAAGAATATGAAGTGTTCCGAAATGGCGAGTTGGTGGGAACGGTCAGTTCAAATCGTTATATTGACCGGGATATTTACATGGATCGGCCATACACCTATGCAATTCGAGCAAAAAGGCCGCTGGTAGAATCGGAAGAAAAACTGACATCGCTGAAGTCGATATTTTCTTCTATTTATGGGGCGCTGAATCCATCAACAAGCCAGAAAGAGACAGCTTCGGAAACATTTACGATGATCAAATGGATTGGGAAGCCGAATGACTTGCTTCTACCCGTCAATCAACGAGAGCGTGAGTTGACACCCGTTAACCGTTGGAAGTTCCGTTATACAACTTTTTTGAGGGATGAATGGGTGAAAAACCCGAATCTGCTGTCGCCGAATCATTATTTTCATGGGGATGGCCGTGGCTTTGATCCCAATGGAGACACATTTCGCACTCGGGTCGATATTGGACTGGCCTATGATCTTGAAAAACATCCCATGACGTTTACCAAGGAAGTCGGGCCTTCCATTGCGTACGATTATCTAAAACAATTCAAGGAAAAGAAGACCGCCTCATCAGATGGCATTAAATTGAAACGGTTGGATCATAAGAAAGAGGAATCGGGCTTCCTATTGGAACACTCGGTCGGTAATCCGTTAACAACAGCCCCAACTATAGATTATGAAGTGAAAGCAGTGCTGCGGCGCCATGGCACGTTTGACATCTCAGGCTATTTTGATCCTGCACCGGATCATGAAGTTTACTTATCTCGTGGAGAAGATGGTGAATGGGAACCGATCCTGCAGGTGGAAAGCAAGGGCCTTGCCTTCATGTCAGATATTATTGCCTATCATTATTGGCGCTGTTCGAACTTCGAGTAATCGGACGATTGAAAACTTCTTTTTTGACAGGAAGTTTTCAATTTGGTACTATTATCTCGAATTCAAGATATTTTATTTCAAGATATATACGAGGTGTAAGCAATGAAGAAAACGGCTGGAATTCATCATATAACAGCAATCGCTGGCCATCCCCAGGAAAACGCTGATTTTTATGCAGGCATCCTTGGCTTGCGCCTAGTAAAAAAAACTGTAAACTTTGACGATCCAGGTACGTATCACTTGTACTTTGGTAATGAAACCGGAGAACCGGGCACCATTATGACGTTCTTCAACTGGGCAGGTGCGTATCAAGGGCAAATTGGAGATGGGCAAGTCGGGACAACCGCATTTGCGATACCGCATGGGTCGTTTCATTTTTGGGAAAACAGATTGCAGGACCATCAGATCCCATTTACAATTCAAAGCCGCTTTAATGAACGATATTTGTCATTTTCTGATCCGCATGGCCTGCAATTGGAGCTTGTAGAAAGGGATAATGTCCCTGCGAACCAATGGTCATTCTCTGGTATAACAGAAAAAGAGGCGATTAATGGCTTTGCTGTGGCAACACTTCTTTCAACCACACCAGAGGAAACAGCGAAACTTCTGACCGAAATGGGATTTGAGCAGATTGGCAGAGAAGGCGATTTGATCCGTTTTGAATCAGAAGCCTCTATCGGGAATCAGGTCGATTTGCACATGACTTCAAAAGGGCGAGGCGGCATGGGAGTAGGCGTTGTCCACCATATCGCTTTCCGGGCAAAGGATGTTTATGATCAGCAGGAATGGAGCAAGCTATTACGGGAGAAAGGTCTGAACGTAACGCCTGTTCAAGACCGTAACTATTTTACAGCTATTTACTTTCAAGAACCGGGCCACATCTTATTTGAAATTGCAACGGATTCCCCCGGCTTTGCCATTGACGAAGCACTTGACAGAATGGGCTCTTCTTTGATGCTGCCTCCACAGTATGAACAATATCGGGAACGGTTGAATGCCACTCTAATTCCCTTTACCGTTCGTGAAAGGAGGGGAAATGAATGAAGCATATCTTTCAAAAGGGAAACCCGAAGCACCCAACGCTATTGTTACTCCATGGAACGGGTGGAACAGAACAGGATCTGCTGCCTTTAGGACGGATGATAGATGAAGAAGCCGCTCTCTTAAGTGTCCGGGGAAATGTATTGGAGAACGGCATGCCCCGTTTTTTCAAACGGCTTGCAGAAGGTGTGTTTGATGAGGAAGATCTGATTTATCGAACAAAGGAACTAAATACATTTTTGAATGATGCGGCAGAGGAGCACGGTTTTGACAGATCCAATATTGTGGCCGTCGGCTATTCGAATGGCGCCAATATCGCGGCAAGTTTGTTGTTTCACTATGCCGATTCATTGAAGGGAGCAGTTCTGCACCATCCAATGGTTCCTCGACGCAGCATCGATTTACCCGACTTAACGGGTGTCCCTGTATTTATTACAGCTGGCAAAAATGATCCAATCTGCCCGGCACAAGAGACGATGGATTTGGAGAGCCTGCTTAAGGGTGCTGGCGCTGAAACGGAAGTGCATTGGGAAATGAACGGACATTCGCTGACGCATACGGAAGTGGCAGCGGCAGCACATTGGTATCATAAAAATATAAAATAGAGGTGTTGGAATATGGTGAAAACAGCAGTTGTGTATTATAGCTCAGGCGGTACCAATTATCAATTGGCGAAGTGGGCAGCAGAGGCTGCAAAGGAAGCAGGGTCTGAGGTGCGAATTGTAAAAGCGGCAGAGACAGCTCCACAAGCAGCTATTGATTCAAACCCAGCGTGGAAAGCGAATGTCGAAGCGACCAAGGATGTGCCCGAAGTGAAACCGGATGATCTCGAATGGGCGGATGCCATCATTTTTAGCGTACCGACACGTTTCGGCAATATGCCGGGGCAAATGAAAAATTTCTTGGATACGACTGGCGGTCTTTGGGCGCAAGGAAAGCTGGCAAACAAAGCGGTCAGCGCTATGGCATCTGCTCAAAATCCGCATGGCGGTCAAGAGGCGACCATCCTCTCTCTTTATACAACCATATACCACTGGGGTGCCATCGTAGTAGCGCCGGGTTATACAGATCCCGTTACTTTCGGTGCAGGCGGCAACCCGTATGGCACGAGTGTGACTGTCGGTCAGGACGGTAAAATGATCGAAGACGTTCAAGACGCGGTCAAACATCAGGCGAAACGCACTGTCCAAGTGGCAAAAGCATTAAAAAATATGGAATCGTAAATGGAAAACCGGCGATGAGCCGGTTTTTTATATTAGGACAACGAGCGAGCCCATACTTCAAACCCGCGCATAAGCCCCCGCCACCCGCGCATAAATCTGGAAACCCGCGCATAACCCTTCCACATCCGAGCATAACCTGATGACGTACAATAGTCTGTGTAAACAAAAAAAGATAGGACATCCTTAAGGTTAATCACTACAAAAACCAAGGAGGATGTACTATCTATGTCTACTAGTATAATCGATAATTTGTTTTCTAATCATATGGAAGATCTTGTGAAGCAATTTGTGCAGGAAAAACTGGAAACGATTATGAAAGAAGAGATAAAAAACTTCTTCGAAGTGGAACATCCCGAACTTAAATACAGGAAAAACGGTTATTACGAACGCCAGCTGGATACGAGATATGGACGAATCGAGGAGTTGGCAGTCCCAAGAGATCGGGACGGCATGTTTCGCACCCAGCTTTTTGATCCGTATCAAAGACGAGAGAGGTGGTTGGGCGAGGCCATCGTTACCATGTATCAGAACGGCTTCAGCACCAGGGAGATTGGCCAATTCATCGAGCGAATTTTAGGGGACGG
>JACHLS010000004.1 GCA_014204635.1 Sporosarcina luteola | reverse complement strand
TATCAAACACTAATGTTAAAACGAGTGTCAAAAAAATATTTTTGGCATCCTTACAACGGCTTAAACCGTTGATACATCAACATTTATAGAGGGAGAGAATTAAACTTGAATTCATTTAAAAAAGTAAAGGAAGCAAGTTATTTATCTGCGGAGAAAGCATGGAGTTATCGGGCGATCTTGCGATATTTTTATGTGCAGCATGAGCGCATGCGTGATTTTCTTTTCCCAGAAGAAGTGCTTGCGCATCTGCATACGCTGCCGGAGTTCAGTCTGTATACAGAAGAACAAGTGCAGCAAGACTTGGCACAGCTTGTACAATGGAACAATTTAGTAGCTCGGCAGGAAATGGGCCGGGCGCAGACGATAGAAGAGTTTAAGAAAAAACGGTTCCGATACCAATGCACTCCATATACAGTGGAGTTCGAGCGGATGCTGTCCGAAATGGAAAAGGGTGGTAATGCATTTGGCGGGTCGCTTGAGAAGAAAGAGTTTGAACGGTTGTATGAGCGCTTGTTGCTGATTGGCCAAGTGTTGGAGAAAGATACTTTCGGGAATGTGGATGAATGCGGGCAGCTTTGGAACGATGTGTTCGCTTATTTTCGTTCCATTACAAAGAACACCGCGGACTATATCGCATACATAAGCAGCGAGGAAGTGGAAGAGCGAATGCAGACGGATGCCTTCCTCATTTTCAAGGACCGTTTTACTTCTTATCTCCGGGATTTCATTGTCGGTTTACAGCAAACAGCTTTTAAAATTCAAGTGTTGCTAGCGGAATTGTCAGTAGAGAAAATGCTGCCTTTTTTCGAAGCGGTTGTCGTGCATCAGGAACAGGTACCTCGTTTGGAAGACGTTGCGCTTGATCCAGAGGCGTTGCTTGAGGAGCAGCGGCAGAAGTGGATTAGTCTGCAAACGTGGTTCCTTGGAAGTGTACATGGGGATAGTGAGCTGGAGAGTTTGCGTAAGCGGACGAATGAGCAAATCCGGCGCATTACGCGCATTGTCCAGCGGCTGGGAGAGAGACATCATTATTTTCGCAGCCGGAAGAAAGACTATAGGCATCTGGCGAAGTGGTTCGATGGATTGCAATCGGTAGATGATGCCCATCGGCTGTCAAGTGCCGCTTTCGGCGTGTTTCATACAAAACATTTGTATAGCGATCATGTGCCGTCCGAAGATATTTATACCGATGTTTGGGATGAAATGCCGGGCATGCATGAAATCAAACCCCGGATTCGCCAATACCGTGAGAAGACTCGGCCTGGAGCAGTTGTAAGCAGAAAGAGCGAGCAGAAGGAATTGATTGAAACGTATTTGGCAGAGCGCCGGACAGAACAAGCTGTTCTTTCCACATATATCCAAGACGGAGAGATTGCATTGGAAAGAATTTCATACATAGAGCCGTATATGCGGAAATTGTTGCTTGGCTGGGTGGCAAAGGCGATGGCTAGGAAAGACCGGACAATCAAGACGGAACAAGGGTACACGGTGAATGTGCTGCTTGATGAAACGAAACGAGTGGAACTTCATTCGGATGACGGGGTGCTCTCGATGCCATCTGTAGTATTCCGGATTGTAGAAGGAGGTGCTTGACGGTGGTGGAAGGAAATCAGTTTGATGAAGAGGCACAACAGGCGCTGCGTTTGCTGTTTGAACGTTTTTGGATTTTGCGTGCGGAGGAGCCTGATTTGTATCAGCTCATTCGTAAGAGGGAGAAGGTACTAAAACGGTATATCGATGATAAATTCGGCTACGATTTGATCATCCATCAGCACTTCATCAAGTTGGAAAAGATTCCGGTCGAGCCAAAGAGTTGGATGGGGATCCAAGCGTTCCAACAGCCTCTTGACTATGTCATTTTTTGTTGTGCGCTTGCGTTTTCTGAAAGCAGAGCTGTCGATGAACAGTTTTTGCTATCGGATCTTTGTGGCGATATCAAGGAGTTGTATCCTGGTGAACTGCCGCTTGATTGGACGAATTATAATCATCGCAAGTCACTGGTACGTGTTGTCCGGCAACTCGAAGCTTTATCGCTTATTCGGGCGGTTGAAGGGGAGGTGGAACAATTCGCCCTTGATGCGGAGCAAGAGGTGCTATACGAAGTAACGGTCTATTCCCGCTACTTCATGCGGGCTTATCCGAAGGACATTTATGAGTTTTCCAGTATTGGGGATATACTGGCGAGTGAAGAGGAGCGGCATATGGACGATTTGAGACGGAAACGGGTTTACCGAAAATTGTTTTTGTCTCCTGCCGTTTTCCGGGAGGATGAGGATGATTCGGATTTTGCTTACATCCGAAATTACCGAAACCGCTTGCGAGATGACATAGAAGCACATTCGTTGTTCCGTTTAGAGTTATTTAAAAACATGGGTTTACTCGTCATGGATGAAAAGAAGCAGGATATGACATTGTTTCCTGATCAGAAAGCGATTTCGGACATTGCCTTGCAATTCTCGGCGTTGCTTCGTGATCAGGTGGACAAGTATCACGCAGACGCCTTTGGACGAATCCAGTTGTCCGCCTTTGCGCTAGAGCATTTGGTTGGCCAGCTGAAGGAGAAGGAGGGGGCCGGGTGGAGCAGCCATTATCGGTCAAATTCTATTAAGGCGACGATGGAGGAACTCATTGTCTTGCTGGAATCGTGGGAAATGATTGAATGGGAGGCCGTGACAAATGATTATTTGATCACACCGCTTGCGGGTCGCCTGGCGGGTGTCTATCCAATAGATTTTAAGACGGAGGGAGAAGTTGCGGATGCGTGAACCAAATAGATGGAAAATGAACCGGGCTGGACTATTTAATTTCTGGTATTACCATACGATGGAAGTGTTCGATTTCTCAGATGGCAAGCTCTTATTACGCGGATCCAATGGCTCGGGAAAGTCGGTGACGATGCAAAGTTTACTGCCGGTTCTCTTAGATGGCCGCAGATCACCCGAACGGCTCGATCCCTTTGGCTCCAGAGCGAGGAAGATGGAGGATTATTTACTGGGTGAGAAGGAAGTGGGCGGCCGCGACGAGAGGACCGGTTATTTATTCATTGAATACAAACGGGCGGGTACCGATCAGTATATTACGACAGGAATCGGACTTCAGGCGCGCCGGCACAAACAAATGAATTTTTGGGGATTCGCCATTACGGACAATCGGCGGATCGGCAAGGATTTCGATTTGTTTGAAATGGAAACTCAAGCAGGGAAGAAGCAGCAAATCCCTTTGTCGCGAACCCAGCTTGAAAACCGGATCGGGGATGGCGGGGAAGTTGTCCGTTCACAAAGCGAATATATGCAATTGGTCAATAAACTGCTATTCGGCTTTGAGACGGAAGACGCCTTTGCGGATCTAATCCAGTTATTGCTGCAGTTGCGCAGTCCGAAGCTGTCAAAGGATTTTAAACCGACTGTCATTTATGACATATTGCAGAAAGCCTTGCCGCCGCTTACAGATGAAAATCTCCGGCATTTATCCGATACGATTGAACATATGGATGGGGTCAAACAGCAGATTGAACAGCTGGAGAGGGAGCGAACTGCGCTATCTAAGCTGAACAAACATTACGATGAATACAACCTATATAAGCTGGCGGAAAAGGCGGAGGCCTATCAGAAAACAATGCGCAGACTCTCGGCAGTTGAAAAAGAGATGGCTGCGAAAAAGCGGGAATCCGACCAATTGACTGCTGAGATCCAAGCCCTTCAGGAAAGGACGGCTTCACTTCAGCAAGCCAAGCTCGTAGCGGAGGAGAAACGGACACGGCTGCAAGGGCACCGTGTTTGGCAAATTGAGGAGGATAGGGACGGTAAACTTCAGCAGCTCAATGCTTACAAAAAGGAAGTTACTGTAAAAGAGGAAAGGCTGGAAAATAAAAAACGACAGGAACGGACGGCTAAAGAGCATCTGATGGAAATTGAAGATGCTGTGGAAAAGGCGGAGATGATTGCCAGGCAAGCACTTGCTGATTTGCAGGAAAGTGCTGAACAGGCTGCATTTGCAGGGCATGCTGTCAACGGGCAAGACTTTGCGCGACTGCGGAATGCTGGATATGATTTCGCGGTATGGGATGCGGAAGCGGAACGGCATGATGACTTTTTGAATGAAACGATGGAGAATTTGCGTCAAATCGACCGTTTGCGCGAAGAATTGGTTGAGCATGAAAAAAAGCAGGCGGATAAGCAGTTGGAGTTTGACCGGCTCAACATGGAAGCGGAAGACTGGAAAAAAGTGTTTCAAAATGACAAGCAAATTCATTTGGACACCATCCATTTATGGGCGAAGCGACATCCATACGTTGGAGTCAGCGAGCAGTTGCTCAGCCAAACGGCTAGGTGGCTTAATGATTTATATGAACCGTACGAGTACAGAACGATTCGAGAACCGTTTTGGAAATTATATGAGGAATATCGTGCCGGGCTCTATGAGAAAAAAGTAGAAGCGATGACGGCGAAAGATCAGTTGCTGCAGCAGATGGCGGATAAAGAGGCCGAAAGAAAGGAACTGCAGTTGCAGAAAGATCCGGAACCCGCATTCCGCAGCAGTGCAACACGGGAAGCGCGTTCCCTTCTAGCATCGGGAGGAAGCCGGTTTTCCCCGTTCTACGAAGCTGTTGAGTTCAAGCCGGATATTCATGAAGCGACCCGCAACCGGTTGGAAGCTGCGATTTTGGATGCAGGCATACTTGATGCGTTAATTGTCGAAGACGCGGATGCATTAGGACTTCAGCACGATCGGATCCTTGTCCCTTCGCCGAATTTGATGGCCCATACTCTTGAGGACTATTTACAGCCGGATATTGAGGATGAAAAGTTGTCTCGATCGGTCGTGGACGATGTGCTCCGAAGCATAGTCGTTGGTGAGCAAATGGCCGGCAATGGGTCCGGTTTCTCCGTTTCCGAAGACGGTACGTATGTTGTAGGGCTGCTGGAAGGGCATGCGAACCCGGTTGAAGCGGTCCGTTTCATCGGAAAGAATGCCCGTGAAAGGTTTCGTCAGCAGGAAATCAGCCGTTTGACAGAGGAAATCGAGGAATTGCATGCCAAAGCAAACGAATTCGAACAGGCTGTCCGCTCATTGGATACTTTATTCAAGAAAGCGGAACTCGCAATGGAGGAGTTTCCGACGGACGAAGATCTTTCTACGAGTTTCCAGGAAATTAGAAAGAAACAGCTCGAAATGAATGCAGTGCAAAAGGATCTGCAACTGCTGGAAGAGGAAATGCGAAAAAGGAAGCAAGCCTTCCTCGAGTTGAAGCGGGCAGTCGATCTGAAAACGAGGGAAATAGATCTTGAACAAACTTCTTTTGCTTATGCGGCGGCACGTTCCGAGATGCGCCAGTATCGGAAGACGCTTCGGAAACTGGAGCTTACGCATAAGGAGGAACAGAATCTTCAGGCGAACCTGCAGCAGGTTTCCGAGCGGCTGGAGGAGATTATCTATGAAGTGGACGAACTGCAAGGGGAACTCAATACGATTTTCTCCAAAATTGATCAGCTTAATAAATCCATCCATGAAATCGAGGAGCAGCTTAAGTTGCAAGGGGTCGATGAAATCCGTAGGGAAATTGGCGCAGTCCGGCAAGTATTGAGCGAGATAGAAAAAGAGCTGGACGAGAATAAAGTACAGCTCCCGAAGAAAGAAGTCCGCGTAGAGACGCTGTATAGCCAAATCAGCCTGGAGGAACAGGAAGGCGGCTACTTGACGCAATTATCAGAAGCGTGGAAAACATCTTTCTCCAAGGAGCGGGCCTACGGATTCGTCTTGGAGTCAGAAGAGGAGAGGCCGCTAGAGCAGCAGATGGCTCTCGTGGCGGATCAATACACTCCCTTTCTTTCGCAGAAAGACATTAGCAAGATCGAGGAGAATTTGACAAAAACGTATAATGAACAGTTTTCAAATTTAATGGAGTATCGGATGCAGGAAATTAGCGAACGTCCCGATTCTCCGAATTGGGAACAGACAGATTGGACAGAAGCACAGCAGATTGAATATGCCAATTGGCAGCGGGCGTCCACGCGGCGCTTGATTCAGCTGGATTTCCAAGGTAAACGGGTCAGTCCTTATTTTATCCTCAATTCCATTGCTGCGGATTATGAGCGCCAGTCGCATGCGTTAGAAGAAGAGGATCGGCGCTTATATGAAGAAATTCTGTTCGACTCAGTCGGCAATATGTTAAGGAGCCGAATTACGCGTGCGCAAAATTGGGCGGAAAAGATGGATAAATTGATGCGTCAAAATGATTCCAGTTCAGGGTTGTCGTTTTCAATCCAATGGAAGCCGCGTTCCGCAGAGAATGAAGCCGAACTGGATACGAATGATTTGGTTGATTTATTGAGACGGGATCCCCGCTTAATGAAGGAAACGGATCTGAACCGGATCATCGAGCATTTCCGATCAAAAATCGATCGTGCGAAAGAAGAGGTCGATCAGCAAGGGGAAGGGAAAACACTGCTCCAAGTACTCAAGTCCGTGCTAGATTACCGATACTGGTTCTCGTTTGTATTATCTTATAAGCGGGAGCGTGAAGCCCGGAAAGAGCTGACAAACTTCCAATTTGATAAATTCAGTGGTGGCGAAAAGGCGATGGCGATGTACATTCCTTTATTTACAGCATGCTTTTCCCGCTACCAGGAAGCCGCTCCGACCGCTCCTCACATCATTACGCTTGACGAGGCATTTGCGGGCGTCGATGAAAATAATATTAGCATGATGTTCGGAATCGTCGAAGAGCTGGGCTTTGACTTCATTATGAACTCACAAGTGCTGTGGGGAGATTATGAAACGGTTTCCGCACTCTCCATCTGTGAGCTGGTACGTCCGAAAAATGCGGATTTCGTGTCTGTTGTCAAGTATCACTGGGACGGTGTGAAACGGACGGAAGAGCAGAGAGAGACGGCTTTATCAGGAATGGATAGGGATTACTAAGAGAGAGGGGGGAGATGCGGTGAGGGAAGCGCTAACCTTTTTTAAAAGTGAGCCCGTTTACGGAAAGTTATTTTTGGCTTTCCGGAAAAAATACGAATCCCTAGGCAGAATTGGCGGCAATGTAACGGCAGCAATGTTTTCGGAAGATGAACTAGAACAGCTTGCCAAGTTTTTCGGCGTGACAGCCGATCAGTTGCGACGAAAAGGTTCCGTTTCACTGCTGGATTTCGAACGGCAATTATTTGAGACGCGGTTTAGTGAATTGGACTTGAAAGCGTTGTTGGATGCCTATTTCGGCGAAGAGATTCGGTCGAAACGCCAGCAGGAGGCGGAAAGGCATAATCGGATTTGCAATCTTCTCCTCGCGTTGCGTGAAGAGTTTCCCGCACTATCCTTCTGGTTGGATTGCTTGATTGCACAGCCTGCAGAAGCAAGATGGATCATCCAAATCGCTGAACAGGATGAAGATAACTTCTGCTCCATGGCGGAAAGGCTCCACGATTGCCTACTTCATCTGCCCGAAAGTCCAGTCAGACTGCCATTTTTCAGTCAACAAATAACGGGAGATCCGCATGCGTTTGATTTAAATACAGAACTTGGGAAATTGTTATTGCATACTCTCGTAGTTCTAAAAAATCGTAATGAGATGGAAGTTGAGAGGAAAGAAGAGAAATGCATTATCCCGACTGCCACCGAAGATGTGAATGAACTCCTCAATTCATTTAATATTTACCGGGATGATCTGTTGAACTTCGTCACGCTGGCCAATTTTTTAGCCATTGCAAAAGAAGGAAAGGATTATCCCGTATGGAGGGCGGCTGTTGAAGTTGGGGCTGTATTGCATGTTCCGCTTCGCGAGATCGTGACACTTTCGGCGATCCGGCCACTGTCAGGAAAACACGTCTGGATCGTGGAAAATTCGGGTGTCTGCTCGGAACTGCTCGCTCATTTGCCTGGCTTGCCAATCATCTCAACGAACGGCCAATTCAAACTTGCGTCACTCCTTATGATGGATAGTCTTGTAAAGTCAGGTTTCCAGCTCCATTATTCGGGAGATTTTGATCCTGAAGGGCTCTCCATGGCGCAACGTCTGCTTGAACGCTATCCGGGCCAGATCGAATTATGGTGCATGGATATCAATTCGTATCGGTTGAGCAATCCGATGAAAAAGCTGGAAAGTGACCGCTTGGCTAAATGCAATGGCATTGATCATCCTGAACTCATTGAATTAGCCAGTGTGATCAAGGAAGACGGAAAAGCGGGGTACCAAGAGGCGATTGTTGAAGAGATGATGAATAGGATTATGTAGTTGAGGAAATTGCTTTTGCATTAAGAGAACGTCAGTTAATTCATATGGGAATACTAACAAGACCAAGACTCAACAATCTAGTTTGTATCTACTTAATGGATGACTCCGCTGCTGAAACGGAGTCATCTTATTTATTTTAATTATGGATATGTTGACTAGTCTATCGGGCTTTGCTTACAAAAACGACCGTTCAGCTGATTATATGAGCGATTCCCAGACGTAATCGAGCGAAAAGTAGAATTTACAGGTTCCTCCATATTCAAATCAGCGATCCATGAAGACTAGGATTACTGCAAAAGACCTATCTCATAAGATTCCAGAAAGGTATCGATATAACCTGCCGTTTCAGTTACAAGCATTTCACTTTATTGAATGATATTATCCTGCGTTTCCTTTTTCATTTGCAGATTGGCAAATGTGGTGATCAGCCAAATACTAATTATAATAAGAACAATGACTGAGGTTTTAATGGATTTAAGCGTGTCTTGCTGCCTTCTTTCTAGTTGAGATTAAGGGATTTCGGTATATATGTTGCTGTTTTGTATATTACTATTTGGCTATAATAATAGGAGGTTTATAGAATGTAGAAGTTAAAATCTATTTCAGAATAATGGTTTGTTTTAAATGAAAAAGAGCATCAGGACATATGTCTCTGACGCTCTTAGCGTTATACTTTAAATCGTTCAATTGCCATATTTAGTTCTTCGCTCAATTCCGTAAGGGTCAGCGCTGAATCTGTCACTGTCTGGATAGCACGCAGCTGTTCATCTGTTGAAGCACACACTTCTTCACATGCTGCAGCTGTCTCTTCGGATGTTGCCGCCATCGTTTCGATTGTCAAAGCCACTTCCTCTTTGAGTAAGGCAACTCGTTCAATTTCGTCCAACACGGAACGGATGGAGGACTGCATTGTTTCCATGAGTGTGGAGAGCTGATTAAATGTTGATTCGGTTTCTTGTACGACGATGCCTTGTTGTCTAAAAGTCGAGATCGTTTCCTCCATCTGTTTTGAGGCGTTTTGGGAACCGGCAACCAGCTCTGTAATCATATGTTTCACTTCATCTGTTGCCCGTGTGGATTGCTCAGCCAGCTTACGCACTTCTTCAGCAACGACGGCAAATCCTTTTCCGTGTTCTCCAGCCCGGGCCGCTTCAATGCTCGCGTTCAAGGCAAGAAGGTTTGTTTGAGAAGAAATGTTAGTGATGGTATTCATGATGCCGCCGATCGCATTCACTTTCTCATCCAATGCGTTAAATTCTTTCACCATAACACGGAAGCGGTCTGCAGATGATTGAAAGGATGAGTTCAATTCGATCATTTGGCCTTGACCGTTATCGTTCATTGTTTTGGTTTGGTTTGCTATGTGAGACATCTGCTCTGCTTTCGAAATGATTTCATTAATTTGTTGGCCAAGCCCATCCGCTCGTTCTGCAACTGTCTCCGAGTCCTCGGCCGATTTGGCGGCGCCTCCCGCAATTTCGGTCATCGCATGAGCAACTTCCGCACTGGATGCGCTAGTTTCCTCTGCTACCGCACTCAAATTTTCCGAATTGCTTCGAACGTTGCCAGCAGAGGAACGGACGACGGAGATAATGGAATTCATTTGATCAATCATTGTATTGAAATTTTGAGCAAGCTTTCCAATTTCATCTTTTGCTGTACTAGTGGACCGGACTGTCAAATCGCCTTGTGATACTGTGTCCATTAGGTTGCGTAACGTGCCGAGCGGACGCGTCATCCGCTGCACGGTGACATATAGAGCAGACAAAATGATGGTTAATGTGATGGCGGCGATGATCAGCATAGAATTTCGCAAGGAAGTCGCCAGTCCATACACTTCGCTTTCTTTATAGACGGCCCCCACTTTCCATCCGAACTTTGGTATTGTCGTGTAGACGTTTATTTGCGGAACGCCTTTATCGTCCTTGAAATAAGCTTTACCGGAGTCTTTTTCATATAACAATCGCACATCCGGAAATTCCATTAAATTTTCCCCGGCTCTCGTTGGGTGGGAAATCGCCACACCTGTTTTGTCGTAAAGCACTGGATAACCATCATAGCCAACATCGGTGCTTGATAATTCGTCTTGTACAGCACCAAGTTGGATGTCGAGTCCCACGACGCCGATCACCTTGTTCTTGACGACCACCGCTTTGGAAGCAGTAATGACAAAATCTCCTGTTGCTTCATCTTTGTAAGGTTCTGACCAATAGATATTTTTAGGAGAAGCGGAGGCCTCTTGATACCAGGATCGGGCTGTCGGATCAAAACCTGCACTCAGGTTGCTATGCGGAACAATTGTCAGGTCCTTTTTAGCTGAAGCGAAATAAACAGCGGAGGTACCGTGATAGGAAGCTAGGAAACGAGAGAAGATACTTTCCAACTCTGGAGGATCATCGGAATGAACAATCGTTTCTGAATTCGCAAGGAAGTCGAGTCCCTTTTCGAATTGCAACAGATAGTTGACAATGCCATATCGCATTTCATTCACAATGGAAGAACTCGATTGAATCATGTTCCCAGACGATTGCTTTTTCGCCTGGTCATTCGTCATAAAAGTCATGAGGGATATGCCCAAAATAAATAATAGTGCCATTGTAAGTGTAATTTTCGTTTTTATGGATGTGAACATGGGACATCCCCTTTCTAAAAATAGGTACTTTTTTATTTCGGCACCGTACGTTCAATTTGAATAGCTTAATACAATGTAAAAATTACCACATTGGCATTTCTGCTGTTATGTTTGGGCGCGAAGCGTAAAACATAGACTACATTAAATTGTAAAAGGAGGGATTTACGGATGAAACCGTTTATTGGGATCACAATGGATAGGGCGGATGGAGAGAAACAAATCATTCCTGATGCCTACGTACATGCCATCCTTCAGGCAGGTGGAACACCGCTGCTTATACCAACAGGAGTAGAGAAGGATATCAAGCGAATCGTGGAAGCGCTTGATGGTTTACTTTTATCGGGCGGAGATGACGTCGCCCCATATTTGTTTGATGAAGAGCCGCACCCCGAACTCGGAAAGGTGACCCCTGAACGGGATGTGACAGAAGTTGCTTTGGCACGGCAATTTTTAAATGCCAATAAACCGATTCTCGGTATTTGTAGAGGAATGCAATTGTTGAATATTGTATGTGGAGGGAGCGTTTATCAAGATATAACTGCTCAGTATGACGGTCCGTTGCTTCAGCATAGGCAAAAAGCGGCGAAAAGCTTCGCCTCCCATGTAGTCACGCTTGCACCGAAGAGTCTATTGCATCAAATTGTGGGACGTGATGCCATTCGAGTGAATTCATTTCATCACCAAGCAGTACGGGAAGTGCCAAGTCCGTTTGTTGTGACGGGCCAAACAAGTGATGGAATTATTGAAGCATTGGAGAGTGTGAATCACTATTTCGTATTGGGCGTCCAGTGGCATCCTGAGGAATTGAGCATCGCAGGAGATACTGCATCCCAACAACTCTTCACCACATTTATTAAGAAATGCGAAAATTTGTAAAAAATTCTATTAAATTAGTTCAATTTCCTACTTGAATGTCGATGAATAAAGTAAGAAAGATGATTTCGAGAGGAGATTATCATGAAGACAAGTGATCGGCATTCAAGCGAGTGGATAGGGGAACAAGGATCGGACGTAACAGAAATGTGGGCGCCGCGTTTTGATCGGCTCAATCATCATCTCCATGTTGTAGGGATGACGGAGGCGGATGTAAAAGAAATCAAACAGCTTGGCGCCTTGATGGAACCTTATTTGGATATGGTGCTCGTACAGTTTATCCATAAGCTGCAGAGTGTACCAGACATTTCGCAGTTCATTCAACAGCACAGCTCGATGGAATCGCTGGCCACCAAAATGATCGGACATGTAAAGGAAACGCTGAGAGGGGAATTTGACGAAAAGTATGTTCGAAAGCGGCTCTCCATTGCACAAGTCCATTACAAAATCGGCCTGCAGCCGCAATGGTATTTGGCTTCCTTCCATATGCTGCAAAGTGGATTAATTGATCTGATTTCCAACACGTTGGTCAGCCGGGAGCATGCGACTCACTACATCAGTGTTTTATTAAAAGTACTTAATATGGAGCAGCAGCTTGTATTAGCGGAATATCATGCCCAGTATGTAGAGGGCCTGAAAAATGAAAATGACAGAGTGAAGAAGGAAATCAAAGTGGATATCTGTGCGACGAGTCAAAATCTTCTGGTGATCAGCAAAACCGCCAAATTGGCCATGCATCAGTTGAAGCGGAAAGGGGAGCTGGCTTCATCTGCAGTCCATCAATCAGAGCATCAATCTTCAGAAACACAGCTCTTGGCACACGATGGCTTTACTCAAATGAAACGCTTGAATGAAGAAATGAAGCGAATCAAGTCTTCCATTACAGAAGTACAGCAACTATTTCGGCTCATCAAGGAATCCTCTTGGGAAGTCATCGAGATCATCAATATTGTGAAAACGATAGCCGACAACATTAACTTATTGGCCCTCCGAGTGGAGACGGAATCGAGGCCACACCTCTCAAAAAATGCTAAAACGGAGCAAGTCGCTAAGGAAATCCGGGAGCTGGCAGAAGAAACTCGCGAGTCCGTCTTTCGGATGATCCAATTGATTCGCTTGAACCATACGTTCATCGATGGAATGGTTCATACGTTGACAACAGTTGATCGTCAAATGGGGGTCGGGATGAAGAGTTCCAGAGAAACAAAGGGCACGTTCAAAGAAATCGTAGCCGGAATGGACGAGAATTTGCACTTTGTAGAAGAGGCCACGAATACGATTGAAACACTGCTCAAGAATATTATGGAGTATCATGTCATTGTTGAAAATATGGCGGTAACCGTGGAAGAATTGAACGATACTGCAAGTCGTCTATAGGTTTATAATCGACTTATCAGCCAGATGACTGGAGTTTCCCTATCATGTCATGACCCGAAAGACGGGGGTTGCAGCCTTTGCCAATTGAAGTGTAATAGGTTTGATTGGCCGTGTGTTTGCATTCTATTTAATATGGAGGAACTGAAGGAACAGTAAAAAAGAACTTACACGACCTCCCCATCGTCATCTTATGAGCTGCCTTCCCATACATGTTGGAATGCAGTTCAGCTGTCGATGCGACAGCGCCTCGCAATCTTATTAAAGGATCCTTCCAGATACATATTAACTTTTTCTATAATTCTATGCAATTTCATAAAAAATACCGGCATTTCATGTAAGAAAGGCGAGCGGGCATTTTTTAAGACAGTTTCCTCAACTTCAAAGAAAACAAGCCGATACAAACAATAACGAAGTTCTTAAGTACAGGAGGATTGGGATTATGGTTGGACGCATTGGGGGTAGCACCGTGCCTCATATTGCACCAAGTGCGGAAAATGCAGCGTCAGATACAGAGTTCATGGTAGAGGAAGTGCAAGCCATCTCTGCGCAAGTGCAAGAACTGGCAAGTGAAGAAAAGGCACTGCCTGTCGAAAAGGCGCAGCAAATGACCGACAGCATGAATAACTTTTTAGAGAGCGTCAACACACAACTACGATTTAAACTCCATGATCAACTGAACGAATACTATGTCACGATCGTCGACTCAAAAACAGACGAAGTCGTCCGCGAAATCCCTTCCAAGAAACTGATGGATATTTATGCAGCCATGAAGGAATTTGTCGGACTACTCATTGACCACAAGATATAAGGAGGCACACAACGATATGAGAATTGGTGGAATGGCATCTGGGATGGATACTGACCAGATTATTAAGGATTTAATGAAAGCGCAACGGATTCCGTTGGATAAGATTGCACAGAAGAAATCATATTTGGAGTGGCAAGTCAATGATTACCGTGCTGTCAATCGGCAGCTATTTGATTTCAGCCAGAATACATTTAATAATATGATCTTGTCGAAGAATTTTAACTATAAGACTGTCAGCGTTTCTTCGGATGATGTGGCCATTAAAAATATGAGCTCTTCCAGTGAATTTGCAGGAAATATTGAAGTGCATCGGCTGGCGACCACGACGATTCTACATGGTGAAACATTGAAAACAGGCTCGGGTTTTTCCGATAAGAACGGAAACGAACTGACAGCCGACAAGTATTATAATACGAGCCTTGAGGATTTGGGATTGGCAACTGGGTTTACGAGCTTGACAGTTACAACGCAAATTGGGGATAAGTCAAAGGTTGAAGTACTGGAGTTTTCGAAATTTGATTCCATTGCAGGGGTTATTGCTAAAATAAACGAAAAGACTGGCGCTTCCGCCTTTTTTGATTCAGGTACTGGAGTTATTGCCATGTCTGCTAAGGATTCCGGTGCTGGAACAATTTCAGTTACGGCTGGAAACCGGGAAGGGTCAGAGGATTTATCTTCCGCACTGAAGTTAGGTGGTCCGTCCAAGTCGGGGCAAAACGCTATTTTTACATTTAACGGCCTTCAAACAGAAAGATCTTCAAACACATTCCAACTAAACGGATTTGAAGTGAATTTAAAACAGGTTACATCCCCCTTGGTGGAAGATGCAAATGGGTCAATTGAGATTGATGGGAAAACTTATAAAGTCGCGGATGGCGGCAAATCAGTATCGTTCACCTCTTCACCTGATACTGATAAAATATTCGATTCCATTGTTAAATACATCGATGATTATAACAATCTGATTGAAGATTTAAATAAAAAGATTCGTGAACCTAAATATCGTTCTTATCAACCCCTAACTTCTGAACAGAAGGCAGACATGAAGGAAAAAGAAATTGAACTTTGGGAAGAAAAAGCGAAGAGTGGAACGCTTCGGAATGACTCCGATATTTCAAGCATGCTTTCCAAAATGAGAACTGTTCTGATGGGGTCATTTGGAGAAGGCGAAGGTAAAATGTCTTTAAAAGACATCGGTATCACAACCTCTAAGAGTTACTTGGAAAATGGTAAACTTGTTATTGATGAGAAAGAACTAAAAAAAGCAATCGCAGAAGATCCAAGTAAACTCCACAAAATGTTTGCATTTGATGAAGACGAAGATAAATCTAAACATGGATTTGCTCGTCAGATTCGTGCAGTAGTGGATGAAACCCAGAAATCCATTCAGCAACGGGCAGGCAAAGTCGGTGACGTGAACGACACGTTTCTTCTTGGTAAAACACTCGATGACATGAACAAGCAAATCGACCGCTTCGAAGAACGCATGAAAATGGTCGAAAATCGTTATTGGAAACAGTTCACCGCAATGGAGACAGCAATACAACGAGCGAATGCCCAATCGGCTAATATGATGAGCATGTTTGGCGGACAGTAATTGACAGTGAAATAAAATATTCCTACTGACTAGGAATCCCTTCAAAGGAGACAAGCACTAATGGCAATAAATAATCCATATGCAACGTATCAGAACAATTCGGTGAATACGTCGACGCCTGGTGAGTTGACGTTGATGTTATATAATGGTTGCTTGAAATTCATTCAACAGGCGAAGAAGGCATTGGATCAAGGCAATATTGAGGAAAAGAATACAGCTACACAAAAAGCGCAGGCGATTGTATCAGAATTAATGGTGACACTGGATACTTCGGTTCCAGTTGCTGAAAATATGTTGATTTTATATGAATTTGTCAATAACCGTCTGTTTGAAGCGAATGTGAAAAATGATGTGGCATATTATGAGGAAGCGGCTTCCATCATCACGGAATTTCGTGACACGTGGAAGCAAGTGATTCAGATCAACCGGCAAAAACAATATGCCCACACGGATGAAATATGATCCGGCCGGCTCTGGCACGGTGGCAGGATATATCGAAAGAGCTACTGCTCGCGACTGCTCAATTAGAAGTGGACAAGCGGGATGCGGTCATCGAAACTATAGAGCGGCTGCTGGACGAACGGGACGCTTTACAAAGAGAGATCCTGCCTCCTTTTACTTCGGAAGAAGAACTAGCGGGCAGGGACTTGGTCGTATTGGAGAAGCAGGTGCTTCAATCGCTTTCTCTTTATTCCAAACGGATTCGTGCTGATATTTCCGCCACGCAATCTAAGAAAGAGCATATGAAGAACTATGTCAATCCTTATGGGAAAGTGGCCCGCGATGGGACATTTTACGATACAAAGCAATGAATGCAAGGCAATGAAGGTGAACGACGAACTCGTTCCCTTCATTGCCTTTTCGTTTTGTCGAGTGTTTCCACCCATCTATCTGTCGTGCAAACAGCATTCCTCACCCCAACAAAGCAGCGGTCAGCTTTCTGGCAACCGTCACATCTTTTGTTCCATGCACGAGCAATCGCCCGTCCCGGAAAAAGACGATCCGATGATCTTGGAAAAGGCAAACGGTAACATAGTCATTATGTTTCAGTTCGGTCACCTTCCCCTCGATTGCCACCGCGACTTCAGCAAGTTCGAACTGCCTTGTTGGAGGGAATGTCAATTGAACGGTATCTCGCCCGCATAAGACTGCCGTTCTGGTAGCCGCTCCCAGCTGGAGGAAAGGGTATGTGGCCATGCTGGAACAGCTTGGGCAATCCACTTTTTTAAAAGAAGACACATCGATGGATGCGTGTTCTTCCGTCCACAGATCTACACTCTGCAATTTTGGTGTGACTTCCCCTGTCTTATATTTCAACACTGCTGCTACTTGCCGGGCCGCAGTCGTAACAACGACGGGGCTGATGACCCCCGCTGTATCACATGTCATCATATGGGAAGGCAACGTTTCAATCAGACAATGTAGGCATGGCTGGTTCTGTTTCACGCCAATTGGAAATGTCACTCCGTAGCTTCCGACACATGCACCCATGAAAAAAGGGATGCCTGCTTTTCTTGTCGCATCATTCATGAGGAGACGAATTTCCATATTGTCTGTTCCATCGACAACCAAATCGTGCCCCTTGATCAATTCTTCCACATTTGTCGCCGACACATCCATGACGATGCCGGTTACAGCGACATCGCTATTAATCGCAACTAACCTGTTCTGAGCTGAAATCGCTTTCGGCAAGCGATCGATTACGTCTTGTTCTGTATAGAGTTGCTGACGGTGCAAATTGGACCATTCGATCATATCTCTATCGACGATTGTCAGCTTCCTGACTCCGGCTCTTACAAGCATTTCGGCACTCGCGGAACCGAGCGCCCCCGCACCCATGATGAGTACCTTGAGCCTTCGGATTTGCTCTTGCCCGCTCTTGCCGATCGGCGCAAAGAGCTCTTGTCTGCTATATTTTTCGTTCACTTCGGTAGGAGTCCTTCCATCGGACTGCTTGCGACTGCATAATTCCGTTCTGGCATTCGTCCCGCTTCATAGCCAAGCCGCCCTGACTCAATTGCCAGTTTCATTGCCTTCGCCATTTTCACTGGGTCCTTCGCAGCAGAGACAGCTGTGTTCAATAGCACGGCGTCAGCACCAAGTTCCATGGCGAAAGCAGCATCTTTTGGCGATCCGATGCCTGCGTCGATGATAACCGGTACGTTTGATTGGTCGATAATGAAGGACAGGTTGAGCGGATTCATAATACCTCGTCCCGAACCGATCGGAGAAGCGCCCGGCATGATAGCATGGACGCCCATATCACATAATCTCCTAGCCAGAACGACATCGTCCGATGTGTAGGGTAAGACGATGAATCCTTCCATTAGAAGCATCTCGGCTGCCCGCAACGTTTCAACCGGGTCAGGCAACAAGGATCGGTCGCATCCAATGATTTCAACTTTCACCATATCGCAAAGGCCCGAAGCTTTTGCCAGCTTCGCAATACGGACTGCTTCCTCAGCCGTTTTCGCGCCGGCAGTATTCGGCAGTAAAGTATACGCCGACAAGTCCAACTGTTCGAGAAAATTGGGTTGTGATGATTCAAAGATGTTCATTCTGCGAACAGCGAAGGTTAAAATCTCCGCTTCTGAAACGCGCACCGCTTCTTTTTGTATTTCAAAAGAAGGATATTTTCCTGTACCTAGCAACAACCTTGAAGAAAAGGTTCTGTCAGCTATCTGCAACAATTTATCCGCCTCCTACAAAATGGATGATTTCAATTTGGTCCCGATTGTGGATTGGTTGGTCATAAGCATTTTTTTCAAGGATGGTTCGGTTTAATTCCACAATCAAGATTCGCTCGGCTATACCGAGATGCTTCAGCAAATGATCCACACTTTGGACATCTTCGGGGACTTCCCGAGTTACGCCATTCACCTCAACTATCTTCAATGTCATCACCTCGTTCCCACTCTTTTCTGTATTGCAGTAAAGCAGCGACGGGATCGGAACTATCGAAAACCGCTGACATGATCGCAACGCCTGCTACACCGAGTTGACTCAATTCATTCAGATGGTTCGGTTGTATGCCGCCGATTGCGTAGACGGGAACATCCACTGAATCAATGATCTGTTTCAATTCATCCGTCCCTCTGCCAGGTAGTCCGGGCTTCGAATGCGTGGTGTACAGATGGCCGTATAAGAGCCATTGAGCCCCCTCCAACCGGGCTTGTTTGGCATCATCTTGAGAATGAATCGATTTGCCAAACCGTATGGAGGGAAACTTCTTTGAAATCAACGGTAATGGTGTTCCGTAACTAGGGAGTTGCACTTGATCCACCCTTGCAACAGCGGCAAGGTTAGCTCGCCCGTTTACGATCAATTTTTCATGAGGAACTCCTTGTTCTGCCAGCGTAGCGATCAACTCAATCAACTCGCAATCCGTTTTTGATTTTTCACGTAAAATGACAGAGTCCATATACGGTTCAATTTCAATTAATATCTTTACCAGCTCGGAAAGCTCGAGTCTATCATTCGTCACGACTATAAATTCCATTGCATCACTCCCTGAAACACAAAAAGACCACTTGCCAAAAGAGGCGAAGTGGTCGAGTCGTCAAATGAACATGAAGACGCAGTTAACTAATCCACTTCCCTCCGCAGGTACAAACCTGTTCAGGTAATAAGGGTATCAGAGCCGCACTCTTCTCTCAGTCCTTGTAAAGGATTCCCCTAATGGTCAAAATGTGTATGTTTTTCAATTACAACCATAGCATTCTCCTAAGAAAAAGGAAAGTACTAGTTTGAGATGGATTTTACATTCCATGCGATATACCGAAAAGGCAAAGTTACTTTTAGAAGAAGGAAATCAATGAGTGTCTGAAATGATAAACTATTTCAAATTTGATATACTGTAAGTAGGGAAACGGATTTGTAAGGAGCGATGTGACATGCTGTACAAACGGACAGAGTACTTCAGGCATTCCTTCGGCAATCCGATCGAAGCGGAATTCCGGATTCTTCTCGGAGAGCAACATGCAGCGGCTTCAAGACCAGGTAATTGCAAGATGCTGGACATCAGTTCGGGCGGAGCAAAGCTTTATACGGAATACGATATTCCGATTGAAGTGCACGGCTTGAATCTTCGCTTACGTTTTACACTGTACGAACAGCCTATTGAGCAAGAAGGGAAGATTGTTTGGAAGAAACCATACAAGAACGGTTATTTGTATGGATTTGATTTCTTGGAACAACCATTGATTGCCCGGTTGATTGTCGACGATCTGAAGCTTCGTGTCAAATCCGGTCGAGATTAAACTATGTTCGGATGCAATTTCGTCACAATTCGACATCTTTCTTAAAAACTTTTTAGTTTAAAGAAGGAGTTCAGAGGCAATATGGAGAAGTATATAACATCGGATAACCAAAGGAGGAGTTCATATGCTAGACTTTAACATCCGTGGTGAAAACATTGAGGTAACACCAGCTATTCGGGAATATGTCGAAAAGAAAGTCCATAAGCTGGAACGTTACTTTTCTGAGGGTGCAAATGCAACAGCGCACGTCAATTTGAAAGTCTACAACGACAAGCAAACAAAAGTGGAAATCACGATTCCAATGAAAAACTTGACGTTGCGAGCAGAAGAGCGGCACGATGACATGTACGCTGCAGTCGACTTGATTGTCGATAAACTCGAGCGGCAAATCCGCAAATATAAAACACGGGTAAACCGCAAATTCCGCGAGCGGGAAGGTGTCGCAGCTTTCTTGCAAACAGTGGAACGAGAGCGTAATCTCGAAGAAGAGCATGCGTCTGACGAAAGCGACTTCCAAGTCGTCCGCACAAAGCAGTTTGACCTGAAACCGATGGACCAAGAAGAAGCGATCCTCCAAATGAACATGCTTGGCCACAACTTCTACATCTTCACGGATGCAGAATCTGACGGCACGAATATCGTCTACAAACGAAGAGACGGCAAATACGGTTTGATTGAAACCAATTAACTCATCTAACCTCCGGATGCCTCCGGAGGTTTTTGAATGGAATGAAACATATGTCCTCCCACACCACATATGAAAACCTTTTACGAAAGCTGACATTTCAGCAAATCTACTTCAGGAAAAGCCGACGCATAAGCACAGCGCACCCGCGCATACGCCCGCTCGATCCGCGCATAAGCACAGCACACCCGCGCATAAAAGCAGTGTACCCGCGCATAAGCCCGTTCCATCCGCACATAAAAGCAGTGCACCCGCGCATACGCCTGCTCGATCCGCGCATAAGCGCAGCGCACCCGCGCATAAGCAAAGCGCCCCCGCGCATAAAAGCAGTGCACCCGCGCATACGCCCGTTCCATCCGCGCATAAAGGAACCAAAACAATTATCCCCGGCAATCTCCTGCGCAGTCCGAAGTTTTAGCCAATATGGTTCTCCACCAGCACAACAGCAGTTCTCCCTGTACGCACCAACATTCACAAAACATCTAACTAAAATCCCTCTATCAATCTAATTATTTCCTCATCCACCGCTTCTGCCCAAGCTATCTCTAAACCCTAAATTCTCCATATCTCCATGATAAAACCGTCCATCATTTGCACCATGCTTTTTACAATGGTAAAATGAAGGGTGAACTTAATGAGGATGTGACCTATATGCTTGGCGTATTGAATAAAATGTTTGATTCCAATAAAAGAGACTTGAAACGACTTGAAAAAATTGCAGATCAGGTGGAAGCGCATGCTACAGAAATGGAACGTCTTTCTGACGAGCAATTGAAAGAAAAGACGAAGGAGTTCCAAGAACGGGTGGCGAATGGCGAGTCGCTTGATGCGATTCAGGCTGAAGCGTTTGCAACTGTGCGTGAGGCATCCCGCCGTGTGCTTGGGATGTATCCGTTCCGCGTTCAGATTATGGGGGCGGCTGCGCTGCATGAAGGCAATATAGCGGAGATGAAGACCGGGGAAGGGAAGACGTTGACATCGACGCTTGCGGTGTATTTGAATGCAATTGAAGGCAAAGGCGTCCATGTTGTGACAGTGAACGAATATCTTGCGAGCCGTGATGCGAATGAGATGGGAGAACTGTATGAGTTCCTTGGCCTCTCAGTCGGTTTGAATTTAAACAGCCTCTCGAAAGAAGAAAAACGCGAGGCATACGATGCGGATATTACGTATACTACAAATAACGAGCTCGGCTTCGATTATTTGCGGGATAATATGGTGTTGTATTCAGAACATAAAGTACAACGCCCGCTTCATTATGCCGTCATTGACGAAGTGGACTCGATCTTGATTGATGAAGCGCGGACGCCGCTGATTATTTCTGGGCAAGCTTCCAAATCGGCAGAGCTTTACCGTTTGGCGAACCGTTTTGTCATCACGCTGAAGAAAGAAGAAGACTATTCCTATGATGAATCGACGAAAGGCGTTGTTCTTACCGAATCGGGTGTGGATAAAGCAGAGAAGGCGTTCGGCATCGAAAACCTTTTTGATTTAAAGCATGTCACGTTAAACCATGCGATCAACCAATCGTTGAAAGCTCATGCGAGCATGCATATTGACGTCGATTATGTTGTGCAGGAAGGCGAAGTCGTCATCGTCGACTCGTTCACCGGGCGCCTTATGAAAGGCCGCCGCTATAGCGACGGGCTTCACCAGGCAATTGAGGCGAAGGAAGGCTTGGAAGTTCAGAATGAAACGATGACCTTGGCAACAATTACGTTCCAGAACTTTTTCCGTATGTATGACAAGCTGGCTGGTATGACAGGTACAGCGAAAACGGAAGAAGAGGAATTCCGCAATATTTATAATATGAATGTCATCGCTGTTCCAACAAACCGTCCGATTGCACGGGATGACCGTCCGGATTTGATTTATGCAACAATGGAAGGGAAATTCAAAGCAGTCGCAGAGGACATTAAGGAACGCCATAAACAAGGGCAGCCTGTCCTCGTTGGTACCGTAGCAATCGAAACATCGGAAATTATCTCGAACTACTTGAAAAAGTACGGAATTCCGCATAATGTATTGAATGCGAAGAACCATGGCCGAGAAGCTGAGATTATTCAGGAAGCCGGTCAGCCAGGTGCTGTTACGATTGCAACGAACATGGCCGGCCGCGGTACGGATATTAAACTTGGTGAAGGCGTCCAAGAACTTGGCGGTCTTGCGGTTATCGGCACAGAGCGGCATGAATCGCGCCGTATCGATAACCAGCTTCGTGGTCGTTCGGGACGGCAAGGGGATCCAGGGATCACGCAATTCTACCTGTCTCTTGAAGATGAATTGATGCGCCGCTTTGGATCAGATCAAATGAAAAATATGATGACGAAGCTCGGTATGGACGATACTACGCCAATTCAGTCCAAAATGGTGTCGCGTTCTGTCGAATCTGCGCAGAAACGGGTGGAAGGAAACAACTTCGATGCACGGAAACGGTTGCTTCAATATGATGATGTCCTTCGTCAACAACGGGAAATTATCTATAAGGAGCGGAACGAAGTGCTGGATTCCGACAATATCCGCGAAGTGCTTGAGAACATGCTGCATAACGTTGTCGACCGTGTGATTGGGATGCATACCGATGAAAATGGCACTTCATTGAACGTGAAAGGCCTGGAAGATTTCCTAGGTGCTAATTTGTTGCCGGAAGGAAGCATAACGGCGGCAGAATTGGAAGGAAAATCGATCGAGGATGTCACAGCTCTTATCAATGATGCGATCATCGAGCGTTATAATGAGAAAGAAGCGGAAATGTCCGAAGATCGGATGCGTGAATTTGAGAAGGTTGTCCTTCTTCGTGCGATCGACTCCAAATGGACCGATCATATCGATGCGATGGATCAGCTCCGCCACGGAATTCATTTGCGTGCCTATGGCCAGACGGATCCTTTGCGTGAATACCAGTCGGAAGGTTTCGCGATGTTCGAAGAGATGGTCACGTCGATTGAAAATGACGCCGCGAAATATGTCATGAAAGCGGAAATCCGCAACAACCTTGAACGTGAGGAAGTAGCGAAAGGGCAGGCCGTTAATCCGAAAGAGGATGGCGAGAAAGTGACGAAGAAACCGTCGCGCCGGGCTGTCAACATTGGACGGAACGATCCATGTCCATGCGGCAGCGGCAAAAAATATAAAAACTGCCATGGGACTGCGTAACCAGACTGCGGCTAGATGATGAAACGGCGGCTTGATCCGCCGTTTCTCTGAACTTTATTTTCAGGAGGAACTTTTATGATGGAATTATCCGATGTTCGCAACGAGCTCGACAAAACAGCTAAGAAATTAGTGGACTTCAGGGGGTCTCTTTGACTTAGAAAACAAAGAGGCACGAATCCAAGAATTGGATGAAATTATGCTGGAACCTGGATTCTGGGACGACCAGGATGCCGCGCAAAAAGTCATTTCGGAATCCAATGCGTTGAAATCCACAGTGGGGGACTTCAATGAATTGAACGATACGCAGGAAAATCTTGAAATGACGCTCGAACTGCTGAAAGAGGAAGCAGACGAGGAGTTGCAGGCAGATCTCGCTGCAGAGTTGAAGGACTTCAAAAAGAAGATGGAAGACTTCGACTTGCAAATGCTGTTGAGCGATGAATTCGATAGCAGCAATGCTATCCTTGAAATTCATTCCGGCGCAGGCGGCACCGAGTCACAAGACTGGGCATCCATGCTGCTCCGCATGTATACGCGTTGGGCGGAAGACCAAGGATACAAAGTTGAGACGCTTGATTACCAAGCAGGTGATGAAGCGGGCGTCAAATCCGTGACGCTTTCCATTAAGGGACATAATGCATATGGCTATTTGAAAGCTGAAAAAGGAGTTCATCGCCTTGTTCGGATTTCGCCGTTCGACTCATCGGGCCGCCGTCATACCTCCTTCTCATCTGTAGAAGTGATGCCGGAGTTTGATGGGGATATCGATATTGAAATTCGCACGGAAGATTTGAAAATCGACACGTACCGTTCCAGTGGCGCGGGCGGCCAGCACGTTAATACGACAGATTCTGCCGTCCGGATCACGCATATTCCGACAGGTGCTGTTGTCACATGCCAAACGGAACGGTCCCAAATTAAAAACCGTGAGCGGGCCATGAACTTGTTAAAAGCTAAATTGTATCAATTGAAAGTGGAAGAGGAAGAAGCACGCCTTGCAGAAATCCGTGGCGAGCAAAAGGAAATCGGATGGGGCAGCCAAATCCGTTCTTATGTCTTCCATCCATATTCGATGGTTAAGGATCACCGGACAAGCGAAGAGACTGGAAACGTCGGTGCTGTCATGGATGGCGAAATCGACCAGTTCATCAATGCATATCTTCGCTCAAAAATTTCATAAATACTCGACATTAGTATGGTCTGAAAACGTAAAAAGCGCACTTCGGTGCGTTTTTTATTTTTTGGAAGTGCAGAATGGGTTTTAAATTTAGTCAGATGTGTATAGTACTAGATGAAGGAGCTGCTTGCGATTGTCATGAAATTGATAAAAAACAGGAGCTTCCAGAGCCAGACTCACTTCAATCCTTTGGTATACTAAGGAATGAACGTTCATCATTAGACGATAGGAGGTAAAGCAATTGAAAAAGAAGTTATTCGGAGTCATGTTAGGCGCTGTCCTTGTACTGGGTGCATGTGGCGGTGGAAACAAGACGGATAATGACCAGAACGCGGGCGGTACTGATAATGGCGAGACTTCTTCCGTTGACGCTGAAAAACTCGTTAGCACTAACTGTACAACTTGCCATGGAGGAAACCTGGAAGGACGCGGCAATGCCCCTGCATTGGCGAACATCGGTTCAGAGCTTTCTCAAGATGAAATCCATGATATCGTTACAAACGGTCAAAACGGAATGCCGGCGTTCAAAGGCACATTGAGCGATGAAGAAATTACAGCTGTCGCTAAATACTTGGCTGACAAAAAATAATGACAAAGGAACTGCAGCGCAACGTGCGTTGCAGTTTTTTTATGGTTTTTATGCGCATGGAAGCCTGGTAGCTCCGACGGGAAAAGCAATTACTTCTGCGACTAAAAAGAGCATGAGCTGAAGTCTCCGCAGGAAAAGCAGAGCTTTAGAAGCACCAGAACCCTTAATTTCTGCAAAAGCTACAGAAATACAGCCAATCGAACTCTGTGCTGATCGACTGGCTGAGGTAATGCATGCGAGAACTTCTTTTCGGAGAGAAACAAAATAGTTTGCTTTTGAACATTTTTTCAGTTTTTTTGTTATCGAAAACGACAACTATTTACGGCCGGAATAAAATCTGGAAGTGCATAAAAGTAGAATACTTTACATATAAAATTTCTTACTATTATTAATAAAGTTTTATATTACAATCCTGGCCGGTCCTGTAATAAACGCAACGCTGGCAGTTTAAAACTCACGCAGATTTTGGAGAATACTGGAGATTGCTTTGTTTCATGCCAAGTCATCTGGGAAAACAATTGAAACATATCTGTAATACTTAGCAGGCCCAGTCATGTTATAATGGGCATGTTGAGTGAAAAAAATGTAGATAACAATTACCAGGTGGTTTTAATATGATTGTGATGAAAGATGTATATAAGAAATACCCGAATGGTGTCGTTGCGGCAAATGGCATAAATGTCGAAATCAATCGCGGAGAGTTTGTTTATGTCGTTGGTCCGAGCGGTGCAGGAAAGTCGACGTTCATCAAGATGATGTACCGCGAGGAATCGCCGACAAAAGGTGATATCTTGATCAATGGCATTAATTTGGCAACATTGCGCAACAAGAGGGTACCGCTCCTGCGAAGGCAGATCGGCGTCGTTTTCCAAGACTTTAAATTGCTTCCTAAATTAAATGTTTACGAGAATGTAGCGTTTGCTCTGGAGGTTATTGAGGAATCGCCAAAAGTGATTCGCAAGCGTGTCAATGAAGTACTGGCACTTGTCGGCTTGACACAGAAGGCGAGAATGTTCCCAAATGAATTATCCGGGGGCGAACAACAGCGTGTTTCGATTGCAAGATCGATTGTCAATGTTCCGAAAGTCGTTATCGCAGACGAGCCGACCGGTAACTTGGACCCGGACACGTCCTGGGAGATCATGCGTATTTTCGAGCAGATCAATGCACTTGGCACGACCATTGTCATGGCGACGCATAATAAAGAAATCGTCAATACGATGCGGCATCGCGTCCTCGTCGTGGATGGCGGAATGATCACGAGAGATGAAGATGAAGGAGTTTATGGTTATGAAAGCTAGAACGATGGGCAGGCATCTAAGAGAAAGCCTCAAAAGCCTTGGTCGGAATAGCTGGATGACCTTTGCTTCTGTCAGTGCTGTTACCGTTACGCTTCTATTAGTCGGTGTGTTCATCGTCATCATGATGAACTTAAATCAATTGGCTGACAACCTTGAAAATGATGTCGAAATCAAAGTCATTGCAGATCCCGCCGCAGATGAAGCGGCAGTGAAAGAACTTGAAAAACAAGTCCGTAGCACTTCGGGTGTCGAAGAAGTCGTCTATTCTTCGAGAGATGAAGAATTGGACAAGATGATCAAGTCTTTCGGGGATGAACTAAGCCTCTATAAGCAAAGCAATCCACTCGGAGATGCTTTATATGTAAAAGCGAAAGATCCTCATGATACAGCGTCGATTGCCAAGAAAATCGATACATATGACTACACATCCCAAGTCGTGTACGGCGAGGGGAAAGTCGAGAAGCTTTTCAAGGTGCTGAACATGAGCCGCAATATTGGAATGGTGTTAATTTTGGCATTATTATTCACGGCGATGTTCCTCATCTCCAACACGATCCGGTTGACGATCGTGGCAAGGGGAAGGGAAATCGAGATTATGAAGTTAGTAGGGGCGACCAATAGCTTTGTGCGCATCCCGTTTGTATTGGAAGGGATCTGGCTCGGTGTCCTTGGTTCAATTATTCCGATGGCGGTGATCTCCTTCTCCTATTATGAACTCTATGAACAATGGGAGCCGAAACTGCAAAACGAATTGTTCCAATTATTACATGCGATGCCTTTCATTCTTCAAGTGAATGGACTGCTGTTATTCATGGGTGTATTCATCGGCATGTGGGGCAGCTTCATGTCTGTACGCAAATTCTTGAAAATCTAATAAAGTTCAATGTTAGGGGGAACTCGGAAGTTGTTGAAACGTAAATGGGTAGTGGGTAGCTTCATCGCCATTTTTGCTCTTTCCACTCTTCTCGGTGGAACGGGTGCATTGGCGAGCACATTGAAAGATTTGAAACAAGAGCAGAAACTGAATGAGCAAAAGAAAAAGAACTTGAATGCCACGATTGAGAATAAAGATAAAGCGATTCAATCGACGCGCAATGACATTCAGAAGTTTTTGGACCAAGTAGCTAAAGTAAATCGGGAAATCAAAGAAACAAATGACAACATGAACCAAGTGATTGATAAAATTAACCAAACACAGGACGAGATTGATGCATTGCAAGCTTCTATCAAGGATCTGGAGAAAAAAATCGCTGAGCGGGATGAAATATTGCGCGAACGAGTTCGCGCCATGCAGGCGAAAGGCGGGAACGTCAACTATATCGACGTTTTACTAGGTGCCAATAGTTTTGCTGATTTCATAGACCGATTTTCCGCTGTCAATACATTAATGGATGCAGATCGGGATATTATGAAACGTCAAAAAGAAGATATCGAGCAGTTAGAGAAAGAGAAAGCGCTCGTGGAGAAAAAACTGGCAGAGCTTGAAGATAACAAAGCGCAATTGGAAAAATTGAAAGCACGTCTTCTCGACAAGAAAAAAGAGAAGCATAAGATTATAGATCAGCTGGAAGCAGAAGAAGAGCGTTTATCGAAAGAAAAGAAAGCAGTCGAAGCGGAGTTTCACGAAACGGTTGAAATTGAAGCCGAACTAGAGAAAAAAGTAGTGGCAGAACAGAAACGGATTGCGGAAATTGCCCGGAAGGAAGAAGAGCGTAGACGGAAAGCAAGAGAAGCGGCACGCGCAAATTCAACCAAAATTCCGCCGGTTTCAGATGGATTCTGGACAAGACCTGCCAGCGGAACATTCACATCATCCTTTGGCTGGAGGACGCATCCAATCTACGGAACGAAGAGACAGCATAGAGGTGTGGACATCGCCAATTCCATCGGTACTCCAGTTGTTGCTGCTGCAGATGGGGTCGTCTCATTTGCTGGTAAAATGGGTGGACTGGGCAATTGCGTCATGATTACCCATTCATCGGATGGACAAATTTTGACAACGGTATATGGACATATGTCTCGAATCGATGCGCATGTCGGTCAAGTGATCGATAAAGGAACACAAGTCGGCGCGATCGGTACGACAGGAGCATCGACCGGCCCGCATTTGCATTTCGAAATCCATGTGGGCAGCTTCTCGGCTTCTGGTCCGAGTGCTGTGAATCCACTGCGTTACGTTTCCTTTTAATAAAATATGAAAATCCGTCTCTTTGGAGGCGGGTTTTTTTCTAAGCAAATAGGTCGCCGCCGAATCATTTTCCCTATACGATGGAAGCAGTAAAGGGGAATTGACATGAACGTGACAACGTATTATTTGATCGGAAACTTCACAATTTCTTCATCTTGGATTGCTATCATCATGGCATTCGGAGTGGCATATAGTTTGGTTCGGATCTTCTTTAACGCACAGTTGGCAAACAGATGGGCCGATCAGTTTTTCACCATTTTGATCATCTGGAAATTATCAGTCCTTGTGACCCATGCACCAATGATTCTTCATGCACCGATGACCATCATTTACTTTAACGGAGGCTTGTTTGGCTTCTGCTTGGGAATTGCCTATGTATATGGGAAGCTATGGGTAAATCATTGGAGAGGCACAGTAAGCAAGGAGCAACTGGATTCCATATTGTACGGTGTTGTATTCATGCAGTCGATTTACCAGGTGGTCATGGCTGCGTTGAATGAAGGCCAATTGTATGCCAGATTGGCCACCATTCTTTTATGTTTGGCAATGCTTCTGCTGGCAGTGTGGCGAGTAACAAAGAAGACCGCGCTTGGAAATCAAGAGCCGTTGCTCTTCGCGGCCGTTCATTTATTTGTGGCTTCCTTCCAGCCGGACGGTTTGTGGAACGGTGCATTGTTTAGTACTTGGTTCATTGTGAGCTTGTGGATGCTTTTGGATTATCGAAGGGAACACAGTAAGAGAAAGATGGAGGAAATAACATGAACAAAAAAGTAATGGGGTATGTGATTGCTGCCTTGGTAATCGGTTCAATGGTCGTTTTCATGATCCGGTCCAATATGAATGACGCTAAGCCGATTACCGATGTTGCAGTTGCTGACACTGCCACCGTTGGCACAGATGAGGAAACAGGATTGGGGCAGGGGGATCTAGCCCCGGATTTCAGTTTAGAGACGCTGGATGGAACGGTCATCCGACTTTCAGAGCTGAAAGGGAAAAAGGTGATCCTAAACTTTTGGGCAACTTGGTGTCCGCCATGCAAAGCGGAAATGCCTCATATGCAAAACTACTATAAGAACGAGAGCGAAGATGATAATGTTGAAATTATAGCAGTTAATCTGACGACTGGAGAAAAACTTGGAGTGAAGGGGGTTGAGGATTTTATTGATTCGTACGGGTTGACCTTTCCAGTCCCAATGGATAAGGAAGGGGTTGTGAGTGACAAGTACCAGGTCTTTTACATGCCGACAACGTTTATGATCCAAACAGACGGCACCATCGCCCAGAAAATCGTCGGTCCGATGGATGAAAATATGATTCGCGACCTTGTGGATTCAATGGATTAAAAAAAAGCCGGTTTTTTGCAGTCGTATTGTGTACATCCCCTTCATATATTGATGGAGGAAGGGGGATACGACGTGCGAAAAAGCCGGTTTTTTCTATTCATGATCATGGCGGTGTTTGCTGCAGGACTCTTGTTTGTGTTAGACGGCTGCGGAACGGAAAAAAAGCAGGCCGAACAGCCCAAGAAGAGTTCTTTTCCAGTGATCGACGAAGCGTACAAATTGATTCAAGAGAACGCCGTCTATCAAGTGGAAGGGGACAAGCTGATTGAAGGAGCGTTGCGTGGCATGGCGGATGTCATTAACGATCCATACTCCACCTATTTGTCCAAAGAGGAGGCAGCGTCTCACAGGGAATCCCTTGCAGGCGAAAGAGTGGGGATTGGAGCAGAAATTACCAGATCCAATGGTAAATTCATTATCGTGGCTCCAGTGAAAGGCTCTCCTGCCGAGAAAGCGGGACTGCTCCCGTACGATGAAATTGTCCGCATTAATGGCGAAGGTCTGGAAGGCATGACTTTGCAGGATGTCGTCCGGTTGATTCGAGGGAAGAAAGGAACATCCATGACGATGACGATTTACCGTCCTGAGTTGACAAAGCACTTAGAATTGACAGTTGTGCGTGAGGTCATACCGGTCAAGACGGTCAGTTCGGACATGATGGAGGAGCGGGGAGAAACGTTTGGGTACATAGCACTCACAATGTTTGGAGATGAAAGTGCTAAGGAATGGAAAGCCGCGACAGATGAATTGATTAAAAAAGGGGCTAAAGGATTGATTATCGATGTCCGCGGCAACCCAGGCGGCTACTTGCGGGCAGTTGGAGCCATCGCGGGCAGTCTTTTGGAAGATAACACGGTGTACGCCTATATGCAGGACGCCGAAGGGAATTTGACGCCGCTCGTTGTAGAACCATCTGAGCAGTATGATCCGAAGCTTAAAACAATGCCAATCGTCCTGCTCCAAGACAAAGGAAGCGCTTCGGCCAGTGAGGTGCTCAGCGGCGCGCTGAAGGATCTGAGAAGGGGTACCATTACGGGAACGACAAGCTTTGGCAAGGGGACCGTCCAAGATACGATGGACTTGTCCAATGGCGGAGAAATGAAGCTGTCGACCCATAAGTGGTTAACGCCGAAAGAGCAATGGATCCATGGTACGGGCGTGGAAGCCGACCTGACAGCGGAGCAGAATAAATTATTCACGGAACACGTCAGAATCGTGACAGACATTTATTCGCCAGGAAATTATCATGACGACATTGCTTATGCCCAACGTCTGCTTGGCGGACTTGGCTATAAAGTCGACAGGACAGATGGTTTTTTTGATGAATCCACAGCTGCTGCCGTCCAGCAATTCCGGCAAGATGGCCAACTCGATGCGGAAGATATCATGGACCGAAAATTCTTTTCGCTATTGCGGGAACGTGCAGAGGACTACCGGAAAGACCGTTCCAACGACATTCAGCTTCAGATGGCTATCGGCTATATGCATCATGTGTTGACGGAATAAATTATATTGAAAAAGGAAAAAACTCCTTGTCACTTGCAAGGAGTTTTTTCCTGCTTGGGGCCAGGTCATGAGAACCAAGTCTATGAAAATTTGATCTGCATCTCACACCAGAGTCCATTCTTTTGATACAATAGAGGACAAAATAGTAGCAGGGGAACGGAAGGTGTGGACTGTGACTGAACAAGATTGGTGGAATATCGGCAAGGCGATCGGTTATTTCTTCTTGAATCCGTTATTTTGGGTGGCTTTGATAGCAGCTGTAGGGTTAGGCTATTTTAGAGTAAAGCGGGAACGGAAACATTTTAATATTCGACTTCTTCCAGGGCTGACGGAGTGGAGGCGCATTGTTTCCGAGTCTTGGCTTCCTGCACTCGTGTTATCAATCGTCGTGTCTGGAGTCGGTCTGACGGTCGACCGGGGATGGCTCGTGTTATTCATCGCCATATCTTTGGCAGCTCTGCTGTTCTTTTATTATCAAGCGATGTCACCCGTCTATTTCGCGGCAATAGCTGCGCTTGCCATCTACGGCATGCAATTTGATCCATCCCGATTTGCTCTTTATGGTTGGAACCCGGATCAAGTTGACTTGTCGGGCTGGTTGGCTGTGACAGTTGCCATCATTGCCGGATTGCTGTTGATTTCGGAAGGGTATTTGATTAGACGGTTTGCTGTTCGCTACTCCTCTCCGTTATTGGAACCGACGAATCGAGGATTGGAAGCAGCTGTATTTAAAGTGAAACGGCTTTGGCTACTGCCGGTTGTGTTTCTAGTACCTGGGGATATGTTATCGGCTCATTTGCCATACTGGCCGCAACTGTCACTCGGTGCAGCTACTTTCAGTTTTGTACCTGTTCCGGTTATTATCGGCTTCTCGCAGATAGTCCGTACATCTTTTCCTGAAATCGTCTTCCCGAAAATGGGACGTGCTATCCTGGCAATAGGAGTGGTTGTCGTCGCAATCGGCATTGGTGCCATCTGGATGCCTGTGTTGGGATGGGCTGCCTTATGCATTGGCGTTCTCTGCCGAATCATCCTGTCTATTGTGACGGCGGTAAAAGAACGGAAAGGGATCTACGTGGCTGCCCCTCGTTCGGCTGGTGTCATGATTGCAGGGGTGCTCCCCGAATCACCAGGAGAACGGCTTGGACTCCTGCCGGGAGAATGCATCCGCGCCGTGAATGGCATACAAGTGACGAACGAAAAGGAACTGTATGATGCGATTCAGGTGAATGCGGCTCATTGCAGGCTGCAAGTGATTGGACGGGATGGAGAGGTTCGCCTCATGCAGCAGGTTCTCTATCGGCATGATCATCACCGACTCGGTTTGCTAGTCGTCCGTTAATTCTAGTGATAGGGGGAAGTTGCTTGGAAGCACTTGGAACAAAACTTGTTTTAGCTCTTTTCTTGCCAGGGTTGCTCGTGATCTTCTTTACCCGTGTCACGTTTCACCATATAGTCGGACTCAGCTTGACGCTTGCTTTGATTGCCGCCTCCGTCTACGCAGGGTATACGCATAATTGGCTTCTTTATGCGGCGGATGCACTTTCCTTAACAGTTGGCTTCTCATTGGCATCCCGAATGGTTAAAAAGGCGAGAAGGCGCAACCAATCGGAGAAGGATTCTTTGGAATGATAAAACCGCAAGCGGACAAGTATCCGGCTTGCGGTTTTTGGTTTGATTACAAGAACAAGCTGTAGACTGCCAAAACAGCGATCGTCCCTAAGACGACAGACATGACGCCGCCACCGAGTACCGCAATGAGAAATGCAGTGGCCGCCCCGATGACGCCAAACAGAATGTTTCCTTCCTGAACGAACAGAATCGCCGGGAAAATGAGTGCGCCTAACACCGCGTACGGAATATTACTTAACACGCCGCTAACGATGGGGGGCAGTTTCTTCCCATCCAGAAACGTGAGCGGTACCATGCGGGGAATATATGTAACAAGCGCCATGCCAAGAAGCATCCACCAATACCAGGCACCCATCATTCCTCCTCCTTTCCTTGATACAGACTGGCGGCTGCTTTACCGCGCCGCGCGTATAATATTTCCACAATGATGGCAGAGGCCAGCGTGGAAACGAGAATTGCCCAGCCGGTCGACAACAACTGGGTGAAATAAAAGAAGCAATGGATGGCGGCGGCGATGCCTGCCAGCATGACAACTTTCCGATTCCCCTTCATTGAAGGGACCAACAGGCCGACGAACATGGCATAAAGCGCGATAGACATGGCCGCTTGAATAAACGCCGGGAGATTGGCTCCGATTACATGGCCGACCGCCGTGAAGATGACCCAGCTTCCGTACGCGATGAGGGAGACTCCAAACGCGAATGCCGTGGAAATCTTGTCCTCTTTTTGTGTAGCGATGACAGAGAATGACTCATCCGTAATACCGAAAGAATAAACAGCCTTTACCCATTTGGGGGCACGATGCATCTTTTCATTGAGTGAAGCCGTCATAAGAAAGTGACGAATATTGACGATAAATGTATTCATGACAATCAATATAGGATCGACTCCGACTTGGAGCATGCTTAATGATATGTATTGGGCCGCCCCCGCGTACACGAACAGGCTCATGGCAGTCGCCTCCATTAGGGAGAGACCTGTCGTTTTGGCGAGCAATCCGAATGTCAATGCTACGGGAAAATAACCGATCGCGATGCTCGTCCCGGCTTTTAGTCCGGCTTGAAATTGATTTTTCAATATGTTGCCACCTTTTCTCTAGCGTATTCTAGCGATTATACTATAAAATTTTATTTTGGTGGTATTCTATAGAAAAGTCCAACTAATTAACGAAAAAGCTGAAACGAGATAATTTGTAACGGATGAGGTGTGGATGAAATGCCAGAATGGCTGGATCTAGACAAATTTGAAGCGATAGCACAACAATATAAACTACTTGGTTCACTGATTGGACTCCTGTTGCCGGTCATCGAAGCATTTTTGCCGTTCTTGCCTTTGTTTGCAATCGTGATAGCCATAGTAAATGCCTATGGTTTATGGTATGGGTTTTTACTATCCTGGGCGGGAGCTGTCATTGGATCGTACACGGTGTTTCTCATTATCCGGAAGTTCGGACGAAAACGGTTCTTCCGATTCCTGACGAAACATGCACGAGTGCAACAATTGATCCATTGGGTGGAACGCAACGGGTTCGGCCCCTTATTTCTATTCATCTGCTTTCCATTTACACCGTCTGCTCTTGTCAACTTGGTGGCCGGCCTTTCGAATATGAAAAAGAAGCATTATTTGCTCGTCCTCATGTCCGGGAAATTTGTCATGATCTTCACAATGAGTTTTATCGGACATGATTTGCGAGCATTGTTTACGCAGCCCCTTCGGACAGCATTCGTCGGTGTCATCATATTTCTTCTATGGTTTATTGGAAAGCAGCTAGAGAAACGGTTGGATCAAAGGGTTGAGGAAGAGTCGAGTAATTTTATGAAGGAGAGGAACGGGAAGGACGAGGAGTAGGGGAAACGTTTGGGGATAGCAATGTGTTTGGGAAGGGGGTGCCGTTTAGGTACTCCTTTTTTGAGCTTGCTTAGAGTTCGGTTATGCGCGGTTGAGTTGTGTTAATGCTCGCTTGAGTTCGTTTATGCGCGGCTGTGTTGTGTTAATGCTCGCTTGGATTCGTTTATGCGCGGGTGAGTCGTGTTAATGCTCACTTCGAGTTCGGTTATGCACGGTTGAGTCGTGTTACTGCTCGCTTCGAGTTTGTTTATGCCCGGCTGAGTTGTGTTAATGCTCGCTTTGAGTTTGCTCATGCGCGGGTGAGTCGTGTTACTGCTCGCTTCGAGTTCGGTTATGCGCGGGTGAGTCGTGTTACTGCTCGCTTCGAGTTTGCTTATGCGCGGCTGAGTTGTGTTACTGCTCGCTTGAGTTCGTTTATGCGCGGGTGAGTCGTGTTACTGCTCGCTTTGAGTTCGTTTATGCGCGGGTGAGTCATGTTAATGCTCGCCTTGAGTTCGCTTATGCGCGGGCTGCCTCGTATTTATGCTCACTCCGAGTTGGTTTATGTGCGCAACCTCCACTCCATCAGCACTTCCACTATATGGCCCAATGCAATTAGTTCCTGTCCAGTTCATCTTTCGGTACAATAGAAAGATAGAGAACAGGCATTTTTATTTTTACAAGATAGAGAGGAGTGGCCGTTTATGTCTTTGCGATTTATTACAGGTAGAGCGGGAACCGGGAAGACGACGTTCATTGAGCGGGAGATTGCGTCTGCTCTGCAAGCAGATCCGCTTGGGCCGGCGATTGTCCTCCTAGTTCCGGATCAAATGTCGTATTCCATGGAGCATAGTTTGTCTGTCAATTTTGGCCTTCGGGGTATCATTCGGGCCCAAGTATCCACATTCAAACGGCTGGCTTGGCGGATTTTGCAGGAAACCGGGGGCATCACGCGAAAAGAGGTCGATGGCTTCGGGTACCGGATGTTAGTGCGGAGTGTGCTGGAAGAGAACCAGGATGAGTTGAGATTGTTCCGGCAAGCCGCGAATAAAAAAGGATTCGTGGAAAAAGTCGGAGATCTGATGAAAGAATTCAGCCGATATTGCCTTGATCGCCAATGTTTGACAAACCTCGGATCCAATTTGGAGCTGTCGAATGCCCCGAGGACATTGCAGGATAAAGTGCATGATTTGACGCTGCTATTCACGAAGATTGAGGAACGGCTCGGGACTTCCTATGTGGATAGCGAGGGCCATTTGGCACTTCTTGCTTCGCAAATCAAACATTCGGACCTTCTGCAAGAGGCCGATATTTATATAGACGGGTTCGAGAACTTCACTGCCCGCGAATATGAGATATTAACGGAATTGATGAAACATGCCAAACGGGTGACGGTCGTGCTGCCGATGGAATTCGACTTGACCGGCCATGCCGATCACGAGCTGTTTTTCAATCCAGTGAGGACTGCACTCCGGCTACGAGAAATCGCGAGAACCGAATCGGTCGAAATGGAAGAAACGATTCATCTGGACAAAGCCCTTCGCTATCATAATGAGGAACTTCGTTTCTTCGAATCGGCGTTCGAGCGCTATCCGATGCCATCTCGGCCTTCAGAAGGGTGCATCGCCTTGATTGAGGCAGCGGATCGGCGAGCCGAAGTTCATGCAGTTGCTCGGAAGATTAGAGAGATGGTCATGGAAGGAGAGCGGTACAAAGAAATTTCCGTGTTGTACCGGCAGCCGGAAGTGTACGACGAATTGATTGAAACGATATTCGGCCAATATGATATTCCGGTTTTCATTAGCCGGAAAAAGCCGATGCTCCATCATCCGCTGATCGAATTCACCCGGTCCGTCTTGGAGGCAGTGCTCGCCAATTGGTCGTATGAAACAGTGTTTCGTGCAGTGAAGACAGATCTGTTTTTTCCGCATGGCGAGGACAAGTTTATATGGCGGGAGCGGGCAGATCGGCTTGAAAATTATGTGTTGGCGAATGGCATTCATGGTTCACGCTGGTTTGATGAGACGCGCTGGGTAGTGAAACGGTACCGGGGGTTGGAAAAATTTACGCAAGTCCAAACAGACGAGGAGATTGCCCAGCAACAGGAGCTCCATTTGATGCGTGATTTGATTCGAGAACCGCTTGCACAGTTTGAGGCCCGCTTGAAACGTGCAAGAAACGGCCGGGAAGTGGCAGAATCGCTCTTTACCTTCATGGAAAGTTTGCGAGTCTATGATAAAATCATCGATCTCCGGATGGAAGAGGAGCGCGCTGGCAGATTGCTCGGGGCAACGGAACATGAGCAAGCATGGGATAACTGGATTAATGTGCTGGATCAATTTGTCCTCATGTTCGGTGATCGGCAGTTGGATCCGAAGGAAGCAGTCCGCATTCTGGACGAAGGATTCGACACATTGGAATTCACCCGAATTCCCCCTTCGCTCGATCAAGTGACTGTGACGACGATCGAGCTGGCAAGTTTGATGGAAATCGATGCCGGGTTTGTCATCGGAGTGAATGACGGCGTGTTGCCGAAACGGATTGACGCGGAAGGCCTTCTTTCCGATGCTGACCGGGAATGGTTTGCGAAAAATGGGCTGGAACTTTCGCCGACTGCCAAGATGAAGCTGATGGATGAAGCCTACATGGCGTACCGGGCTTTCACTGCGTCGAGAGAGCGGTTGTTCATTTCTTATCCGATAGCGGATGAAGAAGGGAAATCATTGCTTCCTTCGTTATATATTCCACGGATTGAACAGCTGCTGACCGGAATTGAAAAGAAGCACGCTGTCACCGACCCGACAGAATTGCTGTCGGATATGGATCAAATGGAATACGTAAGCCATCCAAGGGCTGTGTTGCCGTACTTGTCAATGAAAATGAAGGAAGCGGATCATTCGGGAAGATTGGAGCCGGAGTGGCGTGCCGTCAAGGCATATTATGAAGAGGACCCCCTTTGGACGTCTGTTTTGGCGGTCATCACCAAACCGCTCAGCGATCAGAACCGGACAGACCGCCTGGCTCCTGAGCTGACGGAAGGGCTGTATGGCCGTTCGTTCGTTTCCAGCGTTTCTCGTGTTGAATCGTATTACAGCTGTCCATTCCAGCATTTCGCTTCGTACGGCTTGGAGCTGAATGAACGGATGGAATTCCAGTTGGAAGCTCCGTCGATCGGTGATTTATTCCACGCGGCGTTGAAATGGATTTCGGACGAGGTGATCCGGACAGGCCTATCGTGGACCGAACTCACCAGAGAGCACTGCTGGCAATTGGCGAAGACGGCGATGGAAGAAATCACACCGCGCTTTTTCAATCAAATCCTCTTGTCGACAAGCCGGTATCATTATATCCGGCGGAAGCTCACGCATATTTTGCAGCGGACAATCTACGCTTTAACAAAGCAGGCGACAACGAGCGTTTTCCGTCCTGTCGCAATCGAAGCAGCATTTGGGCCGGGTGAGCAGCTGCCGCCGCTTGAAATCCCGTTAAGACGGGGCAATAAGATGAATCTATGCGGGCGGATCGACCGGGTGGATGCGACTGAAATTGACGGAAAGAATTTCGTCCGGGTCGTCGACTATAAATCGTCTGCTCAGAATTTAGATTTGACCGATGTCTATTACGGCATTTCCTTGCAGATGCTGACCTATTTAGATGTGGCGGTTGAGAATGCCGCAGAATGGATCGGACTGAAAGCCGATCCAGCAGGCGTCCTTTATTTGCATATCCACAATCCGATGATCAAGACGGAGCTGGAGCTGACAGAGGATTTAATTGAACAGGAACTGCTGAAATCGTTCCGGATGCGCGGTTATTTGCTGGAAGACCCGGAAGTGGTGCGAGGGATGGATGCCCTGATCGGCAAGTCGTCATCGATTGTGCCTGCTGCATTGAAAACGGATGGCAGCTTTACCAAAGCATCCAAAGTGCTTGGTTCGGAAGATCTGGACATCGTTCGGCACTACGTTCGAAAGCGGCATCAGCTGGCGGGGGACGGCATGCTTGCAGGAGACACCCGTGTGTATCCTTACAAGCTCAAGGACCGGATGCCTTGTCAATACTGCGCTTACCGTGCTGTCTGCCAATTTGATCCGACTGACCCTGACTCCACGTACCGAAACTATGAAAACTTGGATGCGGAGCAATCCCTTGAAAGAATGCGGAAGGAAGTGATGGATGATGAACATACCCGTTAAGCCGGATAATGTCACGTTTACAGATGACCAGTGGAAAGCAATCTGGGCGACCGGAAAGGACGTGCTCGTTTCAGCGGCGGCCGGTTCGGGAAAGACGAAAGTGCTCATTACCCGCATGATCGAAAAGGTGCTCAATCAAGACCATCCGATTGATGTTGACGAATTGCTAGTGGTCACGTTTACGAATGCAGCTGCGGCGGAAATGAGGCATCGGATGGCGGAAGCGCTCGAGGAAGCGATACTCGAGCATCCGGAATCCGTCCACTTGCGCAGACAGCTCAGCCTGTTGAATAAAGCGCAGATTTCGACGCTGCATTCATTTTGTTTGAATGTGGTCCGGCAATACGCCTACTTGCTCGACATCGACCCGGGCTTCCGGATTGCGGATAGCACAGAGGCCTCCCTGCTGCGCGATGATACGATCGGGGATGTGCTGGAAGACGCCTACAATGCCCAAGATCCAGAACCGATGTACCGGCTTGCAGACAGCTTCACATCGGACCGGAATGACCAATCAATCGAAAAGCTGATCGACCGGCTTTATGATTACTCCCGCGTCCATCCTTCACCTGAGCAATGGCTGCGGATGATACCAGCGGAATACGAGATTGGCGCGGACGCGACCATTGATGAGCTCGGTTTCATTGAGTCATTGAAATTGTCCATCCGGCATTCGCTTGAAGAAGCGGCGGCACTGACGGAGGATATGCGCCGCATTGCTTTGATGCCTGAAGGCCCGGAATCACTTGCGGCTACAGCGGAAGCCGATTTGCTTTGGATACGGGAAGCGATCCGGCGGATTACCGAAGGCACATGGGTCGATACGTATGAATTTTTCGCTTCGTTGACTTGGGTAAAAGCAGGCACAATCCGCAAGAATACTTGTGATGAAGAATTGGCGAAACGGGCGAAAGCATTGCGGGATGCCGTGAAAAAACTGGTGAATAGTTTGAAAGAATCCTATTTCACCCGGACTCCTGCACGTTTACTTGATGAAATGCGTCTCATGGCACCAATGATGCATACGCTCATTGAACTGGTCATCGATTTCGGGGAGCGATATCACCGTGTGAAAATCGACCGGGGACTCGTCGACTTCTCCGATTTGGAACATTATGCGCTGCAGATCTTGTCCAAGGTGGAAAATGGAAAGCTTGTGCCGTCTGATATTGCGCTCGACTATTTGAACCACTTCGCGGAAGTGCTGGTGGATGAATATCAGGATACGAACTTGTTGCAGGAAGCGATCATTCAGCTTGTGAAACGCGGCGGTGAATCAGATGGGAACCTTTTCATGGTTGGGGACGTAAAACAGTCGATCTACCGTTTCCGTTTGGCCGAGCCAAATTTGTTTCTTGGAAAATACAATCGGTTTACGAAGACGGATGGCGATCAAGGAATGAAAATCGACTTGAACGCGAACTTCCGGAGCCGGAAGGAAGTACTGGATGCGACGAATTTCATTTTCTCCCAAGTAATGGGCGAGCGGGTCGGTGAAATAGAATATGATGAAGCTGCCGCTTTGAAGTACGGTGCCCGCTATCCAGAAAAGGAAATGCCAGCCCGGATTGCCTTGCTCTATGATGGTGAAGAAGAGGGGGAGGAGCAAGAAGCGACTGAGCTGACGGGGCAGAGCTTGAAAAGTTCTCAAGCTGAAGCGCGTTATATGATCAATCGGATTCAGGAGCTGATGGCTTCTGGAGCTGAAGTGACAGACGCATTCAGTCAGAAACGGCGTCCGCTCGCATATCGGGATATCGTCATCCTCATGCGGTCGATGACATGGTCGGGCGAGATCGCCGAGGAATTTAAACTGGCGGGCATTCCGGTCTATGCGGAATTATCGCAAGGCTATTTTGAAGCGATCGAAGTGATGATTATGCTAAATACACTTCGGGTCATCGATAATCCTTACCAGGACATCCCGCTTGCTTCGGTTCTTCGCGCACCGTTCATCGGCATGACGGAAAGTGAATTGGCTCAAGTGCGCCTTGTGCACAAGAAAGTGCCATTTTATGATGCATTGCGGACGTTCATTGATCAAGGAGGGGCCGGGATTGCAGCAGAGACGCAGCAGAAGCTGCAGCGGTTCTTCCTTATGTTCGAAGATTGGCGCAATCTGGCCCGCCGGGGTTCCTTAGCCGATCTGATCTGGCAAGTGTATTCCGACACTCATTATTATGAAATGGTCGGCGCGATGCCAAATGGTAAACAGCGTCAGGCGAACTTACGGGCACTTCACGACCGGGCTATTGATTATGAGAAGACATCCTTCCGCGGACTCTTCCGTTTTCTCCGCTTTATCGATCGGATGCAGAAACGCGGAGATGATTTAGGTGCCGCCCGTTTTGTCAGCGAAACGGAAGATGTGGTGAGGATTATGACGATTCACGCTTCAAAAGGGCTGGAGTTCCCGTTTGTGTTCTTGCCAGGTATCGGACGCCAATTCAACAAGATGGATTTTAACGAGCCGTATTTGTTCGATCAGCATTTCGGGCTCGCGGTCAAAGCAATTGATCCGGATTTGCGGATAACGTATACGTCCTTGCCGTTCCTTGCAATGAAGGAGAAGAAGCAATTGGAGATGCGAGCGGAAGAGATGCGGATTTTGTATGTGGCGATGACGCGTGCCAAGGAGCATCTTGAATTGATTGCTTCGGTGAAAGATATTGAGAAATCAATTGGCAAGTGGCAAGACGCACAGATCGTTCCGCCCGGAGAGATGCTGCCGGAGTATGTGCGCTCTCGTGCAAATGGCTATCTGGATTGGATCGGGCCTGCTATTGCAAGACATCGGGACTTTGAAAAAATGGGGCTCGCTTACGGAGGACAGTTTGTGGATGATCCTTCCATATGGGACGTCAATGCGCTGCCTGTATCCACCTTGCTGCAAGTCCAGCAGGAGCTCGAAGAAATGCCGGAAGAGCTTGAAATTTTGGGAGGGCGGGAAGCGACGCCGGACGAATTGTTGGTACAGGAAGTGAAAAGAAGGTTTGATTACAGCTATCCGCATATGGCTTCCGTGAAAAAACGCTCGAAACAGACAGTCAGCGAGTTGAAGCGGCTGTCCTTGTTGAACGATGAACCGGATTTTGATGATCCGTTTTCAACGAAAGACGATGAATTGACGACGCCTTATTTACATGACCGGCCCGTATTCATGCAATCCCGCACACTATCCGCTGCCGAAATCGGGACCGCCATGCATACGATCATGCAACATATCGATATTGCCCAAAATCATAGCGTAGCAGACGTGGAACGGCTCGTAACGGAACTGACCGAACGGCAGTTGCTTACGCCCGAGGAAGCCAATGCAGTAGATGTCCGCAACGTCACCCGCTTCTTCGCTACGCCGCTGGCAGACCGCTTGCGGAAGGCAAAACGTGTTCTGAAGGAATTGCCATTTACGTACGCGCATGAGGGAAATGATGGAGACCATCAAATTATGCAAGGGATCGCGGATTGTCTTTTTGAGGAGCCGGATGGCTGGGTTTTGCTAGATTACAAAACCGATCGGACGCGGGGGCGTTTCCAGTCGGAAGGGGAGCTCTCGGAGGAAATGCAGAGGCGATACGGGATTCAGGTGAGCCTATACAAGAGGGCAATCGAAGACATTACAAAGATTACGATCAAAGAGATGCTGCTCTATCTGTTTGACAGTGAGATGACATTACGTGTTCAGGAGGAATCAGTTTGAATTTGACACCAACGCTCAACAACCGGATTGAATCACTGGATATGTTGAGAGGTTTTGCATTGCTCGGCATTTTCATTGCGAACATGCTGACGTTCCATTCCCCTTTTTTTTATTTGGAGCCTCACTCCTGGTTCAGTACGCCGGGCGATGCGGAGACGTTTAAGATTATTAATATTTTCGTGCAAGCAAGTTTTTATCCACTGTTTGCGATGATGTTCGGCTACGGGTTGAATATGCAATATGAGAAAGCCAGAGCTGCTGGCAAGCCGTATGCCCCGGTCATGGCGAGACGGCTCGCCATCCTGCTGCTGTTCGGTTTGCTTCATGCCTTATTCGTCTGGTCAGGAGATATTTTATTCACATACGCATTGATGGGATTTGTCATGATCGCGGCGGTGCGCATTCCGAAACGGTGGATTGCACCAATTGCGGCCGCTGTCTATTTGATTCCCACGCTCCTCTTAATAGGAGTGCTTTATCTGATCAATAGGGCGGACTCCAGTCAGGTGCTGAATGATTATGTAGATATCCAGCAGATTGAACTGGCGATCACAGCATATGGCCATGGGACTTATTGGGAAGCCTTCGCATTCCGTGCAGTAGAATGGGTGAAATATGGCTTAAGCAGTGCGTTTATGGCTCCCTTTATGATCCTTCCGCTTATCATGCTTGGTGCGGCCCTATCTAAGGCGAAATTATTTGAACGCGCCGGAGAGTGGAAGGGGCGTATTGCCATCGTCACCATCATCGCATTAGTTGGCGGCATAGTGATCAAATCAATTCCTTATATCGACAAACCGGCCAGCCACTATGAACTGCTTCAGCAATTAATCGGCGGTCCCATATTGGCGATCGGCTACGGGGGGGTAGTTCTTCTGCTTTTCCAAGTGCCTTTATTCCGGACCATCTTCCGGCCGATTTCAAAAGCTGGCAGGATGTCGCTTACAACCTATTTGACCCAATCAATTGTCGCGACGTTACTATTTAATAGCTATGGCTTCGGCTTGTACGGCAAAGTCGATTTGGCGACGGGAACGTGGATCGCAGTTGGACTATTTGTCATTCAAGTTATTTTTGCGGAATTATGGTTAATGAAATTTAGGATGGGCCCTTTTGAATGGATTTGGAGAATCGGAACATACGGAAAAAACTTGCCGAAAAAAGAAGGAAAAGCGCAAGCGTTGTAGAAATACATCTAGAAGATTGTGAGGAATAAACAATCTTTCATTTTTGGGAAATAGAGTTGATATCTGACGGAAGGATGGGCATACACCATGAAATTATTATCGTTCCAACATGATGGAAATGTTAAGTTTGGTCCGAAGGTAAAGAAAGAAGAAGCGGTATGGGATGTCTTAGCAATCGCCGAGTCGTTCGGGGAAACGGATTTTCCACAGACGATTATTGAGGGAATCGCGCTCGGTATGGATTTCGTCGAAAAGGTACGCCAACTGGTCGAGAAGGCACGGGAAGCAGAAACCGTGGAACAGTTCAAACATGCCTTTACGGCAATTGAATGGCTCTCCCCGATTCCACGAACACCGAAAAACGTTCTTTGTGTAGGTAAAAATTATGCGGATCATGCAGCGGAGATGGGTTCGGGTGCGCCGCCTGAAAAATTGATGATTTTCACTAAATCGCCTACCTCGATTGCGGCGGATGAGCAGGACTTGCCGATCCATGACAATGTGACAGATCAGCTGGACTATGAAGGGGAATTAGCGATTGTCATTAGCAAAAGAGGGCATCATATCCAAAAGCAACAAGCATATGATTATGTATTCGGCTACACGATTGCAAATGATATCACCGCACGTGATATCCAAACCGCCCATAAACAGTTTTTCCTCGGCAAAAGCTTGGATGGCTCCTGTCCTATGGGACCGTACATTGTAACGAAAGATGAAATTCCCAATGCACAGCAGCTGACAGTCGCGACAAAAGTGAACGATGAGGTCCGTCAGAACGGCAATACTTCCGATATGATCTTTAAAATCGATGAACTCATCTCGGAGATTTCTAAGTATGTCACATTAGAGCCGGGAGATGTCATTCTAACAGGAACGCCGGCGGGAGTCGGAAAAGGGATGAACCCTCCGACATTTTTGAGAAAAGGGGACGTCGTGAAAATTTCGATTGAAGGCATTGGCACCCTTGTCAACCGGTTCATTTAAGTCCATTCTCTATCACGTGATGTTCCATCTGTGATAGGATAGTTGGAGATTGACTATAGTTGAGGTGAATAAATTTGGATTTTTTATCAAACACGACCCACTTTCATATTTTCACATGGGTTGTCGGTATTATTGTCTTCCTAGTGGCGGCAGTGCTGGCGAAAGGTACGAAGGGTAAGAAAATTACCCATATGATTGCAAGACTATTTTACGTGCTGATTCTTTTCTCAGGTGTCCTGTTGTTCATGAAATCAATGAACTATGGAATGGGTGCGCAATATGGCATCAAGTTCCTTCTCGGACTGTTGACAATTGGCATGATGGAAATGGTCTTGGTCCGTTCGAATAAAGGCAAGAGCGTCACGCTCTTCTGGGTTTTGTTTTTCGTATTCCTGTTTGCCACCATGTACATGGGCTTCAAATTGCCGATGGGCGAGCAATTTTTCTAAGAGTTTCAAAGCTTGTTTAATTTGAAACAAGAAAGAGGGGATCAGGATGGCTACCGGATCTGGAATCGTTTTCTTCGTTGTCATCCTTTTGCTCATGGCCCTCTTCGCCATATCAGTCGTTATCTCATACAGGCGGCAACGGCACTCGCAATTTGATGATGAGTAAGGAGAAACCCCTTACACCAGCCGGAAATCAAACTGATTTCCGGCTGTTTTTTATGTTTGATTAGTGAATGGAGAGTATAAATGATTGGCGGGTGGGAGTTGCTAGACGAGGTCGGGAGTCTATTATGCGCGGAATCGCATTTGTAATGCGACGTGAATAGGTTGACGCGTTTACACAGGGATCTTCACCTGAGCGCTCGCTCTCTCCGATCCCCTGGTAATCTTCACAATTTAGCCCCATTTCAAGTTGCAATTTTCGATATTCATTTCAAAGGATGGCGGGCGGCTGGCCTGTTTGGTAAAATGGCGAGAGATAGCTCGTGTTGAGGAGGCTTTTTTGTGAAAGTGAAACATTGGTTTGGTAAATTAGGAATCGCGTCCATGGCGTTGGCTTTGTTCCTTCCTGGCTTTGCACAGGCGAAAGGTTCCATGGCGGATGATAGTATATATGATTTATTAGTGGACCGTTTCAACGATGCAAATCCAGACAATAATGAAGGCGTGAATTCATTAGATCCTTATGCGTTTAATGGGGGAGACTTCGAAGGAGTGGCATCCCGCTTGCAGCATATTATGGATATGGGCTTTACGTTTGTCTCAATCGGACCTGTTTTTTCAATGGAGACGTATGATGGTAGCCGGGTGTTGGATTACGGGAAAATCGAACCGCATTTTGGGACAGAGAAGGAACTTCACGCTCTAATAGATGAAATTCATAAGAATAAATTGAAAGTCATTGCTGATTTTCCATTAGGGGAAGTAAGTGAGAATCACGTTTGGGTGAAGAGCGGCAAGTTGAAATCCACTTCAGATGGGAACGGAGTTGTCCATTGGGATGTACAAGACCCAACGGTGCAAACAAGTTTGAAACAAGCTGTTGTTGATTTTGTTTCCACTTATCAATTGGATGGGATCCGATTGACAAAGATAGACGGATTCGGGGCTGATTTTCTAAATGAACTCATCAAGTCCGTAAAAGATAACAAGCCAGACGTCTACGTCCTCTCGCAGGAAGCAAGTGATGCAGAATTTGATCTGCAGGCGAATCAAGATAGAATGGATGCGTTGCGCCAGTCATTTGTCGAAGTAAATCCAGATTCCTCTGTTCTGGCACAGTTTTCAAACAGCCCGCACAATGAACCGGTTCAATTTGATGATTTGGTCGGTTCGCGATTCACCTACGACATTGTAGAAAAGAGGATGTTTCCGCCAACCCGCTGGAAGCTGGCTGCGACGGCTCTCTTCACTATGCCCGGAACGCCAATCATGCCATATGGCACTGAAATTGCAGTTAACGGAAAAGAAGCACCTGAAAGCCATCCTTTGATGAACTTTAAGACAGACATGGAATTGAAAGATCACATTGCCGACTTGAACGGATTGCGCAACCAATCGACTACGCTGCGAACAGGGGATTTCAACATTTTACACAATGAAAATGGATTTCTCGTGTATACCCGTTCTTCAGAAGACGAAACGTGGTTGATTGCCATCAACAACACAGACAAGACCGCAAATGTCACTATTCCGGCGGAGACGTTCGGTCAAAACAAAAAACTCCGCGGGGTATTGAATAGCGATCTGGTCCGAGAATCGGATGATGGAGTATTCCGTGTCGTACTCGACCGCGAAACAGAGGAAATCTATATCACGGATGAGGATAAAGGTTTCAATACGCCATATTTGATTGCTTCCATCTTAGTATATATTTTATTCCTTGGCTTTCTATTCCTTGTGATTAAAAAAGGAAGAGAACGGCGGCGCCAGGACACAGTTAGAAAATAAAAAATGCCCTCTTACCTGGAAACTTCCGGTAAGAGGGTATTTTTTGCAATAGCTTATCCGTTCAACTTATTGAGAAAGAAAACTGCTATGGTTCCAGGACCGGCATGGGCTCCGATGGCTGAGCCGATCAGATGGACTTCAACATGAACAGGGCGGAATAATTCCTCGATGGCCGCTTTTACTTCCAGTGCTGTTTCTTCATCATCTCCGTGACTGATGGCGATGGTCTGTTTCGATAAATGATCGCCTCGTTCTGCCATTAGATCGGTGAGCCGCTTCAATACTTTTTTGCGTCCCCGATGTTTTTCTAGAGGGACCAGCTTTCCATTTTCAACATGCAGCAATGGTTTAATATTCAATAAACCGCCGATGAAGGCGCTCGCTTTGGAAACCCGCCCGCCTTTTGCCAGGTAGTCCAGATCCTCCACAGTGAACAGATGCTCCATATGGGCGGCCATGGATCGGATTTTCCGTTCAATGGTGCGGACATCTTCTCCTTTATCCCGCAACCGGACGGCCTCTTTTACAAGAAGGCCGTGGCCGAGCGAAGCACATCGTGAATCAATGATAACGAGATTCATGTTCGGATTGGCCTCTTTCACTTGGTCCTTCATCATAATGCTCGTATTGTACGTTCCGGACAATTCGGAAGAAAATGCGATATAGAGTCCGTCTTCACCGGAAGCCGCTAACTCCTTCCAAACGTTGAGAAACAACTCAGGGGATGCCTGCGAGGTCTTCGGATGGCTTCCATTTCGTATAGCTTTATAGATCTCTTTTGAATCAATTTCCACTACATCATCGTACTCTTGATCGTCAATGAGTACACGGAGAGGCAAGAGTGTGACGTCATGCTCCTCAAAAAAAGACTTTGGCAAATCACAGCCACTATCAGCAAAAATTCGCATACAATTTCCTCCCTATCGTACTTTAACTAGTACACATCCATCTTCTCTCTATAATTTCTATGTCAGGTGCAGTCTTTCCTTCAAGAACTCGGCGATTCCATCTTCATTATTGGTCAATGTCACTTCGTTCGCGATGGATTTCAGGCGATCGATGCCATTTCCCATTGCTACACCGACTCCGGCATAATCAATCATCTCCAAGTCGTTGTCTTCATCCCCGAATGCGATGATCCGTTCGCGTGGAATATCGAGCCACTTAGAGACATAGGAAATACCGACCGCTTTATTCAAACCATGTCGGACTATTTCAATGACATCCCATGGTGCGCCCCAGCGTCTATGGTCGATAACTTCGGCATGCACTTCGGCTAGATGCTGGCGGATTGGCTCGACTTTTTTGCTGTCTGCTTGGATGAGCAAACTTGTCGGGTCATCCTGTAATGTTTTTCGGATATCTCCTTCTTTGATGACAGGAGCACCAAAACTAAGAATGTCCAACAGTTTGGCATCGTGTTTCTCCAAGTACACATCATCCATAACTTCTGCAATTATATTATGGATATCAAATCCCTGCATGGCATCAACGACATCACGGACGACAGGCAATGAGATTGTTTCATGAATGGTCTTCCACTTCTTATCTCTGGGATGGTGGACAAAAGCCCCATTGAAATTGACGATCGGTGTTGTTAAATCAAGTTGGTTGTAATAAACTTCGCTTGCACGGTAAGGTCTGCCCGTCGCAATCATCACTTGATGGCCTTGTTCCCTCGCTTGTTCCAATGTATGTGCGGTTTTTTCAGAAATGACTTTTTCATCGGTTAATAATGTTCCATCCAAATCGAGTACAATCAAATGCGGCTTCAAAGCAACTCCTCCTACGAATGAACGATTCTATTCCCAAATTGTATTTCCTACCATGTCCATTCTAAATCGTAACATTTACAAATGAATCGGACATACTGATTTCCTACATACTACCCTTAGTTAGCGTAACAAGTCAAAAGTAACCGTCTCCGGGTGTCTACCTTTTGTTTTTTTAGAAAAACTTTGGTACGCTTTTATAAAAAGTCAGAAGGTGCTGTTTATGAGAATTAAAGAAGAAACTTGGGGAGGCATCCCGTTATTACATATTGAAGAAGAAGGAAACAAGGAGCAACAGAAGCCTGCTGTCATTTTTCTCCACGGTTTTACGAGTGCGAAGGAACATAATCTGCATTACGCATTCAATTTGGCGAAAAAGGGATTCCAGGTTTTATTGCCGGAGGCTTATTTGCATGGTGTGCGCAGCGAACCGTTGGATGAGGTACAACTGAGCTTGCGTTTCTGGGAGATTGTCTTAACGTCTATCGAAGAGATGAAGATGCTGCATGAAGAACTTACTGCGCGGGGAGTCGAGCGGATTGGCGTCGGTGGGACGTCGATGGGTGGCATTACGACCCTTGGATGCCTTGCTGTATATGATTGGATCGATACGGCTGCGGTGATGATGGGCGCGCCCGGGTTTGTAGAATTGGCGAAAGCGCAAATGTCTGAATTTGAGCGGAGAGGTTTCAAGCTGCCGATTACCCCTGAAGAACGGAAATCGTTGCTTGACACCCTTGCGTTTTTTGATCTGACAAAGCAACGGGAACGTTTGAATGGCAGGCCGGTCCATTTTTGGCATGGGAAGAAAGATACAGTCGTTCCGTATGATCCGACATTTCATTTCTTTCATGCTGCTAAAGCTGATTATGCGGCTTATCCGGAACGTTTTACGTTTACGACGGATCAGTCAGCTGGACATGCTGTTTCAAGAAGCGGCATGTTGGAAGCGTGCGATTGGTTCGCAAGATATTTGAATGACTAGGCATTCCTTTGTTATGATGGGGATACTACTGGTCGGAGAGGAGAAATTGGAATGGATGAAGAAATGAAAGGGAGTCTCTACGGAGCCCTGGAGAACGTAATTGATCCAGAGCTTGGCATCGATATCGTCAATTTAGGTCTTGTCTATGACGTGAATTTAGATGAAGAGGGCACAGCGGAAATTACTATGACGTTGACGTCCATGGGCTGTCCACTAGGGCCTCAGATTGTTTCAAATATTAAGCAGGAATTGACAGAACTTCCGGAAGTGAAAGATGTCAATGTCAATATTGTATGGAACCCGCCTTGGTCGAGGGATAAAATGTCCCGGTATGCGAAAATGGCGTTAGGGGTCCGTTAATACGAACAGGCGAGGGCTGGATGACGATTGTAGGTCATGCAGCCCTTTTTGTATAGCTGGATAATATAAAGGAGTTGGCCATATTGGTGAAGACAGCTGATTTGCATGATGAATTTGGTACTGAGTTAACTCTTTGTACTGTATCATTTCGTTCCTATGGCAAACATAAGGAATTTTCCGGACCAATCCAAACGGTACGGGTGCTGGAAGACAATGCTTTGGTAAGAGAGTCCTTGGAAACAATTCCAGAAGGAAGTGTGCTCGTTGTCGACGGGGGCGGATCTACCCGCTGTGCGCTGCTCGGTGATCAGCTTGGGGCGATTGCAGAATCTCGCCGTCTTGCAGGGATCATCATCCATGGTTGTATCCGGGACAGTGCCGACTTGGCGTTGCTTGAAGTTGGCATTCTGGCAATTGGCACCAATCCGATCCGAAGTAAAAAGGAAGGGAAAGGAGAGCGGGACGTCCAGCTCCATTTCGGGGAAGTCAACTGGATACCAGGACATTTTGTTTATGCCGATGAAGACGGGGTACTGACTGCAAACCGAAACATATTGGCATGAGACCTGCCTGTCTCCATGTTTTATGAACTTCTCTAAGGGTAGGAGAATAATAGACCCTATGTGCAAAATAGTTTACTTTGTATTCCTTTTATCCTATAATTAAATTAATCAAAGATAGTCAAAGTCAAACTGTTGAGGTGATTGTATATGAGAATGGACGGCGTACAAGAAGATCAGCGTACCCCCCTTGAACAATTCGGCCGTAATCTGGTCGATGAAGTAAAAAACGGCAAAATGGATCCTGTCATCGGACGGGACGAGGAAATTCGCAATGTGGTTCGGATCCTATCGAGAAAAACAAAAAATAATCCAGTGTTGATTGGGGAACCAGGGGTTGGGAAGACAGCAATTGTCGAAGGTCTTGCCCAACGAATTGTAAAAGGAGACGTACCGGAAGGGTTGAAGGATCGCCAGATTTTTGAACTGGACATGAGCGCCCTCATCGCAGGAGCCAAATATCGCGGCGAATTTGAAGAACGATTGAAGGGTGTTTTAAAACAAGTGAAGGAAAGTGAAGGGGACATCATTCTCTTCATTGATGAAATCCATACGATTGTTGGTGCTGGAAAGACAGATGGCGCGATGGATGCAGGCAATATGTTGAAGCCCATGCTTGCGCGCGGGGAGCTTCATTGCATCGGTGCAACCACACTCGATGAATACCGGATGTATATTGAGAAGGACCCTGCGCTAGAGCGACGATTCCAGCAAGTGCTTGTCCGGGAACCGTCTGTAGAAGATACCATATCTATTTTGCGTGGCCTGAAGGAACGATTTGAACTGCACCACGGTGTCCGGATTCACGACCGGGCGCTTGTTGCGGCAGCGACATTATCCGACCGCTATTTGACAGATCGTTTCATGCCGGACAAGGCAATCGACTTAATGGACGAGGCAAGTGCGATGATTCGTACGGAAATCGACTCAATGCCTCAGGAGCTGGATACGGTAACGCGCCGTATTATGCAGCTTGAGATTGAAGAACAAGCGCTGCGGAAGGAAAAGGATGCAATCAGCCAAACCCGGTTGGAAGCGCTGCGTGATGAACTGACGGACTTGAAAGATTCGTCCGCCGGCATGCGGGAGCAATGGAACAAGGAAAAAGAAACATTGCGCAACATTCAGGAGAAACGGGAAGAATTGGATCGCTACCGTCGTGAGTTGGAAGATGCGCAAAATCGTTTTGATTTGAATAAAGCAGCCGAACTGCAATACGGCAAGATTCCGACGCTTGAGCAAGAGTTAAAAGAATTGGAGGCGCCTCTAGCGGGAAGCCAGGACAATCGATTGCTCCGCGAAGAAGTGACGGAAGATGAAATTGCAACAATTGTTGCCCGCTGGACGGGAATTCCCGTCACAAAGCTTGTCGAGGGAGAACGAGAGAAGCTCCTCCGTCTTCGTGAAACATTGGAAGAGCGTGTCATTGGGCAAGACGATGCCGTGCAGCTCGTAACGGAAGCCGTTTGGCGAGCACGAGCAGGCATCAAAGACCCGAACAAGCCGATTGGCTCGTTCTTGTTCCTGGGACCGACAGGAGTCGGGAAGACTGAGCTTGCGAAGACGCTGGCTGCCACATTATTCGATTCCGAAGATCATTTCATCCGGATTGACATGTCCGAATACATGGAGAAGCATAGTGTATCCCGTCTTGTCGGTGCACCTCCGGGCTATATCGGCTACGAAGAAGGAGGGCAACTGACAGAAGCAGTGCGCCGCAATCCATATTCTGTTGTCTTGCTAGATGAAATCGAAAAGGCACATCCCGATGTATCAAACATCCTGCTCCAAATTTTGGATGATGGACGTATTACCGATAGCCAAGGACGGCTCGTCCATTTCACAAATACGGTCGTCATCATGACTTCCAATATTGGTTCAGCCTATTTGCTGGATGGCCATTTCGATTCCGAAGATCATGCGGCGGAAGATCTGGTTATGGCTGAATTGCGCCGGCATTTCAAACCGGAGCTGCTCAACAGGATGGATGATATTATCATCTTCCATTCTCTATCCGGCAATGCATTTGGTTTGATTGCGAGAAAATTGCTTGAAGATCTCGTCAAACGGCTTCGTGCGCAAGAGGTGGAGTTGGAATACGACAATTCGGTCATCGATTGGATTGTCAAGGAAGGTACAGATGCAGACTTTGGGGCCCGTCCGCTAAAACGGTTCATCCAGCGGCATGTTGAGACACTTGTCGCCAAGGAAGTTATCAAAGGGGAATTGCGGGAAGGAGAAAAGCTTCATTTATCAATGGAAGATGGAAAATTGAAGATCGACAAGGAATAAAAAAAGGGCCATCCAAGTGTAAAACTGGATGGCTCCTTTTGTGTCATGAATGATCTGCAACCGGCTCGTCCGGAATTATTGCAGAAATAGCTAGAACTAAGATGCTTAGAACAACCGATACGATGACGCCGCCCATGAAGTCAAACCCTTGGATGTTGGCAATCGAACCTGTTACATAGTTCACCATTGTAACGAGAAGAAAAGACCAAACAAAAGTCATAATATATTTCATCGAAATTCACCTCTATATAAGGATATCCTTGTTCATCATACCATAGCCGTTTAAAAGGGGAAACAACTTTGTCGGCTAGATTGCGATTCCTGAATGAAATGTGTCAGCATATTGAAAAATGACAGCTCATAATTTATAATTGATACCAGGTACTAATAATAGATGACAAGGAACGGGGTATGCAAAGATGGGTGCAGGGTTAATTGGAATCGGTAAATGTGTCCCTTCGCAAGTTGTAACAAACGCGGATTTGGAAAAACGAATGGATACAACGGATGAATGGATTCGTACACGGACTGGGATTGAGGAAAGACGGATTGCAGCAGATGATATGGATACATCCGATATGGCTTTTGCGGCTGCTGAAGAAGCAATTCAGAATGCCGGCATCAAGCCGGAAGAGATCGGGATGATCTTAGTGGCGACTGTCACGCCGGACCGCCCGTTTCCTTCTGTCGCGACGATGATCCAGGAGCGACTTGGCTGCGTCAATGCAGCAGCCATGGATCTGTCGGCTGCCTGCGCAGGATTCATGTATGGGGTCGTGACTGCCAAACATTTCGTAGAAGCGGGAACATACAAGCATGTCCTCGTAGTCGGAGTTGAAAAGTTATCCAAAATTACCGATTGGGAAGACCGGAATACAGCCGTCCTGTTTGGCGACGGGGCCGGCGCTGCAGTCATTGGTGAAGTTTCAGAAGGACGCGGCATACTCTCGTATGAGTTAGGTGCCGACGGAAGAGGCGGCAATCATCTTTACCAAGATCAATATATTGTCATGAACGGCCGGGAAGTGTTTAAATTTGCGGTACGGCAAATGGGCGAATCGGCGGTTAGTGTCATCGAAAAAGCGGGATTGTCTAAAGAAGACGTCGATTATTTGATTCCGCATCAAGCGAATATTCGAATCATGGAAGCATCCCGAGAGCGATTAGGCTTGCCGATTGAAAAAATGTCCAAAAGTGTCCATAAGTACGGCAATACATCTGCGGCTTCCATCCCGATTTCTTTATATGATGATTTGGCTGAAGGCAGAGTAAAGGACGACGACATTATTGTACTTGTCGGATTTGGAGGCGGCTTGACGTGGGGCGCCCTTTGTATAAAATGGGGTAAATAATCGGACTCTCCGTTATACTGTTGATAGGAATGAGAGTTATGTAACTGAGAAGAGGAGTTGGAACGATGGAAACGAGACGTGTAGTAGTGACAGGAGTCGGCGCTATATCGCCGGTTGGAAATACAGCGGAAGCTTCTTGGGAAGCAGTGATCAACGGTAAATCCGGTATCGGTCCTTTGACACGGCTGGATAGCGAGCAGTTCCCGGTAAAAGTGGCTGCGGAAGTAAAAGATTTTGATATCGAAGAATATATTCCACGAAAAGATGCCCGTAAAATGGACCGCTTTACCCATTACGCATTGGCTGCATCCATCATGGCAATGAAAGACGCCGGATTGGAAATTGATGAAGAACTGGCACCACGGGCAGGTGTTTGGATCGGTTCCGGCATCGGCGGCATGGAAACGCATGAACAGCAATTCAAGACCTTCCAAGAAAAAGGCTATCGTCGAGTCAGCCCATTCTTCGTCCCGATGATGATTCCAGATATGGCGTCCGGCCAAGTATCGATCCATTTCGGAGCGAGAGGCATCAACTCATGTACCGTGACGGCATGCGCGTCGGGCACAAACTCTATCGGAGACGCATTCGAAGTCATTAAACGCGGAGACGCCGATGTGATGATCACAGGCGGTACGGAAGCGCCGATTACCACGATGGCAGTCGCAGGCTTTTGTGCAAACACGGCACTGTCATTGAATCCGGACCCTGCGACAGCTTCCCGTCCATTCGATAAAAACCGGGATGGATTCGTCATCGGCGAAGGAGCGGGCATGCTCATCCTTGAGGAGTATGAGCATGCTGTCAAACGCGGTGCGAAAATTTATGCGGAAATCGTTGGCTACGGTTCCACGGGTGATGCCCACCATATTACAGCCCCAGCACCAGAAGGGGAAGGCGCAGCCCGCGCGATGCAGCAGGCGCTCGACGAAGCCGGCATCCGTCCTGATCAGATCGGCTACATTAATGCACACGGCACAAGCACGCCGTATAATGACTTATTCGAAACCATTGCCGCGAAAACGGTATTTGGTGATCATGCATACAAACTTGCCATCAGTTCCACTAAATCTATGACAGGCCATCTCCTCGGAGCAGCCGGTGGACTGGAAGCGATCTTCACAGTAAAAGCGTTGCAGGAAGGCATTTTGCCTCCAACAACCAACTATGAAACGCCAGATCCAGAATGCGATTTGGACTACGTGGTTAATGAAGCACGCAAAGCTGACGTCGAATACGCTCTGAGCAACTCACTCGGCTTCGGCGGACACAATGCGTCCCTCGTGTTTAAAAAGATATAAAATTTGTGCCGGCGATTTGGAATCGCCGGTTTTTTGTTGTTTACTGTGATAGGAGGAGGGAGTTCGTATGTTGCCACTGATTATACGAATAGCAGAAAGAGTTCTCGAATAACTGGAAAAGTGCTCGTATTTGCTGCAAAGTGCACGCTAAAGAATGACATATTAATTTACCAACCGCTCGTATAATTTGTGTAACCTCTCGTATATTCCCGTGACCGCTCGTATATTTCAGGAAGTGCTCGTATATCTTCATAACCGCTCGTATCATATGGCTAACCTCTCGTATTTCTCTGGCAACCGCTCGTATCTCTTCGCTTACTGCTCGTATATTCCCCCCCGTCCACACACCACGTTGGCCTTCTACTAGAGCTGCCCTAATTTTCCTGGAAGCAGATCAACTCCATCTGAACTTACTACTTCCCTGGTTTGTGTCATTTTTACTAAAGGCAAACAATAGAGCCCCCTTCGTCTAAAAGGGGGCTTCTTGTACATAGAATAGAAGAAACGGTAAAGGGCGATGATCAGTGACACGTATCTTCTTCTTCCTTATCAGTTATGGACTCATAGTCATCACAGTGACAAATATGATCTTTTATTTGAACTATGTCACATTGGGCCACGGATGGAAACAAGTCATGCTTTTTATCATATCGACTACGGACTTTCTCATTTTCATCGTAGCAACAATTATTTTGATCTTGACCGTTTACGTCCGAGCCCCATCGCCGCCTCCATCTTATTGAGGGTGGCTGTTGCAATAGCGTTCGCTTTTTCGGCGCCTTCGTCCAAGTATTGATCGAGCATAGGAGATGCAAGCAGCTCTTCGTATCTTTCCTGGATTGGGTTCAAGTGTTGGATGACGGCTTCTGCCACCCCAGCTTTAAATGCGCCATATCCCGCGCCTTCGTATTTTTTCTCCAAGTCTTGGATTGAAATCCCGCTCAGGGAAGATTCAATTACAAGCAAGTTAGAAACGCCTGGTTTGTTTTCTACATCAAATTTTACGATGCCGTCCGAGTCGGTTACTGCGCTTTTGATTTTCTTCTCGATGTCTTTTGGTGTGTCCAAAATGGAAATCGTCCCTTTTTTATTCGGGTCGGATTTGCTCATCTTTTTTAATGGATCTTGCAAGGACTTGATGCGGGCGCCGTTTTTCGGTGTGCGTAAGTCCGGGATCGTGAGAACTTCTCCATAGCGGCTATTGAATCGTTCCGCCAGATCCCGTGTCAACTCGACATGCTGCTTCTGGTCATCGCCGACCGGTACGATATCTGTGTTATACAGCAGGATATCCGCTGCCATCAGTGGCGGGTATGTCAATAAACCAGAAGAAACGCCTTCTTTGCCGGCAGACTTGTCTTTGAACTGTGTCATCCGTTCTAACTCTCCGATATAAGAAATGCACTGCATCATCCAGCCAGCTTGTGCATGGGCAGGCACTTCTGATTGGATGAAAAGGGTCGCTTTGTTTGGATCAATTCCGCTCGCGATATAGATTGAGGCTAGGGAACGGATTGTTTTGGCCAACTCATCCGGCTCTTGCTGCACGGTAATAGCGTGCTGATCAACGATGCAAAACAGACAGTCGTTTGTATGTTGAAGCTCCACAAATTGTCTAAATGCACCGATATAGTTGCCTAATGTGACTGTTCCGGTCGGTTGTACACCTGAAAATATGGTAGTCATCTTCTTCTCCTCCTTGAAAATAAAAAAACATCAGCCATCCCTAAAAAAGGGACGACTGATGTATCATCAACCGTGGTACCACCCGAATTGCCCGAAGGCCTCTCAAGCACCGTAACGTGGTGGGACGTACTCTGCTACAAGGTTAAAAAGGCAACCTTTTCACAAAATAAGCTCGGGAGTCCACTTCCTCAAGGTTGGCCGTCTGTTTTCACCATCCACAGACTCTCTGGGAAACCAATACAAGAGTACTCTCTCCGTCATTGCTTTTCATTTTCTGCGCTCATGCGCTTCATTTCCAATGATTATAATACGACCTTTTGAGAAATGCAACAGGGGAATCGTACAAACGGGACCATCAGAGGTTTTTTGACGTGGAATTTCGGGAATATACAGTTTTTGATACCGTTCTACTAGTCAGTTTGCTAAGATATGAAGATAGGAAGGATGAGAGCCGATGAAATTGATGAAATGGGGATGTGCCTTTTTGTTGATGGCGGCAATGGGATTTCCCGCAATCGCCAAGGCTGAAGATCGAAAAGACACTGATTTAGCCAGCCGTACATATGGATTTGACACCATAGACGAAATGTTATTGGTGCAGTCTGCTTTGTTTACATATCAATCCGGTTTGACGTTTGAATATCCAGATGCCGTAAGAGGTATTTACGTAACAGGGCATTCCGCTGGAGGCGCGCGCTTTCAACGCCTCACTGACTTGATTGAGAAAACGGAATTGAATGCAATGGTTATAGATATCAAGGATGACTTTGGGTACCTCACATATATTCCTGCGGACGATTCTCCCCTTAAGGCATTGGACATTGGGAAACCGTACATTAAGGATCCACAGGCAATGTTGAAAACATTGGAAGAGAAGAAGATTTATCCGATTGCCCGCGTTGTCGTCTTTAAAGACAGCGTTTTAGCCAAAAAGCATGCTGACTTGTCTTTTGTAGAAGGAAATACTGTTTGGGAAAACAGGCGAGGCGAATCTTTTGTGAATCCTTTTATGAAGGAAGTCTGGGATTATAATGTGGAGATTGCCATCGAGGCGGCTAAGATGGGCTTTCAGGAAATCCAATTCGATTATGTTCGTTTTCCAGAAGGATTTGAAAAACGCCATGATGTTTTACAGTACTCGTTAGGAGGATATGAAGATTCAGAACTGGACCCGGTGCAACGGAGAGTGGAAGCTGTCACTGATTTCGTCGCATATGCCAAAAAACAATTAGAACCTTATGGCGTCGATGTTTCTGTCGATATATTCGGTTATTCGGCAACGTTGCCGGAGGCGCCTGGCATCGGGCAGAACTTCTCAAAAATCTCCGAGAATGTAGATGTGATTTCCTCCATGATTTATCCGAGCCATTGGACTTCCTATTTCGGGATAGCCAAACCGGATTTAGAGCCGTATCAGCTGGTTGATGCATATGCAAAAGTGGAGAAGGAGAAGCTCGGTGAGTTGAAAACGCCTCCAATCTCGCGCCCTTGGCTGCAAGATTTCACGGCCTCTTGGTTAGGAAGCGGAAACTATTTGAAATACGGCAAGAAGGAAGTGGAAGCGCAAATCAAAGCGTTGAAAGATAACGGAATTGATGAATTTTTGCTATGGAATGCAGGCAATACGTATACGGAGAATGTCGATTATACACCGTAAAGCTCCAATAATGGCAAGAGAAGCGTTGTTTTCTCTTGTCTTTTTTGTATTTCAATATGCTGATTTGGAAAGGGGAGAGGAAATTTTAATTGAATAGTTATGGTTTAATGAAACTTTACCTGGGCCATAATCGTACTATATTATGAACATCATTATTTTCATTTTTATCTATCTAAATGAGAAAGGAGATAATTTGACAAAATGATGTTTAACAAAATGGAGCAACGGGTATAACAGAAGTAATAGACATCTCAAGTACATAAGGGAGTGGCAAACCCCACTATATTGCGGAAATGTGACATACATCCAAGCTGTTCCAAGTTTTTTTCTAAAAGTGTATTCATTCAATATGAATAGGTGTATAATAGGTAGTACGGGAAGTACATTAAAATGATTCTAAAATAAACAAAGAATTATCCAATATAAGCAAGCCGACTGAAAGGAAGTGTCAGCGAATGGGAGTTACATTATTTACTTCACCAAGTTGCACATCATGCAGAAAAGCGAAAGCATGGTTGGAGGAACATGAGATTCCGTATTCAGAGCGTAACATCTTTTCGGAACCTTTGAATATAGATGAAATTAAACAAATCCTTCGTATGACGGAAGACGGAACGGATGAAATCATCTCAACACGTTCAAAAATTTTTCAAAAGTTGAACGTAGATGTAGAAAGTTTACCGTTGCAACGTTTGTATGAATTGATCCAAGAACATCCAGGCCTTCTCAGAAGACCGATCATTCTTGATGAAAAAAGGCTGCAGGTAGGGTATAATGAAGATGAGATTCGTCGTTTCCTACCTAGAAAAGTAAGAGCCTATCAGCTGCTTGAAGCGCGGCGTATGGTTAATTAAGGATTGAAATATAGGTTGAGCTGATAGGGGATTGTGTGGGCGAACCGCCAAAACCTATCAGCTTTTTGAATTTCCCTTGCTTTCTTGGCGGATGTTCTCTACAATGCTAGTAATAATCTTTTGAAGCAGGCCTATGTATAATAAGCCCGGTCTTTTGATTAATGAAAATGAATTTAATATACGTCCTAGGTGAACCCTTTCATATCCTGCTGGACGGTCATATAGTAGGAATAAGCATTGCAGGTTTAGTGCAAATAAAATGAAGCGGGCATCTGCCGGTTTTAGGGAAGGGAGAGAAAAGGGATGGAAATAGAACGTATAAACGAAAACACAGTGAAGTTCTACTTATCATATATCGACATTGAAGAACGTGGTTTCACACGCGAGGAAGTTTGGTACAACCGGGACAAAAGTGAAGAATTGTTCTGGGAAATGATGGACGAAATCAATGATGAAACTGAGTTTGAGATTGAAGGTCCTTTGTGGATCCAAGTCCATGCGATGAACAATGGAATTGAAGTGACTGTTACACGCGCTCAAATGCCATCGGATGGCGAGGATATGGAAATGCCATTTGGCATGGAGGATCCTAGAAAGATGTTCCAACAGGATCCTTCCATTTTTGGCAAGTCGGATGAACTGCAAGATGAAGTGAACGATGAGCCGGAAGAATGGACATCTGACATGTTTGTGTTCAGTGATTTTGAGGAATTGATTTCCATGTCCAGTGAACTTTCCAATTACACAGTCCATACATCTCTTTATACATTCGAAGAGAGGTATTATCTCTATGTCGAGTACGATGAAAATTCCGATGATGCACGAAAGACTGATTTTTGCAGTGTGATGACAGAACATGGATCTCTATCAAACATTTCGATTCACAGATTGCAGGAATATGGTAACGTCATTATAGAGTCGGATGTATTTCAAACAATCCGTACTTACTTTGGTTAACCGCCACTAGGCCGCATTTGCGGTCTTTTTTTTGTGCATTCGCTGCACTAGGGCGGTGCTTTTCTTGCAAATGAACAGGGAGGTTCCTTATGATAGATGGAAAGGAGGGAGTGACTATGTTATCCGCCAAAACTGGAAACGGGCAGCTCGTTATTCTGTCCCCCGACATGTCGCGGAGCCAGTTGAAACAATTACGGACATCTGAACGGTTTTTTTGTCCAATTTGCGGCTCTATGGTGCATATGAAAGTCGGCGAAATTGTCATACCGCATTTCGCCCATGCGAACGACGCCCACTGCACAAGCGCCTTTTCGGAAGGAGAATCGGCTGAGCACTTAAACGGCAAACGGCAGCTCTATCGCTTTCTATGCAGCCAGAATCAGCAGGTAATGTTGGAGCCTCTGTTGCCTGCCTTGTCGCAACGTCCTGATTTGCTCGTTCATGAAGGCGAAAGCAGCACGCCCATTGAATTCCAATGCAGCCGAATTCCGATTAAGCTAATGATTGAAAGGACGCAAGGTTATCGAAATGCAGACATGGAACCGATATGGATTTTGCATACCCCGGCAAAGTTCAAGACGCTTCCCCTTGGCGTTGGTATCTTCCGTTTTTCTAAGTTTGAAGAACAATTTATTATGACTCCCCCATCTAAAATTCCTTTTCTTCTCACCTATAATACGAATCAGCAGACATTCCATTACTACAGCAACTTGTTGCCTGTTGACGGCCAGCGCTATATCGGCGTTCATAGCAAATTGCCGATCGCTTATCAATGTTACCCATTCGCCATTCCGAAAATTCCGACTCATGTAATGCTCGCACAGTACTTGTCTACTTATAACCGACTACGGGAACACTACATTCAGTCACGCATCTATTATAATCGTCAAGGCGTCCAAGACCCTTTTTTACGATGTTGCTACGAACTCCGAATGCCGCCTATGCTTCTCCCGGATTGGATTGGCGTACCGGTCCAGACAAAGAAAGCGTTCCGTGTACATGATGGTGAATGGCAACTAAGCCTCCTCCACGACTTGACAGAAAACAACATGCAATTCAGCGAAGCTTCTGCAGCCTATTTGTACCGATTTTGCCAACGTTTCAAAGGACCCTCTTCTGAACAAGCAATTGCATGTCATTCGTATCTCGCATTTTTAAAGAAAAATGGCATACACTCTTTTCAGGAGCAGCCAGAACTAGGTGAAAATAAGATTTTGCGTTTAATTTCAGAAAGATTTCTTGCAAACCATGTTTGAAATTGAGAGAATAAAAATGATTCGCTTTCCGAAGAAAGGCGAGAAGGAGGAAACTACATGACAGCAGAAACTACTAATAAGGTGTTAACTCGTGATGAAGTAAAAGTGGAAGAAACTTGGCGTCTGGAAGATATCTTCCCGAGCGACGAGGCATGGGAAACGGAGTTTAAAGAGATCGAGTCTCTGCTTGAACAAGCAGGTTCTTTCAAAGGGACGTTAGGGAATGGAGCGGAAGCTCTATTCGAAGCGCTTTCCTATCGGGACACAATTTTCCAAAAGATGCGCAAACTGTACACCTATTCGCATTTGAAAGGTGACCAGGATACGACAAATAGCTTTTATCAAGCAATGGATAGCCGCGCTAAGTCACTTTATGTCAAAGTGTCGACAGCACTATCCTACTTTACACCAGAATTGCTTGCTATTCCGGAAGATCAGTTAAGCAAAATGGTGGAAGAGAACGCTAACCTCCATGTCTATACGCATGAATTCGAGGAATTGAATGCACTCCGTCCGCATGTGCTGCCGGCTGAACAAGAAGCACTTCTTGCCCAATTAAGTGAAGTAACGTCAAGTTCTTCCGAAACATTTAGCATGTTAAACAATGCGGACCTGACATTCCCAATGGTCAAAGATGAAAATGGGGAGGAAGTCGAGCTGTCGCATGGCCGTTATATCCGCTTCCTGGAAAGCACCGACCCACGTGTTCGGGAGGATGCTTTCAAAGCAATGTATAGCAAATATGGCGAGTTCAAAAACACATTTGCTTCCACGCTTGCTGGCAATGTGAAAAGCCACAATGTGAATGCGCGTATCCGGAAATTTGAATCGGCGCGACAAGCAGCCTTATCAGCAAACCATATTCCGGAGCAAGTATATGAGAACCTTGTGTCTACGATCAACAAAAATCTTGGTTTGCTTCACCGTTATGTCGCATTGCGAAAGAAAGTGATGGAAGTCAGCGAGTTGCATATGTGGGACATGTTCACACCGTTGGTAAAAGACGTGGAGATGAAAATACCTTATGAGGAAGCAAAAGAAACGATGCTTGACAGTTTCCATCCACTTGGTGAAGAGTATAAGTCGATTGTAAAAGAAGGGTTGGATAATCGCTGGGTGGACGTCCGCGAAAATAAAGGAAAGCGCTCGGGTGCTTACTCTTCTGGTGCGTACGGCACGAATCCTTATATCCTCATGAACTGGCAGGATAACGTGAATAACATGTTCACATTGGCACATGAATTTGGTCATAGTGTACACAGCTACTACTCACGGAAAACACAGCCTTTCATTTATAGCGGCTACTCCATTTTTGTGGCTGAAGTTGCTTCGACAGTGAACGAGGCTCTTCTAAACGATCACTTGTTGAAGACGATCGATGACGAGCAAAAACGGATCTACTTGCTCAACCACTGGTTGGATGGATTCCGTGGAACTGTTTTCCGTCAAACGATGTTCGCAGAGTTCGAGCATTTGATTCACCAGTTGGATCAGCAGGGTGTCGCGCTCACGGCGGATAAGTTGACTGAAGAATACTATGCGCTTAACCAGAAATACTTTGGGGATGCTGTGGCGGAGGATAAGGAAATTGGTCTTGAATGGGCTAGAATTCCGCATTTCTACTACAATTACTATGTCTATCAATACGCAACAGGCTTCAGTGCGGCTGTCGCATTGAGCCACCAAATCTTAACGGAAGGGCAACCTGCCGTCGATCGTTACATCAATCACTTCCTAAAAGCCGGTTCATCCGACTACCCGATTGAAGTGTTGAAAAAAGCTGGCGTTGATATGACAAGCACCACTCCAATCGAAGAAGCGTGCAAAGTATTTGAAGAGCGCTTAAACGAGTTGGAAGAGCTATTGAACAAACAATAACTACTTTGAAAACAGTTGTCATCTGAAGGAAGAAGCGACGGGCATGAATCCGTCGCTTTTTTACGTATACGACTTTCACATGTGATGTAGATCGTATCAAGACTATAACAGTAATTATATTTATATAATTAAATATAAAGCGCTTTCATAAGCTCGAATCTTGTCGTTTCAAGGAAGTTGGCTGTTATATAACTTGTATCTATAATGTTTTGCCTGTTTCATAAATGTGACATATGTGTGAATTTATTTGTGAAATGTTGATTTAACTATTATTCCATGATAAATTATAGATGTGAAATAAATCACATACCAAACATACACCCCTTTTGTTTGAACGTGAACATTTCTCCCATTCCCTTTATTAGAGCATCCCTCTCCCCCAGGAGGGATGCTCTTTATAATTATTTACTTCAAAAGAAAAACTCAATTCCCATGAGGGAATCGAGTCAGATTGTAGACAAACTCCATGAATTTTGGAGTTTGCCTGCAGTTTTTTTCTTTTACAATGAAAGAACTACTAGTAAAGTTGATTTTCGTTACGGCTGGTCGCTTTCCGTAGGCGGCTTCAGCCAATCGAACGGCGAAGGGTTCTATTTGCCGTATTTCTGGGGTTTAGCAGAAATTAAGGAAGCCCTATGCTCCAAACGCTCTGCTTTTTGTCGCAAAAGCCGTTCTTCGTGACGGCTTTCGCTGCGCTCCGTCCAGGGTCTTCAGCTCGTACTGTTCCCGCAGGATATTGAATAACCTCCCTCGAAATTACACCGCAAGAAGGAAATGCAAAGTATTTTCGAGGAGTCGCCAGCCTTCGGTCCAATCAACGGTGTCTTCTCAAAAATAATCGAGGGATGGATATGATGACGAAAAATCAGATCCACGATCGTGAACAGCTAGAAATGCTGACCATTGAACGCGTCTTTGCCGATGCAAAAGAACAGCATGGCATGCGATGGACAACCTCCGGGGATTAAAAAAATGACCATACAGGGCAAGCCCCCTTAGTAGCACAGACCAAGGCCATGGTTTGTGCTATTTTTTTTTATGGTAGAAGTGAAGGAAAGTCGTGCGGACGCTGGGATCTTTGAATCCCTATAAGGAAACCGACTGCCTTTACTTCCTTGTTTGAATCAGTTTAGTATGTTGGGTCCTGGAGATCGTGTATAAGAAAGTGGAATCGATGAGGCACTGTGAAGGACTTCTATACGTTCCAATGACGGAGGATGAAGGATGAGACATGTAATTGCTTTTGACGTAAGTAAAGGAAAAGATATTGGTCAGGTCTATTTGGCATATTCATTTCTATTTATTTGGGACACCTGTTGCTTGGAGTGCAGGCGCCGACTCCTGCGGGAATAGGATGAGCCTTGAGACCCCGCAGGGAGCGCGTTTTTCGAGACTGAGGAGGCTCAAGCCATGCCCGCGGAAAGCGAGCGCCGGAACGGAAAGCAACAGTATGTTGAAATGAATATACATCTCTATTTCATTCCAAGCCTCATAGAAAGTAAAAACTTGACTACAGGTAAGCAAGCGTCCGCCCGGAACGGAAATCAACGTTATTTCAGTCTACTAACAGTTAAAATGCACATATTTAAGCAAAAGGGCTGGAAATCAAATTGATTTCCAGCCCTTTTGTCTACACTCTGACTCGATTCCCATGAGGGAATCGAGTTTTATTTATTTCGCCATAGTGTTGTGTTTTGTAATGTCAATCGCTCCACCTTCTGCTGAAGCAGGCGTTTCTTCAATTCGCGTTCCGCCTCTTTTTCGGATAAGGAATAGATACTCGCAATTTCTTGAGTCGACATTGTATCAAAACGCTGCAACAGATCATCGAGCACGGGAGGGCATTCGGGTGAGATTGTACAGCCGAGAAGTTCCTCCAGTATTTGTTCATACACTTCATAAGGATAGGATCCGCTGACCATTAACCCCTCGTCTTCTATATTGCCATTAAAAAAGACAAACGTCGGAGCTTCGGCCACTTCCATTTCCTTCGCTAAATATAAATCCACTTGCAAAGATCGCATGACATTTTTAGAAGAAAAATCGCGGATGAATTCATCCACATCAAGATTAAGTTTTTCTGCGATTTCGGTCAATACTGAAAAAGAAGTGATATTCCTGTTCTTTAGAAACGTATACTCATACATCTTAGATAGGAAACGAAAACCTGCCCGCTTCCCTTGAAATTCCGCAGCTTTCATGGCAATGCTCGGAAAAGCGGGATGGCTTTTCTCGCACGCTACTAAGTCTTCATCGTTTCGACAGCACGCATTCGTTTTCGGAATAGAGGTACGCAAGGCGAGCTGCAATGAAAAGTAGCGATCATATTCAATCTGCAACTTACGGAGCAACGGCTGCAAAGACCAGCATGCGCCGCACAAAGGATCTACGAAAACATATAATTCAATCGGCCTCGATTGGGATGGTGTAGATACCGGAGTTTCCATCAATGTCCGACGGTTCAAAGAATATCACCCTCGTTCCGATTTACCATGTGATTAGCTGTCATTTCTAGCCGCTTAAAGTAAATTTCACGCAGTTTTCCTTCCATTCCGACGTCATCCATTGCTTCGTGCATGCAGGAAAGCCATGCTTTGGCTCGCGTCGGAGTGATGGGGAAGGGCATATGTCTTGCTTTCATCATCGGATGTCCATGCTCTTCGGTATATAAATTGGGTCCGCCCAAATATTGCGTCTGAAATTGTTTCTGCTTTCTCGCCGTTTCGGTCAGGTCTTTTGGGAAAATCGGATATAAGTCCGGATGGACAGCAACTTTTTCATAAAATCGGTCGATGAGTTCCGACAACTTTTCAGCACCGATCTCCTCATAAGGGTTCAAAGGTTTTCGAGTCATTTATGTCAATCTCCTTTGCTCTGACTGTAATGACATTTTATCAACACGACTATTCTTTCACAAATAAATAGCCTTGCAACTTTTGCAAGTCAGTTATACATGGAAACTTTCATAATACCCGAGTACTTTTTGAACGTATTGCTGCGTCTCTTTGAATGGCGGGACTCCACCGTATTTTTTCACATTGCCGGGCCCTGCGTTATATGCCGCTAATGCAAGCTCCATATCATCTCCAAACTGATCCATCATTTGGCGAAGGTATTTGGCGCCGCCATTTATATTCTGGGCTGGGTCCAAACTGTTCTGCACCCCAAGAAGCCTGGCCGTTCCCGGCATCAGCTGCATCAGTCCCGCAGCACCTGCATGGCTGATTGCGGCAGGATTGAAATTTGATTCCTGTTTAATCACTGCAGAAATCAATTTTTCGGGAACTCCGAACCGTTCCGCCGCTTCTGTAATAATTTCTGCAAAATCCCGTTGTTCATTCATGCCAATCCCAGACAATGCATCGACCATGGAGTTTTCATAACGTTTGCCGACAGAGAGAGGGACATACACTGGGTTGAGTCCGGAATAGGCCAAAGGTTGAGCGGTTTCTAGCAAAGTGCCAGAAACATTCGACACAGAGTCCGCTATGGAGGAGGTGTCCATGAACTCTCCAAGCAATTCATCGAACAGTGATGACGTTCCGGTTTGACCGAGTGCATACGTTTGCACTGATCCTAGTGTCTGCATGGCATTTATATCAAGTAGCGTGCGGATTGCGCGCGCATCCATAATGATCGTTCCTTTCTTGTAAACAGTCAATTGTACTACATCTATAGTATAACAAGTATCCGCTCAAACGCATATTACAAACTGCATGAAAACCTATCATATGGTAGACTGAACGTATGATGATGAAAGGAAGTAGAACGCATGCGAATTCAATATCGAGTAAACAATGCAATTATACATAATGAAACAATGCAATTTGCAATGGATGGGACAAACGGTCGTCCTGAAGGGGTGCCGTCAAAGAAAATGATAACCGATTCAGATGAGTTGGCATTTGTGTATTTATTGGAGACGGACGAAGGGTATACCTATATCCATTTCCCGCTAGATGTCTGGCCGCAGATGGCTCAAGTTCTAGCATCTGGCAAGCAGCCTATTTTACAATGGAACGATGAAGAGATCGGCCTTCCGGGTTTTGTGGAAGAATTGACGATGCTGGTTTTTAATATTGAAGGAAATGACAATTACGGCGAAGAATTCTCCACAGCTGTAGAGCGCGAGTTCAACGCGATCTTGCAGGCTTAACAACTGGCAAGAAGGCGATGGAACCAATCGAATCGAAAGTATGAATAGAGTGGGGGGAGGGTCCTTGATGAAGGAATGGAAACAATTTTTAGGACCATACAAACAGGCTGTGGCCGAACTAAAAGTGAAATTGAAAGGGCTGCGATCGCAGTACGAGTTGGAGAACATCCATACACCTGTAGAATTTGTAACCGGCCGGTTGAAGCCTTTGGCAAGCATCTACGATAAGACGCTTGAAAAAGGGATCCCGTTTGAACCCTCGGAGGCTTTGGCGAAAGAGCTGCCTGATATTGCAGGTGTCCGTCTCATGTGCCAATTTGTCGATGATATCGGCAAAGTCGTACAGACGCTTCGCCAACGGACCGATATGCGAGTGATCGAGGAACGGGATTATATCTCCAATAAAAAAGCGAGCGGTTATCGTTCCTACCATATGATCATCGAATATCCAGTGCAAACGATTCATGGCGAGAAGACGATTCTTGCTGAGATTCAAATTCGGACACTAGCCATGAACTTCTGGGCCTCTATCGAACATTCATTGAATTACAAATATAAGGGCGAATTGCCTGATGAAATCCGGCACCGCCTCGAACGTGCAGCAGAGGCGGCGTTCCGCCTGGATGAAGAAATGTCGCTTATCCGGGATGAAATTCACGATGCTCAAAAGTATTTCAGCGCCTTCAAAGAAACGCCGGATCGTGATTATGGTGAACAAAAATGGAAGGGGGAGTGAACATATGAAGTTCGCAATTCAAACGAGAAATGATGAGCTCTCAGAACGCTTGCGCGATGAAGCGAGAGGTTACTTATCGGATTTTGGTCTTGAATACGATGAAACAGAACCTGATATCGTCCTGTCCATCGGAGGGGATGGCACGCTGCTTCACGCCTTCCATAAATATATCCATCGGCTTCAGAATACTGCATTTGTTGGGATTCATACAGGACATTTAGGGTTCTATGCGGATTGGAAACCGTTAGAGATCGAAAAGCTCGTCATTTCCATAGCGCGAAAAGAATACGATGTCATCGAATACCCGTTGCTCGAAGTGCGTATCAAATACCGAACATCCGATAAGGCGGCCACCTATTTGGCACTGAATGAATCAACTGTGAAATCGCCTGAAGTGACGCTTGTCATGGATGTGGAGTTGAACGGGGAGCATTTTGAACGGTTCCGTGGAGATGGTTTGTGCATGTCTACTCCTTCGGGATCTACTGCATACAACAAAGCACTCGGTGGCGCGATAATCCATCCAGCCTTGCCTGCGATGCAGCTGACTGAGATGGCATCAATCAATAACAGGGTATTTCGTACTGTTGGATCGCCGCTCGTCTTGCCATCTCATCACAATTGTATTTTGACACCAGTCAATGGACCGGACTTCATGGTGACAATTGATCATCTGCAATTGCTTCATAAAGATGTCAAGTCCATTGAATACAAGGTGTCTGACCAGCGCGTCCGTTTTGCTCGGTTCCGTCCATTCCCTTTTTGGAAACGAGTTCATGATTCGTTCATTGCGAGTGATGAATGATGTGGCAGGAGGACCGAAGATTCCGGCTTGAGTTCATCGTAGAGGACGACACGATCCTATTGCGTGATTTTTTGCAGAGAAAAGGAATTTCAAAGAAGACGTTGACAGCGACGAAGTATGAAGGAGGTTCCCTTCTTGTAAATGGACAGGAAAGGACCGTCCGATATTCTTTGGGCAAGGGGGATTCTGTTACCATCCTTTTCCCAATGGAAGAGCCGAGCGAAGGGCTGGCGCCGGAGGAAGGGGAACTATCGGTTATCTATGAGGACAGTTCGATTTTAATCCTTGATAAACCAGCTGGCTTGGCGACAATTCCCTCAAGGGAACAGCCAACCGGCACCATCGCTAATCTTGTGGCGGGGAAGTTTCGAAAGGAGCAAGTGCCGAGCACGGTACATGTCGTAACGAGGCTGGATCGCGACACATCCGGCCTTTTGTGCATTGCGAAGAACCGCCATATCCATCACCTATTGAGCGTTCAAATGGAAACCATCGGATTTCACCGCCAATATATTGCCTTGGTGGAAGGGCATGTAGCCGAACCGAGTTTTACCATTGAGCGTCCGATCGGGAGGAAAGATGGGAGCATCATTGAAAGAATAGTGCGTGAGGATGGCCAATATGCACGGACAGATGTGGCAGTACTGAAATATCATGAAAAGGAAGGCTATCTGTATACCGAAATCATGCTTGTTCTTCATACAGGCAGGACACATCAAATCCGCGTGCATATGCAATCGCTTGGTCATCCGCTGGTAGGGGATGACTTGTATGGGGGTTCCCTCTTGCTGAGCACCCGGCAGGCATTGCATTGTTCTACCATTGGGTTCCTGCATCCCCTGACAGGAGTGCCGCTCCGATTTAAGAGTACCCTGCCGATGGACATGAGGACGCTCACTACGTAAAATAAGTGAACTTTTCTGGGTGGAACGGTTGATGGGACGGCACGCTGACGATTGTCATTTCTGGATAACGGAATGCCGACAATTTTCCGCCGAACACGCACCCAGTATCAATATTAACGGTGTTTTTGAGTAAACGTGCTTCGCCAACCGGTGTATGACCGTATACGATGAACGGGTCTCCATTATAGTGTTTTGCCCAATCCCGTCGTTCTGGCCTCCCATCCGGCAAAGTTTTACCGGAAATATCACCATAGAGGACGAATGACTGAATACTTTTGGAGAACGGGGAACCAATCATCTGTTCACGAATGCCGGCATGGACAATAATAAGTTGTCCAGTGTCCAGAGCTACATAGAGAGGCAAGCGCTCATAGAATAGCCGATAGCGTGCAAGAAACCGTACCTTCTCCTGTTTTGACAGTACATCAAGTTCCGCCACAGTTGTTTCGAGGCCATGTGTCTGTTGTACGCGGTTTCCTTTGGCGTATCGGTAGAATTTATTGCAATGATTGCCAGGCGCGTAAAGCAGCTTCCCGGCATCTTGCATCAAGAAGAGAAGTTTCAGCGTTTGGATGGAAGCAGGGCCGCGATCCATTGCATCGCCTACGAAAGCGAGTTGTCTCCCATCAGCATGAATCGGCAATCCGTTTACAAATGTATAGCCAAGTGTCTTGATTAATTCGTTCAATTCTGCGAAACATCCGTGGATATCACCTATCACATCGTATTTCATATGTTTGCTCCTTTATTTGGCATGATGTAATTTTGAATCCCTAGTAGATATTGAAAAGAAAAATTGGTATTGTTTTTATGTTATCATACACAAATATTATGTAACCATTCACGTGCAGGGCGGAAAGGACGGTGCAGCCATGACAGATTACAACGAAACGAAAGAAGAGATCGCCATTGTTGAAGAGAAAATGACCGACGCTCTGATGAACAGGGATCTCCAAACATTCCGAGATGAATATTTAGCGCTTCATCCTTATGATCGCGCGATTATTTATGAAAATGTTGGTCCGGAATTGCGAAAGCAAATTTACTATTTTTTATCGCCTAAAGAGTTGGCGGAAATTTTTGAGACGAGTGAGATTGATGAAGATGAATATAAAGAGTTCCTTCAGGAGATGGACACGACGTATGCGGCGGAAATGATTTCCCATATGTTCGTCGATAATGCGGTCGATGTCCTGAAAGAATTGGATAAGGCGCAAATTGCGAGCTATCTCATCTTAATGAACAAAGAGGCGGCCGATCAGATCAAATCGCTTCTGCATTATGAGGAATATACAGCCGGATCGATTATGACGACCGAGTATGTGTCGATTCCGGAATTCTCCACCGTCCGTTCAGCAATGACCATCCTGCGCAATGAGGCGCCCGGTGCGGAAACCATTTACTATGTATTCGTTGTGGACGAGGATAATCGTTTGACTGGTGTGGTATCTCTTCGTGACTTGATCATTGCTGACGAAGATACTTTAATTCGCGACATTATGAACGATCGGGTTGTCAGTGTGCTTGTATCGGATGATCAGGAAGACGTAGCCCGTATGACGCAAGACTATAATTTGCTTGCCGTCCCGGTCGTCGATTTTCAGCAGCATCTCTTAGGGATTATCACAGTTGATGATGTGATTGATGTATTAGATGAAGAGGCATCGGATGACTACTCAAAGCTTGCTGGTGTCGCCAACATGGATTCGATGGATAAAAACTCTTTGTCAGCCGCAAAGAAAAGAATTCCTTGGCTGCTAATCTTGCTTGTATTGGGTATGTTAACCGCGAACTTGATCGACTTGTTCACGGATACGATTTCTCAAGTCGCTCTTTTGGCCGCCTTCATCCCATTAATCGGCGGGACGGCTGGAAACAGTGGGACGCAAGCCTTGGCGGTAGCAGTCCGAGGGATTGCAACAAGAGATATTGAAGAAGAAAGCAAGTTCAAGCTATTGTTGAGAGAAGCCGGCACCGGTTTAATAACGGGGCTCACTTGTTCCGTGTTTGTAGTCGGCCTGATCTTTGTCTGGAAACATGAATTTATTATTGCATTATTAGTTGGGGCTGCGATTTTGGTCTCCATATTCGTAGCTACCATTTTAGGATCATTCATCCCGCTATTTATGCATCGGATGAAAATTGATCCTGCGGTCGCTTCAGGTCCCTTTATCACTACATTGAATGATGTCATCAGTATATTGATTTATCTTGGATTGGCAACAGCTTTCATCGGAAACTTATAATCCGATGGAAGCTTTTTTTATAGATGAAGCACTACGTAAAAGTTAGGCGCATATACTGAAAGGAAAAGGGGGGACGCATGATACGCTTCCAAAAACCGCTGTTGTTTGTGCAAGGTCCGCCGGTATACACCCGTATTGTCGTGTCGGACGAAGAAAGCACATCAGTTTTCGTCATGAACGAAGAGGGAAGGACGACTGGGGAAGAGATGCCTGACTACGACATTCGGCCAATCTTGGACAATGAAAGCATCCCGGCTTATGACAATACCGAACAACGAAGCCATCCTATTATACTTGATACGCTCCAATACTTGAACAATCCTTTCCGTCGCCAGGTATACCGTCCATTGCAGTTTCATTTGAAAGAGAAGCAATTGAAAGGGAGCCTACGCAAAATGGAGGAGGATATCATTTGGATTGACCCTCTCGATGAGGAAGAGGGTCCGATCAAAGTTGACATCCATGAGATTGAAAGCATCCATTGGCGCGGGCAGCCATTTGCGATTGATTGAAAAACAGGACGGGACAATCGCCCCGGTCCTGTTTTTGGCATGTGTAAAGTTCCTATTTCTTGTCTTCCAAGCAAAAAAAGACCGACCGCCATTTTGGCAGCCGGATCGGAACATTGCAGGTTGGTTGATCAGTCTTCGTCGCAATTGATGAATACATCACGGACACATTGAATTCCGCAGAAGCATTTCAAATCTACCGTAACACAGGAGCCGGTCGCTTCAAAGCGGACCGCGTCACAAACAGCATCTAGATCAAGTTTACCGTTTTTGAAGAGATCTACTGCTCTGCCTCTCGCATCACGTGGTTCAAGTACTTGGATTGTTGCACAGCAGTTATCAAAGATGTTTTGCACTCTAAAGAAGATAGAGAAGCAACTTGTGTTTTCCCTCACTCTGTTTTGCTCATTCGACGTCTCATTATCCCTATGGAACCGTCTACGATTGAATAACGCTTTGAATGGATTACCTTCCTCATCTAATAACATGAACACCCGAGTGTTCGCCCGTTGTCTTGCTGGACTGACAAGGCTGCCAAGCGGAGTCAGGAAGCAGTCAGTTCTGCAATCGTCACAATCGATATCATCGCGGATATCCTGTACGCGTTTAATCGCACGGACGACTTCGCAAATACAGTTATCATGACGGCGCGCATCACTTACTCCCTCAGTTCTTCCACATCCCATTCATTCCACCTCCTTTTTTCAATTCCCTATACTTTATGCGGATGTCATCCAATCGTCAGGGCGGAAAACATGGTTTTGAATAAACTTCTGTTTCGAATGCCATACTGTGAAAAAAAGGGAGGGAATGGTTATACGGAAGCCTATACTTATCTTACTATTAGCAGTGCTCCTGGCCGGTTGCTCAAGAGATGACTTCCGGTTTCAAAATGATTCAGATGAAGCAGCTGCCCAAACTGAATCAATTATTCGAAAGGATAAGCGGATTAAATCAGCGGCAGTTGTATTGTATGAAGAGAAATTGCTTGCAGGAATCCGTGTTGAGACTTTCTCAAGATATAAAAAGAAGAAAATTGCTTCAGAATTGAAAAAGAAGCTGGAAGAGCAATATCCCGATATGGAAGTGACAGTATCGGCAGATAGCAAAATTTTGTATGAGACAAACAAGCTGATCGATGAGGGTAATAAGGACAAGCTAGGTAAGGAGATCGATCGATTGACATCACTTTTGAAGGAAGAGACGTAATGGATAAAGAACAATACTCAACTATTGAACAGGAAATATCGCCAAAGCCTTCGATCATTAAAAATGTTTTCAAAGCCTTCTTGACTGGTGGCATCATTTGCTTGATCGGTCAGTTCATCGCTCTGTTCTATATTACTTTTTTTGATTTTACCGAGCGGACTGCGAGCAATCCGACAGTTGCGACAATGGTATTCATCTCCATGTTATTAACAGGATTTGGGCTTTACAAGAAAATCGGCCAATTTGGGGGAGCAGGAGCGGCTGTTCCTATCACTGGTTTTGGCAATGCCGTCGTTTCTTCAGCGATTGAACATCGGACGGAGGGGTATGTTCTTGGCGTTGGAGGGAATATTTTCAAACTGGCTGGTTCTGTCATCCTTTGGGGTGTTTTTTCCGCGTTTGCGGTTGCATTAATCAAGACAATACTTGTCAAATTGGGAGTTGTTTCATGGTGACGCGTGGTGTAATCCAATTCAAAACGGCACCCTCCATCGCTTCTACAGGTGTCACAGCGGGACCACTGGAAAGGAAAAGCCCTTTTTCCGAAAGCTTCGATAAAATTTACGATGACGAAAGATGCGGACAGGATACAAACGAACATGGCCATGCGAAGTTGATGGAAGATGCGAGTATGATTGCCCTGAGTAAAGTAAATGCGATTCCAGAGGATGCCGATTTTCTTTTGACGGGCGATTTGGTCAACCAGATGACTCCTTCCAATTTTTGTGCAACGACGCTTGGGATTCCCTATATCGGTTTGTTCTCGGCATGTGCCACATCCGTCTCCTCGTTGTTAACTGCGGCCATCCTAACTGATGCAGGCATCTCTGAACTGGCAATCGCTGGTTCCTCTAGCCAGCATAATGCGATTGAAAGACAGTTTCGATATCCAATCGAGTATGGAGTGCAGAAAGGGGACTCTGCCCAATGGACGGTAACTGCCGCTGGGGCAGCCGCGGTCACCCCTCATAGCGAAGGTGTCCCGAGCATTGAAAGAGGCACCATTGGCAAAGCAATTGACATGGGATTGACAGACCCATTAAACATGGGAGCTGCTATGGCGCCGGCCGCGGCGGACACACTGTTTCGTCATTTAGAAGGTCATGGAGCATCGGTTGAAGATTATGATGTCATCATGACGGGAGACTTGGGGAAAACAGGGTATGAAATATTGAAACGCCTTGCGGATTTACAAGGCATTCGGAACACCGACAATTTCAGGGATGCTGGCATGGAGTTCTATGGCAAAGATACGAAGTTTTTTGCTGGTGCGAGCGGAGCTGGTTGTTCTGCGGCTGTATACTTTTCCGAAATATATAACAAAATGCTATCCAGACAATATAAACGAGTCCTGCTGATCGCGACGGGGGCTCTCTTATCTCCTATGTCGTATCAGCAAGGGGATACGATACCGTGCACAGCTCACGCGATTGAATTAACAATGAAATGAGTGGATCATTTGTTTTCAATTTATATTACCGCCTTTATTGTTGGAGGCTTAATCTGCGTCATCGGCCAATTGTTGTTCGATGTCGCTAAACTGACGCCCGCGCATACATTATGCATCCTTGTTGTCGCAGGTTCTATATTGGACGGTTTTGGACTTTATGAGCCGTTCATCGATTTTGCCGGCGCTGGAGCTACAATCCCCATCACATCATTTGGCAACTCATTGACTCACGGCGCTTTGGCGGAAGCTGAGAAACATGGAATTATCGGTGTACTGACAGGGATGTTCGAAGTGACAAGCTCAGGTATTACATCCGCTATATTATTTGGTTTTATTGCCTCCTTCTTATTTCGTTCAAAAGGGAAGGCATAACCAATCCTAATCAGACGCCTTTCATGAATTGGAAGAAATGAATCGATGATATTTGTGCGTTTGCCCCCCTCCTTCTTTTCACCTCCTGCATAGGATAGGTGGAAGGGAAGGAGGGGTTAGTAATGTCTGGAGGATACGGTCCTTGGAATTCAGGATGCTTCGGCGGCGGTTACGGCGGAGGCTATGGCGGCGGCTACGGGAATGGTGGTTCCACATTTGTTCTCATTGTCGTTCTCTTCATCCTGTTGATCATTGTTGGCGCAACGTTTGTATAAGAGGAGGGGATGAAGCATGAACGATTCATTTTTCCGGAAAATCGAATCTAAAACAGGCGTTCCAATGGAGGAAGTCTTTGCACTTGCCAATGCAATCCAATATGCCGATTTTAGCGATGAGCGGCAAGTACGAAAAATCGTCAGGAAGGTCGGCAAGCTCGCAAACAAAGATGTACCGCCACATTTGGAGGATGAACTGGTTAAATCCATTTTATCAAGCGGCAGTTCTTTTAACATGAACGATATTCAAAGAATGCTTGGAAATTAAAAAAACTACGAAATAGGTTTCAAGTCTTTTGAATATGGTTATAGAGTAATAGACATGTGAAAAGAAATGGGGTGCAGATGATGGGCTATCAATTGCCGATCCAACCAATCCAATCGCAAATATATGCAAATCGGTTGAATGATGAGCGTTCCAACTTCGCTTATATCAATCGGGTAGAAAAAGTGAAACTGGATACTACTTTCATAGAAACATTTGATCGAACGCTGGAGAATCAATTGAGCGACAGAATGGAAGCAGAAAAGCCGGAGAATCCATCCGAACTTCCGCTCTATAAGGATGGTTTCATCTATCCAAACCCTGCTAATCTTTCTCCTGCCATTTCAAAAATCACAGGAAAAGGATTAGCGATTAACCGTTATGCCTGAATACATGCCGAAAAGCCCGTTTGCCAACTTGGCTGCGGGCTTTTTGACATGCGATGCGCGTTCACATCCATAAGAAACGAAAAGAGGCTGATGTCCTTTCGAAAGATAGGAAGTTTCAGCCTCTACTTATTGTGATATTACCTTTTCCATTGCTCGATGGGGTATGTCTGCATCCATGAATTCCGGTGATGTGACAATGTAACCTAATTTTTCGTAGAAGGGGACTGCGTAGGCCTGGGCATTTAACAAGATTTTACGCATTCCGGTTTGTGCGGCATGTTCTTCAAGGGAATGCATAATCAGATTCCCGAGATGCTGCCCGCGAAATTCCTGTAGTACACAAACACGCTCTACTTTGCCAAAACCTTCCCCAATCTCGCGAATCCTCCCTGCGCCAATAGGCCGATCAGCAGAATAGACGATGAAGTGGGCAGCAGTGTCATCATGCTCGTCCAACTCAAGAGTGAGTGGAACGCCTTGCTCTTCAACAAATACCATCTTCCTGACAGAGAAAGCATCTTGCCGTTCCTGTTCGGATGCGGCCACTTTTACATGGATCAACGCTTACTGATCCTCGTCAAGACGGAATGTCTCGTATACTGTCCATGAACCGTCTTCCAATTGATATAATAGATGGATGCGGTCAATTGTCTCCGTATGATTTACACCAATCATTTTTAATTGTCCGATAATGTCATCATGCTCTGTCGGATTCAATTTCTGTGCGATGGTAATATGAGGAACGAAGGAATATTCCGCTTGTTGTTCAGTAAACACGCCGTCCAAATCTTTATGAAGGGCGAGTAATTGGTCATTCGGCGTTACTTTAAAATAGATCGTATTTGTAATTGGGGCAAAAGTGCTCACTTTGGAAACGCTTAACTCGAACGGGCTATTTTTAATCGCGATATTCCGAATTTCTTTTGCGACTTGCTCGATCTCTGTATCATCCACTTCAAATACATCTTTCAAAGTCATATGAGGTGTGATAAGGGCATAGTGAGGATCGTACCGCTTCCTATAGCCATTCGCCAAATCTTGGAGCTTTTTAGATGGGAACGCAACAACACCATATTTCATAATAAAAGACCTCCTCTAGAATATGATTCCTGCCTGATACGGTTAATTATAACAGATACATTTGATTTTTGTCTTATTTGGCATCATTGTAAGAGTTCAATAAAGCTCTCTTGACATCCTTTTGCCAATATTTCCACGTGTGATTCCCGTCAAATTCTTCGTAAAAATAAGGGAATCCCTTGCTCTTGATCGTTTCGTTCAATTGCCGGTTAGGTGTCAGGAAATCTTGGATGCCGTCGACTGTTGTTTGGACTTCAGTCTCCTGCAAGCCGATGACATGATAGATGGAAAGACTAGATGGGTCTTTCGCTTGCATCACCTTTTCCATAACTGTTTCATCCACATATGGAGAGTGCAGCATCAATTTGCCAAAACAATTGGGGTATTTTAAAGCAGTCATTAAGGAAATCGTAGCAGCCAGGGAATCACCGATCAATCCTCTAGTGGAGCCCACTTGATATGTTGGATAGTTGGCGTCAATATACGGGATGAGTTCATGAGCTAGAAAGCGGATGTAAGCTTCATGGCGATCGCCTTCCGGATGATACAGTCTTCGTCTCTCCATCACACTTTTATAGGGAACTCCGACGATAATCATATTGTCAATTTCCCCTTCCTCCATCAATTCATCCGCAACCCGCCCGATTCGTCCATATTGGAAATAATCCTTGCCGTCAGATGCGATCAAAACAGAATGCTTATATAGAGGCGAATAATGATGAGGCAAATGGATTAACAATTGCATCTCTTCATTGAGTGATTGGCTGTATAAGCTGATGTCTTCAATTTTTCCGTATTTCATTTTAGACCTCCTCATGCTGTCATGTATTGAAATTGTAACATAGGATGAAGAACAGGTATAATGCTTGCATAGGATGCACAAAAAAGAGGAGGTTTCCCTTCCTCTTTTGGAAGAAGGATTTTCTCTAGAGAAAAGGGGTCAATGTTATGTTCACTGGGAAAAATATCGTCCATTCCGACGTGGTGACAGAAGCAACAAAGCAGGCTCTTGTCCGTCGTGGAGTAAAGCTTGAGGATATTGCGAAAATTGTTTATGAAATGCAGGCACCATACAATCCGGGTCTTGATTTGGAGGAGTGCTTGGATTCTGTAGAAAAAGTATTGCGAAAACGCGAATTGCAGCACGCCATCCTTGTGGGAATTGAATTGGATGAGTTGGCGGAACAGAAAAAGCTGTCCGCACCTCTTCAACAGATTGTAGAAAACGACGAAGGACTATTTGGCGTAGATGAAACGATTGCCCTAGGTGCGGTCTTCACGTATGGTTCCATAGCTGTTACGACATTCGGCCATTTAGATAAGAACAAAATCGGCATCATTAATGAATTGGATACGAAAAAAGGCCGAGGTGTCCACACTTTCCTCGATGATCTGGTTGCGAGCGTCGCTTCGTGTGCTGCTTCCCGCATTGCACATCGGACACGGGATTTGGAAGAGGCGGGGCTGACCTTTTCGGATATCAATGGGAAAGAGTGAGTAAATAGTATGGAGAGAGGGACGGAAAACATGAATCCGTCCTTCTTTTGATATGGATTTAGGTGGAACCGCTTGCAAATTACTGATAATTTACTAAGAAACGTTGACAAGTGAGTCAGCCTTCATGTTAAAATGGACACTAAGTTACAAAACTATTAAATAAAGGGGAGAATGGTTGAATGAAGAATAGTAAAATACGTATATTTGCTTTCATCACGATGATTGCTATGCTCGTTCTTGCGGCATGTGGTTCGGATGATTCAAGCAAAGGCTCGGGATCGGGTTCCGGGAAGAAGAAAGAGGACTTTAAATATCTAAGTATTCTAACAGGCGGTACGCAAGGTACATACTATTCACTTGGTGGAGCGCTTGCTGAGTACATTGATAGCGAAACGGGCATTAAAACAACTGCTGAGGTTTCCCAAGCATCCGCTGCGAATATGACAGCGTTGAAAGAGAATAAGGCAGAGATTGCGTTTGTTCAGACTGATATCGCTTATTATGCATCTAAAGGCGAGATGATGTTTGATGGAGAAGTGGTTGACAATGTTTCTGCGATCGGTGCACTTTATCCAGAGACGGTTCACTTGGTAACTCTTGAAAAGACAGGAATTAAAACGTTTGAAGATTTGAAAGGCAAAAGAGTGTCTGTAGGAGCGCCGGGCTCAGGTACATATGCGAACGCTGAACAACTTCTTGAAGTTCACGGTTTGACGATGGATGATATTCAACCGCAAAACCTAGACTTTGGCGAGTCAACAGATGGTTTGCAGTCGGGTCAAATTGATGCCGCTTTCATCACTGCTGGATCACCAACTAGTGCAGTTGAAGGTCTAAATGCAAGTGCACAAGTATATGTAGTTCCTGTATCGGATGAAAAAGCTGATGAATTGATTTCTAAATATCAGTACTACGCAAAAGACGTAATCCCTGCCGGCACATATGGATTGGCTGAAGAGACGCCAACTGTTTCTGTCGGTGCGATGCTCGTTGTACAAAACGATATTCCAGAGGATTTAGGCTATGAGATTACAAAGGCAATTTACGACAATGCTTCCAAGCTGCAACACGCAAAAGGCAAGTTGATCAAAGCTGAGACAGGATTGGACGGAATTGGAATTCCGGTACATCCTGGTGCTCAAAAGTATTTCGATGAAGTGAATAAGTAATTCATGACGGCACGTTAGTGGAACGGGGCGGTGAAGCAGATTGCTTCTGCCGTCCCATTCTTCATTACTCGAATGGAAAGGAAGTGACAGATGAGAAAGAAAGGGATCACCCTGACCATTCTTTTGCTGTTGCTCCTACTTACCCTCATCTTTTTTTTCCTGCCTATTCAAAAGGCATTCACTTTCACCGAGTACCGGACAGACCACCCCGCAGTTTTCTATTTAAAACAGCAGGAGGAAAAGGAATTTCAAATCCGATATGTCCACTCGATCTTTTTATCCAACGTACTGGAAACGTACCGAGTTGTCCAACGGGAGCATATTAAAATGCTTTCTATGGAATACGAGGATGTTGGAATCGGATTGCCCGGCTATGCCGAAGAAGGAGAGTCTCTTAGAGTGGAAGACGGAGTGTATACGCTTACTTACGATAATCGTACAGTCAAGTCGTTCGTCTTGTATATCGGTGATGTCGATGCTGATCTTGCTTTCCGCTATCGACAGCACGAATATGATTTAAAACAACATTTGACTAGAGGGAAATCGTACGAGTTTCAAATTAAGAGTCTCTCCCTATTTCAAATGATGAAAGGAGTTAACTTGAGTGGTTAAAGATAAAACGAAGCAGCATGAGCTGACGGATGAACAGTTTGACATGCTGACTGAAGAAGAGCAGCTTGAAATCTTGCAAAAGTATGATCCGGAATCAAACACGAGAAATGTAAAAGGGATTTTTAAATATATTGTATTTGGCGGTTTGCTTGCCTTTTCCATATTTCAACTTTACACTTCCATCGGAACGCCTTTTACTGCATATATACAGCGTTCCATCCATTTAGGGTTCGCCCTTGCACTTATTTTCATCCTTTTTCCAGCGAGGAAAAAGGCGGGGGTCAAGAAGAACAAAGTGCCTTTCTATGATGTGATTCTTTCATTAGTTTCCATTGGAGTAGGACTATACTGGCCACTCTTTTACGGTGAGCTCGTATTACGTATCGGCAGGGTGTCTTTGCTTGATGTGATCGTAGGGATTGCTGCTGTATTATTGACACTTGAAGCAGCACGCCGTGCAGTTGGATTCCCTATTACAATCATTGCATCGGTATTTTTGGTTTATGCATTTTTCGGTCCTTACTTCCCAGGATTCCTCGCTCACCGAGGGCAGGATCTTGAGAGTTTAGTTCAGCTGATGTTCTTTACGACAGACGGTATTTTAGGGACGCCGATTAGCGTGTCTTCCACCTTTATCTTCGTCTTCCTGCTATTTGGGGCATTCCTCGTCAAGACGGGTGTCGGAAATTACTTTAATGACCTTGCAGTTGTATTGGCGGGTCGTTTGACAGGTGGTCCTGCTAAAGTTGCAATCTTCTCAAGTGCGTTGCAAGGGACAATTTCAGGAAGCTCCGTAGCAAATGTCGTCGGGTCCGGTTCCTATACGATCCCGATGATGAAAAAGCTCGGCTATCGGAAAGAGTTTGCCGGCGGAGTTGAAGCGGCAGCTTCTACTGGCGGCCAAATTATGCCGCCGATCATGGGGGCAGCTGCATTCTTGATGGTGGAATTCATCGGGAATGTGACCTATTGGGAAATCGCAAAGGCGGCGACCATTCCTGCCTTGCTTTACTTTACGGGTATTTGGATCATGACCCATTTCGAAGCAAAGCGTGTTGGCTTGCAAGGAATGACGGAAGATCAAATTCCAGACCGGAAAGCGACTTTGAAGAAAATTTATCTGCTGCTGCCGATTCTAGGGATTATCCTATTCCTATTACTAGGCATTCCAACAATGAAAGCCGCATTGCTAGGTATTGTATTAACATTAGTGGTCAGCTTTTTTGACAAATCAACACGTTTGGGCATCAAAGATATTATTGTCGCTCTCGTCGATGGGGCGCGTACTGCTCTTGCTGTAGCTGCTGCAACGGCATGTGCGGGAATTATTGTCGGTGTCGTGGTAAAGACCGGTCTTGGCTTGAGCCTCGCGAATGGTTTGATCTCGGCGGCTGGCGGTAATATCGTCTTGACATTGGTCTTTACGATGCTGGCTGCAATTGTGCTCGGTATGGGTTCCCCGACAACGGCAAACTATGTCATCACCTCTACCATTGCTGCACCGGCGATCATTACATTATTAATGCTGGATATGCCTGCAGATTCGGCGGTTCCAATTGTCGTCGCAATTTCTGCGCACCTTTTTGTATTCTATTTTGGAATTGTAGCGGATATCACGCCTCCGGTCGCTTTAGCCGCCTTCGCCGCTTCCGGGATATCGGGCGGAGATCCGATCAAAACGGGAGTCAACTCGGCGAAATTGGCAATAGCCGCATTCATCATTCCATATATGTTCATTTTCAATCCTGCTTTGCTCATGATTGATTCATCCTTCTTCGAAATCATCTGGGTGACATTCACAGCAATAATTGGTATGGTGGCGATCGGTGCAGGGATTATCGGTTACTGGTACCGTAAATGTAATTGGATTGAGCGGATCATCATCGTGCCGATTGGTCTACTGTTAATTTATCCAGAAACAATTACGGACATAGTAGGTCTAGGCCTGTTTCTAATGATGATGGCAATTCAGTGGAAAACGAAAGATAAAGGCAAAGTGGCGGTTGCTTAAAATGTTTCGTCCTGCATTGTAAACTGAGGCCAGAAAAACTTACGTTATGAATTGGAAGATACCTGAAATCAAAAAAGACATCATTTCGTTCATTTTTTAAGACGAAATGATGTCTTTTTCTTTAGTATTCATATTCTGGCATCCGTATTAGTAGAGGTTTTAGATTGACCGCGAAAATGGTCATGGCTTCTGCAACTGCTTGCCAAAACCAATCCTTCGTTTCTCTTGTCTGTCAGCTTGACCTCTTGGACTTTGACTATTCCGTTTAGCAACCCTCGATATATGCGAGGGATGAGGAAACAAGATGACACTGACTACCTCCTGCCTAATGATGATTTGAATGTTACATAATGTTGAACTTCATTGAATATTTAGCCTGTTGGAGATATAGTAGTATGAAAGAATTAGACGCGACTGTAGCCCTTTTTCTAAAGAAGTCATCCATTGAAGTAAAGGGAGTCTTACCCTTTATTCTTTTTCAAGTCATCAAATGCTTATGTTTGAATACTTGTATTTCTTCAAATATTCATATGGAAAAGCATGAGTCAGGAAAGGAGCAGCTAACGTGGAATCCATCATTCACTTGCAACATATCTTTTACAAGAGAGGTACGAACGAAATCCTTTCAAATGTAGACTTGACCATGAAGCCTGGAGAGCATTGGGCTATTTTAGGATTAAATGGCTCCGGAAAAACGTCCTTGCTGAATATCATGGCAGCACATCAGTTTCCGACGGAAGGAGAAGTAGAGATTTTAGGGAATCGATTTGGGGAGACCAATTTGCCGGAATTGAGGAAGAAAATAGGATTTGTCAGCAGTTCTCTCGAACGATTTTCACAAATGTTTATAAATGAAATAGTTGAACGGGTTGTCATAAGTGGCAAGTATGCCAGTTTTGGCCTTTATGAACAGACATCTAAAGAAGACTGGGAGAAAGCGGAGGAATTGTTGCATGACTTTCGTCTGACATACTTGAAAGGCAAGAAAATCAGTCTACTGTCCGAAGGGGAGAAACGGCGTGTTTTCATTGCACGTGCTTTAATGAGTGAGCCTTCACTGCTTATTTTGGATGAGCCATGTTCTGGTCTTGATATTTTATCGAGAGAACAATTTTTACATTCACTACATACGGTTGCCAAAACAAATTGTCACTTAGTCTATGTGACACATCATGTGGAAGAAATCATAGAAGACATTACCCATGTTCTGCTCATGAGAAATGGACAAGTCGTTGCGGCCGGGCCGAAACAGGATGTCATTACTGATGAATTATTGACAAAGACATACTCTGTTCCGGTGAAAGTACAATGGGAAGGCAGACGTCCATATCTTCATGTGGATCAATCAACAGTACTCCGGCAAATTGATGCTGAAAAAGAGGGAATGGAGAAAAGTGCTCTTTAAAGGAGCGCTTTTTATTTGGATATACTACAATCGTAAGTAGAAAAATACATCATACTTTATAAAGAGAGCGGTCTGTACCATTCCTAACAATATTGGATGTTTAGTAAAAATAGAATAAACCGGGATTGGCAAATTATCTCATGAAAAACAGAAAGGAACAGGATAGTTTTGCAGCTTACGTTGACTTTTCTCATTTTAGGAATAACGGTCATCCTTTTCATGACAAATCGATTGCGATCGGACTTAGTGGCGGTACTCGCGCTTCTGTCCATGGTGCTGACAGGTATTCTTTCGCCAGGAGAGGCATTGACCGGCTTTTCAAATTCCGTCGTCATCATGATCGCCGGATTATTCATTATTGGAGCCGGCATTTTACGGACGGGGCTTGCCCAAATGGCAGGTTCTCTCTTGCTCCGTTACTCAGGAGAAAGTGAAAAGAGGCTCTTCGTATTGCTATTGCTCATAGTGGCAGCTGTTGGTGCTTTCATGAGCAATACGGGGACAGTCGCCTTAATGATGCCGATTGTTGTAAGTATTGCGATCAGCATTAAGAGCAGCCCTTCTAAATATTTAATTCCCCTATCGTATATGGCGAGTTTTTCAGGACTATTGACGTTGATCGCCTCGCCGCCGAATTTGATCATCAGTCAAATGCTTGTGGATAATGGATTTGAGAAACTCGGTTTCTTTCAAATTACACCGATTGGCCTTATCGGCGTGATGGTCGGTCTAATCTATATGTTTCTGATCAGGAATACTTTATTGCCGTCTGGGCAAACAAACGGTTCTGGGGCATCCAATCATAAGTTATCGCCGAAGCAGCTGGCAATTGATTATGAATTGGGAGGGAACCTGTTCAAGGTGAAGGTGCCGGCAAACTCGGAACTTGCGGGAAAACGGCTGGCACAGTTGAAAATTCCTGCTTCCTTTCATATATGTGTCCTGAAGATTAGCAGGAAGTCGATGGAAAATATGAAGTTATTGCCGATGACGTATCAAGAGATGGCCGGCCCGGATAGTATCATACAACCAAAAGATCGGCTCTATGTTCAGGGATCTCGGGTGAATGTCGAAAAATTTGTGAACGCGTTTGGGTTGGAAATTGAGGAAGAGGAGCCAGAGGCATCTGAGTTGATTTCAAAACAGTTCGGGATCGCAGAGGTATTATTGACGCCTCATTCAAGCTTCATCAATGAATCCATTCGCGGCATCGGCTTTCGAGAAAAGTACAATGTCAACATAATCGGCATGAATCGGCAAGGTGAATATGTAGCTCGTGACATGACGAAGCAACGGCTTCGTTTTGGGGATTCATTGTTGATTCAAGGAGCTTGGGAGTCGATTGAGTTGCTTGCCAAGGAAACAAAAGATGTCGTCGTCATCGGCCAGCCGAAGGAGCATGCCGGTACGGCGGCAGCAAGCGGGAAAGCACTAATTGCGGGCGCTATCATGATTCTCGTTGTCGGTTTAATGATCCTTGAGTTATTTCCTGCCGTGATCTCAGTATTAATAGGGGCAGTTCTCATGATTATAACGGGATGTGTCCGCAATATGGATGATGCCTATGGCCAGATCAACTGGGAAAGCATCGTTTTAATTGCGGCAATGCTGCCGATGGCGACCGCACTTGAAAAAACAGGCGGGATGGTCATGTTGGCGGAGGGAATTGTGAAATTGCTCGGTCCGATAGGCCCGATTGGCGTGTTAGGAGGGATATTCCTTCTGACGATGCTGTTTGGCCAGTTTATTAGCAACACGGCAACGGCGGTTTTATTTGCGCCGATTGGATTAAGTGCGGCTCTTAGTATGGCAGTCAGCCCGTACCCCTTTTTAATTGCCGTTGCTGTCGGAGCGAGTATGGCCTTTTCGACTCCAGTCGCATCCCCGACTAATGCGCTCGTCATGACGGCAGGCAATTATCGTTTCAAGGATTTTGTCAGGGCGGGAGTTCCGCTGCAGCTCATCATGTTCATCGTCATGATGATTGCCATACCGCTTTTCTTTCCGTTATGATAAATAGAATACGAAAGGAGTGGCACAAGTGGCAGTCGATATCTATTTGACGTTCAATGGCAATTGTCGAGAAGCAATCGAATTTTATTCCGAGGTTTTCAAAACAGAACAACCGCAAGTGATGACATTTGGAGAGGCCCCGCCGAATCCTGAATACCCATTGGCGGAAGATGCGAAAAACTTGATCATGCATGGCAGATTGATGATTAACGGAAGTACTATCATGTTTTCAGACACCTTTCCAGGATCGAAAGTTATGGAAGGTACGAATATCAGCTTAGCCATCGTCAGTCAGGATAGGAAAGCCATTCAAGAGTCCTTTGAAAAGCTGAAGCAAGATGGAACCGTAAAAATGGAACTCCAGGAGACTTTCTTTAGCAAATGTTACGGAAGTGTTAGGGATCGTTTCGGTATCGAATGGCAATTAAGCTACGAAGAACAATAACAAAACGGGCGACGCAATTTCTTGCGCTTCGCCCGCTTTTTAATGGATTGCTGATTTAAATGTCGCCCCGTGTGTTTCTTGGGTATTCATAATTGTGACGAAGGCAGTCGGATCGACATCCCGTACAATTTGTTTCAGTTTGGAGATCTCCAATCTGGTGACGACGACATAAATGACATCTTTTTCGTTGTCACTAATTCCGCCTTTCCCATGCAGTTTTGTTACACTGCGTCCAAGCCTCTCGACAATCGCATCACTTAAATCCTCATATTCGTCGGAAACAATGATGATTGCTTTAGTTTCATCCAAGCCTTGAATGACCATATCAATCATCTTTGAAGCGATATAGTAAGTCAGAATGGAGTACATCGCTTTTTCCCACGTCAAGACGAAACCGGCCCAACCGAAAATGAAAACATTTAAGAACATGACAAATTCACCGACCGAGAAAGGTATGCGTCTTGTCAATAAAATGCCGAGTATCTCAGTTCCATCGAGCGCACCGCCGTTTCGTATGACTAAGCCTACTCCTGCTCCAAGGATTAAGCCGCCAAACACAGTGGCGAGCAATGGGTCGGTTACAAAGGGGCCGACGGATTTCAGCGGAAACTCGATAATTGCCAATAGGGCAATGGCCAGTACTGACGAAATGAAAAAACTTTTACCGATATGTTTAAATCCGAAGAAAAGAAATGGCAAGTTGATGAGGAGAATCAAAATACCGAAGGGAATGCCGGTGATGATATTTAACAATAGGGAAATACCGATAATGCCGCCATCGATGACAGAATTCGGTATGAGAAAAAGTTCCAATGCAACAGCTGCCAAGGAGGCGCCAATTGCAATCAGTAAATAACGTTTCATTTGGTCACTGAACTTTTCTTTTTTATGCTCCCTTTTCATGTATGGAAACAGCTCCTTTGGATGTCAGGATATACGGGTTTTTCATGTGAGAAAAATTCGTATTTTAACTATAACATTGAAATCGCTTTCAATAAAATATTGACAACTTGCCAATTAAAATATAACATTTTATTATTAACGACTATATAACGACACTTTGGAATCATTTGACAACTTAGAAGCGGGGGAATGAACTTGGAAACAAAAACGGAAAAGAAAATTGGCTTTTGGATGGCCATACTGCCGCTCTTTATCATGATCATAGTTATGCTCGTAACAGTGGTCAAGTTGGAACAGGGTCCGCATATGCCTCTCATTGTGGGAACGACAGTTGCCGCTCTTGTTGCATGGCGGGCAGGCTACAGCTGGAAAGAAATTGAGGAAATGATGTACAAGGGAATTCGCTTGGCGTTGCCAGCAGTTGTCATCATCATGCTTGTCGGCCTGACAATTGGTGCTTGGATGGGCGGCGGTATCGTTGCAACGATGATTTATTATGGATTGCAGATTATTTCACCGTCATGGTTTCTCGTTGCAATTGCAATTATTTGCGCCATTGTTTCTCTAGCTATTGGCAGCTCATGGTCAACGATGGGGACAATTGGTGTTGCCGGAATGGGAATCGGGATGAGCATGGGGATCCCGGCAGGCATGGTCGCCGGGGCCATCATCTCTGGGGCATATTTTGGAGATAAAATGTCACCGCTTTCAGATACAACCAACTTGTCATCCGGTTTAACAGGTACGGATTTGTTTGACCATATCAAGCATATGATGTATACGACCATTCCAGGTTTACTTATCGCATTGGGCGTTTATGGTTTCCTAGGAAGACGGTTTGCAGATGGAAACATGAAGTTGGACGAGATCGCTCAAACTGCAAGTGTATTAAAAGAGAGCTTTCTCATCTCTCCGTGGTTATTGCTCGTCCCGTTGGCGGTTATTGTTCTCGTGGCGGCTAAAGTACCTGCTGTTCCCGCATTGCTGATCGGGATTATTCTAGGATTCATGTCTCATATATTCATTCAAGGGGGTACCGTCGCGAGCGCATTAGGCGCTCTGCAAAGCGGGTTCTCGATTGAAACTGGCAATACGATGGTGGACAACCTTTTCAATGGCGGCGGTTTGGATAGTATGATGTACACCGTTTCCATGACCATTGTGGCGATGACTTTTGGGGGGATCCTCGAATATTCTGGCATGTTGCAAGCGATTATGAATCAATTATTAAAAGTAATCAAATCGACGTTTACACTCATTTCATCTACGATTGCTGCTTGTATCTTGACGAATGCGACTTGTTCGGAACAGTATATTTCAATTGTTGTTCCATCTAGGATGTTCACTAAGGTATACAAGGATAAAGGGCTTCATTCTAAAAACCTGTCAAGGGCATTGGAAGATGGGGGAACGCTCACTTCGGTTTTCATTCCGTGGAATACATGCGGCGTATTTATTCTAGGCACGCTTGGAGTAGGTGTGGTGGAATACGGCCCGTACGCCATTTTGAATTATGCAGTTCCGATATTGTCGATCATCTTTGCGGCTACGGGCTTCTCTATCGTAAAAATGACGAAGGAAGAGATAGACAAAGCGAAACGTGAAGCCATTGAAGTGGCAGTTGAAGAAGAGAAAGAAATGCAAATGGAAAGGTAAGAAGAGGAAAGTCCGTTTTGGACTTTCCTCTTTACCATAGTGGGAAATTCAATTCATACAATGCTCGTGGGCGTCCTTGCTTGTAAGTCATCTCCTCGCCAGCTATCCGGATATAGCCGTATTCGCTCATCTTCTTGATGATCCGTTCCGCCGTGCGTCTTGTTACGTCCATGTACACGGCTAAATCATTTGCGGAGAATTGCTTGGATTGTCGGGATTTGCCGAACTGAATAACTTTCGAAATGTTAGCTGGGCTTAGCTTTGTTGTCTCTGCCATCTGAAGTGATGCCGGATTCTTCACTTGCAAGTCGATTCGGCCGTCTGCATGATCTGGAAAAGGCCCTCGCAATTGTTTGAAACCGTCCAATAAATAAAATTGGCTTGGGTGAGTGCTTAGAGCCAGTGCTTGCTCTGCATGTTGGGCTGCCTCAACCATTGTTTCACCCGCACCGAATGCTAATTGTGCTTTGGAGTGGAGTTTTTGAAATAGTTCTTGAAAGGGGGCAGTCGCGACAGCTTGTTCTATGGTCCCAAGCGTGGTAAATATACTGTGTCCCTCCGAATCGGTGGTGGCATGTCCTTGAAGCATCTTCGTTAATTGTGTAACTTCTTCACTTGCCAATTCGTGATCGGATAAAGGACGGATCAGCCCCACTGCAATTTGAGAAGACTTGCTGCGATAGTAGAGAGCTTTTTGTTTCGCTTCTTGAACAGTGCGTAATATGTTGCTCTCTGGGTCAATCATTTTCATGGCAGGGACTTGACGTTCAACAAGACGCTCATAGACTGCATGGATACTCGTCACGGCCACCACTGTTTTTCCCTCGCTATAGTGAGCAGTGTGAAAGTCTACGATGGTTTCTAGCGTTTCGAACTTGTGAATTGGATGAATATAGGGTATCTCCACAGCATCCTGCAAGTCATTTAGTATGTGCTTCAGATGGATGGGTTCGCGGATATCGATAGAAATGGCATTCAGTTGGATTTGTCTTGTTGCAGCGAGGAAAAGAAGAGTCATAGCAATCGCTGTTTCGTCCTGTTTTAAATAAACGGAGGGGATCTGCAGCTTCTCCAGTTCGGGAAGGGCCAATTCATAAGGCAAGGAACCTGAAAAGAGTATGGCGTCGCACGGGTTGATCCTCGTAATAATTCGTACCGCTTCTTTTGGATGTTGGTATATATATGGATCGAGGAAAATATCCGAATGTGTATCAAGCAGTTGCGTTGTCCGCCGACAGAAATCTTCTGAACCGATGATGGCGATTTTTATCATATTTCCTCCTGAATATATAGCGACTATTTAACGACAATGATACAATATTCTATAAAGAAAAGCCAATACGAAAGGAAAACAGTTTATGAAAATTACAAATATCGATTTATACGGTATACAGCTACCGTTGCACGATCCATTTATTATCAGTTATGCAACCTATCATACAATGCCTTCCATTATCGTAAAAATCACGACTGATACGGGCCATGTCGGCTATGGAGAGGGGGTGGCGGATGAGCATGTCACAGGAGAAAGCTGGGAAAGCACATTTGCTGTTCTCCGATATACGCTTGCGCCAAAATTAATTGGGGAAAATCCAGCAAACTTCGAAAAGATTCATGAATTGATGGACAAAGAAATTTACGGAGTTCCCACAGCGAAAGCTGCGATTGACATCGCTTGCTACGATCTTGTTGGAAAGGCGCTAGGCGTGCCTGTCTATCAATTGCTAGGCGGACGGTTCCATGATGAATTTCCGATTACCCATGTATTAAGCATTGCCTCCCCAGCGGAAATGGCAGAAGAGGCAGAGGAGCGCGTGGCAGCAGGATACCGTTCGTTAAAAATGAAAGTAGGCACTGATGTGGGGATGGACGTTGAACGGATCCAAGCTGTCCGTGAACGTGTTGGAGACGAAATCGCCATCCGTGTAGATGTGAATCAAGGCTGGAGAACAAGTGCAGCCACATTACAAGCATTGGGCAGGCTGGAGCACTGCGGATTGGATTGGTTAGAACAGCCCGTACAGGCAGATGATATTGATGCCATGGTGGAGATTAAATCTAAGACCTCTATATCAATGATGATCGATGAAGGATTGCGTGGTATCCGTGAGATGAGGGAGATTATCGCGAAAAGAGCCGCGGATAAGGTGAATATCAAATTGATGAAATGCGGAGGAATTTATCCAGCAATGAAATTGGCCCATATGGCTGAAATGGCGGGCATCGAGTGCCAAATCGGCTCGATGGTCGAATCATCAGTCGGATCGGCTGCCGGTTTTCATGTCGCGTTTTCAAAGAAAATGATTACAAGCGTTGAATTGACAGGCCCTTTGAAATTTAGTGAGGATATCGGTGACTTGAAATATGACGTGCCATTCATTCGGTTAACCGAACAACCAGGATTAGGAATACAGGTCGATGAAAAAGTATTGGACAAACTGACAGTCATGACGGAGAAGATTTCAAAATGAGGCGGCAGCTTACCTTAAGAAATCAACAAGTCGTTGAAATTCGCCATCTCGGCTTGGGACAGTTGGCTGAGATTCTGACGCTCCAACAGAAAGTGCTTTCTTCACTTGCAACTAAAGACTCCCTTCAACCACTCACAGAAGAAGAGTTCACCTACATTCTGACCGGCAAAGGAATTATGCTCGGAGTTTATCTTCATGATGAATTAATCGCTTTTCGTGCAATGATGGAACCGGAGGAGATGGATGAAGAGCATCTTGGATGGGATGTGGGACTTGCAAAGGAAGAATTATCTTCGGTCCTTTATTCCGAAATAACAAATGTGGATCCGGATCATAGAGGGAACAGCTTGCAACGAATTTTGGGCCGAATATTGCTATCGGAGATTGACCAGGAGAAGTATAGGTATATTTGTACAACGGTCGCACCTTTCAATATTGCCAGTTTGAAAGATAAATTTGATTTGGGCATGCATATTGTAGCGTTGAAAGAGAAATACGGAACGAAGCTTCGCTATGTATTAATGAAAGATTTAGGTTCCATCTTAAAATATAGTGCGGCCTCCGTCTTTATCAAAATGGAGAATATTGAAAGGCAACAAGAAATGTTGCAAAAGGGCTGGGTAGGAGTAGGTATGGAATTGCATGATGAAGAATGGAACGTAGAATATCGAAAACTATAGGGTAAAAAGGCTGTCCGGACAGCCTTTTTTGTGTAGGCTCACCAGTGTCCTATTTTCTATAAAAATCAACTGATTAGAACAACTTGTTTTAAACACAATAAAATAAATGTTGAATACATCCTTTTATAGGTAAAAAGTTAGAGTGGTAATTATATAATAAAAGTACTATCAAAATGGTTTTAGCTGAATTATAATTGACCTATATTATAATTCAAAGGAGTCAGTGCACCATGAAACGTACAGTAGGCAAAAAGATTTGGTTCGGTTTCCTTTCCGTGTTGTTCATCATGATTGTTATCGGAGCCTCTAGCTTATGGTCGCTATTCAAGGTAAGCGATGAATATCGTTTTCTAATAGATGATCGGATGAGGAAAATTGTGCTTCTGGAAGAATTATCAGCAAATCAAAACGAATTATCGAATAGTATTCGCGGTTATATGCTTTATAAAGAATCGACGTTGTTGGAAGATCGGGAACAATTAAACACCGAGTCTGCTCAAATATTGGAAGAGCTAGATTCTATAGTGAAAAGTGAGAGTGCACGTGAAATCTTAGTGGATGTAACAGACCGCATCAATACATATGAAAGCATGACCGGGTTCATTTTGGAAGAATTTCAAAAAGGAAATGAAAAGAATGCTATCGGACTCGCATATGAAGCAACTGGTCAGTTGAAAAAAGCGAGGGATGGAATAGATCAATTAATTGAGCATCAAAATAATCAGCGGGATAAAACAGAAGAGGAACTACATTCAATACTTAACTCGACTCGGATGTTGACAATTGGCCTGATAGCTGTTGCGGTTGCCGGCAGCATCATTGTGGCGCGTATTATCAGTAATAGTATTGCAAGGCCTGTAGCTGCATTAACCTCGGCCATCAAGCAAATGGCAGAGGGGAATTTTTCTTCAGAGCCGATTCAAATTAAAAATAAAGATGAAATCGGTGAAATGGCCACAGCTTTCAACGAGATGGCGAATGATGTCCGGCATATTATATCCGGCACAAGGGAATCTGCCGTTCAGCTGGCGGTTCAGGCAGAAGAACTGTCAGCCAGTTCTGAAGAGAGTTTGGCGGCTTCTGAAATGGTAGCTGAAATTGCGGAGAAAAACATTATGGCGAGCGAGGCACAAGTCGCCATCGTCCAAGAGACAAGTGCATCCATGAAGGAAATGGCGATTGGCATTACTCAAATTTCTGAGGAAAATGATAATATGCTCAAATCCACAGAAGAAGTGACTCATCTTGTTTCGAATGGGGCAGCACTTATGACGGAATTCACCGTCCAAATGAAATCAATCAATAGGACGATGGAAGAGTCGGTTCAAGTGATCTCCGAAATGGCTTCCCAATCGGAGCAAATCCGCAGCGTCACCTCGATGATTACCAGCATTGCAGAGCAAACGAATCTACTTGCGTTGAACGCCGCAATAGAAGCCGCGAGAGCCGGTGAGCATGGGAAGGGATTTGCCGTTGTGGCTGAGGAAGTACGCAATTTAGCGGAACAATCAAAACAATCTGCAGAAGAAATTGGCCGAATGGTAGAAACCATGATTCAAAATGTAGACAACGCAGTAGCAAGAACCGAGGATGGCAGCCGACGGGTTGTGGAAGGATTAACAGTCACAGGAAAAACGAACGAAGTATTTGAGCAGATCGAAAAGGCGGCAACTGAAGTAAGAGAAAATGTAAATAGTGTATCCGCAGCCATTGGGCAAATGACATCAATGGTGAACAAAGTAGCAGGCGGAGCCGTGGAAGTTGAGAAGCTAGCGGTCCAAGGATCGGCTGAAGCCCAATCGACTAGTGCAGCGACAGAACAACAACTGGCTGCCAACGAAGAAATTTCATCCAGCGCTCAACAGCTCTCCACACTTGCTGAACAGTTACAGAGCAATCTGTCACATTTTACGGTTTAAAGCTTAAACACCGGTAGATGATCTCTTTAAGAGAGCATCTATCGGTTTATTTCATTTAACCGCTCGTATATGTGCTTGAACCGCTCATATATTCCAGAGACCGCTCGTATATGTGCTTGAACCGCTCATATATTCCAGAGACCGCTCGTATATGTGCTTAAACCGCTCGTATATTCCAGAGACCGCTCATATATGTGCTTGAACCGCTCGTATATTCCAGAGACCGCTCGTATATGTGCTCGAATCGCTCAAATAAACGAAAGACCGCTCATATATGTGCCTGAACCGCTCGTATATTCCAGAGACCGCTCATATATGTGCTTGAACCGCTCGTATATTCCAGAGACCGCTCGTATATGTGCTCGAATCGCTCATATAAACAAAAGACCGCTCATATATGTGCTTGAACCGCTCGTATATTCCAGAGACCGCTCATATACCTGTCCATACCACTCGTATCTTCGCTGGAAGTGCTCATATATTTTAAAAAGCGCTCATATATGTGCTTGAGAATGCTCGAATGTGGTGCCAAAGTGCTCGTAAGCTTCTGATAGTATACAAATATTTCCACTCATTACCCGTAAGTTGAGATTCCTTCATAACTCTAAGTATCCCGCTGACTCTCCGAATTATCCACCCATCTACCCAATATGCAAAACCATTGCATAGAAAAGTTTTCAGTAAAATCATATTGCCCGAAACATTCCAACATGGTACAATCAAGTTTCTGTTTTATTCCCCAACATCTCAATTACTACATACCGCAGGACGCAAAATATGCAAAATGGAGGATCTGTACAATGCAGAAACACCCTGATTTTGATTTTGAGTTGGAGCGTCTCGACTACACCAAGCAATACATGCAGACACTGTTGGAAGTGTCACAGCGTGATGTGAAATCCTCGCAGGAACAAGTCCGGCATGCCATGGCAGATTTGGATTATTTGGATTCCAGTTTAAGCTACATCAACATTTTGACTAACACCCGATTTTTTGAGATGGCTCGTTCCCAGAAGGAAGGACTCGAAGCCATTCAGCAGAAACCGTACTTTGCGCGTATCCATTTCCAGACAGAAGGAGAAAAGGATCAATTCCTTTACATTGGGAAGACGTCGGTATTTCACCAGGAGACCCAAGAACCTATCATAGTTGACTGGCGTTCTCCGGTAGCGAATGTTTATTACGACGGCAGATTGGGCGATTTGACGTACCAAGTCCGCGATGAGGAAATCAGTGGGCATCTCTTTTCAAAACGCCAGTATAAGATCGAAGAAGGTGAACTTCTCGATATCCAGGACATCGATCTAACAACAAATGATGAATTGCTCCAAGAAGCGCTTTCCGGCAAGGCGGATGTCCGGCTTACTGAAATTGTTTCTACCATACAGGCGGAGCAGAATGAAATTATCCGGGCTAATTTGAACCAGCCGATTATTGTACAAGGGGCAGCTGGCAGTGGGAAAACAACAATCGCACTTCACCGGATCTCGTATTTTCTCTATACTATGACGGATTTTCCGGCAAATAAATTGATGATTTTAGCGCCGAGTAAACTGTTCATGGACTATATCGGGGATGTATTGCCGGAGTTGGGTGTAGGCAATATTTATCAATCAACATTTGATGAATATATTCTCCAAGCAACGGGTCTTTTATTGAAATTAGGGGATTCCAATCGTAAACTGGAGCGTTTGACAGCGGCAGAATCATTTGATGAAAAATCGTTATTTCTCACCCGGATGAAAGGATCCTTGCAGTATCGCACGATTATGCAGCGGTATATCGAAAAGCTTGAGCGGGACACGGCCGAGCTGTTTGAAGATATTTACATTGATAAATACCGGATCATGAGAGCGTCACGACTGAAACGTCTCTTCATGGAAGATTTCCGCTACATGCCGATCGAGAAGCGTCTTGATCGGATTAAACTCGTTATGAAAACGGAGGTAACCCGAAAACGAAAACAGCTTTACTCCAACTTGTCCAATAAATATGAAGAGGCTCTCGATAAAGCGCTCTATGGAATTCGAGATGATGAAAAACGACGGGCTCGCATTACTCGGGTCATGGAGGAACGGGATACAAGATTGCCGGCAATTGAGAAGGAAGGAAAAGCGAAAGTTGCTACTTACATGAAACGATTTAAAAAACAACATGTGAAGCGATTGTATCGAGATTGGTTGACGGATCCGAAGTTACAGGAAGAATTGGCGTTTGATTGGACCGCTGGCAAACGGGAACTTTTGCTGAAAGCTCATCAGAAAGAAACATGGGAGACGGAGGATCTGGCGGCTCTCTTCTATTTGCATGTCAAAATCAAAGGACTCTCAGATGAGTGGAAGATGCGTGTCGTGTTCATAGACGAGGTGCAAGACTACAGCGAGTTCCAGCTATCGGCATTGCAGGAAGGTTTGCAAACGGATATGTTCACGATGGTCGGTGATCTAGCGCAAGGGATTCATAGCTACCGCGCGCTGACTTCTTGGGAACCGATTCAGGACATGTTTCCCCGTGCGACTTATACGACGTTGCAAAAGAGCTACCGGACAACAATAGAAATTATGGAGCTGGCGAACGAAGTGTTGAAGGAAATGCAAGAGGATCTTCCGCTTGTCGAGCCGGTCGTGCGGCATGGCCGTGAGCCTGAATTCTATGAAATGACAGAACTAGAACCGGAGAAAATCCAGGCCATATATGAAGAAATCCGCTTGCGCGGCCACCGATCCGTTGCATTGATTTGTAAATCTAGAAGTGAAGCCCGAGAAATCTTCAGTAGATTGGAAACTGCAGGCATGCTCGTCCAATTGCTGGACGAACAGTCCGACATCGATGGAGACCGGATGCTCATCGTCCCGAGCCATTTATCGAAGGGGCTTGAGTTCGATGCCGTAATTGTGGCGGCTTTCGATGATCCATTCCGCAATCAGCCGATTGATCGAAAGTTATTGTATGTGGCAATGACCAGGCCGATGCATGAATTGCATCTGATCACATCCGCCAGTCCGGATATCTTGGATGGTCTTAGAAAAAAACAGTCAAGATGATAGAGGAGGGGGTCCTAAAAAGGGACCTCTTTTCTTTACGGTTATAAGGAATTAAAAATTAATTCCCACGAAACTAAAACTTTATTCTATGATATTACGAATATAGTTACGAGGGCGGAAAGACTGAGGGAAAGCATGTGGTGACCGACTATGGATGAACAGAGATGGATTAGGCAAATACAGAAAAAAGCAAGCGAACCTGCGGCAGATGCGCTTGTCTCCAAATACTACAAAGAGATGTATGGGTTTCACTATAAACAGACAATGAATGTGGAGTTGTCGCTCGATTTGACGCAGGAATTGTTCATCGGCGCGTTGCAGGCAATCCGTACTTATGACAGTTCCAAAGCTTCTTTCAGGACATGGCTATACAAACTGGCATCTAACCGGCTTGTTGATTACTACCGGTCGAAAAGCTACCGGTACGCGCAGCTCGCCCAGCCGCTTGGCGAGTATGAAGTGGAGGATACACACGATTTTGCGATATCGCTTGAGTATAAAGAGGATGTCCAAAAGGTGATTGGCATTGTCAACGGGTTAGATGCGAAACTTCAACAAGTCATTCGTTTGAAATTATTTGGTGACTATACACTTCCGGAAATAGCGGACATGGAATCGATTCCGCTGTCTACTGTCAAAACAAGGTATTATGCCGCATTGAAGTTCATCCGGAAAGAAATGGGGGCAGTTCATGATGCATAAAGAAAAGTTTGTAATTCCGATGCCTGATGAGGAGACAATTTATAGCCAAGTGAAGTTGATTGTCTCACAAGGGGTGCAACCAAAAGTTTCCTTTTACTCCTTCTTGCGAGAAATGATGAGCCAAGTGGGATGGCGTCATCTCTTTTCAGATCGTCTTGAATTAGGTTTGATCTTTTTCATTGCCCTTTCCATTAACAGTCTGTTATTTCTATTGCCAACCGATCTAAACATTCAAGCTATCTACGGGGCGATTTTCCTGATATCCCCACTCGTTTTCCTAAGCCTGTCCATCTATGCTTTCGTGAATAAAACGGAGAACGCGACCTACGAAGTGGAGATGGCGTGCAAATACAATGTGTATCAAATCGTTGCCTTCCGGATGCTCGTGTTCAGCATCATCGCGATCGTCACCAATACAATTGTAGTCAGTCTAGTTGTCATGCATTTTCCAACTGTCGAGTTCCTGCGTGCTTATATGATATCGACAACGTCACTCTTTCTATTTTCAGTCCTGTTCCTTTATGCCTTGATGGGGAGGCATTCGAGACAGTATGTCATCGGGATGGCCAGCTTTTGGCTCGTCGCCAATGTATCCATCCAAATAGTGGATGCAAATTTTTATTCTGCGTTTTTGACAAAGACGCCATTAATCGTATATGCGCTCGTCAACTTGGGCTGTCTATACGGCTTTGGCAAATCAATTAAGAAATTAGCTCAATTCAAGCAAATGGAAGGAGTGCTATTCAGATGATTGTTGTGAAGGATGTCAGCAAACAATATGGGGATTTCACCGCATTAGAAGATATCAGTTTGGAATTCTCCAATGGCCTCTACGGTTTACTAGCACCGAACGGGGCGGGGAAAACGACGTTGATCAAAATGCTGGCGACGTTAATCAGCCCTTCCTCAGGTGAAATTCAATATAACGGCGAAAATATTATTGCAATGGATCAACGGTACCGCGAGCTGTTAGGATTTTTGCCGCAGCAATTCGGTTTTTATAAAAATTACTCACCGGCACAATATCTCTTATATTTGGCGGCCTTGAAAGGAATACCGAAACAACAAGCGCGTCTCAAAATAGATGAGCTATTGGCCAAGGTAGCCCTTTCAGACGTGAAACATAAGAAAATGAAAAAATTTTCCGGGGGGATGATTCAGCGCGTCGGCATTGCACAAGCTCTGTTGAATGACCCGAAAATTCTTATCTTAGATGAACCGACTGCTGGGCTGGATCCGAAAGAACGAGCGCGTTTCCGGCATTTGCTTACCGATCTGGCACGGGAACGGCTAGTTATCATTTCGACCCATATTGTTTCCGATATTGAGTCGATTGCCAATGAGATTATTATGATCAAAAATAAACGATTGTTATATAAGGACTCCGTCGAACAAATTTGCGACACACTTCACAATGCTGTCTATGAGACGACAGTGGATTTTGGGCAATTGGATGAATTCAGGAAGCGTCATGTTCTGTTATCAGAAAAGCAGGAGTATGGGAAGATGATTGTCCGTTTCATACACAAAGGAGAAAAGAAGGATGGATGGATACCGGTTCAGCCGCAATTAGAAGATGTTTTCTTGTATGAATATCAAGATGAGATGATCGAGGGATTGTAATGCGCATTTTCTTGTTAGAGTGTAAAAAGGTTATATTGTCGCCAGTTCTCATCGGTTTGTTTCTCCTTTTCACTGGGTTCAATTTTCTTGTTATCTTTAATTCATCCGACCATAGAGCCGAATTGAAGATGGTGAATGAAATTATTGATACATATGGCAGGGAGATTACGCCATCCTCCTTACAGCAGTTTCAAGACGACATTCAAAATGATCTTCTGAAACTGCAGCAGTTGACCGGAAAGCGATATGACAGTGTGAATGATTTTCTCGAAGACTTAGATGTGGAAGAGTACGAGCGTTATTCCAAACAAGAACAGGCATTCCTTTCGGGTTTGCAAGTGAAGGAAATGTATGAATCAATTGCGAGTTCCATCGACGAGAATTACGAGGAAATTGACATCGAAAAAGAGGGAGAGGTCGCACTAGAGCAATATCAGCTCAGCGGTAAAGCAGCAGAGACCTATCTTGCGGAAAATGAGAAATTCACTAAGCGCTTTGATGAAATGATTCGCAACGGCGAGCATAAACAGTGGTTTTTTGCGGGGAAAGCTTATTACATGCATACTCTCTTGTTTAAGGATCTCTTCTCAAAAATGACAATTGAAATCTTGCTGCTTGTTATCTTATCAACAACATTCCTTGCGACCTATGAGTTTGAGCAGCGTACCCATCTTGTGGCTTTCGCAACCCAAAGAGGCAGGAGATTAATGAACAATAAGCTGGTGGCATCTTTGGTGATGGCATTTGTCATCACAGGATTGGTTCTTGGCAGTACGCTCGGTGTATTTTTCTTAGTATTTGATTACTCACATGTATGGGAAACCTCCGTCAGCAGCGCGTTCAACTGGGAATACAATTTTCCGTATGTCTCCTGGTGGGATCTGTCTTTTGCACAATTTTTACTTGGGGTCATCGGGGTCCTATTCGTCTCAGTTCTTCTGATTTCGGCATTGACATTTTCAATTTCCCTCTTCATAAAGAATAGTTACGTTTCGTTCTTTGTGACAGCTGCTAGCTTTATCCTGCTCTATATGCTTCCTAGTTTCATGCCGCATTCATCCAATTGGTTATTTGTCGCTGGATATACAGTGCCGACTCTTGTGATGGCAATCCCGGGTTTGTTTATGGGAAGCAGCGGGTTGATCTTTTTTAGAAACTTTGAATGGGCAACTATTTGTTCGTGGACAGCCATTACGATGGGCGTTCTAATGATGACGTATAGACGATTTGTAAAATCGGATATTCAGTAAGGGGGAAAACCATGCAGATCGTATGGAATGAAATAAAAAAGATTCTTACGTGGAAATCATTGTTGCTGCTTTTGATCATCAATTGCATTCTCTATTTCTTTCTCATCGATTTTTACATTAAGCATTTTCCGAATGGAAGGCCGGCACTTGATTCCTATCGGCTCGGTATCGAGATGATCGAGAAGTATGGGCCAACCATGGATGATGAAGAATTTAAGGATTTCATGAAAACATATGAGGTGCGAGTCAAAGAAGCGGACAGATACTTGCAAACAGAGAAAGTGGCCGTGGCAGAAGGAATCGACACATATGAGAAGTTTAATTCCTATGAATGGTTCAAAGCCTCTAAGGAAGCGGGTGAGCTCCGAGATCGTCTGTTCTTCGAGGATGGAACCGATTTGTTTTGGGAGTTGCAGGAAAGGAGTCGGTTGATAGGCTTCTATGAGGGGAAAGAAATGTATTCGAGTAACGCGACTCCAGCTCAATTAAAGCGATATGAAGAATTGGCTAAAGAGGGTGTCTTCGGCACCTATCCAGAAGTCGCTATTAGTAATTTCCGAGATTACATTACAAATGTGGCGGTGGCCATCTTGTTCAGTGTCGTGGCAGTCATGTCCCTGGCGATCTTACGAGATCGTACAAGACATATTGTGTCTTTGCAATATACGGCGAGGAAAGGTAGAAACTTGCTCAAGACCAAACTGCTTGCCGGCTTCGTGTCGACCTTGCTCGTCATCACTGGCTTACTTGTCATTTATATGGGCTTGTATTCACTCAATGATACTTCCATGTACTTTAACGTCCGGGTTAACACCTTCATTGGGAATGAATCATGGTACAATCCAACATTCTTTCAGTACATTTTGTTTACCATAGGAGGCATCTATCTCGTTGGTATTGTGTTTGGGCTTGCCGCAATGGGTTTTTCAACGATTGTTCCGAATACCCTTACATTACTTGGCGCACAAATTCCCTTCGTCCGGGCTTTCTCATTTTCGGCTTGCACCGATTGATTACGTTTCCAATGAGCACGTCGTTTCCGAAATGGCAGATGCCTGTCTTCTTCGGATTGCTATTGCTAAGCAGTATCCTCTTCGTCTGGTACGTAAATCGCCGAGAAACAAAGATGGATATCACCATATGAAAAAAGCGAGGGCTGTCTCCTATAGCTGGACGCCCTCGTTTTATTATTGTTTATGTTGTTCAGGCTTGTCCTCATAAAACACACGGAACTTTGGATCGACTGTACCGATATTCAAATATCTTGCCTTGTAGTCCCGCAGCAAGTCAAAAAACTTCTTGCTAAGGACGAGGATGACAACGAGATTGACAAATGTCGGGATAGCGGTGGTGATGTCTGCGAAATACCAGACGATCTTTCCAGGCAGCTCATAATAAACGGCATAAAGGACCATAAGCAATCCCGGCAGCGGATATAGCCATTTGAATGCGGTCAATGTAATATTCTTCACTCTTGTATTGCTTCTTCCTGAAAATAAATGACGGATAATGATTTCATAATATGTGTACCAACCTGTTGTGGTCGTCAAACCGAAAAGAAAAACAGAGATGGTCAAAATGATTCGTCCAACTTCTCCGACACCGGACTCAAAAGCAGCCAAGGTCAATGCAGCGCCATCCATTCCAGATGACCAGACGCCTGTAATGATGATCGTCAAAGCAGTCATTGTACAAATGACAATCGTATCAAGGAATACTTCGACAGCGCCCCACATCCCTTGCTTGACAGGATGATCGGTCTTCGCGGTCGAGTGGATCATGGGAGAAGTACCCCAGCCCGCTTCATTACTATAGACGGCGCGTGAAACGCCGATCCGGATCACTTGGGCGATGGCGGCTCCTGTAAAACCGCCTACTGCCGCAGTTCCGTTAAAAGCGCTGTCAAAAATTAATCCGAGTACTGGAATGATTTCGCTATAATTCTTAAAAATAATAAAAAGAGAACAAATGATATAAAAAGCACCCATGAACGGGATTAGCAGAGAAGCAATTTCTCCAATCCTTTTGATGCCCCCATAAATGATGACATAAATTAAAAACACATAGATCAGTGAAGCGGGGATCATTCCCATAGAAAAGGTCGAACTGACCGCTTCCGAGACTGTGAAATTTTGCAATGTGATGATAAATGTGATAAAAATGCCAAAGCCGAAAAGGAAGGCTGGAATTTTCCAGTATTTAAACTTCTTTTCCACTCCCAAGCCTTTCTCCATATAATAAGTTGGTCCTCCATACGGGTTTCCTTCTTCATCCGTATTTCGATAATGGACAGACAGCGATACTTCCACCGCTTTCGTTATCATTCCTAACAAAGCCGTTACCCATAACCAGAAGACGGCTCCCGGTCCGCCAACCGCTATTGCAGTTGCAACCCCACCGATATTACCGACACCAATACTGCCGCCTACTGCGGTGCTGACCGCTTGAAATGGTGTCAATATTCCTTTTGTATCTTGCGTTTTATCCTTTTTCTTAAATAAATGTCCAAAAGTTGATTTGAAAATATGAGGTAAAAAGATGATTTGAAAGAACTTGCTCCTAATAGTAAAATACATACCAACAAACAATACTGTAAAAATAAGTGGCAGCCCCCACAGCCAATCTGCTACAGTCTCTAATAATTTCCCCAATTTGACCCCTCCTTAAGATGCTATCTTTTTCTGTTCCCTAACTTGCTAACTTAGAAACTATTAATTGTCTAAAAAGTCGAAATGGTTACTAATGAACTTTAACAAACAATTTACATAATTCTTTTGTCCTATCCTTTACAATGACATTAGACCAGTTAACAGGGAGGAAACCAGGACATGCGTATTACGATTGGAAGAAAACTTTGGTTCGGATTTACAACCATCCTTATCATCCTATTGATAGCCGGCAGTGCAGGATTCTGGGGTTTGTCAAAAGTCAGCTCAGAATATGAATATTTGATCAATGATAAGATTCGCAAGGTAATTCTGTTCGAACAGTTGCTTTCCGATCAAAATGAGGATGCCAAGAATATTAGAGGATATATTATATATGGCGAAGAATCCTATGTGGATAGACGTAATGAGGTAATGGCTTCTATAAAAAGTAAACTGAAAGAATTGAAAAAATTGGTAAAAACACCTTCTGCCCGGGAGTTGCTTGAGCAAGTGACCGAAACCTCGAAAAGTTATGAACAGATCAGTGAATTGATTATTCGAGACGTTGGGGAAGGGAAGATGGAAAGTGCAATGAATCTTGCAAAGGAAGGTGCCTATTATCAAGAGGAGATTACGGAAAACTTATTATTGTTGATAGAACATCAGCAAAATCAACAGGCGAAAACGGAAAAAGAATTGAGAGATGTTGTATACATGACAAGAATCATGATTTTCGTCCTGATGATAATTTCCTTTGCAGCCAGTTTCACCATTGCAAGTATGATTAGTCGCTCAGTCACGAAACCGGTCGGCACACTTACTGCGGCTTTTAAACAAATGGCTGCCGGAGATTTTACGATGGATCCGATTACAATACGGAACAAAGATGAAATAGGTGTGATGGCAAATGCATTTAATCAAATGGTCCATGATCTTCAACATATCATTTCGGCTGTTTTGAAAACCTCCTCTACGCTTTCTAATCAAGCAGAAGAATTGTCAGCGGGTGCTGAGGAGAGCTTGGCCGCATCTGAAACAGTAGCCACAGTAACAGAACGGAATTTGAATGCAAGTGAAAAGCAAATTAATACGCTAAGGAATTCCATTCAGTCAATGAAACAGTTGACTAAAGGAATCAGGCAAATCACTGCAGATAACGAAGGAATGCAAGCTACCTCGCTGGCGGTGAAAGCAAATGTCGATCAAGGTGTTAGTAGTATGGAGCAATTTTTAAAACAGATGGAAACAATCCAGACAACAATGGTACATTCCGCTGCTCTCATCACAGATATGGCCACACATTCTTCACAAATTAGTAAAGTGACATCGTTAATCACGTCACTTGCGGAACAGACGAACTTATTGTCTTTGAATGCTGCCATAGAAGCCGCTCGCGCTGGGGAACACGGCAAGGGGTTTGCTGTCGTTGCAGAGGAAGTTCGTAAATTAGCAATCCAGTCCAAACAGTCTGCAGGTGAAATTAGTTGTATTGTGAATAAAATCCTATTCGACATGGAGCACGTAGTAGTGAGCGTGAAAGACGGCAATGCCCATTTAGGAAAGGGGCAGGAAATCGCGTGCAAAACTCAGGAGGTGTTACAGCGGATTGCATCCGCAACGAAAGAGATGGAAGTGAAAACGAATGCGATCTCCATTGCTATCGAACAAACGACTGCACGAACCGAACAAGTGGTAGAAGGGTCGTTGGAAGTTGAGAATTTATCACTGCAAGTCGCTGCGGAAGCCCAATCTGCGAGTGCAGCAACAGAAGAACAACTTTCGGCGACTGAGGAAATCACATCGAATGCTTTACATGTCGCTGAACTGGCGGAAAATTTGCAGAAAGAAGTGGAGCGTTTTACAATAAGAGATTGCTAGAAAGCTAAAAGTCACATGTACAAAAACAGAGTGGGGGAAAAGTTATGTTGCAGTTTGAATCTGTTTGGGGTTTGCCTGAGTCAGAAGTGTTGGAGAAAATTAAACCTTTGCATCAGCGTATTTTTGAAAATGCCGATGAGTTTTTCGAGAAAATGAAGGAGAGGAATCAACTTCTCACGATTTATGCGGTGGAGAAGAATCAAGTGGTCGGTTATAAAGTAGGGTATGCTTTTTCGAATGAAGCTTATTATAGCTGGTATGGTGCAGTGGATGAAGCATACCGCGGGAGAGGGATCGCCGCCAGGCTGATGGATATCCAACATGATCTCGTAACAGAAGCAGGATATCGGACAATCCAGACGAATACCCGTAATATGTGGCGGGCGATGCTCATCTTGAATATTAAAAAAGGGTTCGATGTGAAAGAGACATTTGTGGACGAGGAGGGAATCCATCGAATCATTTTACATAAACAACTGAACTCATAAGAATTTATTATGACTTTAGTTAAAAACTATCTAATTTTTTTATAGAGAATAGCGGCGTATACTAGAGATAGAAGCAGGGGGTGTATTGAGTGGATTACATGTTACTCTTCTTGATCGGTGTCGCCGCTACGACAATTGGGACTTTGGCTGGTGGAGGCGGTTTGATTAGCCTGCCAGCTATGCTTTTATTAGGAGTGCCAATTCATTCGGCTATTGGTGCTAATAAAGTTTCAAACACAATCAGTTCTTTTTCCAGTTTTTTCGTCCTGTTACTGCATAAACGGATTTCTCTACGGGAATCCATTTGGATTATTCCGGTCAGCTTGTTTGGTGGAGTGACCGGGGGATTTTTGGCAACCAGACTAACTGACCAACAACTTTCCGTCTTTGCCATAGGCCTGTTGTTGTTTGCGTTCTTGACATCTTTCATTGGAAAAGGAGATTTTTCAGGAGATAAGAAGTTAAGCGCTAACGGGATCAGCATCCCTGGATTATATGGTATCGGCATTTATGACGGCCTCTTTGGACCGGGTCAAGGGACGTTAATGCTCTATTTGTTCGGCTATCTAGAGGTCGCTTATATCCGGGCGGTCGGGTACGTGCGTCTGGCAACCTTTGCCAGCTGCTTTGGTGCCGCCATAACGTATCTAGCTGCCGGGAAAATTCTCTGGCCGCTGACCATCATGCTTTTACTCGGATCAGTTACAGGCGCCCAAGTGGGTGTACGGCTTGCTGAAAAATTAAAACCAGCTTATGTCAAGCCGCTTTTGCGCGTTGTTACAATTGCCTTGATCGTTCAAATTGCTTGGGATCATTTTCAATAGAAATGCTCCTCTGATGGACGGGCTTGATGGCAATGCTCTTTCTTAAGCGTTCTACATGTTGAATCGCCGGAATGGTTTTCCCTCCTTGCAAAGGAAAACCATTCCGGCGTTTCTTTTTTTCCTTATCAGCGCCATTTTGTAACCGGCGTATTGAACTTAGAGGTTTTCAGCTTATTATTTAAATAGGTGTGAAAAAACGATTCCCTGAAAGCGAATGTGAGTGACATCTGGGTATATGCGGACATAAGGTAAGAAAGAATAATAAAAGGAGATGGCATATGCAAGATTACCATTTGCAGCAACCATACGACGGAGCAGGATATCTCTATCCCTACGAGCAAGGGATGGCGCAATTGAATGATCAAGTAAGAAGAGAGAATGAAAATAGCCATGGACACACACATGCACATTCAGGTGCAACGACTTGCCAAGAGGGCCATGTTCATCTGCATCCAGGGGTAACAAGTGTACCTATTGAGACCACTCAAGGACATATTCATTACATGAGCGGAAATACAACATTTGATGATGGTCATATTCATCAATATGAAACATACACCAGTTTGCCGATCCCATTGCCGGGCGGTTATCATACGCACTATGTAGAAATCAGGACGACAGAAGATGATGGACATACACACATCATTACAGGTTATACGGAGCCGTCCAAAACATAAAGGCGTGCCTGCGTTGCTGCAGGCACGGTCCCGCTATTCCTCTTTTAATTCTGAAATCGCAACTTCCGAACGCTCCTCCAGAGACTGTCGCAAATGCACGGTGGCCGTCCGGTCATCTTCATGCACCTTATCAATCCAAATAGAGACACCATTATAACTCACTTCTATATCGTCCGGAGAAGAAACGATCTGCCTTGCACGAGTACTGTCCACATGTATCCCTCCTGTCTTCCGCAATAGTATGGTACAAATTCGGCTCCGAATACATCGAGAGTATGGCGGGCGGAAGAATCGGGTATAGGTAAACAGAAGTACAGGTTCGTATGTAATGGCAAAGAAGGTGAAGGCATGATCCAGACTATGGGTGAAACATCAGACGGGAAACTTATTTATGACTTTCAATTGGAGGACATGACGAATTTATCTTTGGAGTGGTATTGGGTGGACTTCGATCAGCCGACAGCTGAGGAAGCTTCCTTGTTGCATTCCTATTTTCATTTCCATCCTCTGGCGATTGAAGATTGTTTAGGCAGATTGCAACGGCCGAAGTTGGATTATTACGAAGGGTATACGTTTTTTGTGTTACATTCTATCTGCCACAACGATTTGATCGCAGAGGAATTAAATCTCTTTCTTGGGGACCGGTTTGTGGTCACCTTCCATTTCGATCGTTTGCAGGAATTGGACAAAGCACGTGAGATGATCCGTGCGAATCCGAAAAAATGGGAACGCGGACATGTCTTTACGGCGTATGAGATCATTGATAAGGTGGTCGATCAATACTTTCCCATTTTATATAATATCGAAGATCATTTGGATGAAATCGAAGATCAGTTATCTCCGCGAAATGTCCATTTGTCCATGGACTATGTGTTTGAAGTGAGAAGTGATTTGCTTCGTTTGCGAAGAACCATCTTCCCGATGCGGGAGCTGTTATATCGGATGCTTGATTCTGAACGCTTGGATTTCATACCACATGAGCATGCTTATTTCTCAGATATTTATGATCATCTGATTCGTTTAGGAGAAATGATTGAATCCAATCGGGAGTTGACCGCTGATATACGGGACAGTCAATTATCGATCAATTCAAATCGGATGAATAGCATTATGACCACCTTGACTATTATTTCTTCTATTTTCATTCCGTTGACGTTCATCGCCGGAGTATATGGCATGAATTTTGATTATATGCCGGAACTGCATTGGCGTTATGGCTATCCAATCGTACTTATCTTCATGGGTATTATCGGTTTTTCAATGGGGATCTGGTTCAAATCAAAGGGTTGGCTCGGTTTGGATAAATCATAAATAAAGAGCTGCATTCCGTCACTGTGCGGATTGCAGCTTTTTTGTATACTATACTAAATAGAGAGCTGAAAATAACCGATTTCCTCATATTTAGGGGATTGGTCAGGATGAATGGTGTAAAGGGAAAAACCACCTGCTTCGAATGGCACTCCTTCAAAGGTCTCCTTGGCAATAGGCTTCCCTGTCAACGGTTTTAGTTTTTTCGCAATCGTAATGTGCGGAGTAAAGCGGTTTTCCTCAAATCGACTCAGTAGATCTTTGCAATGGCGAAAGATATCCTGTTGCAACGACACGAGAGCATCCGAGTGCTCCAACCCTAAATAGACGACACGCGGGCCCTTGGACGATCCAAAATAAGAAAGATGGTTGATTGCAAGATGTAGCTTTTGGTGCCGTGATGAAATGGATGACAATATTTCATTCAACGGTTCGATGAGAGAATCGGCAAGTGAGCCGATGAACAAGAGTGTCATATGTAAATCCTCTTCATGGGGCAGCGCCTTGTACAAGCTGGGAAGGCCGAGTTGACTTTGATATGCCTCCGCAATTGGCCGAACGGCCGCGGGAGCTTTCATACCGATAAAATAATGGGCTGACATGTGGCAACCTCCTTTCGAGTCACTGCCTATTATAACCGATCCTTATTCCGATAAACATCGGACAACTATCCACAAGCCGGGCGAACGCATAGAGTAAGGTAGTGGGTTTGTACTGCTTGAATGGAAGGGGATTTAGTGGAAAAACGAACGAATAAGAAGCTCCAGCAGCTTGCAGCGTATCGGGTGAACAACTATGGGACGAGGATGACAACAAATCAAGGTTTGCGAATAGCCAATGATGAGGACTCTTTAAAAGCCGGCGTCAGAGGACCGACACTCCTGGAGGATTTTCATCTTCGGGAAAAATTGACGCATTTCGATCATGAGCGGATTCCAGAGAGAGTTGTGCATGCGAGAGGGTTTGCCGCTCATGGTGAATTTGAGTTGTATCATTCAATGAAAGAGTTTTCGAAAGCGGGTTTTCTGCAGAATGCAGGTTCTAAAACACCGGTTTTCATTCGTTTTTCGACAGTTGTCGGCAGTAAAGGTTCAGCGGACACAGTGAGGGATGTTAGAGGATTTGCGATCAAGTTTTATACAGAGGAAGGAAATTTCGATTTAGTCGGCAATAATATTCCTGTCTTTTTTATTCAAGATGCGATCAAGTTTCCGGATTTGGTCCACGCCATCAAGCCAGAACCGCATAATGAAATACCACAGGCTTCTTCTGCACATGACACATTGTGGGATTTTGTGGCCAATAACCAAGAAACGGCACATATGATCATGTGGCTCATGTCAGACCGAGCTATCCCGAGGAGCTTCCGTATGATGCAAGGATTTGGCGTCCATACGTTCCGTCTGGTGAACGAGGAAGGAAAGGGCAGGTTTGTTAAATTTCATATTAAACCGTTGCTAGGCGTTCATTCCCTTGTATGGGATGAAGCGCAGAAAATTGCAGGCAAGGATCCGGACTTTCACCGGCGTGATTTATGGGAAACAATTGAGAGAGGCAACGTCGTGGAATATGAAATTGGCGTGCAGATGATAGATGAAGAAGATGAATTTATGTTCGGTTTCGATATTTTGGATTCGACGAAAATCTGGCCGGAAGAGATCGTGCCAGTGCAACTATTTGGCAAGATCACCTTAAATCAGAATGTAGAAAACGTATTCGCAGAAACGGAGCAAGTTGCTTTCCATCTAGGAAATGTGGTTCCCGGCATTGATTTCACAAATGATCCTTTGCTGCAGGGACGCTTATTCTCCTATTTGGATACGCAGCTGCTGCGGCTGGGCGGCCCGAATTTTGTCGAAATCCCGATCAATCGACCAGTCTGTCCGTTCCATAACAATCAACGGGATGGCTTCAGCAGACAACGGATTGATGTTGGCCAAGTGAGTTACCATAAGAATTCACTAGCAAATAATACCCCTGCTACGTCTCCGTGGAAAGAAGGCGGGTATGTCCACTATGCGGAAAAAGTGGATGGGCGGATTGTTCAGGGAAGAAGTGAATCATTCCAAGATCACTTTTCACAGGCACGGCTGTTTTGGAACAGCATGTCTCCGCCTGAAAAACAGCATATTATGAATGCATTCATCTTTGAGGTCGGAAAAGTCAGATCGGAAAGTGTCCGGCAGCAAGTGGTCGACATGTTCGTACATGTAGACGAAGAACTGGCGAGGCGGCTTGCAGATGCAGTGGGGGTTAGACCGCCGACAGGCAAGCAAGTGAATGTATCGGCATCGTCTCCTGCATTGAGCCAGGAAAACACCCCGAAGTATCCGTATAGCCTGAAAACTGGAATCCTGATTGGCAACGGCTTTAATGGTGCAGAAGTAAAAGCGGTAGTGAAAGAACTGCAAAAATATGGAGTAGTCGTTGATATTATAAGCGAAAAGCTGGGAACCGTAAGAGGAGCGGATGGAGTCGAAGCCGTCGTGAATGAAACGGTGACCACTTCGTCGCCAGTCTTGCTTGATTCGATCTATGTCGTCGGGGGGCAAGCGGATGACCAGCGGTCGTTTGATCAAAATGTCGTGGATTATATGAATGAAACGTATAAACATTATAAGCCGATAGGCGTCGCTTCGACAGGTATGTCGCTCTTCAGGGAATCGTCTGCAAAGGAAGGTCCGGGCGTTATTTTAAATGGGGATCAGGAATTTGCGGATCGATTTATCCATGCAATTTCGATGCAACGGTTTTGGGACAGAAACTTGTAGTGGCAATCGTCATTTCGTTTGATCAATAGTAAGTTTATTTCAGGGGGTTATGCGTGAAAATGAAGTGGTTATGTGCCTCTTTGCTTTTATTATGGATGACCGCTCCACCCGCGCATAAGCATGGCAACCCGCGCATAACCAAGCTCCCGCAGCGCATAAGTCCGCTGCACCCGCGAAGCATGGCGCTCCGCGCATAAACAGGCTCCCGCCGCGCATAAGCATGGCGCCCTCGCGCATAAACAAGCTCCCGCCGCGCATAAGTCCGCTGCACCCGCGCATAAACATGCCACCCCCGCGCATAACCTGGCAGTTATCCGCTCCTAGTACCCATGATCTATGGTTACCGCGGTCAGTACATGCATTCTGCCGTTCCATTTCAAGATGGACCGGCAGTTTTTGTGTATAATTATAACAAAGGAGAGGTGGCAGATGATTCGAACCGTATTTTTCGATTTGGACGATACCCTATTATGGGATAAAAAGAGCATCGCAACAGCATTTGAGAAGACTTGTCATGTTGCAGCGGAAGGGACGGGTGTGGATCCTGCTCGTTTGGAGTACTCCGTTCGTCAAGCGGCCAGGGAATTATATTCATCCCATTCTACATATGAGTTCACCCAGCAAATCGGCATTAATCCGTTTGAAGGGCTGTGGGGAACTTTCGATGATCCAGGAGACATGTTTCAGCTTATGAAAGAATGGGTTCCCACTTATCAACAAGAAGCATGGATAAGGGGATTGCTGATGGAAGGGGTGGACGATGTTGAGTTGGGTGGTCAATTGGCCGAGCGCTTCCGAGAGGAACGAATCCGATCTCCTTTTGTATATGAGGAAACCTTTGCTGTTTTGGAGGAATTGAAAGGTTCGTACGAGCTTGTGTTAATTACAAATGGTTCGCCATCCTTGCAACAGCAGAAGCTTGCGAGCACACCAGAGCTGTCCCAGTATTTCGATCTAATTGTAATTTCGGGCGCTGTCGGAAAGGGCAAGCCGGATCGCGCCATCTTCCAATTTGCCTTGGAACAAATCGGCCGCAGCCCAAGCGAATGCATGATGGTAGGGGATAACCACATGACGGATATTCTCGGGGCTGGCGGGATCGGCATGAAATCCGTATGGATCAATCGGGAGGCTAAGGCTCCGCATCCTGATATCCATGCTACTTATGAGATCGATCATTTAACACAGTTGCTTCCGATTCTTGAGAAACTGAAAAATGCATAAAAAAGAGGGGAACCACTACCCGGTTCCCCCTCTGTGATTACAAATCTATCGCTTTTACTTCAAAAATATCTTCCAATGATTCGAGCCGCTCTACTTCATCCTGTTCAACATGGTTATCCACTGCCAGCATCATGATGGCATTGCCGCCAATGGTTTGTCTTCCCACTTGCATCGTGGCGATATTAATGTTCTCGGCTGCCAGCAAGGTCCCGACCCGGCCAATTGCACCTGGCTGGTCTTTATGTTTAATCAATAACAAATGCCCGTTGGGTACAACGTCAACTGCGTAATCTTCCACTTTGATGATTCTTGGTCCGAGTCCATTTAGCAACGTACCGGCCACCTTATGGGTCGTGCCATTTGCTTTTACCTCGATGGAGATCAAATGAAGAAATCCTTTGGTGGAAGTTGTTTTATGCTCACTCACTTGGATGCCGAGACGTTCTGCGTGCAGTCTTGCATTCACCTCATTTACATGAATCCCGAGGTTTCGTTTCAATAAACCTTTGACAATATTGCGAGTCAATGGCCGAACATCGTATGTGGCAAGGTCTCCCGCATAAGCAATATTCACCTCTTCGATTGCATGGTCGCATAGTCTTGATAGGAAAACGCCCAGTTTTTCCGCTAAACCATAGAACGGTTCAATCTTTAGCAAAACTTCTTTCGGTACAGCCGGCAAATTTACCGGGTTCTTGACGGGTTCCCCTGAAAAATAGCGGAGAAGGTCATGACTGACATCGATCGCGACACTTTCTTGGGCTTCCACCGTACTCGCTCCTAAATGCGGCGTCGCAATTACTTGAGGCAATGTCAGAAGCTTATGATCAACAAACGGCTCAGTTTCGAACACATCCAGCGCCGCGCCAGCTACTTTACCTGAAACAATCGCATGATATAAAACATCCTCGTCAATGATTCCGCCTCGTGCACAGTTGATGATCTGCACGCCATCCTTCATTTTCGCGAAAGCTTTATCATTCAATAAATGATGTGTTTCTTTTAATAAGGGCGTATGAACTGTGATGAAATCGGCAGAAGCTAATACCTCATCCAGCGTTCCGTATGCAATGCCCAGCTTTGCCGCTCTTTCTTCAGTAAGGAATGGATCATACGCAATGACATTCATCCGCTGTCCTTTTGCACGATTCGCCACTTCCACACCGATGCGTCCCAAACCGACAATGCCAAGCGTCTTATTCTTCAATTCCACACCGACGAAAGCCTTCCGGTCCCAAACGCCATTTTTTAAAGAGAGATAGGCTTGGGGAATGTTGCGGGCAAGCGCTGATAGCATCGCGATCGTATGCTCCGCCGCGGAATTCGTATTGCCATCAGGTGCGTTGACGACGATGATGCCGTTTTCGGTAGCAGCATCCAAATCGATATTATCCACACCGACACCAGCCCGGCCGATGATTTTCAGTCGCTTTCCGGCTTCTAGCAGCTCCCTTGTTACTTGGGTTTGGCTTCGCACCAGGAGTCCGTCGAAATTAGAGATGATTTCCAATAACTCGGCAGCGGTTCGACCGGTATCGACCACCACATCAAATTGTTCCGTCTGTTTTAATGGCTGTAAGCCTTCCTCGCTGATCGGGTCCGCAATTAAGATTTTATATGTCATCATTTCATTCCCCTTTCCAAATAGATGCGCTGGGCTGCTGCAACGCCTTTGCCCAATTCAATGTGTTTGCCCACTTTCATTAATGCAATTTCAACAAGACCAATCGTTTGGAGCATGTCAGCTGGTGAGCAATATCCCATATGGCCGATTCGGAAAATATCCCCTTTCAAGTGTCCTTGGCCACCGGCAACCGACATCCGGAACTCCTGTTTTAATACTTTCCTGAATTCCTCCGCATCAAAGTCCGCTGGCCGAACGGCAGTTACTGTCGGGGAGGCGTCTTGATCGGACGTCAGTAAAGGAATTTGTAGGGCTTGGAATGCAGATCGTGTCATATCCATCAATAGGGAATGGCGGCGATAGACATTTTCCAATCCTTCTTGTTGAATTAAATTCAGCGCCTGCTCGAGACCAAACAGCAAGGAAAGTGCAGGGGTGAAAGGTGTCGTATTGTTCTCCAAATTAGTTCGATATTTCATTAAATCAAAATAGAAACCACGATTTGGATTTGCTTCAATACGTTCCATTGCACGATTGCTCATCGCGACGAATGCCAAACCTGCCGGAAGCATGAGAGCTTTTTGCGAACCCGTTACGAGCAGGTCGATACCCCATTCATCCATCTTGGCAGTCACACCTCCTACACATGAAACTCCGTCCACGATAAACAGAGCATCGGAAACAGAACGAATTGCTTTCGCTAATTCCTCGACCGGATTTAACACGCCGGTCGATGTTTCGCAATAGGTTGCAAAGACAGCCGAAATATCTTTGTGTTCTTCCAAAAATGTGATGACATCCTTTGGATCGATCGCTTTTCCCCACTCCACTTGCAGCTGGTGAGCCCGTATGCCATATGCCTTGCAGATGTCGACAAAGCGGGCTCCAAAAGCGCCAGTCACTAGAACAAGCACTTCATCCAGAGGACGAACCGCGTTGACGACAGCCGCTTCAAGTGCTGCGGTTCCACTTCCCGCTAAAATGACTACATCTTGGTTAGTGCCAAAAATAGGTTGCAGTTTGGGCTGGATCGCACGGATCAAGTCGGATGTCTCAGAACTCCGATGACCGACCATCGGTGCATTCATTGCCCGTTCCACACTTGGTGGGATGGGGGTAGGACCTGGGATACGTAAAATGGTTTGATCGAATAACATATATATTCCTCCTCGATTTTTAAAAAATAAAAAAGCCTTCCGCCCCTTACGCTGTCACGTAAAGGGGCGAAAAGCTAATATAGCTGGACGCGGTACCACCCTAATTCACTGTGAATTACACAGTCTCAGATGCGTAACGTGCATAAAACGGATTGGCCTACTAGTATTTCAGCCCATCGATTCCGGAGTGCTGTTCTTCAAAGGGACCGCTGATTTGCACCAACCATCAGCTCTCTATAGATCCCTACTTGAAGAACGTATCTCCTTCACCATCTTTTTCTATATAAGTAAAAAATAAAAAGCTTTCCACCCCCTGCAAAATATTGCAAGGGGCGAAAAGCTGTATTTACGCGGTGCCACCCTTGTTCACTGCCATACAGGCAGTCTTCATTGCATGCGTAACGTGCATGACCGGGTGTCCCTACTGCTCAAACATGTTCAGGCCACCTACTCGGAAGTGCTGCAACTACATTGGAACCACTGATTCCCACCAACCATCAGCTCTCTACAGATTCCAGAATGTATCGCTTGTCTTCGTCCTCGTATCTGAAAATTAAATTACACACATCTTACCCAATGAAAAAAAGTTTGTCAACCGTTTTTTTCTCATAGCACGAATAAAATTACATTTCCCACACAACATAACATAGACACCACAGAATTGGAGAAAACGCAAAAGAAAAGAGGAGATACGAATGGGAATTTTAAGTGGAAATCCAAAAGAAGAACCAATGCATTACGGCGAAGTCATCGGTTGTTGGGCGTATGTCGGGGCAAATAAAGGCTTGATCAGCGGGTATGAAGCATTCATCAATCATGCAGGTGATGAAGAGCTGAAGGAACTAATCCGAGAATCGGTAGAAACTATGCAGGAAGAGAACAGGCAAGTTGAAAAGGTTTTGAAGGAAAACGGAGTGACACCGCCCCCAACATTGCCTGAAAGACCTGTTGCCAATACGGAAGAAATTCCGGTAGGCGCTCGTTACTCCGATCCAGAAATTGCCGGAGCGGTATCCATTAATGTCGGACAAGGCCTAGTCTCCTGCAGTCAGGTAATTGGTCAATGTTTGCGTGAGGACATTGCCATGATGTTTGCAAAGTTCCACGCCGATAAATTATTGTTCGGCAGCAAGCTTTTACGGCTGAATAAAGAAAAAGGATGGATTATCCCACCGCCAATGCACCAAGAACCGCATTCAAAAGGCTGAGCCGGGTTCTTCCCGGCTTCAACCTGTTGACAACCGCTTTCATACGTTAGTCAGCAGAAAGTAAGGCACTTAGAACGCGGTGAAATTAGATGGCCACCATCTTGTCATCGAGTTTCTAGTCTGTCTTTTTACCTGGTGTGTGCGTAGGAAGAAAATAAGCAATGTAACGTGTGACAAAGGTTACAAACGACTTTGTCTACTCTCCAGAGCCGGGTACTTCCCGGCTTTTTTAATTCGAAACTTCAGAAAAATATGGTAAAGTGATCTAAAGGGGGAATTACCTAATGATCAAGACAAAAAAGGAACACGTCGTAGAAGATTATCATGGCACATTGGTTGCGGATCCATACCGGTGGCTGGAAAATCCGGATAACGAGGAAGTCAAACAATGGGTGGATGAACAGAATAATAGGACGCAAGGTTATCTAAGCACCTATCCAAATCGGAATGAAGTGAAAGAAAAACTAGTCAACATTTGGAATTTTCCGAAATATACTGTACCTCGCAAAGAGGGGAAATATTACTATTTCCAGAAAAATGATGGACTCCAAAATCAAGCAGTCTTCTATCGGACAACAAATTTGCAATCCGATGAGTTGGAAGTCGTCTTGGATCCGAACAAAATGAATGAAGAAGGAACTGCTGCCATTACGAATCTGTCATTTACAAAGGATGGTAAGCGTCTCGCTTATGGTATTTCCCTAAACGGCAGTGACTGGCAGAAGATACATATCCGTAATTTGGAAACCGGCAAAGACGAGCCTGATCTCATCAACTGGTGCAAATTTAGCAACATTGCCTGGAACGAAGCCGGTACTGGTTTTTTCTACAGCCGTTTTCCGGAACCGGGCACAGTACCCGCTGACGAGGAAAGTTTTAATAATAAAGTATTTTGGCATGAATTGGGAACGCCGCAAGAACAGGATGTCCTCATATTTGAAGATCCGGAGAATAAAGAACATTCCTTTAATCCATCACTCTCTGATGACTATAACTACTTACTCCTTACTGTATGGAAAGGTACGGAAAATAAAAGCCGGATCTATTACAAGAAGCTTGATGAAAATGGGGATTTCACCAAACTACTTGCCGAAGATGACGCACGATATGACTACCTTGGGAACGATGGGACGAAATTTTACTTTGCTACCAACCTGAATGCACCTAAGGAAAAAGTTATTGCCATTGATGTTGAAAAGCCGGAGAAGCAAAACTGGGTCGACATAATTTCTGAACAAGAGGATGTGCTGAATTTCGCAGCCATCATTCATAATCAATTTGTTGTCAGTTACTTGCACAATGCACATTATGAATTGAAAGTGTTCCACATGGATGGCCGTTTTGATAAAGAGATCCCGTTGCCTAAATTCGTCTCGATTTCTGGAGTGGAAGGCAAACGCAAAGAGGATGATATGTATATCGGATATACATCGTATCTTGCTCCGGCTGCCATTTCACAGTATAATTTCAAAACCGGAAAGTTGGATACTGTATTTCAGCAATCAACACAATTTGATACGACAAATTTTGAAACAACTCAAGTATTTTACCAATCGAAAGATGGTACTCAGGTCCCGATGTTCCTGACTCACCGGAAAGGACTGGATGTAAACGGACAGAATCCAGTTGTGCTTTATGGATATGGCGGTTTTAATGTCAGCTTGACACCATCATTCTCACCTGGGCAGCGCATGTGGATCGAAGAAGGCGGCGTATTTGCAGTCGCCAATTTGCGTGGCGGGGGAGAATTCGGAGAGGTATGGTACAAAGCAGGTACACTGGAGCGGAAACAAAATGTCTTTGATGATTTCATCTCTGCTGCCGAATGGTTAATTTCCAGCGGTTACACGTCTGCCAGTAAGCTTGCGATCATGGGCGGCAGCAATGGGGGATTGCTTGTAGCCGCTTGCATCACCCAGCGGCCAGACTTATACGGTGCCGCGATTTGCCAAGTGCCTGTTATCGACATGCTCCGTTACCACAAATTTACGGTGGGGCGCTACTGGGTGACGGATTACGGCAATGCAGAAGAGAGTGCGGAACAGTTCGAGTTTATGTATAAATATTCACCGCTACATAATGTGAAAGACGGAACGGAATATCCACCGACTTTGATAACGACAGCCGATACAGATGATCGAGTCGTTCCATTGCATGCGAAAAAGTTTGCTGCTGCATTGCAAGCTGCCCAAAAAGGAGCAAATCCGATTTTGCTGCGTGTTGAAAAAAATGCAGGACACGGTCTTGGCAAACCGACAGCCAAAATCATTGAAGAACAGACCGATATCTTCTCTTTCCTGTTTAAAACACTGGACGTATGAAAAAAGGAAAAACGACGGCGTAGTCCCGTCGCTTTTCTTATTTTTGCCGGTCTTGCCTTTCCCACAGACGAAGAGCAGGATATGGATCGAATGCCCATTCAGTTCTTCCATTGTATTTATATACACCGTAGTGCAAATGAGGTGGAAACTTGCCTGAAGTCCCTTCTTTTCCATAACCTGAACTGCCGACAGAGCCAATCACTGTACCTGGTTCCACGACATCTCCTTGTTTGAGGTCCTTATTGAAATAGGCCAAGTGGGCATAATAATGATACGTATTATGATTATCACGGATACCGATTCGCCAGCCGCCGTAATTATTCCATCCCATCACTTCAATCACACCGTATGAAGCCGACATGACGGGCGTGCCATAACCGGCAAAAATATCCGTCCCTTCATGGATACGCCGGCCTCCCCAGCCTCTGCTCGCTCCCCAAGTACCACGGTACGTATAGTTGTACCCTTTTGGAATCGGGAACCGATGCTCATCCAGCTCAATGGTTTCAAATCGGGAATATAAGGTGGCAATCGCTAAAATTTGATTGACCGTTGCTTCTTTTTCATATATTTGTTCTAATGCCATTTTAAAGTCATCTTCAGAGACACCGTGTGCGCTAAGCAAAGTATGAAGGGTATACAATACGTCATCGGGATTCGTTTTATCTGCGATTCCATCTCCGTCCCCATCCATCCCGATTCCACCAAAATAAGCAATCGCCTCCACAGTATTATCTTGTGGCAACGGATTCAGTGCCCCTGCCCAATCTTCATCCGAAAAATGCAAAGCAAGGGGGCCGCCATGTTTTTCTATGTCGTTTCGTACTTGTTGAATATTCCGCTCATATTGATCAATGGCTGCTAAATAGTACCAAGGAACCAGTTCATCTGCATAGCGCAAATAAAAATTCATCCGTTCAGTTGGTGTCAATTCAGGTTGGTCGTTTGCCATTATGTTTTGCTGCCGGAAGGCAAAAATGCTCATGAAAACAAAGAAACCGATCACAACACGACGCATTTACATAAATCCTCCTTTGCTTCATTAGCATTCCCTGTTTTCACTGAACCATGTATGTCCTATTGAACAACAATTCTATCAATATCCACTTGTTTTAAGATAATAAATAAAATACAATATAGTAAAATCGGGAGGTGAGTTGTTATGAAGGTGTTCGATTTGCATTCTGATTTGTTTACAGACATTGCAATGCGAAGGAGCAAGGGAGAACGACGCATCTTTGACCGGCTTCATTATCCGAAATTGAAAAAGGGAAAAGTCGATTCTGTCTTATGCGTTATCTGGGTGGAACGTGAATTCCGAGAATGTGCACTGAATCGTTACATATTTATTTATGAGCATGTGATGGCAGATTTAGCTGAATCGGAACATGCAGTCGTTTGTCGGACATTCCAAGATATGGAAAAAATGAAGGACTTGGATCAGATAAAGGTGTTTTTGGGACTCGAAGGGCTCACATTCATGAAAGAATGGTCCGGGAATTCTACGGAAGCCAAACTGTCCAACGCATTCCAAGAATTGAACCGGAACGGTTTCCATCATGCGATACTTGCTTGGAATGAACATAATTTCTTGGCTAGCGGGACAGGTGCGGACAATGGATTTGATCCAAAAGGTCTTTCTCCGTTCGGCTTGGCTGCCATTGGGGAAATGGAACAACTGAATTGGATGATCGATGTGTCCCATATGGATGATGCTTCTTTTTGGGATATAGAACGGCATGTCGATGGCACGCTGATCGCTTCCCATAGCAATGCAAGGGCGCTCTGTGATCATGAAAGAAATTTGACAGACGAGCAGTTGAAAGCGATTGCAAGAAAACAAGGTCTTATCGGCTTGAATGCTCATTATGAATTCGTTGACCCTGAAAAACCGACGCTTGACCGGTTAGTGGATCATGCTGTGCACATCGCTGATTTGATCGGAACAGAACATTTGGCTTTCGGTTTTGATTTTCTGGATTTTTTTGCGCTGTACGAGATAAACATAGGGGCCGGGGGAAAGACCATCGGACTTGAATCTGCCTTGGAAGTGCCGAATCTATTGAAACGAATGCAACAGAGAGGGTTCAGCAGGCAGGAAATCGAGCGGATCAGTTACGGGAATGCCTATGAATTACTGAAACGGCTTATGAAAAAGTAAGCGTAGAAAAGGGGAATGAATAGTGGAAAATACACTTATCAAGTCGGACGATTTGATCACTTTATGGGGGATCATTGTTGTGTGGGCGGCAGTGAGCATCTACTTGGAACAACGATTTACTTGGGCAAGCAAAGTGTCAGGCGCCATTATCGCTTTGGTGGGAGCAATCATCCTATCCAATACGGGCGTTATCCCGACTGAATCACCGGTATACGATGCCATTTGGGCATTTATTATTCCGCTTGCCATCCCGCTTTTGTTGTTTCATGTGAACTTTAAAAAGATTTGGCAGGAAAGTGGACGGATGCTGATCATATTCCTTCTCAGCTCGATCGGAACAGTGGCAGGTACAATCATCAGCTTTTTCTTATTAAAAGATCATATTCCGTATTTAGATAAAATCGGAGCGATGATGAGTGCTTCTTATGTAGGAGGCGGTGTCAATTTTGCCGCCATGGCAGGTAAGTTTGAAACACCCGGCGAGATGGTATCTGCCACTATTGTTGCGGATAATTTGATGATGGCGTTATATTTTGTTGTCTTAATGATCATTCCAACCTTATCGTTTTTCAGAAAACGCTATTCGACTCCTCATGTGTTGGAAGTCGAAAAACAAAGTGGCGATCGAGATGGAAAGACATTGGCGGACAACTTCTGGTCAAGGAAAGATATTTCATTAAAAGATATGGCCTTATCGATCGGTACTGCTTTTTTCCTCGTTGTTATTGCATTTAAACTGGCCGCATTCCTTGATGGCATTATTCCGTCCGGAGAGGATGTATCGTTTTTCTATAATTTGCTGAATGGTTTGTTTGGGGATAAATATTTGATCTTAACGACTATCACATTCATTGCGCTAGCGCTATTCCCGAAATATTTTGAGGGGATTAACGGCAGTCAGGAAATGGGCACATTGCTCATCTACTTGTTCTTTGTCGTTATAGGAGTTCCGGCTTCCATTCCGTTAATCATTCAGAATGCGCCGCTTTTGCTTGTCTTTGTTGCCATCATTGTGTTCTTCAATATGCTAGTTTCTTTAGTCGCAGGCAAGCTTTTGAAATATGATTTGGAAGACATCCTCCTTGTGAGCAATGCGAATATCGGTGGACCGACAACAGCCGCTGCCATGGCCATTGCTAAAGGATGGAAAAACTTGATTGGGCCGATTCTTGTTGTCGGAACAATCGGCTACATTATCGGAAATTACATCGGTACAACGTTAGGTTTGTGGTTTGCGACGATGATGTAACCAAACGACCCGTTAGACAACTAACGGGTTTTTCAATTTCTCGCAATATATGGTATGATGGCGAAAATGTGATAGAAGAGGCGGTACTATGTTTGATGGACTGAAAATTAAAACATTGCGGACGGAGCAGCAGCTGTCCTTAAAGGAGTTGGCCGCAAAGTCGGGGGTCAGTATCAGTATGATCAGTCAAATTGAAAGAGGGAATACCGATCCGACTCTGACCACACTCTACAAACTGTGCAAAGGCTTGGATGTCTCGATTTCAACTTTATTGGGCGAGGATGAACAGACAACGCAGATTGTCAGGAAAGATGAGAGGAAAACGGTGGCTTTCCCTCAATCGAATTCAAAGTATCATTTATTGACGCCCATAAATGAAGGTTCAATCGAAATGATATTGATTCAATTGGAAGCAGGACAGAACGATCAGCAATTAGTGGAACATGCAGGGGAAGAATGCGGCTATATTCTGTCAGGTGAGATGACCATCATCCTCGGGGAAGAGGAATACATTCTACGGGAAGGGGACAGTATCCGATTTAAGAGTACAACGCCTCACCGTTTTATAAACCATACCGAACAAGTGGCGACCTCTATTTGGGCGATGACTGGCAGGGTGCTGTGAAGCATCGGACCATGCTTACCAAATTGACTCATGGTATACTGGGAAGCGAATCGTAATAGCTGTAGGATGGGATACCTAGACAGTAAGTAAAGGGAGTGCAACGATAATGGAAAAACTGGAGTCGAAAGAGCAATTTGAACAACTAAAAAATGGCGAACGGACAATCTTTATGTTTTCAGCGGACTGGTGTCCAGATTGCCGGGTAATCGAACCAATTTTGCCGGGCTTGGAGGCAGATTTTCCAGAGTATGAGTTCATCTACGTGGACCGTGATGAATTCATTGAAATCTGTCAAGAGATGGATATTTTCGGCATCCCTAGTTTCATCGGATTCCATAACGGCCAAGAGGTAGGGCGTTTCGTCAGCAAGGATCGGAAAACCCGCGAGGAAATCGAGGATTTCATCAATAGTCTTTCTGCATAAAAAAAGAGGGCATGAAGAGTCCCTCTTGGTAATCGTACGGCGAGTTGGGAAGTATCATTCCCTGACTCGCTATTTTTGTGGAAGATAATTAGTTCTGGATACTTGATTTCCACGTGCTTCGGTCGGCAGTTCCCGCTGCAGATCGTTTTCGGACATGAACCAAAGCCATATCTGCTTCCTACGCATTCAAAAAAGCAAAAAGCCTTTCAGGATAATCTGTGAAAATGGCTTGGACACCAGCCTGCTGCAAGAGACGTGCATACGATTCCTCATTCACCGTAAAGGCCCTGACAGGAATACCGGCGTCGTAAATTTCACGGTATGCTGGCCGGATGGCTGTAGGGAATAATAAATGAAAAGCGTCCGCGGGGATGTTCTTTAAGTAATCAAGAGGTCGGACGAGCACTTCCATGGCAAGAGCACCTGTTTCAATATGCGGTGCTAGCCGTTTCACTTCCTGTATGGCACTATGATCAAAAGAAGACAAGACGACCCTTGATTCCAAATCATATTCCTTAATAAGCTCCAATACTTTTGCTGTCATTCCTTCATAAGGAAAGATGTCAGACTTCAATTCGATATTTAAATGGTGGTGCGTGGATTGAAATAATTCCAACACTTCGCCTAATGTGGGAATCGTTTCTCCTTCAAATTGTGGGGAAAACCAATTGCCAAAATCATACTCTTTCAATTGGGACAACGTCTGATCTTTTACGTATCCCGTACCATCCGACGTACGGTCAATCGTCTCATCGTGGATAACAACCAGTTCCCCATCCTTTGTCAGATGAACATCGAACTCAACTCCGTGAACCGGAAGCCGCGCAGCCTCCCGGAATGATGCGATTGTATTTTCGGGATATGTACCGGACGCACCGCGGTGTGCATAAATCAACATAACAAAATAAAACCTCCTATTTGGGTAGATGACAATACTATACCATGAACAAGGAAAAAGACTGTTCCTTCAACACGTGAGGAGACAGTCTTTTCATTCGAGTAGCTACTTTTTAACCTGGTTCATAGAAATCTCAAAAGATATTGGCTCTTACCAATCCCTGTTATCTTTTATTTCATTCAATAATATTTCTGCGCCTTTTGGACTGATATACATGCCATTGGAAAGTTGTTTGTTTTCCGGGGAGATGATTCCTGTGACGACACATGCTTCATCAACGACATATTTCCGCAGAATAATCATATCGTCATCAACAAATATTTCCATTGGAGCTCCTTTTTCGAGCTGTAATGTATTTCTCAATTCCTTTGGAATGACAATTCGTCCTAAGTGGTCTACTTTTCTAACAATACCTAAACTCCGCATGTTAAATATCCTCCTTTAGTGAATTATCCTTTTAATTACGAGTATACCAGTTATTTTGAAGAAAACCAAAAATATGAATATACCCTTCTATCATTACCTTATTTACTACTATTCCTTAAATCCTTCATTTAAAACTTTGCAGACGTTTTATTTCTGATAAAATGATTAAGGCTATTATGAAAAGGAGGCTGGGAAATGTCGAATCGTTATGATAAATCCGCGGTTTTTGACTATTTGCAAATTATAATCGGTGCTTCATTGGTCGGTTTATCTTTCAATATATTTCTGTTGCCTTCACGCATTGCAGCAGGAGGCATTTCAGGTGTCAGTACAATCTTGTACGAGCTATTCGGGTATAATCCTGCCTATGTCCAGTGGATCATTAACATTCCATTAATCATTTTAGGACTAGTACTGGCAGGCAAAGAGTTCAGTGCCAAGACATTGGTTGGTACTTTTTTCGTTCCGTTTGTCATTTGGCTGACAGGGGATATCGGATTATCCGTGGATAATCCGCTGCTCAGTTCGATATATGGCGGGATTCTTTTAGGAATCGGGCTTGGCATCGTATATCGAGGAAATGGATCAACAGGCGGCACCGCATTGATTGCCCAGCTGCTTAAGAAATATACAGGCATTTCAAGTGGCTTTTCTCAGTTGATAGTTGATGGCGTAGTCGTCATAACATCGGCATTTGTTTTCAATTTTGAATTGGCGTTGTATGCGTTAATGTCAATTTATGTGACGAGTAAAGTGATCGACTTTGTTCAATTGCAAACGTCACCAACAAAATTGGTGCTCATCATCACTGATAATGAAGAGAAAGTCCAAGCGATTATAAAAAATGAAATCGACAGAGGATTAACCAAAGTTAAATCAACCGGGGGATTTTCGGATAAAGAAAAGACGATGATTTTTTGTGTCGTCGAGCAATCCGAAGCGGTTTATTTGAAAAAAGTACTGCAGACTGCGGAGCCTTCCTCTTTTGTTATCTTTTTGAACGCATCAGAAATATTAGGCCTCGGTTTTTCAAAAGCAAAACTGTATCGATGAGAAGCATGAGACCTGCAGAAACACTTTATGAATGGAAAGCCGATCAAAAGAAATCATGGAGAAATAGGGATTTTAGTATATCGCAATACGTGGCTTGTTCTATAAAAACTCTATAGAGAGAAAGAGAAAAATTTTAAAAAAGTTTAGGCAAACTGTTTATAAAATGATATACTACTTCGTAATAGAATAATTTCTTATCAAGAGAAGCTGAGGGAATTGGCCCGCTGAAGCTTCAGCAACCTCTGCATGATGCAGGAAGGTGCTACCTCCAACAAGATGTTCCACATGATTCATGTGGATGCCTCGGTAATGAAATGGTTAGATAATGCAGATGTCTCAAACGGATGGCTGCAAACAACATCTAATCCTTCACAAGCTGTGGTTTTTAATTCTTGAGAGATAAGAACGATCGGAATTTCCATGCCTCGTTCCTATATCTTAAGGGAACGGGGCTTTTTTATTTCGATTGTTATGAGAATAGAGGGGGAGATTGTATGCCGATAAACATACCGAAACACTTGCCGGCGGGCGAGCTGTTGAAAGAAGAGAAAATATTCATCATGGACGAAGATCGGGCGACGACACAAGACATCAGACCTTTGAACATAATCATCTTGAATCTAATGCCGGAGAAAGAGCGGACAGAGCTTCAATTATTAAGGTTGCTTGGAAATACGCCGTTGCAAGTGAATGTCAATTTCCTCAACACCGCTACATATGAATCGAAAAATGTAAGTAAAAATCACTTGGATGAGTTTTACACGACATTCAAACACATCAAACATCGTCGTTTCGATGGAATGATCATTACAGGTGCACCGATTGAACACTTGCCTTTTGAAGATGTCATCTATTGGGATGAACTGAAGCAAATCATGGAATGGAGTAAAACAAACGTAACCTCCGTTTTACACATTTGCTGGGGAGCACAGGCAGCGCTGTATCACCATTATGGCATTGACAAATATGAGTTGCCGAAAAAATTGTCCGGTGTGTACAATCATGTATTGACAGATCCGACCGTTAAACTGGCACGGGGATTTAATGATAGTTTCGAAGCCCCGCACTCGAGGTACACAACGGTATCAGTAGAGGAAATTCAACAGGATCCGCGTCTTCAACTCCTTGCCGTTTCCCAAGATGCCGGAGCATTTATCATTTTATCCGAAGATGAAAAGCACATTATGATTACGGGACATTTAGAATATGATGCTGGCACCCTCGCTGAGGAATATGAACGGGACATCAATAAGGGACTGTCAATTGATGTGCCTGCTAATTATTTTCCCAATGATGATCCGTCAGAACAACCGCTGAATACATGGCGATCCCACACCCATCTGCTGTTTTCCAATTGGCTGAATTACTATGTTTATCAGGAAACACCCTATGTATGGGAATAATTGCTCGGTAAGATGGGGCTGGAAGCGTCTATTATATATCGAACTAAGTCAGGCGGAGAGAACAGCAAGTTGTTCTTTTCCGTCTGATTTTTCTATTTCCATTCATGGCTATGCGATCTCGAGGAAGTTTAGAGAATCCGCTTTAAAACCAATTAGCACACCGATAGCCTCAGAAGCTTGAAACAAACCTCGCCCATCTCTCACCTGTTTGGCCCTTGCACGTCACTTTGAGTAAAGCGCTTGTCGTGTTGAGAAAAGTGCTTAATCTATGTGGCAAACTGCAACTTGCTTTCAAAAGATCGCCTGTTCATCCATATCCAGCTCATTGCTTCCTTATCTCCTTCCATATTTACCTAGACAAGGGGAGGATGAGATTTGGGTAAGGATGGATTGGCAAGATCAGCGAATAAATAGCACCTCCTAGTGGCACACTCGTATAATGGAGGTGCTGTGCATTGAACATGAATGAATTTCTTAAATTTGATTTCTTAGAAATGACGATTCGCACATTAGCTTCGTTTATCGTCCTTCTTTTGCTTGCTCGTTTAATGGGAAAGAAACAAATTTCCCAATTGACTTTCTTCCATTATGTTACAGGCATTACGATAGGGTCGATTGCAGCTGATATTGCGGGTGAATCAGAGACACCATTCGTCAACGGGCTGTATGCGATGGTTGTATGGGCGCTCTTAACGTATTTCATGAACATCTTAGCGTTAAAATCAAAAAAAGCCCGTATCCTGTTGGATGATACTCCGACCATCATTATGCATAAAGGAAAATTGAATGAAGGTGCCATGAAGAAATCTCGTCTCAGTTTGAATGAATTAAATATGATGCTTCGAGAACAAGGGATTTTTTCAATTAAAGACGTGGAGTATGCGATTTTAGAGACGAATGGGCAGTTAAGTGTCATGAAAAAAGCAGCTCAGGAATCCGCTACTAAAAAAGATGTAAAAGCACCGGCTCCAGAACCCAAATATGTTCCGACTGAAATTATTTCAGACGGAAAATTAATTAAAGAAAACTTAAAAGAACTAGGATTGACTGAAGAGTGGTTGTTCGATCAATTGAAGAGCCAGGGAATCGGGAAGGTGGAACAAGTGTTTTACGCGGAGGTTCAGACTGACGGTAGTCTGCATATCGATCAGCGTTCCTAAGCAAAAAGAATCGGATGGGGGGATCCGGTTTCCAAGTCTACTCTCTGTAAATGGAGGGTGATCCGAAAACAATGCATTGCGGTGGACCCCTCATAACCATTTCGCATAAATTGTATTCAACTGCAGCTGCCGTACTCAGGAATCCACCAGTTAAGAGAAAATAGCAAGCTTAATACCAAACTGCTTTCTTAATAGGAGGAGCCTTCAGGGAAATCTACCGAATGATTTCCCATTTCTGCTCTATTGCCATAGCTTCTAGTTTGCTATCCGGACGGACAGCTACAGGATTTCCAACTATTTGGAGGACAGGTAAATCGGAAAAGCTGTCTCCGTATGCGTAACTCCTCGACCAATCAACATTCTCGCTTGCTAAGCAAGATAAAACCTTTTCCGTTTTTCTGTCACCTTGTATATGATAAATCGCTTGGCTCAAATCGATCATTTCGTCCCTTGTAAAGGGGATATCGGTTCCAATAATCCGATCGAACTGGAAATCACTTGTCACTTCATGGAGAAAGGAAGTATAGGCGCCGGAAACGAGCATCGTATAGTCGCCATTCTGCCGATGCTCCGTATAACGTTGAACAACCTTCTCATTGAAGTCTTCCTGGATGGCATGTTTCATTTCTTGAAAATAGTGATGGATTTCTTCACGTGATAAGTGTTGTAATGCGTTCAAGTAGATTTGCATGGAGCGCTCTCTCATTTTGGGTTCGGGCAGAAGCTTCAATTTGTAGCTGATATAAGGCCAGAGAATGGTCCGGAAGAACGGTTTGTACAAAGGACTGTAGGTCGGATGGCTTTTTAACCGATCCATCATGAGCTGGAATGTCTCGTTTGCGTAAAGAGTTCCGTCAAAGTCAAAAATAGCGATTCGCATAAGTAGCTCCTTCTGCAATTGCTGCTTAGATTAATTTCTATCGATCATACAGTATTTATATGGGGGAAGCAATTCAAGGGTATTTGAAAGTACTAAAGGAATTTAAGGCTAGTCTGTCTAGTATATACTTGATATCTCGTTCTTTTAAAATCCTATTTGTTTCGCAAAAAAGAAAAGCCGATTGTCATATTGTGAATAGCAGTTTTTAACCTAGGCATTTTAAACTCAAACAGGAGGAGAAGGCAAGAAGTTGGATTGCTTCTGTTTAGAAACTAGATAGGTGTTGCCTGTTCCAACAAAGGACTGTCTTCATGACTACAAAAAAGATGATTAACACATATAAAGTATCGCCACTCCACGAATAGCTGAAAACAGGTATACTTAAATGAGTGGGATGATAAGACCCTTTGTATTCTTGTTTTAGTTTTTACTATCAGGAGGTTGCGCATGCATAGAAAAGGACCAAGGAGAGCACAATCAGCAAGCCCTCATACAATGATCTTTCAGGTCAAGGAAGAGCAGGAGTTACTGTCGTTTTTATTAGAAGCTTTAGCAAAACATAGCCGCAACTCGGTGAAATCCATTCTATCCAGGGGACAGGCTCGTGTGGATGGGATTGTGATTACACGTCATGATCACCAATTGCACCCGGGTCAGTCAGTGGAAATTATGAAAAATAAAGCGGCAAAGGGAGAAAGTGAACTGGAAGGGATTTCTATCCTTTTTGAAGATGAGGACCTGCTCGTCATCGACAAAGAAGCGGGATTGCTTTCGGTCGCTGCTAAAGATAAAAAAGAAATGACTGCTTTTAGTCAAGCAGCAAGCTATGTAAGAAAGATGGACCCTAAAAACCGGATTTTTATTGTCCATCGTCTCGATCGTGATACATCCGGTGTGTTAGTGTTCGCTAAAAATGAGGCAACTAAGCTGCAGTTGCAAAACAATTGGAATGAGCTGGTCCGCAGAAGGGAGTATACGGCACTAGTTGAGGGGAAAGTGAAAAAGGATGAGGGGACGATCAAGTCATGGCTAAAGGAGACAAAGACATTCAAGATTTACTCCAGTCCGATTGATAACGGCGGCCAGCTGGCCATCACCCATTACCGCAAAATCCGTTCTAACCAACAATTTTCTCTACTTGAAGTGTTGCTTGATACAGGTCGGAAAAATCAAATCCGGGTACATATGGAAGAGATCGGGCACCCCATTGTAGGCGATCGCAAATACGGTTCTTCCATAAACCCTATTAAGCGGCTGGGTCTCCATGCATCTGCTGTAGAGGTGATTCATCCGAAGACCGGTGAATTGATGCGTTTTGAATCAGAGGTACCGGAAGTTTTCTATCGTAAATGTAAATAAGTTTCAAGAAAACAGGTGCCCAGTATAAGGCACCTGTTTTTTGTTATTGAAGGTTTTGATTGTTTTGCATGCCTGTTTGGCCTTGTGCTGGAGCATACGCATTGAGAATGGCTTGCATATCTTGCTGTGCCAGCTGAGGGACTTGGTAGTAGTGATGCTTATTTTGGTAAATGGATAGCTCGTAAGCCATTTCGATGCAGTTAGGAACTGAATCGGCTAAAACGCGGCGAACGACTGGGTTTGTTGTTTCAAGCGCAGCCATTGCTTTATGCGTAGCGGTAGTTTTTGCGGATGACAGCAAGAAGCCGGATACGATCTCATCGTTAATTTCATTTGCCGATTGAATTGGTTTTTTCGGCTGAGATGGTTTCATCCCGTAGATGAAATCATTGCCCTGCTTCATTTTATAGCTTTGAGTCGGATGGGAAGGGTCTTGTCCCGTTTTGAAGCATTCTACGGTAATGTTGTATTCGTCCTGCATGAAACGCAATTGACGATCCAAAATATCAAGTAGTTCTGGATCTTTCACATGCGGACGCAGCATGATCGCTTGGTTCATCGCTCCGACTGCAGCATTCAGCACTTCATGTACATCAAAAACTTCATGGCCGCCATGGTTCATTTTCGGCGGTACTTGGCCAGTGTGCATATTTTGATGAGTTTGCCCAAATGGATTTTGTGTCAAAGATTTTCCTCCTCCTTATTGATATGCAATCAAAAGTAGTATGGTATCCAATAAGGGAGTTATGCATTGGAAATGAGAAGTTCGCGTGTGATTCATGTCATATTCATCTATCCGAAAAAATATAGTGAAGAAGATGGTCATACGGAAGAGGAAAGGCGGATGATGGATGTGCAAATCCACGTGGTGCAGAGAGGACAAAGTTTATATGGAATTGGTCAAGCATACGGAGTGCCTTATGAAACGATAGCAGCTGCTAATGAATTAATGGACCCTTCCCGAATTACGGTAGGGCAAGCTCTGGTTATCCCAATTGTCGGCAGTTACCATTGGGTGCAGCCGGGAGAATCGTTGTATTTGATTTCCAGAAGATATGGCATTTCGGTAAATGAGCTGGCGAGAGTGAATGGGATCTCGGTTTCCGGCATTTTGCCGGTTGGTCTGCGGCTCTATATTCCGCCGTCTCCTAAAACAGAAATTGATGTATTTGCCTATGTCGAACCCCGCTCTCCGGTCAGTGAGGCACTTGTGCAGGAAGTGAGATTAAGATCGCCGCAACTCACTTATTTGGCCATGTTCAGTTATGAGCCGCAACGGGATGGTTCATTGAAGGAACCGCCGATTGGCGATATTCCTGCAATTGCAGGTGCAGCAGGTGTCGTGAATGCAATGGTCGTCAGTAATTTGGAGAATTTTGCATTTAGCGCAGAGCTGGCAAATGTTTTGTTCGTTAATCAGACTGTACAGAACAGATTGTTTGAAAACATTGTACAAGTTGCCCGGAGAGTCGGATACCGGGATATTCATTTTGATTTCGAATTCCTGCGGCCGGCGGATAGGGAGCTATATAACGACTTTCTACGAAAAGCGCGAGCACGGTTTAAGCCTGCCGGTTTAACTATTTCCGCAGCGCTTCCTCCAAAAACAAGTGATAGTGCGACAGGTATATATGGTGGAATTGATTATAAAGCGCTCGGAGAAATTTGTGATTTTGTCACCTTAATGACATATGAGTGGGGATATTCCTACAGCGAGCCGCAAGCCGTCAGTCCGTTGCCCCAAGTTCGAAGGGTAGTAGAGTATGCGGTGAGCCAGATTCCTAGGGATAAAATATTTTTGGGACAAAATCTTTATGGATATAACTGGTCATATCCATATCCACCAGTAAGCGGTGTGCCCGCACAAGCCGTCAGTCCACAGCAAGCCGTTAATTTGGCAATTAATACGAATACGGCAATTCAATATGATTATACTGCCCAAGCACCGCATTTTACGTATACAGATGAAAATGACGTCCGGCATGAAGTATGGTTTGAAGATGCCCGCAGCATACAAGCAAAATTTAATCTGCTGAAGCAATTCAACTTGCGAGGGATTATGTATTGGAAGCTGGGGCTTTCCTTTCCGCAAAATTGGCTGCTGATGCAGGATATGTTTATTGTTCGAAAAAGATAAAAAGGAAACCGTTCATACTTAAGATGAACGGTTCCTCAGACTGTTGACAAAAGGGTTGGAAATCCAAGATTTCCAACCCTTTTGCTTAAAAATGTAAATTTAAATTGTTAGTAGACTGAAATAACGTTGATTTCCGTTTCGGGCGGACGCTTTCCGGGGGGCTTGCCCTCAGCCTCCTCGTCGCTTCGCTCCTGCGGGGTCTTCACGCTGCGCTGATCCCCCAGGAGTCGCCGCCCTGCACTCCAATCAACTGGTGCTCTCCACGTCCAAGCGAATTTTTAAAAATTTATGATAATTTTTATCTTGCTTGCGTGCATTGGACGATCAACGGCATGCTGCACAAATGGTTGGTGTCGAGGCATACTGCCGGTATCCCTCCTTCGTGGTCGTCCGGTAACGTAGGACCTGTCCCTCCCGACAAAGATAGCAGTCATAATACTCGTTATAGACATACTCGTGTTTTCGGAAGAAACCCTCCTTGGTCATCGGCCGTTTGTAAGGAGTGCAGTAAGGATTTGATTCTCAAGCAGGAAGTTCGCAATCGCCGGTGTCTTGTAGGCTGCATCGCGGTAACAGCTACCGGTCGCATCCCCTCGTCCATGATTTTTCGTACCAATGGCTCGAGTATATGGCTGTCATGGACATTACCATGGGTCACCATGCTCGCAAGCACGAATCCCTTTTCGTCCGTGGCTGCATGGAAGGAATAGGCCAACTGCCTGGTCCGTTCGTCTTTTACATAGTACCCGTCTCCGGATCTGTTGTGGACTCTTTGATCTCCTTGTACTCTTCCTTTTGGTGGGAACGGTTTCTTCTCGTTTTCTTCTCGGTCTATATTGAGCTCCTCCTGGAGATTCTTCTCATAAGCACGGGTTTCTTTGCGAACGACTTTCTTTTGGAACTTCCTCTTGTTTGTGCTCGCTTTTACATGGGTGGAATCGATAAAGACATGATCCGAGCTGAGTAGCCCACGATTTGCGACTTCCTACAGCACCCGATAAAATATCTGTTCAAAAAGGTCCGTGTCGGCAAAACGGCGGATATAGTTCTACCCGAATGTCGAGAAGTGCGGTATCTCTGTATGAAAACCGAAGCCGAGAAACCAGCGGTACGCCATGTTCGTTTCAATCTCCTTTATCATCTGGCGCATGGATCGTATGCCGAAGGTATATTGGATGAAGGTCATTTTGATCAATACCACGGGGTCAATACTGGGTCTCCCAACTGTCGAATATAGGTCTTCTACCAATGGATAGATGAAGGAGAAATCAATGGCTGCATCTAACTTCCGAACAAGATGATCTTTCGACACCAATTGTTCAATGGTCAGCATTTCTAGTTGTTCACGCTCGTTGATCTGATTCTTCGTCATCATATCCATCACCTCGAGTATTTTTTGGTAGACACCGTTGATTGGAGCGAAGGCTGGCGACTCCAGCGGGAACAGCGCGAGCTGAAGACCCTGGACGGAGCGCAGCGAAAGCCGTCACGAAGAACGGCTTTTGCGACAAAAAGCAAAGCGTTTGGAGCATAAGTGCTGCCTTAATTTCTTTAAAACCCAGAAATACGGCAAATCGAACCCTTCGCTGTTCGATTGGCTGAAGCCGTGCCCGCGGAAAGCGACCAGCCGTAGCGGAAATCAACTTTTCTAGTCGTTCTTTCATTGTAAAAGAAAAGACTGCAGGCAAACTCCAAAATTTATGGAGTTTGTCTACAGTCTTGAGAACCGTTCATACTTAAAATGAACGGTTCCTTTTTTATTCTTTTGATATAAAGTTCGACAAATTTTGGAATAGTTCAAATTCAGGATTGATTAGTAGAGCAGGTAGGAATGCAAAAGTCAGGATGATCATCAGATTCGATCCGATGACGGTTCGCAATAGCTTGGTGAAACTCATATTGCATCGCCTCTTTCTCTTACTGGATACACTTACATGGTGCTTGCTGAGTAAGTAGGTTAATAATACGCTATCATCAGAATGTTGTAAATGATCATTTTATTCCTCTTTTGGAAGTATGAAAAACGGCTCATAGCGATAGACGAAACTATCCCAATCAAATGTTCTAGTATAAAAATAGTTGTGTCTATTTAAATTTTCAGTAATAATAGATAAAAACGGAGAAATAAATTCGAAATGGTACCCTGTTGTTTGGATAATTCATTTCTTCGGCTTCTGTGCAGAAAGGGATGAGGCGCATGACAAAAATAGATGGACTGACAGAGAACCGCAATCGGGCTAACGACTATGTGCATGAAGTATATCAGTTAGTGAAAAAAAGAAATCCAGATGAAAAGGAATTTCTACAGGCGACAAGGGAAATCTTTGACTCCTTGCGGCCTGTCTTTGCAAAGCATCCAGAATATATTTCAAATGGCATACTAGAGCGGATTACAGAGCCTGAACGCATTATTTCCTTCCGGGTTGCTTGGGAGGATGATAAAGGCAAAGTACAGGTGAACCGCGGCTTCCGTGTACAATTTAATAGCGACCTCGGCCCATACAAGGGCGGCATCCGCTTTCATCCTTCCGTTAACAGCAGCATTATGAAATTCCTAGCATTTGAACAGATTTTTAAAAACGCTTTGACCGGCCAACCGATTGGAGCGGGGAAAGGCGGATCTGATTTCGATCCAAAAGGGAAATCAGACCGAGAAATTATGCGTTTTACTCAAAGCTTCATGACGGAATTAAGCAAACATATTGGACCGGATATCGATGTTCCAGCAGGCGATATTGGGGTAGGAAAACGAGAAATTGGCTATATGTTTGGTCAGTACAATCGATTGAGAGGCGGCTATGAAGCGGGCGTCCTGACTGGCAAAAATCCAAATCATGGGGGAAGCCTGGGGAGGAAGGAAGCGACTGGATACGGAACTGTCTATTTCGTCGAAGAGATGCTGAATGAAAATGGACTCTCCATTGAAGGTAAAAAAGTGATCGTTTCAGGTTCGGGAAATGTTTCGACCTATGCAATGGAAAAGGCAGAGCAGCTAGGTGCAAGAGTAATTGCGTGCAGCGACTCAGATGGCTTTATTGTGGATTCAGAAGGGATCAACCTTGCGACGGTTAAACGTTTGAAAGAAGTGGAGAACAAGAGAATCGCGGAATATGTAAAAGAACACCCGCATGCGGTCTACCAGTCAGAGTGCTCTGGCATCTGGTCTGTGGCTTGTGATATTGCATTGCCCTGTGCCACTCAAAACGAGTTAGATGAAATTTCCGCACATACACTTATTGGAAACGGTGTTATAGCAATTGGCGAGGGAGCAAACATGCCCTGTACAATTGAAGCAATTGACTTATTCCATGAGAACCAAGTTCTTTTCGCGCCTGCAAAAGCTGCCAATGCGGGAGGCGTTGCCGTGTCTGCGATGGAAATGTCACAAAACAGCATGAGACTTAGCTGGACGGAAGCAGAAGTGGATGAACGGTTGAAAGTGGTCATGCATACTATTTTTGAAAGTTGTAAAAAAGCTGCAGACAACTATGGCCATCCAGGAAACTTTGCAGTCGGTGCAAATATTGCCGGTTTCCTGAAAGTAGCAGACGCCATGGTTGCACATGGTATCCGATGACACCGAGTCTAGTATAGAAAAGAGAAACCAGGCAGTGAAATCGAATGGTTTTCAATGCCTGGTTTTGTATTGATGATTCTAGCCGCTTCTTGTACGGAATGCTCGCAATTGCCAATTACGACACGTACGTTAGCTCTTAAAGCTCGGTTAAGCTTGAATGCCTCATAAGTAGAAGCTGATGATCGTTCTCCCCGTTGTTTTGCTCATAAGTAAATGCCTTTTTTAAACCGGTCGCTTTCGGATTGCTCAGATCTCGCAAAGGGACATCGGTTCATCTTGATTAAAGCTTACAATAAGAATGGGTTGCCTGGAAAAAAACAGTTCCTGCTGATTTTCCCAGACAGCTCCTTTTTTATATTTTCAAAGAACAATACTTGCAATCCAATAGAAATATGTTATTATAAAAATACATTTCGGTGAATAAAAATACATTGGTGCATAGAGGAGGACGTTGTGATGACAAAGAAGAAAGTGGTGTTAGCGTATTCGGGAGGTTTAGATACATCAGTAGCAGTTCAATGGCTTACCGATCAAGGGTATGAAGTGGTAGCTTGCTGCCTGGATGTCGGAGAAGGAAAAGACTTGCAATTTATTCAGCAAAAAGCATTGCAAGTAGGTGCGGTCAACAGTTATGTCATTGACGCCAAGGAAGAGTTTGCGAATGAATACGCATTGCTTGCATTGCAGGCACGAACTTACTACGAGGATAAGTATCCGCTTGTTTCTGCTTTGTCCCGTCCTCTCATTTCCAAAAAACTTGTTGAGGTGGCACATAAGGAAAATGCAACTGCTGTCGCTCATGGGTGTACGGGAAAAGGAAACGACCAAGTGCGTTTTGAGGTGGCAATTAAAGCATTGGATCCCACCTTGGAAGTCATTGCACCTGTACGGGAATGGAGCTGGTCACGTGAAGAGGAGATCGAGTATGCCAAGACGAAAAACATTCCGATTCCAATCAATCTCGACAGTCCATATTCCATCGATCAGAACCTTTGGGGACGCAGCAATGAATGCGGTATTTTGGAAGATCCATGGGCTGCGCCTCCAGAAGATGCATTCGGCTTGACGACTTCTATTGAAAATGCACCGAATGAACCGGAGTATTTGGAAATTGAGTTTGCAAAAGGCGTGCCGGTTAGTCTGAATGGCAAGAACTATCCGCTTAGTGAGCTCATTTTAAAATTGAATGAAATCGCCGGAAAACATGGCGTGGGGCGGATTGACCATGTGGAAAACCGGTTAGTGGGAATCAAATCCCGCGAAGTATATGAATGTCCAGGAGCGATCACATTGCTTAAAGCTCATAAAGAACTGGAAGACATCACATTAGTGAAGGATGTTGCTCATTTCAAGCCGCTCGTGTCTCAAAAGTTAAGCGAACTGATTTATAACGGGCTTTGGTTCTCTCCGCTTCGCGAAGCATTGGAAGCCTTCATTAAAGAAACACAGCAATATGTGAACGGAACGGTGCGCGTCAAGTTGTTTAAAGGCCATGCGATTGTGGAAGGACGTAAATCTGCGAATTCCCTGTACGATGAAAAGCTGGCAACGTATACATCCGAAGATCAATTCGATCAATCAGCTGCAGTCGGTTTCATTCAATTGTGGGGATTGCCGACAGAAGTGCATAGTACAGTGAATCAAAAGCAAAAAGTGAAGAACTGAAAATGGAGTATGGATAGGACTTTTTGATCAAGTCAATTGGGAAGTAGAATTTGGATCAATTCGAAAAATACTTAAAACATAAATGATTTCATTTGATTTTTGAATCGGTAGAAAGCTGACATCCGCATCGTTCGGGGATCTCCTTTCTGCCGATTTATTCATGTGAAATACATATCATCAAATCGAAGCCAAAGAATAAAAAGGATATCAAAATCAAGTTTTCTTGATCAATATCCAGCTGTAGTGTGTAATCCCTACTAGCTAGCTGAAAGTATTCAATTCTATTAAAAAGGGAACATCTGTCTTACGTTTATAGTAGAATTTCAATGATGTGTGAAAATGAACCAAAGACAGATGGGAGGAACTTGTGGTGGAACAACAACCTAATGAAGGGAGACAGAGGAAATCTCCGAAATTGCTTATCATTGTATTGACCGCTTTCTTTATTCTGGCGGCAGGTAGTGTTTCGGCTTTCTTTCTGTTAGTTAAATCCCCTAAAGCAAAGTATTTATTGGCGGAAACGCAAACATTGAGCCAAATGAGTGAATTGATTCAAGGACGGTATAAAAATGAAGTGGATTGGATGGAAATACAAAACAAAAAGCCGGTTGAAACGACTTGGGATGTATCCGCTGAGTGGAATGATCCGTCAGTTGGGTATGATATGCAAGAAATCCAGTCGATTGTCAACAATACGACTATCCAGTTCGGTCAGGTAAAAGACCCTGTTAAAAAAGAATGGGAAATGAAATGGAATGGCTCATTGGGAAGTGTGGATGTCGAGTTAGGCCAACTGTATTTGACGCCGGAGCGAGCGTTAATTGCGTTGCCTTTCACGGACAAAGTACTGCGGTTTGATGATAAAGATTACGGGAAGATGATGAAGGAGACGGATGATTCTTTTACTGGTGATGAAAAGCTCGGTTTGTCCCGCTTATTTGAAAAGCAATTCGGCTTTACCGAAGAGTTCCGCAATTATATTGAAAAAGAATACGCACAGTTCCTCTATAAGGAATTGCCAGATGAAGCATTTACCGCTGAAAAAGAAGAAGTAGATGTTTTTGGCAAGAAGATGAAGGTAGAAAGAGTTGAGATGAACCTGTCTGAAGAACAGGTGAAGGAAGTTTTGAGGAAGTTGTTTAAGAAAGCTCGGAGTGACGAAAAATTAAAAGCTTTGTTAAAAGAGCAGTTCTCGTTCTCCCCTCTTGGCGAGGATGCAACGAATGCTGATTTGACCGATATGATCCGTGATTTCGAAGATAGTATTGACGAAGCTTTGAAAGATGTTGAGCAACTTGTTCTTCCAGAAGGCATGAAATCTGTCGTTTGGCACCAGAAGCGAAGCATCGTCAAACGTGATTTTCATTTGACCACTGGTCCATCTGAGGAAGAACTCGTCACCTTTAAAATAAAAGGAGATCAATTGCTTGAAAAGGAACGGCAGCAGTGGAATTATAAAATTACTAGCATTAATGAATATGACGAAGAGGAAGTCGTAGATTTCACAGGTGACTTGAATTGGAAAGATGGAAAATCCAACGATGAGATCACAATGGGCTATGATGAAGGCGAACTTCGATACGAAGGGAAAGAAGAACTCGATGGGAACAAGCGGACGTTTACCCGCACGTTCAGTTTCACAGACGACTATGATGACACTCTTGCCGTCATTTGGAGCGGAGATGCGACACACGAAAAGGATTCCATGAGGGCGAACCATGAGTTTTCCTTTAACGAGGATTCCTACGACAGCGAAACGATCAACGTGCATGTCAAACAACAAGGGAAGATTGTAAAGAAAGTCGATATGCCAAATCCAGATAAAAATGTTGTCAATCTCGGAGAAAAGTCAACGGAGGAGCTTGATGAATTCTTAGAGGAAGAATTGGCAACAGACTTTGAGGAATGGGTGGAAAATTTGATAGGAGAGTTGCAAAACGAATTGGATGGTTTTTAATTAAATTTCCGATCTGCATGAATGGAAGTGAACGCTTTGCAAACGATTCGAAACATCTTTTTTTTCATGAACGAACATGTTAAAAAACTGAGGAAGAAGTGGGGGACCCTTCTTCTTCTTTTTCTATTTCCGCTTATTCTGATCTCCATGGTGCTTCTTATAGTGGCAGGGCTGCTCATACCAGATGAGAAAGAGCCGATTCGTATCGCCGTTGTAGATGAAGATCAGACAGAAGAGTCCCGGCTGATCACCAAGTTATTAGTGGAAACTGCTAACGGCGAAGGATTTATCCAAATGATAGGTGTCTCCAAAGACGATGCCGAGCAGTATATGAAGAAAGGTGAGCTCAGTACGTATTTTTCATTGCCGCCAAAGTTCACAGAAATGCTGTACGAGGGCGATTCGGTTGTTCTTCCGATTGTGGGGAACCCTTCCCGCCCCGTCGATAGTTATTTGACGAAGGAGTTAATTGATAGCTTGGCACGTTATATCGCAGGCGCCCAGGCAAACATTTTGACGATTAATGATTATGCCAAAGAAACTCCGATGACCAAGGAAGAGCGAATGGAAATGATGTTTGCCCAATTTATGGACTTTACGCTGTTCACTTTAGGCAAAGACAAATTAATAGATGAGGAGATTCTAGCAAATGCAGCAACCTCCTCGCCTGTAAATTACTATATTGTATCCGCTTGGTTTATTGCGTTGACTATATGGATCGGGGTCATATACAACTTGTTGGGAATTGAAGAACAGCCTTCCATGGCGATGCGACTAAAGCTGCTTGGAGTGACATCCTATCAACGGATGTTTGCAAGATTGGTGGTTGCTGTCAGCGGTGTGGTGGGGCTTGCCATGTTGTTATTCATTGGATTTATCGGTTATGCAGATATGGATTTTTACATCATTGATATGTTAAGAGTCTTGTTATTTACCAGTCTGTATGTTCTTACTACAGCCAGCCTTTTTGCTTTAATTGATGTATGGTTTCCCTCGCGGAAGGCCGCCCTTTTTCTCCAATGTGCCGCTGCTCTCTTGATCGTGTTTTCAAGTGGCGCCATTGTGCCGACTCTTTATTTCCCGCAAACTATGCAGCCCCTGTTGCCTTATCTATTCTCCTATAGCGACTTGAAATGGGTGATGGATATAGTGTTGGAAGGAAGAAACTATGCAGATTATTCAACAGCTGTTATCCATTCTTTGTTCCTTATTTTTATGCTGTTTCTATCGCTTATATGGAGAGAGAGGAGGCGTGTGGGATGACAGTTTTGCGACTGCGAAAAGAATGGAAAAGCGTCATTGTCTGGCTGCTGCTTCCTATCCTGTTCACCATAATCATCATAAAAGGGCTTGATGGATTCCAGCAGGAATCGAAAGTGCCCATTGCATTGATTGTTGAAGATGATTCCGTTTTGGCGAATGAATTGGCTCGTGTGATTAGCAAAGTGGAATGGCTTTCGGTACGTCGGATGGAAACGGATGAAGCATTGTATCGATTGAACCGGCATGAACTAGATAGTGTATTTGTTATTCGGGAAGGGTATGCCGACCAAATTCGTTTAAATAAGCGAAATCGGCTTATCGAGGCCTACTCATCGAATCGTTCTTTTGCCTACCCGGCTGTTTCTGAGATGGTCATGTCATTAGCGCAGCAGGATAGTGCAAGATCCAAGGCAGCCTATGTAATCCGACAGATGTTCCATGATTATGAAATGGATAGTCAATGGGATTATGAACAAATCATCAAGGCAAGCATAGAAAAGCAGCGTTCTGAAAGCTTATTGCAAACCAGTTTTGCATTTGGAGAAGGAACGAGGACGAAACAGCAGCCGTCTCCACTGTTGAATGTATGGGGCATCTGGGCTTTATTTGCGATCATCAGCGCCTTTTTTATTTTTGATTGGATGATGAAAGAAAGCAGACCGGCGATGAAGGTGCGATGGTTATATTCGTCTATGAGCTTTCAAGTCTATTCGATTCGATTGTTGGTGTTGTATACAGGTTTGACACTCATTGCAGACGGCTTGGCCTACCTGTTCTTCGCACAATTTTTGGGTGTTGGATGGAAGGTGCGATTTGCCGTATCTCTGTTGGTATTCCGGGCGACCTTGAATCTGTTTGCCTTTCTGCTGGCAATCGTATTTGAACATCAGCTTCTGTATTATGTGACCGGCATTGCGGTTAGCCTTCTGCTGACAATTGCCGGTGGCGGCATCATCCCGGTGGAACGACTCACCGGCAAGTGGCCGTGGATTGAGTCGCTCAGTCCTGTAGGATCACTGATGACCCAGTCGATCCCACTCCTATGGATGGTCCTGTTAGCCGCCTTGCTTGCGGGCTGGATTTGGAAAGGAGGAAAACGAATTGCTTGAAGTGACGGGAGTACAAAAGCGGTACAAACGAAAGCAAGTCTTGGCAGATGTGTCATTTCAACTAAAAGAAGGAGAAATCGTCGGCCTCGTGGGAGAAAACGGGGCGGGTAAATCGACACTTCTTCAAATTATTGCCACTGCGATGGAACCTTCCGCCGGAGAACTTCGTTTATATGGCAATCGATATGTAGATGACATGAAGAACATACGAAAAAAGATCGGCTACGTTCCGCAGGATATTTCGGTTTGGGAAGAGTATTCGGTAAAGGAGAATATGAAATTCTTTGAGAGACTCTCATGGAAGCGACGCTCGCTTGAAGAATGTAGGCAGCTTTGTCTAGATCTGCAATTGACCCAATGGACAGAGCCGGTCCATGCTCTTTCGGGAGGAATGAAACGAAAATTGAATCTCGCAATCAGTCTTCTCCATGATCCCATCTTGCTTTTATTGGATGAACCGACCGTTGGAATCGACTTAAAATCAAAGACGGAAATTGGTTCCTATTTGAGGCGGCTGGCGACTGAGGAAGGAAAAATGATCTTATATACTTCCCATGACATGGATGAAATCTTGACGCTGTGCGACCGGGTAGCATCTATCGGGGAAGACTCGTTTTATTTCGACTTGTTGCAGGACCGAGGCGTTCAAGTAGAACGGCTGTATTGATCGTTATCAGAAATTCCGGCGTTCATCCGAACATATCGTAGGAGAAACGGAGTGAATGAAGAGTTGATCAAACGAAAAAAGTTGGCGGTGGCTATCGCGCTTATCATTCTATTATGCTGCATTGCAATCTGGGTCATGACAGGCAGGTGGATACAGGATGGCATGCATCCCGTCGCTGACGGATCGAAGGAATTTGCGGTGATCCTTGGCGCAAAAGTGAACGGCGAAACACCTTCCTTAACGTTGAGATATCGCTTGGAAGAAGCTTTGGCATATGCAGAAGCCCATCCAGAAGTGAAGCTGATTCTTTCTGGAGGACAAGGCCCTGATGAAGGAATCAGTGAAGCAGAAGCGATGCGCCGTTATCTTACACAAAATGGGGTAGATGAACAGCGTCTGCTCATAGAGAATCAATCCACTTCCACATACGAGAATCTGCTGTTTACGAAACAGCTTCTGCCTGAGACGGAGGATAAATTGACGATCATTTCAAGCGACTTCCACTTGGCTAGAGCCAAAAAGCTTGCGCAAGATCTCGGCTTCCAAACCGACGTAGTCATCGCAAAAACACCAGCTTCTGTTCAAATGAAACAAAACATTAGGGAACGTCTGGCATTAATCAAAACGATGATTGTCGGTAAGTAAAACAGCTAAACGGGAGAGACGCGCGTGCGCCTCTCCCGTTTCCTGTTTAACGACCTAGTCAATCAAAGTTGATCGATCGGATGGAACTGCGGTGTCATCTGTTCAAATGTAGTCATATAGCGGAATCCAATCGAGCGCAACAATTCAACGGACTCCCTAAATTGGAATGCAATATCTTCCGGTTTATGCGCATCCGATCCTAACGTGATGATTTCGCCCCCGCATTGCTTATACAATCGTAATACATCCTCGCTAGGCAATCCACAGTCCAGTCCATAACGGACACCTGATGTATTCAGTTCAATCCCTTTCCCCGCAGGAATGATGAACTCGAAAATTTGGCGCAACACATCATGGAAATCAGAGGAAGCCTTTTCTTTCGCATACCGTTTAATGAGATCGATGTGTCCCAAAAGAGAATACGAATCGAAATGCTTCACACAATGCAGCAGTTCTTTATAATAGATCGCCGACGCTTGTTCCACTGTCCGGCCTTCAAACAATTCCCCATAGTGCAGTCCTTTCCGATCCACCGTATGTAAAGAACAAATGACAAAATCGAATCCTTCTTCTACCACCATATCCCCGCATTTCTGCAATATATGCGGTTGGACACCGATCTCCACCCCTTTTTTGATGCGAATCTGGTCTTGATATCTTTCTTGCAGCTGCTTGATTCGTTCGGTATATATTTTTTTATCGAAATCAAAGACGATGGAATCATCGGGATAATCATAGTCGACATGGTCGGTAAAACAGATTTCAGTCAAGCCTTGCCGGATCGCCTCTTTTACCATGTCCTCCATATCAATATTGCAATCTCCTGAAAATGTACTGTGTATGTGGTAATCAAACATTTTTTAAAATTTCCTCCTATCAGTTGACAAATGATTCATATAGTTTTATAGTACGTTATAACTTTAACGTAGTAAAGTGATAAAGAAAGAAAAGGGTGTGAACGGCATGAATTCACTTGAGCGCACGGAAGTACACGAACAGGTCGTGGAAAAGGTATCCCAGCGATTTGAAGCATACGGGTATCACAAAGTCCGGACGCCCGCGTTTGAAGCGTATGATCTGTATTCGAAGATTGACAGCTCCATTCCGCGGCGTGACATGATCAAAGTCATCGACCCGACTGGCGAAGTACTGGTCCTGCGTCCCGATGTGACAATACCAATTACTAAGGAATTGTCTCATGTGTACGGACGGCTGACAAGCGAGCGGCGTTATTATTACATACAAGAAGTGTTTCGCCAGACAGGTCCCAATTTAAGTCCCATCGAGCACACGCAAGCAGGCGTCGAATTTTTTGGATGCAGTTCACCTGAGGCGGATGCCGAGACCATTGCTTTAGCAGTCCGGACGTTGAAGGACCTTCAATTCGCAGGAATAAAAATTGAAATAGGATATCCGGCCTTGCTCGACAGCCTAATTGAGCAGATGAACATGGATAGCCGGCAAAACTCGCAGCTGCGGCAGCTGATCCTGTCTAAAAACGTGGCAGAGCTGCAGGGGCTGCTCCGCGAACTGAAGATTGACGGACAGTTGGCAGCCGCGGTCGAAACAATTACGCAAGTATACGGAAGACCAGAACATGTGGCTGCCAAGCTGGCTGGATTAGGATTGAACTCTTATATAGACGGAATTGTGGAGTATATCCAAGAGGTGTGCCGACTGTTGGAGATTTATGGTTGCAAGGAAGAAATTATCTTGGATTTCAGCTTGTTGAACAACATGGATTATTATTCGGGTCTCATATTTCAAGGCTATGTTGAAGGAATTGGAAGGCCGGTCGTAATGGGAGGACGGTATGACAAGCTTGGCGAGGCATTTGAAGCCGATTTGCCAGCAATCGGTTTCGCTATTGAGATCAAGCCGATTGTCGAGTCGATTGAAGGCAAGATGATAGTTGCCCCAGCTAGTCGGAGTGTTGGTATATACTACGGCCGTGCCGAGCTGGAAGAGGCCATCGTTCTTGCTGAACAATTGAGGGATTGGCATTACCAGGTTGTCATCAGCCCGCTTCAAAACCAAGAGAAGAATGACTCTTCCGCTTACACAGTCCTCTTGCAAAAAGAAGGAAATGCGATTCTCACTAACGAGGAGAGTCATCAATCCCTTACGACAGCAGAAGTCGGAATGTTCTTTGAAAAGGAGGCGTGAATGGTTGGAAACATTGACAATTGCCATGGCGAAAGGAAGGACCTCAAAGCGCGCATTAAGGATTTTAGCGCAGATGGGCATCCAATTCTCCATCCAACCGGAAGATAGCAGAAAACTTGTGTTTACCGATGATACGGAGACCATTAAGCTACTGCAAGTCAAAGCGGTGGATGTACCCACTTATGTGGAGAAAGGGGCCGCCGATCTCGGAGTCGTCGGTAAAGACATCGTCATGGAAGACGTGCCGAATGTCTATGAATTGGCTGATTTAGATATAGGGAGATGTAAAATGGCCGTGGCGGGATTTCCGGAAACCAAGTTGCGAAATAATACCACTTTGACAGTGGCCACCAAATACCCGAACGTGACTAAATCCTATTTTGATCAAAAGGGATTCCGGACAGATATCATCAAGCTGAATGGATCGATTGAATTGGCACCTTTAATCGGCCTGGCAGATGTTATCGTGGATATCGTGGAAACAGGGACTACGCTCAAGGAGAATGGGTTGGTCATTTTGGAGGAGATCGCCGATATCAGCGCCAGATTGATCGTCAATAAAGCGAGTTATGCCATCAAAACAGCAAGTATTCGGCAATTTATCGATTCTATGAATGCGGAGGTCAAATGACAATCATGAGAATCATTGATGAACAACAGTTTTGGAAGGAACGTAATCAACAGCAGGCATTGGATTGGGACAGCTTAATTGACCAGATTGTCCTTGAAATCATTCAGGATGTCACAAGGAGAGGGGATGAAGCGCTCCGTGAGATGACGAAGAAATTCGACGGAGCGGATCTTCAAGAACTTGCGGTGACTCAGCAGGAATTCGAGGAGGCACGGTCACTGCTCCCTGATGATGTGTATGCCAGTTTGGAAAAGGCGAAGCAGCGGATCGAGGCATTCCATTCGGAGCAAAAAGAACGTTCGTGGTTCATCCAGCAGGAGGACGGTGTGCTGCTTGGCCAGATGGTGACACCAATTGAACGTGTTGGAATCTATATACCAGGCGGGAAAGCTGCCTATCCATCGACCGTTTTGATGAATGCGATTCCTGCAAAGCTGGCAGGTGTCCATCATCTGGCTATGACGACGCCTCCACGGCCAGATGGAAAAGTAGAGCCGGCTGTCTTGGCAGCAGCAGAAATCGCTGGAGTCGATGCAATATATAAAGTAGGAGGAGCGCAAGCGATCGCCGCATTGGCGTATGGAACGGAAACGGTAAAGAAAGTAGCCAAAATTACTGGACCCGGAAACAGCTATGTCGCCCGTGCGAAGAAATGGGTGTTCGGCGACGTTGCGATCGATATGATCGCCGGACCAAGCGAATTATGCATCGTGGCAGATCATGCAGCGAATCCGGTGTTCGCGGCAGCGGACCTGCTAGCTCAGGCGGAGCATGACGAACGGGCCGCAGTCCTTTGCGTGACGACGAGCCATTCTTTTGCGGAACGGCTTTCCACGCAAGTGGCTGAACTGCTGCGACAGATGGAGAGAGGGGAAATTGCCAAACAGTCGATTGAGGGACAGGGTCGGATCATTGTTGTGGATACATTGTCAGATGCCTGGGAAATCGTTAATCATGTGGCGCCTGAACATTTGCAAATGTTGGTGGAAAATCCGATGGAGCAATTGTCGGCTATTCGAAATGCCGGAGCGATTTTCATTGGGCCGTATTCTCCTGAAGCGCTCGGAGACTATATGGCGGGTCCGAATCATACTTTGCCTACAAACGGCACAGCGGCCTTTTCATCACCGCTTGGTGTGTACGATTTTATGAAGAAATCAAGTCTTATTCGCTTTACGGAGAAAGCTTTGGACGTTGTGGCGGAGGACATCATCCGATTGGCAGAAATCGAAGGTTTGACAGGACATGCCCAATCGATACGAGTAAGGGAGGGGGCAGCAAATGCGAAGAGAACGGGTATCTAGACGAACGACAGAGACGGCTGTGGAGTTGGAGCTCAACCTGGATGGCACAGGAAAAATCGCTATTCAAACGGGTGTCGGATTCCTCGATCATATGCTCACATTATTCACAAACCATGGCCGTTTTGATTTAGAAGTGCAATGTGTTGGTGATCTGGAAGTCGACCAGCACCATTCGGCTGAGGATGTTGGCATTGTGCTTGGAGAGGCGTTTGCGAAGTGCATCGGAACGAAAGAAGGCATTGAGCGGTATGCCACTGTGTCTACTCCAATGGATGAAGCATTGTCGACCGTCTCCATTGATATTAGTGGACGTTCTTTCCTCGTGTATCGGGTGGAAGGATTGAAAGACAAGGTGGGCGACTTTGATACTGAACTAGTGGAGGAGTTTTTCCTCGCTTTTACCCGGCACGCCGGTGTAACGCTGCATATCCAATTGGAGTATGGGAAAAATAGCCACCATATAATCGAGTCGATCTTCAAGGGCTTTGGCAGGGCGCTTCGCATTGCAAGTGCTGTTCATCCGAATAGTAGCGGGGTGCCTTCCACAAAAGGCGTATTATAAAGAGGGGGAGTACAGTGATTCTATTTCCGGCAATTGATATTCGGGGAGGCAACTGTGTACGTTTGCTTCAAGGAAATTATGAGAACGAAGTGATTTATCATGATTCGCCTGTGGAGATGGCGAAGGAATGGGAACGGCAAGGCGCTGAATTTATTCATATTGTGGACTTGGACGGTGCCAGGTCGGGTGACACGGTAAACCGTCAAGTGATTCAAGATATTGCAGCGGCGGTGCGTGTACCTGTGCAAGTAGGAGGCGGCATCCGATCGCTCGAAGTAGTGAAATCCTATTTAAATGGCGGCATTAACCGGGTCATTATCGGGACCGCTGCCATAGAGAACCGGACATTTTTGCGGGAGGCAGCCGCTTTATATAAGGAAAAGATTGCTGTTTCAATCGATGCACGCAATGGATTCGTCGCCACGGACGGCTGGACGGAAACGAGCGATGTAAAGGCAGTGGATTTGCTTGCGGAGCTTCAACAGGCTGGTGTGTCCACTGTTGTTTACACAGATATATTAAAAGATGGCATGCTGCAAGGTCCGAACTTTGGAGAACTGGAACAAATCAATCAATCCACCGATTTGGATATCATCGCATCAGGCGGTGTTTCAACAGAAGAGGATGTTCGGAAATTAGCAGACATGGGGTTATACGGTGCTATAGTCGGAAAAGCGTTATATGAAGGCAAGGTATCCATCAACTCATTACAGGAGGCGATCAGAAGATGAAGCAGAAACGAATCATTCCATGTATGGACATAGATAATAGGAAAGTCGTGAAAGGACGAAAGTTTCTCGATGTGCAAGAGGTGGCGGATCCTTTGGAACGTGCGAAAAAATATGTGGCTGATGGAGCAGATGAACTTGTATTCTATGATATTTCCGCATCAGTCGACGGGAGGGAAATGTTTCTGGATTTAATTCAAGAAATTGCGGATGTTGTGCCGATTCCCTTCATTGTCGGCGGGGGCATCAAATCGCTGAAGGACATTGAGAATGTGCTGGCAGCGGGCGGCGACAAAGTTTCCATTAATAGTGCGGCATTAACAGATTCGGATGTAATACCGAAAGCTGTGGAACGCTTTGGCTCAGAACGCATTATGTTATCAATGGACGTGAAACGAGCTGGAGACGGCAAGTGGACAGTGTTCGCTAAAGCTGGAAAAGAAGATACCGGAATCGATGCTATTGAATGGGCAAAAACAGGCGAGCGGTGGGGAGCAGGCGAGCTGGTCGTTAACAGTATTGATGAGGATGGGGTAAAAGCCGGCTATGATATTGAATTATACAAGGCGCTGGACGAAGCGGTCAGCATTCCGATCGTGGCGAGCGGCGGAGCGGGGACGAAAGAAGACTTCCTGGACGTACTGACGAATGGTCGAGCGGAATCGGCCCTGGCTGCATCGGTATTCCACTATGACGAGATTGGTATTAAAGAATTAAAACAATTTTTGCTGGAACGTGGCGTTGAGGTAAAGGATGATTGCTATGCTGAGTGAGTTGGAAGGATTGCAATTCAACGAACAAGGTTTGATTCCCGCGATTGTTCAGGATCATAAGACAGGTGACGTATTAATGCTGGCTTATATGAACAAGGAAGCGATTCAGCAAACACTTGAGACGGGGGAAACCTGGTTTTACAGTAGATCGAGGCAGAAACTATGGAATAAAGGTGCTACTTCGGGAAATCGCCAGCTTGTGAAGAGCCTATGTCTCGACTGTGATAAAGATACTGTACTAATCCAAGTCGATCCTTTGGGTCCAGCTTGCCATACTGGTGAAGCGACTTGTTTTTTCTCATCCGTTCATGGAGAAACCAAATCCCGCAATATATTGCTCGAACTGGCGGCTGAGATTCAAAGCAGACGCCAGAATCCATTAGAAGGCTCTTATACTTCCTATCTATTTCGGGAAGGAATTGATAAAGTTTGTAAAAAAATTGGGGAAGAAGCGACTGAAGTTGTTATTGCTGCTAAAAACGAGGATCCAAACGAACTGAAAAATGAGCTTGCCGATTTGGTCTATCACACACTGGTCCTTATGGATTTAGCTGATGTAACGACGGACGATGTCGTGCGTGTCTTGCGCGAGCGTCGTTCAAAAAGGGAAGTGCCTGACAATGAGTGAGCTTTGGAGTCAAATGGTAAAGCGAACAGATCCTTACATACCTGGCGAACAACTGGAACAGGAGGGTTTGATTAAGCTGAATACGAATGAAAATCCGTATCCCCCTAGTCCAAGCGTCATTCAAGCGATCCAAGAGGAAATGAAGCGAAATCTGCAGCGTTATCCTTCGCCAAGCGCTGATGAGTTGCGGAATACGATTGCCGAGTCGTTCAGCCTTTCAAAGAAGAATGTATTCGTCGGCAATGGGTCTGATGAAGTGCTCGCATTTGCTTTCATGGCATTTTTTGAACCTGGTAAACCGATATTGTTTCCTGATGTTACTTACAGCTTCTATCCGGTTTATGCCAAACTTTTTCATATCCCATATGAACAAGTTCGTTTGAATGATGATTTCTCATTGCCGGTGGAACAATTTTTCCAATCTGCAGGAGGCGTTATTTTGCCGAATCCCAATGCGCCGACCGGTTTATATGAAGAATTGGATCAGATCGAACGGATTGTGCAGGAAAACAAAGGCCGTGTAGTAATCATCGATGAAGCGTATATTGATTTTGCACCGACGTCTGCTGCACGGCTTGTCCAAACCTATGATAACTTGCTCATAGTTCAAACGATGTCGAAATCGAGATCTCTTGCGGGTCTTCGGGTCGGGTTTGCCATGGGGTCCGAATCGTTGATTGAAGGATTGACCCGCATTAAGGATTCCTTCAACTCGTATCCGGTCGATCGTCTGGCTTTAGCAGGAGCAAAGGCTGCCTTTGAAGACAGTGAACACTTTAGCAATACGACAAATGCAATCCTCTCGACACGGGAGCGGGTGATCCCGCAATTGCGGTCATTGGGGTTTTCAGTGCTCCCGTCTGCCGCGAATTTCGTTTTTGTAAAGCATGATAGCTTGGATGGCCGCACGTTATATGAACAATTGAAAGCGCGAAAGATTCTCATTCGGCATTTTGACTCGCCGCGAATATCCGATTTTATCCGCATTACCATTGGCACCAATGAACAAATGGATACCTTTTTGGATGAATTGTCTCTCATTTTGTCATCCGCTTCGACTGTCCATCCGTAAAGCTGTTATACTAGTCCCTAAGAGATAAAAGAGGGGATGGGATGACTATGATGACACCTAAATACATTGATGTGGCACTGATTATATTTCTGACCTATTTCACGATCGATCGTTTTGTGAAAGGGCACACGTGGATCGGCGTAATGCTCGCCGTCCTGACACTCATGAATGTGCTCGTATTATTCATGAAAATAAAACAGGATAAACAACAAGCTAAGAACACAAAATAACCACTGCCTTAACTTCTGCAATTTTTAGTAGAAGTTAAGGCAGTTGCCGTTTAAAGGAAATGATGACTACACTCAGTTGGTGTGCAAACTTCCGAAAGAGCAAGCCGAAACTATGCTAAATCATGACTATAAAAAATTCGGACCCATATTTGAGCAATTGCAGGCTGAAAGAAAAATAAAATTGTTGGATAGTTAAGTGATTGTAACTATTTTTCAACTGTTTTTCTTGTTATATAGTCATTATAGTGATTTTGAACAAGCGACTCTTGATCAATCCATAACGTTGCTAAGTAAATGGATTGCAAAGGGAATAGCAGAAGAGCGCAAGCAGGATGGATCATAAGCGAGTTTAGTATTAGTAGGTCTATCCATAATGATTCAGGATTTTTCGTTAATACTCTATACTATGAATATTTCTGAAGGTTATTGGAGAAAACAATTTCGTACAGTTAACTTCCTGTGGGTTTTGTGGTATACTGACTGAATGCAAAACGAGAAGCGAGGAATTGAAATGAAAAAATCAATTTACGGTTTGACTTTGGAGCAGCTGACAGATTGGTTAGTGGAACAAGGACAGAAAAAATTCCGTGCCGCACAAGTATGGGACTGGCTCTATAAAAAACGAGTAGCCCGCTTTGAGGACATGACAAATATAAATAAAGAATGTATTGACTTGTTAGAGGAAAATTTCCAAATTCAAACATTGGAGCAGGAAGTAAAGCAAGTTTCGGCGGATGGCACCATCAAGTTTTTATTCAAAATGCAGGACGGGAATTTGATTGAAACAGTATTGATGAAATTTCCTTATGGCCAATCGGTCTGTGTGACAACACAAGTCGGTTGTAATATCGGCTGCAGTTTCTGTGCGAGTGGATTACTGCGAAAAAATCGTGACTTGGATGCAGGAGAGATTGTTGGACAAATCATGAAGGTCCAAGAACATTTGGATGAACTTGGACAGGATGAACGGGTCAGCCATATTGTCGTCATGGGAATCGGAGAGCCGTTCGACAACTACACGAATTTGATGAATTTCCTCCGTGTGGTGAACGACCAAAAAGGCTTGTCGATTGGAGCGCGTCATATTACTGTATCTACAAGTGGGTTGACGCCAAAGATCCGGGAGTTCGCGGAAGAGAATATCCAAATCAATTTGGCTGTATCCTTGCATGCGCCGAACAATGAATTGCGCACACAGATTATGAAAATCAACAAAGCCTATCCAATTGAAAAGTTGATGGAAGCAATTGATTACTACTTGGAAACGACCAATCGACGGATTACGTTTGAGTATATCCTGTTGAATGATGTGAATGATCATGCTGCGGAGGCGGAGCAGTTGGCCAAGCTGCTGTATAATAAGCGGCATTTATCGTATGTCAACTTGATCCCATACAACCCGGTTGACGAACATAGTCAATATCAACGGAGTGAACCAGCATCGATCAAGACATTTTACGAGACGTTGAAAAAACGGGGAATCAATTGCGGCGTACGTCTGGAACATGGAACAGACATTGATGCTGCATGTGGTCAATTGCGCAGTAAGCAGATTAAGAAAAATAAAGTGAACGCTTAATAGACGCACTTAAATGAGAAACTGCCGTTTGACCCGTACATAATCGGGTGGACGGCAGTTTTTTAAAAGCGTTATTTCATCAGTTCCCCTTTTTCAGTCAACGGTGAAAAGCGGGCAGTAAAAAACCGTAATGTCGGTGGTTCATAATCCATCTGCAGGCCGCAAATCGTATTCCGCTTGTTATACAACTCGATGATGGAATCTGCGACCACATCCATATGGTTATGAGTATACACACGACGGGGGATCGTCAATCTCACTAATTCCAGTTTTGGCTTGTTATGTTCTCCTTGCTGATTTCGTCCAGCTGACACAATGCCCCGTTCCATGCTGCGTACGCCCGAGTCCAAATAGAGGGCAGCGGCGAGAGCTTGAGCGGGAAATGCTTCCTGCGGAATATGCGGCAAGAATGAGCGGGCATCCAAAAATACGGCGTGGCCCCCAATTGGCTGGACCACCGGAATACCTGCCTCAATAAGCTGTTGGCCTAAGTAGCGGACTTGTCCAATCCGGTGTTCAATATAATGATCATCGACAGCTTCCCTGATGCCGACAGCCATCGCTTCCATGTCCCGACCCGACATGCCCCCGTAGGATGGCATCCCTTCATAGACCACAACCAATTCCCTTGAACGGATATACAACTCCTCATCGTTCATCGCCAGAAAGCCGCCGATATTAACAAGACAATCCTTTTTGCCGCTCATCGTGCAGCCATCCGAGTAGGAAAGCATTTCCTTCAAAATGTCAGCAACCGAACGGTGGCCGTGCCCCGCTTCCCGTTCCTTGATAAAATAGGCGTTTTCAACACAACGAGTTGCGTCAAACATTACGTCGATTGCATGGGCCTGGCAGAGAGTGTAGACATCCTTTAAATTTTGCATGCTTACAGGCTGTCCGCCTGCCAAGTTGACTGTGACGGCCACGCAAACATAAGGAATTCGATCAGCCCCGATCTCTTTGATGACATTCTCTAGCTTGTTGAGGTCAACATTCCCCTTGAAAGGGTGCTCAATTGCCGGATCATGCGCCTCGTCGATAATAATATCAACAAACGTTGCTCCGTTCAGTTCTTGATGGGCTCGGGTTGTTGTAAAGTACATATTGCCGGGAACGTAATCGCCGGACTTGATCTTCAATTGGGAGAGAATATTTTCTGCACCGCGTCCCTGGTGTGTCGGCAAGACATATTGATACCCGTAGATCTCCCGCACTGCTTGTTCCAACCTTTTCCAGCTCTTGCTTCCGGCATACGCCTCATCGCCTGTCATGAGTGCTCCCCATTGTGCATCACTCATTGCCGTTGTGCCACTGTCAGTCAGCAAATCAATGTACACATCCTGAGAATCAATCAGGAACGTATTATACCCGGCTCGTTCCAGCGCTTTTTTCCGTTCTTCATACGTAAGCATCGCAAGCGTTTCAACACTTTTGATTTTATACGGCTCTGCCGTCCTTCTTGTCAATCCATTCAACCCCTTTACGAAAATTACCATCCATTTTAACAACCGTGCTTCTACTATATTTCGAAGAGGGGAGAATTATCCCTTGGGAGATAAAAAGGGAGAGTACTTTCGCAACGGAACATAAAAAAGACTATAAACGAACTCATCTGAGCCGTTTACAGTATTTGTCCTTTTAGGAGGGACGGTTTGATTCTTTCGTGGAGGCAATTAACATTTTGACTGCTTGAACGATCAAGGTGATACCAAACCCAAATGACGTAATGATAAAGAGGGAAAGGATTCCTGCGGCATCGCCCCAGCCGTCCTTGTCCATAATAAAACTTCGGAACATTTCCAAAAAGCCGATCGCCAATGCAGACATGAAAATCCAAAAGCCTGCTTTCATTTTATAAAATCGCAAGAGTGTCGCCAACATGCCAACCGTCAACCCGAAAATGGCGAACGTCAGATAGTTTTTTAATTCAAGATGATTTCCTAAAATAGTTCGTGTACCGAGTATCAGAAGGACGAACGATGTCAAAGCCGTAAAGAACCCGAGCTTCCAAAGTTTTGAATCCATAATCGCACCTACTTTCCATCTTCATCATACATGAAAATGACAGAAGGAGAAAGAAAAGAAAGACCCTATCCGAGTGTGGATAGAGTCCGGCTTTCATTTATTTTTTTGCAATTAATACCAATTTGCCGTGATCCAGTTCGCGTTCTGCGTCTGCAGCCTCTTCCGCAGTCAGGCCGGCCGCTTCCATCTTGTTGCGCAATTCATCGCCACGCGAAGTGAACATGTTTTTCATGCTGTCAAGGAAGCCTTGCTCCGCCATGCCGACTTTTTCTGTATCAAGCGCTTCTGTAATATCATCTGAACGTTTTTTATCATGTGCGAAAATGTAAATATCATCGTGTGAGTAGCCTTGAGTAGCCAGCTCTTCAATTTCTTTTTTTGCTTGCACTGCATTTTCAACGATTTTCTTCAATGTCATGAAATATCCCTCCAAAATGTATTTGTCTATCTATACCTCAAATGCAAAGAATTAAACAAATACCGTAAGGAGAATCCAAGTTCAAAGAGGAAAAAAGTCACCACGTAATTTGCGGTAAGCAGTTATAAAGTGGCTGGGATCTGTTTTCACTTCAAATGTGAATAGACCTTGACTCGTATGCAGATAAAAGAGGCCCTCTCCGTTTGAAAACGGACGATAGGAAACATCATGCACATGTGATAAGGCAAATGTATGACTGGGCGTGCAAATTTGTTTCCCAGATAACTGAATCACGTGGGTTGATTGTTGTTGTTTTTGCTCAAACCACACGACCGTCCTTTCCACTTTGAAAAAGGGAAGGCTAGAAATGATTTCTTCCTTCGGTCCATTCAAAGCAATACCTCCCGAAATGATTTCTTGACCATGTTTATCCTACCAGTTACCCAACGGATAAAACAACTGATACCTCCCATTATCGAAGGCTTTTTATATCCCGTATAATTTCGTTCATATATTCGTCATCGACGTAATTATATTCATTCACCAAGTGTCCTGTAGGGTCAATTAAATAAAAATTCGTTCCGTGGATCACTTGGGTGGAGGTATTCGGTTTTTGGACAATTGTTTGGAATGCGGATACTGCCAGTTTTTCAATCTCTTCTTGGGAGTATCCTGTAAGCATATGCCAATTCGTTTCGTTATCAGTAAATTTGCCTATATATTGTTTTAACATCTCGGGTGTATCCACAGTCGGGTCAACAGTGAAGGAAACGAATTCAATACCCATATCATCTTTAGCTAGAGTTTTTTGCAACGCCGCCATTTCACCTGTCATCGGCGAGCAGACGGTTTTGCATTTTGTAAAGATGAAACTGGCAATCCATACTTTCCCTTCTAATTGTTCGGTGCCAAATTCTTGTCCGTTTTGGTCGGTGAAGGAGAAAGCCGGGATGCTTTTCCCTGTTTGACTCTTCGCTCCGCAACCGGTTAACAGAGAAAGAATCAAAAAGAAAATGATCACTTTTTTAGTCACATGAATCGTCCTTTCCCTGAATGGTTAAACAGGGCAACTCGATTTCCACTGTTGTCCCGGTTGTTTCATCGCTTGTAATTTTGAAAGATCCGTCATGCATCCGCACGATTTCCTGGACAATTGAAAGCCCTAGACCTGTCCCGCCAGTCTTCCGGTTTCTTGCTTTGTCTGTTCTGAAAAAACGTTCGCCGATACGTCCGATATCCTTTTCCGGTATGGTCATCCCTGAATTGGTCAGGCTGTAGAGTGCATACCCATCCATCCTTGTCAGTTGAATATGCAGAGCACCATGAACATCCGAGTATTTGACAGCATTATCAATTGTATTATAAAACACTTGTTGTATTCGTTGTGGATCCCCTTCCATGATGAGGTCTTCTTCTAACTCCAGTTGGACATCCGCATGTTTCTCAGTAAGCCGAAAATGAAATAAATCTAGCGTATCCAGCAGTAATTGCGCGATCGCGATTGGTTGACGCTCGATTGTATACATGCCGGCTTGCAGATGATTCAATTCGGCCAGATCATTAATCAATTTATTCAGCCGGGCTGTCTCCTTCTCAATTGTGGATAAATATTGTTCCGCTTCTTCTGGAGACGAATATATTTTATCCTGCAAGACATGAACATACCCACTAATATACGTTAGGGGGGTCCGTAATTCATGGACAATATTGGAGGTAAACTCCCTCTTTTGTTCCTCCTGCTGTGCAAGTGACTGGCTCATCGAGTTGAAAGCTTGTGCCAGTTGCCCAATCTCATCGCTGCGTACTGTGTGCATCCGCTTCGAATAATTGCCTTTTGATATTTCGCCTGACAAATGTTGCAGATCTTGCAACGGTTTAAAAATGGATTGCCACGCTCGGTTCACAACCAGGAACAGAATAAAGAAGAACAAGCAACCGACAGCGATCAGGATGGGAATACTCTCACGGAACACATCTTGAATATCCGCTAAAGGAACATAAATATAAATAAAACCGATTAAGCCATCGTTCCCTTTTATCGGAAAAATGGCACCGAGGACTTCTCTTCCCAGCTCTTCTACATAGCCTCTTTTGAGGACGTATGATCCTTTTTCTAAAGAAGGATAATCTTTCTTGTCAATTAGATTTTTATAATCAATTTTATAAGGAAAATAAGTGGACAGGTCATCCAGTTGATCGACAACAATAATTTCATATTCCGAAACGATATTGTACCATTGGATTTTCTCAATGATCTCATCACTCAGCTCGCCGTAGTGATAATGGGAAGCAGTTCGTTTTCCTTGATATACAATCGATTCTTCCATACTATCCAAATATAGCTTGGAATAGAGGAAGTGAATGAAGAAGAACGAAAATAAGATAGTGAATGCAACACTGGAAAGAAGAACGGCAAGTAATTTCTTGCTCAAGGTCCAGTCTTTCATCTTACACCTCGAACTTATAGCCGATGCCCCACACGGTCTCAATGAGTTTTCCCGCCTGTCCCAGTTTGATGCGGAGTGTTTTAATATGCGTGTCGACAGTACGATCCGTACTTTGGTGATCTTGTCCCCAAACGAGATGCAAAAGTTGTTCTCTCGTAAACACACGGCCTTTATGTTTCATCAACACTTGAAGCACGCCAAATTCTTTTAAAGTCAAACTAATAGGTTCCTCATGCAGCATAACAGTATGGGCTTCCATATCGATGACGAGAGGTCCGGCACTCAATACTGCCACTTTCTCGGTTCGCTGATAGGTGCGCCGCAGTACCGATTCGATGCGTGCGAGCAATTCGCTGGGAAGAAAAGGTTTCACAATATAATCATCGCCGCCTATTTTCAAGCCTTGCACCTTGTCCCATTCTTCACCACGAGCAGAAAGAAAAATGAGGGGGATATCTGAAATCTGTTTTAATTCAGCCGCAAAAGTAAATCCATCCATATAAGGCATCATGACATCCACGATACAGAGATGAGGTTCCACTTCCCGCAATCGGCTCATGGCATGCAGCCCGTCCGTAGCTTCTTCCACCTGATAGCCGTCCTTCTCTAAAAATGTCCGGATCAGTTTCCTCATTTGAGGTTCATCGTCTATGATTAAAATGGTGATTGGCTTCTTCATACTCTTACCTCTTTTCGAAAGAACTGGCATACTTATAGTCTGCTTGGATTATGTGAAATTTGAATGAAGTTGGCAACTTCACACGAATTTCTAATTCAGTTTATATAATCATACTGAACTTCATGGAAAAAGGTAAGCATGTACTGAGAGAGGAGCATAGTCAATGAAAAAGACAAGTTGGCTAATTAACGCGGGCATGGTATTGATGCTGGCCGCCTGCGGAACAAACAAAGAGAATGCCGCTGAGCAAGAGACATCAGAGAGTGAAGAAATCCTTCCCATCGCTGTGGAATTGACTGTCCCGGAAAAGGCGGATGTGAATGAATCCATCGTCTTGGAAACAATTGTGAAGCAAGGCGATGACCTCGTAGATGATGCGAATGAAGTCGTGTATGAAATATGGGAGGAAGGGAAAAAAGAGGAGTCCCATAAAATCGATTCATCCAATGAAGGCAAAGGCCTGTACAAAGCGGAAACTGCCTTCGACCATGATGGCAAGTTTCATATCCAAGTCCATGTGACAGCTCGCGATATGCATACGATGCCGGAAAAGGTTGTGACTGTCGGCGACGGCGGAAAGTCTACGGAAGGGGAAAGTAGCGAGAATGGTCATCAACATGGACATGCTGAAGGTTTTGCTATGCATTTCATGGAACCCGATTCACCTGAGGCCGGTAAAAATGTGGAGTTGCTGACTCATCTCCAAATGAAGGATAAACCGTTTGAGAAGGCTGATGTGCGCTACGAAATTTGGAAAGAAACAGATGAGAAGCATGAGTGGGTGGATGCCAAAGAAGGGACAAACGGAGAATATCAGGCTTCCTTTACTTTCAGGGAATCAGGAACATTTACAATCGTCATCCATGTGAAGGATGCAGACGGGTTGCATGAACACGAAGAGAAGACTATTATTGTTAAATAAGAAAAGGACCATGAGCGGGAAGTGCATCGGGATGTAGATTTCTACATCTTCGATGATCCCCCGTGGTCCTTTTTTTCGTCCCTTATATAAAGATCTCATACAAGCCAATCAGGACAAGCAGTGCTCCTGCTATCCGGTCTGATTGTTGACCGAACCAGGTATAGCCAATCCGGTGACCAAGCTTCACTCCTATGACAATGGAGATAAAAGAGAAGATTCCAATGGATAAAGAGGCTAGAAAAGGCGGGACTCCTGTAAATCCAGCTCCAAAGCCGATGGATAGACAATTGATTGCCAAAAGAAAGCCGAGCATAATAGATTCCTTCCAATGGATGGTTGTAATTCGCTGTGAAGTGCCGTTCGAGTGATTCGCAGGTCTCCATATAAACCAGCTCCCCAGGCCGATCAAAACAAGTCCGCCTATCATGTTTGCAATCGTCATAGGAATATACCCTGAAATCAAGCTTCCTGCTAGAATGGAGAAGTACGCAAAAAGCATGGAGATGAAAGAGATAACAAGATTATACACAAGCGGAATACGATGATATCGTAATCCGTAAGACAAACTAATGCCCAAATTATCTAAGTTCGCTGCTATTCCAATGAGAATAATGGAAAGCAATTGCATGGTCATCCCCCCACAATCGACGGTTCATTTTCTATTTATATGATTTGGTCATGTAAAGAGCATGGGCGTGGGAGGCATTTGCATAATAAGCAACAGAAAACCATGCTATGATTAGAGAAAGGAAGGGGACTTGGTAACAGTGGCGGAACATCAATTTCATTTAAAAGCAGACTGGCCAGGATTGCGCAACGATGTCGGGACTATCGAAACGCTTAATTTGAAGACGGAAGTATCGATTCCAATCGAAATGGAAGGGCCAGGAGTTGGAACAAATCCTGATGAAATGTTGTTGGGAGCTGCTGCAACATGTTATATCATAACGTTGGCTGCAATGCTAGAAAGGAACCATATCGCAAAACGAAGTTTGACAATGGAATCAATCGGCATTGTTGATGTGACCAACGGCATGATTACATACAAGAAGATTATTCATAAGCCGACTGTCACCTTGATGGAAGATGCGACAGATAAAGATAAGAAACTTACAAAGCTGCTTACTGAAAAGGCAGAAGACTCTTGTATGATCAGCAGGGCGATTCGGGGAAATGTTGAGGTGACAGTGGAAGAAAGCATTCGATGAAGACATCGTTGTCATCGCCGGCAAATTGGTCACAGAATGTTTACGTTTTCCTAACGTGTTGGTGGAGGACAACAGATCAATCATGGTAAAATGGCGTTAACGGGTAAGCAGTACCGTTTTGATTTAGCAAGGTAGACCGTCCGATATGTAAAAAGAAGGAGCGAATAAAATGACCGACTATCCAAAAAAAACATGTTCAGTGGAGCGTCTTGTAACGGTGCCAGACGATGTAAAGAAAGTATTGGAAGGCAAGAAGACAGCCACTCGCCGAAACGGAGTTTATGCATATCCAGGGGAAATTATGGTATTGGAAGGCAAAGAATTCAAGGTTGACAAGCTGTATGCCCAAACGCTCGGCGAATTGACCGAAGCGGATGCGAAACAGGAAGGGTTTAATAACCTTGAAGACTATAAGCAATCTATCTTGTCCTTGCATCCAAAAATGCCATGGCTTCCGACGATGAGCGTATGGGTTCATGAATTCAGCCCTGTAGAGAAGTAAAATAGGTTGTTCATGAAAGTTACTTTCTATGATATCATCCTTTATTTCCATATCGTGAGTGCTATATTAGCAATTGGGCCATTATTTGTGCTGCTGCTTGTAATCAAGAAATTAAACGGCGTCCAACAGGAGATTGAGAGATCCTATTTATCCCTCATCTCCGTGGCCGTACGATTTATCATGCATTCCGGCCATGCCTTAGTATTGACAGGCGCACTTCTCATCCTCTTTGGCCCTTGGCCGTGGCATACATCTTGGGTGATGATGACGCTGGGCGTCATGTTGTTATCCGCATTTTTTCTGGCGAACGGCTTTACAAAGGTACTTAGACGGTTTGAACAGGCCGCTGATAAAAGCGCCGTTTTGCAGAAACTTTGGAATACAACATGGGTTTACATACTGCTAATGTTAGTCATGTTATGGCTCATGGTTCACAAGCCAATCCTTTGGTGAGGTGGGAATACATACAGTTGTGGCTAAAAGAGTCCATTTAAATTACTTCAAAAAAGGGCGGGGGATATTGAATCTCACAGCCTTTTTTGTCGGAGTTTTCTGATAAGTGAAATAGACAAATAAGGTAAAACTGGGATGACAAGTGAATACGGGCACGGTATAATCTTCAAAACAGAATGGGGTGGGGCTATGAAATTTATACATTACGAGGATGTGGAGCGTTTCGCTCAGAAGGCGGAACCGGTCTTAGAACAGGGTGAGGATGTCTACAGTCTGTTTTATGGTATTTTACAGGCCATCCGAGCTGGAAAATTTAAAAATCCGTTCATGGGCATTATCGAAGAGGAAGGCGAAACAGTGGGCTTATTCCAAATGACTCCTCCACATGCATTGAATATCATTCTACTATCCGAAAATAAAATGGATGAGATACTTCAGGAAGTGATTCGATATCTAATCGAACATTCGATTCCTGTACAATCAATCATCAGTCAAAAACAGTGGGCAACAAAATTTTCTGAAGAATGGGAGCGCCAGACGGGCCAGACTGCGGTTATCTTAATGGATCAAGGCCTGTATCGGCTGAATGCCGTGAAGGATTCATTGATTCATAGTCCCGGCAATTGGCGTGTGGCAAATGAAGGGGACGGTCCATTGATCGAAGATTGGTATGCCCGTTTTGAATCGGATACCCATCTGCCTGCGACGGAATCACATCTGATAAAAGAAAAGGTAGCCAAATTCCTAGAGGATCGAGAAATCTTTGTCTGGGAGGATGAAGGCGTGGTTGTTTCCATGATGAAGAAAGCAAGACCGACGAAGAACAGCATTACAGTGACGTTGGTGTTTACACCGGCCGATCAAAGAAAGAAAGGGTATGCCCGTTCCCTCGTGGCCCTTGTCTCAAAGGAACTCCTCCGCGAATATTCATTTTGCATGCTTTATACGGATATGCTGAACCCGACATCCAATAAAATTTATAAGGAAATAGGCTATGAGCATATTGCCGATTCGGTCCATATCGGTTTTATATAACCTGAACTACAAGGAAGAGAAAACAAGTTGTTTTCTCCTCCTAATTTACGTAAACTCCCCACAAAGAATCAGACTCCGGTTGGTGAGAAGATGCCGAGAGATGCTATTCTTCCCACGGCTTCCCGGATGCGTTCCTCGCTAGCCAGCAGGCCAACGCGGACATAGCCTTCTCCGTGCGAGCCAAATCCGATGCCGGGAGTGACAACCACTCCTGCTTGCTCTAGAAGAATGTCGGCAAATGATTCACTTGTGAAGCCGGGCGGCACCTTCAACCATGCAAAGAAGGATGCCTTCGGAGCCGTCACATCCCATCCAATTCGCTTGCATTCAGAAATGAGGACATCCCGGCGACGTTCATATAAATCAGTCAGATGCTGAACACATTGTTGGTTCTCTGATAATGCGGCTATGGCGGCATGCTGGATGGCCGGAAAGATGCTGATGAATAAATGATCCTGCAATCGTGTCAGTGCTTCAATCATCTCTCGGTTTCCGACTGCAAAGGCGACGCGCCAGCCTGCCATATTATACGTCTTTGAAAGCGTATACATTTCTACGCCGATATCTTTGGCGCCTTTTGCCTGCAGGAAGCTCACTGGCTTTTCACCGTCAAATCCAATACCGCCATATGCCATATCATGCAAAATGAAAATGTCATGATCCATTCCAAATCGGATGGCTTCCTCAAAGAAAGATAGGGATGCGGTCGCGCTCGTCGGGTTATTCGGGTAATTCAAATACATCAATTTTGCTTGGTCCGTCTGTTCCTGAGTCAATAAGGAAAAATCAGGAAGGAAATGATTCTCTTCCAATAAGGGCATTGTCGCATATCGGATATCGGCAAGACTCACACCAGATAAATAATCTGGATAGCCGGGATCGGGCAATAGTAGCAAGTCTCCTGGATTCATCATGGCAAGCGGCAATTCCACTAGACCAATTTTCGACCCTCCCACAATAGCTACTTCTGTAGCGGGATCGACAACCACATCGTATTCCCGTTTGTAAAATTCGGCCACTGCCTGCCTGAATTCCGGTATCCCGTTAAATGGCGAGTACCCGTGCGTGTCAGGCTTTTCCGCCGCTTGCTGCAGTGCTTTGATAATGTGAGAAGGTGTTGGTTGGTCAGGGTTCCCTCTTCCTAAATTGATAATATCCTTTCCGGCTGCCCGGGCGGCATCCACTTTCTTCACCAGAGACGAAAAGAAATGGGGCGGCATCTGTTGCAAGCGATTTGAAATCAGCATTCCATTACCTCGTTCCTTGATATTAGATTAGTCTGACTAGTAACTCCTCTCATCGTACTATATCGTATTGAAGAAATCTATCTTATATTCTGATAGTTTTATGGATTTTTAGGAGGATAAGGAATTGCATGATGGGGGCACGACAAATGGCATGACCTAGGTTGGATACCGACCAGAAGCTATGGATTCAGGTAATAGCGTTTCAATGTCTTGTAATATGTTAGTCAACTCGCAAGCCTATAATCTATGAACTGGTACTTTCGATTGTCTTGTAGGAGACACAAAAAGGTGTAGGTATATCCACACCTAGAATCAGGCATAGGTAATCATCTGCATTGTTTGTACAACGAAAACAGGCGAAGGGACATGCATCCCTTCACCTGTTTCTTTCTTAGTACTATCCTCATTTACTGCCATCCATGATGAAGGCTAATAAAGAAGTCCAATGATCCACTTTTCTTTTGAGCGCGATATACGAAGCTGATTGCTTCTTTAAGCGCTTATCTAGATTTGAATAGAACCGTATGATGCGTACTGGTTTATCTTCGTCGTCCAATACGAATTTCATTTCCAAAGTGGCGACTTTGCGATTGATGAATTTCTTCGCCTTCGACACTTTTGAAGTGGTTGTTTCATCTTTCCATTCTTGGCCGAGAGCAGCTAGTCTCTCGTCTGTCCGTTCCCCGGGATGTTTAAATGATTCTTGCCGAATTCCATTTTCATACACTTCTACCGCGAGCAGATCTTTATATGCATACTCTAAAATTTCATAGGGCATGGAGGCATAGGCTTTGTTCACATACTTTCCGTCACGGAGGGGAGGGACCCATATGTACAATCTGCGGTGTTTCTCATCGATTGCAATTTTTGTTAGCAGATCATAAGAGACAAAAGCATGAGATTCCGTATAGGATTGTTTCGCGGGTTGAAAGGTCTCCAAATAATCCAGTTGTTTCCTTTTGGTCTTTTCTTCGGCTCGATTGGAAAGGTAAAGGAACAGTACAGCGAAGCCAAAAAATAGAGAGAAAAATAGAAAGGCTGCCAGTATAGAGTCTTGTCGGATCAATACAAATAAAGCAATGATTCCAATGATTGGTGATAAACATCCTAAGCGGATAAACCAACTGGATTCTGTAGAACGCATGGGATTCACTCGTTTCTGAAATAAACTAATCTCTCTTTATGATACCGAAAGATGACATGGTTGACAATTACCTGTCGAAAGGGAACATGACTGAAGACAAGTAAAGGAAATGAAAAAGCGAAGGAAACGGGAAACATTTCCTTCGCTTATTTCGATTATGCTTTTGCTGCTTCGATTTCGTCTGTCAATTCAACAAGTTGATCAATCAATTCGCCGATATAAGCGATCGTATCCAATAATGGCTGTTCCGTTGTAATATCGACTCCCGCCATTTTTGCTAGATCTGCAGGCGATTTCGTACCGCCAGCTTGCAATACGTTCAGCCAATCTTCAACGGCTGGTTGCCCTTCGGACAGGATGCGCTTCGAAACTTGTGTAGAAATAGTCAGGCCGGCACTGTACGTATAAGGGTACAAGCCCATGTAGTAATGAGGCTGGCGCATCCAAGTCAATTCGGCGCCTTCATTGATCTTCACATCGTCTCCCCAGAATTCTTCCAATACGCCGCGCTTCAAGCCGTTTAATACGTTGGCGTTCACGCTGCCGCCTGCATCGATGCGGTCATATACTTTTCGTTGATAGGCAGCTTCCAACAAGTGTGTGACAAAGTTGTGATAATAAGTCCGTGCCACGATGGATGAAATAACCCAGCGTTTAAATTTCGGATCATCCGAATTCGAAAGCAAGTGGTTCGCCATTAACATCTCATTCATCGTCGAAGGTGCCTCGATGAAATAGAGGGACGGACGTGAATTGAAAATGTTTTGATGCTTATGAGCGTTGTAGAAATGTCCTGCATGGCCAAGTTCATGTGCCAATACAAAGACATCTTCCATGCTGCCAGTCCAAGAAATCAAGATGTAAGGATGTACGCCGTAAGGGCTGGAACAAAATGCACCTGTCGATTTCCCGACATTTTGCGCAAAGTCTGTCCAACGTTCTTTATAGGAACGATCCACCATGTTGATATAATCGTCACCCATGATGGCAAGTGCATCATCAATATATTTCTTCGACTCTTCAATCGTGATTTTCGGCTCATAGTTTGGATCAAGCGGAATCTTTAAGTCGGAGAATGTCATTTCATCAAGCCCATGGACCTTTTGAAGAAGTTTTGCATATTTGCGCATATGCGGCGCCAATTCCTTCGTGATCAGATCAATTTGGCGGTCATACATGGAGCGGTCGACTTCCTGATTAAACAACAGATAGTCAAAAACTGTCTCATAGCCGCGCAAATCAGCCATTGTCTTTTCTTCTTGTAAATGCATATCATACGTTTTGGCTGTCGTATGCTGGTACTCTCGTAACTTCGCATGGAAGGCATCGTATGCTGCACGTCGTTTCTTCGTATCTGGCTCAGTTTCCCAGCCGCCTTCGAAAGAAGTGTAGCTAAGTGGATAGTTCTCACCATCTACCTCGAACTCCCCAAAATTGATATCTACTAGTTTCGTCGTGTTATAAAGTCCATAAGGCGCGTTCAATACGGAAGAAAGTGCAGCCAATGTCTTTTCAACTTCAGGATGAAGACGATATGGCTTTTCACGCAGGATTTCTTTCAAATAGAGATTGAAGTCCTTCGATTGCTCCGCAGCCGACTGCAATAATTCGGCAGGAAGCTCAGATAGCTCACTTGTGACAAATGATAATTGACTGCTTAGCTTAGAGGAGATAGATCCAAATTTGCTGGAACGCATTTGTGCTTCGTCATTCGTTTGGTCTTCACTCATTGAAAGGCTGGTATACGTACCGATCGGCACCAGTTTTTCATAGATGGCGGCATAGCCTTTCAATGCATCTATGATGGATGCTTCGTCTGTAATGTTTCCTTTGAACTTGTCGGCATAAGCGGCAACCTCTTGTTCAATTTCTTCAATCGCCTTGTTGTAATCACTCTCAGATTGGAACAAATCATTCAAGTTCCATGTTTCCTCGATCTTCACTTCGGAACGTTTCGGCAAGCTTTTTACCATTCTCATCTCTCCCTTTTATTACGGTAGTCGAACTAATCATAGTATATAGCAGATTGATTGAAAAGTAAAAATGAATAGAAATATTCTCTAGCATTTAGGGATAGCAGTGATAGAATGTTTCCCAGAGCTTTGCCGTGTGTTTACTTTTGTAACTTCTCGATTTCCCCTGCTACTACAAAAGCTAAATCATCATTGCCGAAAAGCTGCAATAAATCAAGTATCGTTTCGTTTCCTACTATGAGATCGTCATGATCATCCTCGGAAGCCAACAATTGATTTAACACTTTATTGCCATTCTGCTCGGGATACGCCTTGCTGTAAAGAATGAGAGGATCCAGCCCGTTCTTTTGGCACCAATGGATGAAAAGCCGAATCATCACCATTTCGTCATCTTGATAGAGTTCAATGATCTTTTTTTGAATCGTTTGTCGGTCCATGTTTGTATAAGTTCCTTTCCTCTATTATGATTCAAAGTATACTGCAAAAAAGAGGGGGATGTTGGAAATGAAGAGAGTGGATGTCGTCTACACATTAATCGTAAAAGAGGAAAAAGCGGTTAGGTGACGAATAGGAAATATGACAACTGGTCATTGCCTGGGGGAACGGTCGAAGCTGGCGAGACGCTGGAAGAGGCAGCTGTCAGAGAAGTGTGGGAGGAGACAGGTCTAACTGTTCAAGTTAAAAAACTGCTAGCGGTGAATGAGGCGTTCCGTGAGAAAGAAGGACATCACGTTCACTTTTTCACTTTTTTAGCCCACCAAACGGAAGGTGACTTGGCTGTACAGGACAGTGGGGGAATTGAGGCAGCCGAATGGCAGGACTTTGAGGTTGCAGATCATCAGATGCCCTATTACGAGGGCGGAATTCGTCAATTAATCCGTGAATCCATTCCTTACACCTATCAAGGAGTCGAGAAATGAATAACTCCTTTCAAATTCCGAAGGTGAAAACATTAGGTTGTTTATGGATGGAAGATCGTTTGCTTGTCGAAGAATGCACAGGTGCCCATTCAAAAGGAGAAGGCTTCTATTATCGACCGCTTGGAGGAACAGTAGAGTTCGGTGAACCGTCGGATGAGACGTTAAAACGAGAATTCTTGGAGGAAATTGGTGAGCAAGTGGAAATCGTTTCCTACATAGGGTGTATTGAAAATATTTTTACGATTAAAGCTGAAACAGGACATGAAGTCATACAAATGTATGATGTTCGATTTGTAGATCAACACAATTATTCACATGAACGGTTCTTAGTGCAAGAAGGGGAGAAACAGGCATGGGCAAGATGGATCGAGCTTTCCGAATTTGTGGAAGGGGAAAAATATCTCTACCCAGCTAAACTTGTTTCCATTTTAGAAAGGAGAAGGGGAAGGATATGAATCAATTGAGCGACAGAAATCGAGTTGGTTGGAACCAGCTCGCTTATGAAGCATGGGTAAGAAAACATGGCCAGCCTGCTGTGTATGCACAAGAGTTGCGTGCGGCTCCCTCCAAAAAGATAGAGTATTATCTGAAAGAAATGGGCGATGTGAAAGGAATGAGGGTTTTAAATCCTCTTGGCTCAAACGGCAACAAAGCAGTCTGTTTTGCGTTGCATGGCGCTGAGGTAACAGTAGTAGACCTTTCCGAAGGCAATCAGCGGTATGCCACGGAGCTGGCTGAAGCAGCAGGCGTGCCTCTCACGTATATAGTAGGGGATTTTTTAGCCACGCCGTCGGAAGAATGGGGCACATTCGATTTTGTGTTGCTGGAAATAGGTGTCCTTCATTACTTTGCGGATTTGCATGGTTTATTTAAAAAAATTGGCAGTTTGTTAGGACCAAACGGTATATTCCTCATGCGTGAGTATCATCCGCATATCGTAAAGGTGATGCGGGAAGCACAGGGGGAGGTCGTCTCAACTGGCAATTATTTTGATGAATCCTATGTAGAGGAAGATGTCGCATATGCATCTTTACTACCGGAAGATATCCGACCAACCCTTGAAAAAAATTTGATTAGAAGATGGACAATTGCCGAGGTGATTAATGCATTAGTCGCGTCAGGTTTCCATATTGTAAAAATGAACGAAGACCAGGGGGTTCGATGGGCCTTTCCCAAAAGTGCAGCGTCTGGCATAGAGGAGAGACTTCCAGGAACGTATGCTTTAATTGCTGTGCACCATCATGGAAACTTGAGATAAAGGGGAGTGTTGTATGGGATATATCGAAGAGTTGCGAGCCGAGGTTGGCAATCGGCCGTTGTTGCTGACAGGGGTTGGAGTCGGCGTGGTGAACGACAAGGGAGAAATCTTGCTTCAAAGGAAATTAGATGGACGCTGGGGCATTCCAGGCGGTTTCATGGAACTTGGTGAAACGGCTGAAGAGACGGGAAGAAGGGAAGTTCTGGAGGAAACAGGCATTGAAATCGGAAAATTGAAACTCATCACAGTGTTTTCAGGTTCCCAGACGCATACGGTTCTTCAGAATGGAGACGAATACTATTCGGTTACCCTTATTTATGCGACAAACGAAGTAGTGGGAGGAGAGTTGAAAGCGGACGGAGTGGAGACGGCGGAGGTGGGTTTCTTTCCAGTCCATGAATTGCCTGAACAATTGAGTCCGGTCGTTCAGGCGATGATTCAGCGGTATGCCACTCAGTTGGGTGCTTTTGAATAGGTGAGCGTAAAATAAATAGAAGGAAAGATGTCTTCAAAAGTACACGCAGAACAAATGCAGAGTGAAGACATCTTTTCTTCCTCGCTTTACGATCGATTGGACGCTATGAACCGGACAATCCAATCGCCATCCAATGGACCATCCACGATTTTGTAATACAGCATGGAGTTTTGTATGATCAAATTCTCGTTCACGACAATTGTAATGGTATTTCCATTTGCATCCTTCAATACGATATTGAACTCATCTATATCGTCTTGTAATGTAATCTCTTCTGGTTTCAATTTCTTCACTCGGTAATCTTGCAAAAAGTGGAGCAGTTGGTCCACCTCATACTCATCGTCAATGACCCATGTTTCAGCTGAAGAACCGAGGATGGGTGGAGTGGAGAAGACCAATGACTGGAACTCTGCATCCATTGACTCGAGCAATTCCACAAATCGTTTTTCATTATATGCGCTGATCGAATCGAACATCGCATACGCCCCTCCGATTACAAGTGCGAGTAACAGTACAGCTCTTGTTTTCATAACCATTTCCTCCTGGAGTCGTTTGTTTAGTATACGCATGCCGCAATAACTTGGAATAGTACATATGCTATGTGGCAGAGCAGCAAAACATTAATGGCTGTGTTCAAATGTCGAGGATGGATGTTATTGCAAAGGCATTCGAAGTGATTTATGAAGTGGCAGCGCCATAAAATCGTTACAGAGATATTGGATAAGTAGTGTTATAATTAAAAGAAATTTGACGACTAAAGGGAGGAATGTTCATGAACACTGAAATTGGGAAGGCCATACAAGATGAATATCCGGATGATTTCGCTTGGTGTTTTGGATGTGGACGGTTAAATAAGGATGGCTACCATTTTCGGACTGGATGGGATGGGGAACAAACAGTCACGTATTATCAACCGGAAGAAAAACATATCGCCATTCCAGGTTTTGTCTATGGCGGTTTGATTGCTTCCTTGATTGATTGTCATGGTACAGGCTCTTGTGCACTTGCGTTGCATCGGAAAAATGGATATGAACCAGGGGATGGTGCCGAAGTCCCGCGATTTGTGACCGCATCTTTGCAGGTGAACTATCGTAAGCCGACGCCGCAGCATGTTGAATTGAAGGCGGTTGGTACAGTGGAAGAAATTCATCCGAAGAAGTTTAAGGTGAATGTACAAGTGTTTGCCGGCGATGAAGTTTGTGCGACAGGGGAAGTGGTAGGTGTCGTTATGCCTGCTTCCTTTACAGCTAAGTAATTGACAATGTGGAACAGAAAAGTCTCTATCCTGAAACTTTCTTCCTGATTGGACGTATATTGGTTGCTACTTTCCAAAGGGGTGGGAATGGCACCTTGGATTGAATGGGATCGTTATCCAGAAATGATCCGCTGGAACAAAACAAATGAGGAAAAGGTGAAATGCCATGTTTTTCGTAACTGGAATTGTTGCGATTGTTATGTGTGTACCTATCACAGCAATTATCGCTGACCACAGATTGAAAACGATTAAAATCAAAGCGGAAATTGTCCGTCAAGAGATCGAGCTGGAAAAGTTGAAGCAACAGAACTTTATCATTGAAACAGAGAAAATGAAGCTGGAACTTGAACAGATGAAGTTGGATTATTCAAGTGGCAATAAAGAACTTGTCAAAATCGATTAAGGGAGGAAATGAAGAATGAATGATAATCATTCAACCCCTCAGTATAACGATTTGATCGGCGATATTTTAAAGCGGCATACGGAAGATGGCGGGATGGAAAACTTGAAGGGGCAAGGCAATCCGCTGCCGAAAGAATACTTCTCCGGAGATACATTCCAGCACTTTCAAAAAATCGCGAAAGATGCAGGGTATAAACCCCATTGGCTAAAGTTACAGCATGAAATTCGAGACGAATTGAACGACATGTCTTTGGAGTTGCAACAGGATTCTGCGATTGATTTCAAGGAGAGGATCCAGAAGGTCAATGAAAAGATCGCCGAACATAATAAACATTGCCCACCTCCTTTTGTAAAAGGGACAGTGAATATGCAATCGATCGAGACAGCGAAAAAGTTCTGGAACTGAAGTATGAGAAATTGGTGGATTATTATTTTGATTCTCATTCTGCTTATCTCAGGTTGCTCTCGGGAAAAAGAAGATGAGGCAGTTCCCAGTGAAATGAAATCTGTGTCCTTTGAAGAACGAACGTTGCCGCGTGATTTTAGCATCCCGGACACTGCGCCTGCCGATCGTTTCATTGAGCAGTTGACAGTGGAAGAAAAAATAGGGCAACTCTTCATCTTTGGATTCGAGGGAAACCAATTTTCGCCAGAATTAAATGCTATGATTCAGCAACATCATATCGGAGGCCTCATTTTGTTGGGCAAAAACGTTTCGCCACCTCTAGATATCATAAAGATATTAAATGATGCCAAAGCCGCAAATCAGGACAATCAGATACCCTTATTCCTTTCGGTTGATGAAGAAGGAGGACGCGTTTCCAGACTGCCAAAAGGAATCCGTAAACTCCCTGCTGCCGAGAAGATCGGTAAGCAGAATGATCCGCAGCTCAATTATCGGACAGGAGAATACTTGGCGGAGCTGTTGCATGCCTTTGGCTATAATATGAACTATGCACCTGTGATGGATGTCCGAAGCAATCCGTCCAATCCAGTTATCGGAGATCGAGCTTACGCAACGAATGCCCATACGGTCGCTGATCTGGGGATCGAGACGATGAACGGCATGAAGGACAATGGCGTGATACCTGTCATCAAGCATTTTCCAGGACATGGAGATACGTCAGTTGATTCACATGAATCACTGCCGGTTGTCGATAAGGGGTTAGAGGAATTGGCCAGGACGGAGTTCATGCCATTCCAACAGGCAATTGATGCAGGGGCGGATGTGGTTATGGTAGCGCATGTTGTCTATCCTGCTCTTGATCCGAAATGGCCGGCCTCCATGTCCGGCAGAGTTATCAACGATTTGCTGCGTGAGCAAATGGGTTTTCAAGGGGTGGTCATAACGGATGATTTAACTATGGGTGCCATTACCAACGACCATTCGGTTTCCGAAGCGGCATTACAATCATTTTTAGCCGGAAGTGATCTGTTGCTGATTGCCGGGGATTATGACGATCAATTGCAAACGATACAGTTGTTTTCACAGGCAATTGCTTCTGGGGTTATTTCGGAAGAGCGGCTGAACGACAGTGTACGCAGAATCCTTACATTAAAAGAAGCTTATGGGTTAGAGGACAAATCAGTAGAATCGTTTGATAACCGCTCAATCAATGACAGGTTTACGGAATTAATTAGAAATCGTTAGAGTGGTGAAACTTTTATTTTCTTTGTTCGTATAACAGATAGAAAGTCAAAGAAAATGGAGGTGCTACTGTGGAAAACACAGGTCTAAAAATCTTAGTCCACGCAAGCGCATTTTTTGCACCTTGTTTAGTTCCTATCATCCTCTACTTGGTTGTTGATGATTACGAAATAAAAAGGCTGTCAATCCAAGCTTTATTGTTTCAGCTGATGATGTGGATTGCTATATTCATCTCATTTATATTAATCATTGTACTGATTGGTATTCCATTACTTCTCGTATGTGGATTGGTAATGCTAGTAGTTCCTATCCTCGGCATCGTGAAAGCATTGGGCGGCGAAACATATAACTATCCAATTGTCGGAAGATTTTTCTGATCGGGGAAGCACTCATTTAAAGAGATCGTAGAGAACATCGCGTCATGGCGATTTTCCTGCGGTCTTTTTTTATATAGAAGTGAATAAATCTTTTTTTGCCATTCATGAGAGCTGATGGACTTGTATAAGATATAGTAATCTGAAATATTTGAAAGGGGACGGGAATGAAAATTAAGTTTACGCTGATGACACAAATCTTTATTGCGTTCGTGCTTGCTGTTCTTCTAGGCAGCCTATTTGGGGAAAGCGTCAACTTTTTAAAGCCATTTGGGGATTTATTCTTACGATTGATCAAATTTATTATTGCTCCGCTTATTTTATCGACGTTAGTCATTGGTGTTGCCAGTTCATCTGATCCGAAACAATTGGGTCGGATTGGATGGAAGACGATGGTGTATTACTTGGCAACAACCGCTATAGCTATTATTATCGGCCTGCTTATTGCATTTATCATATCGCCGGGAAAAGGGGTATCGCTGGAAGCTGAGGGTCTTGTTGCCCCTGAGGCAGCCACTCAGGAACCGCAAAGCGCCATTACGACAATTTTGAATATCGTGCCGGATAATCCGTTTTCCGCGTTAGCTACAGGGAATATCTTGCAAATTATCTTTTTTGCTTTGTTCATTGGTTTGGCGATTACACTGGTGGGGGAGAAGGCGCAACCAGTCTATCGATTTTTCGAGGGATTTTCCGAGGTGATGTACAAGATAACAGGAATTGTGATGAAAGTGGCACCGATTGGCATACTCGGACTTCTCGCTCCGGTGGTCGGACAATATGGACTATCTGTTTTGCTGCCATTGGTCAAAGTGATTGCAGCTGTTTATCTCGCATGTATCTTGCATGCATTGATCGTTTATTCCGCAGCCGTCAAGACGTTTGCCAACATGAGTCCACTCACCTTTTTCAAAGGGATTTCTCCAGCAGCGCTTGTCGCTTTCAGTACGGCCAGTAGTGCGGGAACATTGCCTGTTACAATTAAAAACACAAATGAGAACTTGGGCGTTCCCAAAAAAATCACCAGTTTTGTACTGCCGCTTGGTGCTACGATCAATATGGATGGCACAGCCATTTATCAAGGCGTCGCAGTCATTTTCATCGCTCAATTTTTCCAGCTTGAACTGTCGTTTATGCAGTTGCTTACGGTTGTTCTAATTACCATTCTAGCCTCTATAGGGACAGCTGGTGTACCGGGAGCTGGGATGATTATGCTGGCAATGGTTCTGAGTTCAGTGAATATGCCGCTTGAAGGAATCGCCTTGATTGCAGGGATCGATCGGGTGCTTGACATGATGAGGACCACAGTCAACATTATTGGGGATGCCTCTGCGGCGGTCGTTGTGGCCGGCACGGAAAAGGAAGAAGGAAGTGCCGTTTCATGAGAGATGTAACGATGAAGAAGCGGCGGAATCTCGTCAATTCCGCCGCTCCTCTTTGTCTCTGTTAACTAGCGACTTGTCTTCATTTATTCAATGAGGAAGCCGGCGTCAGAAAAATTATCGGTTTAATCGTTCTTGTACATTATCTACGATATCTTGGACAGAGCGTCCTTCTACACTGACAACTGGGAAATCAAATTGGTCGACATTGACGTCTCCCAAAGCGCGGACGACACCGATGTCACAGCCGCTGACATTTTCGTCGCTCTCAAACATTTCGACTTGATGCCCTTTTTCCTCTAATGCTTGTTTCACATCAGTAAATGGATTTTCTACTGCTACTTTTGCCATTTGAAGCACCTCCATGTTGTAATTACTCTCTCTCATCTCTTCCCGCTAATAATTTGGTTAAACATGGAGATGGAAAATGAAAGCGCCAGGGATAGTAGTAGCATGATCAGACCATTAAGCAACAGATCGCAGAACGTTCAAGCTACAGCATGGTGTTGGTTGTAGAAAAGCCAAACAATAGCATGTCAGCCCTGGCTGGAAGAAATGCTCACCGAATTGGCAGAAAGATTGATACTTTTGGCTCGACCATCATATATATCTATCAGACGATAGGTTAGGTGGCGAAGCAAATTGAGTTTTTGGGGAAAAGCGGCGGCCATAGGAATCGGTTGTCTTTTCATTTCAGTCGGCATTAATCTGTTTCTCGTTCCCTTTGAATTTTTGGAAGGCGGCGCCTTGGGCATCAGTTTGATCATCCATTACATACTGGACGTCCAGGTTGGGCTAACATTTCTACTCATAAGCATTCCTATTTTTATCGCAGCATGGTTTTTGTACAGGCCATTCTTCTACAATGGAATCCATGGCCTGTTATGTTCCTCAGTCATTATCGATATGTTGACGCCATTGAGGAAAGCGGGTCTCCATGAGGAAATGAATCCCTGGGTGGGTGCCATCACGGCCGGTGTTTGTATCGGATGTGGTGCGGGACTCATGTTACGGAAAGATATTAGTATCGGCGGGACGGATTTATTGGCGCAAATGGTCGCCAAAAAGCTATCGATGAATCCTGCGTTGATGATACTGTGTTTTGATGTATTCATCGTCACAATCGGGACAACACTTCTCAGCCAGGCCCGGCTTGGATTGTCATTGACAATTGTCCTGACGGTCGGGATAACAGCAACTTCCATTGTTGCATACCGAAAAAAGTGATCATCCTATCGATCGATCACTTTTTTCATGTTTTCGGAATCCGGCAAATGCATCAATGGCGGTTGTTACAATAGTTGCAAGACCGATGCCTATAATGATCCAACGAACTTGTCCATAGATGTCCTCTGGAGCTTTTTGAAAAATCGAGGCGAAAAAGGAAGCGACAGCATGTTGGATGATCGCAGGATTCAAGACGAATATTGAGATGAGACAAATCCACAGCAAGTTGATGATGAAATTCCCTATAGCTAGCGCTTTTGTCCATTCAGGGGAAAACGCTTTATAACTGCCAATGACAATTTCAACCGTGATTAATAACATGGCGACAGGCATCAGGGAAGCAAGAGACGCGCTACTGATAAATCCCATTGGTTTCATCCTTTCCACCTGAGTTTACAGGTAGTGTACCCAGGAATCCTGCGTATTAAAACGAACGGTCGCACCTCCAAATGATGAACCAAGTCATGTATACTGGAAAGTACAGTTGAAAGGAGGTTGGATTTCCAGTCATGACGACCAAGGATGCAAGTAATCATCTTCCCGTATATCCAATCATGTTTGCGATTGGCGGCTGTCACTTATTGAATGATACGTTGCAGTCTGTCATCCCGGCCATGTTTCCTGTATTGGAACAGGAAAGGGGCCTTAGTTTTACACAGCTCGGTTTCATTTTTTTCTCTTTAAACATGGTGGCATCCGTATTGCAGCCGGTTGTCGGCTATTTTAGCGATCGCAAACCGATGCCGTATGCTCTGCCAATAGGAATGACCTTTTCAATGCTTGGCATGGCCGGTTTAGCATTTGCCCCAAGCTACTCACTTATTCTACTTTCGGTCATTGTGCTCGGACTCGGCTCGGCCGTTTTTCATCCGGAAGGATCTCGTGTTTCCTTTTTGGCGGCTGGGAATAAACGTGGGTTATCCCAATCCATTTACCAAGTCGGCGGAAATTCGGGGCAGGCATTAGCTCCGTTGATCAGCGCTTTTGTGCTTGTACCGCTTGGCCAAATTGGAGCAGCGGTATTTATACTAGTAGCTGCATTAGGCATCTATATATTATCCAGAATATCGAAATGGTATAAGGAACAGCTTGAACAGGAGAAAAGTGCAAAACGCAAAAAAGTGGTGCTTAGCACTATCGGGAAGCTGACAAGCAAACAAGTCGGAATTGCCCTCACCTTATTATTCATTATCATTTTTGCTCGTTCTTTTTACGTAACAACCATTACTAGTTTTTTCGTCTTTCATTTGATTGACCAATACAATTTGAAGATCGAATCGGGTCAGCTATACATATTCCTATTTATGGCGCTTGGGGCGGCGGGAACGTTTTTTGGCGGGCCGATGGCGGATCGCATTGGACGCAAAAAAGTAATCGTTTTATCCTTGCTGGTTCCCTTGCCTCTTTGTCTCCTATTGCCCTACGCTCCGCTATGGGCAGTAACTTTACTGTTAATCGCGATCGGCTTTTTCATTATGCTAAGTTTCTCTGTAACGGTCATTTATGCACAGGAACTCGTCCCTAGCAAAATTGGGACGATGGCCGGTTTGACAGTCGGCCTGTCATTTGGCATGGGTGCTCTCGGAGCAGTAGGCATTGGTGTATTGATGGATACGATCGGTGTTCATCAAACCATGATTCTTGCATCCTTTCTACCGTTTATCGGTTTGGTCGGGCTTGGATTGCCAAAGGATCAAAAGGTTGGCACGGAAGACTTCGTTTCTGCAAAATAAAGATTCTGCAATTCATTTTCGGATGAATGGTATTTTTAATGAAATTTTACGTTAGTCGGCTTTCTTACAGGGTATAGGGATGACAATACATCTATAGGAGTCGATATAGTTTTGGATAAAAGTTTTTTAAGAAACCCGGTATTTTCCATTTCAGCTGTCGTTATTTTAGTCCTCGTCGTTTTGGGGGCAGTGATGCCCGAACCATTTGGTAGAGTGGCCAATGTGCTGTATAGCTTCACAACAGAAAAGTTTGGATGGTTTTATTTGTTGGCCGTATTTATTGTCATTCTTTTTTTAGCTGGACTTGCCATTAGTAAATATGGAGCAATTCGACTTGGCGGGGATGGAGAACGTCCTGATTATCCTTTCTTCACTTGGATCGGCATGTTGTTTTCTACTGGATTCGGTGTGGGCCTCGTTTTTTGGGGAGTCGCTGAACCAATGAGTCATTATTATACCTCTCCACTAACTGGAGTAGAGTCGCAGACGGTAGATTCGGCCAGAGTTGCCATGGGATATTCATTTTTTCATTGGGGCATTTCACAATGGGCTATCTTTGGCATTGTAGGGCTGGTCATCGGTTTTTTGCAGTTCCGCAAAAAAAAGGATGGGTTGATATCTACCGCAATGGAACCGCTCGTCGGATCGAATAAGATGGTAAAGACGGGAATTGATTCGTTTGCAGTCATCGCAACTGTAATGGGAATCGCGACGTCTGTTGGAATGGGTGTCCTGCAGATGAGCGGTGGATTGGAATATGTGTTTCCTGTTAACAATACGTTCCTCATCCAGTTGCTTATTATTTTTGTTGTGTTTATCGCTTACATGTTTTCGGCATCGACTGGATTAAGTAAAGGTATTGCCTATTTGGGGAATTTTAATTTAGCGATGGCGCTTGTTCTTCTAGTATTTTTCTTTGTCGTTGGCCCTAAAGTGTTCATCCTAGAAAGTTTTACGTTGGCGATCGGAGATTACATCAATAATTTCATTCGTTATAGTTTGCGTCTCCAGCCTTATCAAGGAGGAACATGGGTACAAGAGTGGACCATCTTCTATTGGGCTTGGACGATTGCCTGGTCTCCGTTTGTCGGTGCGTTCGTTGCCCGTGTTTCCAAAGGAAGAACCATCCGTGAATTTATTGCTGGCGTCATGGTCATCCCGCCTATCTTTGCATGCATGTGGATTGCGACGTTAGGAGGGACCGCCCTTTATAATGATTTGAACAACGGAACTCATATTGCGGAGGCTGTGGATGCGGATGTCACGTCAGCCGTGTTTGAAACATTTAAGCATATGCCGTTTACCGGCTTGCTGTCTGTTCTCGCCATCATATTGATTTTCACTTTTCTCGTTACATCCGCAGATTCTGCCACATATATTTTGGCGAGTATGACAACGAAGGGGAATCTGTTTCCTCCATTGATCGTAAAAGTGGTTTGGGGATTTTTAATGTCCGCCATCGCGGCAGTACTGTTGTATGCAGGCGGCTTGGAAGCGCTGCAGACAGCCTCTCTCGTTTCCGCCTTGCCATTCACCCTTTTCTTGTTGTTGCTGGTGATTGCTATGATGAAACTATTAAAAAAAGAACCGATTACAGTACGACCGACGGATATACGCCGATTTGAAAACATAGAAAAGGAAGTAATAAAGAAAGCAAGAAAGAAGGCTGAAAGAGAAGCGGAAATGGAATAACGGAACAGCCGGTGCGAATTTAGGCACCGGCTGTTCCTATGTAAGGCTTTACTTAGAGCAATCCGAAATCTTCACATTATGAGTTATGAAGCCAGGCAGTTCCAGGCAATTCAACTGACCGCCGTATACCGCACCTCCATCGATTCCAATGATATTGTTGGTTCCAAAAAAGATAGAGTGGTTGGCATCGTCCTTATGTAGATGTTTTGTCGGTATGTGTCCAAACACCACTGTTTTTTCTCCAGCATAGCCATTATGGAAAGGATCTCGGATCCAGAGAAAATCTCGTTCTTCAGTTTCTGGAATTGGCGTTTCTGGATTGACACCGGCATGAACAAAAAGGAAGTTGTCCTGTTCTTTGTAGACTTCTAATGAGCAGATAAATTCGATATGTTTCTCCAGTGCATCCGATAGTAAATGTGGGCGTTCAAAAGGCACGTCAAGAGAAACCATATATTGTTCTTCCGTAAAGCCGTAGCTTCGCAGAGTTTCTTTACCTCCATTCCGGTCCACCCAATGACGCCAAGGCCGCTCTTCCCCGCTTGTAAAAGCTTTGATCATCATATCCTCGTGATTCCCCTTGAGGACAGTAGCACCTTGTTCATGAAGAAGCATCACTTGATCGAGCACTGCTTTCGAATTTTCTCCTCGATCGATGTAATCTCCGAGGAGGATGAGTCGGTCAATACCAGGTTGATAGTCTATCTGTTTTAATAATTGGGTAAACGCTGTAATCTCACCATGAATATCACTTATCACCAATGTTCGTCCCATATGCTTCAACTCCTCGTTTCATCAATTTTACCTGACAACAAGGACGAATTGTAAGAAAGTTGCTTGTTATGATACGAAATCGACAATAGCCGGCACAGGGCGATCGAGTAATGTGGAGGCAGGTTGGGGCTATTTTCGTGGCACTATACGATCAGTCGACCGGGAGAAACGAGCGGTTAGTTGTTGGAAATGATCGGTTGGTATGAACGAGCGGTTAGTCATTGGAAATGATCGGTTGGCTTGAACATACGAGCGGTCAGTTGTTGGAAATGATCGGTTGGCTTGATTATACGAGCGGTTAGTCGTTGGAAATGATCGGTTGGCCGATTATACGAGCGGTTAGTTGTTGGAAATGATCGGTTGGCGATGTTATACGAGCGGTTAACCATTGGAAATGATCGGTTGGCTTGATTATACGAGCGGTTAGTTGTTGGAAATGATCGGTTGGTATGAACATACGAGCGGTTAGTCAATTGATATGATCGGTTGGCGATGTTATATGAGCAGTTAGTCTGTGAAAACGATCGATTTGCATGTCAAACTAGCATTCGACCGGGCGTACAAGCAGTCCGAGAAACAGAACAAGCGATATACTTAGTGAAATGGGCTAACCTGTCTTGGAGCAACGGTTTGCAATGAAAAAAGCAATGCTCCCATAAAGGGGCATTGCTTAAACCATTATCTATCCATGTAGAGCTAACTGGATCATTAATTCGATGCCAGACGGGATGGCCGCTTCGTCGATATCAAATTTTGGATGATGGTGCGGGTACTGGCTTTTCTCACTTTGCATCCCGACGTTTATGAAAACGCCGACTTTGTTCTTTAGATAATACGAAAAATCTTCAGCGCCAAGCACCGGTTCGAAGTCCGTGAAGACATCTTCGCCAAATGTTCTTTGGATAATGTCCTTCGCTACCTCACATGCTTCGGGATGGTTATACAAAGGGGGTGTCCCTTCGATGAACTGATAATGGCCAGTGGCGCCGAAGCTTTCACAGATGGATCGAGTCAGTTGCTCGGTTTGTTTGTGCATAAGTGCTGCTCCTTCGAACGTTAGGGCCCGAATGGTCCCTTTTATTTGAACTTTGTCAGGAATGACGTTATAGGAATTACCTGCCTGTAAGCCGCCGATCGAAATGACGCCAGCATGCAATGGATGTAAATTCCGGCTGACGATGGATTGGAATGCTTGAATTAGATGTGTCGAAATGTAAATGGGATCGATGGTTTCATGCGGGCTGCCCCCATGTCCGCCTTTCCCTTCGATGATAATATCAAAATCATCACAAGAAGCCATTGCAGGACCAGCGGCAAAACCTATTTTTCCTAGCGGCATGCTAGACATATAGTGGATGCCATAAATTACATCCACGCCATTTAAAATACCTTCTTCTACAAGCTGCTTTGCACCGCTAGGAGAGATCTCTTCCGAACTTTGAAAAATGAACAGGATATTATGCCGGACGAGCTGCGAATGTTCGCTCAGCCATTTGGCGACTGCCAATAATGTTGCTGTATGCCCATCATGACCACAACCGTGCATAACGCCAGGAACCTTTGAAATATACGGTTTCTCTCCTTCTTCTTCCAAGGGAAGGGCATCCATATCCGCTCGGAGGGCTATGGTCTTCTTTCCCTCAGTCCCTTTCAAATACGCAATGACATTCGGGGCGGAATAGCCATCGACCAATGGAATGCCGAATTCGGCTAACTTTGCTTTGACGTAAGAAGCTGTTTCAAACTCTTGCCCTGACAACTCGGGATGCATATGGAAATGTCTGCGTTGTTCAATGGTCCAGTCGATCAGCGCTTGATCAAGTGATAGTTTGTTCATCTGGAAACTCCTCATCTCATATGGTTTGCCATGTAACAGAAAGACGAATTGGATGCTTTGTAAAACTTGCATGAGTCACAACCATCCAATTGGTCAGCAATATCAATTATAACGGATTAAAAAGGACCGTAGTGAATCATTTGCGCAACGACTAGAAAGAGGATGGAAATGGCAATCTGGATACAAACGAGCGGCATGACCCATTTAATCCATCGAGTAAAGGGAATTCCGGCAACTGCCAACCCGGCAAGCAGGACACCAGATGTCGGGAAGAGGGCATTTGAAATTCCATCACCAAGCTGGAAAGCTAGGACAGCTGTTTGTCTAGTCACCCCGACAAGGTCGGATAATGGGGCTAAAATGGGCATAGTGAGCGCAGCCTGGCCGCTTCCTGACGGTACGAGGAAGTTGAGGAACAGCTGCACAACAAACATCCCGATCGCATTCAGGATAGGGGACAGCTCACTCAGGGCAGTGGATGCGTAAAATAAAAGGGAATCAATGAGCTTTCCATCTTGTATGACCACGAGAATCGCTTGGGCGAAACCGATAATCAACGCACCTCCGATGAGATCTTTTGCCCCATCAATGAAGCTATCAGCCATTTTATTGGGGCTAAGCTTACCTACAAAACCGATGAGGATGCCGCATAATAAAAATAGCGCAGCAATTTCTGTAATATACCATCCGAGTTGAATGACACCGAAAATAAGGATGACAAAGTTCAGTAAAAACAACAAGAGAATCCATTTATGACGTTTCGTCAGTTCCATAGTCTGGTCAATATTATCAAGAGAATCTTCTTTTAAATGACCACTGAATTTGAGTTCGGGATGGGATTTCACTTTTTTTGCATAACGAAACACATATAGAACACCTGCAATATATAATGTGGCGAATAACACAATGCGAAGCCCGATGCCTGAAAATGTCGGCAAGTCCGCAATGCTTTGAGCAACTCCGATATTAAAGGGATTCAAAACAGCACTCATAAATCCAATGTTCGCCCCTACTGATACAATCGCGAAACCGACAATTGCATCAAAGCCCAACGCGACGGCAAGAGGTGTGACGATAGCAATGTAGACAATTGTTTCTTCAGCCATCCCCATCAATGTTCCTCCCGCACCAAAAAATAGCATAAGTACAGGAATGAGGAACAGTTCCCGGTTTCCGAGTCGCTTCGTCAAGCTTAAAATCAAGGCATCCAGCGCACCGGTTGCTTTGAGAATGCCAAAGGCACCGCCAATGATCAGGACGAAAAATATAATACCTGCCGCATTCACCATCCCTTCGTGAATGCTTGTAAACGCATGAAAGAAACCAACAGGGGAGGAACCGACCCAATGAAAAGAATCGGGTACCACTAGAGTCCGTCCGTCCTTCTCCACTCGTTCATATTCACCGGCTGGCATAACGTAGGTCAGCGCAGCCGCAATGAGGACGACAAGAAATAGTAAAACAAATGCATTGATATGGAGGGTTTTTTTTGTTTTTAGTTGAGCTGTGTTCTGTTGACTGTTCGATGATGTCTGCTTCTGCATGTTCACATGCTCCTTTTTTTATTCAACTTAATGAATAATTATTCAACTGATTGTAAAAGATATTCTGCTATAATGCAAGGTCATAATTTGGAAATTGAAAGAGTGATGTTACGGAGAACTTTATTCCTGTGATTAAGAACGACGGATATCATTGAGTGAGTTTTCAAGTGTTTCATCTTATAATGATACTGATGATTTCCCGGGAAATAGGATGAATAATTATGAATAGAATAGGAGGAGTAAATAGGCTATGTTGGCAGAATTAATTCGAAAGTCGAAGCATGCCATTGTTTTTACTGGCGCTGGAATGTCGACAGAGAGCGGGCTGCCTGATTTCCGTTCTGCAAATTCCGGCCTTTGGGGACAGGAGAATCCGAGCGAGGTTGCCAGCACGGAAGCGCTCAATAAAAATGTGGAACAGTTTTTTCGTTTTTATCGGCATAGGGTATTGGGCGTTCAAGATTGTATGCCACATGCAGGTCACTTTATTTTGGCTGAGTGGGAAAGAAAAGGGCTTATTCAAGGTATCATCACCCAAAACGTAGATGGATTTCATACCGAAGCAGGAACAATCAATAGTATGGAATTGCACGGAACGATTCAAAGAGTCCACTGTCAAACATGTGGTAAAGTTTTTGGGAGTAATCGGTATACAGAAGAACAGTTTTATTGTCCGTGCGGGGGGACGTTGCGTCCATCCGTTGTTCTATTCGGAGAAATGTTGCCAGAGGATACGTTTTCTAAAGCAATAGAGGAAACGGAGAAGTGTGAACTGTTTATAGTCCTCGGTTCTTCGTTGACCGTCTCACCTGCTAATCAATTTCCCTTACTTGCAAAGGAACAAGGTGCCAAGCTTGTCATTGTAAACAGGGAACCGACCATAATGGATGGGTATGCGGATTTGGTTATTCATGAAAAAAACATTGGCGAAGTGTTAAGTGAAACAAATCAGAAATTAAGGAATGGTTTGTAAATATTACATGAAACGCTACGTGTTCCTGCCCGCCTACTTAGATAAGCAGGAAGGTGATAAAATGAATAAGTATGGAAATTTATTATTTCTCCTTCTGTTTTTCCTTGTATGAAATACCCCAGAGAAAGCAATTGCCTGCTCCTGTGTCATGCCATCACCTGTTGAGCAAGCGGTGGAGGAAGCCGATGCTGTGTTTAGCGGGAAGGTGATTGGGGCTACGGAAAGTGGCAAGAATATGCATAGAGGCAGAACGATAACCTTTCAAGTGGATGAAGTGTGGAAGGGCATTGAAACTGGGGAAATTGATATTAAAACAGGTTTGAATGATGGGGATTGTGGCTTTCCCTTCATGGAGGGAAAATCCTATCTGATTTTTGCAAAGGCCAATGATGTTTATGGAGAAGAGATATTGACAACAACGATTTGTCAAAGGACGAATGGACTTGCGGAAGCTTCGGATGACATAGCGGTACTGGGGAAAGGTAAGGTAATTGATCATCCTGCTGCAGCGAATTCTCACAAACTTAAATCAAATGTCATAACTGGGCAAGTTGCTGGATCTTGTTTTTTGTTTCTCCTGGTGATGACTCTCGTCTATTTCTGGAGAAAAAATAGGAAGCGATAATCGAAAAGCTGTCATCAACTCGTTGATTTCGAGTTTTATGACAGCTTTTATTACGTAAAGGTGATCAGTTTAGCCAATGGACCATCAGGCGCTATCACTTTCTCCAAGTCTTTGATAGGAATCGGAAAATAAGGGAAGCCCCATGCGTAAGGCGAAATCTCATACAATTGGAAGTAGATGACGATCGATGTGTCTGCGAGGTAGTAATCCTGATCTGGTCGAATCGTCTTAAAGGGAGGATCGAGCAACGGAATATCCCAGTCATCCGTCCGCTGTCGGATGATATCGGAGATGACTTCCACGTAATTGCTGCCACTTTTAAATAAATCTTTTAATTTATACTTTTCTCCTGTCTCCGTTGAAAAAGTCAACGATTTTACAATTGTTAAGCCGTGTGCGCCGCCCGTATAGGAATAGACAATTAAATTGAGGCTGAGAATCTCCCGCTCATTTGTTTTAATCTCAAAATAACCGATCAGTTCTACTAAATCTTCATCATAAAAATTTTGTTCGATCAATAGATCATTATAGGCTGAGATAATTGCAAAATTTATTTTCCGTTGGATGACCGCGTCTTCCATTTGCGCAATGACTGGATAAGTAATGCTGATTATGTCTGAAACAGAATCCAGACTTCTCGTTAACACTGTAACGGGTTGGTCCATTCCTACGTTCAGCTCCTTTCTGACTCTAGTCGAGTCATACAGTATATGAAACGGATTGGGATGGATGACACAGCCAACGATGGGGAAGACCTTTGTTCAGCTTTGCATTTCCATGTAATTGCAAACCGGCTTGCTAAAAGGAATAATTGCTATGAAGACGCATGTCGTCCTTTGCTGAACGGAAGAATAAATTTTTTCGGCGGTGATAGGAAAAGAGGGGAAACAGAATGTGAAAATTATGAGGAAAAAAGGTTTTAAGTTTTCGGCGCCTTTTTATTGATTCTTGCTTACGCTCCAATCGCGTATAATGGTGCCGATCCGAATCATGGTTCAGGAGGTGTAGGGAGTAAACCACCTAAACCTATTTATGATAATAGAGAAATTATATTTTAATTTGAACTAGAAAAAATAAGACAGGAAAGGGTCCGGCGCTATCTAAAGTATTTTTTGTTCTTCATGATCTAAATACACAATCCATCTCCTGAATTCCAAGTCTCTTCCTGGATCGGCGTAAAAAAGCCGCCTACCGTCAATGACGGCAGGCGACCATTCGATTGTATTAGTTTTGGACCTTTTTTCTACGATACTTCCCTAAAAATTCAAAGACAACTGGTACGAAAATGAGAGTGAGCAATGTTGAGCTCGTCAATCCGCCGATAACTGTAATACCGAGACCTTTTGAAATCAATCCGCTTCCTTCTGCTCCAATAGCAAGAGGGATTAAAGCGCCGATCGTCGCCAAGGCTGTCATTAAGATAGGACGCAGTCGTGTTGCACCAGCTTCCAATATGGCTTCCCGTGTTGGCAGCCCTTCATTTTCTTTATTAATGACCCGATCGATCAATACAATCGCATTTGTTACCACGATACCGATCAGCATCAGCATACCAATCATTGCAGAAACACTGATCGTTTCTCCCCCAATCAACAATCCAACCAATGCGCCGATTACAGTAAACGGCAAGGAAAAGAGGATGGCAAACGGAGCCAAACCTCCACCGAATGTTATAACTAGGATGAGGTAGACAATGGCGATTGCAGCAAGCATAGCAAGCCCCAATTGCGTAAATGCTTCTGTAATATCCTCTGTTACTCCGGCAGTTTTAATTTTCACAGTGGATGGCTTGTCGAGCTTATCAATTTTATCATTAACGTTTTTTGATACTTTAGATACATCTTTCGTGACAATTTCTGCGGATACGCTTGCAAACAATTTACCGTCTCGACGGGAAACTGTATCCGACGTCGTGCCTTCTTTCAACTCTACGACTTCCGAAATCGGAATTTCTATTCCGAATGGCGTCTGGACTTTTTCTTCGAGCAGTTCCTCGATTGTCTTATGTTCTTTCTTAGCATCATCTACGAGGACATCGATGGACTTCTTGCCGTCTTCCAATTTCGTAATGACTTCCTGCTGTTTATTCGGATATAAAATCATGCCGATTTGAGCAGTAGTTAAACCATATTGAGTCAATTTTTCCTGATCGGCGACTAATGTATATTCCTTATAGGTCCGCGCCAAGCTTGTTTTTGTATTCTTTAAGTCTTTGTTTGACGTTAAGATGCTTTCAATCTCGGTTACGACAGGTTCAATTTCATCAAGTCGATCTCCGTAAACATAGTAGCTCAATTGGTTGCTGGAGCCACTTACCGAGAAGTCCTGAGATTTCCATTCACCTTTCACGGATAACTTTTTCAGTTCGTTCATTGTTTTTTCTTTCACTTTATCGAAGTTCGGTGTATCCGAATCAAAGTTGACGAACATAAGCGCACCGTTCGAAGCACCGGGTGCCATTGGGTTTTCCCCGCCAACGGATACTTGGATGCTGTCGACATTTTTTAATCCCAATAGGTAATTTTCTGCTTGAACTGTATTGTCATTAACAGTGTCCAATGTTTCTCCTGGCTCTGGCGTATACGTAATATACATCATCTTCTGTTCTTCATCTGGCAGCATACTGACCCCGACGTGAGGGACTAAAAAGAGGCTGCCGACTAGAAGCGCCAAAGATAGCAGAACAGTGACCAATTTATGGTTCAAAGTCCAGTTCAAAATTTTGCGATACCCGTTTGCCATTTTACCATGTTGTTCTTTATGGACACCCGCATTGCCGTTCAATTGTTTGTTGAACAATGTATGGGCGAGCATAGGTACGATAGTGATCGCTACTAGCAGGGAGGCCAATAAAGCAAACACAATGGTGAGCGCAAACGGCATGAATAATTCTCCCACCATGCCCCCGACAAGCCCCAGTGGAATAAATACCGCGACGGTGACTAGTGTAGAAGAAGCAATTGGTTTAAACATTTCTTTAGTCGCTTCCCGGATCAAGTCCCGTCCCTGGAGTTTTTCAGTCGATAGATGCATCCGGCGATAAATATTTTCAACGACAACGATGGAGTCGTCAATCACTCGGCCGATCGCGACTGTCATGGCACCGAGTGTCATCATATTCAAGGTGATATCCAATTCTTTCAATAAAAGCACGGCGATCAGCAAAGACATCGGGATCGAAACGATTGAGATGATGGTGGATCGGAAATTGCGTAAGAACAGCATAATGATGACTACTGCGAACAGCGCACCGAATATTGCCTTGCTTAGCATCGTTTCAACAGATTGTTCAATAGGTTCTCCCTGATCCAATGAGACAGAGATCGAGAGACCGTCATGTTCATCTTCAAACGAAGTCATCATATCTTTTACAGCATTGACGACTGTCACTGTGTTGGCGTCCTGTGACTTAACGATTTGGATCGCAATCGCCTCTTTGCCATTCATACGGGAAATTGATTCTGCTTTCCCGATATGCTGGATGGATGCAATATCCCCAAGCTTAACTGTCGGGATGCCAGCTGTGGCAGGCGGCATTCCTGGCGCGCCGTTCTGGCCGGATTGGGCCTGCATGGCATTGTCAGTTTTCGGTACTGCAGGAAGCAATAGATTCTCCAGTTCAGAAATGGTTGTCAACTTTCCATCGACAACGACTGATTGTTCTTCCCCTTCCAAGTTGAACAGGCCGAGCGGCATTTTCAAATCGGAGCCTTTAATGAGTTGTTTTACAGTCTCTTCTTCCAAATTATATTGAGCTAACTTTTCCTGATCGAAGGTCAAGACAACTTCTTCGATTTGTTGGCCCGACACTGCAACACTAGAGACGCCGTCAATGCCTTCCAGGTCAGGCACAAGGGAATCTTCGACTAAGGCAGTCAGTTCTTCAAGCGATTTGTTTTTATCTGAAACACTTAAAGCGACGATCGGAAACGCATTGATGCTAATCCTGCCAATGGACGGCTCCAGTGCAGAGTCAGGCAATTGATAGTTGCCGACTGCTTCTTTGACTTCCTCTTCAGCTTCCTTCATATCTGTGCCGAATCCATATTCAATCTGAAGGGAAGAGGCATTTTGATATGAAGTGGAACTTACCGATTTTACACCTTTTAAGTTCTGCACCATTTTCTCAAGTGGTTCAGATACTTCATTCATCACCTGCTCAGGCGTTGCGCCAGGATAAATGGTGGTGACGCTGACGACAGGAACCGTAATATCAGGAATGGTCTCTAATTTCATTTTAAGACCAGAATAAACCCCTGCAACGGTTATAATGATTGTAAGCAGCCAGACGGCCAACTTGTTTTTCATGACAAAATTAATAATTGAATTCATGGGAACCTCCATTTTTAGTTTTGACGGGATGGCAAATATACTTTATCATAATAACTGACCAGTCAGTCAGTCGTCAAATGAAAACATAAGATTGCTGGATTCCTAGGGAGGAGTGCAAATGGATAAACGGACTAGAATAATTGAAAAGGCGTCTGAGCTCTTTGCCCAACAAGGCTTTGATGCAACTTCGGTACAACAGATTACGGACGCCTGCGGCATATCCAAAGGTTCCTTCTACTTGTCTTTTAAATCTAAGGAAAGCCTGTTATTCGCCATTTTTGAATATTTCACATCTAAGCTGGTCGACAGGATCAGTACGGTTTTCCAGGAGGATATCCATTCAAATGAGCGACTGAGCGAATATTTTTTCGTTCAGTTTGAGGAAATTCAGAAATATAAAGATTTTATTTTAATGCAAGTGCGGGAGCAGACGAATCCGGGCAATGAAGAGATGATGAAACTAATCAATCGATTAAGCAGAAAGTCATTTGAAATACTAGAAGCGTTGTATGTTGAAAGATATGGAAAAACAATCGCTGTCCACCTACCGGATCTTTTTGTCATCACTGGAGGTATAATAAAGGGATATATTGAAATTATTGTGATGACGAGGACAGAGCTGGATTTCAAAAAACTTGCCGATTTTATGGTGGATCGGATTGATTCCATCGTATCAGGCCTGAAACAACCACTTTTGGACAAGACGTCGTTATTCGGCTTCCAAATGGATTGTTCATCCAAACTATGCTCAACAAAAGAGTTGCTGGCCTGGATCAGGATGGTAAAGAAGGATAGTGCAAATGAAGACATGTTGGTCAGCCTAGAAGTGATCGAAGAAGAATTATTGAGGAATGAGGTCCGTAAGCCAGTCCTATTTGGCATGTTATCCAACTTGGAGCCATATGAGAAAGCCGCTGGATTTAGCCAGGCCTTAAGAACCTACTTAGAACAATAAGTAGAAAAAACCCTCCATTGGGGTATGTTATGGTAAAATGGGAGTTTAGATTAAGATAGGAAGTGGATAAATGATCTCCATCACAATACCAAAACCAGACGTGACCATAAGGCAACGAAAGCAGGAACCGAGTGATGCGCCAATAAAACCAATTTGCGGTTTTGTTGATTTGCATGAAATTCCCCGTGATAAAGGGGGAATAATCCTCTTTTATAATGGAGAAGACGAATTGCTCTTTGCCGGTAAAGCCCGCAAGTTGCGCCAGAGAGTGAAGAAACACCTGGAAGACAATGTGTCGCCAATAAAAGAACACCGAAATGAAATAAAGAAAATCTCCGTCCTTCTCGTGGAAGATCCAATGGAACGTGAGATTTATGAAACGTATATCATCAATACACTTCGCGCGAAGTATAATACAGATAAAGTGTTTTATTGAGAAAGGAAGAATACCCGCATACATTGCCTGCTGACGGCTGTATGCGGGTATTCTTCATTTGCTTAATTCATCGTGGATGAGATTGATATTATAGTTTAAGTATTTGATATAAGTATCGACTTCTTCACCTGGCTGGCCGATTTCATCCGAATAGATCTTCTGTTTGGCAATACGTACCCCGGTTTCATTAGCGACTGTTTCCATCGGTCTAGGGTCGACGTTGGACTCAATGAAAAGGACAGGTACGTCATGTTCTTTAATAAACGTGACGAGTGATTTGATTTGTACAGGCGACCCGTTCTCCTCTGTGTCGATCTCCCAAATATACGCCTCTTCCAACCCATAGTGGGATGTCATGTACTGAAATGCCCGTTCGCTCGTCACGAGGATTCGTTTTTCAGCAGGAATATCGTTGATGCGCTCTTCATATTCCTTATCAATTGCTTTCAGCCGCTCTACATATTCGTCACCGCGTTTTTGAATCTCCTCGCTTTTGGCCGGATGCTTTTTAACGAGAGCATCCCGAAGATCCTCTGCCATTTTGATGCCTACAGCCGGATCAATAAAGGCATGCGGGTTGATTTCTTCTTCTCTGCCGTTTTCATCAGTCAGGTACATCGGTTCCACACGTTCAGTTAGACTGAAGACATTTTCTTCCTTCTGATTGACCGTATCGATCATTTTGAAGAACCAGCCCTTTTTCCCACCTTCTAAATTTAATCCATTATAAAATAATACATCCGCTTTAGTAGCGGCTTTAATGTCATCTGGCAATGGCTCATATTCATGTGGATCTGTCCCTGTAGGTACCAGATTATGGACTTCCACCAAGTCCCCGCCAATTTCCCTCGCCATATCCGCTATAATGGTGAAGGAAGTCACCACTTTCAAAGGGGCATTGTCATCCTTCGCCTTCTCTTTGTCATCCCCGCATGCGGCAAGCATGAAGACTGCCAAGAGGGATAAACTGACCCATTGAACTATTTTTTTCATCTGTTTACTCCTTTCTCTTTTTAGATCGTTCAAGCAAATTTTTTTCGGTTTGTCGTTTTTAATTTACGGACTACTACCCCCTGTTTCGGTGAAAATAGGAATGCTAATAAGAATAAACCTGTTGTCGCCAGTGCTATGACCGGGCCGGACGGCATGTTGTAAAGAAAACTGAAATAGAGGCCGATCACAGCGGACAAAGCGCCAAAGAACGCAGACAGGATTACCATGACTGATAGCCGGTTCGTCAATAGATAAGCAGTAGATGCCGGTGTAATGAGCAGTGAAACAACTAAAATGACGCCGACTGTTTGCAAAGAGGCAACTGTTACTAAAGTTAATAGGAACATAATCGCGTAGTGGATGAAACGTGTGCGCAACCCGTATGCGGCAGCCATTGTTTCGTCAAAACTTGAAACGAGCAGCTCCTTGTAAAAGAGAATGACAACTAGTATAACGAGACTGCCGATTGCTAATGTAAGCCACATATCAGAAGTCCGAACGGCAAGTACGTTTCCAAATAGAATTTGTGTCAGGTCCGTTGCGCTTCTTGCCCGGGTGATCAAGATGATGCCCAGCGCAAAAAATGCTGAAAAGACAAGGCCTATTGATGAATCACTTTTAATCCGACTGTTTTGAGTAATAGCCCCGATGCCGAACGCAGTCAATATGCCAGTAAAAACTGCCCCGTAAAAATAATTAATACCGAGCATATAGGAGATGGCAACGCCAGGGAGTACAGCGTGAGAAATTGCATCCCCCATAAGCGCCATTCCTCTTAGTATGATAAAGCTCCCTATGACGCCGCAAATGATGCCTACCATGATTGACGTGGTAAATGCCTTCTGCAGAAACGCATAAGTCTGCAAATCATCAAAGAAATTCATGATAGCGGTACCTCCAATCCTTCCATCATGGCAAAAGGCCGTTGGTAGGCTTTTGTCATTTTTTCAGGCTGAAATACTTCCTTTACCGGTCCGGCATCAATTAAATTTTTGTTAATCAGCACGAGTTCGTCGAAATAGTGTTTTACTTTTGTCAGGTCATGATGAACCACGAAGACAAGCTTCCCTTCATCACGAAGTTGTTTCAGTATAGTAATAATCACTTCTTCGCTCGACACATCAATACCGACGAACGGTTCATCCAGAAAAAAGTAATCTGCTTTTTGTGCAAGTGCCCTTGCTAGAAAAACCCGTTGTTGTTGGCCGCCGGAAAGCTCACCAATCTGCTGTTTTGCAAAGTCTTGCATCCCAACCTGCTCCAAGCAGCGCATTGCCCAATCTTTATGTTCCTTTTTCGGCCGATGGAAAAGCCCGAGTTTTGGATAAGTTCCTAAAAGGACTGTGTCCTTTACAGTGATGGGAAAATTCCAGTCGATGTTAGAGCGCTGGGGTACGTAGGCAATTTGTTGCCTCACTTCTTTAATCGGTTTCCCATTGACTGCTACTGTCCCTTTATCTTTTTGAATTAACCCGAGCATCGCTTTCATTAAAGTGGATTTGCCGGCGCCATTCGGACCGAGGATGCCTACAAGATTACCTGAGTCAAATGTAAAGGATACGTCTTCCAATACGGAAGTTCCATAATAGGAGACTGATATATCTTTTACACATATTTGATCTGACATTTGATTCCCTCCCGGACTTTCAATTTTATTTCCCTTGTGCAACTTTTTGTGTAAAAAAAATAGGCTGCTGTTAGTGGCAATGTAAACGTATTATATTAATCCACTTTGCGAAATGTGAAGGTGGGACCGATTATAAAGTTTCCTTAGACCAACTTTCTTCAGTATAGTATAAACTATATTCAGAGTAAAGTCTTTATTCTTGTAAATTTTCGAATGGGATTAAACTGTTCCATTACTTCAATATTTCCTTTGTGTATGTCTACTAGAAAAAAATACTGTAAACTAAAAGGAATAAAAGTAACGGGGGAGAGGCAATTGAAGTTTTTCCATACGGCAGATTGGCATCTTGGTAAATTGGTACAAGGCGTTTACATGACTGACGAACAGCGATATGTATTACAACAATTCTTAGAAGCGATTAAAGAAGAAAAGCCTGACGCAGTCATTATTTCTGGTGATTTATATGATCGGGCCGTGCCGCCTACGGAAGCAGTAAACTTGTTGGATGAAGTGTTTCAGGAAATTGTGATAGGTTTGGCGACTCCACTCATCGCGATTGCGGGAAACCACGATAGTCCGAGCCGACTCCATTTTGGGAGTGATCTGTTGAAGAAGAATGGATTATACATAACCGGCCGTCTTTTGCGTCAAGCAGAACCGATCATCTTACACGATGAATTCGGTGAAGTGCATTTTCATCTGGTGCCATTCGCAGATCCTTCCGTATGCAGGCAGATCTATACGGATGACGGTATCTGTGACTTTAACAGCGCTATGAAGAGGATTATTGAAGAACTTCCAATACATCCAGATGCGCGCCATGTTTTTGTAGGACATGCATTTGTTACACCGAATGGGGGAGAAGCGGAAAACACCAGTGAATCGGAAAGACCACTTTCCATTGGAGGAGCTGAATACGTGGCAGCAGAGCTGTTTGAGCAATTTCATTACACAGCCCTTGGCCATTTGCACCAAGCTCATTATGTCAAACAAGAGAAGATCAGATACGCAGGTTCGCCAATGAAATACTCCATATCAGAAGAACACCATGCAAAAGGATTTCTCGTTGTCGAAATGGACGGAAGCGGGCAAGTGACAATAGAGAAAAGGACTTTGGTGCCCAAAAATGATTTGCGAACCGTGAAAGGAAAAATGGAGGAAATACTGAGACAAAAGCCGAGCGATGACTACGTATTTATCAAACTCGAGGACGAATCGCCTGTATTGTATCCAATGGAAAAGGTGCGATCCGTCTATCCGAACGCCATGCATATTGAACGAGCAATACCCATGGCGGCTGCAACGAGTGAAACATTTTTAGCTGAAAAACAATCTAAACCGGATGATATGGATTTATTTCGAGTTTTTTACACTGAACTGCAAGGCGATAAGCCTGACGAAGAAACACTTTCCATTTTTACTGATCTGTTGCATGACGTTTTGTACAAGGAGGATGAGAATAGATGAGACCGATCAAACTGAGTATGACCGCTTTTGGTCCATATAAAGGGACAGAAGTCATTGACTTTTCGGAATTGGATAACCATCGTCTTTTCGTCATCTCGGGCTCGACCGGAGCTGGTAAAACGACCATTTTTGATGGGATCTGCTATGCCCTATATGGACAGGCAAGTGGCGAGGACAGAACGGATAGCCGTGCAATGCGAAGTGACTTTGCCGAAGATTCTATCCAAACAGAGGTAGAACTCGTTTTCGAAGTGTGCGGACGAAGGTTTCGTGTTATCCGGCAAATCCCCTATACAAAAATGGGAAACAAGAGAGAAACTCCTGGCAGATGCGAATTAGTAGAACTGACAAACCAGGGAGAAATTCCGGCAGTCGACAGGCAAATCGTTTCGGAAATCAATCAAAAAATTGAGAGCTTAATCGGATTTACCCATGCACAATTCAGCCAGATTATCATGTTGCCTCAAGGAGAGTTTCGCAAGTTTCTCACTTCTGATACCGACAATAAAGAAGTGATATTACGGAAAATCTTTAAGACGGAGCCGTATCGTTTATTAGTAGAACGCTTAAAATCACAAAGGGATGACTTGAAAGTCGAATGGGACCGTGAGCGGCATTTGTTTGATGGATTGCTTCGACAGATTCCCTCTATTGTTCCATATCGGGAATCGCCATTATTCCATCTGGTGGAAAACGAGCAACCGAACATATACCAAATAGTGGAAGGTCTCGAAGATGAGCTGACGTATTATGTCAATGAAATTGTCGACAAGCAGAAGAAATACGAAGGTGCCTATTCAAGACATACTGAGGTGCAAACGGGGTACCACGCTGCCAAAACGATCAACCAACTTTTTGATGACTTGGAACAAAAGGAAGGCTTGGCGGAGAGGATTCGACAAAAGCAACCGATTTTGGAACAGAAAGAAAAGCTTCTGGTACAGGCGGAGCGCGCAGCAGCCATCCACGGGGTCGAGCTCCAGTACGAGGAATTAAATAAGGAATGGGACATACAACGGGCGGCGTCCGAGAAAAACAAAGAGGAAGCAGAACGTGCAAGGGTTTTATTTAGGGCCGCCGAAAACGAGAAACAGAAGATTGAGGAACGTCGTGATGAGAGGGAACAGCTTCAAATAGATCTGACTAGATTGCAAAGTTATTTGCCAATGGTTATGACGTTACAGAAGAAGGAAAGGGAGCTCCACCACGCAAAAGAGAGGGTAGAATCTCTGGAAGGCAAAGTGTCGAGCATCTCTGTCGGACTGTACGAAAAGAAGGACAACGTCTTACAGTTCGCCGATCAGATTGAAAAGTTGGAAATCGAAGGGATGAATTATGAGGAAATTTTGGATGAATGGAATGAATTGAAAACCAAAACCAGGTTGGCTTTTGACTATGAGCAACTTCAGCGGGAGTTGGAAATGGCAAAACGGTTGGTGGATGAACAGGCTTCTCAATTCGAATTAGCTCAGCAAGATTATCAACGGATTGAACAAACCTGGCTTGATAATCAAGCATCCATGCTCGCGCAAGCTTTGCAAGACGGGACACCATGCCCTGTTTGCGGCAGCCTTCATCATCCTGCAAAAATGGGAGGTCGAGAAGATCATTCTATATCCAAGGATAAAGTGGAATCCGAAAGAAAAAAAGTAGCAGAGTTGGAAAGCTCTTATCGAAAACAACTCGCTACATATGAAGCGATTGGTCATCAAGTCGTCGGCAAAAAGAGACAACTCGACTCCCTGCAAGTCGATTCATCATACGCCGAACTTCATGCTGTTCAGGACAGTATAGAAAAGCAGTTGAATCAACTCCGGGAAAACAAATCCGTGCTTTCCGAGTTGAAAAAGAAATGGAAAGAGACAACTGTCGTACTGGAGCGTTTGCAGTCCGAAAAAGAGTTGATTGAGAAGGATTTGAACGATGAAAAAGCAGCTCTCGGAAAGGAACAGGCACGTTATGAGCAGATCAGGGAATCGATTCCGATCGAATTTCGTGACTCAACCGCTTTAGAGGAGCGAATTAACACGTTAGAGAAAACGAAACGAGAGTTGGATGAGCGATTTTCTAGAGTACAACAGAAGTATGAAGAGAGCAAAGAGTTCGTCACAAAAGCAGACGCTGCGGAACAATTTTCAAAGCAGGCTCTCCAGCAGCTTGGCCAACGGAAAAAAAAGGCGGAAGAACGTTTTAAGGAAGCGCTTATCGAGACCAACTTTGAAACCGTGGAAGACTATAAGTCAGCTATCCTTTCAAATGAAGAACGGGAAGAACTTAAAAATGCCATTCTCGATTTTAAACAGAAGGCACATGCGACGAATGAGATGATCCGCTCACTTACAATACAATTAGAAGGAAAAACGAAGTCGGATTTGACAGCAATCGCTGCGATGACAGAAGAACTGAAACGGCAATATGAACAGGCTTTACAGGAGTATCACGCTTCCGTTGAGTACGAAAAGTCCCTTCGACAAAGCAAAGAAAAACTAGTCAAGTCATCAGGCGATCTAGTAGATTTGGAAAATAAAATTGGAAAAATAAACGAACTCTATGATTTGCTGCGTGGCCAAAATAGATTAAAACTATCATTTGAACGCTTCATACAAATTGATTATTTGGATCGGATTGTGGCTTCCGCGAACAGCCGCCTTCGCGAACTTTCAAACGGCCAATTCGAATTGGTCCGCAGTGACAGGCAGGAGGCGAGAGGTAAACAGAGCGGGCTTGGCCTGGATATCTATGATGCCTATACGGGACAAAACAGGGATGTAAAAACGTTATCTGGAGGAGAGAAATTTAATGCCTCTCTCTGTCTCGCGCTCGGAATGTCGGATGTCATCCAAAGTTTTCAAGGTTCTGTCTCCATTGAAACGATGTTTATTGACGAAGGGTTCGGCTCCCTCGACGCCGAATCCCTGCAGAAGGCGATTGATGCCTTGGTCGATCTTCAGCGCTCGGGTAGGATGATTGGTGTGATCTCTCATGTAGAGGAATTGAAAGCCGCTTTCCCAGCTATTTTGGAAGTTAAGAAGTCTAAGGAAGGATATAGTAAAACTGCTTTTTTAATAAAGTGATTGCCTGATGAACATTTGTCTAGGTTTTATCTGTAACGAAAAAGAAAAGCTAATGATGAATAGACCCCTATTTATTAAAATATAACGAATAGTGTAAAATGAAAATATTATTTAAAAATAGAAATAGGATTGCTTTTTGGGGTATCGGGCGGTATGATGAGTGACATCGATATATTGCATAACGGTTATTTAATCTAACATTTGGGAGGGAACAGCTCGGTGCAGCAAAAAATATCATTTTCATCCTTTCTTTTTATCGGTGTCATGCTATTTGCCCTCTTTTTCGGAGCAGGCAATCTCATTTTTCCGGCCTCATTAGGTCAAAACGCAGGACAAGCATTATGGCCATCAATTTGCGGCTTTCTTATTACAGGAGTTGGATTGCCATTTTTAGGGATTGTCGCAATGGGCTTTTCAGGAAGCAAGAATCTGCAAGAGCTGGCGAGCAGAGTCCACCCGATCTATGGAATTGTATTCACGTCCGTTCTTTATCTAACAATCGGGCCATTTTTTGCAGCTCCCAGGACGGGTGCAGTTGCATATGATATCGGTTTCTCTTCTTATGTGCCAAGCGAATACGGGAAATTGGCATTATTTCTTTTCACGTTGCTCTTTTTCGCAGTGACCTACTGGCTTTCCCTGAACCCAAGTAAAATTGTGGATCGTATCGGGAAAATTATGTCGCCCGCCATTATTATTCTGCTGTTAGTCTTATTAACTGTCGCTTTTATCAAGCCGATTGGCGCGATGGAGCCGCCAATTGCCGACTATGCCACCATTCCCTTTTTTAAAGGATTTTTAGAGGGCTATAATACGATGGATGTTTTGTCATCCTTAGTGTTTGGTATTATCGTCATCAACTCGATTCGTGCGCTCGGAGTGACGGATAATGTCCAAATTATGAAGGCAACTGCCAAGACCGGGGTAGTGGCAGCAGGATTTTTAGCTATTATTTATATCGGGATCGCTTATTTAGGAGCGTCTTCTACTGGTACATTTGGATTGTTTGATACAGGCGGTCCTGTTTTGAGTCAAGCGTCCTCTTATTATTTTGGAACATTTGGGACTGTACTGCTCGCCATCATTATCCTATTGGCCTGCCTGACAACGAGTATTGGGCTTGTCACAGCATGCGGTGAATACTTCAACAGTCTTTTCCCGCGCATTAGTTATAAAGCGTACGTCACGTTCTTTTCTTTATTTTGTTTCGTGGTTTCCAATTTTGGTTTGGATAATATCATTACGTACTCGATTCCTGTCTTGCTGTTTTTGTATCCGTTGGCGGTCGTTCTAATGTTATTGACATTCTTGTCGCCGCTATTCCTGCATGCGAGAGTCGTCTATGTTTGTGCGACAATTGTCGCGTTTTTAATCAGCATAGTGGATGGCATCGACAGCCTTTATGAATCGCTGGGAAACAGCCAGCCCGCTTGGCTGCAAGGAATGACCGGCTTCTTGGAAAAAGCACTGCCGCTTTATTCGTACGGTCTCGGCTGGGTCTTGCCCGTCGTGGTGGTCATCCTAATTTCAGGTTTGCTCGTACGGATTATCAGAAATTAATTAATACCTGGACTGGCTTGTAGTCCGCCATAAAATCAGGTGGAGAAAAACGATTCGTTTTTCTTCACCTGATTTTCTATTTTTGGTATAAGTTATTGTTCGAGTAAAATGCTCATGAATTTGGGAGGGAGGCGCGCTCGTAGCCCCGTGCGAACCGCTCGTAAGTGTAGGAAGAGCGCTCGTATCCTTGTGTGGACAGCTCATAAGTAAGGAAGAGTGATCGTATCCTCGTGCGAACCGCTCGTAAGTGTAGGAAGAGTGCTCGTATCCTCGTGCGAACCGCTCGTAAGTTCAGGAAGAGAGCTCGTATCCCCGTGCGAACAGCTCATAAGTTCAGGAAGAGAGCTCGTATCCCCGTGCGAACCGCTCGTAAGTTCAGGAAGAGCGCTCGTATCCTCGTGAGAACAGCTCGTAAGTTAAGGAAGAGAGCTCGTATCCCCGTGCGAACCGCTCGTAAGTTCAGGAAGAGCGCTCGTATCCTCGTGCAAACCGCTCGTAAGTCTAGGAAGAGAGCTCGTATACCTGTGCGAACCGCTCGTAAGTTCAGGAAGAGAGCTCGTATCCCCGTGCGAACCGCTCGTAAGTTCAGGAAGAGAGCTCGTATACCTGTGCGAACCGCTCGTAAGTGTAGGAAGAGTGCTCGTATCCTCGTATGAACCGCTCGTAAGCTAAGGAAGAGCGCTCGTATCCTAGCGCGAACAGCTCACAAGCTATGGGAACTGTTGTTTAAGCCTGGCATGCCGTTTGTTACCACATTCCGATTTCAAAAAAGATCGGAGTCCACTTTGTTTATTCCGCTATGGGCAGGTATGCGTAGCACTATCCCCACTCAATTGTTTTTTCGTAATCTAAGTTTACTTAATAACACTTGTTTTATAGTTTAGATTATATATAATAGTCTGTATATTAAGTGAAGGAGGAGTTTTGTGTGGTAACATTTTTATGTTCTCTTCTTTTGTTGTTCGCAGGCTACGCAATTTATTCAAAGGTTATTGAGAAGGTGTTTGTCATTGACGACAACCGGCAAACCCCAGCTTATACAAAGCACGATGGTTTGGATTACGTGCCGATGAGCTGGTGGAAAGGCTGGTTGATTCAATTATTGAACATCGCGGGTCTTGGGCCAATATTCGGTGCGGTGGCAGGAGCCTTGTATGGTCCCGTGGCCTTTTTGTGGATTGTATTCGGCTGTATTTTTGCAGGAGCCGTCCATGACTATTTTTCAGGTATGCTTTCTTTAAAACATGGAGGAGCCCAATTTCCTTCCTTGGTCGGCAAGTACATGGGGGAGCTTGTCCGGAAATCTATTAATATTGTCTCTATTGTGCTCATGTTACTGGTGGCAGCCGCCTTCACAGCTGGACCTGCACAGCTTATTTCATCCATCAGCCCACTTTCGTTCGGTCTATGCCTGGTTCTTATTTTTGGTTATTTCTTATTGGCGGCCATTTTGCCTATTAATCAAATCATCGGACGCATTTATCCAATTTTCGGAGCGATCTTAATTATCATGGCGGTAGCCATCGCCGGTGCTTTAGTATTTGGTTCCAAGCAAATTCCGAATTTGACGTTTGCTAATTTGCATCCTGGCGAACTGCCGATTTGGCCATTGCTTATGGTAACTATTTCATGTGGTGCTATCTCTGGATTCCATAGTACGCAAAGCCCGATTGTGTCCAGAACGATGAAAAAGGAAACGGAAGGCCGGAAGATTTTCTACGGTGCAATGATTGCGGAAGGAGTCATTGCTCTTATATGGGCAGCGGCCGGCATGACGTTTTTTGGAGGTACAGGAGGATTACAGGGTGCACTAGCAGCAGGCGGTCCTGCTGGAGTGGTGAATGAAATCTCGACTTCCTTGCTTGGAACATTTGGAGGGATTCTGGCCATTCTTGGTGTCATCATCTTGCCGATTACAACTGGAGATACCGCACTTCGATCTGCTCGGATGATCGCGACGGAATCACTGGCCAAATGGTTTAATCCAGAGAAAAAATGGGTCGTAGCCGTCATTACGATCTGTCTTGGGGCACCTGTGTTTTATTTATCCACAATTGACTATTCGTTCTTGTGGAGATACGTGGGAGGCACGAATCAAATCGTCGCTACTGTGATGCTGTGGACGGCTGCTTCATTCTTGATGCGGGAAGGCAAGGCCCACTTCATAGCAGGAATTCCTGCCCTTTTCATGACAGCGGTCGTTTGTACGTATTGGCTGTATGCCCCTGAAGGTCTGTCACTCGATTACACTCTGTCCGTTGTCATCGGGTTGCTTGCGACACTTGCAGCTGCTATCCAATATACTAGGAAAATATTGTATTACCGCCAACATGCACCTGTTTTGTTGGAGAGGTGAGTTAGAGGATCTGAAAGATGATAACGAAAACATACTACATCAAGCAAAATAGAGCGAGTTGCTGAAAATAGAACCTTTCCACAAACGGGCTATACAATTGTTTAATGTGTTTGGTGGGATGAGAAAAATTTACGTCGAAGACCCCCATGCAGTACAGGAGGGGGGTGAATGAATTGAGTCTTTTTGAAAGGCTTGATACAGTTTACCTATGTGTAAGTGACATTCGGAAAGCTAAATCTCTCGTTCTTTCACTTGTAAAAGAAAAAGACTATAATCACTCTTGACGTTTGTCTACAGTCTGGCACGCGAAGCTCTCTCCTGCCTTTTCTTATTCATGTGGTTTTGTTTGTTACTTAAACGAAGCTGTTAGTGTTTTATTTTTGCTGAATACAATTTTCGGTAAGATGGAACAACCCGAGGTTTGCTAGTAACCAAAATAATGAACGGCAATGGGGATCCTAACTCCTCCATTGCCGTTTTGCAAGCAGTCTATTTACGCAGCGACTGAAATTCATCAATCGCACGAACCCAGTTTTCTTTCATCACTTCAGACGCCTTTTTTGCGTCTTTTTCTAACAAGAGTTCGATGATTTGATCATGTTCTTCGATGGATTTCTCAGTTAGGATAATGGAATTATGGAAAAATAGTCGCCTAACATGGGCTTGCAATGATGCGGTCATGGTAATGATGTATGGGTTTGCTGCTGTATCGACAATGATTTGATGAAATGTCTCGTCAATCTTCAAACCGTTGAAGTAATCTTCTTTCCGAACTGCGGCTGCAAAGTCCGCATTTACCTCTTTCAATTCATCTATAACATGAGAGGTCAAATTCGGTATGGCAAGTTCTGCCGCCAGTGCCTGCAATGCAGCCAAAGGGGGGAGAAGATCGATAATATCTTCCTGCTCTACTTCCGTCACTTGGGTCGCTTTTCCTGGAAACAATTTGACGAACCCTTGTACTTCCAATAATTGCAGCGACTCCCTGATTGGCGTTCTGCTGACGCCTAATGCCTGTGCTAATTCCACATCATTCAATTTCTCGCCGGGCTGCAATGTGCCGTCGATGATCCATTGTTGCAATTGGGTGAAGGCTGCTTCTTTTGCTGTCATACGTGAAGTTTTTTCGTAATTTGAAGGTATCGGCAACTGAATCACCATCCTCGTATATTTGTTACCAGTATACCGTAAATCTGGCGACTCGGAAAGGTATACAATATATTGCTCGCTAAATAGATCGACTATACAGCAAGGACATGTCTTTATCTTCCTTGCTAGCCCCATAAGCGACATGTTCGTCTTGCAAAATGAAATGCCTAGACTCGTAGAATGGAATTCCTAAATGATTCCCTTTCGCAACCGATACTCGTTGTTCCGTTGCATGAAATTGATATTTTTGTAGCTTTGTATAAAACTCCAAAAGGCGGGTGCCGATCCCTTTGCCGCGCATTTGTGGGTCCAGATAGAAAACATATATTTCGCCCACCTGTTCTTTTACCATCCCTCCTCCAATAACACCTGCAATTTTTCCCTCCTCTAATGCTAGATAGTATCCATGCCAGGCATCGCTAATTTCTGTAATTTCCTCCCGAATCCTTTGTTCGTTGTAATATTTACTGATGAGTTGCTGTATATATAGTTCACTATAGAGTTCTTTATAGGTGAACCATTGTGCTTTTACAAGCAAGGCAGTCATTTCTTCCGCATCTTTCAATTCTGCTTTCCGAATACACATGCAAGCAGACCTCCTTTTGTAATATTCTAATTAGAAATGTAATAGTAATTGCGACATTTTGTAACGTGGCTGTAATATGAGCCTGTTACTCTAATTGTAGACTAAAACGCAAGGAGTAGAAAACTTGATAAAACGAATTGTGACGCTTATTTTTGCAGTAACACTCTTGATTGGCGGAACGACTGAAAGTTTTGCGGCTTCTTCAAAGTATACGGTCAAACAAGGCGATTCGCTTTATAAAATAGCGAAAGCCCACCACATTTCAGTCAGTGAATTAAAAAAGTGGAACGGTTTAAAAACCAATACCATTCAACCAAAACAAACATTACACGTAGTGAATCCGAAGAAGGTTGCCGCCAACCAATCAACCAAAAAGGCCGTAGCATCCTCTAAGAAAACACCATCACGATCCGATACAGACAATGTTGTAAAAGAGTTCACCGTATCAGCAAGCGCTTACACAGCAAATTGCAATGGCTGCAGCGGTGTCACTTCCACGGGACTTAATTTAAAGAAAAATCCTGATGTCAAAGTGATCGCAGTTGACCCGAAAGTAATCCCGCTTGGAACCAAAGTGCACGTAGAGGGCTATGGATATGCGATTGCAGCTGATACAGGCAGTGCAATTAAAGGAAATAAGATTGATGTTTTCTTCGCTTCAAAGAGCGAAGCGTATGAATGGGGAAGAAAGAAAGTCAAAATTAAAATACTTGAGTGAAACTAGACTGCTCCAGCCATCTGGCAAGGGAGCAGTTTTTTGTTTCTTTAATTGGGAAGGAAAAATGCTTTTTCCCATGCAGGATGCTAAACTGAAAGAAGCAGTCAGGGGAGAAGTGGTTAGAGCCGCAAAAGAAGAATGTAGATTGAATTGGTTTGCTAGTGTGGCCATTCCAATCAACATTTGGATCGCTTATGTAGAGATGCCTGCAAAATCGGATGACCTTCAGCAACACCAACTCAATATGATAAAATACTGAAGTTTGAGAGTTGTTTAGGGGAGCTGCCTCAAAAGTAGGGAATCTCTTTCATGCGTTGCCCTGATATTCGATTATGTATTCTGAACTCCAAGGTCGGGAGAAACTCCGAAAAAGTATTCTTAATATAATGCTACGGCCGTTTTCCTGCTGATTCATTACCTGAAAGAGTTTACTATGAAGTTTGCAGATTCCTCGTTCGTAATATCAAGAGAACGGGTGGAAGATGGGATGGGTCCAGCGTGAAATCAATTGATGGAGCAATAGGAATTTCCGAAACGAGTTCAACAAATATTGACAAACGGTGAGCAGAAACATTGGCTGCAATCCTATTTAGAAAAGGAGTCGTAAGATGGATATCTTTATTATAACTGGTGCTTCCAAAGGGATCGGGTACGAGCTGGCAAAACAGCTGAAACAAAATGGAAAACAGGTGGTGGGTCTAGCGAGGACCAATCCTGGAATTGATGAGGAATTTATTGAAATAGATCTGGCAGAAACCACATTATTGCCTGAAATAATGACTCGAATTATTGATCAGTACTACGAACAGGCGACATCGTTCACACTTGTCAACAATGCAGGAATTGTCGATCCGATCGGATTGGTCGGCGAGATCGAGACAGAAATGATCGTCAGGGCGCTCACTGTTAATTTGACAGCGCCCATGACTCTTGCCAATGCATTCATTTCCCGGCTTGCTCATTTTACAGGTGCGAAAAAGATAGTGAACATTTCGTCTGGAGCCGGAAGGAATCCGTACGAAGGTTGGGGCGTCTATTGCACAACAAAAGCAGGTCTGGATCATTTTTCACGAGTAATCGATTTGGAGCAGCGATCTGCTGTAAATCCTGTTCAGATCGCTTCAATTGCACCGGGTATTATTGATACGGGCATGCAAGAGACAATTCGTTCAAGTGAAGCATCCAACTTTCCGTTGGTGGACCGATTCATCTCTTACAAAGAAGAAGGACATTTGAGCAGTGCTGAAGAGACGGCGCGTAAATTGATCGCTTTCCTGGAACAGGATTTTCAGAGAGCGGAAGGTCCTATTTTGGATTTACGGCAATTATAAATGAAAAGCGCCAGTACTGAATGGTTCCCAGCTGGCGCTTTTTTCTATAATTCTTCAATGAAACGGACCGTTTGAAAATCCCTCACTTTTTCAAGAGCGATTAAAAATGGAGGGTTTTTCCTTTGGTTCAACAGCTCGTAACGGATGACATGGACATCGGCTTGATGAATCTTTTTCACAAATGCGAGCAGTGCCTCCCGTTCCTCCTCCCCGCCTGTATGCCCATCATAAACCGAAATGGTAATAATGCCTCCCATTTTTAGCAAACCTAGCAATTTTTCGATCGCCATGATTGTCGACTCAGGCTTCGTGATGATGGATAAGTCCTCGCTATATGGCAAATAGCCTAGATTGAACATCGCACCGCCAATTGTACGATTGACATGGACATCGACATTTGCATGGCTGTCAAGCAGCAAGGTAACTCGGTCATTCAATTCTCCTAGCCGTTCCCTCGTAGCGTGGAGAGCAGCTTGTTGGATATCAAATGCATAAACATGACCGTCTGAGCCTACTTGCTCTGCTAAAAAGAGTGTGTCATTTCCATTTCCCGCAGTAGCATCCACAACTGTTTCACCGGGGAAGACGGTATTTGCAATGAGCCGTTTGGAGAATGGAAGGACACGGTGCAATAAAATCGAACTGCTCACAACGTTTCAACCACCTTTGAATAATATTTTCCTTGCCAGCTGTTCCGCCGCTCGAGCTCCTTGTCTATCCCGTTTAGCACGTCCCATTTGGTTGCACTCCACATCGGGCCGATCATTAGACCAATCGGTCCATCACCGGTGATCCGGTGGATGACCAGTTCGGGTGGAAGGATTTCCAGCTGGTCGACAACCAGTCGGATATAGTCGTCTTTTTCGAGAAAGGTCAACAATCCTTTTTCATACTGTTTCACCATTGGTGTCCCTTTCAGTAAATGGAGCAAATGAATTTTGATCCCCTGCACGTCCAGCTTAGCCACCTCGCGGACTGTTTCCATCATCATGTCATAATCTTCTAATGGAAGGCCGTTGATGATATGGGAGCATACAGGAATGCCGTGCTGTCTCAATTTTTCAACACCCTCGATGTATGTTTGGTAATCATGGGCCCTGTTCACAAGCTTGGCTGTTTTCTCATGGACCGTTTGAAGACCTAATTCCACCCATAAATATGTTCTTTTATTTAACTCCGCTAAATAGTCAACCACATCGTCAGGCAGACAATCAGGACGAGTAGCGATAGATAATGCGACAACATCCTCTTGAGCAAGGGCTGCCTCGAATTTTTCCTTTAGAACGGACAGAGGAGCATGCGTATTGGTATACGCTTGGAAATACGCCATGTACTTTCCGTTCTTCCATTTTCGATGCATTTGATCCTTAATCGTACTGAATTGGACATCAATCGGTTCGGCCCGATTGCCGGCAAAATCCCCTGATCCTGCAACGCTGCAAAATGTACAGCCGCCAAATGCGACTGTGCCGTCCCGGTTCGGACAATCAAAGCCCGCGTCCAATGAAATCTTAAATACCTTGAATCCGAATTTGTCTTTTAAATGTTTGGACCATGTATGGTAACGTTTCCCCTCAGAAGGGAACGGCAATGATTGCAAATCCACGTGGTTTCATCTCCTTACCGGATAAATTGTACCATAAATGATGACTTGGAATTCATTGAATTGGGTAAACCCGAAGTAGAAGGGGGAAATTTATGGAGATTGATCATGCTGTATGATCTGAATTATAGAACATATACCGATGTGCTTGTTTGGCTGCTGAAAAAAGCATAAACTCAAATTATATTTTTTGCAGAACGGAGGCAGGACTATGCCTAAAAAAGTTTGGCTGCTCGTCATCGGCATGTTTGTCAACGTAATCGGAAACTCCTTTTTGTGGCCGCTGAATACGATATATATGCATGAATACTTAGGAAAGTCATTAGCTGTTGCAGGGTTGGTTCTCATGGCCAATTCTGGAGCCGGGGTCATCGGCAATTTGCTGGGTGGATATTTATTCGATCGGATTGGCGGATACAAGTCGATCATGGGCGGGATTCTCATTTCCGTTCTTGCACTTGTCGGGCTCGTGTTCCGTCATGACTGGTATCCGTACGTCATTCTCTTAACTGTTTTGGGCTTTAGCGGAGGCATCATTTTCCCGAGTATGTATGCAATGGTCGGCACGGTCTGGCCGGAAGGCGGAAGGAAGGCGTTCAACTCCATCTATCTGGCGCAAAACGTCGGTGTGGCAATTGGACCAGCGTTGGCTGGACTCGTCGCTTCTTTCCATATCGATTATATTTTTGGCGCCAATTTGATTTTCTACGTCCTTTTCTTGGTGATCGCTTATTTTGGTTATAAGAACTTCAAAATCGCGCCGGACCGCCATACCGATGTTTTCCGGGAAACTTCACCGATTAAGAAGAAAGCGCCATTTTACGCATTGCTCATTTTAACGACGGGTTATTTGCTGACATGGCTTGTCTACTCCCAATGGTCGACAACGATTTCCACCCATGCATTGTCTCTCGGTGTCACGCTGAGGGAGTATAGCCTGATCTGGACTGTCAATGGTCTATTGATTGTCGTGGGCCAACCGATCATTCGCCCATTGATCAAGCGGCTGGAACATCAGTTGAAAGCTCAGATGATCATCGGGACGCTTATTTTTATCGGTTCGTTCATCATGGTCAGTTTTGCAGGCTCCTTTCAAATGTTCATCGCATCTATGGTCGTCCTGACCTTTGGGGAAATGATCGTCTGGCCTGCAATTCCAACATTAGCGAGTCAACTGGCGCCAAAAGGGAAAGATGGTTTTTATCAAGGAATTGTCAACTCGACAGCGACAATCGGACGGATGATCGGTCCATTTGCTGGTGGGGTCCTTGTTGGAATCTATGGAATGAAAGCGATGTTGCTCATCTTGACTGCGTTCATGAGCATATCCATTGTGACGACTCTACTTTACGATAAACCCCTTAAAGGTCAACAGACAAAACCGGAACAACCGTAAAGGTTGCCGGTTTTTCTTTATGCTTTCATTTCCGCATAAATTGCAACAGATATAATAGTTTGTTTTAATAGAATATGAATAAGAATGAAAATTATTGTTCTCAAACAAAGGGGGATGTTGGATGAAGCCAATTTACACGTCTGCTATGGAAGCGGTTTCGCGCATTGAGGATGGCTCCACATTGATGGTTGGCGGTTTCGGTCTTGTCGGAATCCCGGAGCAGCTCATTTTGGCGCTTGTGGAAAAAGGGGTAAAAGATCTGACCATCATTTCGAATAATTGCGGAGTAGATGACTGGGGACTCGGATTGTTACTGAAGGAAAGACAGATCCGAAAAATGATCGGATCCTATGTAGGTGAAAATAAAGAGTTTGAGCGCCAGGTCCTTTCTGGAGAAATTGAAGTGGAATTGACGCCACAAGGGACTTTGGCTGAAAAAATACGGGCTGGCGGAGCGGGGATACCAGCGTTTTTCACTCCGGCCGGCGTTGGCACGATCGTCGCGGAAGGAAAGGAAGTCCGTCTTTTCGATGGCAAGGAATATGTGCTGGAAGAGGCGCTTGTAGCAGACTTCTCATTAGTTAGAGCTGCAAAAGCCGATACGTTTGGGAATTTGATTTACAACAAGACAGCCCAAAATTTTAATCCGATGATGGCGGCGGCAGGGAAGATTACCATCGCAGAAGTGGAGGAGATTGTGGAAGCAGGGCAATTGGATCCTGCAACTATCCATACGCCTAGTATTTATGTACAAGGACTATTGCAGGCGGCTCAGGAAAAACGGATTGAGCGTTTGACGACTCGATGAAAAAGGGGGACTGGCGGATATGACAAAAGTCAATTTCAGGGAGCGTATCGCAAGACGGGCAGAAAAGGAAATAAACGATGGAGATTATGTCAATTTGGGTATCGGCATGCCGACGCTTGTAGCGAATTATATTTCGCCGGATAAAACAGTCGTGCTGCAGTCGGAAAACGGGCTGCTAGGCATTGGGCCCTATCCGACAGACGATGAAGTAGATCCGGATCTTATCAATGCAGGGAAGGAAACGGTAACGACGATACCGGGTTCCGCGTTTTTCAACAGCGCTGAGTCGTTTGCTATGATCCGCGGAGGGCACGTGGATGTAGCGATACTGGGAGGCATGGAAGTTTCGGAAACTGGGGACCTTGCCAATTGGATGATTCCGGGCAAGATGATCAAAGGGATGGGAGGTGCTATGGATCTTGTCCATGGCGCCAAAAAGATTATCGTCATCATGGATCATGTAGCAAAGGATGGATCTGCTAAAATTAAAAAAGAATGTACACTGCCTCTTACAGGAAAAGGTGTAGTGCATAAGATTATTACGGAACGCGCCCTAATCGAAGTCACATCAGAAGGGCTCGTGTTAAAAGAAGTGTTTGAAGGATTTTCAGTCGATGATGTGATCGAATCGACTGAAGCGGAATTACGAGTGGCGGATGCATTGCGATAAAACAGCTGGTAACTTAGCCCATTACCCCCTACATGCGGAATTCAGTTGTTGTAATTTGTCACATAGTAGGGTACACTACAATAAACTAACTCTAAATAGTGTCGGCTATGACAAGGAGTAGTAATCTGGAATGTCGTTTTAGAGAGCGGGCGGTTGGTGCAAGCCTGTACGACGCAAGGATGAACTCGCCTTCGAGCCCGTATCGGTGAATGTAAACTAACCGGTGCCGTTTTCCTCGTTACGGATCAAGCTGGGCAGAGCAATCTGCTAATTTGGGTGGCACCGCGGGAGAAAATACTCTCGTCCCTTTTCGTTAGGGACGGGGGTATTTTTTTATTTTCCCCATATTCGAAAGGACATGATTTGGAGAGCAGGAAGGAATGATTTCATGAGTTACAACCATTTGCAGATTGAAAAGAAATGGCAACAATTCTGGAAGGAGCATAAGACATTTAAAACGATTGATGATCCTTCGAAACCAAAGTTCTACGCGCTTGATATGTTCCCGTACCCATCCGGTGCCGGGCTGCACGTCGGGCATCCGCTCGGCTACATCGCAACCGACATCCTAAGCCAATTCAAACGGAAACAAGGCTACAATGTCCTTCATCCGATGGGCTGGGATGCATTCGGATTGCCAGCTGAACAATATGCGATTGACACCGGCAACGATCCGGCTGAATTCACAGCGAAAAATATTGCGACGTTCAAACGCCAAATGAACGATTTAGGATTTTCATATGATTGGGACCGTGAAATCAACACAACCGATCCGAAATATTATAAATGGACGCAGTGGATCTTCATTCAATTGTTTAATAAAGGTTTAGCTTATATCGATGAAGTTCCAGTCAACTGGTGTCCTGCACTTGGCACGGTACTTGCGAACGAAGAAGTTATCGACGGGAAATCAGAGCGTGGCGGCCATCCGGTTGAACGCCGTCCAATGAGACAATGGGTGCTTCGCATTACGGAATACGCGGACCGCTTGCTGGAAGATTTGGATGAGCTTGATTGGCCGGACAGCTTGAAGGATATGCAGAGAAACTGGATTGGCCGTTCTGAAGGCGCACAATTGACGTTTGAAATTGACGGTACAGACTTGTCATTCGAAGCGTTCACGACTCGTCCGGACACCATTTTTGGGGCGACGTATGCGGTCTTGGCACCTGAGCATAAATTGGTGGAGCAAATTACGACAGATGAACAACGTCAAGCTGTCAACGATTACTTGGACAAAGTAAAAGTGAAAAGCGACTTGGAACGTACAGATCTGGCAAAAGAAAAGACAGGCGTTTTTACGGGCGCTTATGCAATCAACCCGGCAAGCGGCGAGAAAATGCCGATCTGGATCGCGGATTATGTATTGGCTTCCTATGGTACAGGTGCCATTATGGCGGTGCCAGCGCATGACGAGCGCGATTACGAGTTTGCCAAGACATTTGATTTGCCAATTGTCGAAGTCGTAGCTGGAGGCGATGTTTCGAAAGAACCGTTTACAGGTGACGGAGAGCACATCAATTCCGAATTCCTGAACGGGCTTGGAAAAGAGGAAGCGATCGAGAAGGCAATTGCCTGGTTCGTTGAAAATGGCAAAGGCGAAAAGAAAATTACGTACCGCCTTCGCGACTGGTTGTTCTCCAGACAGCGTTATTGGGGAGAGCCGATCCCAGTCATTCATTGGGAAGATGGCTCCATGACGACAGTCGATGAATCGGAACTGCCTTTGACCCTTCCAAAAACGACAAACATTAAACCAAGCGGAACGGGCGAATCGCCGCTTGCCAACATTGAAGAATGGGTAAATGTCGTCGATCCAGCCACTGGTATGAAAGGACGCCGCGAAACGAATACAATGCCACAATGGGCAGGAAGCTGCTGGTACTACCTTCGTTATATCGATCCAGACAATGATGACATGATCATTAATCCGGAATTGGCTGAGCGCTGGCTTCCAGTCGACATTTATGTCGGCGGAGCAGAGCATGCTGTCTTGCACTTGCTGTATGCCCGTTTCTGGCACAAAGTATTGTACGATGTAGGCGTCGTCAAAACGAAAGAGCCATTCCAGAAATTGTTCAACCAAGGCATGATCCTCGGAGAAGGCAATGAAAAAATGTCTAAATCCAAAGGGAATGTCGTCAACCCGGATGATATTGTCCATTCGCACGGTGCCGATTCATTGCGTCTTTATGAAATGTTCATGGGACCTCTTGATGCATCAAAAGCATGGTCAACAAACGGTCTAGACGGATCACGCCGTTTCTTGGATCGCATTTGGCGCCTGTTTGTCAATGAGGATGGAACGCTTAGCGAGAAGATCAAGGAAGAGACAGGCGGACCGCTCGAAAAGGTATATCACCAAACAGTGAAGAAAGTAACCGAAGACTTCGAAGCGATGCACAACAATACGGCTATCTCTCAAATGATGGTATTCATTAACGAAGCGTATAAAGCAGACACCATTCCGAAAGAATACGTGGAAGGATTCGTGACAATGATCTCGCCGATAACGCCACATCTTTCAGAAGAGCTGTGGGAAAAATTGGGCCATTCCGAATCCATTACGTACACAGCATGGCCGTCCTATGACGAAACCAAGCTGCAAGACGACACAATCGAGATCGCTGTCCAAATCAACGGCAAAGTGAGAGCGAAATTGGAAGTTTCCAAAGACATCTCCAAAGAGGATTTGGAAAAAGCAGCTCTCGAAAACGAGCAAGTGAAGCAATGGATCGACGGTAAGGAATTGAAGAAAGTGATTGCCATTCCGGGACGACTTGTCAATATTGTTGCGGTAGGGTAATCAAGACGTCCTTCATACAGGGGGGAGAATCTTTAATTCAAGTCGAAGAAGCTGCTAGCAGGGCTTTGATTGATAAACTTCCGGAAATGATCGATAATCATCTCTAAGTGATTGATAAACTTGGAAGTGATCGTTAACTCCGGCGAAGTGACTGATAAACCGAGCGAAGTGATCGATAAAGCTCCAAAAAAGATCGATAATCATCTCAAAGTGATTGATAACTTGGAAGTGATCGTTAACTCCGGCAAAGTGACCGATAAACCGGGAAAAGTGATCGATAAAGCTCCAAAAAAGATCGATAATCATCTCAAAGTGATTGATAACTTGGAAGTGATCGTTAACTCCGGCAAAGTGACTGATAAACCGGGCGAAGTGATCGATAACTTCGTAAAAATGATTGATTGCCGAAAAACTAACCACTAAAACGGCTTTAGCCTCTACGTAAGAGGGCTAAAGCCGTTTTAATTTATGCCTTTATTTAATTGTAGGAAATTACACTGGACGGATCATTTTAACCCCTAAAATCATCACCTAGAAGCATATTGCCCGGCACTCATGCCTGCTATCCGCCCGGTAACAAGGGCGGAAGTGATATTATAGCCGCCTGTATATCCATGAATATCTAGTATTTCTCCACAGAAATAAAGTCCATCCTTCTTACGGGAAGCCATCGTCTTCGGCTCAATCTCTTTGACGGAAACGCCTCCGCCTGTAACAAACGCTTTCTCGATAGGCTGTGTGCCATTGACTTTCATCGTAAACGCTTTTAGGGAAGAGGCCAGCCTTCTCAATTTATCAGTTGCAAGCGTGGCGCCGATTTCGCCAGGGTCGATGCCGGAACGGTCGAATAAAAATAATAGCCAGCGTTCTGGCACAAGGCCTTTCCAGACATTCTTAACAGCTTTTTTTGGGTCTTCTTTCACTGCGGAACTCAATAATTGGAAGACGTTCTCTTCATTTCTGTCGGGAAATGAGTCGATTCGAATATCGACCGGCTGATTTCCATTCTTTTTTCTCTCTTTAACAACAAACTGGCTGCATCGGAGAATAGCCGGGCCGCTTAATCCGAAATGGGTAAAGAGCATGTCCATTTGGTGTGTAACGAGAGCTTTACCTTTCGCATTCAGAACGGACACTGCCACATCTCTCAGTGCGAGCCCTTGGAGTTCAGCAGAGTTAATAAATGGCTCATTTGACAGTAAGGGGACTTCGGTCGGATAGAGTTCGGTTACGGTATGACCGGCTTTCTCCGCCCACGGGTAGCCATCACCCGTAGAACCGGTTTGCGGTACCGCTTTGCCACCGACTGCCAGGACGACCGCTTGGGAACGAATTTCCTCGCCAGATTCTAGCCGGACCCCTAGTATTTTTGTATCATCCATTAACAGCTTTTTCACGCGCGTCTCAAGTTTTACATTGACACGGAGCCGTTCCATCTCTGATAAGAGGGCGTTAACGACGTCTTTTGCTTTATTGGAGACAGGGAACATTCTGCCATGATCCTCTTCTTTTAAAGGAACACCTAAACTTTCAAAAAATCGAATAATGTCTTCATTATTGAAAACCGAAAAAGGACCGTATAGAAAACGCCCATTTCCGGGTATATGCTTAATGATTTCTTCGATGGGAAGGCGATTCGTCACATTGCATCGTCCGCCCCCTGAGATGGATAACTTGTGACCAAGCTTTTTTCCTTTATCGAGCAGGAGGACCTTTTTTCCGTTTTCAGCTGCCGCAATCGAAGCCATCAAGCCGGAAGGACCCCCGCCGACTATTATGACGTCATACATAGTAGATACCCCACACTTTCCGTTTTTCTTTATTATACACAATTGGGCTGATAATCATTGTGAAAATTGACGGTCGGGGGTAAACTATAACATAGCTCTAAAGAATGGATGGATCATTTATGTCATCAAATTTAGTAAAAGGCACGGCCATTTTAACGATTGGGCTGTTTTTGTCGAAAGCGCTCGGTCTTTTGTATGTTATACCGTTTTATAGCATCATTGGGAAAGAAAATGTCGGATTGTACCAGTACGCATACATACCATATAATCTGGCGCTCTCCATCGCAATCTCGGGAGCTCCCCTCGCTATTTCCAAATATGTTTCCAAATATAATGCGCTTGGTGATTATGCCACGGGGAAAAAATTGATGAAATCCGGAATGCTTGTCATGACTTTAACCGGATTCCTTTCGTTCTTAGTACTTTATTTTCTGGCTGAGCCGATTGCCGGATTAGTCCATGAATCAGATGACCAGCGCTTTAGCATTGAGGAAATCGCTACGGTTATCCGCTGGGTCAGCTACGCTTTGCTTGCGGTTCCGATTATGAGTATTGTTCGGGGCTATTTCCAAGGCTTTCAAAAGTTTGAACCGACATCCGTGTCGCAACTTATTGAGCAGATTATCCGAATCGGAGTCGTCCTGGTTGGTGCTTATGTCGTTGTAAATGTACTTGGACTTTCTCCGCGGACAGCTGTTAATTTTGCTGTGTTTGCCGCATTTATCGGTGCGTTGGCAGGACTAGTCGTGTTGTATCGCTACTGGATGAAATACAAGCCGGAAATTCAGCAGCTGTATGATGCAAGTCCGCCGGCCAGCCAAATTACATTTCTCGATATGTATAAGGAAGTGATCGGCTATACGATCCCTTTCGTATTAGTGGGAGTTATTAATCCGTTATACCAGTTTGTTGATATGATTACTTTTAACCGAGCGATGGCATCAATTGGTCGGGCCGCAGTTATGGACGATTACTTCGCGATATTCAACTTCCTGACCCATAAGATTGTTATGATTCCGGTCATGGTAGCAACCGGATTTTCCATGGCGCTCATTCCTGTCATTACGAACTATTACACGAAAAAAGATCAAAAAGGGATCAATCGCTCGTTAGATCAAACGTTCCAGATCATGCTATTCCTCACTATTCCAATGGTCATCGGTTTAATGGTATTATCCAATGAAACGTATCAATTCCTTTATGAAAAAGACGCGATGGGAGCCGAAGTTCTTTTCAGCTATGCACCTGTAGCGATTCTGTTTGGCCTTTATACAGTGACAGCCGCAATTTTACAAGGAATCGATAAACACAAATGGATTGTCTTCACGTCCTTGCTTGGATTGCTCTTCAAATTAATTCTAAATATACCGCTCATCAAACTGTTCGAAACGGATGGAGCCATTGCCGCTACGGCGATTGGATATATGATCGCTGTTGGCACCAACATTGGGGTCATCGCAAAAGAATTGAATTATCGCTCTAAAATGGTTTATAGACGATTGATTTTGATTGGAATATTTAATTTACTGATGTTGATTTCAGTCAAGTTGACCTTAAAAGGATTACTTGCCATCAGCCCTGTAGGAGGCAAATTCCAAGCCTTGCTCTATATCGCCATTTGCGCGATTGTCGGTGCGGCGATTTATGGTTTCCTATCATTAAAAACAGGTTTGGCGCAAAAGCTGTTTGGCGAACGGCTGACGCGATTTACGAAGAAATTCGGTTTTGGAGGGTAAAGGTATGAGGCTTGATAAATTGCTTGCCAATATGGGGTATGGATCGAGAAAAGAAGTAAAGCAGTTATTGAAAAATGGTGCTGTCAAAGTAAACGAAGTACAGGTCAAAGACGCAGCCGCCCATGTTGATCCGCACAAGGACGTGGTATCGATTCTAGGGGAACAGGTTGTTTATAAGGAATTCATCTATCTGATGATGAATAAACCGCCAGGCGTCGTTTCAGCCACGGAGGATTACCGTGATCGTACAGTTGTTGACCTGCTGGAGCCGGAAGATCGTCATTTTGATCCGTTTCCTGTAGGCAGACTGGATAAGGATACGGAAGGTCTTTTGTTATTGACGAATGATGGAAAGCTGGCACACAACTTATTGTCTCCGAAAAAAGAAGTGCCGAAGCTCTATTACGCAAAGGTAGAGGGGATTGTCACAGAAGAGGATATCTCACTTTTTGCGAAGGGGCTTACATTGGAAGATGGCTTCGAGACCAAACCAGGCATTCTGCATATTATCAAGGCGGATACTGTTTCTGAGATTGAATTGACGATCACGGAGGGGAAGTTCCATCAAGTGAAAAGAATGTTTGAGGCGGTCGGTAAGCGTGTCGTCTATTTAAAACGCATGTCGATGGGGTCCTTGAAGCTTGACCATGATCTGGAGTTGGGAGAGTATAGGGAATTGACCGATGACGAATTGTCATCGCTCCTCTCTTCGTAAAATGCAAAAAAGGAGGCTGTTCAGCGAGTCGATCATTCGACCGCAGGACAGCCTCCTTTCCGTTAAGGAAAGCAATATTAGGAAGGCAATTTCACTTTTTTCTTAGTTGTCGTCCATTTTCCGCGTGCTGGGCTTGTAATGAGCTCATTATATTCAAGGACATTTAAATCCCTTTGTGCAGTGCGGTTAGTTATTCCGAATTCCTCGACCACGTTTTCTGTTGTGACTGTACCTCTGTCAAGGATGTATAAGTAAACGTCTTTGATTCGGGTAAGCATACGATCAGTAGCAGGATTCAACTTGGAGACCACTCCTTCATCTTCATTTTCCAAAATCGATGGGCATGAGACGTCTGAATGTTACCTTTGCTCGTGAAATTGCTCCTGATATTGCACTCCTTTCACATCTAGGAATGTCAGTGGATTGTTCTGACAATACAATTATAGCGCATTATTATTAATAATGCATGAATTAATTGTTAACTTTGTCTATTGGTACAACCACTGAAAAGGGGTTCTGATATCTTATGAAAAATTGGTTGGAAGATGGTTGATAAAAAAATAAGTATTGTTCTTTATTTTATTTGTCTGACGTGTGAAAATAGAGAGTATTAACGAAAGAAGGTGCTTGAATTGATGGAATGGAAAGAAGAGGCGATACGGCGGCAAGAGCAGATCATCGGGGATTTGCAGCAATTGGTTTCCATCCCTTCCGTACTCGATGAAGGCTCTGCATCCAAAGAGGCTCCTTTTGGAACGGGTCCAGCCCGGGCATTGGAATGGATGCTGGAAGAGGGCCGGCGTGCAGGATTTGCTGTAAAGGACATCGACCATATGGCTGGCCATATTGAGATGGGAGAAGGAGAGGAATTGCTCGGCATTCTTTGCCATATTGATGTGGTGCCGGCTGGCAGCGATTGGACGTATGGCCCTTTTGATGGGACGGTTGAAGATGGAAAATTGTTTGGCCGCGGTGCAATCGATGATAAAGGACCGACCATTGCCGCTTGGCATGCTATGAAAATGGTGAAGGAAGCAGGTATCCCTTTATCCAAACGCGTCCGGCTCATTATCGGCGCCGACGAAGAGAGCGGATTTCGATGTGTAGACCGTTATTTTGAAACGGAGGACATGCCGTCAATCGGTTTCGCGCCGGATGCAGATTTTCCGATTATCCATGCAGAGAAAGGGATTGCGTCTATTATCTTCAGTCAGCGATCATTTGAACCAGATGGTCAATTGCTGGAGTTTCATTCCGGAAATCGGACAAACATGGTACCAGACCAAGCAGAAGCGGTCACTACCCTTAAAGCTTCAGACATCGTGAATATATTCGAAAGTTATCTAAATATCAATTCAGCACGTGGTTCAATTACGGAACAAGACGGCTATACGAAAATAACGGTCCATGGAAAATCAGCGCATGCCATGGAGCCTGATCAAGGTATTAATGCTGCTGTACTCCTTGCCTCCTTCCTGAATCGGACTCTTGAAGAAGGATCGTCCAAAGACTTTACCCAATTCATGCTAGATGCATTCGGGACTGAGACGAGAGGGCAGTTTCTAGGGCTGGCTTTTAATGACGAAGTTTCCGGTGATACAACATTGAATGCCGGTATCGTGGAATTCACCGAATCTGGCGGCGGTCTCATAAAAGTTAGCATGCGCTATTCCGTCACCTATCCGTTTAATGATAAAATTGAGACATGCAAAGACAGACTGGAGCAGACGGCTTTTCAAATGGCCATATCATCCAATTCCAAACCACATCATGTGGATGCGGAAGACCCTTTCATTCAAACGTTGCAGGATGTCTACACTGCGCATACAGGCGATCAGGCAGATCTGTTGGCAATTGGAGGAGGGACATATGCGAGAGTCTTGGAAAAAGGCGTCGCGTTCGGCATGCTGTTCCCGGGCAGGGAGGATGTCGCGCATCAAGCTGACGAATATGTATATATAGAAGACTTGATAAAAGCGACTGCTATTTATGCAGATGCAATCAGCCGTTTGGCTGGAGAACAGAAAGGGGATCAATGATGATTTATTTTGTAGATGGCCAGTTTACGGACCAAGAAGGAATTAAAATCTCCATCGATGATCGAGGCTACTATTTTGGTGATGGAGTTTATGAAGTTGTTAAGGTGTATAATGGAGAACTTTATACAGCAGAAGAACATTTCAACAGACTTGTGGAAAGTGCGGGAAAAGTGAAGATGGCGCTGCCATACTCGAAAGAAGAACTGATCGAGGTGGCCGAGGAATTAGTGAAGGCGAACCAAATTGAAACTGGGCATATTTATATTCAAGTGACGAGAGGCGTATCGCCGAGGGCGCATCAATTTCCGGTAACGTCCGTTACTCCTGTTGTGACAGCATATGCGATCGAAAATCCGAGGCCTCTCAAAAACATAGAAGACGGCGTTGATGTAAAAATTGTAGACGACGTCAGATGGTTGCGCTGTGATATTAAAAGCTTGAATTTGTTAGGCAATGTTATGGCGAAGCAGGAAGCATTTGAAGAGGGCTGTGCAGAAGCTTTGTTTGTCCGTGACGGGATTGTCACGGAAGGGTCGTCATCTAATGTCTTCGGCATCAAAGACGGGACCGTCTATACGCACCCTGCTACGAACCTCATATTGAATGGCATTACTCGCCGGGTTGTGATCCAACTTTGCGAGGAGCTTACTATTCCATTCGTGGAAAAAGAGTTTACGCCAATTGAGGCATTGGGAATGGATGAATTTTTCCTTACGTCCACTACGGCTGAAATTACCCCAATCACTTCGATTGATGGCTATTCAATCGGAACTGGGAAACCTGGAGACATGACGAGAAAGTTGCAGGAAGCATTTGCACGCCAAATCCCTGTGCCAGTCAAAGCAAACTGAACGGAGTGAAATGGTATGGCGCAGTTAGTGAAGTTGCTCGATTATATTTCCCGTTATGAAAACGATTTGTCACGATATCCGACACAATTCATCCGGCTGAAAAAATCACAGTGGGAACGGACGAAGTTTCAATGGGAAAATGGGACGGATCTTTCTGTGTTCCAGACAGATGATGAAGGTGTTGAGGGTATTCCGGAGGATCGCAGGTGGTTCAGTCCGATTCTCCGGATGTTCAACCGAAAACAGGAGCCAGAAGACGAACAGGTGGAGGAACAGGAGTCTGAATCAGATGAAGTGTTCGATTTCCAGCCGAATCTTGTCTATCGACCAAATGATATGGCCCATTTGCGGAAGCTTTATCTTGACCAACTGTTCCATTTTCAAATCAAATGGGCCAGCTCCACCCTAATGGAAAAGTCCCGGGTGGACGCCCGTTTTTTTCGTGATACGTTTCTCAGAGAATTGATTCTAAATTTACCTGACAGTTATTTATTGTTTTATTATCCGATTTTGAAAGTAAAGAAAGCCCCGGTCGAACTGGATATCATTTTACTGACACCGATTGAGTGCATGTGCCTGACCATACTGGAGAAGGAAGATGCGGCAGTCTTTGTCGGTGAGAGTGATCGCTTCTGGCTGAAAAAATATGGGGAACAGGAGTCGAAACTGTTAAATCCCACAATTAGCTTAAATCGGATGGAACGGATTATCTCAGGCTTATTTGCTCGAGAAGAGATTGACTTCCCGATACGAAAATATATTATTTCACGCAATGGATATATCGATTATCCCGGCTCTCCATACGACATCCATACTATTGACCGTCGCGCGTACCAAGAGTGGTTCAATCGATTGTCCCAATCAACGACTCCAATGAAGTTCAGTCAATTTAAAGCAGCGCAAGCCATTTTGGATATTGGCCAGACGACAGCAATGAGCCGGCTGTTTGAATCATTTGAGCAGCCGGAAGAACCGGACGGGGAAGAATAAAGAATATAGAAATGAGTGTAGAGATATGCGGTTGCGCAACAAACCATGGGCGAAAGATTTTATGGCCCAACATCCAGAAGTGTTAATCCTGGATGAAGAACGGCCGAAGGTAGATTGGAAAGAGGAGTTTGGCAACGATCATCCTATCCATATTGAAGTAGGGACTGGGAAGGGCCAATTTATTATTGGCATGGCACTTGCCAATCCAGAAAACAACTACATCGGCATTGAACTATTTGACAATGTCATCGTTTCTGCATTGGAAAAAGCGATTGAAAAGGACAAGCCGAAAAATTTGCGGCTGTTACGAGCGAATGGAGCCAATTTGACCGAATTATTCCATGCGGGACAAGTGGACCGGGTTTACTTGAACTTTTCCGATCCTTGGCCAAAAACAAGACATGCCAAAAGACGTCTAACGCATGAAACGTTTCTACAGCGGTATGAAACGGTCTTGAAAAGGAATGGAGAAATTCATTTTAAGACGGACAATCGGAAACTGTTCGAGTATTCCCTGACGTCGATGTCCGCCTACGGAATGAAACTTCAATTTGTCTCGCTGGACCTTCATGCAGAAATGCCGGAAGATAATATTATGACGGAATATGAAGAGAAGTTCTCAGCTAAAGGTATGCCAATTTATCGCTTGGAAGCACGGTTCGGCGATTAAGGCATTAATGGTAAAAGGGGGATGAAATTGTGGATACATACACGTTTCACAATATGAAATTGACATGGTTAGACGGGGGAGTCAACTTTTTAGATGGCGGTACGATGTTTGGGGTCGTCCCGAAGGCATTGTGGGCGAAACGCTATGCTTGTGATGAGGATAACCTGATTGAACTGCGGACCGATCCGATTCTTGTTCAATATGAAGGAAAAAACATCCTCATCGATTCCGGTATGGGGAATGGAAAGTTGAACGATAAAATGAAACGGAATTTGGGTGTCCGAGCTGAATCGAATGTGAAAGAGAATTTAGGGGAATTGGGGCTCGCTCCTGAAGATATTCATATTATTCTAATGACCCATCTGCACAATGATCATGCCGCCGGATTGACAGGTTGGCATGACGGTCAGCTGGTTTCGATGTTTCCAAACGCAGACATCCGCGTCTCCCAGGTGGAATGGGATGAAATGCGGAATCCGAATATCCGCTCCAAAAATACGTATTGGAAGGAGAATTGGGAGCCGATCCAGCAGCAGGTTCAAACTTTTACTGATGAAATGAGCATCTTGCCGGGACTGAGCATGATCCATACCGGTGGGCATAGTGATGGTCATAGCATTGTAAAGCTTGAGCAGAAAGGCGAAACCATTCTTCACATGGGGGATATCATGCCGACCCATGCCCATAGCAATCCGTTATGGGTGCTGGCTTATGACGACTATCCCATGACATCCATTTTCGCTAAGGAAAGGATTATGAAAGAAGCGTTGCCGTCTGGATATCGATTCATCTTTTATCATGATGCTGTGTATCGAATGGTAAAATGGGATGACTCCGGAAAAGAATTAATTGAAACGCTGGATTGCCATGCATAAAAAATGTCGCAGAAGCGGGAGACCCTTGCTACTGCGACATTTATTTTATTTCTTTATCAATTCAACTACAGTGCCGGTTTTGGAGTCTGCTGCAAATTCAAATTGCTCAAGTGAACCATTATGGATCCGAGAAATGCCTCCTCGATAAACATCCATGCTGATGACTCCGTTTTGGAACGGTTCTGGCTTCATTACAATCCACGAACCATCAATTGGCCCTTCTTTTTTAAAAGCCTCTTTGACGGATCGCAACACGTCTTCCGCAGGCGTATTCATTTCGATTCTTCTAATTGCTTGATTGACGATGAGTCCGGCTGCTACCCCAGTTAGCGCTCCTGCAAGGAAATCTTTCAATTTCATTGGTACGTAACCCCCTCCATCAGTTTCTTTCCAAGTGTACCATGATTCAGCTGATTATAGCAGATTCAGGGTGGTACGTAAATCGAATCCCTTTTGGCGCAGGGTGGGTCGCCATCTATTGAGTTTATTTAGAAAAGAGGGACTTAACTATCATTTCTCATAATTTGATAAATAAGTATTTGAATAATTCGCTTGATAGTGTAGTATTTTGTCCATAATCAAATATCTTGAAGTCAAAGGGGGTATGTCCTATGAAGGTTGAAAGCGCGTACAAAGGGAAACCCGTACAGGATCGGGAAAGCGTGGAACCTTTATCGGCAAGACAAGCAACAGACTTTGAAAGGATTGTTTCAAGTCCGCAGTACAAGGAAATGTTGAGGCGGAAAAAACGTTTCATAGTTCCGATGACCATCTTTTTCCTGGCATTTTACTTTTTGTTGCCGATTATGACATCCTATTCGACCGTTCTCAATACACCTGTTTACGGAGACATTACGTGGGCATGGGTGTTTGCCACAGCACAATTCATTGTCACTTGGGTGCTATGCGTCATGTACGTCAAAAAATCGAATGCCTTCGATAAAGATGCGGATGAAATTATTGAATTGATTGAACGGGATGGGGGCTCGGTTTAATGAATACAACAGTTGTAGTATTATTTTTGGCGATTGTGATCGCAACACTGTTCATTACTTATTATGCTGCGAAGCGGACACAGACCACCGGTGATTTCTATACGGCGGGAGGGGGTCTGACGGGGTGGCAGAATGGGCTTGCTATTGCCGGTGATTACTTATCGGCAGCTTCATTTCTAGGGATCGCAGGCGCAATTGCCCTTTTCGGTTTTGATGGATTTTTCTATAGTATCGGATTCTTGATCGCTTACTTGGTGGTCATGTTCTTAGTTGCAGAGCCGCTACGGAATCTCGGGAAATATACATTGGCTGATATGATCAACGCCCGTTTTGATGCCAAAAAAGTGCGTGGAATGGCAGCCTTTAGCACAATTACGATTGTCATTTTTTATATGATCGCGCAACTGGTGGGGGCCGGTGCGCTGATTCAATTGCTGTTCGGCATCAAATATTGGATCGCAGTCCTCATCGTAGGCGTGATGATGACGGTTTATGTTCTATTCGGGGGCATGACGGCGACCAGTTGGGTGCAAATTGTCAAGGCTGTATTGCTGATGCTTGGTACAGTTATCATTGCGTTTCTCGTATTCGCAAAATTTGATTTCAATCTCGTTAAAATGTTTGCAGAAGTGAAAACGGCTACTGTCCATGGTGCGGACTATTTAAAGCCCGGCCTGAAATATAAAGTTCCACTGGATACGCTGTCCTTAATGTTGGCACTCGTTTTAGGGACTGCTGGCTTGCCGCATATTCTCATGCGCTTCTTTACTGTGAAAGATGCGAAGACAGCGAGAAGCTCGGTTGTCATTGCAACATGGATTGTCGGGATATTCTACATTTTGACCATGTTCCTCGGTTTTGGCGCTGCCGCATTCGTAGGGTATGATGCCATTACGTCAGCCAATGCAGCAGGTAATATGGCTGCTCCATTACTTGCTGGCGTTCTCGGAGGAGATATATTGATGTCATTTGTCTCTGCGGTCGCTTTTGCTACTATTTTAGCGGTCGTAGCAGGTCTCGTATTAACTGGAGCGTCAGCGTTTGCCCACGATATATATGGCCAGATCATTAAAAAAGGGAAGGCGAGCGATCGAGAGCAAATGCTAGCGGCACGTTATGCCTCGTTATTCGTTTCCGTATTCTCCATCCTTCTCGCATTGTTTGCGCAGACGATGAACGTCGCATTTCTCGTCTCCTTGGCATTCTGTATAGCCGCGAGCGCAAATTTGCCGGTCATCTTATATACAATTTATTGGAAGAAATTCAATACGAATGGTGCCATTATTGGAATGGCTGCCGGGCTTTTCTCGGCGCTGATCCTCGTTCTACTCAGTCCTAATGTGTTTGCACCAGAACCAGGACAAGCCATTTTTGTCGGGAAAGCCTTGTTCCCATTAACAAACCCGGCGATCATTTCGGTGCCATTAGGATTTTTAGGCGGCTACTTGGGAACAGTCCTTTCCAAAGAGAAAGCCGATTACCGAAAATATGCGGAAGTCAGCGTGCGTGCCAATACTGGTTATCGCGAGTAACTCTTAACAGAAGGGCGAGCGGGGTATCAAATTTCCCCTCGCCCTTTTGTATGCGTACGACTGATATAAAGTCACGAATATTAATTCGTGTTCCTAATTATTCTGTTGGAAAGTTCATGCAAGATGGTCTACAATGAAGTGAGAAATACATACTGATTGGGAGGACTTGTTTCATGGAGAAAGAAACACTTACGATGTTCAAGACACTGACAGAATTGCCAGGGGCTCCGGGTAATGAGCATATGGTTCGCAATTATATGAGAAGCGAGCTGGAAAAATACTCGGATGAAATCGTTCAAGATAATTTAGGCGGCATTTTCGGTGTTCGGAAAGGACCTGAAGAGGGTCCCCGGATTATGGTAGCAGGCCATATGGACGAAGTTGGTTTTATGGTGACAGCCATTACGGATAACGGAATGATCCGTTTCCAACCGTTAGGCGGCTGGTGGAACCAAGTACTGCTTGCCCAACGGGTGCAGATCATAACAGATGAAGGGCCGATCATAGGGGTAATCGGTTCGATCCCGCCTCATCTTTTAAGTGATGAGGTCAGAAATAAACCGATGGATGTCAAAAATATGCTGATTGATATCGGCGCCGATGACCAAGAAGATGCAAAACGGATAGGAATTCGGCCGGGACAACAAATTGTTCCTGTGTGCCCATTTACTCCGATGGCCAACGACAAAAAGATTTTAGCCAAAGCTTGGGATAATCGATATGGCTGTGGATTATCGATTGAACTTTTAAAAGAAGTGCATGGCGAATCTCTGCCTAATACATTGTACTCCGGTGCAAATGTGATGGAAGAAGTCGGCTTGCGTGGGGCCCAAGCGGCAGCACGGATGATCAATCCTGATTTGTTCTTTGCTCTGGATGCGAGCCCTGCGAATGATGCTTCAGGCAATAAAAATGAATTTGGGCAGCTTGGAAAAGGGACATTGCTTCGGATTTTTGACCGGACGATGGTTACCCACCGCGGTATGCGTGAATTCATTTTAGACACGGCGGAGTCAAATCATATTCCGTATCAATACTTCATTTCCCAAGGCGGAACCGATGCCGGGCAAGTCCATGTTTCCAATGAAGGTGTGCCAAGTGCTGTTATTGGGATTTGTTCCCGTTATATCCACACAGCAGCCTCGATCGTTCATACGGATGATTATGCTGCCGCGAAGGAATTGCTCGTTAAACTGGTTAAGGCTTGTGACAAGACAACAGTGGAGACGATCAAGGCGAATGTTTAAGAAATAGAAACAATTTGAATTTGAGACCGTCCTTTCAAGTGATGAAGGACGGTCTTGCTACGAAATGGAGTTGATTGAATGGAGTTCGTTATCGGTTCTACAAATCATGCAAAAGTAAGTGCTGTCCGTAAAGTGCTGCAATTGCATGTGCCAAAGTTTCAACTTCACGCAGAGAAAGTGCCTTCAGGTGTGAACGATCAGCCGTTTGGAGATGAAGAAACGAGGCGGGGAGCGATCAATCGTGCGAAAAACGCCGCAGGAAAGGTCGGTGGGGCTGTCGGCATTGGTTTGGAAGGCGGTGTTCGCATGTTGGAAGGACAAATGTATGTCTGTAACTGGGGAGCACTCGTGTTGCCGGATCAAACTGTCTTTACTGCAGGCGGTGCACAGATCCCCCTGCCAAATGAAATCGCAATGGAATTGAAACTAGGAAAGGAATTGAGCGAAGCGGTTGATATTTATTTCACGGACCGAGACATTCGGCATAGCGGAGGAGCTATGGGGATGTTTACAGCTCATGCAGTCGATCGGGACGCATTGTTTGAACATGTCATGCAATTGCTGATTGGCCAGTTGAAATATGCGAACCAAAAATGATTTGCTTGCTTGCATAACAATGGAAACAACTTTAAAATGGATATGCTCTTTGTTAATTGTAACGAGAGGGTGTAGCCTGCCAACAATTGCTGATAAGACGCACTAGACTTTTGGTAACTATATGTATAATTGATTGGGGGAAATTGAATGTTCCGCTCATGGAAGTTCTTGTTCCTGCTCGTGAGCGCCATCTTCGTGCTTGGCGGGTGCGGCAAATCCATTGACCAAAAAGCACAAGATGGTATTGCTGCCGCGCGTGATGTTTTTGAACAGAATGGGAAAACTGCAACAGAGGAAATTGAGGGCATATCCTTGTACAAGCCGGTCGGTTTTACGATTGAGGATGCGTCCGATCCACAAAATATCATCTTTTCAAATAAGAATGAAACATTTATCCTGTTCATTAACCCAAATGAAGAAAAAGATAGCCATCTATTCCACGATTTATTGGAAGCGCAGGACAATATTGAAGTGATTCAAGAGGAAACGTTTACAGATAAAGGATTTTTCGGGTTTGCGTCTGTCCTAAAATCAGGTGACGATCAAGTAGAACTCGTTACGAGCGTAGGCGGCGTAAAAATGACGACAATCACAAAAGAGAAGAATATAGAAAACCATATGGCGAGAATGATGGAAATCGTTCGATCCGTTAAGCAGCCGGATTGATGATTATGAATGATCAACGCTAGAAAGGAAGTGGAACGTAATGAAATCTGAAGAATTAGTAGATGTGCTGAAAGAACGAATCCCTTCCGACAGCTTTCACTGGCGTTTTGATCGGAAGACGGATAAAGTTCGTTTGGAGCACAGCGGTTTGGGTAAAGGGATGGATATTTCTTTACCGGAAATCTTAGCGAAATATGAGGAAAAAAAAGAATTGGCGCTGGATGAAATTGTTTATACCATTCAGGAAACTTTCCGTGCGATGGAGAAGGAAATGGAAGAGGGATTCAATAACAATTTGCCCATTTACCCCGTCATTCGTTCGACTTCTTTTCCGCTTACCTCTTCCGCAGGCGATCGCTTTATCACAAAAGATCACACAGCGGAAACACGGATTTTTTATGCAATCGATTTAGGGACTACTTACCGTCTGATTGATGAAAGCATGTTGGAGCCAATTGGGTTGACAGAAAATGAAATAATTGAATCCGCGTTATTCAAACTCCGCTCCCTTCCGACTGAATATAAGAAGGATGAAGTGGCGGGCAACCTATTTTACTTTATTAATAACAATGACGGTTATGATGCCAGCAGGATATTGAACAGTTCATTTCTAAAGGAGATGGAAACAAAAGTGGAGGGCCACATGACGGTGTCCGTCCCTCATCAAGATGTGCTGATCATAGGAGACTTGCGAAATGATACCGGTTATGATGTTCTGGCCCAAATGACGATGCAATTTTTCACTGTCGGAAAAGTTCCGATTACGTCGTTGTCATTCATTTACGAACAAGGAAAGCTGGAGCCAATTTTTATCATGGCAAAAAATCGGATAGCTAGAAAGGACGGAAAGAAGAAATGAACGCATTTTACAATCCCGAAGGCGTGGGCAATGTACTGCTCGTACAATTCATTGCGTCAAAGCCGAATAGCATTGAAGCGACCACTTTGAACGATGTTACTTATTTGAAGGATGCAGAGACTGGCGAACTGGCAGGTTTGAATTTATTTAATGCATCAGAATACGTGGACATCACTGCGAATGGGCAAGTGGAGGTTACGGAAAAATTAGTTGCTGAATTGAGAGAAGCCTTGAAAAAGAATGACGTAGCAATTGAATTCAATGTGGATTTCTCTCCTAAATTTGTTGTGGGCCATGTCGTGACAAAAGAAAAACATCCGAACGCGGATAAACTAAGTGTTTGTACCGTAGACGTCGGCAATGATACGCTGCAAATCGTTTGTGGAGCTCCGAATGTAGAAGCAGGCCAAAAGGTTGTCGTTGCAAAAGTAGGTGCAGTGATGCCATCTGGCATGGTGATCCGAGATGCTGAATTACGTGGTATTCCTTCATCTGGTATGATTTGTTCAGCAAAGGAATTAAGCTTGCCAAATGCGCCCGAAGCAAAAGGAATCCTCGTTCTATCCGAAACTGCGATACCAGGGGAACCATTTACTAATATTTGAGCACATTTGCTGGAGTGGACCTATCGGATCCATGACGGACGACCTGCCGATTCAGTAGACGGATGGTGGACAATCCTGCTTATGCAATCCAGTCGCATCTCCTCCAATTTATATCATCTATCACATAAGAAACGTACTGTTTTATGCAGTACGTTTTTATCATTTTATGGATAGGTTTGATTTAGCTACGTTGAACCTGCTAAAATAGAATGATCGACATGGAAAGAGTGATAATGTTGACTTGGTTTAAAAGAGTTTTGAATCGATTTGTCAAATCAGATGTGGAGTATGAAAACGACACGGAAGCAGATTATGAATATGAATACGAACAAGTAACAGACACAGAGCAGGAAGAACATGAGAACGATAGCAAGCCAAAACATCCGCCCTCCTTTCGATTCCCGATTATTACGGATGCTGAAATTTATGGCTGGGATGAAGAGGGAGACGATGGCCGATCGAATCTATCAACACCACCTCTAGAAATGCTGGAGGATGATTTTGAACCTGTACCTCTTTATAAAAACGAACGTTGGCCAGGCCGGAATGAGAGCGTGACGATACATCGGACAGAGACGGAACGTCGGTTGGATAAGAATAATTTCAGGATGACTGGAGCGACCCTTGAGGCACCTTCGGAAGCAAAAATAGAGAAGAAGCAGCCGAGTAAACCGACGCGAAATAGACCGTTTACACCTACCGAAGTTCCTTCTCCGGTGTACGGTTTCCGGAAACCTGAAAAAACCGTTTTAAACGAGGAACAATTGCCGCCTCCGAAAAGCCAATCCGGTCTAACGGAAGTACATAATTGGGCTGATTCCAAGGCTCCGTCAAGGAATGACAGTGAATTGCCGGCATTAGGGATTGAAGATGCCCCTGTGCCAGTAGAGAGCATCGAGCGAGATGGACTGGGAAAAGTTCTTCAATCACAAGAAGAAGAACCAACCAAACAGGAACTGCGTCTGGAAGCGATAGAAAGCGTCCAAGCAGAGCAGAAGTTGTTAGACGAACTGCCAGAAAGGCCACTTTGTGAAGAAACGGCAGAAGCAGACTCGGAACATTCAGTCGAGGAAATGGCGATGGATGTCCAGGAAGAGCCGCAGCCGGTGCGTGAAATGCCGGAAGAACCTGTTGATACGTATGAAGCGGCACCTGAGTTTTCGTTAGAGACGAAGACAATGGACGTACAGGAAGAGTTCGAGCCCGTGAATGAATTACTGGAGAAAACAGGTTTTGAAGACAAGGCAGAAGCTGATATGGAATCTCTGCCAGAGTGGAAGGCAATGGATGACCAGCAAGATTTAGAGCCGGTACATGATCTATCCGACAGAATTGCATATGAAGATTTAGCGCATGATGCATCGGAGTTTTCGCAGGAAACGGTCATAATGGATGGCCAAGAAGAGCTGGCGAATAAAATTCGGGAAGAGTCCGAAGATGAAGATACATCGATGAGTGTCTCGGAGTTATCGGAGCAACAGGAAGCATTGAATGTCCAGGATGAGACAACTCCGGTGAATGAAATGCCAGAAAGACTTGAATTCGAAGATACATTGGAAAATGCACCGCAGTTTTCGCAGCAAGAGGAAGCAAGGATTGTCCAGAGCGCGACAGAGCCGGCAGAGGAATTGCCGGAAGATGGGACAGTGCACGTTGGCAAGGAGGAAACCGCCATTGAACAACCGCAGGAGCGTGAGAAGGTTGTTCCTTTCAATGTGCTTATGTTGAAATCTGACAAAATGAAAATAGATAGAAGTGCTGAGAGAATCGTACAACAACCTCAAACCGTTGCCAGCACAACTGAAACGGTGGATGAAACCGTTGAACAATCTTTCGAAGAAGAGGAACCTTACTATGCCTTCCCTTCGTTGGAACTTTTAGTCCAACCTGAAGAGCATATTGAAGATGTTGAATGGTTGGAAACCCAATCGGTTAAACTGGAGGAAGCCCTATCGTATTTCTCCATCCAAGCAAACGTTATAGAAGCTGTGCAAGGACCGACCGTGACACGATTTGAATTGACAGTAGGCCACGGAACGAAAGTAAGCAAAATCCGGAATTTGACGGATGATCTAAAGCTTGCTTTGGCAGCGGAAGATATACGTATACAAGCGCCGATTCCAGGAACGAGTTCAATTGGCATTGAGATTCCGAATCGACGGACACGAGCCGTCCGGATCTCAGAAGTCATCCAGTCAGAACGTTTCCGGCAATCGATGTCTCCGCTTGAAGCTGTGCTTGGATTAAGTTTAACCGGGGAACCGGTTACGTTAGATCTGCGTAAAATGCCGCACGGAATGATAGCTGGCGCGACAGGATCAGGAAAATCGGTCTGCATTAACTCTATATTGACGAGTTTGCTGTATAAAGCTGCTCCTACGGATGTGAAACTTCTCTTGATCGATCCGAAGATGGTAGAGCTTGCTCCGTATAACGGTGTCCCGCATTTACTCAGTCCTGTTATTACTGATGTCAAAGCGGCGACTGCCGCGTTGAAATGGGCAGTAGACGAAATGGAAAGACGCTATGAACTCTTTGCGCATGCTGGCGCTAGAAATATCGAGCGATACAATGAAATGGTCACTGCCAGCCGCCAATTCTCGTTAAAAATGCCGTATTTGCTCATTGTGATAGATGAGCTGGCAGATCTTATGATGACAGCCCCGGCGGATGTGGAAGTTTCTATTAGCCGTATTACACAGAAGGCAAGGGCATGCGGCATTCATTTAATTATTGCGACGCAGCGCCCATCCGTCGATGTCATTACGGGTACAATTAAAGCAAATGTACCGACGCGCATCGCTTTTTCGGTCTCGTCACAAGTGGACTCCAGAACGATTATTGATTCTCCGGGTGCGGAACGTCTGCTTGGCAAAGGGGATATGCTTTACTTAGGGAACGGCCAATCCTCTTCCATTCGTTTACAAGGGACATTTGTCACGGATGAAGAAATTGAACGTATAATAGAACACGTTCAAAATGAAGCAAAACCCAATTATTTATTTGGGCAGGAAGATTTGTTGGCCAATTCCATCGAAGAGGAGGAAACGGATCCCCTTTTTGAAGAGGCTTGCAAGTTCATCATAGAACATGGAAGCGCCTCTACATCCCTGCTGCAACGCAACTTTGGCATCGGCTACAACCGAGCGGCTAAGCTGATGGATAAAATGGAGAAACTCTCTTTTATCTCGGAACAAAAAGGAAGTAAACCGAGGGATGTGTATTTGACACAACAGGACTTTGAACAGTATCTCAATCGGTTCGAGCAAAACTAATTACATGGATATAAAATAAATGCAGATTCATTCGTGGTATAATGGGGAATGAAAAGCAGAGGAAAATCGAAGGATTTCCAAGAAGATGAATGTGGGAGCAGTGATGATCCCGGGAGGTTGCAATATGACAGTGTTTCATTTTACCGGAATTAAAGGATCGGGGATGAGCTCGTTAGCCCAAATCCTCCACGATTCTATGAATGAAGTTCAAGGATCTGATGTGGAGAAATATATCTTTACAGAAGAACCTTTAGTGGAAAGAAAAATAAAAATTTTACCGTTTGATGTGGATAATATTGTGCCAGGTCTAACTGTAATTGCCGGGAATGCATTTTCGGATACGCATCCTGAATTAGTGAGAGCGAAAGAACTTGGCTTGGATGTCATTCGGTATCACGATTTCTTAGGGCATTATATGGAACAATTCACTTCCATCGCGGTTACTGGCTCGCATGGTAAAACATCGACGACTGGTTTATTGTCTTATGTGTTATCCGGCTTTACGCCGACATCCTATCTAATCGGGGATGGAACGGGGAAAGGCGTGAAAGACAGTAAATTCTTCGTATTGGAAGCGTGTGAGTACCGTCGACATTTTTTGGCGTATAAACCGGACTATGCGATTATGACAAATATTGATTTTGATCATCCTGATTATTTTAAAGATCTTGAAGATGTCATGGAAGCGTTCAATCAGATGGCGATGCAAGTGAAAAAAGCCATTGTTGCATGCGGGGATGATCATCATTTACAGCAGATAAAGGCGAATGTCCCTGTGGTGTTTTATGGATTTGATGAGTCGAACGATTTCTTTGCGAAACATGTAGTGAAGACAGCATCAGGCTCTTCATTTGATGTGTATGTCAGAAACGAATATTTCAATTCGTTTTCTATACCTTCAGCGGGCGACCATGCGATATTGAATGCCTTAGGTGTTATTGCTCTATGTCATTATGAAGGGGTGCCAGTCGATATTATCAAGGACCGGCTAAGCACTTTTGGCGGGGTAAAAAGACGTTTTACTATCACGGAACATGACGGGAAAACAATCGTAGATGATTATGCCCATCATCCGACGGAAATTAAAGCGACTTTGCAATCGGCTCAACAAAAATACCCGGATCGTGAAATAGTCGCCATTTTTCAGCCGCATACATTTACAAGGACAGCCGCATTGCTTGATTCCTTCGCTGCCAGTCTTTCTCATGCTGATTCTGTCTATTTATGTGATATTTTTGGTTCTGCCCGTGAAAAGAGCGGTACATTGACGATTGATGACCTGATCAAACGGGTGCCAGGGGCCAAACACCTGAAACAAGAGCGGATAGCAGAGCTGGAAGAGCACGGAAATGCGGTTTACTTGTTCATGGGAGCAGGAGACGATATCCAACAGTATATGAATGCCTTTAAACGATTGATTGAACAAGGGGAAACGGCTTGAGTTTCTTGAACCAGGCTTCATCCATTTGAAAAGGGTGGGAATCCATTGGGTTTCCTACCCTTTTTTCAATTGTTTAATCTTATTCTCTTTACTCAGGTTAACAAATCTAAGGGCAATAAAAATCAGCCAATGTTTCAGTAATTGGGGTTGATTATTGTTTGATATTTTGTACTTTTTTCGAAAGCAAGCCGTTTTTCTTGTCTAATCTGTCTGTATTGGAAATAATAAATTATAATCTACTTTTTTAAAGGGAATTCAGGAAAAATGTCGAAAAGGGTATGTAGGCTTGGCGTTTATTTTAATTCATAAAAGGGTAGAAATTACTTATGTATGTAGAAGGAGGAAGCGTTTTGGTGATTTTGTTGTACCTGGCGGCGATTGTCGCTGCTGTGGCGTTTTTAATATTATGTGTGAGCCTTGCAATGACATTAGGGTCATTAAAAACCACTTTGCGAAGTGTTTTCGAGACATTGGACGGGCTGAAGACTCAACTAGAAGGAATAACAACGGAGACGACGGAGCTGTTGCATAAGACGAATGCCCTCGCGGAAGACATCCAGGAGAAGTCGCAGAAGTTGAATTCTGTTGTCGATGCCGTAAAAGGAGTCGGCGAGTCGGTCAGCGGATTAAACAGTTCAGTGCGGCGGGTAACGGAGTCAATTACTGTTGAAGCCGAGCGAAATAGCGACAAAGTTGCTCAAGTCGTCCAATGGAGCCATGTGGTACTAGGGATTTTCGACAAGGTGAAGGACATGAAAGCCAATACTTCTAAGGGTTGGACAGTTTATAAGGCGGATACAGGACAGAAAAAACTGCCGAGCCCATCAGATCGCTTCCAATGAAACAACAATAAAACTACTAGAGGAGGAATTGAAATTGACGGATTACAACAACTCAAAACCGAACTACGGTGATTCTGCATTCCAGCATCAGTATTATGGTGATAAACAATACAAGAACACATTCGGAGAACCATCCAACTTACCTGTGAACTACTCGCATTTCACTAACACAGATGATTTTTATAAGGAGGAAGAGAGTTCTAGTGCTGGAAGTTTTCTTCTTGGCGCACTAGTAGGAGGCGTGATTGGGGCTGCGGCTGCATTGTTCCTCGCTCCTAAATCCGGGCAGGAAATGCGGGAAGATTTTTCCGAACAGGCAACACAATTGAAAAACAAGAGTATTGAACTGACTTCGGTTGCGAAGGATAAAGCGACGGAACTTACCGCGGCAGCGAAGGATAAAACAGACGGGTTGACAAAAACAATTCAGGAACAATCTGGTCAGTTGGTCGACAAAGTGAAATCAATGGCGAATAAAACGACGATTCCAATGGATGATGGCACGGCTTCCTCCGAAGGTGAAGAAGCGATGGATTACATGGACAACAAGACAGAAAATAATAAAGATGCGGCAGAAAGCAACACAACAGGTAATAGTGATGTTGTGTATGACAATAGTGAGAACTTCGGAAAAGATAAGGTGACAAACCAAAATCATATTTCTGTCGAAAAAGATAAGTAAATTGAAGGCCGGCAACCCAAATTGGGTGCCGGCCCTTTTTTATTTTCATGCTTCCCATATTCAATACTAACTGTTCAGCTTGTCTGAAAAACGTATTTCCAGTATATCTCCGCTAAAAACCGGATCATAGAAACCGATTGGCTCTCCGTTCCGCATCAATTGATAATGAGTCTGTCCGTTAGTCGGCAGATCATATTCTACAAAGGCAAAGACATCACTAAATACAATCGGCGTGTTGTTGGCGGAGGTAAATTCGATTGTATCTCCTGGTGTAAGGTTTGCTGACTCGTCGACAAACTCGTCGTTTACCCGGACGGAGTACCGCTTTTTTCGAATGTTCACCCGTTTTCCGTTAAATTCGACCGTGGCGTGGTCATGAAGTTGAACTCCTGCCTCTTGTGCCATTTGTTCGATTGTAGGAAGTTTCGGCTGCTCCGTTCGTATCGAGTCGCCATTTTTAATCGTATAGGACTCGGAGACGGGCCTCCCGCCTACAAGATAGGATGTCTTCAAAGAATATTTGGTTTGAATGCTCTTTTGATTGACTAACAATTTAAAAGGCTGTTGGTTGGATGCTGGCACCTCACCCCATACATCGATCAAATCCTTGAGTGTTTCCTTTTGGATCACCGTAATTTCATCCCTGTCATGGAGAGCCGTTTCCAGACTGGCCTCTTTGCCGTTACATAAAATAATTGGTGAGACAGTTCTGTCTTTGCCGTTGAAAGTCACTCGTTTCGGAGGAATATCCCCAACTAAATCGCCAATTGCGGCAAAGGCATCCGCCCCGTTTTCTCCACGCTTCAATTGGATCTGGTCCCCATTCGATAGCAGATCTTTTGTGCTGGCTGGTTTGCCATTTACAAGCAATATCGACGGTGTGCCATGTTCTCCAGGTATAAAAACCGTCTGGCTGTTTACAGTGACGGACATGCCAAGCCCAGGCTTGCCATAGAGCTCCCCGGGCTTAATTTTTGCGGCAAGAAGTGCGTCACCGACTGTCATTTCCTTCAGTTCGAATAGTCGGATGGTCTTGTCATTTACAGTGACAGACATGTAATGAATCGGCGCTCTTCTTGCTGCGATGGCAATGCCGATGGGTGTGACCAAGGCTGGGGATGACACAATTTCTTCAGAAAAGGTGACACCTGTTAAGGCATCCAGCCCTCTAATGCCAACCCGGTTCAAAGGCAGATCCAAACAGCGGCTTAGCTCTTCCGGCAAGCGAGGCGTCAGGCTGCCACCCCCGACCACCATGACGGCTTGTGGAGATTTTCCATTATTCAACCGTTGGATTTCTTCTGAAATGCTTTGAGCGAGCCGTTCCGTCGCTGGTTGTAAGATCGAGATGACTTCCGAAGAGGGCACCTGTTGTTCAAAACCTAAAATATCGGTTATGGTCACTTCCTCTTCCGCCAACTCTCTTTTTGTCAACTCTGCAACAGGAAAGTCAAGCAAATAGTGATTGCTGAGCGCCTCAGTTATTTCATCTCCTGCAATCGGTACCATCCCGTATGCTGTCACAGTATTTTCACTTGTGATCGCTATATCTGACGTTCCCGCCCCGATATCGACAAGTGCTACATTTAATCTTCTCATGGAAGGGGGAATCAGGACATTAATGGCGGCAATCGGTTCCAAAGTCAGTGCTTCCATCTCCAGTTCAGCTCTCTTCAAGGCAGACAGGAGAGACTCAACGACAACGCGCGGCAGAAACGTCGCGATGACTTCTACACCGGCAGCTTGTCCGGCCTGGTCGATCAAACTGCCAATCTCTTCGCCATCCAATTTGTAGCGAAGGACGGAATAGCCAACACAATAATAATAGTCATCCGTTGGCATGGAATCTGACAATAACAGTGTTTGCTGAGCTTGCTGGACGGCCCCGAGCTCTAGCCGATTCACGTCTTCCAATGACATGATCGCGTGCTCGGACGTATTGATTTCCATCGAGCCCTCTGCTGTTTTCAAGGCTCGTCCCGCTGCGGCGACGCTGACACGTTTCAAAGGTCCGTGCCGCAATTCAAGATCTGCTTTGATTTCTGAAATTACTTTGGCGACACTTAAGATATTATGTATTTGTCCATCAATCATGGATCGTTCTTTATGTTCAACGGAGACGAGATCAGCTACATGGTAGATGCCGTCCTCCTCATGTAAAATGAGGCCGACGACAGAGCGAGTTCCGATGTCCAAGGCAAATAGGGTGGTGGCCACGGTCATTCATCCTTTCTTTAGACGAAAACTGCGAATTTTAGACAATTCGCAGAAATCGCGTGACTTTCCAATCGCTTTTCTTTATACTAGGTCTATTATATAAAAATGTAACATAGAATCACCCCTTCGGGAAGTGCTGCTATGTGCGGGGAGGAGTCATAATGATGAGGCAAAATGAATTAGATGAGTTGCGCGGACGTGTGGATGAATTAAACATCAAGATTTTGGATTTGATCAACGAGAGAACCGCTGTCGTGCAGGAGATCGGTAAAGTAAAAGAGAAGCAAGGTGTGAATAGATATGATCCGATCCGCGAGAGGGAAATGCTTAATTTCTTGAAAGAAACAAATAAAGGCCCGCTTCCGAACGGCGTCTTGGAACAAATTTTTAAAGGAATCTTTTTATCAGCATTAGAAATCCAAGAGGATGAGCAACGGAAGGCATTGCTCGTTTCGCGGAAACGGAAGCCGGAAGATACGATTGTGGATGTGAATGGCGAGAAAGTCGGCAATGGAACACCAACTTTCGTATTCGGGCCATGCGCAGTTGAATCTTATGAGCAAGTGAAAGCTGTTGCGGATTCGATCAAAGCGAAGGGCTTGACGATGATGCGAGGCGGAGCATACAAGCCACGTACATCTCCATATGATTTCCAAGGCCTTGGCTTGGAAGGTCTTAAAATATTGAAGCGGGTTTCGGAGGAGACTGGACTATCCATCGTAACCGAAATCATTACACCATCCCACTTGGAAGAAGCAGTTGATTATATAGATGTCATTCAGATTGGCGCACGTAACATGCAGAACTTCGAACTCTTGAAAGAAGTCGGCATGCTCAATAAACCGGTTCTGTTAAAACGGGGTCTTGCCGCTACTATCGATGAATTCATCAATGCAGCTGAATATATCATTTCTAAAGGGAATAGCAACATTATGCTTTGCGAACGCGGAATTCGTACATATGAACGGGCGACTCGCAATACATTGGACATTTCTGCAGTGCCGATCTTAAAACAAGAGACGCATTTGCCTGTGTTCGTCGATGTCACCCATTCTACTGGACGAAAGGATTTGCTGCTTCCAACAGCTAAGGCTGCTATTGCGGTCGGGGCTGACGGAGTTATGGCAGAAGTCCATCCGGATCCGGCAGTGGCGTTGTCTGATGCGGCACAACAAATGGATATCCCGCAATTCGATGAATTTTATAAGGAAATCCAGAAATTCATGAATACGTATCAAACAGTATAATTTTGCGGAAGTACGGGGGGAGTAGAATGATTCCCTCCTTACCGGACTACGTTTCGTCACTTATTTGACGTCGGACCTTTTACGGATCCGGCGTTTTGTTTATAATGAAGATAGGACATATTTGCAGGAAGGGGAAAGGTCAATGGCGGTGACAATATATGATGTGGCACGAGAGGCAAATGTCTCGATGGCTACGGTATCGAGGGTAGTCAATGGAAACCCGAACGTAAAACCGGCAACCCGCAAGAAGGTGCTGGATTGTATCGAGCGGCTTGGCTATCGGCCGAATGCAGTGGCTAGAGGGCTGGCGAGCAAGCGGACAACGACGGTTGGCGTAATTGTTCCCGATATCTCCAAAAGCTACTATGCAGAACTCTCCAGAGGGATTGCAGACATTGCCACAATGTATGAATATAATATAATTCTTTCTAATTCCGATAAACGGGCAACGAGGGAAATGGAGCTTTTTGAAGACCATCTAGGAAAACAGGTGGATGGGCTTATTTTTATGAGTGATTCCATTTCGGAGGAAATTAGGAAAGAGATGGTGTCAGCCCATATCCCGATTGTATTAGCAGGAACATTGGAATCGGATACTGATCTGCCTACGGTCAATATTGACCATGAACAGGCTGCTTATGATGCGACAAGAAAATTGATTGAAAATGGACATACAAGAATTGTCCACGTCTCTGGTCCTTTCTCGCGGGATATTAACCGCCTATGCAAGAGGGTCGGATACGAGAGAGCTCTAGAGGAAGCAGGCTTGCCTATTTACGAGGAGTACATCATTGAAACGGATAATACATACGACGATGCGTATGACAAATGGAAGCTTGTTCGGGAACTGCCTGAAAAACCGACTGCTATTTTTGCCGGCAATGATGAAATCGCAGTCGGAATGCTGAATGGCATACGGGACGAAGGGCTGACAGTTCCAGATGATTATGAACTCATTTGTTTTGAACATACTTTGCTTTCAAGAGCCGTCCGTCCTCAACTATCGACAATTGTCGTGCCTTTATATGATTTAGGCGCTGTATCCATGCGTTTGTTGACGAAGTTGATGAATGGGGAAGAAGTGGAAGATCCTGATGTTCTTCTGCCTTACCGCATGGAAGAAAGAGAATCCACGAAATAACATGAAAGGACATCCTGCCGTTACTAGGGCTGGATGTCCTTTTTTAAAAGAAGTTTTTCATATCGCTTGTATGGTCAAGAGTTCCGGCTTTTTCATAATCTCCCGAGCGAGAAAACTACTTTACCATAATGGGGTCCTGCTATACTTCATTCCGAATCATATGTAATGCACGGTTGGCCATTTGCGCGTTTTTTTCAGTTATTTCACTCTTCCGCGGTATGGGTTCATATAAAGGCGCTGGATCATCCCACGTTCCGATTAGCGGGACAGGGGATTGAGGCTGCCATCTGTCCAGCCAGTCTTGTGGCAAGGCGCCGTTTGGAGAAGGAAGCTGTTTCATCGCAAGCCATATTTGCGACCAAGCTCTCGGCACGACTCGCCAAATATCGTAACCGCCTCCTCCTACGGCAATCCACCGGCCATCACAATATTCCTCTGCGATCTCACGCGCCAGACGCGGAATTTGTTTATAAATTTCCATTGTACCGTACAAATGCGTTAAGGGATCAAAGTAATGGGCATCCGCTCCGTTTTGGGTGAGCAGGACATCCGGTTTAAAGAAGGCCGCAATCTCCCGCAACGAAGTTTTGTAAATATCGAGAAACGACTCATCTTCTGTAAACGCATCGATTGGAAAATTAAAGCTTGTCCCGTAGCCGGCCCCGTTTCCTCGTTCGGTTACATTACCTGTTCCGGGAAATAAATAGCGGCCGGTTTCATGGATTGATAATGTGCAGACAGAGGGATCATCGTAAAATGTCCATTGCACGCCATCTCCATGATGAGCGTCTGTATCGACATATAGCACGCGTGCATTGTATTTTTGCTGAAGATATTTGATGGCCACAGAACTGTCATTGTAGACACAAAACCCGGATGCTTTTCCTTGGAACCCATGATGCAGGCCGCCGCCTAAATTAACGGCATATCGTGCATGTCCTTCCATCACTTGATCTACCGCAGTCAACGTACCGCCGACAAGCGTGGCGCTCGCTTCGTGCATGCCATGAAAAATAGGGGTGTCTTCTGTGCCAATGCCATATATGTCAGCCACCTCTTTACCTGCTTCTCCCCGCCCGGCCTTTTTGACAATCTCAATGAATTTTTCGTCGTGTGCGAGGAGCAATTCACTATCTGCCGCGATACGGGGAGCGATAATGTCCTCATCATGTATTGCATTACTTTTGCGTAATAAATCGAGAGTCATCACAATTCTTTTTTGATTGAACGGATGGGTATCCGAAAATGAGTATCCAAGTTGATCTTCTGAAAATACGAATATAGCATCTTTTTTCATTGCTGTGCGCCTGGGAAATTCGGCCATAACACTTCGAAACCGCTCTCTTTCAGACCTTGAATGGTTTGCAAAGGGTTCATCGTCTTAAGCCGGATGACCAATATTTTATTGTCCTTATTTTCCTTATCAGGATAAACAAGGACACTCAATACATTCGTATTTTGCTCCTGGAACACTTTGGATACTTCAAATAGAATGCCAGGTACGTTCGGAACCCGCACCTCGATTTGCGAACCGGGCTGATGGGCGCCAGTCAATTCAATGTAATTATAGAGCAGATCTGTTTCGGTGATGATTCCGACCAACCGGCCGCCCGATACGATGGGCAAACAACCGATCTGATGCTCGTAGAAAAGGACGGCGGATTCTTCAACAAAATCCATTGGGTGTGCCGTGATCGGATTGGAAGTCATTATTTTTGTAAGCGGCATATCGAGTGGCTGCTGATCGACTTCTGCAAGCAGTGAGGGAGCTGCCTGTTTCAAATCCCGATCAGACACAACACCCACCAGCTTTCCTTCATTCAAAATCGGCAAATGGCGTATTTTGTGGTCGCGCATGATCTGCAAAGCATCGCGTACAGTGTGCGCTATTGTCAATGTGACAACTTCTTTTTTCATTATCTCTTCAACTAGCATAGGTAAAACCTCGCTTTCAGTACATAAATCGATTCATGAACCGCAGACTGTCAAATTGACGGACTGATTCTTGGTCTACCCGTTTTCCAATGCGGGCCATCAGGCAATTCGCGGGATGGGAGCTGATTTCAGGATCATCGGTTGCATAATACTCCAGCCCGCCTGCATTCATCATCTTCTCCATGACTTTTCGGTATTCCCAAACATTCAGTTTCGTGCCCTTCAAATCCCAGTGCCAATAGTATTCTGTAGTAATTGTAATATAATCCTCCATTGCGTCGTCCATCATAGAGACTTCCAGCAATGCTTTGCCGACACCGCCGCCTCGAAATTTCGGAATGACTTCAATGGCGCCTAATTCAATCAAGTTGGCCATATTGCCTTGAGACCATCTTTCGAGTGGATCTGGGTATAGATACGTGACATAACCGACGATTTCGTTCATTTCACGTGCGATAATTATCCGGCCTTCCGGTAGATCGGCGATGTCAATGAGGGCTTTGTGCTGCTGAGCAGGCGGTCTGAAAGCCACCAAATGTTCATGAAAATCAAGGGTTGCCAATTTGGAAGAGGGGATGGGCCCTTCGATAATGACATTGCCGTTCCGATGTTTAATCTCCATGGCATTGTATGTTTTTTGATGTTCCAACAAATTCACCGTCCCTGTTAAATTACCTCTCTTTTCAGTATACAATAAAACACTTCCCTTGCCGCCGAATATTATTACAAATTAAATAACAATACGAAAAATATTAATTTATTAGCCAATATAGTGAGAATATTGTAGAATAAAGAATGTTAAAGTTACATGAAAGGGTGATATGTATATGGTAACCAAAATTTTGCCTGTCGTGCAAGGAGAGTATAATTTAGGGGATTATGAGGCGACAGTTAACGAGTTTTCATGGGAGGAAGCTGAGAAACAGTTCAGCTGGCACGAAACAGGGTTAATCAATATCGCACATGAAGCGGTAGATCGCCACGCAGATTCTTATCGAAAAAACAAAGTGGCGCTCTACTACAAAGATGCAAATCGGAAAGAAGCATATACCTTTAATGAAATGAAAAAAATGTCGAACAAAGCGGCGAATGTGCTACGGAATTTTTCTTCCTTGGAACGAGAGGATCGTGTTTTCGTATTCATGCCGCGCTCTCCTGAATTGTATTTTGCTATTTTAGGAGCTTTGAAGAATGGTGCTATTGTGGGACCGCTGTTTGAAGCATTCATGGAAGGTGCGGTATACGACCGTCTTGCCGACAGCGAAGCAAAAGTGATCATTACAACGCCAGAACTTGTAGAACGGGTGCCGGTTGATCGCCTGCCTCATCTAAAGCACATCTTCCTGGTAGGAGACAACATACAGGAGGATGAGCGCCACATTGATTTCAATAAGCATATGAAGGAAGCAACGCCTTATTTCCAAGTGGAGTGGATGGAAAAAGAATCTCCTACACTGCTTCATTATACGTCCGGTTCGACCGGCAAGCCGAAAGGGGTCTTGCATGTCGAGGCGGCGATGGTGCAGCAATGGCAGACGGCCAAATGGGTTCTCGACTTGAAAGAGGAAGATGTTTTCTGGTGTACGGCCGATCCAGGCTGGGTGACGGGAACTGCCTACGGTATATTTGGCCCTATGTTAGCAGGCGCGACATCGTTGATTGTTGGAGGCCGTTTCTCCCCGGACATTTGGTATGGAGCCATCCAAGATTACAGTGTTTCCGTTTGGTACAGTGCACCGACCGCTTTCAGGATGCTGATGGGAGCAGGTGCTGGACCAATTGAAAAATATGACCTTTCTTCATTGCGCCATATTCTGTCCGTCGGCGAGCCGTTGAATCCGGAAGTCATCCGCTGGGGCATGGAAGTATTCAACCTTCGAATCCATGATACTTGGTGGATGACTGAAACGGGTGCGCAAACTATTTGCAACTTCCCGTCCATACCGATCAAACCGGGAAGCATGGGGAAACCGGTGCCGGGCATTGAAGCGGCGATTGTGGATGACCAAGGGAATATTTTGCCGCCGAATCGGATGGGGAACTTGGCGATTCGCAAAGGATGGCCAGCGATGATGCGTCAAATTTGGAACAATCCGGAGAAGTATGCTTCCTATTTCTTGAATGATGAGTGGTATGTTTCCGGTGATTCCGCCTATATGGATGAGGATGGCTATTTCTTCTTCCAAGGACGTGTCGACGATGTCATTATGACGAGCGGTGAGAGGGTAGGTCCATTTGAAGTGGAGAGCAAGCTTCTCGAACATCCCGCAATCATAGAGGCCGGCGTCATTGGCAAGCCAGACCCTGTGCGTGGGGAAATCATCAAAGCGTTTGTCGCATTGCAAGAAGGCTATGAAGCGACAGATGAATTGAAAGAGGAGATCCGTCAATTCGTCAAACGGGAATTGGCTGCGCATGCTGCACCGCGTGAAATTGAGTTCAAGGATAAGTTGCCGAAGACCAGAAGCGGTAAAATTATGCGCCGTGTATTGAAGGCTTGGGAATTGAATTTGCCGACAGGTGATTTATCAACAATGGAAGACTAAGAAAAAAACTGGATCGCTGCAAAAGCGATCCAGTTTTCTTATTCTCCATCTTCATTTTCTTTGGAAGGCGGGTTTTTGCCATTATTCCCATGGCCGTTAGAATTGCCTGAATTATTTCCGTTGCCGTTGCTATTGCCATTGTGGTTCCCGTTCTGGTTGCCTTTGTGTTCATCAGGCTCTCCTGTGTCTCCATTATTTTGCCCTGGAGGAACGGTGTTTCCATCATCGCTTGACGGAGGCGGCGTCTGATGATTCGGAGAGTCTTCATCATCGTTTGGTTCATCGTCATCAGTAGTAGGCTCCGTATTTCCAATCGTTACAATATTGGAAGCCGGCGACAGCAATCCAGTAATATCAACCGCCCGGACATAATAGGAACCTGGTCCAACCGCATAGGAATTGGCTGCAGAGTCTCGAACGGTCGCAACCCTTTCATTATCCCGGTATACATAATATCCTATGACATCATTGGAAGCCGATTCGGTCCAAGTTAGAGTAGAACCGTTTCCTGCGGCATTGACCGCGGCAGGGTTGGCACCGTCGGCATGGAAAACAGAACCGGATACAACATTGGAGGCAAAGATCGATTTGCCGGAGAAAAGTTTTGAACCATCTCCCCCGAACGGACCAAGCATCCGTTTGATAAATTCTGCATTCACTCCAGTTCCGCCCGAAACAATGAACTCGCTTGGGGTGGAAGGGAGTGCCAAGTATTTTACGCCTTTCACTGATACGTAAGAAGCGCTAATAATGCTATCATCCGGTTTCGTCGGCACCATCACTTTTGAATTAAAAAGATCCGAACGGACAAGACCAGCCGCTGAACAAGCATTAGATGGAGCCAGTCCTGAAATGCCGCAGAAACTGCGCGAAACGACACCGGCAGGCTGCTTAAAATGGGAACCAGCACCGACTATGTCGGGGCGCACTTCATTTGCCGTGTTCATCAATCTCCCGAATAAGATGCTCGTTCGGGTCGTTGGATACATTTGTGAAGATCCACGCGAGTACAATTTACGTGTTTGATCCTTGTAACCAAGCCAGATGCCGAGAGATACATTTGGATTATAGCCAACGAGCCAAGCGTCTCCATATCCTTGCGTTGTTCCAGTTTTGGCGGCAAGGTCAAGGGAGAAGTTCAAGTTCTTTGGAATCTGTTGTCCTGTACCAGGAGGTTTGACAACATCACGCAGCATATCTGTAATAATATAGGCTGTTTCTGGACTGAACACTTCCACTGGTTTGCTGCTGTGCTCATAAATGATATTCCCGTGTGCATCCTCTATTTTCTCTATCATATACGATTGGACAAATTGACCGCCATTTGCAAAAGTCGCAAATGCATTCGTATTTTCTTCCACACTTACACCAACATCAAGTGCGCCGAGGGAAGCTGACCGATGGACAAAATCGCCTTCTGTCAGTCTCTTGAAATTCATTTTCTGCATAAATTCCATTGGGCGTCTATCGCGTATTTCTTCATATAACCGGGCGGTCGGCAAGTTTAATGAACGTGCAAGTGCTTCTCGGGCTGGCAATATGCCATCTTCTTGGTTTTCAAAGTAGTTGCTGGCCTTCCAGCCTGGAATCTCGAATTTTAAGTCGACAACCGGACTGCCTGCCCCAATTACACCGTATTCAATTGCAGGTGCGTAAACGAGAAGTGGTTTGATGGATGACCCGTTTTGCCGGTAGGCTTGCGTTGCGTAATTGTAACTCTGTTTATCATCCAACCCGCCAATAAATGACAGAATGCGTCCCGTCTTGTTTTCAATCAAGATGGATCCGACCTGAACCGGGTCATCTACAATCACAGTCTCTCCAGAATCTGCATCCTTCTCTTCTCGAGTATAGGTGAAACCATAATGTTCAAATTTCTTTGCGACATCATTCATCTTGTCATATAATGGTTGGTCGATTGTAGAATAAATGCGATAACCGCCTGTTTTCATTTCACGCTCTGCCAGAATACGATATTTTTCATCCAATTTCTTATTCTGCTCCAGCCGTTCTAATTCAATGCCATCCCGTTTGGCAAGTACTTTTACCAAAATATCAATAGTACGGTTTTGAATTTCCTGAGTCAGGTACGGATATCTGCTCGTCGGCCGGTCTGTATCGGTTCGCAGATCCTTCGTAATATCATAAGCGACAGCCTGTTCATATTCCTGTTTTGTAATATAACCAGTTTCCTTCATACGGAACAGCACCGTTTTCATGCGGTCGATACCTGGTTTTAAAGCTTCTTCCGATTTCATGCCTCCACCATATCTTCCGCTCTTAAATGGAGTATAAGCGAATGGAGCTTGCGGAATACCAGCGATATAGGCAGCTTGCGCCAAGTTCAACTCGTTCGCCTTTAACCCGAATATCCCTTCAGCGGCTGTTTCGACACCTGCGATATTGTCGCCATGTACATTTCTGCCGTAAGGAATGATATTCAAATAGGCTTCGAGAATCTCATCTTTGTTCATGAAGTGTTCCAATCTCATAGCCAGCAGGATTTCTTTCGCTTTCCGCTCATACGACACTTCGTTCGTCAAGATCTGATTTTTGATCAATTGTTGTGTCAATGTGGACCCGCCTGTTTGGCTGTCGGAATTCGTGACGTCCTGCAACAATCCTCGGAAAATTGCTTTTGGCACAATTCCGTTATGTGTCATGAAATATTCATCTTCAGTTGCGAACACGGCGTCAATTAAGTAGGGTGACACATTTTTAAGCTTGGTTTCCCGTCTTTCAATATCCGAACTTACTTTGCCGAGATATTTGTTATCGGCAAAATAAATCTCTGAAGTTTCTTCGTAATTGAAAATTTCATTTCGCATTTCCTGCTTTGTACGGAGCGGTTCTTTTGCGACCAAAGATGCAAAATAACCTGCACCGACGGAAGCGGCAAAGACACTCATCGTCAAACCGAAAATCAGGAAAAGAAGAAATAGATTCCACAGGACGCCTGTCGTAATGCGCATCCCTTTGGCCCATTTCTTTTTCTTCATATTTTCAAACTTTTCTTCTATAAGATCGATGCGATTTCTTCGTCTCTCGCTCAAGTCGTTCTCCCCCCTAAAATCTTTCCTATTATAGCACATTTTTCGAAGGACCAAAGATTATGTTTGACAAGTGACTATTTTATACTACAATAAGGGATATATCTTTTTATTGCATGATGAAAAAGTCGGAGTAGTGACGTTTGATCCGTTTAGAGAGGCAGCGGCTGGTGAAAGCTGTCCGGTAGGACGTTTGCGAATTACAGCTTTGGAATGCAATCGCGGACGCGGCGTTAGTGCTAAAGAGCGGAGAAACATTTGTTTCTCAAGCTGGGTGGTACCGCGTTGCACAACATTGTGATGAACGTCCCTGCATAATTCTATTGAATTGTGCAGGGCTTTTTTAATTCTAGGAGGGGTCTAAGTGAAAAATGAATTACTCGAGGATTTGAAATGGAGAGGCCTGCTATATCAGCAAACAGACGAAGAAGGTCTTGAGAAAGTATTAAATGAAGAAAAAATTTCTCTGTATTGTGGTACAGATCCAACGGCAGATAGTTTGCATATCGGCCACATCGTGCCATTATTGACATTGCGCCGTTTTCAACTGCATGGGCACAGACCAATTGTCCTTGTGGGTGGAGCTACAGGAATGATCGGTGACCCGTCATTCCGTGCAGATGAGCGTCAATTGCTTTCAGATGAGCAAATTGATCAAAACGTTGCTGGGATCCGCAAGCAGCTGGAACAAATTTTTGATTTTGATAATAAAAACGATGGAGCAATCCTCGTCGATAATAAAGATTGGTTCGGTGAAATGAGCGCCATCGACTTCCTGCGGGATTACGGAAAGCTGTTGAGCGTCAATTATATGTTGGCGAAAGAAAATGTCTCCTCCCGTTTAGAGACCGGTATTTCTTTTACCGAGTTTTCTTATATGCTGATCCAAGGGGCAGACTTCAACCATCTTTATGACCATTATAACTGCCGTGTGCAAGTTGGTGGATCGGATCAGTGGGGCAATATTACAACTGGTCTGGAATTCATCCGAAAAACGCATGACGAAAACGCCAAGGCATTTGGCATTACCATTCCGCTCGTCACAAAGGCGGATGGAACTAAATTCGGTAAGACCGCGGGCGGTTCTGTTTGGCTGGATCCTAAGAAAACTTCGCCATATGAATTCTACCAATTCTGGATTAATACGGCTGACTCGGATGTCATTAAGTATTTGAAAATTTTCACGTTTATGGGTAAAGAAGAAATTGAGGCGTTGGAAGTGTCTGTGCAGGAAGAGGCACATTTACGTAAAGCGCAGAACACTTTAGCTGAGGAGATGACGCGCCTGATTCATGGCCAGGAAGCGCTCGATCAAGCGATCCGCATTTCAAAAGCATTATTCAGTGGGGATTTAAAGACACTGAATGTCGAAGAAATGAAAGACGCCTTCAAAGATGTACCGACAGTGGAAATGGAAAAGGCGGATAAGAATATTGTTGACTTTATCGTAGAAGCGGGCGTATCGCCATCTAAGCGCCAAGCGAGAGAAGATGTAACGAATGGAGCAATTTCCTTTAACGGAGAAAAAGTGACCGATTTGGATTACACGGTAACTTCCGCGGATCGTTTAGATGACGCCTTCACGATTGTGCGTCGGGGCAAAAAGAATTATAAAATGGTGAAATTCCTTTAAAAAAATGAAGCTGTTCGTCCCGTGACGAACAGCTTTTGTTTTTTTTGCATAGACAGCAAAAGGTATTACGCATTTTTCTTTGCAGTTGCTTTTTTCCTCGCTGCCGGCTTTTTCTTTTTCGTTTTGTCTAGGGAAGCTTGGAGCGCTGCCATTAGATCGGTCACATTGGCTGGCGCGGCAGGCTGCTTCTCGCTCGCCGCCACTGTCCGGTTTCCAGACTTTTTCTCCTCAATCAAATCCATTAGAGCAGTACGGTATTCATCTGTATATTTGGTCGGATCAAAAGCGGTCGTTAATTGGTCAACTAGTAAGAGGGCGGTGTCCAATTCTTTTTGCACAACGGAGTCCGCGCTTGGAATATTCGGCACTTCCTGCACATTTCGCACTTCATCCGGAAAATGGATTGTTTCCATTAATAATGCATCCTTGTAGACACGGACCACAGCTAATTGTTCTTTTGATCGAATGATGATCTTGGCAACGCCTATTTTTCCGGATTCTTGAAGGGCTTTTCGCAATAAAGCGTATGCTTTGCCGCCGCTTGCATCAGGTGCCATGAAATAGCTCCGTTCAAAGTAGATGGGGTCAATTTCCTCTAATTTGACAAAGTCGATAATTTCCACCGCTTTGTCTTCATTTTCCTTTTTCAATTTCTCCAATTCCTCGTCATCGAGCACCACGAACTTGTTCTTCGTATATTCATACGCTTTCACAATATCCTCAGTTTGGACTTCTTTTTCGCAAATAGGACATACTTTCTGATAACTGATCGGTGAATGGCATTCTTTGTGGAGTTGGCGTAATTTAACATCATTATTTTCCGTTGCGGCATGAAGTTTGATCGGAATGTTGACAAGACCGAAGCTGATGCTTCCTTTCCAAATGGTATGCATAGAGTCACCTGCTTTTTCTTTAGTATGGGAAGCGATTGAATTCTTATGTAGAGAAAATGGTGAATGCCAAACAATAACGTAGACAATGAGGTGGTATGCATGAAACCGATGTTACTGACAGAAGCAGATTCCATTCCGACAGGCGAGGGATGGATATATGAAACAAAATACGATGGCTTCCGATGCCTATTGGAATGGTCGGAAACGGCCATAACGCTGACGAGCCGAAATGGAAACAGATTGAATGACATGTTCCCGGAAATCATTGGTTTTTGCCATGAAGTTCATGAGAAAATAAAAGCCTATCTTCCGTTGCAGCTCGATGGAGAGCTTGTCCATTTGCTGAATAGCTATAAAAGCGAATTTACAGTCGTACAGACAAGGGGAAGGATGCGCAAAGCCGATGCAATCCGCAATCACGCGATGCGCTTTCCTTGCCATTATGTCGTCTTTGATTTGCTGACATGGAAAGGAGAAGACGTTTCGGGCGAATCACTCCTAAAAAGGAAAAAGAAGTTGCGAACCATTTTTACAAAATCTGAACTTTCGGTAGCAGTTGAATATGGCAACAGTGAATCTCTGCAGCTCATCGAGGATTTTACACAATCGTCCAAGCTATGGGAAGTCATCCAAGTACATAATGGAGAAGGGATTGTGGCCAAGAAAAAAACGAGTGTCTGGTCGAATGAAAAACGGTCACCGCATTGGGTGAAAGTGAAACATTGGAGAACCGTCCATGTCATAGTCACCAAGTATGAAGCGACCAACGGTTTCTATACAGGAAGTATATACAAAGAAGATCAGCTCATAGATATTGTGACGTTCCGGCATGGACTCTCCGACGAGGAATTTCAGGCGCTTGCAGGTTTATTCATGTCGAATGGAACGAAAATCGAGGAGGAAACATGGCAATTGGACCCCTCGGTTTGCGTGAAAGTCGCTTGCATTGATTTTGATGGAAAACATTTGCGTGAACCAAGATTTCATAGCTTTGATTTTGAAATGGATGCGAAGCATTGCCATTGGAGACTGCTGAACCGTGAATTACATCCGATTCCGGAAACGGTGCCAATCACGCACCCTGACAAGCCGGTTTGGCCGAAGATGGGGATTGAAAAAGATGATTTTTTATATTATCTGCAAGCAGTCTTTCCGCATATGGGACCATTCCTGCATAACCGGCTGCTGACGGTTATCCGTTATCCGCATGGTGTGGTGGGGGAACGGTTTTATCAGAAAAATGCCCCTGATTATAAGCCTGATTTTGTGAAAACGAAGAGGGAGGAAGGTATCGATTACCTTCTTTGCAACGACATCCAGACATTACTTTGGCTCGGTAATCAGCTTGCGCTTGAATATCACATCCCGTTCCAGACAATTGATACAGTCTATCCAACAGAAATCGTCTTCGATTTGGATCCGCCTTCTGTTCAGGAGTTTTCGTTAGCAATTGAAGCAGCCCTGCGACTGAAGGTGATTTTCGATCAATTTAACTTGGAGTCATTCATTAAAACTTCCGGAGGAAAAGGACTGCAAGTATATCTCCCTCTTCCCTTTAATATGTTTACCTACGACCATACTAGAATCTTTACCCAATTTGTCGCTGAATTTTTATGCGATCAGGAACCGGATTGGTTCACGACAGAGCGGCTAAAAAAGAATAGGGGAAGCCGGCTATATATCGATTATGTCCAGCATCACGAAGGAAAGACGATCGTCGCACCCTATTCCACCCGTGGGGGAGAGCTGGCGACAGTTGCAACCCCGCTCGAATGGCATGAGGTGACGCGTCAACTTGGTCCGGAAATGTTCACCATTCCGACTGTATTGGAACGGTTGAAGCAAATTGGGAATCCATTTCGGAATTTTAAGGAAGCCGGAGCCAAGCAGCCGTTTCAAGAGGTTTTACAACAATTGTCCGAGTAAGAGAATCGGCTTATTTGTTTGAGGAGACGGGAAGGCAGCACAACGTGAACGACGATTTGCTGCCTTCTTTTTTCATTAACCGTTGCAGATCATCAAGACATTGCCGTCCGGATCTTGGAAATTAAAATAAGCAAACTCGCCAATCCGTTCGATTTCCCTTGTAACTTGAATGTTGTTTGCTTGAGTAAATTGATAGGCTTCATCAATATCCTCTACATAGAAATTAAAGAGAACATGTGAAGAGGGGGCAAGTGTAAAACCGGGATCGAATGTATGATCGTCCAGTGTCAACCCAGTTTCGCCAGTGATCGGAATATTATGGACCGGCGATTCGACTGTTGATTCATCAATGGATAGACCAAGAAGATCAGCATACCATTTGACAGATGTCTTTAAGTCGCTGACATGAATAAACACATTATTAATTTTACACGCAATGGGTGAAGTTTTTACGTTCATGGGGTAAGTACCGCCTTTCGTTTGGTTTCTTATTTAGAATTCGACGGGACTTTTTTATATCCTCTATGTTGTAGTCATTTGCTCTGGCTAGTCTTTTCTCACCTTCATTAATTGAATTGAATATATATGTATTGCCGCTCATCCACTTAAAAGAATTAATGTATTTTATGATAGGGTTTTGTATCACCAAATCACCCGGACAACCAACGCCGGTTCCTTAATCGGTTTGGTCGTTTTTTTGTTTATATACGAACATTCATTCCTTATAGTGGGAGCAAGTAAAACGAAGCGGCCTTTACCAAGATGACGGATGAAGAGCTGCTGGCAGAGTAGTAGAGGCGTGTGAGGTAGTAATTTTGGCCAATAAAACAGCCAATTTAAATATAGTAGCAGGTAAGTTATGTAGAGAAATAGTTAACTATTAATCTAAGAATAAAAAAGAAAGAGGTGAAGGCCCCTTTCTTTCCAATACTTATTAGCGATTTTTGTAAGTGTTTTGATAGGCGCCAGCTTGTCTATAATTTCCAATTCCACCGCCGTTCAAAACGCTTGATACTCTTGAATTCACTTCGACTTGTGTTGGTGCTAGTGCTCTATTAAGGCCAGTTGGTTTAATTTTTGGAGTAGTTTTACCACTTCCACTACCATATTCATTTTTTACTGGTAGAACTGCTGCATCAGCATTTGTGGTATTTAACCCGCAAAAAGCTAGTCCTAAAGCCAAAGGTACTGCCAATTTAACAAACTTATTAATCTTAACCAAAACATCCATCTCCTTCTAAGGTTGTTGTTTGTTACAAGAAAGATAATAGCAAGTTTAAAATGTTTCGTCAATATAGAAAAACAAAATTTACATTAAATTATAACAATTTGTCGATTGATGTAGAAAATCGGAGATTACTATGGAATAAAGTATGTCTAGTAGGTTGTTCTAAAAATCGAAAGAAGAGTGTAGGTAGGTGGACTGACGCACCAAAACTTAACAAAATTACATAAAAATAAAATGAGTTAGAAAAGACAATCGTTCAAAGTAAGAGTTCCTTAGATATGAGGACGTAAGAATATTTCTCAATGTTAGACGTCGAAATCGAAAAGAGCTTGTCTAAAAAAGACCATTCAACAATCGGGAATGGCCTGTTCTTAAAATGAAACAATTTTATCAGCGATTAATCCGGGTACAGAAATTTTCTGCCCTGCCTGTGACTCGTAAGAATAAGCGCCATACACAGTCCCGTTAATAGTGACGAAGTCGTCTTCCACAAAGTCGGTAAGCCCAAAATATTTTATGAAAACAATATCGTTGTAATCACCGTTAACAGCTAATCGCATATTTGTGTACTCACCGTCTTCGAAGATTTGTACGATTTGTCCTTCGTAGGTGATCATTTCACCTTTGTACTTATCAGGATTCTTTTTTAGTTGTTTGATGTCAATGGGTTCAAGCGAGAACCAATCTAAGGAGTCTGTGGATTGGCTAGCTGCAGCATTGGGATCTTCTGACTCACCATTTTCATCTATCATAATTTCATCTATCGTAATTTCATCTTCAATTGTCGAACCTTCCACAGTGGTACTCGTTTTTACGGTTGAGATGAATAACCAACCAACTAGCAATGTACCTCCTATGGCTAGGATTCCGAAACCAATAATTCCACCTATGAGCCATTTTATTCCGTTGCTCAAATTGAACCCTCCCTTCGTAAAATCGTTTGTGTATATTGTAATATAAATGGAAGGAGGTGGCTATAAAACCCCTCTCTCCGATACCTCCCCACCCACATTTTTTCTCCCGATTCGCCCCGATACTAGCCCCAAATGCATTCGTGTTAATGCATCATCTATAAAAACAAAAAGCCCCGGAACCCTGGTGTTACAAGGGTTTCCGAGGCTTTTAGCCAATCACTTAGTAAAGTGATTTTATTAACGGCTGTAATATTCAACGATAAGTGCTTCGTTGATTTCAGCAGCTAGTTCGCTGCGTTCTGGCAAGCGGATGAATTGACCGACTTTGTTGTCAGCATCGAAAGAAATGTAGTCAGGAACATAGCTGTTCACTTCAAGCGCTTCGTTGACAGCTGTAAGGTTTTTGGATTTCTCACGAAGAGAGATCTCTTGACCTGGTTTTACGCTGTACGATGGGATGTCAACGCGTTTGCCATCAACAAGGATGTGACCGTGGTTGACAAGTTGGCGTGCTGCACGGCGTGTGCGAGCAAGACCCAAACGGTATACAAGGTTATCAAGGCGAGTTTCAAGAAGGATCATGAAGTTTTCACCGTGTTTACCTTGCATTTTACCAGCTTTGTTGAAGATCGTTTTGAATTGGCGTTCGTTAACGCCGTACATGAAACGAAGTTTTTGTTTTTCTTGTAATTGCAATCCGTATTCGGAAAGTTTCTTGCGTTGGTTAGGACCGTGTTGTCCTGGTGCGTAAGGGCGTTTTTCGATTTCTTTCCCAGTTCCGCTTAGCGAAATGCCAAGACGACGGGACAGTTTCCATGATGGACCTGTATAACGAGCCATGAGAGACTCCTCCTCTAATTGGTTTTATTTTGTTGTAAAATAAGAACCAGAAGTGTTCATGCCGCACGCCATTCTATTATCTTGCATCCTCGCCTCAGCAGCCATAAGGTTACACGATGCACCTTCGAAAAGGAATAGACTGGACAATTCGGAACACACTACTGCTGCAACTATTTTACACAAGTTCCATCATACCGTTCCGTCCTTCATCAGTCAAGAAAATTCTCATGCCATACGAAGAATGTCGCAATTTATTAATGGCATTTATAGGTGGAATGCATTACTATGGAAGAAAGACATTAACGGTACGTTTACGATTGTAGCAGGGGTGACATCGGTATGAATCATCAGACGATCTTATATGAATTGAAGTGCGGACTTTTTGATCTAAGTGCCAGTTCAATGGAAGGGTTTCCATTGGAACGGACTTTTGAAGCATTGCAACGTCTATTTTCGTCCCATTTCGGAATTGAACAAGCTGATTTCCTCTTGTATGAAAGCAACCGGTTTTTGCCGGTCAACAAGCATGGCAAAGAGACTACAGAGTCACTGTTGTCCAACTACATCGACAGTCGGGAACTTTTTAATGATCAAGAATTCATTGTGCAAATTACGGAACGCGGATATGGATTTGCAGATGACTATCTCATTTTTCGGAATAAGGAATTGGACCCGTTAGGCGCCATGCTCTTCCGGTCGACAGATCAATGGCACTCGTTTGCCTCGACGCCTTTACTGCAAGAACTAAAAATAGCAGTGAGTGTTTTTATCGATCAAGTGGTGAGCCAGCATTCTCTGAGAGAAAAGGAGAAGAATTACCGAAAACTGTTTGAAGTGACCGAACTTTTTAATTCCACAATGGACAGTGCGGTTATTTTGGATGGCGTTGTGAAAGCAGTCACGGAGTCTTTCCCTTCTTTTCGAGTGGACTTATTATTATCCCATGAACAGAAAGGGAAATCTCTTTCCTATCGATTGTTTGATTATCTGAACGAACGAGCTTCCGCAGTGGACGCGTTCCTGTCAGGTGAGTTGACAATGGAGCATGCGGCAGATTTGTCCAAGAGCATATTAAATGTTCCGATTAAAGGACGGCAAGGCATCTATGGCGTCCTCCAAATCAATGCGCCAGAGGGTACGGATTTTTCTGCGATGCAAAAAAGTTTTGTGCGCATGATATCGAATGTTGCCGGCAATGGCTTGGAAAACGCGTCCTTATATGATCAGTCCCATCGGCTGGTGGAAGATTTGCAGCTGGTCAATGAAGTATCAAGGAATTTGAATAGTAATCTTGAGATGAATGATATGCTTCGTTTCTTGAAACAGCAGTTGGTCAAAGCGTTTCAACCAATGGAAATCGCTTTCGTCTTTTACCAGGAAAGCGGGGAATATGAAATTTCATTGGCTAGTTCCAGTTTTTTCTTCGAATTAGGCGGTGCGGACTATTTGGAGTTTGCCTCAACGCGCTTGCTCGGAGGGGCCGAGTCCGTTTTTGAAGCGAATATCCACCATGCAGTAAAGGATCCAGTGCGGTATCCTTACAAGTCGCTCGTTTCCATCCCGATCACCCATCAAAAGGAAATGACGGGGTTTGTCTTGCTTTTGCATAAAGAAGAGTACTTTTTTTCTTTTGATAGTTTTAAATTAATGAGGTCCTTAATTGGTCATTCTTCTCTAGCTATCTCAAACTCACAGCTTCGAGATAAATTGCAAGAATTAGTCGACAAGGACAATTTGACTAAATTATTTACAAGAAGCTATTTGGACAACTACATGAAAAAAGCCATGGAGAATAATGAATCAGGGGTCTTTATTCTCATCGATGTGGACAATTTTAAAATGGTGAATGACACGTACGGGCATGCTGTTGGAGATCAGGTGTTAAAGCAAATTTCAGATATCATTATGGAGGCAGTGAAAGGCAGGGGGATTGCCTGCCGATGGGGCGGCGAAGAGATTGCTGTCTTTCTTCCCTCCATTGCAAAGCAAAAAGGAGTTGAATTTGCCAGGAAACTGGTCGCTCTTGTGCCGGAATCGACAGATCCGCAAGTTACGATATCTGTTGGCATGAACAATTGGTCCCTTCATCAAAAAACATCATTCAAAGAGTTATTCCATCATACGGATCAGGCACTTTATAAAGCGAAAAATACAGGGAAGAATCAACTCGTTGTATATGGCGGCTTTCTGACACAAGTATGAGAGTTTTAGACTTATAGATGTGTGTGCCATCCCTAGGCAATAAGGCGCCGAAATGAAATAAAATCTCCTTTCCTTATAATTGAATGGTCGGTAGAGGAAAAACGAAGATTTCTTACTATTGATAATATTAGTGGCTAGATTAGAATTAGGTTTAGCGCCGATAGGAGAGGAGCAGAAGGGGATGGTGTAGTGTGATTGAGCAAAATGAAAAAGGGGGCTTTCTGTTTTGGTTCGAAAGGCAATGATGGTTTTTTTTTGTTGATGTTGACCGCATGTAGTCATACGGCAAGCGATAAAGATGAGTGGATTGCGAATGACATCACCGAGAAGGAATTGTCCGAGTTGCAAAGCCAATATGAGGCGGGACATCGTGCAGGCCTGAATGATCCGGTTCAAGTATCACGCGAATTTATCGACTCGCTTAAAGGGATCAAGGTGGATGAGTCGGGGGAATCTTCAATAGAAGAGCGGACTGATCACACGCAGTTGGCAGTCTATCCTTTGACAAATGGCCAATCGATTGAAATGGAACTTGTTCATCCGGGAGATGGCGAAGAAGGTATTCTTTACGTGAAGAGATATCGATTCATTACGAAATGACAAAAAAGGAGCTTGGTATTGATAAAACGAGTATGTCTGTCTTTCCTGTTAATCCTGTCCATTATGGTAAGCGGGTATTGGGTAAATGAAGCGCAAGCGGACAGCAGCATTGATTTTAGATCCGATAACCCGTTGTATGATGATAAGGAAGTCTTGAATTATCTTCTTTGGACAATGGATGACAAGTTGGAGAAAGATGTAAAGAAGTTGAAGGATGACTTGAACCTATCCGATGAGGAAATGGACTTTCTGAAAGATTGGGGATTAAAAGAAAGATCCATGGTCATTGAAAGTCTGAATCAAGTCTCTCCGCAAGATCAGGAAGACGCGGTAATCTTCAATCGAATTGCGGAAGATGTATTCGCACAACGAAACCAAGCTCTACAGGAGTTTTTTGGTGACAGTTATCCAAAGCTGGAAGCTTGGATATCGATATGGTGGAACGAAGAGATTGACTATCGGAATGAATGGTTGGCGGCCAGAACGGACGTCAATGCGGATAAAGATCGGGTAGCGGGAATTTTTGCAACACAATATAATCCGAATAAGAGTGGTGCATATGAAGTGGCACTCCCGGATAAATACGTCAAATTCGCAAATTTGGGATGGGTATCAAATATTCCATCGAATTTGCGTTCCATCTACGGCAAGCCTCCGTATGTAGTCAATGTCTACAATCCGGCAACCGGCAGATCTGTTCGCAGTGTGAAAGTAGATGAAGTCGGGCCTTGGAACACGGATGATAATTATTGGGATGCCAAGAATGGCACCAATCCTAGAAGAAAGTTCGCAGATTTGCCGTTAGGCACACCACAAGCTTATGCCGCCTACACGAACGGCCATAACGGTGGGAAAGATCAAAGCGGACGGAAAGTGCTAAATCCTGCTGGTATTGATCTGACTCCTCGAGTTGCGGCGGACCTTGGTTTGAAAAGCTTACAAAATGCTTGGATTGATGTACGGTACGAATACTTGCCGTAATAACTAGTGCTTATAGAGTTAGTCTTGTCTTCTAAAGTTTGGAAGACAAGGCTTTTTCTTTTTTCATGCGAAGTAGTATAATAGAGAAAGGGTAATGAAAGCGTTTTCAAACCAAGCGAAAGGTGGAGTGCATAATGAAATTTCATAAAGATACGGTGGTTATTCATGAAGGGTACGATGACTCAGAACATCATGGAAGTTTATCGGTGCCCCTTTATCAAACATCGACCTATTCATTTGACACAGCTTTAATTGGTGAAAAGCGGTTTTCGGGAGAAGAATCTGGGAATATTTATTCCAGGCTCGGAAATCCAACTGTTCGCGTGTTGGAAGAAAGAATGACTTTGCTTGAAAAAGGGAAAGGAAGCCTTGCGTTCGGTTCTGGCATGGCAGCTGTCAGTTCAATTCTGGTCCATTTAACAAAGGCAGGAGACCACATCTTATGCTCACGAGGCATCTACGGATGTACCTTTGGATTACTCACTATACTGGATGAAAAATACAGCATCACACATGATTTAATTCAAATGACTACGGAAGAAGAAATTGAGAAGGCGATTAAGCCGGAAACGGCATGCATTTATGTGGAGACGCCAATCAACCCGACAATGGAACTGGTAGATCTCCATGCCGTTGTAGCTGTTGCGAAACGCCATGGGCTTCGTGTCGTTGTCGATAATACATTCACCTCTCCCTATTTGCAGAACCCACTGGAAATTGGGGCGGACTTCGTATTGCACAGCGCCACGAAATATATCAATGGTCACGGGGATGTCATTGCCGGTCTCCTCGTTGGCAATGACAAGGACGAAATGGAGCGGATCCGGATGACGGTTCAAAAAGATTACGGGGCGATCATGTCCCCGTTTGATGCCTGGTTATTACTCCGGGGATTAAAGACGTTGCCTATCCGGATGGAGCGGCACACTTCGAATGCTGAAAAATTGATTGCGTACTTAAAAGGAAAAACGAGTGTAGAGACAATCTTTTATCCTTTTGATACAGAGAATCCGCAGTTCGACATTGCCAAACGCCAAATGAGCGCAGGGGGCGGATTGATTTCATTTACTGTAAGGGGAGGAAAAGAAGCGGCACAACGATTCATGGACAGTTTATCCCTGATTAAAATTGCAGTCAGTTTAGGAGATGCAGAAACATTGATCCAACACCCGGCAACGATGACACATTCCAGTGTGCCGGAAGCAGAACGAGTACAGATGGGCATTACTGATTCATTGCTTCGTTTATCAGTCGGATTGGAATATGCCGACGATCTGATTGATGATTTAGAACAGGCATTTGCTGTATTGGACCGCAACAGCGTGAATACGATTTAAAAACCAACTATAAAAAAGGCGCCTTTCGAAAACGAACGGTCGCCTTTTTGTATTTCATTTTAAAGGAAAGAAACCCAAACTTGCCGCGTTTTACATATGATTGACCAGAACTTTCACAAAGGCTTCGAGGCCTTGCCGGTCATCGTCCGAGAAGCGGTCAAGTTCCGGACTGTCAATATCAAGCACGCCAAGCAATTCTCCATCTTTCAAAAGAGGGACGACAATTTCGGATTGAGAAGCAGCGTCACAAGCGATGTGGCCAGGAAAAGCATTGACATCTTCTACGACAATCGTTTCTTTCCGGTCCGCCGCAGTTCCGCAAACCCCTTTGCCTAGAGGGATGCGAATGCATGCCGGCAAGCCTTGGAAAGGGCCGAGCACGAGCTCACCTTCCTCCAACAAATAAAATCCGACCCAGTTGATGCGGTCGAAAAATACATTTAACAAAGCGGAAGCATTGCTTAAGTTGGCGTACCGATTTTTTTCGCCAGACAATAGGGCGTCGAGCTGTTTTGTCAATTGTGTATATTTCTCCTTGGGCTCCGATGAATAAGTCACAGCAGTAAACATATATTGAATCCTCCTTCAAAGCGATCTTCGTTTCACTCAGTATACGTCGAAAGTCTTTTTTTCTACAAATTTCATGCTTTCCTCAGATAAAAATGGTTTTTTCCCTATAAAACATTCATTTCTGACGCGAAAACTCTTTAAACATGTTACTATATAAGATAATATCATTTTAGAATGGTCTCATTTCAGTGATGCGGAATAGGGGGATTACAATGATGAAATATTTCATCATTCCAATTTTACTTCTGATTGTACTCATAACTATCGCTTTTTTATTCAGGCGTAAACATATAGGTGAAATTAAACGGTTAGAAAATGAAAAAATGCAAATCCAAAACAAACCGATTTTTGAAGAAATGATGAAAGTAAAACAATTGAATATGACTGGCGAGACAGAAGAGAAATTCGAGCGTTGGCGAAATGAGTGGACGGAGGTCATTGATGTCCATATGCCGAATATTGACTCGTTGTTATTTGATGCAGAAGATATGGTGGATCGTTTCAAATTCAAAAAAGCGACACAGACTGAAAAAGAAATCCAAGAAAAGATCCGCGTTTGCGATAAGCGGAAAAACGAAATTTTGGATGAACTGAATGAATTGATTGGCAGCGAAGAAAAAAACCGCATTGAAATTGAAAAGCTGAAGGATCAATATCGTACTGCACGTAAAACGTTGTTGGCCCATCAACATTCATTTGGAGCAGCAATCGAAGCGCTGGAGAAAGAACTGGAATCGTTTCTTCCCAATATGGAAGAGTATGAACAGTTGACCGAAAATGGAAATTATCTATTGGCGAGAGAGATTGTCATCAATTTGTCTTCCAAAGGTGAACGGTTATCGGCACTCATCCGTGACATTCCTACGTTATTGGTTGAATTGCAGAATAAGATTCCATCGTCCATCCGCGAATTACGGAACGGCACACGGGAAATGGAAGAGCAATCGTATAATCTGGAGCACCTTGAAATGCCAAAAAACCTGACGGAGATCGAGACGGAATTGGAAGTGCTCATGGAGAAGATGAAACTGCTTGACATTGAAAGCGTCAGTCAGCAAGTGCAAGAAATAAACGATCGGATTGATTCCTTTTACGATGCCCTTGAAAATGAGGTGGTCGCGAAACAATATGTCGACACTCATTACGAACGCATCTCTGAAGAGTTGGAGTCCATGACTTATATGACAAAGGAAATCTCGAATGAGGCGGTTTATGTGCAGCAAAGCTACCGACTGGAGGAAAGCGAAGCCAAAATACCACAAACAGCCGTGAAGCGTTTGGAAGCTTTGCAAAAACGATTTTCTACGCTTGCATTCATGTTTGAGGAGCAAGGTTCGGCATATACCGCTTTGCAAGATGAGCTGAAGAGCATTTCGGAAGAGATGGAGCACATCGCAGAGGAACAGGAAAACTTCGCCAATCGAATCAAAAACCTGCGGATCGACGAAAATAATGTCAGAACCAAATTGGCAGAGTTATCGCGTGAATTGCAGGCTGCCGATCGTAAACTTCATAAGGCCAATATTCCGGGGATTCCAGACGAAATGGATGCCCGGCTTGAAGAGGCAGAGGAACAGATCTACCTCGTGTCGCAAAGTTTGCAGGAAGTGCCATTAAATATGGCATTGGCCGAATCTTATTTAATTAATGCCGAAAATGCAGTTCACGACGTGAATGATAAAGTAGACCAAATGTTAGAAAATGTGATGCTGATTGAATTGATCATTCAATATGGCAACCGTTTCAGAGCTTCGAATCCTTCCGTTCATGCACGCTTGCTGGATGCTGAGGAGTCTTTCCGTCAGTTCCGGTATGCAAAAGCACTTGAAGAGGCAGCTACAGCAGTGGAAGAAATGGAGCCCGGCGCCATAAAGCGTATTGAAGAGATGTTGAAAGAGCATGTGTAAAACGATTGAAACAGCCACCGGCATGAAATGTGCTGGTGGCTTTGTCACGCTTATAATAGGAGATTCCAAAAATTCAGGCGTCTCCAATGAACTAAAAGGATGTGAAGGAAATGGTTTATTTTGATAATAGTGCAACAACGAGGCCGGATGAAGAAGTGCTTACCTCTTTTGTGGAAACAAACCGGCGCTTTTTTGCAAATCCTGCTTCCATACATGGGAAAGGAAGAGAGGCAGAAACATTACTTGATCGTTCTAGAGATCAAATCCGATCTTTGCTTGGTTCCCAAGATGGAGAAGTCATTTTCACTTCTGGAGGTACGGAAGCAAATAATTTGGCGATCATCGGTTTTGCTTATGCCCATCGCTCGCGAGGTTCCCATATTATCACAACGTCCATAGAACATCCATCTGTGTTACATGCTTGCGATTTCCTGGAGAGAAACGGTTTTGAAGTGGATTATTTGTCCGTTGATGCAGATGGACGAATTTCACTGGATGAGTTGGAGAAACTGTTAAGAAAGGATACGACCGTCGTCAGCATTATGCATGTGAATAATGAAATTGGAACTATTCAGCCGATTGAACAAGCTGTTGAAATAGTACACCGGCATTCCAGAGCTGTCTTTCATTCGGATTGCGTACAAAGTTTCGGTAAATTGCCAGTGCTGCTTAGTGACAAAGGACCTGATGCTATTACTGTATCTGCCCATAAGATCAATGGATTGAAAAATTCCGGCATCCTTGCTATGAAGAAAGGCATGACCCCAACACCGATCAATTTTGGCGGAGGTCAGGAAAAGGGTGTGCGCAGCGGCACTGTTTCTGTTCCAAATGCAGTGGCGGTTGCAAAAGCAATGCGACTCAGCGCGGTAGATCGGGAACAAGAAACCTACCGCTTGTGGAAAAACCGGTTGATTCAGTATGTGAATCAATATGAAGGAGTACAAGTCATTTCTCCCCAGTTTGGTGCTCCGCATATCCTATCCCTCGCTTTTTCAAAAATTAAAGGGGAAGTCGCGGTCAATTATTTTCAGGAACATGGAATCTTCTTATCCACATCCAGCGCATGCTCTTCTAAAAGTTCAAATGCCGGTCATGTGATTGAGGCCATTCACTTGGACCATGATTTTAAATTTGGGGTTGTGCGCATCAGCTTTGGTAAGGATAATACCGAAGAAGACATAAAAAAATTTGAAGATGTTTTTTCAGGATTTATGAATTTGCTTGGAAGGGATTTGAACTAAATGGAATGGAATGAGCTGTTGATCCGCTACGGCGAACTATCTCTTAAAGGAAGAAATCGAAATACATTTGTCCGTAGATTAAAAAAGAATATTCAATTGGCGATGCGTGACCTGCCTACTGTAAGGTTGCGTGCGGAACGTGACCGTATGTTTTTACAAGCAAGTGACAATGCTGACATGAAGAAAGCGATAGAACGGCTGCCTTTCATTTTTGGCATCCAATCATTCAGCCCGGTTGCTAAATGTCAAGCCGACTTGGAGGCAATCAAAGAAAAAACGCTGGATGTCATGGGCTCGATTGAAACGGCGGGCAAAACATTTAAGGTGGAGATTAAGCGCTCGGACAAAACGTTTCCACTTGTGACAGGAGAACTTCAACAAGAAATTGGCGGCCATGTGCTGCGACATTTTCCGGAGCTTGGCGTCAAGATGAAAAAGCCGGATATTCAACTGCTCGTTGATATTCGGAAAGATGGAGCATTTTTGACAGCTATGACATACAAGGGTGCTGGCGGCATGCCTGTCGGATCAAATGGACATTCACTGCTCATGTTGTCTGGCGGCATCGATAGTCCCGTTGCCGGTTATTTAATGATGAAGCGGGGAGTTTCCCTGGATGCCATTCATTTTGCAAGCCCACCATTCACAAGTGAGATGGCGAAGAAAAAAGTAATGGATTTAGCTGATCGACTCGGTTCTTTTGGAGCGCATGTGCGTTTGCATATTATCCCGTTCACTGAATTGCAGCAAGCGATTGTTAAGCAAGTGCCCAATAACCTGTCTATGACTACGACTAGGCGGATCATGTTGGAAATAGCGGACAAAGTGAGAGAGGAAATTGGCGCCATGGGCATTGTCACGGGAGAAAGTCTCGGACAAGTGGCAAGTCAGACGTTGGACAGTATGACGGCCATCAATGCAGTAACGGCGACTCCTGTGTTGCGGCCGCTGATCGCATCCGATAAATTAGAGATTATTGACTTGGCTCAACAAATTGGCACATATGATATTTCCATCAGGCCATTTGAAGATTGCTGCACCATCTTTACCCCATCGAATCCGAAGACGAAGCCGCGTCTGGAGAAAGTGACGCATTATGAAAGTTATTTCGATTTCTCTCCACTTATTGAAGAGGCAGTTGCAAAACGCGCCGTTATGGATGAGATGTCTACACCACAAAATGAATTCGATGATTTACTGTAAAGAAGAAATTACCATAAAACCTCCCGCATGATTTTTTGGATACAGTCCATTCTATAGTCACAAGGAGGTGAGAGACATGCCAAACAGCAACAATAACAACTCAAACCAACTTCTAGTTCCTGGTGCACAACAAGCTCTTGATCAAATGAAATATGAGATCGCACAAGAATTCGGAGTGCAACTTGGAGCAGATGCTACATCGCGTGCCAACGGTTCCGTCGGCGGAGAAATCACGAAGCGATTAGTACGTCAAGCTCAGTCCCAAATGAGCAACTTCACACAACAATAACATGATACAACGAAAGTCGTCCCGTTCAAGAGCGGGGCGGCTTTTTATGTCCCCCTAGTATTGTCCGAGTGGCTCGGATTCATGTGCATTTAGCTCATGTATAGAAATGACGATAAACGGGGAGTCTGAAAAGTTGGAGTCCGAAAATTGATATCAATTAAAAAAGTCCGTATAATTATGGGAAAGATAAGGGGGACTGGCCAATGAAACGTGAAGAATTGCTCGCACCAGAATATTACAATATTGTTTCTGAATTTGAGCGGTATGCAGATGGAGATGGAAAGGAAGCACTCATTTACGTGAATTCCCAGGGTGCAGAAGAAAGAATTACATACGACCGATTAATGGATGAAGCAAAAAAGGCCGCATCCGTATTTACAGCAAACGGTCTTCAAAAAGGAGACATTATTCTTGTAATGGTCCCTAGAAGGATCGAGGCTTATATAACATATATCGGTGCATTGATGGCTGGAATTGCAGTGATTCCGAGTTCAGAAATGCTGCGAGCTTCAGATATTGAGTACCGTTTAGCACATAGTGGTGCAAAAGCGATTGTCGCATATGAGGCGTTTATGGAACAGTTTGCTGAAGTGGAGAATATGGGAGACGTACAATTGTTTGTCATTGGACAAGCGGAAAAAGGGCAGCTGTCATTAACGGAACTGATGGAACGGTCAACGTCAGATTTTACGCCTCCTGAAACGAAGGGATCGGATATGGCGTTCCTCTCTTATACTTCAGGTACAACTGGCAAACCGAAAGGAGTTGTTCATACGCATGCCTGGGGCTATGCCCATCTAAGGACGGCGGGCGAAAAGTGGCTCGGCATCAAAGAAGGAGATATTGTATGGGCAACAGCTGCACCGGGGTGGCAAAAATGGATCTGGTCTCCCTTCTTATCCGTTCTTGGAAGTGGGGCCACAGGCTTAGTATACGATGGGAAATTTGATGTTGCTGCCTATCTGGAGTTGATTGGGAAATATCATGTGAATGTGTTGTGCTGTACTCCGACGGAATATCGTTTTATGGCAAAGGCCGACCACTTGGATCAATATGATCTTTCCTCCATCCGAAGTGCGGTTTCTGCTGGAGAACCATTGAATCGAGAGGTAATAGAAATCTTTGAGCGGGTGTTCTCACTAGCAGTCCGGGATGGCTATGGCCAGACGGAAAATACATTACTCGTTGGGACAATGTTAGGCATGGAAGCGAGACCGGGGTCGATGGGCAAACCGACACCTGGCAATCGGGTAGATATTGTGGATGAAGAAGGAAAGCCTGTGACACCTGGCCAAGTCGGTGATATCGCAGTCCATATTTCGACTCCTGCTTTGTTTAAGGAATACTTACATGACCCTGAACGAACCCACATGCAATTCCGTGGGGATTATTATATTACAGGCGATCGGGCGAAATTGGATGAAGAAGGATATTTTTGGTTTGAAGGACGTGGAGATGATATTATCATCAGTTCCGGGTATACGATCGGACCATTTGAAGTGGAAGATGCCCTTACAAAACATGAAGCCGTTCGAGAATGTGCTGTCGTTGCCAGTCCCGACGAAGTTCGCGGTAGTGTTGTAAAAGCATTTGTTGTTTTGCGAGATCCAAATAGAAAAGACGAGGAAGGCCTGGTTAAGGAATTGCAGGAACATGTTAAGCGCTTGACCGCTCCATATAAGTACCCAAGAAAGATTGAATTCATGGACGAACTTCCGAAAACGGCTTCCGGCAAAATCATGCGCGTGGAATTACGTAAAAAAGAACAGCAGTGACAAATCTCTCCAACCGTTTGTATCCATTAGATACAGACGGTTTTTATATTCTTTACGAATAAATAAGTTCAGTCTATAATGACATTATTCTTTCGTAACATGAAATAATAAAAGGAGGTCATTTGTCCATGCAAACAGACCGCAATGGTGTCCTTACGGTAGTCGCTTCCTTTGTCATTTGGGGCTTTATGCCGATCTATTGGAAGTATCTTGAGCATGTAGGCAGCGACGAAATCTTAACGGGCCGCATTGTGTGGGCGTTTATTTCAACTGTTCTTGCGGTTTTGCTCATCCGGGGAGGCGGACAACTGATCCATGACTTCCGCGCGTTATGGAAGGATCAACGGAGCTTTTGGAGCTTATTTGCAGCTTCCGTCCTGGTAACGTCAAACTGGTTTATTTACATATGGGCCGTCAATCATCATTATATTGTCCAAACTAGTTTAGGGTATTACATGAACCCACTTGTATCTGTTTTATTGGGGGTTTTATTCTTAAAAGAGAAAATGTCCCACGCTCAGAAAGCGGCTTTTGCTCTTGCTGCAATCGGGGTGATTACAATGGTCTCTTTCTATGGAAAGTTTCCGTGGATCGCAATTGGACTGGCTTTGACGTTCGCGGTCTACGGTTTTATTAAAAAGAATATACAATTGGATGCTTTGCGGGGGCTTGCGATTGAAACCATGTTCATCTTCCCATTTGCGGTTGGGTATTATGTTTGGTTGTTCGTCAAGGGGGAAGCCCGCTTCCTTCATGTGAGTACACAGACGGATATTTTGCTGATTTTAACGGGCATTGCGACCGCACTTCCTCTTGTCCTTTATTCCAAAGGTGTGCAGCGGATACCTCTCTATATGTCTGGCTTTATCCAGTACATTGCACCAACGCTGATGCTGGTCATTGGCGTGCTGCTGTATCATGAGTCGTTTGGCCAGCAAGAATTATTGTCGTTCTCTTTCATTTGGGCTGCTCTCATTTTGTTCACTACGTCCAAAGTGTATGAGACATTGAAGGTTAGAAAAAGTCATATTTGAACTAAAGAAGGCTTTCCTGGACTGGGATCCAAGGAAAGCCTTCCTTTGTTCATAAATAAATGCGTTGTACTTTCTCCCAAAAAGAATTATTTTTCAATTTTACCGTTTTTACAATTTTAGCACTCAGCTCAATTTCAACATTTTCGACTCTGCGGATGCCTAGAGCTTCATTATCCACGGCGACAGAAGGAAAGTTGTTCCCATCCTGATGAACGTGCAAGCGTAATTTGCGATGGCCGCTAAGGATGAATGGAGAACCGAGCGTTCGATAACTGTTATTATTAACCGAGGCCAATTCGGTCACTTGAAAGCATGGCAGCAAAGGATCGATGACAGCCCCTCGGACTGATTTATTATAGGCTGCACTGCCGGTCGGAGTGGAAATAATCAAACCATCACCAAGAAATGTTTCGAAGCATTGTTCATCTATCAGGATGTCCAAAATGAAAGTACGAATGATATTGGAACGGATACTGAATTCATTTAAACAATAGAATGGTTCATGGCCGTCAATGGCCACTTGTAAAAGAGGATACCGTCTTACTTCGATTTCGGATCTTCGAATGGATTGAATAACTTCAAGCAATTGATTGTAATGAAAATCGCAGTACATGGCGTGCCTGCCTGAGGTTAAAATGCCTGCATAAAGGCAATCTTGCCGAAATCCGGTCTTCCGGACAGCTTGCAGAAAAGTGCCGTCTGTACCAAGTGAAATAATAATGTTGGCTTCACTATCTGTATCCGTTACAATAAAGCCTTCATGCTGAAGGGCTTCTTTAACATTGTTCCTTTTGGCAAGTGAATCCGCATCTTGTTTAGAAAAGATATAAATATTCCTTCGATCGGCCATATAGCAGCCTCCTCTCAAAAAAATGGAAACAAATCAGTTGAGAATGAAACGTTTTATCATTACCATCGTATAAGATAAAAGAATGAAAGAAAAGGGGTTGCTCTTATGAACAGCAAAAGATGGATCGCGATAATTGCAGCGACCGCATTAGTTTTCGTATCAATAGGAATTAACTCGTTATCCTATATTTTTACGAGAGATTTCAATTCGTTCTGGAACAGTCTTAGTGATCCTTCGATCATTACAGAGTATGTGATTGAAGAAGGAAGAGGCAACGAACGGATAGCTGTTTTGACACTGGATGGTGTCATACAGGATGTACCCAGCTCCCTCTTTGCTTCCAGCAGTTATGATCATCAGTTCTTCATGCAACAACTGGATACGATCTATGAGGATTCTACTGTAAAAGGAGTCGTCCTGATCGTTAACTCACCGGGTGGCGGAGTCATGGAATCCTCCGACATTTATGATGCGATCCGCGCAATACAGTCCGAACGGGAAATCCCATTTTATGTAGCAATGGGCGGCATGGCGGCGTCAGGCGGCTATTATGTGTCCGCTCCTGCGGAGAAGATATTCGTCCATCCCGAGACGATTACCGGTTCGATTGGGGTGATCATGGAAAGTGTCAACTACGCTAAGCTTGCAGAAAAGTATGGAATTGATTTCAATACGATCAAAACAGGGCCATATAAAGATATCATGAGCAGTACAAGGGAAATGACTGAGGAAGAGCGTAATATGCTTCAAGAAATGGTCAATGATTCCTACGAACGGTTCGTGGATATTGTCGCGGAAGGCCGGCATATGTCGATCGAGGACGTGAAAAAAGTAGCGGATGGCAGAATTATGAATGGCCGCCAAGCAATTGAGGCAGGACTTGCGGATGAAACAGGAAAACCTGGAGATGCTATCGCTGCACTGAAAGAGGATTTTGAACTGGAAAATGCATCGGTAATTGAGTATGCGCCTTCGGAGGGTTTTGGTTCTTTATTTGGTCTGAAGCTGGATGGCTTGTTTGGACGCAATATGGAAACAGAATTAATCGGAAAGTTATTGTCCGATTATGATTCGCCGCGGATGATGTATCTGTATGGTGAGAAATAAGGAGGGATCAGGATGACTGAGCAAAATAACCAACCGATTCCATCCTCTGCCGTTGGGATTGATAACATGGCGCCACGCTATGAAGTGATCAAAACCGAGCAGTTCCGTCCGAAATATGCTGGATTCTGGATAAGATTTTGGGCATATGTCGTCGATTTGATCATCGTGTCATCGATTAGCGGCATTGTAGTCAAACCGATTTTCAGAGTAGTGGGTTTAGAAATAACAAAGCCGGATTTTCTTTTATTCAGCCCGTATAAAATTGTCCTTTTGATTCTTTTGCTGGTCTACTTTGCATTGATGACAAAACTGTTTGGCCAGACAGTCGGTAAGATCATATTAGGCATTCGTGTTGTTCAAAAGGATGAGAAGCCGTTAACGTGGGGAACGGTTCTATTTCGGGAAGTCGTCGGACGCTTCATTTCGAAAACATTGCTCATCCCATATCTACTCGCCATTTTTATGCCAAAGAAGGAAGCACTGCATGATCTATTTGCAGATACGTATGTCATTCATGAGCATTCCTATGAGAAGGAGACCATCATGACAAGACGGAAAGTGGATGAGGGGGAACAGTTGCAAGACGCTCCGCATGTTTAGTAGAATGAAGAAAACTGAGAAGGAGGCGTCTGGACGATGAAAGTCACGTTTAAAAACAATCCTGTCACGTTACTTGGGAAAGAAGTAGCCGTAGGAGATAAAGCTCCTGAATTCACAGTCCTGTCGAATGATCTACAGCCGGTCACTTTGGAGGATTCCAAGGGGAAAATCCGGCTGATCAGTGTAGTTCCTTCAATTGATACCGGCGTTTGTTCACAACAGACGAAAAAATTCAATGAGGAAGCAAATTCATTCGGCGATGACATTGAAGTAATGACTATTTCAGTCGATCTTCCGTTTGCACAGGCAAGATGGAAGGCGGACTCGGGCATCACGAATCTACAACTCCTTTCCGATCATCGAGATCTTTCTTTCGGAGAAGCTTACGGAGTGGCCATTAATGAACTTCGCCTTCTCGCCCGTTCCATCTTCGTCATCGACAAAGAGGATACGGTCCAATATGTTGAATATGTCGGTGAAGTGACGAACCACCCGGATTATGAGAAAGCGCTTGAAGCAGTCAAAAAATTATCGGAATAATAGAGACCCACTCGGAAACGGGTGGGTTTTCCAATCGAGGGATCGAATATGACAAATACTGAAATCATTTTTACATTTTTAGATGAAAAGGCGGGACAAGAGCAAGGCTATTATTTGGATGGCATTATATCTGCTTGTGAAGTCTGGCTCGAAGGCAAAGAAATTCCGCATGTTGACGCCAATGTGACAAAAGAAGAAATCAGAAGAGGGCTGCAACTGGCCATTTTGAAGGGGATGAAGCAAAATGCACAGCCCCATCATCAAATGACGCCGGATGCTATCGGCATATTAGTCGGTTATATTGCGAGCAAGCTTGTTCATTCAAAAGAGGAAGTTGCCTTATTGGATCCGGCAGCAGGAACCGGCAATCTTCTGTACACAGTCATGAATTCCATGGTGGGGGCAGCTAGCGCTTTTGCTGTGGAGATCGATGATTTGCTTGTCCGACTGGCAGCCGTCTCGGCGGACTTATTGGAGCAGCCTGTCCGCTTCTATGTACAGGATGGCCTTCGCCCACTACTCGTTGATCCGGTCGATCTCGTGATCAGCGACTTGCCGGTTGGCTATTATCCGGACGATGACAATGCTTTAAATTTCGAAATGATGCCGACAGAAGGTCATGCGTATTCTCATCACCTTTTTATTGAACAATCCTTGAACCACTTGAAACCTGGAGGATACGGTCTTTTTATAACAACAGTCAATCTGTTTGAATCCGATCAATCCGAATTGCTTCAAACGTATTTGAAGCGCCATGCAATGATTCGGGCAATCATACAACTTCCAGATTCCTTGTTTAAACATGTGTCGCATGCAAAATTCATATTGATTCTTCAGAAGCCGACAGAGGATATGGCTGCCAAAGGAGCGCCCGATGTCATGTTAGCGAAAGTCCCGGATATGATGGATAAAAACTTGATGGCTCAATTTTTCCGTAAAATAGATAAGTGGATCGAGGAAATGTAACAAAAAAGGGGATCTTTATATGTTGTTGATGGCTGTTAATGCGGGAAGCTCTTCTTTAAAATTTCAACTATTGCAAATGCCCGAAGAACGGGTCGTTGTAAAAGGCCGATTTGAAAGGATCGGGTTGCCGCACTCTATTTTTGTCATGCAGTCAGATCGAATGGATGTGGACGAAACGGTAGAGATCAAGTCGCATGCAGAAGCTGTACAAATGCTGCTAGAAGCTATTCTCAGCAAGGGAATTGTGGCTTCATATGAGGAAATTGACGGAATTGGCCATCGTGTCGTGCACGGAGGGGAGCAGTTCGCTGAATCCGTTGTGATTGATGAGCGAGTGATTCAGGAGATCGATAAGTTGTCAAAGTTTGCTCCTCTACATAACCCAGCTAACCTAGTTGGCATAATGGAATTCAAAAAAGCATTGCCGGGCGTCCCGGCAGTCGCTGTTTTCGATACAGCGTTTCATCAGACGATGCCAGAAAGTTCATACCTGTATCCATTGCCTTACGAATACTATAAAAACTATGGTATTCGTAAATACGGGTTCCATGGAACCAGTCATCAATATGTGACAGAACGGGCGGCAAAGCTTTTGAATCGTCCGTTGGCGGATACAAGATTCATTTCTTGCCATTTAGGAAATGGAGCAAGTATAGCAGCGGTGAAAGGCGGAAAGTCGCTCGACACCTCAATGGGGTTTACTCCGTTAGCGGGAGTCACAATGGGAACACGGTCGGGGAACATCGATCCTGCGTTGATTCCGTATATTATGGAACAAACCGGAAAGTCTGCGGAACAGGTAATCAGTGTTTTGAATCATCAGTCTGGGATGCTGGCACTCTCTGGATTTTCAAGCGATCTACGGGATATCGGCATGAAAGCGGAGGAAGGGGATCATCGGGCCCAACTTGCTTTAGATGTTTTCACAGACCGCATTCACAAATATCTCGGTTCGTATGCAGCGAGGATGGGTGGCGTGGATGCGATCATCTTCACAGCTGGCATTGGGGAAAATAGCCCAATTGTCCGGGAGAAAGTGTTGGAAGGCCTGGAATTTATGGGTGTCTACTTTGATCCGGATTTAAACGAAATGACGGGGAAAGAGGTACATATTAATTTCCCTTATTCACCAGTTAAAGTGCTTGTCATCCCGACCAATGAGGAAGTCATGATTGCTAGAGAAACGATGAAGACAGCGGGTTTATCCGTCAATTAAAAATGGAGCTGTCCGGCAAGTCATGCAAACTTTTGCCGGACAGCTTCTAGTTTTGTTTATTGCTCTTCTGGAGTGCGGACGACCAATACATCACATTTTGCAGAACGGACGATATTCTCAGATACACTTCCGATCAAGAATCGCTCAACTTTATTCAAGCCAGTTGCCCCGCAAATGATAAGATCTGCATTTAGTTTGGAGGAAAGATCGCGAGTGATCATTGTTTTCGGAGAACCATATTCAACATAAATGTTGACGTTTTGAAGCCCTGCCTTCTCTGCTTCTGCTTTGTAGCCGTTCAACAGTTCTTCGGCAAAACCTTGTGCACGTTCTGCGATGGATCGGTCATAAGCTTCCACGGCCGCATAGGAACGTGTATCGATAATGTTCACTAAGTTCAATGTTGCCGCGTTGCGTTCTGTGATGGCCATCGCCTTCTTGAAAGCCCACTCCGACTCCTTCGATCCGTCTACCGCTACAATGATTTGTTTGTATTGCATAACCATACCAATCACTCCATCCTTGTCTAGTTTCTTTACATTGTCTCTTTTCGGCAGAGACGTGATAAATCCCTTCCCTATTTCCGTAAAAACTATGTCTAAATTCGACAAAAATCGTAACGTTCCTCTGTTCCTCTATTTCCTCAGATTGGTGAATTTCTAGAATTGCTGCTCTCTGCATTTCCGGAAGAAAAGAGGTTCTTCCACTATATTTGCAAGAATATTCCGGTTATGATAAAAAAGAAGCAAAAATTTTTTGTATCTGATAAGATTGATACGAATTGGTCATTTGTATCTTCACGGTCTGACCGCCGATATTTTTTCTACTTAGGAGGAATTGTGATGCGAATTGGTGTTCCAAAAGAGGTTAAAAACAATGAAAACCGGGTCGCTATGACACCGGCTGGTGCGTTTAACCTAAGCTCCGCTGGACATGAAGTGTTAATCGAAACAGGAGCAGGTATTGGCTCCAGCTTTACTGATGAGGACTACATCGAAGCGGGTGCGAAAATAGTCGCGACTGCTGAAGAAGCTTGGTCAGCTGACATGGTTATGAAAGTAAAGGAGCCATTGGCTTCGGAATACGGTTATTTCCGTGAAGGTTTAATTCTCTTCACATACTTGCACTTGGCGCCTGAGTTGGAATTGACAAAAGCGCTTCTTGACAAGAAGGTTGTTGGAATCGCTTACGAAACTGTACAACTTCCAAATAATTCATTGCCGCTTCTGGCACCGATGAGTGAAGTGGCCGGACGTATGGCGACACAAATCGGAGCACAATACCTAGAGAAAATCCAAGGTGGAAAAGGAATTCTTCTTTCCGGCGTACCAGGGGTTTCCCGAGGGAAAGTAACAGTGATCGGCGGTGGACAAGCCGGTACGAATGCAGCGAAAATCGCAGTCGGAATGGGCGCTCAAGTTACTGTGCTCGACTTGTCGGTTGAACGTCTTCGCCAATTGGATGAAATGTTCGGAAACGACATTCAAACACTTGTTTCCAATCCGTTCAACATTGCAGAATCCGTGAAAGAATCGGATTTAGTCATCGGATGCGTACTCATTCCAGGAGCAAAAGCACCGAAACTTGTATCGGAAGAAATGGTTAAGTCGATGAAACCAGGATCTGTTCTAGTGGATATCGCGATTGACCAAGGCGGTATTTTCGAAACGTCTGATCGTGTAACAACACACGATAATCCGACATATGAAAAACATGGTGTCGTGCATTACGCAGTAGCGAACATGCCTGGCGCTGTTCCACGCACATCTACTATGGCACTTACAAATGTAACAGTTCCCTACGCATTGCAAATTGCTAACAAAGGGTACAAACAAGCTTGCTTAGACAATCAAGCACTTCAAAAAGGCATTAACACATTAGAAGGCCACGTTACATACAAAGCGGTTGCGGATGCGCAAGGCTTAGAATATGTTGCGGCTGAAACTCTTTTAAATAAATAATTGATAGGGATTGTACAGAGAGCAGTGGGAAACTGTTATTCTGTGGCAGTCCCTTTTTTGTGAGATCAGATAAAGAAAGGCATCTCCTCTGTTAATCCCAGAAATGCATGCCTCCGATTCAGATGGCAGTTGGGATGAAGGAGGTTTGTTAATTGGCAATTTCAGTTATTGCCGATTAATTTGAATGACTTGGTCAATCCTCAAACTATCAATTAAGTTATCAGGCTTCTCGGGCAAGCTAGTATTTCTATTTTCCAAGTAGATAAAGTAAGAATCAGATATAAAATAGAAAGAGGATCGGCATCAGAAGGAAAAGGGCTGGAAATCAATTTCATTTCCAACCCTTTTGTCAAATATACCGGGAGAAATACAAATTGATTTCCTCCATTTATATTACGTTGTTCATGGTTGAATAATTTTCAGTTCTTTAGGGAATTTGGTCAATACTTCGACGCCATCAGCTGTTACAACAACGTCATCTTCAATCCGTACACCGGTGATAGCAGGATGGTAGATGCCGGGTTCAATCGTGAAGACCATGCCTTCCTGCAACTCCAGTTCGTTCGTACCTGTAATGGAAGGGAACTCGTGGACGGATATGCCGAGTCCGTGGCCGAGACGATGGGTGAAATATTCGCCATAGCCTGCATTTGTTATGACATCGCGTGCCGCTTTATCGAGATCACTTGCTTTTACTCCGGGACGTACTTTGTCGATTGCCGCCTGCTCCGCATTTTTGACCGTTTCATAAATCTTGCGTTTTTCTTCATCGGGTTCTCCGAACGCCACTGTGCGGGTAATGTCGGAACAATATCCTTGATAAACGACGCCAAGATCGAACAAGATGAAATCCCCTTTTTGGATTTTACGTTCTCCAGGATTGCCGTGTGGAGAAGCTGTCTTCGGACCAGAAAGCACCATTGTGTCAAATGACATTTTTTCGGCGCCTTTTTTCTTCATTTCAAATTCAATTGCCATTAAAATTTCTAGCTCCGATTTGCCCTCCGCAATTTCACGACAGCCGACTTCAATTGCATAATCGGCAAGTTCCGCGGCTTTTCTGAGTTTGTCCAATTCGGATGCGTCTTTTATGTTGCGCATATTGTTCAATTGCTCATCGATTCGAACGAAATCGACACCCGGGAAGAGTTGTTCCATTCGTTCCATCCGATCTACTGTCAGATGGGATTTTTCAATCGCAATCGTGGAGAATGCAACGCCACGTGCCCTCGCTGCGTTCGCCACCAATTCCCAAGCATCATCTGTATCCGCGTGTCCAACTGCTTCTCCAGACCAACCGGATGCCTTGACATCAGGCACTTCCATTAATGGGCAGACTACGAAAGGTTCTGCATCTTGGAATACCATGACACCCAATAGCCGCTCATGCGGGTTACTGTGGAATCCGGAAAGATAAAATACGTTATCCGGAGTCGTTATAAATGCAGCATCTACGTTGTGTTGATGTAAATACCGCTGGATTTCTTTCGCTTTTTGCAAAGTAATTCCTCCTTATCAAGTATATCTTAACAAAAAAGAGGGTTTTTATGTTATATAAAGAACAAAGAAAAGGGAGGGAAAAAGTAGAAACTTGTTGTGGAAGAAAAGAAAAAGAACAAAACCATATTGGAGGGATTGCAGGCATGAAGATTTCATATCATGGCCATTCTGTCGTTAAAATTGAAACAAACGGAAAGACCATCTTAATTGATCCATTTTTAACTGGGAATGAGCTTACAGATTTGGACCCGGAAAAGGAAAGTCCGGATGCCATCTTGTTGACGCATGGACATAATGATCATGTTGGAGATACGATGGCCATTGCTAAAAAGAGCGGAGCGTTGGTTGTCGCACCGAATGAATTGGCTGTTTATTTAGGTTGGCAAGGGCTTCAGACACATGGCATGAATATAGGTGGAGCGAAGGAATTTGATTTTGGTACCGTGAAATTTACGAAAGCCTTTCATAGCTCTTCCTACACCACAGATAAAAATGAAATTATTTATACGGGAATGCCAACAGGGATTTTATTTACAGCGGAAGGCAAGACGATTTATCATGCAGGGGATACATCGTTGTTCGGGGATATGGAGTGGATTGGAAAAATGAATGCAATCGATATCGCATTTTTGCCGATCGGTGACAATTTCACTATGGGTCCTTCAGATGCAGCAGAGGCCGTTAAACTGCTGAATCCGAAAGTAACAGTGCCGATTCACTACAATACATTCCCCCCGATTCAACAAGATCCGCAGCACTTCAAAGACCTTGTGACGTCTCATGAAGTGAAAGTAATGAATGCAGGTGACCTGATGAAACTATAATCCCACCAACGGTATGGCTCATTTCTTGGGCTGTACCGTTTTGCTTTTCTTGTCAGTTATGAGATTTAAACCATCAAACAATGTCCCATGCGCTATTCTAAGTGGGATATGATAAAATGGCTATATGCATTTAGAGAAAAAAGGTGAAAAGATGTCGACAAAACACGAATTGATCCTTCGATATATTGAAGGGCTTGCTGTTGGTGAAAAAATATCTGTCCGCCAAGTGGCTAAAGCTCTTTCTGTTAGCGAAGGGACAGCTTATCGAGCAATCAAAGAAGCGGAAAATCAAAAACTGGTCAATACGATTGAACGTGTCGGCACGATCCGGATTGAAAAGAAGAAGAAGGAAAACATTGAAAGACTGACATATGCCGAAGTAGTCAACATTGTAGACGGAGTTGTTCTTGGAGGGCGGGGCGGTTTACATAAGACATTAACAAAGTTTCTTATCGGAGCGATGCAGCTCGAGGACATGAGACGGTATATTGATGCTGGCAGTCTGCTCATTGTGGGAAACAGGCAGAGGGCTCATGAACTGGCATTACGGGCAGGTGCCGCCATTCTTGTGACTGGAGGATTTGATGCTGCCGAGGACATTAAAAAGTTGGCGGATGAATTGAATCTGCCGATTATCTCTTCGAGTTACGATAGCTTCACTGTTGCTACAATGTTGAATAGAGCTATTTATGATCAGTTGATTGAAAAGGAGATTTTGCTTGTTGAAGATATCTTGACACCGTTAAATGAGACAATCACCTTTGCCCCAAAAGATACGGTCGGCCATTTTAATGAAGTGAATAGGACCACCACTCATTCAGGCTATCCGGTAATAGAAAAAAACGGAAAGGTCGTCGGAATCGTCACGTCCCGTGATGCGGTTGGCAAGTCGGAACTTGATTTGATTGAAAAGGTGATGACGACGCATCCTATTACAGCAACTGGGAAAACAAGCGTTGCATCCGCGGGCCACAGCATGATTTGGGAAGGAATTGACCTGATGCCTGTTGTGAGTGACTCGGGAATGTTAGAAGGCATCATCAGCCGGCAGGATGTGTTAAAAGCATTGCAGATGACACAGCGTCAACCTCAGCAAGGCGAAAAAATTGATGATATTGTCATAAATCAGATGAAAGCCGTAGCGGACGATCCCCAAACAATCGAATTTGTCGTCGCGCCGCAAATGACAAACCAATTTGGCTCCTTATCTTATGGTGCATTGACGACTTTATTGACAGAAGTCGGGAATCGGTCAATCAAAATGAAAAAGCGCGGGGAAAGCGTTCCGGAAAATATGACGATCTACTTCATTAAGCATGTTCAATTAGGCAGTACTGTTGTCGTCAAACCGCGGATTCTTCATATGAGCAGGCGGTTTGTCAAAGTCGATTTTGATTTGCTGTCAGATGGAGAATTGGTTGCAAAGGCAATGATTATGTACCAGTTGTTTGAAAGATAAAAAACTGATGCTACTGTCTGCATCAGTTTTCGTTTAGCTTTGCTTCTTCATCAACGAACTGCTGGTAATGCTTCGTTGCCTTCCAATTAAACATGATAATATAAAGCCCGAAAAGGATAAAAATGGCCGCTACGACATATGTGGCGATACCTTGAAACAGCAGTAACTGATTTACACCGAAAAAGAACAGCAAGCCCCCAAGAAATGATCCGGCTTTGCTAGCGAACATCTTCTTCCGTATCGGAAAAACGTGACTTGTCCGAAATTGGCGGGTTTTAAAGTAAAAATAGAAAACCCCCGACGCCACGATGAAGAAGACAAGAAAGAAATTTATTGTTTTCATATCAAAAGCCCTCCAGTAAAGAACTTCTTCTATTGTAGCGGCTTTCAAAAGGGAATGCGAATAGAAATTATCGATTTGGGAGGGACCTGTTTTGAAACGACAAATCATTGACACAATTGAAAATTACGATACGATCATCATTCACCGCCATGTTCGGCCTGATCCGGATGCCTACGGTTCGCAGGTTGGATTGAAAACTTTGCTTGAAGCTAATTATCCTGACAAAAAAGTGTTTGCTGCGGGTACGCATGACGAGCTTCTTACATATTTGGCTGTTCAGGATACTGTGGTTGAGAGTGACTACAAAGGCGCTCTTGTTATTGTGACGGATACAGGCAATACAGAACGGATCGATGCAGAACATTACAAGGAGGGCGCCTTCTTACTAAAAATCGATCATCATCCTGATGTGGATCCTTACGGTGATCTACGCTGGGTGGATACTTCAGCGAGTTCAACCTCTGAAATGATCTATGAACTTTTTAAAACAGGAGAGGAAACATTCGGTTGGCATATGCCGGATGAGGCAGCCCGTCTACTGTTTGCCGGCATTGTCGGTGATACAGGCAGATTCATCTTCCCGAGTGCGACGAACAGAACATTTGAAGTGGCCAGCCAATTGATCACATCAGATTTTGACCGGACAAAATTATTTGCTGATATGTATGAAGTGAAGCGTTCGATTTTACACTTGCAAGGATATATGTATCAGAATTTTAATATAGATGAAAATGGCTCAGCTTATCTCAAAATAACAAAAGAAATATTGGAGAGATTTGATGTGTCCGTTGCGGAATCGTCCCAGCTTGTCGGCTCGCTCGGTAATGTAAAAGGGATTTGCGCCTGGGTGATCTTCGTGGAAGAGGACGATCAAATTCGTGTCCGTCTACGTTCCAAAGGACCAATCATTAACACGCTGGCGGCTGAATATGGGGGAGGCGGCCATCCGTTGGCCGCAGGAGCTTCCGTTTATTCTTGGAAGGAAGCTGACGAAGTGATCGCAAAGTTAAAGGATTTATGTGCAAGTATCTAGTAGAGGGAGAGGGGATTTTACATGGCGCTCGTCTATCCTCAACTCGTCACAGGCGCCGATTTATTGCGGGGGATCATCAAACTGCCAGAACTTCTTCCGCTTCTTAAGGAAAGAGGCGCAGTCGCAATCGGACTAGTGAACTCAAAAATGTATGGAAGCAGAGCCTTTTATAAGGCAATAAAAGAGTGTGGCATCCATCCCGTTCTTGGGTTATCCATCCAGCTCGAGCTGTCGGAGAAAGAAATGGTTCCTCTCTATATTTATGCGAAGGACGACGGAGGTTACCGGAATTTATTAAAGATCAGCAGCGCCGTATCCATTCGCCAGGAGGAGACATTGCCTTTAAAGTGGCTGCATGCTTATAGCTCGGGATGTATCGTCGTATGCCCTGTTACCGAATCATCATGGGATGGAGAGAAGCTAAAGACGAATTTACAAGCTATCCAGGCAGCCTGCTCCCCATCAAGCGTATGTATCGGAATCAGCAGGCCGGGGGGGATCCGCCATCCAGCTGAGGAGGAACGGGTGGAACTGGCGAAGGACCTGGGACTTCCGATAGCTGCTTGCCATGAGGCACGGTTCATCCGCAAGGAAGATCGGTTTTCTTATGAAGTCGCAGAGGCTATTCGATTCGGCTATAAATTAAATGATCCGATGAGACCCAAGTTTACGTATGAGTCCGCCTACCTACCGGCAGAAGAAGAATGGAAGGCATGGTTTGCAGACCGGCCGGACTGGTTAGAGACGACATCAGAGTTATTGTTGTCCTGTAATGCGGAGTTACCGCCGAGCCGACCACTCATGCCTGTCTATCCTGTGCCTGAAGGTGAAACGGCCAGGACCTTGCTGGAAAAGCGGTGTTCGGACGGTCTTAGAGCCCGTCTAGGAGAACCAGCAAAAGACTATAAGGTGCGGCTGGAATATGAGCTGGGAATCATTGCAAACATGGGGTTTTCGGATTACTTTTTGATTGTTGAAGATTTTATGCGCTATGCAAAGGAGGAAGGCATTTTAACTGGGCCGGGCCGTGGGTCTTCTGCTGGCTCGTTGGCAGCCTTTTCTCTTGGCATTACTGATGTCGATCCAATCAAGTATGGACTAATTTTTGAACGTTTCTTAAATCCGGGCCGGGTCACCATGCCGGATATCGACATTGACTTTGCAGATCATCGACGTTCGGAAGTCATTGAATACGTCGCCCGGAAATATGGAAAGCACCATGTGGCGCAAATTATTACATTCGGAACCCTCTCGGCAAAATCAGTCGCCCGGAATGTGGCGCGCGTTTTTGATTTCTCCAATGAGGAAATGGCATTCTTGTCTAGGGAAATTCAAGATGGGCAAGGGAGAAGATTGTCCGAGATTGTGTCGAAGTCAACCGCTTTGCAAAAGTGGCTTGCCATTGATCAAACACGGGAGAAATGGCTCGCTGCCGCCGTATCTCTTGAAGGACTTCCACGCAACGCTTCAACCCACGCGGCGGGAGTCGTTCTTTCTCCGACGCCCCTTGTTGAGACTGTACCAGTACAAAGCGGCGGTGAAAACATTTATTTAACCCAGTGGGCAATGGGAGATGTAGAAGAACAAGGCTTGCTTAAGATGGATTTTTTGGGCTTGCGGAATTTAACACTGATGGATCGCATCCGCTCGATGATCGAGTATGACACGGGGCAAAGGATCGATTTTGGTGCGATTCCCCTTACAGATAAAAAGACGTTCGAGTTGTTTCAAAAAGGGGATATGACAGGCGTTTTCCAATTTGAATCCGGTGGGATGCGGGATGCCCTTCGGCTGATTTCTCCAACGCGATTTGAGGATTTATATGCCATTAATGCTTTATACCGGCCTGGCCCGATGGAGAACATACCCTTGTACAGCAGGCGAAAGAAGGGAACAGAGCAGGTAGAATATATTCACCCCTTATTGGAGCCGGTCTTGCAGGAAACGTACGGCATCATTGTCTATCAGGAACAGATTATGCAAATTGCTGTACAGGTTGCAGGTTTCTCCATGGCGGAAGCTGATTTGCTTCGAAGAGCGATCAGCAAAAAAAAGCGAGAGATTCTTCAGCAGGAACGATTGCATTTCATCCAAAGTGCTGTTTCCAATCAAGTACCTGAACGCTCGGCAGCAGAAATCTATGATTTGATCGTTAAGTTTGCTGACTACGGTTTTCCAAAGAGCCATGCTGTCGCGTATTCCTTGATTTCTTATCAACTCGCCTACCTGAAAGCCAATTATACCTCCTATTTCTATGCTGCCCTATTATCTATGGCAACTGGAAACCAGGAGAAGATAATGGAACTTATCAGAGAAATGAAAGACCATGGCATTTCTATACTTCCTCCTTCCGTATCGAAAAGCAAATACATGCATACGGTGGAAAAAGGGGCAGTGCGGATCGGTCTTGGAGCGGTCAAAGGCGTAACACCGACTTTTTACGACGCTCTTCGCCATGCAAGGAGAACTGCAGGGAGATGGAAAACGCTGTTTGACATGGCTGCATCCATCGGAGGCTCCTCATTTCAGGAAAAGTCCATCCGACCATTGATTCAAGCAGGAGCGTTGGATGAGTTTGGAGAAAATCGTGCTGTGTTGCTGGCCTCCATTGAAGCGGCAAAAAATCATGCCGTTTTTGTCAGTCCTGAAGGGGATGATTTGCTGCAAGATGTTATTTTTTCTATCGCCAATCCGAAATATACACCTGCTGGTACGATGCCGATGATGATGAAATTGGAAAGTGAAAGAGAAGTGCTTGGGTTTTATTTGTCTGAGCATCCAGCTACAGAATTAAAAAAGACGATTAGCAGCCGGGTGACAGATATTGGATTGGTCGCAGGGATAAAAGAAAAGACCTTTGTAAACATAGCTGGTCTATTAATAGACGTGAAACGAATCCGGACAAAAAAAGGAGAGGCGATGGCCTTTTTGAAATTGCAGGATGAATCGGGGGAGATCTCTTGCACTTGCTTTCCCAAACAATACGCATCGTTCAGCAAGCTGCTCGAGGAATTATCATTGCTACAGTTGGAAGGTACGATTGAACATCGTCACGGCCAGCCGCAAGTCCTCGTCCAGTCCGTGAAGAAGCTTGGATAAGTTCAAAAAGAAGCAGATGAAGGGATCCGTCTCTTCGTCTGTTTCTTTTCTTGCTCCATGCCTCGCCATGCTTTCTCTCGAATTTTCCATTATCCCTTTACGAATAAGCCTAATTTCTGTATCCTATTGAGTAGTAGTGGTCTGACCACTTTTTCATCATTGGTAATCCGAAGGGGTTTTCGAATGCAAAATCCTAAACAGACGAAAATGTTCCTCGAGATAGTAGGCGAGTTGCGTTTATTGATTAAAAAAGAAGGCATTAAGGCTGGCGGGAAATTGCCATCGGAACGGGTGCTGGCTGAAACGCTTCAAGTGGGCAGATCGACCGTCCGCGAAGCTTTACGCAGCCTTGAATTGCTTGGTTTGATTGAAACCCGGCGAGGCGAAGGGACTTTTCTTACCGATTTTAAAAGACACCAATTAGTCGAGGTCCTTTCCACATTCATCATGCAGCAGCCGAATTCTCAACTGGATGTGAATCGCACACGAATGATTCACGAGGAGGCAGCTGTGTCTGTCATTTGTGAGGAACCGTCATTGCGCCAGCTGCCCGTTTGGGATGGTTTTCTTGTAAAGCTGCAAACGGAAGGCGCTGTCAGGCGGGAAGATATCATTCGAGAAATGATCGTGGCGACGGAAAATCGCCTGTCGTTAAAAATCTGGTTTTTATTGAAACAATATAGCAAAATTCCATTGGATGTAAAGATGTCGAAGGAAGAAAATCAACTGGTCGGACAGTTCCTCTTTCATCTGATGAAAGGCGATAAAAGCCTTGCATTGCCAGTCTATCGACAATGGATTGAACGAATTGAAGGGGAGAGAATGGAATGATACGCGATCTATTTACTAAGAGCAAGAAGAAACAATCTATTACAATCCCATCGAAGGATGCACAGCACGATGTACCGGAAGGTCTTATGACAAAGTGTCCGGAATGCAAAGAAATTATTCTGACAAAAGATTTGATGAAAACAGCAAAAGTCTGTCCCAAATGTGATCATCATTTTAAAATGACGGCCTGGGAGAGGGTGGAATGTCTTTTTGACGAGGGAACTTTCGTTTCCATGGACGATCACCTGAAAACAGAAAATCCATTACAATTCCCTTCTTATACTGAAAAAGTAAAATCAGATGCTGAAAAAACAGGATTGAATGAAGCGGTTTTGACTGGCATTGGAAGAATAAATGGCTGCGAAGCAGCAGTCGCGATTATGGATGCCCACTTCCGCATGGGCTCAATGGGTTCGGTTGTCGGTGAAAAGATTACACGTGTAGTGGAAAAAGCGACTGAATTAAGATTGCCTGTTATTATATTTTCGGCAAGTGGCGGAGCACGGATGCAGGAAGGGATTCTTTCGCTCATGCAGATGGCTAAAACAAGCGTTGCATTAAAACGTCACGCGGATCGAAATCTGTTATTCATTTCCGTCATGACCTATCCGACAACTGGCGGCGTCTCGGCCAGCTTCGCTTCCGTTGGGGATATCAATCTTGCCGAACCGAAGGCTTTAATCGGATTTGCGGGCAGACGGGTGATTGAACAGACGGTTAGGGAGAAACTTCCGAGTGATTTCCAAACTGCGGAATTTCAATTGACTCATGGGCAGTTGGATGCGGTAGTCCACCGTGGAAGCATGAAAGATACGCTATTCAAGATCGTGCGACTTCATACGAAAGAGGTGTATTCTCATGAGTAAGACATTGGCATTTGAAGAGCCTATCATTAAATTACAGGAAAAGATCAAAGAGCTGGAGGAGTTTACCACTACTTCCGAAGTGGATTTATCCGATGAAATTGAAAAGCTGAAAACAAGGCTGAAGAATTTAGAAAAAGATATTTATGAAAACATGGAGCCGTGGGATCGTGTTCAAGTGGCAAGACATCCACAACGACCGACCTCGCTCGATTATATTAACGAAATTTTTGACGACTTTATCGAATTGCATGGAGATCGGGTATTTGGTGATGATGCAGCGATTGTCGGAGGCATTGCATTTTTCGGAGAAATTCCTGTGACAGTTATTGGTGAGCAACGTGGACGGGATACAAAAGAAAACGTCAAACGAAATTTCGGCATGCCCCATCCGGAAGGCTATCGTAAAGCATTGCGGCTGATGAAGCAGGCTGAAAAGTTTCAAAGACCCATCATTTGCTTGATCGATACAAAAGGAGCCTACCCCGGAAAGGCAGCGGAAGAACGCGGACAAAGTGAAGCGATCGCCCGCAATTTAATTGAAATGGCAGGGTTGAAAGTGCCTGTCATATCCATCGTAATTGGAGAAGGCGCAAGTGGTGGAGCCTTAGCAATCGGTGTAGCAAATCATTTATTAATGCTAGAGAATTCGTGGTGCTCCGTTATTTCACCTGAAGGTGCCGCATCAATTCTTTGGCGGGATTCTTCACTAGCGAAGCAAATGGCCGAAGCGATGAAGATTACTGCTCCGCATCTTGAAGAAATGGGAATAATCGATGGTATAGTTCCTGAAGTGATGGGAGGGGCACATCGGAATCCGAAAGCCCAATCCGCATTTATCAAAGAAGCTATTGAGAAATCCTTGGCTGCTTTTAAGGGCATGGATGGAGAAAGTTTAGTCCAAGACCGATATGAGAAATATAGGAATGTTGGGGTATTTTCTGAATAAGAGTGGATGCGGAACCTTTCCGCATCTTTTCGTTTTTTATTTCTGATACATAAGAGGGAGTGTGTCCAATGAGAAAAATAGCCGTTTTGACGAGCGGTGGTGATGCGCCGGGCATGAATGCGGCCGTCCGTGCCGTTGTAAGGAAAGCGCTTTTCGAGGAATTGGAGGTCGCCGGCGTGTTTAATGGGTATCAGGGCTTGATTGAAGGGAAAATTGAACTTCTGCAGCTCGGGTCTGTTGGTGATATCATTCAACGGGGTGGTACCATGCTGCGTTCTGCCCGCTCTCCCGAATTCATGACAGAAGAAGGACGTTTGAAAGCGATGCGGAATGTGAAAGAACACGGGATTGAGGGCCTTGTCGTAATCGGTGGGGACGGCTCATTCCGAGGAGCTCGGGAATTAATGCGGCTCGGTCTGCCTTGTGTATGCGTACCAGCAACAATTGATAATGATATCAATGGGACGGATTTCACCATTGGGTTTGATTCCGCGCTAAATACAGTCATCGATGCCATTGATAAAATCCGGGACACCGCTTCTTCCCATGAAAGAACGTTCATCATCGAGGTGATGGGAAGGGATGCGGGCGATTTGGCTCTTTGGGCCGGGGTGGCAGGAGGAGCGGAAACAATTTTGATTCCAGAAGAGCGATATGACTTGGCTGATATCGTGGAACGGCTGCAAAGCGGTACGGGACGCGGGAAGAAGCATAGTATCATTATCGTGGCGGAAGGTGTCATGTCCGGAAACGAACTGGCGGATTTATTGAAGAAAGAAGCGGATATCGAAACGCGCGTTTCCGTACTTGGTCACATTCAACGAGGCGGCTCGCCAACAGCTAGAGACCGGGTCATCGCAAGCCAATTTGGGGCGCGTGCGGTAGAATTGTTGAAAGAAGGCCGCGGCGGAGTTGCGATTGGAATGCAAAATCAGATGGTGGTAGACTATGATTTGAATGATGTATTTGCGGAAGAAGATCATGCCTTGGATATGGAGCTTTACAAACTCTCCAAACAGTTATCAATCTAAGGCATTGTTGCCCGTAACGACGGAATAAAAGCGAAAGGGCGTAATTAAGATGAGAAAAACGAAAATAGTATGTACAATCGGGCCGGCAAGTGAGGCTCCTGAAACTCTTGAAAGTTTAATCGATGCAGGTATGAATGTGGCCCGTTTGAATTTCTCGCACGGCTCACACGAAGAACATCGCGCGCGGATCCAATCCATCAGGGCAGCGGCAAATAAGAAAGGAAAAATTGTCGGCATCCTATTGGATACAAAAGGCCCGGAAATTCGTACACATACGATGGAGAATGGGCAAGTGGAATTGATTACAGGCAAAGCGATCGATATTTCCATGAAAGAAGTCGTCGGGAATGAAGATATGTTTTCCGTCACATATGAAAAATTGATTGAAGATGTGGATAAAGGCTCAACCATCCTACTGGATGATGGTTTAATCCAATTGGAGGTAACAGGGAAAGACAAAGAGCAAGGGTTGATCCATACAATCGTCGTCAATTCCGGTACTTTGAAAAATAAAAAAGGGGTCAATGTACCTGGCGTTTCTGTTCAATTGCCGGGCATCACGGAGAAAGATAAAGAAGATATCCTTTTCGGCATCTCGGAAGGTGTTGATTTTATCGCAGCCTCATTTGTGCGCCGCGCATCCGATGTCATGGAAATCCGCGAATTACTTGAGTCAAACAACGGAACGGACATCCATATCATTCCGAAAATCGAAAACCAAGAAGGCGTGGAAAATCTGGATGAAATTTTAACAGTTTCCGACGGATTGATGGTAGCGCGTGGAGATTTAGGTGTTGAAATCCCGGCCGAAGAGGTCCCGCTCGTCCAGAAAAAAATGATCGAGAAATGTAATCAGGCAGGCAAGCCGGTCATCACAGCTACCCAGATGCTAGATTCCATGCAGCGCAATCCACGTCCTACACGTGCCGAAGCAAGTGACGTTGCCAATGCGATACTCGATGGTTCAGATGCAATCATGCTTTCGGGGGAAACGGCTGCCGGCCTATACCCTGTCGAATCCGTACGGACAATGGACCGCATTGCCATCACGACAGAGGATGCTGTCGATTACCGCTCCGTCGTATCCACGCGCAGACGTGAAAAGCAAGGCAACATGACAGAGGCGATTGGACAAGCGGCCGCATATACGGCAATCAATTTAAAAGTAAAAGCAGTCTTGGCACCGACTGAGAGCGGACATACAGCAAAAATGATCGCCAAGTATCGTCCGGGCTGCCCGATTATCGCTGTCAGCTCATCGGCTGTTTGCGCTAAAAAGTTGACACTTGTTTGGGGCATCTATCCGATCATTAGCAAAAAAGTGAAATCGATTGATGAAGTTTTGCAGGATACAGTAGAAGAAAGTGTTAAACATCAGTACGTTACACATGGTGACGTGGTTATTATTACAGCTGGCGTTCCGGTTGGAGAAGCAGGGACGACGAACTTGATGAAAATCCATGTGATCGGTGATATGCTGGCCCGCGGACAGGGGATCGGCAAATCTGTCGCGTTCGGCAGGGCGGTTGTCGCACATACTGCGCAGGAAGCTCTTGCTTACGATACGGAAGGCGCCATAATCGTAACAAACTCCTCGGATAAAGATATGATGCAGGCAATTGAGAAATGTGCAGGTTTGATCACCGAGGAAGGCGGACTGACAAGCCACGCGGCAGTAGTCGGTCTCAGTCTTGGAATTCCTGTTATTGTCGGAGTGGAAAAAGCGACTGAATTGATTATTCATGGCAATGATATAACGATGGATGCCGAGTCTGGCGTTGTCTATAATGGCCATGCGCGTGTTCTATAACATTTCTTTCGTTCTATAAGATGAAAACGGGCTGAAGGCTGCTTTTGAGTGAATTGAAAGCAGCCTTTTGCCATATGCAAATAGGAAGATCAGGTGGCATGCTGCTAATCGGATGAGCAGTTGGCATAAGGAATGCCTGTCAATTTCTGCAGCAGCCAGTAGGTGTTATTTCTTATCTATACGTGAAAATTGCAATCACAGGAGGTGGTGATCCAATGAGATGGTTAGTACTAGCGTTTATTCTGGTACCTTCAATAGAGATTGCTTTATTGATCTATTCAGGGAACACGCTTGGAGTCTTTCCGACAATTGCGCTGCTGTTTCTGACAGCGATTGGCGGTGCTTATTTGGCGAAACGGCAAGGGCTCAAAGCATGGCGTGATCTACAAGCGAGAATGCAGACAATGGAAACGCCCGGCAATGCGCTTATTGACAGCGTATGCATATTTATGGGTGGAATCCTTCTGATCATTCCCGGTTTCGTCACCGATCTGATCGGACTTCTTCTTTTATTCCCAGGACCGCGGAAACTCGTCAGGCCGTTTATTTTGAAATGGCTCTATAAAAAAATGCAGAAAGGGAACATCATTATCCGTTAAAGAGGGGATGTTCCTTCGCTTTCATGGCAGCAAATAGCAGGAAAGGTGTCAACAAGATGCCGGCTAGTCCGAACAGGTAAACAGAGCAAGCTGTAACTATGAAGGCGTGAATAGGCTTTAACCGAAAAGTGGAAGCATAGAAATAGGATTCCAATATTTGCCTCGTCACTAAAATGAAAACATAAAGAAGCAATAAAGAGATACCGACTGTCAATTGATTTGTATAGATAAAAAAGGCGGACATCGGAAGCAGGAAAAGTCCGATTCCTAGAAATGGAAGACTATCGATCAACGACACTAGAAAGGCACTTCCCAAAGGAGCTTCAAAACGGAGCAGGCTAAAGCCGATTGAGAGGACAATATAAGTCGCTAGAAACAACCGGGCCTCTACGAACAAGAAAGTCCCGATCAACTCACCCGATTTTGTGAATACCCGTTTCGCGGAAGCCCGCATGGAAACTGGAAAATAAAGCAGAAACCAAAAACGGTCCTTTCCGGATTCGCGCAGCGCAAAAAAGTATGCCACGAGGAAAAGGAAAAGATTGAATAATTGTTGAAATAATTTACTGAGAAAAGAGACGGCATGCTCTAACAATGTTTGACCATATTGCACGACCTTTTCTTCCAAGAAAGAAAAAACTTTTCCGGTCAGATCGGTATTCCCGGTAAAAGGAAGAATATGCCGCTCAATCGTCGGCACTGTATCCATCAATCCGTGTAATGTCATTAAAGTGAATGTGCTGATAAGGAAAAGAAACACGAGCATGACGATTAATGTGGATAACGCCAAAGGCAATTTGAAAATGGCTCGGATTGCATGCAGAAAAGGGGCGGTGAAATAGGCCAAGATGACGGCGATGGCAATTGGCGGCACGATAAAGACAAGCAGGCAGGCGATAACAGCAGGCAGCCATTGCATGATTATCTTGGCATAGCCCTTATTTTGCTGCTTTAGACGGTTTTTCATTGCTTTAGACCTTCCTTTTCAATCGAGGATCAAAACAAAACAAGCGTTTCCATTCACAAAACTGTCAAGTTTGATTATAATGGTTCATGTAAGCGTTTTAGACAGATACTATTATTATCAGAAGGGCCGTTTTTCTAGCGATTTTTAGGAGAATCGGGCTACACTGAACGAAGGAGCGGGTAAAATGACAGCATCAAAAGGATTGGAAGGAATCGTAGCGACGCAATCTGCCATCAGTTCCATCATTGATGACACTCTTACATATGTCGGTTACGACATTGACGATCTTGCGACAAATGCAAGTTTCGAAGAAGTTGTATACCTACTATGGCACCAACGTCTTCCAAAAGAGGACGAGCTGGCTGAATTGAAGCAGCAGCTTGCAGACAACATGTCTATTCCTCAGGAAGTGCTTGACCATTTCAAAACATATCCGATCGACCAAGTGCATCCAATGGCAGCATTGCGTACAGCCATCTCCCTCCTCGGATTATACGATGATAAAGCGGAAGATATGTCCGATGAGGCGAACTATGAAAAAGCGATAAAACTCCAAGCGAAGATTGCTACGGTTGTCACAGCGTTTTCACGTGTGCGCAAAGGACTTGAGCCGGTTGCGCCGAAGAGCGAATTGGGTTATGCGGCCAATTTCCTCTACATGCTGAATGGCGAAGAACCGGAGGATATTGCGATTGAGGCTTTCAATAAGGCACTCGTACTCCATGCGGATCATGAATTGAACGCTTCTACGTTCACTGCGCGTGTCTGTGTAGCCACATTATCCGATATGTACTCTGGCATCACTGCTGCTATTGGCGCATTAAAAGGTCCTCTGCATGGCGGAGCCAATGAGCAAGTGATGAAGATGCTTATGGAAATCGGTTCTGAAGAGAATGTTGAACCATACATCCGCGAAAAGTTGGATAATAAAGAAAAGATCATGGGCTTTGGTCACCGTGTATACCGCAAAGGCGACCCTCGTGCGAAACATCTTCGTGAAATGTCTAAGAAATTGACCTCTTTACGCGGGGAACAAAAATGGTACAATATGTCGGAGAAAATCGAAGCAATCGTTACAGGAGAGAAAAACTTACCGCCTAACGTTGATTTCTACTCCGCTTCGGTATATCATTCACTTGGTATCGACCATGATTTGTTCACGCCTATTTTTGCGGTCTCCCGCACATCCGGCTGGACGGCACATATTTTGGAGCAATATGCAAACAATAGATTGATCCGTCCACGTGCCGAGTATAATGGGCCGGACAAGCAAAAATACGTGCCGATGAGCGAACGGTAAAAGAGTTTTCAACAAACTCTGGTCACAAGAATGGGATGGGGCGGTATGATCAGATACCGGCCCTCTACTTTTGATTATTAGGAGGAAACTGCAATGGCTAAAATTTCGATGGAAAACGGTGTATTGAACGTTCCGGATCACGCAACGATCCCATTCATCATTGGAGATGGGACAGGCCCAGACATCTGGCATGCAGCATCCCGCGTTTTGGAAGCAGCCGTGGATAAAGCATACGATGGCAAGAAGAAAATTGAGTGGAAAGAAGTTCTTGCAGGTGAAAAAGCATTCAACGAAACAGGCGAATGGCTGCCACAAGAAACACTTGATACTATTGACGAATATTTAATTGCAATCAAAGGACCTCTAACTACACCAATCGGTGGCGGATTCCGTTCTTTGAATGTAGCCCTGCGTCAAGAATTGGATCTTTATACTTGCTTGCGTCCAGTCCGCTACTTTGAAGGCGTGCCTTCCCCGGTCAAGCGCCCTGAAGATACAGATATGGTCATCTTCCGTGAAAACACAGAAGATATTTATGCGGGCATCGAGTATAAAGAAGGTTCCGAAGAAGTGAAGAAAGTGATCTCCTTCTTGCAAAATGAAATGGGTGTCAATAAAATCCGTTTCCCTGAAACTTCTGGAATCGGCATCAAGCCTGTCTCCGAAGAAGGAACAAAACGTCTGGTACGTGCCGCAATCAACTATGCAATTAAAGAAGGCCGCAAGTCTGTGACGTTAGTGCACAAAGGGAATATCATGAAATTTACCGAAGGCGCGTTCAAAAACTGGGGTTACGAAGTGGCTGAACAAGAATTTGGCGAACAAGTATTCACTTGGAATCAATATGATCAAATCAAAGAAGCTGACGGCACGGATGCGGCAAACAAAGCGCAATCTGATGCAGAAGCAGCTGGCAAGATTATTGTAAAAGATTCGATTGCTGACATCTTCCTACAACAAATCTTGACACGTCCGAAGGAATTTGACGTCGTAGCAACGATGAACTTGAACGGTGACTATATTTCTGATGCACTTGCTGCGCAAGTCGGCGGTATTGGTATCGCGCCAGGAGCGAACATCAACTATGTTACAGGACATGCGATTTTCGAAGCGACACATGGCACAGCTCCGAAATATGCTGGTCTTGATAAAGTGAATCCATCATCTGTCCTTCTTTCCGGTGTCATGATGCTGGAACATATGGGCTGGAATGAAGCGGCTCAAATGATCACAGAATCGATTGAAAAAACAATTGCTTCGAAAGTGGTCACATACGATTTTGCCCGTCTAATGGATGGTGCAACAGAAGTGAAAACATCTGAATTCGCGGATGAATTGATTAAAAACCTATAATTAGCTAGACTAAGCAAGAGGAGGAAATTTCTTCTCTTGCTTTTTATTTTCAACAGAAAAGGAGAGTTTGCCATGACAATGAAACGAAAAAAAGTCTCAGTCATCGGATCTGGATTCACTGGAGCAACAACTGCATTTCTTCTTGCCCAGAAGGAATTAAGTGATGTAGTTCTTGTGGACATCCCTCAAATGGAGAATCCGACAAAGGGGAAAGCGCTTGACATGTTAGAAGCCGGACCTGTCCTAGGTTTTGATGCAAACATTATCGGAACATCCGACTATGCAGATACGAAAGAATCTGATCTTGTCATCATTACTGCGGGGATTGCGCGGAAACCAGGCATGAGCCGGGATGATCTTGTCCAAACGAACCAGAAGGTCATGAAAGCTGTGACGAGTGAAGTTGTCAAGCATTCTCCAGACACCACGATTATCGTGTTGACAAATCCAGTGGATGCGATGACGTATACAGTGTATAAAGAATCCGGGTTTCCAAAAGAGCGGGTTATTGGGCAGTCGGGCGTCTTGGATACTGCTCGTTTCCGGACTTTCGTAGCGCAGGACCTAAACTTATCCGTTAAAGATATAACAGGTTTTGTCCTCGGTGGACATGGGGACGATATGGTACCGCTCGTCCGGTATTCTGCGGCTGGCGGTGTTCCTTTGGAAAACCTGTTATCAGCCGAGCGATTGACAGAAATTATAGAGCGTACACGGAAAGGCGGCGCGGAAATCGTCAACCTTCTCGGTAATGGCTCCGCTTATTATGCACCGGCTGCTGCACTTGTCGAGATGGCTGAGGCAATAGTAAAGGATCAAAAACGGGTCCTTCCTTCCATTGCTTTCCTCGAAGGGGAATATGGAATGGATGGCATTTATCTTGGCGTGCCAACAGTGTTGGGAGCTGGAGGGATAGAAAAAATAATTGAGCTGGAATTGACAGACGAGGAAGCGGCCGCATTATCGAAATCAGCCGAGTCGGTCAAAGCTGTTATGGAAGTATTGGCTGATTAATGCTCATGAACCCTTCCGGAGACACAAATTACATATGAATTTGTGTCTCTTTGTTATGACACCATGTAAGACTGCCAGATCATATCGTTTACATACATGGATGTGATCTTGTTATAACTGTGTCAACTCCTTCGTTTTTGATTGTTGGCCAACGACCTTCGAAACAATGTATATAAATTGGTATGTAAAGAGGTGTGAGTTCAGTTGAGTAACATGGACCAGAGTACAAAATTAGAATTAGATCGAATCGTTTTTATTGGACGAACCTTCGAAGAGTATTTGGATATGTTTTCACTTTCTAAGGATAGCCTTGCAGGGAAAAAAATACTTGATTGTCCTGCGGGGGCTTGTTCGTTTGCTGCTGTGGGCAATAAACAAGATGTAGATGTAACAGCTGCTGATATTGCATATTATCATGCACAGGAAGATCTACTGCATAAAGGTCTTCAGGATATTGAATATGCCATGGAACGTATGGAAAAAGCTCGAAGTCATTATATTTGGGAGTATTTTAGGGATACTAAACATTTAAAAGAGCACCGTTTGAGTGCACTGAATAATTGTACTGATGATATGAAGGAATCACCTGAACGGTATATTCCCGTCAGTTTGCCTTCATTACCGTTTAAGGATGAAGAATTTGATATTCTTCTTTCTGCACATTTTTTATTTATGTATGCTGACCGATTAGATTATCAATTTCATGTAAAAACGCTACAAGAGTTTTTAAGAGTTACGAAAGAGGAGATTCGTATTTTTCCTATAGTCAATTTAGAGGGAAAACGATATGAATACTTAGACCAATTAATCAGTTATCTTCTGGATATTGGATGTACTGTCGAAGAAGTAAAAGTACAATATGAATTTCAGGCAAATGCTAATGTGATGTTGCTCATAAAAAAAGGGTGAGGTTCTTGTTGTTTATTATACAATTGTCTTTCCTGACATAGAAAAATTTTAACTATTTTTAAATCGGGCAGATAAGTGCTCGATTTTTTTTACTTCTCTCATTTTTATTGGTACACTCAAAATAACGGATGAGCTTTCATGCCGGGAGAAGTATGATAAAGCGCTTGTTACTTGAAGTAAGGGGGAACCAAGGTGTTATTAGGGAAAAAACGCAGGCTAGGGCGGAAGGTTGACGAAATCACATCAGGGGAAAAACTGAAGCTGACAGAAAAGATAGAGGATAAGGACTTGCTCCTTTACTTAGGTCTGACGAATGATGCCAATCCATTGTACGTACAGCACGATTATGCTTCCAGAACCTCCTTCGAGAGACCGATTGTACCCTCTATCATGCTGAACGGCATCATTACATCAGCCATTTCGAAATACTTGCCTGGCCCAGGATCGCATGTTATTGAACAACATCTGTCATTCCTTAAGCAAGTCTATCACTATGAAACGATAGAAGTTTTGTTTGAAGTCATCCGTGTCGAACCTGATCAAAACACAATCACCCTGAAGGTGGAAGCTACTGATGAAGCCGATGAGACGGTCATTACCGGGACGGTCGTCGTCATGCCTCCCAAATTGGTAGACAATTTGACATCACAAGCAATGGAAAACTTCTAGAGATAGTTGGAGGAGATGAGAATGATAGAAAAGAAAGTACTAATTGTAGATGACGAACAACCGATCCGCACGTTGCTCGAGTATAATTTGAAGTTGTCAAATTTTGAAACATACGTGGCGGTTGATGGAATAGAAGCAATAGAAATGGTGGAAACAGTTCAACCGGATTTGATTTTATTGGACTTGATGCTTCCCAAAATGGATGGCATTGAAGTATGCAAGCTGCTGCGCCAACGTGAAGTAAATGTGCCCATCATCATGTTGACGGCCAAGGGGGAAGAACCTGATAAAGTGCTGGGACTTGAGATTGGGGCAGATGATTATATGACGAAGCCTTTCAGTCCTCGAGAAGTGATCGCACGAGTGAAAGCGGTTCTGAGACGCTCTGGCGATAGACCGGATGCGGGACAACCTGAAATGACGTTGGCATCTGGACCAATTATGGTTCACCCAGAGCAATATGAGGCGTATCTCCATAAGGAGCCATTGGAATTTACGCCAAAAGAATTTGAACTTCTTGTTTATTTTATGAAAAATAAAAATCGAGTGTTAACTCGGGATCAATTGTTAAGTGCCGTCTGGAACTATGACTTTGCAGGGGATACGCGAATTGTGGATGTGCACGTCTCCCACTTGCGAGAGAAAATAGAAGAGAATACTAGAAAACCGCTTTTCATCAAAACGGTAAGAGGAATCGGTTATAAATTCGAGGAGCCGAAGGAAAAATGAAAAGCTTACATAGCCGGCTCGTCGTTGCGAATGGGGTCATGCTTTTCATATTGCTTACTGGTTTGGGGATTGTCCTCGGCCAGTTTTTTCAATTCTTTCCGAAGGAAGTCGATGATGTTCATGAAGAAAAATATGTACTTTTCTTAGTAGTTGTATTATCCATTGCGGGTCTGTTATATTTTTTCATTTCTTATCGCGTATTTCGTCAATACAGCAAGTCGATCGATCAAGCTTCCACCACGGCCATGCGCATTGCGGGGGGAGATTATTTGGCAAGAACACCGATTGCTGAACAGGAAACGAATGATGTCCTCGCGATTTCCATTAATCAGATTGCGAGAAACTTGCAAGAGGTCTCGATATTGCGATCGATGGAAAAGGAACGTCTGAAAACATTGATCGAAAGTATGGGAAGTGGTTTACTCATGTTCGGCAGGGAAGGTTCGGTCAACTTGTTAAATGGTGTTTTCGAAAAGACATTCGGTGTCACCTCGGAAGAACTTATTGGGAAAACATTTAAAGAGATTGATTTACCGCAGGATATAAAAGAATTGATCGAAGATGTGTTTATGACAGAGCAGGCCCATGAGAAGCATGTAAGAATCGACAACGGGCATGCCATTTATCACTTAAGTGTATATGGAGCTCCCGTGATCGGAAGGCATGGGAATTGGTTGGGCATTATTATTGTCATGCATAATATTACGGAATTGATCCGACTGGAAGAAGTACGAAAAGATTTTGTCGCTAATGTTTCGCACGAATTGAGAACACCGATTACCTCAATTAAAGGATTTGCCGAGACCTTGCTCGATGGGGCTTTGGAAAGTCCCGAAGTAGCAAGGGACTTTCTTGGCATCATCTTAAAGGAAAGCGACCGTTTGAAGTTGCTTGTCGATGATTTATTGGAATTGTCTGGCATCGAACAGGAAGGTTTCCAGATTTCATTGCAACCAATCGAGTTGGCTTCGGTAATCGAAGATGCCGTAACAATCGTCTCAGGTGCCATGGAGAGGAAACAAATGGCGATCCAGTTGCAAGTCGAAACAGGAGTTAAAGTCCAGGCGGACCGTGATCGTTTCATTCAAGTGATGGTAAACTTACTTACGAATGCCATTAATTATTCAAAGGAAGAGACAACCATAACCGTTATAGCTGAGACGCGGGAAAACGAGGTCAACATTCAAGTGAAAGACGAGGGAATTGGAATATCATCCGCTGAGCTTCCGCGATTATTTGAACGGTTCTATCGTATCGATCGGGCTCGCAGCAGAGAATCGGGCGGCACCGGATTAGGATTGGCGATCGTCAAGCACTTAATCGAGGCCCATCACGGACACGTTGACGTACAAAGCGAGGTAGGTGTGGGAACCACATTTACGATTCATCTTCCTCGAATACGATAATGCAGTCATTCTTACTAAACAGGCTGCCAGATAGGTGTGTCAATACTTCAACAACGGCTGGAATAAGGATAAAACATATTGATTGGACCACTTCTCAAACATCGCCAGAATTAGGCTGTAGCCTTTCTGGCGATGTTTGGCTTCATGGAATCCTCTTTTTTTATAAGCTGAAATAACACCCCTTTTGAAAAGAGCACATACAATCTCTCATCCTCTCTTATTACCGCTCATTATCCTTCATAAGCTTCCGAATCTGTTTCAGATTGGCCAAAGCTTCGTAACAGGACAGCTTCACGAAAGCCAATGCAACCTTGCGAAAAAACAAGTACTCGTCAGGTTTATTGGAACGTCTGTCTGCTAGTAATGCCGAAGGGGGGATCCAGCCATTGCCTGCGGAAAAAGAGCGCTGTCACTGAAAGATAGAATCTGTTATGAATGAAATCGTATGTAAGAAAAGTACTTGACTTGAGCTAAGAAAGCGGCTGCCTGAACTATAAACCCAATACAGCCAATACATATCTTTAGGAACTTTTGAGTGCCTAACTTGATACTCGATTCTTTCCGATTGCTGCCGTTTTCCCATTAGAATTTCATAATTTTTTTTGAATTTGAAACCTCTTGTTCACTCACCCGTATATAGGACTAGATACATAGAAGAGGGGGAAGTAAAAATGAGCACACGCCGGATACGAGTTCTTGTCGGCATGATCTTGGCAGCTGCGATTCTATTGTTAGTCGGATTTTCAACATGGTATACCGTTGATGAATCGGAACAGGCTGTCGTCATCACGTTCGGGAAAGCCGATACAACGGTTACGGAATCAGGACTTCATTTCAAGTTGCCGTGGCCGATCCAGCAAGTTGAGAAACTATCAAAAGAGACATTCAGTCTTCAATTCGGCTACAAGCAAGATCCGAATGGAGAGCTTGTTTCATTCGATAAAGAAACAAAAATGATTACAGGTGATGAATTCATTGTACTAGCCGATATGGTTGTCCAATGGAAAATTACGGATCCGCAAAAGTATTTATTCAGTTCGCAAAAACCTGAGGAAATCCTGCATGACGCGACTTCCGCTTCCATCCGGTCCATAATTGGAAGTTCGACGATTGACGCGGCCTTGACAGATGGAAAAGCAGATATCGAAGCGAAAACACGTGATTTGCTGACATCTTTAATGTCCACATACGATATTGGAATTGCCGTACAAGGCGTAAAGCTGCAGGACGTGGAGCTTCCGAATGCGGAAGTCCGGGCTGCTTTCACAGCTGTTACGGATGCACGAGAAACGAAAAATACGAAAATCAATGAAGCGAGAAAATATGAGAACCAGCGCAAAAACGAAGCGCAAGGTGAGAAGGATGCACTCAAATCTCGGGCGTTGGGCCAAAAAACAGCCCGGATTGAACAGGCGCTGGGAGACGTAGCCTTGTTTAACGATTTGTATGCGGAGTATAAGAAAAATACGGAAATCACCCGTCAGCGTCTTGTGATCGAAACGCTTGAATCGGTCCTCCCGAAAGCAAAAATTTATATTATGAATGATGACGGAGAAACAGTGAAATATTTACCGTTGCAGCAGCTGGAAACCCAAACACCACCGCCGGCTGAACAGAAGACGGAAGGAGGGGGCAACTGATGTCCAATGAGAACAATCCTTTCAAAAGCATAGAAGAGAAGTTCTTGGAAAAACAAAGAGCGAAGCAACAAAATCAAAAGTCGGTGAATGCCAAGGTGGTTAAGCCGAAACAGCCGGTGAACATGAAGAAATACGTGAAGCCAGCTATTTACTTGACTGCAATCTTTGCCATCCTTGTGATTTTGCTTGCGAATGTCTTTATTGTGCGTGAAGATGAATACCGAGTTGTCCGCCAATTTGGCGAGATTACAAGAATTGTCAAGGAGCCTGGACTGAATATGAAGGTTCCATTCATCCAAACGGTTTCAACTTTGCCGAAAAATCAAATGACCTACAATGTCTCTGAGGCAGAGATCAGTACGAAGGATAAAAAGCGTATTATAATTGATAATTATGCAATATGGAAAATCACGGATCCCTCGAAGATGATTTCCAACGCCAGAAATATTATTAACGCGGAAGCACGGATGGAGGAATTTATTTATTCGGTCGTCCGTAATGAAATGGGTCAGCTTGAGTATGCCGATATCGTCAATGATGAAGATTCTTCGCGCGGAAGTCTGAATGACAGAGTGACACAAAAGGTCAATGGATTTTTGGAAGAAGGAAATTTTGGCATCGAAGTCATTGATGTGCGGATGAAGCGCATTGATTTGCCGGAAGAGAATGAACAATCCATTTACACGAGAATGATCTCGGAACGCCAAACAACTGCCCAATCGTACTTATCCCAGGGGGATGCAGATAAACAACGGATCGAAGCGGAAACGGATCGAGAAGTGCAGGAGATGCTGGCGACTGCAAAGAAAGACGCTGCTATTATCCATGCAGAAGGGGAAGCAGAAGCTGCCAAGATTTATAACAATGCGTTCTCGAAAGACCCAGAGTTTTATAACTTGTACCGTACATTACAGTCGTATACGAAGACAATCGGTGAAGATACGATGATCATCTTGCCGGCTGATTCACCTTACGCGAAGATACTGACAGGTTATATCGAGTAATAGTTTACGTCATTTTCATTTACTCTTGCCGAATGGTAAAATAAATGAAAATGACTTTTTTTTATGGGATCAAGCAAGGGAGTGGAATCAATTTGACGAAACAGAAGATTGTCTTGTTGGATGGAAACAGTTTGGCGTATCGCGCCTTTTTCGCATTGCCGCTATTAACAAATGATAGTGGAATCCATACGAACGCGGTATATGGTTTTACCATGATGCTGCAAAATATTTTGTCTGAAGAAAAACCGACTCATATGCTGGTCGCTTGGGATGCGGGAAAGACAACATTCCGACATGGGACATTCAGTGAATACAAAGGCGGACGGCAGAAGACACCACCCGAATTATCGGAGCAATTCCCTTATTTGCGGAAATTGTTGCAAGCGTACCAAATCCCTCAATATGAATTGGAGTCATATGAAGCAGATGATATTATCGGTACGCTAAGCAAGCAAGGGAATACGGAAGGGTACGAAGTCGTCGTCATCTCTGGTGATAAGGATTTGACCCAGTTGGCGAGTGCGCATACGACGGTCTGCATTACCAAAAAAGGGATTGCAGAGATGGAACGGTATACGCCAGCACATGTCATGGAAAAATACGGCATCTCGCCAGGTCAAATCATTGATATGAAGGGATTAATGGGAGATGCTTCTGATAATATCCCGGGCGTTCCCGGCGTCGGGGAAAAGACGGCGTTGAAGCTGTTGAAGGAATATGGCACGGTCGAAAAGCTATATGAATCATTGGGTGAAGTGTCAGGGAAGAAGTTAAAAGAGAATTTGACTGATAATGAAGCCCAAGCCTTCATGAGTAAAAAACTGGCGACAATCGAAGTGAATGCTCCGATTGAAGTTTCACTGGCCGATCTTTCATATGACGGGCCGGATCATGATAAGGTGAAGTCTGTTTATCAAGAATTGAAGTTTAAAACATTGCTTGAAAAATTGGAGCCTGAAGCGGCTGTGCAGCCCAAAAAAGAGATCCATGTTGTTGTGAAAAATGAAATTGCAGATGAGGATTTAAACGATGAGATGGCTCTTCACGTCGAAATGATAGATGAAAACTACTTATCGTCCGATATTGAAGGATTCGCCCTGTCAGATGGCGATCAAACGATATATATTCCTTACGAAACGGCCATCGGATCAGAGGATTTCAAAGCCTGGCTTCGAAATGAGGAAGTGAAAAAATATGCTTCTGATTCGAAAGCCGCCTATGCATCTCTTGCAAGACGCGGTATTCCCATTCATGGATTGGAATTCGATCTTCTGCTCGCCGCTTACATTTCCAATCCATCAGCAACTTACACGGATGTTGCGTCGGTTGCTGAGGAATTTGGTTATCATGAAGTAGAAGCGGACGATGTAGTCTACGGAAAAGGGGCCAAAAGGGCGGTTCCAGATGTACAGCGACTCGCAGAACATGCAGGAAGAAAAGCAGAAGCCATTTGGGCATTGCGTCCGACGCTGGAAGAGCGACTTAGAGGGAATGAACAGTTCGATCTCTATTATAAGCTCGAAATGCCGCTTGCAATCATTTTAGGCAAGATGGAGTCGACCGGTGTCAAAACCGATTTGGATACTTTGCGGAATATCGGAACAGAGCTTTCGCGGCGGCTCACGGATTTGGAGAACACGATCTATGAGATTGCCGGGGAAAAATTCAATATTAATTCTCCGAAACAGCTGGGGGTAATCCTGTTCGAGAAAATGGGACTGACGCCGATTAAAAAGACGAAGACAGGCTATTCCACGGCTGCAGATGTTCTCGAAAAACTGGCGAGCGAACATGAGATTATTGAATTCATCCTATTGTACCGGCAACTAGGGAAGTTAAATTCAACTTATATTGAAGGATTAACAAAAGAAATACACGAAGACGGCAAAATCCATACCCGTTTTCAACAGGCGTTGACGCAGACCGGCCGGCTCAGTTCCATCAACCCAAACTTACAAAATATCCCGATCCGTTTGGAAGAAGGAAGAAAGATACGCGCTGCATTTGTTCCATCTGAGCCCGGATGGGTTATGTTCGCAGCAGACTATTCCCAGATTGAACTTCGGGTGCTCGCTCATATGTCACAAGACGCAACATTGCTGGAAGCTTTCAGGGAAGGCGATGATATTCATACAAAAACAGCGATGAATGTCTTCAAAGTGGACAAGGATGGGGTCACTGCCGATATGCGCAGGTCCGCTAAGGCGGTCAACTTCGGAATCGTCTATGGTATTAGTGACTATGGCCTTTCCCAAAGCTTGAATATTACGAGGAAAGATGCCGCGCAGTTCATTGACACCTATTTGTCCACTTTCCCGGGAGTTAAACGGTATATGGAAGACATTGTGGCGGATGCGAAGATGAAAGGGTATGTTACGACACTCTTGAACAGAAGAAGATATTTGCCGGACATTTCGAGCTCCAATTTTAATCTGCGCAGTTTTGCGGAGCGGACGGCAATGAACACTCCGATACAGGGAACAGCCGCCGACATTATAAAAAAAGCCATGATTGATATGGATAGCCGGCTCGCGGCGGAAGGACTGCAAACACGGATGCTATTGCAAGTGCATGATGAATTGATCTTTGAGGCGCCAGCGGAAGAATTGGAACAATTGAAAGTAATCGTACCGGAAGTGATGGAGTCCACTCTAGAACTCGATGTGCCGCTGAAAGTCGAGTGGGCATACGGTTCGTCCTGGTACGAAACAAAGTGAGGGATTGATATGCCGGAATTACCGGAAGTGGAAGGGGTTGTCCGGTCACTGGCACCTGTGTCTGCCGGCAGGACTATCCATTCCGTCAAGATATCGAAAACTGTGGTATCCTCCAAGCAGATTGGAAAAGAAGCGATAGTCAAAGGAATCACGATTGAAGATTTTATTGAAGAGATGGCGGGGATGAAAATCCTCGCTTTAACTCGCAGAAGCAAGTATATCTACTTTCATGTAGAGCGAAAAGGGGAGCCTTTCCTTCTTGTAAGCCATCTAGGGATGACTGGAGCATGGTTCGTTGTCAATACATTGGATGACATTGCGGAAGACCGCTTCAGGAAGCATGTCCATGTAACCTTCGAAATGGCAGACGGAGGACTTCTTGTTTACTCGGATATCCGCCGATTCGGGGAGTTGCGATTAATGAAGACGGAGTCCGATTATCCGCCACTATTGGAAATGGCACCAGAACCTTTCAGTGAAGAGGCGCTGCAACATTTCTTGGAAATGTGCGAGACGCCAAAGTACGCTAGGAAACCGATAAAAGAAGTCATCATGGATGGCCACATCATCTCCGGATGTGGAAATATCTATGCGACTGAATCATTATATACGATGAAGATCCATCCAAACAGAAGTACTGGCCGGATTAGTAAAGACCGCAAGATCGAGTTGTTCCATACCATTGTTGATGTTCTCCAGGAGAGCATCAATGCCGGGGGCAGCTCCATCTCGGATTACCGCAACATTAATGGTGAAGCGGGGACAATGCAGGAGCGGCTCAAAATGTATGGCAAGAAAATTTGCCCTGGTTGCGGAACAGGAACAAAGAATTTGAAAATTGCGGGCAGGACTTCTGTTTATTGTCCATCATGCCAACATTAGAAGGTGAGAAAATGATCATAGGTCTGACTGGAAGTATTGCAAGCGGGAAAAGTACGGTGGCTGCCATGCTGCGGGACAAGGGCTATCCGATTGTGGATGCGGATGAAATCTCTAAGCAGGTAGTAGAACCGGGAAGTCCGGTGCTTGATGAAATAATCGAGGCATTTGGAGAGACCATCGTTTTGGAGAACGGCCATTTGAACCGTGCCAAGCTGGGTGACCTTATCTTCAATAACATAGAGAGGCGTCAAAAGCTGAATGGCATCATTCATCCGGCTGTCCGAAAAGAAATGCTAAGACAGAGGGAAGAGTGGGTCGCGAAAGGCGCATCGACTGTCATCATGGATATCCCGCTTTTATTTGAAAGCAGATTACAGCCTTTTGTTGATCGGATCCTTGTCGTTTCGGTTGAGAGAGAATTGCAGAAGTCTCGATTAATGGAGAGGAATGGTTTTTCCGAGGAAGAGGCGGAATCCCGGATTTCCTCCCAATTGTCGATGGAATTGAAAGAACGTGGAGCAGACGCTGTCCTTAATAATAATGGAACGCTGGAAGCGACAGAACAACAGCTTGATTCCATATTAGCCGAGTGGCAAGCAAAACCTCTATTCTGAAAAGTAGAACATTGTTATTCCTTTCACAAAGTCTATACTCCTGCATAAATTGTGTTATACTAATGAACGGATATAAGTTAAAAAGTATAACATACATGCGGGAGGATTTATTTCATGACTACTTCGATAGCTATTAATGGGTTTGGACGGATCGGCAGGATGGTTTTCCGTCAAATGATGATGGATGATGAAGTCAATGTTGTAGCGGTAAACGCCTCGTATCCGGCTGAAACGCTAGCCCATTTAGTTAAGTATGACACAATTCATGGAGCCTTTGATGGAGAGGTAGCAGCCGAAAATGATGCTCTCGTTGTGAACGGCAAGCGTGTCAAATTGATCGCGGAACGTGATCCGGCTAAATTGCCTTGGAAAGAGCTTGGAGTTGATGTGGTCGTTGAAGCGACGGGCGTATTCAACTCACGTGAAAAGGCTGCTCTGCACTTGGATGCCGGCGCCAAAAAAGTCATACTCACTGCACCAGGTAAAAATGAAGATATCACAATCGTACTTGGTGTAAACGAAGAGAAATTGGATATTGAAAAGCATGATATCATTTCAAATGCAAGTTGTACGACAAACTGTCTTGCTCCAGTCGTAAAAGTGCTGAATGATAAGTTTGGCATTGTAAATGGTTTGATGACGACTGTACATGCGTACACAAATGACCAAAAAAATCTGGATAACCCGCATAAGGATCTTCGCCGTGCACGCGCTTGCGCACAATCGATCATTCCGACGTCAACTGGTGCAGCGAAAGCGTTAGCGCTTGTCCTTCCGGAGTTGGAAGGAAAAATACATGGAATGGCGCTTCGAGTGCCAACACCGAATGTCTCCTTAGTCGATCTTGTTGTTGATGTAAACCAAGATGTGACAGTGGAAGAAGTGAATCATGCATTTAAAGAAGCGGCGCAAGGCCAAATGGCTGGTATTCTTGATTTCACAATGGAGCCTTTGGTATCCATTGATTTCAACACCACTACGGCTTCCGCTACAGTGGATGGCTTGACCACTATCGTAATGGGAGATCGTAAAGTAAAAGTATTGGCTTGGTATGACAATGAATGGGGCTATTCTGCGCGTGTTGTCGAATTGACGAAAAAGGTCGCCAATGCATTGAAAGAGAAAGTGAATGCATGAACTCCCAGATAGGTTTTGTTCGAATTGAACGGAACTGATAAATGTAAATTGAAGACCAACCTAGCAGATGGAATGCTCACTGCTAGGTTTTTTATATAGTAGGCAAATTAAGTTGGTACGGAGAAGAAAGCAGCCATTCCGGCAGAAACAGCGTTTGCTTTAAAAAGTGAAGAACATAGAAGTGCAGGTTGTCTTAAGTTCTATTCAACACGAGTAATCACCCTTCGCCGTTCGATTGGCCGCAGCCATTCTCGCAGCAATCCCTAGTAAGGAAATTCACGCTTGTTGATAAGAAACAGTTCTTTTAGGTTCCAGAAAATGTGAGATGCGAATTAAGTCGAAATATCGCCATGACAAATATATTTTCCTTTCCGGTTCTGTTATAATGTAGGGTACTAAACGGAATATGTGGAGGAACAATTATGATATGTCCAGCTTGCCACTTTAACGGTACACGTGTTATCGATTCCAGGCCGGCAGAAGAAAACCGCTCCATCAGGCGACGACGGGAATGCGAGAATTGCGCTTATCGATTTACGACGTTTGAGAAGGTGGAAGAGATGCCGCTTGTCGTTGTGAAAAAGGATGGCACCCGGGAAGAATTCAATGGAGAAAAGTTACTGAGAGGACTGATCCGAGCTTGTGAAAAACGGCCAGTAGAACTGACCGCTCTCAAAAATATTGTATATCTCATCGAAAAAGAATTGAGGAGCGCTGGAATTGTCGAAATCAATTCGAAAGATGTCGGTGAAATGGTAATGGGAAAATTGGCGGATGTTGATGAAGTGGCTTATGTTCGATTCGCATCGGTTTATCGTCAATATAAAGATATTACTGTATTTATTGAAGAACTGAAAAACTTGCAAAATAAAAAGGATGGCCAATAGGTTTGGAAAACGATCTTGGAAAGAAGGAGGCTACGAATTCGGATGCTCTATAAAGAATTGCAACCTGTCGATACGTATAAAATCAAATTGTCGCATCCGTTCTCCGATTATGACCGCCAGCTTCTGACATTGTTTTATCAACCGTTGATCGGCCCGGAAGCAATGAGCCTGTTTCTGACGCTTTGGGCAGATGCAGAACGGGATAAGGACAGCGAGTACAATCATTATCATTTGATGAATGTGTTAACGATGCCTCTCGGCAAAGTGTTTGAATCTCGTCTCTCTCTGGAAGGAATCGGTTTGCTTCGTACATATTGCAAAAAGATGGAAGAGGATCGCCATTTTATATATGAACTGCTAACGCCTTTAGATGCAAAGTCGTTCTTCGCTGATCCGCTTTTATCGACATTCCTCTTCAGCAAGGTGGGAGAGCAGGCATATCGGGGCTTGCTTCTACGCTTTGCTTCCGATATAGCAGTAGAGGATTCCTATGAGGAAGTGTCCCGCACGTTTTTGGATGTTTACAAGCCGATTCGATACGGAATACCTGATCATCTATTAGCAGAATCGGAGTTAGAAAGCCGCACGAAGCCGACTGGCATTCCATTTTCAAATGAAGACTTTGATTTTGGTTTGCTGCGTGCCGGACTGTCTGAACAGATGGTGCCCAGCTCATCCCTTTCCGGAGTTTCGAGAGAATTGATTACAAAGCTGGCATTCCTCTATTCCTTCACGCCGCTCGATATGCAAAAGGTGATCATGATGGCGTTGGATGACAACTTAAAAATACCAGAAGAACGTTTGAGAAAAGCGGCTGTGGATTATTATAAAATGAACCGTTCGAAACAGGTGCCAGTGTTGGAAAAAGCATTCCAACAAACAGCAGTGGAAGACGAGAAACCAGTAAAAAACATGACGCAGGAAGAAAAATTCATTCACGATATGGAGACGACGTCACCGGTAGAAGTATTGAGGGGATACACTGGGAGTGAACCTCTATCAGTCGATGTCCAGCTTGCTGAAAAGCTCGTCAATACGTATGGTTTTCCTGTAGGAGTCGTCAATGTATTGCTGAACTACGTCATTATTCGCAATGACGGTAAAATTACTAATAATTTTGTGGAGCGGATTGCTTCCACATGGAGAAATAAGAAAGTGAAAACCGCAAAAGAAGCGATGGAGCTGGCTCGCGCGGAATCGGATCAATATCGAAAATGGCTGAAGGACGGTCAAAAGAATACAAGCAAACGAAACCCAATCCGCGAGGAGAAGGTGCCAGAGTGGTTCAAGGAGAAGGCGGAACCAGCATCACAACTAGAGCAACCAAGCCCGGAAGATCCGGCGATAGAAGAGAAGCGACGCGAGCTTCTTGCTAAATTGGAAGCGATGAAAAGTGAGGTGAAATAACAATGGAACGAATCGGCAACGCAATGAAGAGGGTCATTAATGCACCAGCGTTGACTGCCCGGTACGATCAACTTCGCAATGAAGTGCTGGAAAACAGTGAGGTGCAACAATTTCTTGAAGACCATTCACAATATATTGACAAGGCAGTTGTGGACAAAAGTATTGGCAAGCTGTATGAATTCGTTACGTCATCTCATCAATGCGATGGGTGTCCGAATCTGGAAGGTTGCATTAATGTGATGAAAGGTTACGAACCGAAACTCATCCTGACAGCTAATTATATTGATCTCGATTATGTCGTTTGCCCGAATAAGCAAGTCGATGATGAACGCAGAAAAGTGACCAGAATGATTGAGAGCATGCACATGCCGAAAGATGTTATGGAAGCCAGGCTGCATGATGTGGATTTGACGCACGATAACAGCAGACTGCAGGTGGTCGACGCCGCAGCTCGTTTTATTAATGAATATGTTGAAACAGGAAAGCTGCCGGAGAAGGGTCTCTATATCCATGGGCCGTTCGGTACAGGAAAGTCGTTTATCCTTGGAGCGATGGCCAATGAATTGGCCAACCGTCAAATACGGACAGTGGTCGTCTATATTCCGGAATTTTTACGGGAAATGAAACAATCCATTCAGGACCAGACACTGAATGAGAAAATCGATTTCGTCAAAAAAGCACCTGTTCTCATGCTGGACGATTTTGGTGCTGAATCGATGTCCGCGTGGGCGCGGGATGAAGTGCTTGGAACGATCCTGCAGTACAGGATGGCGCAAGAGCTCCCGACGTTCTTTACTTCCAACTTTACACTGGATGAACTTGAGCACCATCTGACATATACGCAGCGTGGAGAAAAAGAGGAAGTGAAGGCGGCCCGTTTAATGGAACGGATTCGAATCATCAGCTCGCCAATTGCACTTCGCGGTAAAAATAAAAGAAGATCTTGACACATTTTGTGAAATCCTATCACAATGGCTTGATTTTTAGGCAGAGCACATTTATACTAACTTGTATTAAATGATTAAAATGTGAAGATGAGGACAACTATCGATTCATCATCCTACAGAGAACGGGGTCATCGGCTGGAAGCCCCGCAGGACAGAAAATCGATGGACCACCTCGGAGCAGCGACGGGGAAATGAGTATCCGTTGACGGTACCGGCCCGTTAGCCGATTGGAAAGCTTCGTCTTTCTGGCATTTTGCCAGAGGGAAGGAAGAAGGGTGGAACCACGAACAAACGCTTCGTCCCTTTATAGGGATGGGGCTTTTTTTATTGGTTTATAAGTTTTTTCTATATTCCACTAACTAAAAGCCAATACGTAAACCATCCGTTTCATTCCAACTAACTAAAAAGGAGAGACAAACCATGTCGGAACAAATCGAATTGAAATTTCCTGATGGAGCAGTAAAATCGTTTCCAAAAGGCACAACTACAGAAGACGTTGCTGGATCCATCAGCCCGGGACTCCGAAAAAGCGCATTGGCAGGTAAAGTGGGGGATAAGTTGATTGATCTGAAAACGCCGATTGAGGAAGATGGCGATATCGCGATCATTACACCTCAATCACCAGAAGCGTTAGAGATTTTACGCCACAGCACTGCGCATTTGCTTGCACAAGCGGTAAAGCGTAAATTCCCAGATGCCAAACTTGGCATCGGCCCGGTCATCGAAAATGGTTTTTACTATGATATCGACTCGCCAACTCCAATCACGGCAGAAGATTTACCTGAACTCGAGAAAGAAATGAAGAGAATCATCGGAGAAAACTTGCCGGTTGTCCGTCATGATGTTTCACGCGAAGAAGCGGAAAAACGTTTTAAAGAAATTGATGATCCATATAAGCTGGAACTTTTAGAAGCGATTCCGGCAGGAGAGCAAGTCTCAATCTATGAACAAGACGAATTTTTCGATCTTTGCCGGGGCATTCATGTACCGTCCACCGGCAAGCTGAAGGAATTCAAACTATTGAGCATTGCAGGAGCCTATTGGCGCGGCAATTCCGATAATAAGATGCTTCAGCGGATTTATGGGACAGCGTTCTTTAAGAAAGAGGACTTGCAAGAGCATTTACGCATGCTGGAGGAAGCGAAAGAGCGGGATCACCGGAAAATCGGCAAGGAGCTTCAATTATTTACAAACTCCCAAAAAGTGGGCCAAGGACTGCCGCTTTGGCTGCCGAAGGGGGCGACTATCCGCCGTGTAATCGAACGGTATATTGTCGATAAAGAAGAGAAACTTGGCTATAACCACGTCTATACACCGGTTCTTGGAAGTGTCGAGCTTTATAAGACATCCGGCCACTGGGACCATTACCAGGACGGCATGTTCCCTGTCATGAGCATGGACAATGAGGATTTAGTGCTTCGCCCGATGAACTGTCCACATCATATGATGATCTACAAAAATGGCATTCACTCCTATCGTAACTTGCCGCTCCGCATTGCTGAGCTTGGCACAATGCACCGTTACGAAATGTCCGGAGCACTGTCCGGATTGCAGCGGGTTCGCGGCATGACTTTGAATGACGCTCATATCTTTGTCCGTCCGGATCAAATTAAGGAAGAATTCCAGCGTGTCGTCCAATTGATCATCGAAGTGTATAAAGACTTCAATATCAAGGACTATTCTTTCCGTCTCTCTTATCGTGACCCACAAGATACAGAAAAGTATTTTGACGATGATGCGATGTGGGAAAAGGCGCAAAGCATGTTAAAAGAAGCGATGGATGAGCTAGGGCTTGAATATGTGGAAGCAGATGGCGAAGCAGCTTTCTATGGTCCAAAACTTGATGTCCAAGTGAAAACAGCCATTGGAATGGAAGAGACATTATCAACTGTCCAGTTGGACTTCCTTCTTCCAGAGCGTTTTGATCTTACGTATGTTGGAGAGGATGGCAAGCCGCATCGTCCTGTCGTGATCCATAGAGGTGTGGTTTCAACTATGGAGCGCTTTGTTGCATTCTTGATCGAAGAGTACAAAGGAGCCTTCCCGACTTGGCTTGCTCCAGTGCAAGTCGAAGTGATACCTGTATCGCCGGAAGCGCATTTTGACTATGCCAATGAAGTTCGTGAGAAATTAGTCGCTGCCGGTTTCCGCGTCGATCTTGATAGCAGGGACGAGAAAATCGGTTATAAAATTCGGGAAGCCCAGGTACAAAAAGTTCCATTTATGCTCGTGCTTGGCGATAAGGAAGTGGAATCAGGGGAAGTGAACGTGCGGAAATACGGTGAGCAGCAGTCTGAAAGCATGCCGTTTTCTCAATTCCTTGAACAACTTCAGTCAATTGTCGCAAATAAAGAATAACAAGTTAGGTATTGCATCCCATTTCTCCTGAATGAGAAATGGGATGTTTTTATTATTTTACGAATAACTTATTTGAAACTTTGATTCTCTCGAAGTGTTCAAAGTACAATACAACTGTCTGCAATAAATGGAGGGATTTTCATGATAGAGACCATTGTCAAACCTTCCGATATTCAAACAATCGGCCAGGCAAATGACGCACTGCACATTCTTCTTCGCTGCTCACGAAGGGAAGTGCTGGATTACTTAGACTTGATTGATTCCGAAGAGGAATGTTATCGGCTTATTCGGTTGCTGGATAATGGCGCATTAGGGCAATACGGCAATTTCTTGGCGTATTATGCACACCGCCGGTTTTATACAGCGAGAACGTTCGCATGGAAATGCCATACACTTTTGGAGAAAGATCGCCCTTTCCGAGTCGATCACCTGATTCAGAAACAGTTGATGGATGAGGAAAAAGATTTTACCTTGAAGGATATTAATTATTTATTGAAAGTCCGTTTGCATGCATTGACCATGATGAACCGGATTCCTGCGGCGACGCGAACAATAAAGGAAATTGAAGCAAATGGCGGCACAATTCATGCCGATCAGTTGGTGCCGTATTTAGTTGAGATGGATCGACTGGAAGAAGCGGAACAGGCATTACGAGAAGCGCTGTCACTGACGGAACGCGCAACCATTACGTATGTGGCGTATGCCGAACTGCTCGCGAAACGGGGGGCCCGTCAAGAGGCAGCCGATGTTCTGCGTGAAGGGATGCAACGTTTTTCAGATGATGTGACGCTGCAGGTAGCTTATATCGATCATCTCTATACGGACGGCGCTTATGAGGAAGTGAGCCGTTTAATACCCCAACTGCTGGAGACTCATCCTTACATGCGCCCGCGGAATTTCCTAGCTTACATACAAACTGATTCATTGTACAGAATCGATCGATGGGATGAATTGCGCACGTGGATTGCTACTTACTCCGATGTACTGGAAAGCACCGTATTTGATTTGTCATCACTCGATGAAGCAGGTGCAAGAAATGAAGTCAAATTGACGCCGATTAAACAGAAAGTGAACTACTGTGTTCCTGCTTCGATTGAAATGATTTTAAAGACAGCGGGGCAGGAGAAAACACAGGATGAAGTGGCAAGCCATATCTTTGACCGGACTGGCTCTAAAATAAGTACGACTGTCGACTATATGGAAACGCTCGGTTTTGATGCAGTATTTTTCAAAAGCAATATTGAGGCACTTAGGCAGTTGATTGATCTCGGTTTACCAGTCATGCTGGATCTCATGGTCGAAAACAGTTCCCATGTCCAATTGGTCCGAGGGTATGATGACAGGCTGCAAATTTTAGCGATTCAAGATCCCAATCGGTTAGAACCATTCTATGTGCCCTACGATATATTCCGGCAATTCAATCGCATGAAAGATGGTTTAGCGATTGTATTTATCCAGAGGGATCAAAAGCATATCTTACCGAAGCTGCCGCAGGAAGAGCATGAATTCTTTCAAGAGGCTTTTTCCCGAGTGGATGATTTGGATGAAGCGAGTGAAGAGATGATCGACAGGTTTTTGGCCTTTCTTTTACGACACGAGGAAGAAATCTATGCTTCCGTGTTAGGATTGTCTCTTTCGAATCATGACAAGTTTCTTCCACATGTCGATAAGTGGAGAAAACATGTGAAAGAAAAGCTTGGCATGGAAGAGCAAAAAGTGGCACTTCTGATTGCCAATTCTTTTATGCGTTATGGGGATCGGGAGTCTTTTCTGGCCATCATGCAGAATGTAAAACGGCCATCCGCATTCTCGCACTATTTGTCGGGAGTGGACGCCTATAAAAGGGATTCCTACTCGGATGCACTATTTCATTTAGAACGCTCTCTCGAGTTGGATCCCTACCAGCCGATTGCATATGCCTATTTGGCAAGATGTGCTGAGGAGATCGGCAGGACAGAAGAGGCGGTGGACTACGCGGAAACAGCCATGTACCAAAATGATCAAGATGAATTTGTCGTTTCGACTTATGCGATGGCCTTGATGTCAAATGGGCAAACAGCCGAAGCACGGGCACAATTCTTGGCTTTGGCAGAGGAGGCTCCGGACAATGCCTATTACGCATATGAAGCAGGCCGTTGTCAGCTGGAAGATAATCAGCAAGAGGCTGTTCAATGGCTTGAACGCTCTATCTCCCTGAATCAGGCTGTACCTTATCCATACCTAAGACTAGCTGAACTATATTTGGAACAAGAAGATTGGGAGTCGGCGGAAGCCGTCAGTGAGCGCGGGATCGCCAACGTGCCAAGCGAAGAGGCAACGTATCTCTGGTTATACGCAGGCCATGCCAGAGCAGGGAAAGAGGCATTTCAGTCCGCGGAGCAGGCATATAACGAAGCTGCTGAACGGGATCCGGAAGGCCATTCGCTGGCTTTCATCTATGAAGGGGAAGCGATGGCGAAAGCCGGTCGATGGGAGCAGGCGCTGCAATCGGTAACTGCCGCGGCTGAGCACTTCGATTCAGCTTATTATACGTTCCGAGCGGGTTCAATGTTGTTTGAAACCGCTGAATCGGTAGAGGAGCATGAATCAGCGCTTGACGTAATGGAAAAAGGGCTCCTGAACACGGATGACCAGGCGCTGGCGTTTGTCAGGAAATATGTCGATTATGTCGAAAACACCCCTGCTGAACGCCGGGGAGCGAATGTGCTTGAGGAGCTGCGGAATCGTGTCCAAGATCCCGACCTATATTGCTATGAAGCATTCTTAAGAGAACAGATAGGAGAAGTGGAAAAGGCACTTGAACTGCTGCAAGAGTCGCTAAAAATGAATGCACAAAATACGTTCCCTCATTATCGGTTAGGTTTGATTTATAAAGGAATGGAGGAAATGGATGCAGCAATCCGGCATTTTGAAACTTGTTTAGAGATTGAAGACAGGTTCAATGCTGCACGCGAGGAATTGTTTGATATTTACGAGCGAGTGGCGGATTATCAATCCGCTAAGCAGTATGCTTTTGAGTTGCTCGAATTATTTCCGACCGTCTGCAAAGTGGAAAGGATGGCAAACTGGCTGAGTGAGAAAGAAAAGGAAATGGTTTCCTCTCGCCTTGATGAGCTGGAAGGGGAAGTAGATAAAGATTGGTGGTATATCTCTAAAAGCTCCCTTCTGCAGAACAGGGACGCGATCCAGTTCCTTTCTCAAGAGGAAAGCCCATATATCCAATTTCACTTGGCGAAACTGCTCGTACAAGAAAAAGACTATAAGAAAGCGAATGTCATCTTGACGAAGCTCGTCGAGGAATTCCCGAACGATGAATCCTTATATTCTTATTGGGCTGAGGCGATGCTGCACAGCAAACAAAATAACTTTGGTTCCTTGCCGATTGAACGGTTGAACGTTCCGGATGAGTCAAAAGCTTGGATCAGCCACCAGCTGGGCAGGGAGGTAATGACCTTTGCCGAGCCGTGGTTGGAAATCAAAGACGGAAATTATTCGTTTTTAAAACAGCTGAGGGCCTCTACTAAAATATCTCCCATCACCGTGTATGTGACGACCTTATTTAAGTATGCGTTTAAATTGGAGCCCGAAAATGCCTCCCATTACGTGGAATTGGCGAAATACCTATGGAAAGTCAACAATAAGCAGGATGCGAAAAAGATATTAGCTTTGTATGAATATGATGACTTCGATATTTCCAGGCTGGCGGGTTTTTATTCCTTCCATGATGGGAAGCGGACCGGCAAACTGGCGAATTTTGAAGAAGCTCTTGTCCATTTCACCAAAATTACAGAGATGCATCCAGACTATCCATACGGATGGACATGGAAAGGAGACAGTTTACTCCATCTTGGCAAGTATGACTTGGCAAAAGCGAGCTATGATAAGGCGTTAGAGCTGGATCCAGAGGTAGAGGAAGGGCATGTCGGCGTAATGCGCGTTTATTATTTTGCCGGTTTTTCCGAGAATGCATGGGAGTATTTTTGTTCGGCGAATGAAGAAGTTCAAAATCAGTGGCTGGTGGAAATGCGAGATTCTCATATGGGCACAGATGATTTCGTTCAATTCATTGGAATTCGTCTTGATGAAATAGAAGAAATCAATAGTTGACAACAGCAGCACGGCATGGTAAAGTTATTAAGGTTAATGAATACAGTTTGTGGTATAAGAAGAGGCTGCCCGCTTCTCACCTGATTGACGCTTTACCGCTGTTGACAGGTAAGACACATGAATGACGTGCCGTGCATTTTCATGTGCGTACGCATATGCGGGTAGACAATCATTACGATTTGTCTACTTTTTTTATGTCTGGAATTCTGGCGCCCTTTGCTTTTCAATGTTGGAATGACCTGTGGGACTCCGCCGGAATGATAGGCGGTATACCCAAATGTGTGTTCGCGAGACAATATTCGGAGGTGGATTACTATTAGCAAAGACATGTACGTTAACGAGGGCATCCGTGCCCGGGAACTTCGACTGATCGACCATAATGGAGATCAGCTTGGAATCAAATCACGTAATGAGGCGCTTGATATCGCAGCACGTGCGAATTTAGACCTTGTCCTTGTCGCTCCGCAAGCAAAACCCCCAGTAGCTCGTGTAATGGACTATGGGAAGTTCAAATTTGAACAGCAGAAGAAAGAGCGGGAAGTGCGAAAAAATCAAAAGATCATCAACATCAAAGAAGTACGGCTGAGCCCGACAATTGATGAACATGACTTTCAAACAAAACTTCGCAACGGCATTAAATTCTTGCAAAGCGGAGATAAAGTGAAAGCGTCCATCCGTTTCCGCGGACGTGCCATTACGCATAAAGAAATCGGTCAACGTGTCTTGGACCGTTTTGCAGAAGAATGCAAAGAATTCTCTACGGTTGAAGTCAAACCAAAAATGGAAGGACGGAGCATGTTCCTAATACTTGCCCCGACCATCGAAAAGAAGTAACAGAGACGATTTAGGAGGAACAGATCATGCCAAAAATGAAAACTCACCGCGGTTCAGCGAAACGTTTCAAAAAAACTGCATCCGGTAAAGTAAAACGCGGTCGTGCTTATACAAGTCACCTTTTCGCAAACAAGTCGACGAAAGCGAAGCGTCACCTACGCAAAGCTTCCCTTGTTTCTTCTGGAGACTACAAGCGTATCCGTGAAATGATCACATACATGAAGTAATCATAGGACCGGTTGAAAGGATGCCAAACGACAGTCGGCTCTGCAAACCGCCCTTTTTGAAACGAAACTACAACATTCTTTAGGAATAGCAGGAGGTAATTACTATGCCACGCGTAAAAGGTGGAACAGTGTCGCGCAAGCGCCGTAATCGAGTATTGAAACTAGCTAAAGGTTACTTTGGCTCCAAACATAGACTTTATAAAGTAGCAAACCAACAGGTCATGAAATCTTTCAACTATGCGTACCGTGACCGCCGTCAGAAAAAACGTGATTTCCGTAAACTTTGGATTACACGTATTAATGCGGCTGCACGTGTGAATGGCCTTTCTTACAGCACATTGATGCACGGGCTTAAAGTAGCTGGCATCGAAGTAAACCGTAAGATGCTTGCAGACCTTGCTGTTACTGATACACAAGCATTTGCACAACTTGCAGACACTGCAAAAAAATCAATCGCGAAATAAGAAGCGATACAAGACGCCTTGCTGATCGGATTCGTACCGAGGCAAGGCGTTTTTTCATGCCGTTCGACTCGTTTAGTAAAGAGGACACCCGCTTGAGCACGGGGATCTATCTCATTAGTATGCGGTCGTCCAGTTCGAAGACGAAGGAACGATAACCGAATCCCAGGTATGGTCCTGGCCAAACTTCTGGTACACTGAAAAATAGGAAAGAATTGTACTTTTTGAGGTGAATTAAAACCATTTCAGAAAACAACATTCCATTGGATTTCTGGACTGTGTACTCTATAGCATAAGGGAGATGAAACAATGTATGAACTGGTCATATGGTGGATCCTATTCTGTTCCGCTTGGTCATGTATTTTAATGGGGTATGATAAAAGACAGGCAAAAAGGAAAAAAAGGAGAGTTCCAGAAAAGACATTGTGGCTGTTTGCTATCATGGGGGGAGGAATCGGTTCGTATCTAGGCATGCAAGTATTCCGCCATAAAACGAGACATACATCATTCCGTATTGGATTTCTACTTCTGGCCTTGATTGATATAGCGATTATATTGTACCTGCTCGGGTTAGATTTTACAGGGACACGGGAAATTAGGGCATAAGCCATATGCTGCTGTTTGTTCTCCTAAAGAAAATGAGGAGAGCCGATTTACACGGGGCTCTCCTCTCTTTCATGCCATCTTACTTCTGAGTTGTACCCTTCATCAATTTTTCAATTGGGTTTTTCCAGTTGATCTCGGCATTCGGATAGTTCGAGGTGATTTCGGCAGCCAGAAAATGAAAATCGTCTTTTGTGAAACCATGCAATTTCGTTTCATCTTTGACCCAGACAAAAATAGAAACAACATCGAAAGCATCTTCTGTCGTACCTAAGTACTTTTCTCCCTCGAATAGGGCCCCTTTGTATGTGATGAAAAAGTTTTTCCTGACATTCTTGAGGTCATCATAAAAATAAAATTGCTCTTGTTCGTGTGCTTCGTCCAGTTTTCGCTTTGGATCCGTTAAATAGCGGATTCCGCGGTAAAACAAATAAATGATAAATGCTATGATGAATACGCGAATTAGCAGTAGTCCCATGGAAGCAACCCCTCACAGATATAGATAGTCATCTACTATACGGATGAGTATATGGTTTGGTTTCAAGATAATCAATTTTTTTTGGAGGTTTTATTTATGGAGCTAACGTCATTATTCAATATGCAACGAAATTTGGACTCTTTCATCCAGTCGAACCATGAAGTCCAAGGCGATCTATTCACGAACAAAGGACTGGCTTTGCTAGTGGAGCTCTCAGAGCTGGCAAATGAAACGAGATGTTTTAAATTTTGGAGCCATAAAAAGCCCTCCTCCCATCATATAATAATCGAAGAGTATGTAGACTCCATTCATTTTCTTTTATCCTTAGGGATTGAAAAGGGGTTCGATTCACTGTTGGTAGAATGGCCGACTGGTGAAGTGGCTGGCGGTTTAACAGAACTATTTATTGCAACCAACAAAGCGATCAACTGTTTCTTGGCCGAACCGACCATTGACCACTATCGGATAGTTTGGATCCATTATGGATCAATTGCAAAAAAACTAAACTTTACAAATAAAGATGTTTGGGATGCTTACATGGAGAAAAATAAGGAAAATTATGCACGACAAAGGAAAGGTTATTAAAATACTTAATGGAAATATAAATATAGATTGACAGCGACCTCAAAGTAAAAATAAGATAGAGATAAGCAAATAGGAGGAGGCGTCACAGTGAACGAGTGGAGTAAAGAAGACTTTGGAATTAGATTAAAAGCCTTACGTGAACAACGTGGCTTATCAATGATGGCATTTGGAGCGGCTATAGGCACATCGGCTAGCCGGATAAAAGACTGGGAGAAGGGGAAGAATGCCCCATCTGCTGCGTGGATCGCTAAAATATCTGAGCGTTTCAACATTTCCACCGATGAGCTTATTTTAGGAGACCCGCGGACTTCCCGTGCATTTACGGGCAGTATGGCCAATATGGATATGCTGTACGAAAGGCTGCGGGAGCATCTGACAATTGATAAGACAGGGGAAGTACAAGATGATAGGCTTCCTGGCCTATACACGGAAATCGATTTGCTAAATAAGGAGCGGTATCGGAGCGGAAGAGGCAGAAGGTTAGCAGAACGCGAATTACTCTCGATCCTCGTAGAGCTGCCTAAGAAGGATCTATTGGAATTATTGGAGCTTGCTAAATTGAAAAAGCGGTGGCAATGAAGAACAAAAAGGCATGGACCCGAAAAGGCATTCGGTTAGTATGGATATTTCTCATTTTTTTATTTATGCTCATACTGTATAGGGATAATATGACAGTTGGGGTAACTGAATATACTATTCATTCTACCAAAATACCTAGTCAATTCGATTCATTTAGGATTGTCCAAATCTCCGATTTACATGATGCGAAATTTGGAGAAAGACATGCCGATTTGGTAAAGAAAGTGAAGGAACTCTCGCCGGATGCGATTTTTATAACTGGTGATTTTATCGATAGTAATCGGTTTGATTTAGATCGCAGCATGGAACTGATCGAGGAGTTACATCAGGTTGCGCCATTTTATTATGTTACGGGAAATCACGAAATCTCAAGCAATGAAACTGAACAGATTTTGGTTCGTTTGACAGAACAAGGTGTACAAACGCTGTCAAATGAGGCAGTCATAATTGAACGGGAAGGTCAACAAATTGCTATTGGCGGCATTGATGATCCTTTATCCAGCAGCAAAGAAGATGATGAAGCGGTCAAGGAATTCATCTTGCAGGCTTTTCAAGGCGTTCCGAATTCCATGTATAAAATACTGCTTTCCCACCGCCCAGAGCAATTCAATACGTACCAGGATCTGAAAATAGATCTGATTATGAGTGGGCATGCACATGGTGGACAAATTCGCATTCCAGGAATCGGTGGACTTGTTGCCCCCGGTCAAGGATGGCTGCCTGATTATTCCGAAGGGCTTCATTCAAAAAACGGAAGTCACATGATTATAAGCCGTGGAATCGGAAACAGCATAATCCCTGTCCGCTTCTTGAATCAACCAGAAATAGTTCTTGTTGAATTAAGAAGCAGTGGTTCATAATGTCTTACTATGCTTGAAATCCATTTATCTGAAGAGGTAGCCACTAGTAAAGAGAGAAATTGAGGATATTCCTCTTTTACAAAGAAGAAAACATTATTGAATAAAAAAGACTGTCATACACCACATGTCCGTGGAGGGAGACAGTTTTTTTATTTACACAAATAAATTGAAATCTTCTCAGGAAGAATATGAAAATGGTTTCAGAATGTTGTATGATAGAGACGTCAGAATACATATAGTCGGGGAGAGGGTGGGAAAGTGAAAGCATTTATGCATGCCGATGGACAGATGCGCTTGGGGGAACTTGAGGATCCCCGCCCGGGTTCAGGTGAAGTCGTTGTTGCTCTAAAGGCTGCCGGCTTGAACCGAAGGGACTTGAAAATCCCTGCTAGAAGGGGGAATGAAAGTCAACCGCTTGTGCTTGGTTCGGATGGAGCAGGGGTTATCGAAAGTGTGGGGAGTCATGTTACAGAGTGGTCGATCGGTGATGAAGTAATTATCAATCCTTCGTTGCGCTGGTTCCAAAAAAGCATAGCGCCACCTGAAGAGTTTGACATCTTAGGGATGCCGGACAATGGAACGTTTGCCGAGAAAATAGTGATTTCTTCCGAACAACTGGAGAAAAAGCCTGCACGTTTGTCCTGGGAAGAATCAGCTGTCGTCGCCTTATCGGTTTTGACAGGCTATCGTGCTTTATTCACACAAGGCGAATTACAGGCGGGCCAGACTGTATTTATCCCCGGAGCAGGAAGCGGAGTCGCGACATTCATGATTCAGCTAGCGAAAAGTGCCGGAGCCAATGTCATTGTATCATCACGAAGTGACTCGAAACGTGAAAGCGCACGAAAAATCGGAGCCGATCGTGCAATTGACACGAACTGTGATTGGGCTGCGGAACTTGAAGATGTGACGGTCGATCTGGTTGTCGAAAGTGTTGGCCGGGCAACGTTCAATCGATCGCTCGAAATTTTGAAAAAAGGCGGCCGGATTGTTGTGTTCGGTGCCACAACGGAGGATACTGTCGATTTCGATTTACGCTCATTTTTTTATGGACAATATCAATTGTTTGGCACTACTATGGGCAGCAGGGAAGAATTGAGAGCTGCCTTGGCCTTTCTGGAGCGTCATGATATTCGGCCAATTGTCGATCGCTCGTTCCACTTGGGAGAAGCGAAAGAGGCATTTGAACGACTGGAGCACAATGAACAATTCGGCAAAATTGTATTGAATATAGAACAGAGCTAAGTATGAGTGGAATGGGTGTCATCATGAAAGGATGGGATTGGAATGGTAGATAAAACAAAACCGTTAACAGATTTGGCTATTGCATCGCAAGCAATTATGCAACCGATTGGAGAGATTGCCGAAAAGGCAGGCATTCCGAAAGAAGCGGTGGAACCGTATGGCAGATATAAAGCAAAAATTGATGTAAGCAAGCTGCAAACGAAGAATGCCGCTGGAAAAGTAGTTCTCGTATCAGCTACAAGTCCGACACCTGCCGGGGAAGGTAAGTCGACAGTGACGGTCGGTTTAGCAGACGCGTTGGCCAGACTGGGCAAAAAATCAATGATCGCACTTCGGGAACCGTCTCTCGGTCCTGTTATGGGAGTCAAGGGTGGAGCAGCAGGAGGCGGCTATGCACAAGTGTTGCCGATGGAAGAGATCAATTTGCACTTCAATGGGGACATTCATGCCATAACTACTGCAAACAATGCGTTAAGTGCGCTCATCGACAACCATATCCATCAAGGCAATGCGCTCGGGATTGATCCGCGCCGCATAACTTGGAAACGGGCATTGGATATGAATGACCGTGCGCTTCGGCATGTCACTATCGGATTAGGGGGACCCGGCCAAGGGGTGCCGCGGGAAGATGGATTTGATATAACAGTCGCTTCGGAGATTATGGCGGTGTTCTGCCTTGCGACGAGCCTGAATGATTTGAAAGAAAAATTGTCACAAATGGTTATCGGATACACGTATGATAAAGAGGCTGTCACTGTTCGTGACCTGGGTGTCGAAGGCGCATTGACACTGCTCTTGAAAGAAGCGTTTAAGCCGAATCTCGTACAAACGATCGAAGGGACGCCGGCTTTGATTCATGGCGGCCCGTTCGCGAATATTGCTCATGGCTGCAACTCGTTGATGGCGACGAATACCGCAAGACAGCTTGCCGATATAGTCGTCACGGAAGCGGGCTTCGGTTCTGATCTCGGTGCAGAGAAGTTCATGGACATTAAAGCGAGAAAGGGTGGATTTGCACCTGATGCTGTTGTGCTAGTGACGACAATCCGTGCCTTGAAGATGCATGGGGGAGTTGCCAAACAAGATTTAGGCACAGAAAATGTATCCGCCTTAGAGCTAGGAATTGTGAATTTGGAAAAACATATTGAAACTGTCCAAGCGTTTGGTGTCCAGCCGGTTGTTGCACTGAACCGATTCATAACTGATTCTGCCGCTGAACTGGACTTTGTTCTCTCTTGGTGCAAGACGAAAGGTGTCCGTGCCGCTTTAACGGATGTGTGGGGACAAGGCGGACAAGGAGGCCTTGATTTGGCGAATGAGGTTCTGGCACTTTTGGATGAACCAAAACAGTTTGCACCATTATATGATGTGGAACAGCCGGTCATCGACAAAATTACGACCATCGTCCAAAAAGTATATGGTGGGGAAGGAATCATCCTCACGGATAAAGCGATGAAAGACTTAAAGGCAATTGAACAGAATGGATGGGACATACTGCCAGTCTGCATGGCCAAAACACAGTATTCTTTCACCGATGATCCGAAAAAGCTAGGAAGACCGAAAGATTTTAGAATTACGATCCGTGAGATTATCCCTAAACTTGGTGCAGGCTTCCTTGTGTGCTTGACGGGAGATATCATGACGATGCCTGGATTGCCGAAGCAGCCAGCTGCTCTTAATATGGGAATCGATGACCACGGCAATGCGGTTGGTTTAATGTAATAAATAGAGGGACTGTCTCCTGCAAATGGGAGGCAGTCTTTTTAATTGAGGCGAAATTGTGAAAGAAGGATAGGAAATCCAATTAATTAGGTCGTTTAGCATAGTTATAGCGCTTAAAATAGTCTATAATATTTATAAAATATCAATATAATAAAAGGGGTATGAGTCCTTGGCTAGGAATTTCAGAATGAAATTGACCATCATCTTAATTATTTTTTCACTGCTTCTTTCATTCGTTATTGCCCTGTTTGATTATATGAAGTTAAAAGAAAATGTAGTGATCAGCCAGAATACAAAGATATCCATGGCTGAGGATAAAATAGTAAGCAGTTTATCGACAATTGATACCGTTTACGATCTATTTGACGAAGAAATGGCTAAAAAAATGAAAGATTTCTCCATGGAACTTGTCCATAAATATGAAGAAGAATCCAATTTTGAACGATGGGATTTTCAAGAGCTGAAAAATAGGTTTGGGATGGAAGTTTTTATTTTGGATAGCAAGAATACTGTAGTTAATAGCAGTTTTGCGGAGGACATCGGTTTAAGCTTCAGCGAATGCTGTCCGGGGTTCTCTAAACTGCTGGATAGCAGGAGGGAAGGGGATGACTTTTCGCATGATGGGATGGACATCCAATCAAGGACCGGGGAGATAAAAAAGTTCAGTTATACACCGACTCCCGATCATCTTTATTTAATTGAGCTGGCAGTATCATTAGAACAAGAAGAGATCTTTAAACAATTTAATTTCCTGGAAACTAGCAGAGAATTAGAAAATACATACGATATTATTGATAGCATTCATGTGTACAACGTAGGTGGTTTTTTACTTGGACATAAAACTGAAAACTTCAAACAAAAGAAAATAGAAGAACCCTTTTACTCCATTTTTAAGGAAGTGAGTAAAAGCGGAAAACTGCAAGAACTTATTGTGGAGGAAGAGGGACGCCAGAAAACGTATCGATACATCCCATATGAAGCGGATGAAAAACGGGGTTATTCGACAAACCGGGTCGTGGAGATCGTTTACAATGATTCCGAGCTGACGGGCTTATTGCAAAGCTATAAAAACCAGTTCATCTTCCAATTGCTCGCCATTGTCATTGCGGCAGTCGCAGTATCCTTCCTCATTGGACGGCTAGTCGCCACGCCTATCCATTTAGCTTTCCATGACAGTATGACAGGACTAAAAAATCGGGCCGCTTTTGAAGATGAAGTGCAGCGGAACTTGGCTGGGCGCAATGACCTCGCGTTGTTGATGATCGATCTGGATAATTTCAAGTTGGTAAATGACAGGCTTGGCCATGGAGAAGGAGATCGCATATTAAAACAGACTGCAGCTATTATCGCGGATGTAGTTGGTCCAAAAGCAATTGCTGCCCGTGTAGGAGGGGATGAATTTTTAGTGCAATTCAAAAGCCACGCAGTGCATTTCGTACAAAGAGTGGCAGAAGAACTGTTGGTAAAAATTGAGGAAGGTGTATCGGACATCAAAGCTACGGAACAGATACAAATCTCAGTTAGCATTGGAATTTGTTTTTCCGAGAAAGACGATAATTTTGATACACTGTACGCAAAAGCCGATGAAGCCCTCTACGTATCAAAAGAAAGCGGCAAAAACCAATATAGTATTTATTAAAATACTTTAAAAGTAAGAACTTCCGCCCGCTCACGAATTCCAGTATTAAGTGCTTAAAGAGTCCTCTCCTCGGCTAATTTAAAAGTAACAATGAGTCAAGGCAAATGAATCCAGTTGCTTGCGGAGCAAGGGTTTTGACTTCAGCGGCAAAGGATGAGCTGAAGATCAAGAATCAGAGACAACTCTGTGGTTTTTGGGACCCAATAGGGAAGTGTTCGGGGTGATGCATATTGCGTCTGCAGGGCAAAATACCGAGATCTAGCGGCTCTTCCTCTTTGAACATAAAAAAGGCAAGTAGACCCGTCGCAGTTCGTTGCGCAACGATTCTACATTACCTTACAAAAGAAAAAGTTTGGTGGCTCTAACAATCTGATTTAGATTGTTTTGCTTCGCCGCAGGTAATTAAATTTAGATGAAATCAGCATGTAAAAAGGACTGCAACAGAAAATCAGTGTTCACTGATTTTCTGTTCAGCCCTTATTATGACATTATAATGATTTATCGTCCACGCTGTTTAACCATGACTCGATTGCACCAACGACGGACTGGACACAGCCGTCTTCAAATGGAGAGATGAGATTGGCTTCACGCACGAGCTCTGTGAATGGCTTGGAACCGCCGAGTCTGCAGAGGTGAATGTAATCATTCCATGCCTCTTCACGGTTTTCAAGAGAACGTTTCCAGAATTGGAATGCGCAAATTTGAGCTAGTGTGTAATCAATATAATAGAATGGCACTTCATAAATATGTGATTGGCGTTGCCATACGCCGCCGGCTTCTAAATATGAATTACCATCATAATTACGTTTCGGCAGATAGATTTTTTCGATGTTCTTCCAGGCTGCTTTCCGTTCAGTTGGTGTCATTTCCGGATTCTCATAGACAATATGCTGGAATTCATCTACAGCAACGCCATAAGGCAAGAACAGCAACCCGCTGCTTAAGTGGGCAAACTTGTATTTTTCTGTTTCCTCTTCAAAAAATAGTTCCATCCATGGCCATGTGAAGAATTCCATACTCATGGAGTGGATTTCTGCCCCTTCGTGTGTAGGCCATACATATTCAGGAATTCCGATATTACGGCTGGAATATACTTGGAATGCGTGCCCCGCCTCGTGTGTCAGCACATCGATATCGCCTGAAGTGCCATTGAAGTTTGAAAAGATGAAAGGCGAATCGTAGTTGTCGATAAATGTGCAATAGCCGCCGGATTCTTTCCCTTTCTTCGCCTCTAGATCAAGCAAGTTTTTGTCCGTCATGAATTGGAAAAATTCATTTGTTTCCGGAGAAAGTTCTTGATACATCTTCTTCCCGTTTTCAATGATCCATTCGGAAGATCCTTTTGGCTTTGCGTTCCCTGTTAAGAAATTCAAAGATTGATCGTAGAACTTCAGTTGGTCAACGCCAATTCGTTCAGCTTGTCGATCATATAGCTTATTAGCAAGCGGCACAATATAATCCCGTACCTGATCACGGAAGTTTTTGACCATGTTCGCATCATAGCCGATTCGGTTCATCCGGGCATAGCCCAGTTCCACATAGTTTTGAAAGCCTAGTTTCGTTGCGATCTCATGGCGGATTTTCACTAAATCGTCATAGATCCGGTCGAATTGTTCTCCATTGCTTTCATAGAAGGCGTAGGAGGCTTCCATTGCAGATTTTCTCACGGAACGGTCCGTTGATTCCGAATAGGGTGCGAGCTGTGCTAGCGTCAACGTTTTACCATCAAATTCAATTTGTGCGGACGCCACAAGTTTCGCATACTCTGATGTCAACTTATTCTCCTGTTGCAAAAGAGGGAGAACTTCAGATGAAAAAGATTTGATGGCATTGTCTGCTAAAGCAAAAAGCTGCGGTCCCCATTTCTCTTCAAGCTCTTTCCGGTAAGGAGTCGCAACCAGTTCTTTGTAGAAAGCGCTTCCGAGTTCTTGAAATTCAGGGTTGATCTCATCGAAGAAGTCGCGCTCTTTTTGGTAGAAGTCATCATTCGTATCAATGGATGCCCGAATATAGACAAGATTGGCCTGAGTCGAAAAATCTCTGCCGATTGCATGGATCTTTTCAATTACTTCGTTTTGCTTGTCATACGAATCGGCTGCTCGAAATTGCTCCAACAGATCATGGAATTGTTCTTTAATTTGAGCCATATCCGGTCTGGTATATTGATAGTCTTCAAATTTTATCATTTGCATATCCCCCAACGATCAATTTATGAGTGGTGCTCACTCTCTCATTGTTCCTTAATCTCTTGAAAATTGCAAAAGAAAAATGTCGTCTGTAAAGAAAAACAGTTCTCAAATGGACGACTAAATTGGTTTTTTAGTGTACGATGGTTACGAACAATACTTATATTACTTGTTGTGAGGATGATACGAATGGAAATAATGGAGTATACATGTGAGGGATTGGTCGACCCGACCGGTATTTTAAGCGGAACCCGCTATGAATTTCATCTCTACCTCAAGTTGGATCCGGAAGATGAGCTCTTTGAGGAAAAGGGAACCGGTTTGCGGGTCATTTTTAAAGTAGATGGAGAAGAAGAGAGGATTGCTTCCTATCACTTTTTCGAAAGGGCGACTGGGAATGTCCTTGATTTTGAATTGGATGATGAGGAGTATGCGGAAATAGAACAATTTTGCAAATTGCATCTAACAGAATGAAAATCGGAGCGCACGAAGTGGCTCCGATTTTTTATATACGTTAGTCATTTGCTTAAACTTTTGAATCAGAATGTAAATCGGTTGATCTCTTTTTGTAAACTTTCCGCCAGCGATGCAAGTGTTTGGGAACTCGTGGAGATCTCTTCATTGACAGCCAACTGCTCTTCGGTGGCTGCACTCGTTTCCTGCGCTGTGAATGCAGCGGATTCTGCGATTTTTTGAATTTGCTGTGATGAGTTGCTGATCGAATCTGTCATACTGCGGATTTGGTCAATGGCGATCGTTACGCGATTGACATTACCGTTCACCTCTTCTACCGCTTGTTCAATATGATGGAACAGTTGAAGTGAATTATCCGTTTCTGTTTTGCCGCTTTCGACCGTACTGCTGCCAAGCTTGATAGCAACCACCGCTTTCTTAGTGGCGGACTGGATGGATTCAATCATATTTTCAATTTCGGTAGCTGATGTTTTGGATTGTTCGGCCAACTTGCGCACTTCTTCCGCGACAACCGCAAATCCTTTCCCGTGTTCTCCCGCTCGTGCTGCTTCGATGGCGGCATTGAGGGCAAGTAAATTGGTCTGATCCGAAATAGCGGTGATTAGTGAGGTCACCTGTTGGATTTCAGCCGATTGTTTCGCCATCATTTGAATGATCTCTGCTGCTTCTTGAATCGTCTTATAAATTTGGCTCATCTTGCCGGACACTTCCTGTACGGTGTGTGAGCCGTCCGTTACATATGAAATGACGGCTTGCATCGAGTCCAACATATTATCATTGCTATTTGAGATAGCAGTGACATCGTCCGATAAAGTACTGACTGAAGCTGCCTGTTCATTGATCAACCCGGTCTGCTGTTCGCTTTCGCGCATGTTTTTTTCGGAAGCGGAAGCAACCATCTCCGAAGAAGCAAGGCTTTCCTCTGAGCTAGCGGACAGCTGTTCCGCTTGAGCGGCTAATTGTTGAGAAGAGAATCGAATTTGCTCTAGAAGTTGCTTAACATCAGCAACCATACGATTGAAGGCGGAAGCCATATCGCCGATTTCGTCATTATTGCGGATTGTCACTTGTTCGATTGTTAAATCTCCCTCAGCAATCTTCTTTAGGGCAGACGTCATTTTTTTGACAGGCAATCCGATTTTCTTGTTGATCACATTTGTGACGATAACAGAAAGGAGCAGTCCGGCTACAATCAAACCAATTGTGATCACATGAATTACAACGGTCATATTCTCCAGGCTTTTTCGGGACATGGCCATTTCCTCTAGTTGTTTCGCCTTCAATTCATTCGCTTTGTCCATCATTTGTCCATTCAAGACACTTGCCTGTTTTAATAGGACTCTGTTTTGCGTCTCATTGCCCCGCATCAGCATATAGCTGATATCCTTCACCATCAAACCAAATTCTTCGTGCAAGGCATTCAGTTCCTCCACCAATACGTTGTTGTCAGATGCTGTGAAGGATTGGTTCATTTCCGAAATTAACTCATCTGCCAAGGCAGTGGATTCGTCCCGTTGTTCAACAAATTCCTTAGTTTTGAATAGAAAATAACTGCTAATGGCAATATACCGCTCCTTCTGCGCATTGATCAGTTCATCTGCCAAGCTGATTTTGTGCATGCGGTCATCCAATAGAAATGCAAACTCATCATTCATCTTCTTAGTAGAAATAAATGAAGCCGCTCCAATAAGGAGCATAAGGAATAGTAATACGGAAAAGCTGAACCAGATTCTTTTGGATACCGATAGTCTCATCTGTGAATCCCCCCAAAGTCGCAATTGATTTTATATGTATCGGTACATATATCCTATTATACGTATTTGAGAAAATAATACTATAATTAACATCAAAAAAGTTAACCGTTTCCAAAAATATTTCAACTATCCATTCATTCCGGCTCTTGGAATGAAACAACTGTAGACGAAACAAATTGGGTGTATTTTATTGAAAAATAGTAGATAATGTGTAGAGTAGATAAGTAAGAAATCAGGGGGAAGGGAAGCATCTTTCCGAACTGATCAAAGTCTTAGGAAAGTGGAGTGTTCATAGATGAATAATCAAATTGTCGACATTACAATCATTGGGGGAGGCCCGACTGGTCTTTTCGCTTCTTTCTACGCCGGAATGAGGGAAATGTCGGTTAAAATCATTGATAGCTTGCCGCAATTAGGCGGACAGCTCATTGAATTATATCCGGATAAGTACATTTATGATGTGGGAGGCTTTCCGAAAATCCTTGCCAAGGATCTAGTGGCGAACCTTGTGACACAGGCGCATTATTCCAATCCTGAAATTCATCTTGGTGAGACAGCGATGTCTGTGAAACGGAACGGCGATCATTTTATTTTGGAAACAGATAAAGGGACTCATTTGACACGTACCATCTTGTTGACAGCAGGAATCGGGGCCTTCCAACCACGGAAGATCGGTTTGGCAGAGGAAGTGCACTTCGAAGGGAATACACTGCATTATGGAATTAAAGACCTCACCCTGTTCAAAGACAAAAATGTCCTTGTTTGCGGTGGAGGAGATTCCGCGGTCGATTGGGCTTTGATGCTTGAAGATATTGCCTCGGATGTATCGCTGGTTCACAGACGCGAACGGTTCACCGCTCACGAAACAAGTGTGAATCAATTGATGGAGTCAAAAGTGAATGTCCTCACGTCACGTGCAGTGAAATCGATTGCCGGGGAAAACGGCGTGGTTAGCGAAGTGATCCTAACTCAAAAAGACGGAACGGAAGAAAGCATCACCATCGACCATGTCATTGTAAACTATGGAAATATCTCATCGCTCGGACCAATTAAAGAGTGGGGGCTGGAAATGGACCGCAACTCCGTGCTAGTCAATTCAAGGATGGAAACGAATATTGAAGGAATCTATGCGGCGGGTGATATTACGAATTATGATGGCAAAGTCAAATTGATTGCCGTCGGTTTAGGAGAAGCTCCAGTGGCGGTCAACCACGCGAAAGCCTATATTGATCCAAAGGCTAGACTTCAGCCGCTTCATAGTACGAGTGTATTTAATTGAAATTGAATCTTGACCGTCCACTTTTACTGTTTGGGAGCGGTTTTTAAAAATAACTAAGCGGAGAACATTGAAACGTTCTCCGCTTTTTGGCAGTTATAAAAGGAAGGATATAAGAAAAATGAGCAAAAGAGGTACAAGAATAATGAAATAGGACAAAGGCTGTCCGAAGTTCATAGTCCATCCCACACCAAATCGTTTTTCAACGATTAGTGAAGGATCATTTCGGTTTACATAAAAAATTCCGGCTTTCCAATAGGCATCTTCGTCTGTATTCGTAAATCCCTCAGTGATTTCCTCCGGCAGGTCTACTCCAATGCGGGAACCGCCTTGCCCAATTTTAAAAGCATAGAATGCGGTCGCAGCAAGAACGAGTATTAAAAATCCAATCGGAAGAAGAAAGAGGACCGTATCGCTGCCGAGTCCCTCGTGGATAGTCGTCAACTGAGTATATCCCATCAAAACTGTTATTGACAGTGACATGAAAAATAGGAGCCAACTCGAATATTTTCTAAATGTCAGTTGTTGGATTTTAGACGTTTGTCTTTTAGCAGCACGCAACCGAATACCGGAATTTTTTGTCGCCCAATGCATCATTCCAGACATGATTTGTATGACGAGTAAAATCAGCAGCAGCGCAACTGCGGAAAGCGGCGATTTGTCACTGAAGGCATCGGGCTGCCCATTTGGCCCCCAGTGAGTCGGTATTCTTTCTGGCAAGGCGGCATATTGAGTAGCTGTATAGACGATTAAACCGAGCGTAATGATAACTGGCAATGCAAATAGAAAAGTTGGCAGCATTTCGTCTTGAGAGCGCATCGATAAATCAGTGACGGTCACTTGTTTCAGATTGCTCCCCCACGCTTCACTTTTCTTCAATGCCATTACCTTCAAGTGGAGGAGGAAGTAGAGAATCATGCTGCAGGCAAGTACAACGAATTGAAGAGCCAGCCAGACGAATATAAGTTTTTCTCCGGAGAGCAGGAACGAAGACCAGCTATAGAGAATAACGGCCAAGATACCGATTATAAGGACGGTGATGGTGTACTTCCTTTTATAGGACGCCAACTGTTTATTGTCGGTTTGATCTTCCGGTATCGACACACCGAACGCAACCGTCTGCTTAATAAAATATGGCGTGGCGGCTTGCATAATAGACAGAAAGGTGATAGTCGCTAAAAAAATGATCGTTTCCATATAGTTATTCCTCCGTGAATTCTGATATGAGACTCGATGCAAGTGAGAGGATTTCATCACGCGTCATTCCGTAAACAAGCGCTTCAGCTATTAATGGGTGAAGTGTATCGCACACGCGTTGACGGGCTGCTTCCGAACTTTTTTCCGGAAGGGGATTGACGACTGCGCCCGATTTGGGAATGACAGAGATGATACCTTTATGATGGAGCTCATGATAGGCCTTGTTTACCGTATGCATATTCACTCCTAAATCTGCTGCTAATGATCGGACAGAAGGCAATGCAGCATGAGGCTGTAATTCACTTTTTGCGATCAATTCGATCAATTGATTAGCCAATTGAGTGTAAATCGGAATTTCAGAAGTGGGTTCGATTTGAATTTGCAAGGATCTGTCCTCCATTCTGTTCTAAATATATTGTAACAAAAAAAGGATGATAGCGATAGGTGAACAAACCTGGCGCTCGTATGCTTGTGAATAAAAAAAGTGACGAATCTCCATGGATCCGCCACTTTTTTCTTTACCCATTCTGGCACTCTTTGTAAGGCAAAGTAGATTACTAATGTCTCATTGATGCAATTCAGAGACAGTGACAAATGAATAGCCTTCATTCTCCAAATAAGTCAATACGTCATCAAGACCGTCTGCAGTTGACTGGTGGATATCGTGCATTAAGATTATGCTTCCGTCTTTTGCCTGTTGTTTCACTTTTTCCAGAATCTTTTGTGGATCATGATGTTGCCAATCCAGTGTGTCAACATCCCATAAAACAATCGGCATGTCGGAAAGTCCACGAATCCGTTGGTTCACAGCTCCGTACGGAGGACGAAACGCAGTCGCCTTTTGTCCTGTTACTTGTTCAATAATGTTTGATGTTTTCTGAATTTCGATCATGACACGGGCACTTTGAAGCTTAACCAGATTTGGATGATTCCATGTATGATTGCCCAGTTCATGACCGGCTTGTTGGACCGAGGCGGCAACATCTGGATAATATTCAACCCGGCTGCCTAGCATGAAAAATGTTGCTTTGGCATTATGGCGTTTTAGTATTTCAAGAATTTGTGGAGTCACTTTTGGCTCTGGTCCATCATCGAATGTCAAAGCAATTCGTTTGGACGTCGTTTTTTCAGCGTTTGAAGTCTTTTGCTCTTCGGGTTTCTGGTTATCCTCAGAGTTCTCCTCTTGATCAGATGACTTTTCAGGCTTTTTCAAGATTTGTTCCTCTGATTTTACAGGTGGTGCATCTTCTGATTGGTAGGCCTTCATTAGTATCGAGTTAATCGATGAAAGTGGCACTGAAACAGTGGGCTGGCCAATTGTTGGATCTGTAACGATTTGCGAATTCAGATAGAAGATAATTGCATCATCCGTCAGCGCGTATTCTCTAAAATTACTCCATAATGGACCTACCCATTTATCGTAGCCATTCGCCAGTTTAGTTTGTAATGAAGGATCAGCCATCAAAGCGTCCTTTACGTGAGAAGACAAGATCGCCAGATGTTCGGGATTCCGGTTCAAAACATCCGCGATCGTGTGCATCGCACCAGTAGACGGATGTAAATGGAAGGAGTGGATTGTCATATCCGTTTTTCCGTCGCTGAAATTAGTTCCTGACACGACGACAAACGAATAGTGTCCAGATTTATGCTGCATCGTTTTAAACGAAATATTGAGTTCTCCGGTTGGATCTTTTTTTACTTTACTTAACTGGTCCATCCGCTTTAAAAAGTGGGATCGTTCGTTATTTATGTAAGAGAGGACTTCCTCATTGAACTGATTATGTGTACTTTGTGGATATTGGATCGCATAGGGCGCCTTTTTATCGTTGGACATTTCCGTTACAATTTTAATCCCTGGATATGTGGACTCGATTGATTCGATGGAAACAGAAGCGGTAGCGTTTGTGCTGTTGTTTTTCTGTTCTTTTTTGTGGCCGGGGCTTGAAACGATAAAAATCGCGGCGATGGTCAATGTTATGATGGCGATTGAAAAGGCAAAATCAATCCACACTTTCCGCCTAGGTTTTCTCATTCTGCTAAACTCCTTTTTCCTTTGTAAAGACTTAGACGGGGATAGTTGAAGAATAGTTTCGAAAAAAACGATCTTTTGTCGAAACTTCATCTTTTTCTAGTATACAACATACAAAAAATGTCTCAATGGAAAAAGTAGTATTTTTATAAAAAAAGAGATTGTTAGATTTAAATTCAATATGGCGTTTGTAAAGTAGTTATGAATAGAGAAATTCTGTTCATTCAAAGTGAAAGGTAAAATGATTCACCGATAAACTTGCCAAGTGTTATGCGTGGTTGTCCAGAATATTGTCTAGAAGAAGTAAGCAACTGAATTACATAGACATATACTTTATTGGAAACAGTCGAATCAGATAATGTTGTACCCTTATGCAAGCTTTGGTCGTTGGCTTGTTCGAATGGCTGACTCGCGGTGATCCAGATCTGTTCTGGAATTTGCTGCATGCTTGTAACCATCTAGAGGAAAGTTCCTGGATTGTTTGTGATTTGGATGGTGTTTCGTTTTGTTGAGAAGAATATAGGGAGTATGAAGGAATGAGGTAGTGTTATATGTGAAAAGCTGCACTATGTGTGCGTGGTTATATGGAGTAATTGTCGAGAAAGAGAATGGTATTTGAATTGCCAGTATGAAACGACTTGTCCGGAACAACAGTTGCAAGGTGGAGTGTTGATCGTTATGCGCGGTTTCGTGACGGTTATGAGCGCTGTTGAAGTTTAATGCTCGGTTTAGAGATGGAAATGCGCGCAGACGTTGGTTAATGCGCGATTGGAGCGCGGTTATGCGCGGAAAGAGACAGTTTATGCACGCTTTTCAAGGGGCAGCTGCATCAGCTTGTCGAAAAGGAGTTTATTTTCAACGCCCGGGGATCAAGCACTTTATTCGAAATACAACATGGAGCTGGAGAGTGATAGCTATGCGCAATTGTAAGTTCTATGTACCCATTAATCCCTTTTCCATATGCGCCCTTTGTGGTATACTATCCAAGGCCCGGATCTTGCAAATGCGGGTTAGCTGTTATGTGTTTACAATCGAATATTGTTAAACCGAACCGGCTGTTATCCCTATTGCAAAGAGAAAAAACAGAAGGTGGTTGACGAAATGGAAAAAGGCGGATATCGGGTTTTATTGTTCTACAAATATGTAGAAATTGAAGACCCAGAAACATTTACTGCCGAGCATTTGGCATTTTGTAAGGAGCTTGGTTTAAAAGGCCGGATCCTCATCGGCAAAGAAGGCATTAACGGTACATGTTCAGGTACGATCGAGCAGACGGATGCCTACATGGCGAAAATGCACAGTGATGAGCGATTTAAAGATCTATGGTTCAAAATTGACGAAACGGATGGACATGCGTTCAAAAAAATGCACGTTCGCTACCGACAGGAGATTGTTAATTTAAGTTTGGACAATGATATTGATCCGCTTGAATTGACAGGGGAATATTTAAGTCCTGAAGAATTCTACAAGCAAATGCAAGAAGAAAATACAGTTGTTTTAGATGCCCGTAATGATTACGAGTTTGACCTCGGTCATTTCAGAGGGGCCGTCCGCCCGGACATCGAAACGTTCCGTGAATTGCCACAGTGGATTGAGGAAAATAAGGAAATGTTTGAAGGAAAGAAAATCCTTGCATACTGCACAGGTGGTATACGCTGTGAAAAGTTTACGGGATGGTTGAAGCGCGAAGGATTTGAGGATGTCGCTCATCTTCACGGGGGCATTGTGACATACGGTAAAGATCCGGTTGTCAAAGGACAGCTATGGGATGGACAATGCTACGTGTTTGATGAGAGAATTGCCGTTCCGATCAACCAAGTGGAACATGTCGTCGTGGGACGAGACCATTTTGACGGCACCCCTTGCGAGCGGTATGTCAATTGTGCAAATCCGGAATGCAATGCGAAGATCCTAAGCTCGGAAGAAAACGAACATTTCTATATGAGAAGCTGTTCGGATGAATGCCGGACTCATCCACGTAATCGCTACTTTGTCGAACACAATTTGACAGTTGATGAGTTCAACCAACGTCTTGAAGCGATTGACAAACGGCGTGAAGAGACAGCGGCTACTGTTCAGTGATCTACCACACAATAACTTTAAATCGGAGACTGCAGGTAAGCTCGAGAAATCTCGAGCATGCCTTCAGTCTTTTTTTATGATCGGAAGCAGCCTGAAGAAATGTCCATTTTCAAGGCTTGCAAATAGTATTATCATAGCTTTCACAGATGCGTATTTTGATGTACTTGCACCGCATCAACTAGAATAAGAAACTAGTATTGTCCACGTGTGAGTTAGATTTGAATGAAAAACCATATCCATATCAATCTTTCTGCAAGCTGCTTATAACTCGTTAATAAAAATAGGACTTTACTCATTAATTAACCTAAATATATGGAAATAAATAAATCGATTCGAGTCATCTAGCAAGATAACAGAAACTATTTGAAATCGTTTTCGTATAGAAAATATATATTCAAGTAGGAGGGCATTGGCATGAAAGTGAAGACGGGCGCCATCATTGCAGCCTTTTGTTTGATGGCAACAGGTTGTTCCGCTGGTGAAAAGACCGAGGTGGACCAATCTGCAAGTGGTAAAGAAAGTGAAGTTGTTGATAAAGAAATTGTTGATAAGAAGGAGAGTGGCCCAAGCAGTGAGGAAAGTGAAATGGATATTTCGAATCAAATGGGGGAGGCAGCGACTACACCGGAAGAGCTGGCGCAATTCCCGCCTGGTCAATTGACGAAAGAGTTTTCTGTCGATCGGGAAACGTCGATGTGGATCGGCAAAAAAGTACACGAAGATATCCAAGAGGATTTTTTGAATGAAATGGAGTCTATCCTCGAGTCTACCAATGATCCAGAGGACTTATACGCTGTATTCCTCCATGTACTAGGTGGTGCGCAATATCATGAGGTCGTTCAGCCTCTAATTGATTACGCACCGGACTTTAAGGAGCCGATTTTGCCGGAGCCCTATGAAATGACAACGGAAGGGGCACCGGCTGCTATACCTGAAAAGGCGATTATCCTTTTGGATGCCAGTTCAAGCATGCTGTTACAAGCAGATGGCAAGCTCAAGATGGATACGGCGAAAAGAGCAGTCAAGGGATTTGCTGCCACAATCGGAAGTGAGAGTGACATGTCGTTATATGTATATGGACACGCGGGGACTCAGAATAAGTCAGATAAATCTTTGTCTTGCAGCACAATTGATGAGATGTATCCGCTAGGTGAGTATAAGGAAAAAGAGTTTGACAACGCCGTTGATTCTGTAACAGCAAGCGGCTGGACTCCATTGGCAGGGGCTATCAAACAAGCTCGACTGGATCATGAACAGACGGGAGAAGATCTGACACTCTATATCGTCAGCGATGGGGCCGAGACATGCGATGGAAATCCAGTAGAAGAGGCTCGGGCTTTCGCGGAACTTTCGAAGGATCGCCATGTAAATGTGATCGGGTTCCAAGTGGATCAAACGGCTGAAAGTCAATTAAAAGAAGTTGCGGAAGCAGGAAATGGCACATACTTGTCGGCAAATTCCTTAGAAGAAATGACGGAGGGCATAGCAAAATTGTGGCTGCCATCAGACTTGGATCTTGTCGGTTTGATGTATTTCCAAGCTGACGCATGGCCCAAAACGATGGCACGCGACAAAGTAGGGAAATTGGCAAGTCTTGCGAATGACCAGATTCGTGTGGAGAGTGATCGTTTTGAAGGAGCGGCATACCTCCTCGAAAGAAAAAAAATGATTGAACCATCGACGAAAGAGGAATTGCTTGCCATTGCGGAGAGGCATCGGGAGCAATACAAACAACTGGTAGAAGAATTAAAAGAAGAGAAATATACATTGATTCAGGATGAATTAGACCGAATTGATAAAAAAATCGACGAATATAGGGAACGGATGATGAAATTGAAAAAGGAACAAGGGAAGTGAAGCGGCTAACGCCAGGTGAACCAATGGGCCTGGCGTTAGTTGTGGTTTTACTGCAAAAGGCCAGTGGGGGAAAAGAAATCCGTTCGTTTTCCAATTGATCACTGCCTATTTGTATTGCAACACTTTATAGGCGATCAAATAAACGAGAAGACCGAAGATCGGTATGGAGGCAGTTGTGAATAAAGGAAACCAAATATGATCAACAAAATAATTGGGGATAGACATATAGGAACCGATCATTAATAAAGAATAGACAAGCAACAGTGCAAACGCAATGCTGACAGCCTTTCTAGTATTGGCAACTGCTCTTTCATCAGACACGTCATATTCGAAAGACATAAACGCTTTAATGTCCGATTTTTTGTCTCTTCGCACCGATAAATATTGAAGTAAATTGGCAATCAAGAAGAAAAGAGCGCTCCCAACAAAAATATAACCGGGCCAAGGTGAAATATACACTTCGAAACCAGAAGTAAATCCACGTTCCATTTTAATAAAATTTTGTTCGATAACCAAAAAATCATAAACTAGTAAAGACGTTGAAATGAATAACATAATACGTAGAAACACGGCTACATACATTCTCAAATTACTTTTCCTCCTTCATGAAGATTTCTCCAATCGGTAACTCAAATACCTCACTAATATTCATCGCCAGTAACAAAGAAGGTATATAGCTTCCTTTTTCTAGTGCAACAATTGTTTGTCTCGTCACACCGACTTTGTCGGCTAATTCGCCTTGTGTGAAATGAAAGCGGGCACGAAGCTCTTTAACTCGATTTTTTATCACTTGAAATACCCCTTTGTTATCTGTTGTATGTATAGTACACTTTACAAATTGTAAAGTCAACCATACTTTGTTTGTGTTTGGAAAAAAGGGGCACCATTTCAGCCTCCATAGCCGGCGCTCTCCACGTCCAACTGGCCAGCTTCTTCAATTTTATGACAGCAAAAGTCAGCATCGCCTGCATGGACATTTTTTTAGTCCCTGGAGGGTTGTCCTGCCAGATATGCCGTTGCTCGCTTTCATATGAGTGGAATCAATAAAGACATGTTCTGGGCTGAGAAGCCCCCAGTTTATCACCTCGTTTAGAACTTTATAAAAGATCTGCTTGAACAAATCCTTATCTGCCAAATTAACGGAATAGTTCTACCCGAATGTAGAGAGGAACTGTGAAGGACTTCTATACGTTTCAATGACGGAGGATGAAACATGTAATTGCTAGTAAAGGAAAAAATATTTGTCAGGTCTATTTGGCATATTCATTTCTATTTATTTGGGACACCTGTTGCTTGGAGTGCAGGCGCCGACTCCTGCGGGAATAGCATGAGCCTTGAGACCCCGCAGGGAGCGCGCTTTTTGCGACTGAGGAGGCTCAAGCCATGCCCGCGGAAAGCGAGCGCCGGAACGGAAAGCAACAGTATGTTGAAAGGAATATACATCTCTATTTCATTCCAAGCCTCATAGAAAGTAATAAGACAATCGACTACAGTCTGAAATAAATACCGTGTATGTATTGATAACATTCTTCATTTTGTAAAAAAGGGACGACAGTATATTCTTATCCTTATTTGTGTGCGTAAATGGTATACTACTAAGAGTGAAATTGAATTTTGGAGGACTTTGCTATAATGGAATGGAAAAATATTTATCGTGGATTCCTCATGGGAATCAGCGACTTGATACCTGGCGTGAGTGGTGGAACGATTGCATTCATCCTTGGTATTTATGATCGTTTGCTTGCTGCGATCAGTGGATTTTTCAGTCGAGAATGGAAGAAGCATATTGGATTTCTTTTGCCGTTGGCAGTGGGGATTGGAATTACATTTGTATTATTCAGTCGGGTGATCGATTACTTATTGAAAAACTATAATCAGCCGACCCAGTTTTTCTTTCTCGGTTTGATCATTGGAATTCTGCCTTTCATTTCTAAACAGGCAGATATGCGGACGAATTTCAAATTTGGCCATTATGTTCTTTTGCTATTCGTTGGTGTTGCTTTGGCTTCTACCGCTTTCATTAAGCCAATTGACGCAGATGTCATTACATCTCTCACTGGAAAAAATGCCATTGGATTATTCCTAGCGGGTTGGGCGGGGAGTATGGCAATGCTGTTGCCAGGTATCAGCGGCTCATTTATTTTATTGCTGCTTGGTGTCTATCCAACGGCTATTAATGCCCTATCCACGATGAATCTTCCCTTGATTGCTGTCATTGGTGCCGGCGTCATTGTTGGTTTTATTGTGAGCGCCAAAGCGATTGCATATTTGCTACGTCAGTATACTCATAGCATGTTTGCCATTATTATAGGATTGATTCTTGGCTCGATATTTGTCATTTACCCGGGGATTCCAGAAAGTGGAACTCCGTTTGTCATGAGTGCGATCGCATTAGTTACGGGAATCATTGTTGCAAATATGTTTAGCGTTGCAGAAAATACAACAAAATAGGTGAAATTCGAATTACCGTTTCTCCAAGGACAACTTGCCGGTCAAAATCAGGCAGTGATCCAGGAGGAACGGTATTTTAATTTATTATGCACGTCAAAAAGCAAAAAGAGATCCGACCTTTTAAAAGAAGTCTGATCTCACCCATTCAGAAAAACTGGAGGGATGCTAACACAATCCAACAAATATGATAGGCGATCACGATGACATACAGCAGCAGGGTTGCCATTAACATCATTCGCAAATACATCAGATGCGTTAGTTTTGCTGTCAAAAATAAAAGAGCTAAAGGCAGGCTGAACTTAATAAAATAAAATAATAATATATTCATTTCGTATATATTTCTCATGAGCGGATTCAACTCTTCGATTACTCCTTGGCGCAGGCCCAGGTCTGTAAAAATGGCATCCATCATGCATAAACAAAGGAGCAGAAAGGCTGTATTCCATAACCTGCTTCTTGAATAGGGTAATGTTTTGACCGTTTCCATGGTTTCACTCCCAACACTTAATCACTATAGCTAGTAACTGCACCTTAGACATATAGGATATGGAATCTTTTCACGGTTTATTCAAGCGAACGCCTTGTATGTGATGAAAAATTTCAAATACCCGTAATTGCATCTATGATGGGGTGGTAAATCGTTGTGTGCTTGGAAAGAATTTCTTATGTGGTGAAAGGAAAGCTGGGGTATTTGTCATTCAGCAAGTTTCAACAATAGACTGACTGTGGGAGTGGAAATTGGTCTTACCGCTAATAAAACCAGTACTTGAGTATAAAGAAGTTTGTCATTCTTTCCATACTTGAATGGGAAATTACGCCTTCGTTCATCCGGAAGATGTATAAACGTTTCAAGGAATACGTGCAACTGTGTTTGGTAGCTGAGAAGGAATCGGTATGCCGGAAGATTGGTCGCCTTACTCAACATATTGGCTCATTGAAAATAGGAAGATACTGGGTGCGGTTATTTTTTGCCACGGATTGAACGAATGCTTAGCTAACTCAGAGGGACATATCAGTTTAGGAATCCGACCGAGCGGCAGAGGCAATGGATATGGTCGGGTATTTCTTTCTTTGACACTTGCTGTATTACGGCGGCTTAGTGTCGGCAAAGCGCTTGTTGATTGTGAAGAATGAAATATTTCATCCGAGAAGACGATTTTGCGTCCGGGTTGAATGTAACTACATAGAAAGGGATGGCGATGGCACTGTATTGCGGCGCTATTGGATTAGTATATGAACAAAGATGAGCAGATTAAGAAGTGGATAGAGGACCGTCTTCAAGAAAAGGTAGTTGGATGGACTTGCGCCACTGACAGTTTTTTCAATGAAGTCTTCATTGAGGATATGGACAGCGGAAGAGCGGTCGGTTGATTCGGCCGACAGGAAGATAGAACAAAGCTGGAACTAGAAGCGGAAATGAACTGGCTGACGTATCTCCATTCGAATGGGATTTCAGTCGCAAAATCTTTGGTCAACAGCAAAGATTGTTCTGTCTTTCCGTTTGTGTATCAGGATGAGTCTCTTTGGGGTTGTCTGTTTGAACATACAGAAGGTCTGCCAATCAATAAAGAGCCATTTTTTTATAAGTGGGGGAGGCAAGTGGCATCCTTGCATTGTTTAAAAAAGCCGGACATCCGAGGGCGGCGCACTGGTTTTGAAATGCTGGAACGTTAGAAGTAAAAGAAGAATGGCTCCTAACAGCACTTCCACATTTGTTGCATGAAATGTGTCGTTGGGAAAAGAATTTCGAAGTGTACGGCTTTATCCACAACGATCTTCATCAAGGAAATATCCATCTTAAGAATGGTGAATTGATCATCTTTGATTTTTATGATTGTGGAGAACATTTTAATGCGCAAGACGTCGGCGTCTCCATTTATCATGCGTTGTGGACTGGTACTTCGTTTCATCCTGAATCGATTGAGTTTCCCGAAATCTCTCTTCATTTATTTTTTTCTGGATACGCCTCAAAGAAATCATTGCCGCTTCAAATGGTGGAACAAGTGTATGTCTTATTGCAACTGAGGGAAGTGTTTCTCTATTCCATTTTCAAGAAGACTTGGGATCCAAAGTGTCTCGAAGATTGGCAGAGATAGCTAAAAAAAAGGCCATCCGAAGAGTCTGGTGAACCGACTTCTTGGATGGCCTTTGGAGATAAAGTTTCAGGTGGAAAGTTCGTTTCACTACCTGCTTTTCATAATTGTTATGAACCGATTACCTGCTCTTCTAGCACCTCATTTATTGAAATGCCGAGTGCATTCGCTACTCCTTCTCCGTATGCAGGATCTGCCTGATAGCAATGACGGATGTGTCGGATTTTAATTTCCTTCGGAGCATCTCCCATATTGCGGGCAGTATTGCCAAATAGAGCTTCCTTTTGATCGTCATTCATCAAGTTGAATAGTTTTCCTGGTTGGGTAAAGTAGTCGCTGTCATCTTCCCGGAAATCCCAATGGGCTGCATCTCCGTAAAGTTTAAGAGGCGGCTCTTTGAAATCCGGCTGCTCTTTCCATTCGCCAAAGCTGTTAGGCTCATAGGAAGTCCGGCTGCCATGGTTGCCGTCCACGCGCATCGCACCATCGCGGTGGAAACTATGGAATGGACATTTCGGCGCATTTACCGGTATTTGGTGATGGTTGACACCAAGACGGTACCGTTGTGCATCTCCGTACGAGAATAAACGGGCTTGCAGCATCTTGTCCGGTGAAAAACCAATGCCTGGTACAATAGCTGCCGGCGTGAAAGCGGCTTGTTCGACTTCTGCAAAATAATTGTCCGGATTGCGGTTCAATTCAAATTCCCCGACTTCAATTAAAGGGAAGTCCTTTTTGTACCAGACTTTCGTCAAATCGAACGGATTGTATTCCATGTGTAGCGCTTGTTCTTCTGTCATGACTTGAATATACATTTTCCATTTCGGAAAGTCTCCATTATCAATGCTGTTTAATAAGTCACGTTGATGGGACTCGCGGTCGTCGCCGATCAATTGCGTCGCTTCCGCGTCTGTTAAATTCTCGATGCCTTGCTGAGAACGGAAATGGAATTTTACCCAAACCCGTTCATTGTCGGCATTAATCATGCTATACGTATGGCTTCCGAATCCATGCATATGCCGATATGTTTTGGGAATGCCACGTTCACTCATGACAATGGTTACTTGGTGCAATGCTTCAGGAAGGGACGTCCAAAAATCCCAATTGTTTGTAGCACTTCGCATGTTTGTGCGTGGATCCCGTTTTACAGCATGATTCAAGTCTGGAAACTGAAGAGGATCACGGAAAAAGAAAACAGGTGTATTATTGCCGACTAAATCCCAGTTGCCTTCCTCTGTATAAAATTTCAAAGCAAAGCCACGAATATCGCGTTCTGCATCTGCTGCACCGCGCTCTCCGGCAACTGTAGAAAAACGGGCAAACATCGGTGTTTGCTTGCCAACCTCAGAAAATATTTTTGCTCTTGTATATTGTGTAATGTCATGTGTGACAGTGAAAGTGCCGTATGCACCTGATCCTTTTGCGTGCATCCGCCTTTCTGGAATCACTTCACGATCAAAGTGTGCTAATTTCTCAATTAGCCAAACATCTTGTAGTAAAACAGGACCTCTTGGGCCGGCTGTCATGGAGTTTTGATTGTCAACAACTGGAGCACCCGCCGCAGTCGTCAGCTTATTTTGAGAACGATTATCATTATTGGTCATTCGTGAAATCCCCCTTTGTTATTGATATACCAATGTTCAATGATTACTATATCAAAATGAATTCGAGAAAGCTATCATTTTGTTTATAATAATTATCGACAAATAATTTGTATCAAGAAGATATTATTATCAATATTTGACTATGGAAAAAAAGGGCATGTCGAATCAGAGAATAAAAGAGTGAGGATTGTCTGAGTGCATGTTAGATAAGATAGAGTAAGAAGGCTTACTTCTAGTTGTAGTCCGTAAGTTGGGATGATTTCAAAGTGAATAGTGACTATTGAACTTGCTTTCAGTATACTTTTCATAGAGTGAAAGCCAGGAGGCAGGATGGAAGTGTGTTGATATGACTAAAAGGCAGTTGGTCATATACAGTTGTTTGACTGTTGTTTTTGTTTGTATAGTAGCATTGATAAGTGCGAACTTCATTTCTACCAAAAAATATGTGCAAGATTCTGTGCAGCGTGAGACGAAGGAACTTTTATCTAATTTTGTCGCGGAAACAAATCGTTTTTCATATGAACGGATTGTCGAACTTGAGTTGATTGCTGATTATCTCCCTACTTTGATGGAGGAGCGGCAAGAACTTCTAACGTATTTACATCGACAAAATGAAAAAATGCCCTTTTTTGCAGGGCTCGGCATCATCGATAAAAATGGAATCATTCTTGCGTCAGATGGGTCGGAGTTCAAAGTGCAGCAGGAACAATCCTATCGAAAAGCGATGAGAGGAGAAATTGCTTTTAGTGATGTTTTTCGGCTACGACAAGACCCGACCCAAAAAGTCATTGCGATTTCTGTTCCTATTTACAGGGACGGCAAGGCTATTGGTGTGTTGTCCGGGGTTGTCAACATGTCTAATATATTCGGTGAAATTGCGAAGGAATCACATTTGCCCGGGTTGGTCTTCTTGGTGAAGAATGAGGAGGTATTCTTTTCCTCTTCTGACCAGATGCAGCTGACAGACATTATCCCTGATTTTGATTCGTTCTTTTCCGTTTTACACGAACAATCATCAGGTTCAATTGATGTGAACCGCAGAACAGCGCATTTTTTATCCTATGAAAAGACTTGGAATGACTGGATTGTAGTAGTCGATTCAGAAACTAACCCTGATCGCGAGCAGTTAGATGAGGCTCTCTGGCAAAACGGGCTCGTCCTTTTCATTGCAGTATTCGTTGTAATTGTTGTAGTGTTCTACGTGAATCATATAGAACGTGAAGAGAGAAACCGGGTAAAGCGGGATTTACTTACAGGCCTTGGGAATCGGCTTCGCTTGGAGGAAGATATCGATACAGGTTTGAGAGCAGGAAAGGAACAGGGCTTTTCTTTGTTCTTGATTTCAATCGATCGGTTTGCTGAGTTGAACGAACGATTTGGATATCATATTGGAGAACGAATTGTCTATTGGGTCGGCAGAAAACTGGCGGGGTTTATAGGGAAAGACCAAGTATATCGCATCGGGGAAGATCAGTTTGCTATCGTCCGCTACATGAATGGTACGGGGGAAGGCCCTTTTGCTTCACAACTGATGGAATTGATGAATGCCCCGATCGATGTAGGGATGGAAACTCCTGTCTGGGTAGCCATCAGCATCGGTATACGGCAGGGAGCGCAAGGGGATAACGCGAGTGAACTCATTCAAGATGCCGCACATGCGAATCAAGAAGCACAAAAGGCGGGCGGTGCCCAATACATTTGCATGACTTCTGAGTTCTCCGAAGTTTGCGCCCATCGCAGGCAAGTGGCATTACAATTGGAAACAGCACTCCAGCGTAATGAATTATATATCGTGTACCAGCCGATATATAGTGTCACGCTAAATAAGGTAGTCAGTTTTGAATCATTAATGCGTTGGAGATCGCCTGTGCTCGGTGAAGTGGGACCTATGGAATTTATCCCGTATATGGAAGAGTCGGATTTAATTATTCCAGTCGGAAATTGGCTCATACGAAAAGTTGCAAAACAAGTGGTGGAATGGAAGGAAAAGGGGTTCGATTATTTTACGATTACGGTGAATATATCGGTCAAGCAATTATTGCATCCGACTTTTTTACAAGACGTGAGTAGGATTATTAGAGAGACAAATGTCGATCCAACCCAGCTGGTATTTGAGTTGACGGAATCCGTGGTCGTGGAAAATATTAAAATGGCAAAAGAGGTTATTTCGACTTTGAATAGGATGGGCATCCAAACGGCTCTCGATGATTTTGGGACAGGTTATTCGTCATTATCTATTTTGAAAATGCTGCCGTTTCAGTTTGTTAAAATCGATCGGGCATTTGTGCGAGAAATGGAAACTGACAACGGGCTGTCAATCACCGTGTTGCGGGGAGTGATCGGGATAGCGAAAGAACTTGGTTTAGGAACGATTGCGGAAGGCGTGGAAACACTTGAGCAACTTCGTTCGCTGGAGAAATTGGGTGCCGAACGGATACAGGGATATTTCATAAGTAGACCGATTCCTCCTGAAGATGCGATTCGGACTCTTGAAAAAAATGATTGGTTATCATAAGAAAACAGCCGGTGGAAAGTTTCCACCGGCTCCCTCTTTTTTAAAATGGAAGTTTGATCAGATAGCCAATTGTTAGGCAGATGATAGAAGATATAGCGGTTCCAATTGAGGCGAACAGAATATATTTACGAAATTCCATTCCACTTGATCCCGACATGTAGCAAATCACATGTCGCATGCCAGGAACGAAATATCCGAAAGTGACAGCCCAGGAGCCGTAACGATCAAACCATCTATTGACGCGATGAATCCGTTTAGGAGACAAGAAAATCCATTTTCCATATTTATAAAGTAGCGGCTTTCCAATTTTTCTGCCAAACGTAAATGTGACTAAGGTGCCTGACATGACACCGAGCATAGTTACGAGTACCGCAACAGGATAATGAAATGTACCTAGCGACGAGAGATGCCCGACAAATGCGACGACCACTTCATCAGGAACCGGCAACCCGAAGATGCCAAGGGCCAAAAAAATGAAAATAGCATAATAACCATATTGTATAAAGAACTCTTGAAATTGCAGCATACAAACGACTCCAAATAAAAAAATAGTAAGTAATTACGTCCAAATGCCGATCGCTTCGCCCATCATAATATCTTTAATAGGATTTTGCAACATATGGAACGATTCATGAGGTTCAATGAATAGGATGACAGTAGAGCCAAAAGAAAAGTAGCCGAAATCTTCACCTTTTCTGCATTGTTTTTCATGAGAGTGAACATGGATACTATTGACATTCAAAGCTCCAACTTTTACAATGGCTACTTGGCCAAACGCAGTTTCCAATTCGGAAATCAATCTGTAATTTGTCGAAAATGGTTGATTGCCCAGCCGTAGCCCTAAATCGTTTACAGGATAGGAAACAGTACCCAATGCATATCTGGAAATCAAATTCCCATCAATCGGGTAGTGGAAATGATGATAATGACTGGGAGAAAGGTAAAAAATATAATAGAAACCGTTTTCATACCGCTTTGCTACCTTTTCATCCCCCAGAATTTGCTTTATACTGTATAAATAGTCCTTAATTTTAAATGTCTGTTCATTCTCTATTTTTCCTGCTGCGCTTAAAACGCCATCCACAGGAGAGGTGAGAGTGTTGGGGTCAGACTCGACCGTGCGGATGCCCTGTTTCAAATTGCGAGTGAAATACGCTTGAAGGCTGCTATATGTTTCAATGGCATATTCCGCCTCGGATTCATTGATACTGTATACTTTGGCGAAAGGTTTCACAAGCGGCTTGCTAAGGGGCGATTTTGATATGGTTTTTAATAGGGCGGACGAAATTGGATGTCCTGTAAGCTCAACAAAATATTTAAAAAAGGTTCGTTTCATTTCATTCGTCTCCATAGTGTAATATTCGTATTTCAAATCGTTAGGGGGGATTTAACCATGTTCTTATCCAGATACTTAGATTATACAAAAGTGAAGTCACAATTGGCGAATGCTATTACATTAACAAATCTCAGTCTTGGAATTGTTGCCATTATCCTTATAACGAAAGATCTAAGCCATATGAGTCTTGTATTTATCTTTTTGGCGGCTTTGTTTGACCGTTTTGATGGAATGGTTGCGCGACATTTTCAAGCAGAATCAGATTTTGGAAAAGAATTGGATTCTTTAGCCGATTTAGTTTCATTTGGCGTGGCACCTGCTCTTTTAATCTATCATACAGACTTGTCAATGATGTTATGGGTTGGCATTGCAGCCACTATCTTTTTCATTATAACAGGTGCGATTCGTCTTGCGCGGTATAACGTGAAAGAATTTGACGGTGCGTTTTATGGAGTGCCGATTACAGCAGCTGGCGTCGTTTTGACATTGAGTTACTTTTTAAGCCCGTATGTGGGACCGCCGTTTTTTGTCATCTTGATGTTTATACTTGGAGCGTTGATGGTAAGCAATATTCGAATCTCCAAAGTCTAATGCATTGTCCGCAAGGTTTTAAACCTCGAACGCTTTGAGGTACTGAAAAAATCCTCTAAAGACTATATGGCGAGATTGGATACGATTTGTCGTATTCCTTTCTCGCTTTTTTTCTTAATTGGTGGCAGATTTTTGGCGTATTTATTTCAAGCACCGTTCAAAGGCGGTTTGGAAAATTTTACAATGACTGTGGATTTCAACATAAGGCATGGACTATGGGTGCAGTTAATAGGCGATAAGCGGTTTGTGAAAAGGGTTTGCAAAGGGAAGAATGTTAGGATAGATAGGATGATTAGTCCGTTTGCTGGATGGGGGATTTTCATCCTGCAGGAGCAGAGCGCTATAATAGGATGAAGTGGAAGAAAATAGTAACAATGATACGAAGGCCATTCAGTGAGTGTTTAACGTTGTCGCCTCAATATATCAATATGCTTTACCAAGGCGCTGCATAAGTATAAGTGTTCAAACGACTTGACTGTTATAGGTTATTTCAGCGAGCGATGATGTCTTAAATCATCGTTTGCAATGATTTGTCATTCCTCTTACAGAGCAGCCATTTCCTTTTTTCATTGCGTAAAATATCTTTACATCTACACATCTTTTTAGTACAATAATGGATGTCATAAATGGAGACGTACCCAAGAGGCTGAAGGGGGCTGACTCGAAATCAGCTAGGGCGTTCACGCGTCGCGGGGGTTCAAATCCTCTCGTCTCCGTAATACGAAATCAATGGATTTCTATAAGTAGCAGAACCCTTGGAAACTCAAGGGTTTTTTCTTTTGCCTTTTTCAATGAAGTTCAAAAGACCATGACCATGGTTCATGTATTTTTATATTCATATAGTTTCAGCTTTTGAACACTATCTTCTTTTGCTTTTTTTGGAAATGTGTGTTTAGGGGTTCAAATTGATTTCATGTCTGAATGTCCTAAACTATATAGCGAGCAGTTACTATAGAAACGATGCCCCTTGTTGATCAAGTAAGAAGCGGGAAAGTGATAGAGGTAAGTAGAAAATGACGCAAAAACAGCCAATTTAAAATTGGCTGTGCTTGTCCGAAGTATTATTCATCAAGGGGCTATATGGCAAAATTTTTCACCCGGTTTGCAGGGACCTACGTGGTCAATGGCAGCCGCTGATGCTGTCCCTACACCTGACATAGCTACTGAAAGAAGTAAAGCAGAGAAAGCTAGAAGAAATTTATTTTTCATATTAGCACCTCCATTCTAAAGATTGTAACAATTGTAACATTAATGGTTGGTTTAATTATAGGGAACAAAAGTATGGGAATTTCTTTGCAATTCGACAAATTTCTTGAACCTGCTATTAATAGCTATGGGGGTTATAGTTAAATAGTCTTGAAAAATGGTTTGATGAAAAATGGCGTTAACACAAGACGAAGGGGGAAAGAAGTGGACGTCTACTCCATCTTCCGCAGCTGGGATGGGTTTTTATAAATTTATACCGTACCCATGCATATTCAGGTCTCCAAATGGTTTTGCACCACAAATCAACACATCGCCTCTCATTTCCTAGAGGCGATTTCGACCTATGGTTGTATCACTTTTCTATAGCTTGTCTGGAACGCTGCATGGCTTCCATTTGCTTTTTGATCAACGATAACTTTTCCGGTTTCTCATCCACCACAATTGAGGGGACTGACTGAATCTCATAATCCTGGGCTTTTTCTTTAGCCTCCTGTGTTGCTTTCTCCGTATTCAGGGAATACATGATTACTTCACAATTGTTGCACACAATTGCCTTTACTTGTTGTGTTACCTCTTCGCATAAGTACGTACCGCCTGTGAAAATCTCAATTTTCTTCGCCATGTTCTTCACTCCTTTCCGCTAGATTTTTCATCAACGGGCATAATTCTTTTGGAGTTGGCAGTGTTGCGTCTGAGATGTGAATCACTTTTTCGAGGAGAGATTTTAGATTTTGTAGTATCCTCATCTGCTCTTCAATTTCTTCTAGTTTGGTCAGCGCATTTTGACGCATTACGTCAGTTGGAAAATAATGATCTGTCTTGTAGATCGTGAGGATAGTCTTTATTTCCTCCAAAGTAAAGCCTAGTGATTGTGCGTATTTGATCTTGCATATATCCGAAATACTGTCACTGGTAAAAATACGATACCCTGAATCCGTTCGAGGCGGTTTTGCAATCAACCCCCTTTTTTCATAGTATCTGATAGTAGCGACGTTCACTTTGGCTGCCTTTGCTAATTCACTAATCGTCAATTGATTCATCTCCTGCCCTCCAATTGTCATTATGAACCCTTACCTATAGTGCAGGGTCAATCCTTTTGTGCGACTTAATTATAATGCTGCAAGTTAGACTAAAGATAACATAATTGACAGTAGATATTTCATCGACAATCTCTTCGTTGGCCATCGGCTGTTTTATTTATTTCTATTTAAACTTCTGGTATGCTGAGAGAATAGAATGACAAAGGGAGTGAAGGAATTGTCTGGTCCTGCACTGAAACAATTACAAGCGCATCGTGCCATTCACGAAGGTGGTCTTTCGGGTGCGGTAGAAAAAACAGAACGCCTGATCCATTATTTACAGGAAGGCGATTTGGATACAGCAAACCGCGCGGCGGATGAGTTGATTGAATATTGGAAGACGCGTGTTCTTAGTCACGCGGACGCAGAGGAGGAAGGATTCTATCAGGATATCGCGAATGAGCAGCCCGATTTAGAATCTGCGATTATCCAACTGACAAGGGATCATGACCTGCTTCGCATCATTGTCGACGATCTGGAAACGCTCCGCTTGCAAGAACAGTTGAGCCCGGCAGTCCTGCAGAAGTTTTATGCGTTGCTTGTCGTGAACGAAATACATAGTCGCGATGAAGAACGGCTTTTATTAGAATAGATTGTACATGGAGCGCCTGTACTGGTGCTTTTTTTCTCGAAAATACATTGGAGGTGGTTTGAATCGAACGTGCGTTATCCATATTGACAACCCATTTCGGCTATTCCTCTTTCCGGATTGGACAGGAACAGGTAATTCGGCAAGTGTTGCAGGGGAAAGACACTCTTTGCGTCATGCCGACAGGGGGCGGGAAATCGATTTGCTATCAGGTGCCTGCCCTTGTCCTGGAAGGAACAGTTCTCGTCATCTCGCCTCTCATTTCCCTGATGAAGGATCAAGTCGATGCCCTTCATCAACTCGGCATTCCGGCTGCCTACATTAATAGCACGCTGTCTTCAGAAGAATATTTTGGGACGATGGAAAATGCGTTGGAAGGCAAGTATAAATTGCTTTATATTGCACCTGAACGATTTGATTCTCCATCATTCATTGATCAAATCGGCAGGATGGATATTTCTATGATCGCCATCGATGAAGCGCACTGCATTTCGCAATGGGGCCATGATTTCCGGCCAAGTTATCGGATGATTCATCGGATTATTCCTTTATTCGATCAGAAGCCGGTCATTCTGGCGTTGACCGCGACCGCCACACCGGCTGTTCGGGAGGATATTTGCAAACAGCTTGGAATTACTGAAAGTAATACCGTAATGACAGGATTTGAGCGAAGCAATTTGACGTTCTCTGTTATTAAAGGACAAGATCGCGATGCGTACGTAAAAGAATATGTCCGTAAAAATAGTGGGGAGGCGGGCATCATTTATGCGGCGACGAGGAAAGCGGTCGACCAATTGCATGCAACCTTGTCGAAGATGGGATGTCAGGTGGCGAAATATCATGCTGGTCTATCTGATATGGAACGTCAAAAAGAACAAGACAGATTCCTCATGGACGAGGCTGCTGTCATGGTCGCCACGAATGCATTCGGAATGGGAATCGATAAATCGAATATTCGATATGTCATCCACTATCAGATGCCGAAGAACATGGAAAGTTATTACCAGGAAGCCGGGCGTGCCGGGCGGGATGGCTTGGATAGTGAATGCACTCTGCTCTTCTCCTCTCAGGATGTGCTGACACAGCGATTTTTGATTGATCAATCTCAGGACATGAACCGGATTCCCGCTGAATTGGAAAAACTCCAATCGATGGTCGATTACTGCCATACCGAATCATGTTTACAGAAATTCATCATTTCCTATTTTGGAGAAACAGAAGCGACAGACTGTAAACGATGTGCGAATTGTACCGATACAAGGGAACGTTATGACGTGACTGTGGACGTGCAAAAGGTCCTTTCCTGCGTAATCCGGATGGGGCAGCGTTTTGGCAAGACTATGATTGCCCAAGTATTGACCGGCTCTCGCAATAAGAAATTGCTGGAATTTAATTTCCAAAAACTATCCACTTATGGGCTGATGAAAGAACGAAATACAAAGGATGTCTCAGATTTCATCGAGTTCATCATCTCGGAGAATTACCTAGGTGTTGAAAATGGCCAATTCCCGATCATTTATGTAACAGAACTAGGGAAGGATGTTTTGACAGGTAAAATTAAGGTGTTCCGCAAAGGCACTGTTACATCCAAACAGATCACAAAAGAAGACCCGCTTTTCAATCAGCTGAGGGCTTTGCGAATGCAATTGGCACAGGAAGCGGGTGTGCCGCCATTCGTCGTCTTCTCGGACAAGTCCTTACGTGATATGGCCGCCAAAATGCCGACTACAGATGAGCAGTTCTTGGAAGTGAATGGTGTGGGAGCAGCGAAATTGGAACGATACGGGGAAGCATTTATCAATGAAATTTTAACCTTTCAATCCGAAGCACAAACCGTGCCAGAATGATGGAAATGAAGAACAGGCAAGCGATCTCAGATGGGATGCTTGCCTGATTGATTTTATACATCGTGTTTTTTGTTGCGCATTCCAAAGATCGTGTAAAGGGCGATTCCAATCAGAAGGAACCCGGTCACCATGAAGCCCCCATTATACGAAAGATCCAAATAGCCGATCACACTCGAGCCTGCCACAACTCCAATGGAAAAGAATGCATAAAAATAACCATACGCTTTCCCCCGATAGGCAGGGGACGAGGAATCGATGAGCAATGAATTAATGGAGGGGAATAAAAAGGCAAACCCTATTCCGTAAATGGCAAGCGCCACAAATAGAAAAACCAGGTCATCCATTTGGCTTAAAAAAAGCATGCTTGCTCCCATGATAGAGATGCCCAATGCCAAAGTCACCATAGGTCGGACTCGATCAAAGATACGGTTGATCGGCAACAGGAAAATTAGAATAGCAACTATGCCAAAGGTGCTGAGAAGCATTCCGGTCATCTTTGTATCATATCCGAGTGCTTCTACTTTCAAAGGAAGAATCAGCGCTAGGACACCTTGAGAAAACATGAGGAAAAAGGCGCCGGCAAACGCACGTACCATCCCTGGATGTTGAAATAAATTCCGTACTTTGAAATCTTGTCCGGCAGTGGACCTGCCTTTTCGCTTATAAGAAAAGTTGCGCAAGAAGAAAATAGCGAGTATGGCCAGAATCATCATGATAACCCCGTTGATCACCATGATGGACGCGGCAGATGTTTTGGAAGCGACAATTCCACTATAAGCCGGTCCGATAATAGCTGCCATGCCGACAAATGCTCCGGAGATGGCGACGCTCCTGCCTCTCTTTGATTCTTGCGCGCGATTCGCCAAGAAAGTGAACGCAGCCGGAACAATCAAGCCCTCCATGAAACCGTGGATAAAGCGGATGCCTAATAGTGAATACGGGCCGGTCACGAACAGATAAAGGTATAAAGAAACGCTGGATGCGAACAAGCCGGTCAATAAGACGATGAATGGCCCTTTTCGATCGGTCATGAATCCTGAAAGGACATTTCCAATCGTATTGGAGAACGAATAGATCCCGACAGCAAGTCCAGTTAAGAACGAGGATGCCCCTAAAGAGAGGGCGAACGGGCTCATGATCGGCAATTGGGAAAACAAATCAAAAAAAGAAAAGAACACAATCAGGTAGACAAAGAAACGCATAGTACGGGCCTCATTTCAAAACTTCGTAGTCCTGTCTACTGTATCATCTTTACACCACGAGTGGAAAAGGATAGTTTGTGAACGAAAAAAATGAATGGTAAAAGTAATGTGATAACGGTAGAATGTAAGAATAAAAAATTGGGATAAAGGATGGTGCCAACTATGGAAGGCAATATTAAAATCGGGATTGTCGGATACGGAAACTTGGGCAGAGGAGTCGAATCTGCCATTGCGCAAAATGGCGATATGGAGCTCGTTTCAGTTTTCACACGTAGAGAGCCTGGCAGTGTCTCCCTATTGAATCCAGAAATCCCTGTTCGTCCACTGGCTTCGATTGACGAATTCAAGGGAGAAATTGATGTGCTGATCTTATGCGGCGGTTCCAAGAACGACCTGCCGGAACAAGGACCCGATTTATCTGCTTCATTTAATACTGTCGACAGTTTCGATACGCACGCTAAAATTCCAGAGTACTTTGAAAAGGTAGATGCTGCGGCAAAACCAAATGGCAATACAGCCATTATTTCTGTCGGCTGGGATCCGGGATTATTCTCGATCAATCGTTTGTTCGGCGAAGCTGTCCTGCCGGAAGGGGCAACTTACACATTCTGGGGGAAAGGGCTCAGCCAAGGTCACTCCGATGCTGTTCGAAGAATTGAAGGCGTTAAAGGAGCAGTCCAGTATACGATCCCTGTCGAAGAGGCAGTGAACCGAGTAAGAAGCGGGGCGCAGCCGGAGTTATCTACACGTGAAAAACATACGCGCGAGTGTTTTGTCGTCCTTCAAGAGGGAGCGGACGCAGAGAGAGTAGAACGGGATATTGTAACGATGCCCGACTATTTTGCCGATTATGATACGACTGTTCATTTCATTACGGAAGAGGAGCTTGCAAACAATCACGCAGCGATGCCGCATGGCGGATTTGTCATTCGAAGCGGGAAAACAGGTGAAGCGAGCAATCAAGTGATGGAATTTTCACTGGCGCTGGACAGCAATCCTGAATTTACTTCCAGCGTGCTAGTCGCCTATGCCCGTGCTGCATACAAAATGAACCGGGCAGGGGATGTTGGCGCGAAAACAGTCTTTGACGTGGCACCGGGTCTGTTATCGCCAAAAAGTCCAGCAACCCTAAGAAAAGAGCTGCTGTAATGAAATTCCCCCAATTGTTAGGTGAACTCTAACGATTGGGGGTCATTTTTTATATGAAGGCCTCCCACATCTCTATTAGCTCCATTTGAATGTGTGTTTTATACTGTTTTAAAAGATCTGTATCAGTATAAACGATAAAGAAAATGGGGCACAGTATATAAGTAAGTGTGAAGACAGGTTTTTTGATGAAAAGTTTTGAAAATGATCTTCACTTATCATATACTACTCTTGTACGAATTGCTTAGGAGGGCGAAATAATTGCCGAAACTGGATGAAACATTGACCATGTTAAAAGACCTCACGGACGCCAAAGGCATTCCCGGGAACGAAAGGGAACCCCGTGAGGTGATGAAACAGTATATTGAACCGTTTGCGGATGAAATCGAACAGGACGGTCTAGGTTCATTGATCGCTAAAAAAACAGGCGCAGCAGATGGCCCGCGCATCATGCTGGCAGGACATCTGGATGAAGTCGGTTTTATGGTGACTAAAATTGATGACAAAGGATTTCTATCCTTCCAAACAGTAGGAGGCTGGTGGTCACAAGTTATGCTGGCACAGCGAGTGACTGTTGTGACAAGGAAGGGCGACACAGTAACTGGTGTTATCGGTTCCAAGCCACCCCATATCCTTTCAGCCGACGCCCGGAAAAAGCCAGTCGACATTAAAGATATGTTTATCGACATCGGTGCTAGCTCTAGGGAAGAAGCACTTGAGTGGGGCGTCTTGCCAGGTGATATGGTCGTCCCATACTTTGAATTCACTGTGATGAACAATGACAAGTATTTGCTTGCCAAAGCATGGGACAACCGAATTGGCTGTGCCATTGCGATTGATGTGATGAAAGCACTGAAAAAGGAAGGACATCCGAATATTCTCTTCAGTGTCGGTGCGGTGCAAGAGGAAATTGGATTGCGCGGAGCCAAAACTGCGGCCGCAAAAGTGAAGCCTGATATTGGGATTGCCGTCGATGTAGGCGTGGCAGGAGATACACCGGGCGTAACATCAAAAGAAGCTATGGGGAAAATGGGCGAGGGCCCGCAAATCTTCCTCTATGATGCATCAATGGTGTCACATAAAGGACTACGTGATCTGTTTGTTGACACAGCAGAAGAGCGCGGCATCCCTTATCAATTTGAAGCGTTGGCAGGCGGAGGCACAGATGCCGGCTCTATCCACCTAAGTGGTAATGGTGTCCCTTCCATTGCGATTTGCGTTGCAACAAGATATATTCATTCACACGCCGCCATGCTCCATCGAGATGACTATGAAAATGCTGTTAAACTCATTGTGGAAGTCATCAAAAAATTAGACCGTGAAACAGTGAATCAAATTACTTTCAACTAATCAAAGTGAAAAGAAATCTTGCTCAATGGAGTGAGGTTTCTTTTTTTTTTACATGGATCGCAAAGGTACTTACCTACCTAGCTATTTATAAAAATACATTTGACTTAATAATTATGCATATATATACTAGACTAAACAAATGCGAAGGAGAGGATAGCATGGTGCAATATAAGGACTACTTTGTTGATATGGAGAGGAACTTACAGGGAAGGGACCTGTTGAGTCTTTTGGATTATACAAGTGAGGAGATTGCATATTTATTGCAAAAAGCGCATGACATGAAAAGCCAGATGCAAAAAGGGATTATGCCGCCTGTGCTTGCGGGCAAGACTTTAGGAATGATTTTTGAAAAGCACTCGACTCGTACGCGCATTTCGTTTGAGGTTGGCATGATCCAACTTGGCGGGCACGCTATGTTCATGAACTCAAAAGATCTTCAAATCGGCCGAGGAGAATCCGTATATGATACCGGACATGTACTCTCTGAATATTTGGATGGAGTCATGATTCGAGCAAATTCACATGAGATGGTGAAAGAATTGGCCAAATATACATCCGTTCCTGTCATAAACGGTTTGACAGACTTGTTCCATCCATGCCAAGCTCTCGCCGATCTCCTGACCATTAGAGAAGTGAAGGGGCCATCTTTGAAAGGGCTGAAACTAGCGTACGTGGGAGACGGGAATAATGTGGCACATTCCCTCGTGATTGCGGCAGCACATATGGGGATGAATGTTTCCATTGCGACTCCGCAAGGATATGAATATAACGAATTCTTACTGCAAAAAGCGAAAAAGCTGGCGGAGGACAATGGGGGGAGCGTCCTGGCAATGCAAGATCCAGTCGTTGCAGTTCAAAACGCGGATGCCATCTATACTGATGTTTGGACGTCGATGGGCCAAGAGGGAGAGACGGAAAAACGCCTTCAAGACTTTGCAGGCTTCCAGATCAACGATCAACTCGTTGCACATGCGAAACCTGATTACATGTTCCTCCATTGCTTGCCGGCGCATCGAGAAGAAGAAGTTTCCGCCTCCGTCATTGATGGACCGAACTCCTATGTATTCCAACAGGCAGGAAACCGTCTGCATGCACAGAAAGCGGTTTTGGCTACATTGTTGGCATGAACGTTGCTTGCTGTAAGCGTTCTTTAATCAAAATGGAATACCTTTAGTTTAGAAAGGAATAAGGACAATGAATCAGGTTGCAATTAAGGGAGAATTTTGGTTTTTTAAGGATCTTGCCATCAATCCATGCAATCAAAGCAAATAGGATGTAAGCAACACCGAACCAGATGACCCATGGATTTCTAATAAATGGGAACGTATATCGGTTTAAGGAAGTGGAGGGTTACGGCTAAACTAACAGCTAAGAAATTGCATTGATGTGAATTCCTGATTTAACTTGATGGCTTTCACCTCGCTGTATTTATGTAGGGTTCCACGTGGGCAAAGGAATACCGTCTATTATCTCCCATGAGTTTGATAACGAAACACGCAATATAGAGAAAGAGCCGTTGGGATAAGTATCATTCCAACGGCTCTTATGGTTTTATTGCCTGGAAAATGCTTGAGCGATTTCTCCAGAAATCTTTTCTTTTTCTTGCTCATCGGCACGGTTCCACAGTTTTTCGAAAAACACGCCGAGTCCGGGCAATAGTTGTTCTTCGCCGCGTTGGATGGCATCGTCAACGATGCCTTTGATATCAGTTGCTGAGTTGTTTTGCATATTTGCCGTAATGGCTTCGCGAATTTGAAAGTTCATTTTTCCAACCTCCTGTTATTAATGTGTTCAATCCATCGCCAACTATGCATCTTTTTGCTACACTAAAAAGAAAAAAGGATGTCTATGTACATGAAACGAATTGAATCTCGCCAAAATGCCTTAGTAAAGCATTGGCTCAAGTTGATAACAAATAAGAAGGATCGTGATAAATCCGGTGAATTTCTTGTAGAGGGATTCCATCTTGTCGAGGAAGCATTAAAAACGCAAGGCGCTGTCCTTCATTTAATTATCCGGGAGGATGTGGAATTGCCATCGCAATTCAAAGAGGCTGCTGTCCAGCAAATTGAAATCCCAAGCGCGATAGCAAAGGAACTGGCAGAGACGGAGCATTCGCAAGGCATCTTCGCTCATTGCCGGCAGCCTGAATACAAAGAAGATTTGTTCGGCGACTGGAAAAAATTATTGTTCATCGATGCAGTACAAGACCCAGGAAACGTGGGCACCATGATTAGGACCGCAGATGCAGCTGGAATTGATGCTGTCATAATCGGCCAAGGTTCTGCTGACCTCTATAACCCGAAAACAATCCGATCAGCGCAAGGTTCTAATTTCCATCTCCCAGTCGTAAAAGGAAATCTAGAGGAATGGATCCAGCGGGTGAAAGCAAACGCCATTCCCGTATTGGGAACGGGTTTACATGAAGCGAAAGACTATCAAGCCATCCAAGCCCCGGCTTCATTTGCCCTGTTAGTTGGCAATGAAGGAAGCGGTGTTTCGGCAGATTTATTGAAAGAAGCTGAGGAAGTCGTCAAGATTCCGATTCTTGGCCAAGCGGAATCCTTAAATGTTGCGGTCGCGACCGGCATTCTCTTATATGCGTATGCTGTTTCCGGAAACAGGTAAGGGGATTGTCGTAGAGTTTGACGATATCACGTGATGTTCATAGTGTTGCCGAAAATTTGTGATTCATGTATACTAACTACGAAAGTAAGAGCATTTGAATAATGGAGTACGTATTAAAATTACTTTGTTTCCTCCATCATATTATGTATAAAAGCGTTTGAGCGGGAAGAGTAGATGACATGCGGTCGTCAGGAAGTCTGTACCTTGACTGGAAGTACAGATCGATACGCAGTGATTGAAGTTCACCCCGTTAGCTGCCGCCAGGACCAGTAATCTGTAAAGGCGTGCCGGTGTAGGACCGTTATTCCAATGAAGTGATTATGCGCATTAGCATAATAATCAGGGTGGTACCGCGATCTCGTCCTCGTCCCTTTTTGGGGGCGAGGCTTTTTTATTTTGAAAGGAGAATGACGATGGAACAACAATTACAGCAATTGAAAGAAGAAGCGTTAAAAAAGATCCAGGATGCGTCCGATGTTAAAGAATTGAATGACGTCCGCGTTGCTTACCTCGGGAAAAAGGGTCCCATCACCGATTTGTTAAAAGGAATGGGAAAACTGCCAGCCGAGGAACGGCCGAAAATGGGGGCACTTGTCAATGTCGTCCGTGAAACTGTCACGGAAGCATTGGAGTCCCGCATGACATTGCTTGAAGAAGCGGCAATTCAAGCACAACTGGAGAACGAATCGATCGATGTGACACTGCCAGGACGACCAGCGCCTGCAGGCAATCATCATCCGTTGACTCGTGTCGTTGAGGAGATTGAAGACTTCTTTATCAGCATGGGCTATGAAATCGCGGAAGGGCCTGAAGTGGAAAAGGATTACTATAACTTCGAAGCGCTTAATTTGCCTAAAGGACATCCGGCACGCGACATGCAGGATTCATTCTATATTTCAGAGGACATTTTGCTTCGAACCCATACTTCTCCTGTTCAGGCAAGAACGATGGAAGCCAAAAAAGGGGAAGCGATTAAAATCATTTGCCCTGGGAAGGTTTATCGGCGTGATAACGATGACGCGACCCATTCACATCAATTTACACAAATCGAGGGACTGGTTGTCGGTGAAAATATCCGCATGAGTGACCTGAAAGGCACATTGGATCTGTTCGCGAAAAAAATGTTTGGGGCAGACCGTGAAATCCGTCTTCGTCCAAGTTTCTTCCCATTCACAGAGCCATCGGTTGAAATGGATATTTCATGCTTCAAATGTGGAGGAGCGGGCTGCAATGTTTGTAAAAAGACCGGCTGGATCGAAATTCTCGGAGCCGGCATGGTGCATCCGAACGTGTTGAAAATGGCGGGCTATGATCCGTCCGTGGTGACAGGATTTGCGTTCGGCATGGGACCGGAACGGATTGCTATGTTGAAATATGGCGTGGAAGATATCCGTCATTTCTATACGAATGATATCCGATTCATATCACAATTCAACCGGACCGAAGCGTAAGGAGGAGAACGAGTATGTTAGTATCTACAAAATGGCTAAGTAAATATGTAAATATCAATGGAATCGCCCCTGCTGATCTCGCAGAGCGGATTACACGCGCTGGGATAGAAGTGGACTCCATTATCAATCGCAGCCAAGGAATGACTAATGTGGTTGTCGGTCATGTGAAGGAGTGCGTCAAACACCCGGAAGCCGATAAATTAAACATTTGTCAAGTGGACGTAGGAGAAGAAACAACCCAGATCATTTGTGGCGCGCCGAACGTAGCACAAGGCCAGAAAGTCATTGTAGCTCGTCCGGGTGCAGTTCTTCCAGGCGGAGTGAAAATCAAAAAAGCGAAACTTCGTGGAGAAGAATCGAACGGTATGATCTGCTCCCTACAGGAGCTCGGAATCGAAGGAAAGCTCGTTCCGAAAGCATATGCAGAAGGAATCTATGTATTGCCAAAGGATGCATTGCCGGGGGAAGACGCTTTGCCGCTTTTAGGATTAGATGATACAGTTCTTGAATTCGATTTAACGCCGAATCGCTCAGACGCCCTCAGCATGCTTGGCGTCGCATACGAAGTGGGCGCCATTCTTTCACAAGGAATCGCCCTGCCTGATATCAACTACGATCAAGCATCGGAAAAGGCAGAGGATCTATTGAAACTTCGTGTGGAAGCGACACATGACAATCCGATGTATGTGGCAAAAGTGGTCAAAAACGTTACAATTTCGGAATCTCCATTATGGCTTCAAAACTATTTGATGGCGGCTGGCGTACGCCCGCATAATAATGTCGTCGATATTACGAACTTCGTGTTGATGGAATATGGCCAGCCGTTGCACGCTTTTGATTATGACCGCCTGGAAACAGGTGAAATTGTCGTTCGCCATGCGGAAGAAGGCGAGAAGATCGTCACACTTGATGATGCAGAACGGACATTGCGTTCCCATAATTTAGTCATCACAAACGGAAAAGAACCGGTCGCGCTCGCTGGCGTTATGGGTGGTGCCAATTCCGAAGTACACGATGGCACGACAACGGTCGTTATCGAATCAGCATACTTCGCACCTGCTTCCGTCAGACAAACGTCCAAGGAAGTTGGCCTGAGAAGTGACGCAAGTGCGCGTTTTGAAAAAGGGGTCGATCCGAACCGGGTTCAGGAAGCTGCTGAACGTGCTGCCCAGCTGATCGCAGAATTGGCGGGTGGAGCTGTGTTAGCTGGTTCTGTCGTCTTTGATGAACTTGAGAAGACACCTGAACGAATTGTCATTTCTCCGGATTATATAAACAGCCGTTTGGGCATGAAAATTTCAATGGATGAAATGATGACCATCTTGAAACGTCTTCAAATCCCAACTGATGCCGTCAATGGCCAGCTTGTCATTGATGCACCGACTCGCAGACAGGATTTGAAAATCAAGGAAGATATCATAGAGGAAATCGCCCGGATGCATGGATATGATGAAATTCCTAAAACGCTTCCGGTTACAGAGTCAGTGCCGGGAGGTTTGACGCCATATCAGGCGAAACGGCGTGTTGTCCGCGATTTCCTTGAAGGAGCGGGGCTCTACCAGGCGATCACCTACTCATTGACATCCAAGGAACAGTCACAAGCATTCGCACTTGAAACGGCTGAAACGACCGATTTATTAATGCCGATGAGCGAGGAGCGAAGCACATTGCGCCAAAGCCTGATTCCTCATTTGCTGGAGGCGCTGACGTACAATGTGGCACGTCGAATGGACTCCGTCGCACTATATGAAACGGGATCTGTATTCCTTGGAATGGAAGAAGACGGATTGCCAAAAGAGGTTGAACATTTGGCAGTAGCCATGACAGGCCAATGGGTGGATCATGCATGGCAAGGTGAGTCGAAGAACGTTGATTTCTTCGTCTTGAAAGGAATTGTAGAAGGCTTGATGAACCGTCTAGGATTCTCTGATCGTCTCACGTTTGAAAAGGCGGCAATTGCCGGCATGCATCCTGGTCGTACTGCTGATATCCTTCTTGATGGAAACCGTGTCGGATTGATCGGCCAATTGCACCCTTCAGAAATGAAGAAGCGTGACTTGAAAGAAACGTATGTGATGGAAATAAACCTGGCAGACGTATTGAAGGCGGAAACTGCTGAGCTGATTTATAAGCCTGTTCCACGTTTCCCTTCTATGACTAGAGACATCGCACTTGTCGTTTCTAAAGAAACGACTGCCGGAAAATTGGAGCATATCATCCGAGATGCTGGCGGCAAGCTTTTGAAAGACGTAAAATTGTTCGACCTTTACGAAGGGAAAAATGTCGAAGAAGGCAAAAAATCAATCGCTTTCTCTTTGACATACTTCGACCCAGAACGGACGTTGACAGACGAGGAAGTCGTGAAAGCGCATGATAAAGTACTAACTGCATTAACTACACAAGCGGACGCGCAGCTCCGCGGATAAAAGAATGGCCGCCCATGGAAAAGGTTCCTGGGCGGCCGTTTTCATTATTCATTCCACTTCATAGCCGATTTGCAGTTGCATGTTCATTTCTTTCTCTGATGTATCTGAATCATCAATGATAGAGAAATTGGCATAGCCCTCCATTGAATAATCACCTTTTGGGAATCCGCTATGGTCGATAATGGACTGGACAAAAACCACATAATCCTCATCGTCCTGGTCACTATATCCTCCTGCAAATTCATAACTTTCGCGGTAGGGTTCTCCGCGTTTCAAGTTGGTGATAAGCAATGGGGTATTCATCGCATGATCAACCGTATACCCTCTGGTCTTCTCATGGATCGGAAAGGAGAACGGTGAGGCGGCATGGGAGATCCGGATTTCTTCTTTCTCTCCAACATAAGTCAATTCCGCATAAATCTCCGGTTTTTCGTATTCCTCGTACTTCTTCTTTTCTGAAACAAGACGGAAAATGAAATCTCCTTCTCGCACTTCGTCTGCTTGTGGACTGTCTTGCAACTTTGGCGGAGCTGCAGCTGTATTTTTGGTTTGGCATGCCGTCAGCAGCAGGGCTGATAATAGGATCATCACTATCGCTCTCATTCGTATTCACCTCATCCATTGGTACGTAACGGACCGGGAATTGTTACTTCTTTTTCCGGGCAGCAATTTTCATTGCTTTTTCTCGATTGGCAAAGTGCCACTTGGATAACGATTTTAGTGTATTTTCTCCTTGTGACAACAGAATCCTTGCAGCGGCTTCATCCACTTTCGGGCCCGCGCCTTTGGGTAATTGAAAGCCGGTCAAAGAGCTGAGACGGTCCATTTCTTCTAAAAAAGCCACACGAGCGATGATGGAGGCTGCGGCAACTGCTACATGGAGTCCCTCTGCTTTCGTGGAAAATAGTACATTCTCCCGGACAATTTCAGGAGCCGCTTTCAGATGGTTGTAATAGATGCCGCGCTCTGCGAACTGATCAATTAGGATGTATTCCGGTTTTTCGTCTCCCATTTTCCGGAGGACAAGTTTTAGCGCCTGGTTATGAAGCAGTGCTTTTATTTTGCCTTGCGACCATCCTCTTTCTTGTACTTCGTTATACTTGTCATTTTTCAAAGTCAAGACGGAATGGAGGAGTGTTTCTTTCAGATCAGGTGCAATTTGCCTCATCCAATCGTCCGTCAATTGCTTGGAATCCTTGACGCCGAGTTCTTTGACAAGTTCAATCTGCTTTTTACTGACAAAGCAGGCAGCGACCGTTACAGGACCGAAGAAATCCCCAGTTCCGGTTTCATCTGAGCCTACTACTGAGAGATTCGCCAGGCCGGACGGTAGGCTGTCGCCTTTAGAGTTTGCTTGTATCTTGGCAGTTGGAGAGGTAAGGCCTGCTTGCGACCATCCTGATGCTTCCCGTGAAGAGCCGGCTCCTTGAAACAATACTTTTCCTGATTTATATACAGTGATTGCGGTGTCGTGAAGTTTTGCGGCGAATACGACTCCGGGTGCATTCCGAACTATTTCATTTTGTTCATAATGTTTCATTAAACGGGTTAATTCTACTTTGTCCAGCACGATCACTTGTTGGCTCATTTGCAACATCCTTTCCCCATCTACTGACATATTGTACAATACTACAAGGTGGAATAACTATTGCCAGCCCGTGTTAGCGGGTGGGCATATACTTTATTCACAACCAAAATGGTTTCATGTTATGATGGGGTACAGAGTGCGGAACGCTGTCGTACTTATCCATGTACTCTGTTCAGTTTAATCGAACACGGGGAGCTTTTTTATACTAATTGTTCATCAGTGGCAGCGGTGCCTGTTGAATCGGGAGGTCGGATTATTGGAAGACGAGCAGAAGACGCGCGTTTCGGTCGATATTTATGGGCAGACGTATACGATAGTCGGCGATGAATCAAGCAGTCATGTCCGTCTCGTAGCCTCCATGGTCGACGATAAAATGCGAGAAATCAATGCCCGGAACCCTTATTTGGACAGTTCCAAACTAGCGGTTCTGACAGCGGTGAACAGCGTGCATGATTATTTATTGCTAAAAGAGAAGATGGAACGGTTGGAAGAAGAATTGAATAAGTTGAAGGGTTGACGGACGTTTATGCTTGATTTACTCATTGTGTTCCTCCTGCTGGGAGGATTGATTACCGGATTCAGACGAGGCCTGATTGTGCAAGCCATTCATATGACAGGTTTCATTATCGCGCTGATTGCCGCTTACATATACTATAAACCTTTAGCAGAGAAGTTTGTGCTATGGATTCCTTATCCAGGTGTTACGGCACATTCCAAGTTGAGCTGGGCAGTCGAACAGATCGATTTGGACGAAACATTTTACCGGTTGCTCGCATTTGTACTCATTTTTTTGGTTGTCAAATTTGCCTTGCAGCTCATTGCGTCCATGTTTGATTTTCTAAAGTTTCTGCCTGTGTTAGGTTTTATTGCACGATTTGGCGGTGCCGCTCTTGGATTCGCGGAGTTTTATATTTTGATATTCCTTGTTCTCTATGTGTTTGCGATGATTCCGCTAGATTTAGTGCAAGGGATACTGGATAAATCAATATTGGCCAATGCGATGTTTGAACATTCACCGATCATTTCGGAGACTGTGAAAAAATGGTGGTATATTTATAAAAGTTGACGGCTTCCCCCTGCGTGAGGGAAGCTTTTTTTAAGGAATATTTGAAGGAGGCTGATTTTGTTGAATAAAAAGACGATCATCCGCACATTCGAAAAGATAGCCTTATATATGGAGCTGCTTGGGGAAAATCCATTCAAAGTAGGAGCGTTCCGAAAAGCAGCCAATGTTTTGGAATTGGATCCGAGAAGTTTATCTGAAATGGATGATATTTTAACTTTAAAAGGGATCGGTAAAGGAACCGGGGCCGTCATCGTCGATTTGCTGGAAAAAGGGGAATCCGATTTGTTGAAGGAATTGGAGGAGGAAGTGCCGAAAGGGTTAATCCCTTTGTTACGAATACCCGGCCTTGGAGGAAAACGGATTGCGAAACTGCGGGAAGCGATCGGAATCGACTCTGTGGAATCGTTGCGCGCAGCTTGCGAAGCGCATGAAGTTAGTAAAGTGCCTGGTTTTGGAAAGAAGACGGAAGAAAAGATTTTGCATGAAATTGAACAGCTTGGCACGCGAAAAGGAAAACTCCCTGTTTGGCAAATCGAGCAAATTGTCTTTTCTATCGAGGAGGAATTGCGCCGTATCGACGCTATTAAACGCTTCTCGGTTGCGGGAAGCTTTCGCCGGGTGGAAGAAGAGAGCAGTGATGTGGACTTTATCATCGTGACGGACAAGCCTTCCGCTGTCAGGGAAACATTACTTGAAGTGCTGCCTGTCGAAGAGGTAATTGCGGCAGGAGATGCAAAGTTATCGGTAACCTTGGATATCACCGATCTGGTCGATGCCGATTTCCGCTTTGTGACAGATGAGCAATTTGCCACTGCGATCCATCATTTTACCGGTTCGAAAGATCATAATGTGCGAATGAGGCAAATTGCAAAATCCCGTGGCATGAAAATAAGTGAATATGGCGTCGAGCTAGAAGATGGAAAGACGCTGACGTTTGATTCAGAAAAGGATTTTTTTGCGCATTTTGGTTTGCCGTTTATTCCGCCATCGCTTCGAAAGGATGGAAAGGAAATCGACAGGACGGGCGAATTAGATGGGCTGATTTCACTTGCTGATATTCGTGGTGATTTTCATATGCATACGACTTGGTCGGATGGTGGTTACTCGATTCGCGAAATGGTGGAAGCCTGTAGAAAGAAAGGTTATTCGCATATCGTCATTACCGATCATACGCAATACTTGAAAGTAGCGAACGGGCTAACACCGGAACGGCTGCGCTTACAAATGGCCGAAATACGTGAACTCAATCAAGAATACGATGACATTGAAATTTTTACGGGAACCGAAATGGATATTTTGCCTGATGGGCGGCTGGATTTTGATGATGAGCTGCTGGAAGAGCTCGATTTTGTCATCGCATCCATTCATTCCAATTTCAATCAAAGCCGGGAACAGATTATGCAGCGGTTATATTCCGCGATTTCAAATCCACATGTCGATATGATCGCCCATCCTACGGGAAGAATTATTGGACAAAGAGAAGGCTATGATGTGGATGTGCCGCAACTGATTGAATGGGCCAAGGAATATGGTAAAATCCTTGAGCTGAATGCCAATCCACATCGATTTGATTTGGCAGTAGACTATTTGGTGATGGCCCAAGACGCCGGAGTTCATATAGCAATCAATACAGATGCGCATGCGACGGATCAATTACGCTATATGGATATCGGTGTTCGATATGGACAAAAAGCGTGGTTGAAAAAAGAGACGGTCGTCAATACGTGGCCGCTTGAACAATTCATCCGTGACGTGATACGGAAGTGAAAGGAAGTGTAAAGGCATTGGAAAAACGTGTCTTGAAAACACTTGAATTTGATAAAATTAGAACACTTGTGGCGGGGCATTGTACTTCCACAGCAGGTCGGGCGCATGTGGAAAAGCTCGTACCGCTCAGCGATTATGATCAAGTCGTCCGGTTATTGGAAGAAACAGATGAGGGCCTCGCCATCTTACGGGTGCGTGGAAATGTTCCAATGGGCGGCATCAGTGATGTGAGACCTCATGCGAAACGAGCGCAAATCGGCGGCATGCTTAGTGCCTATGAATTGATGGAAATTGCAAATACAATAAGGGCAAGCAGGATATTGCGCCAGTTCATCGAATCGGTCGATGAAGAAGAGGAAATAACTATCCCACACTTCGTCGGCAAAAAGGATTCTTTGCCAATTCTCACTGGCCTGGAGCACGAGATCAATCATGCGATCGATGACAATGGTCATGTTCTGGATAGCGCCTCTGGGTCGCTGCGGTCGATCCGTCAGAACTTGCGGATCCAAGAAGGCCGGGTGCGAGAAAAGCTGGAAAGCTATACGCGTGGGCGCAATGCTGCCAAAATGTTATCCGATTCAATTGTCACCATACGGAACGACCGGTATGTCATACCTGTAAAGTCAGAATACAGATCCCATTTTGGAGGGGTCGTTCATGACATGTCCTCATCAGGCCAAACGTTATTTATTGAACCGGACGCAGTGGTCCAGGCGAACAATGAAATCCGTACATTGAAATCGAAAGAGCAAGATGAGATTGAAAAAATCCTCATTGCCCTGTCGGCAAAGGTGCAAGAAATTGCCCACGAGCTATTCATTCTCGTCGATGTGCTGGCAGAAATCGATGTGATTCTGGCAAAAGCGAAATATGGAACAGCGAATAAATGTACAAAGCCGGCTGTCAATCGGGATGGCTACATTCGACTTGCCAAAGCACGCCATCCACTGATTCCCGCTGATGAAGCAGTAGCCAATACGATTGAATTCGGGAAAGACATTACGACGATCGTTATCACAGGGCCAAATACAGGCGGTAAGACCGTTACCTTGAAAACGGTTGGTCTCTGTACATTAATGGCACAAGCTGGACTTCCGATCCCTGTATTGGATGGATCCGAAATCGCCGTATTTAATTCTGTGTATGCGGATATCGGAGACGAACAGTCCATTGAACAAAGTTTGAGTACGTTCTCCTCCCATATGGTGAATATCGTCGAAATCCTAAAGAAATTCGACTCCCAATCGCTTCTTATTTTTGATGAGCTAGGATCAGGGACCGATCCGCAAGAGGGGGCCGCTCTCGCCATTTCCATCTTGGATGAAGTGCACGGCACGGGAGCAAGAGTGATGGCGACGACGCATTATCCGGAATTAAAGGCGTATGGCTACAATCGGCCAGGCGTCGCCAATGCGAGTGTTGAATTTGATATTGATACGCTCAGCCCGACATATAGATTGCTGATCGGTGTCCCGGGACGAAGCAATGCGTTTGAGATTTCGAAACGGCTAGGCTTAGGGGAACATTTGATTCATCGGGCAAAACGATTTACGGGTGCAGACCGCGGCGAAGTGGATTCCATGATTGCTTCCCTGGAATCCAGCCGGGTCCAATCGGAAAAAGATGCCGAGCGGACACATGAGCTTCTGCTGGAAACGGAACAATTAAAGCAGGAACTTGAGAGCAAGCTTGCCGAATATGATCAGTTAAAAGAGCGCTTGGTCGACCAAGCGAAGGAAAAGGCGAAAAAAATTGTGGAAGAGGCAAGGTTGGAATCCGAAGCGGTTATATCCGACTTGCGTGCTCTTCGTTTAAATGCTGGAGCGAGCGTTAAAGAACATGAACTGATTGAAGCGCGAAAACGGCTGGAAGGCGCTATGCCGGCGGAAGAGAAAAAGAAAGTAAAGGCGAAAGCAGCCCCGCGGCCATTGCAGCCTGGAGACGAAGTGAAAGTGCTTAGTTATGGGCAGAAAGGGACGCTGATAGAAAAAGTGTCCGACAAGGAATGGATTGTCCAGATCGGCATATTAAAAATGCGTCTGGATCAATCTGTCCTGGAATATAGCAAACCGGAAAAAGAGAAGGAACCGGTCGTGTCCGCTTCTGTAAAAGGAAGAGACTCCTATGTGAAACTCGAACTTGACTTACGGGGAGAGCGCTATGAAGATGCCATCCAGCGGACAGAGAAGTATCTGGATGATGCATTATTATCAAACTATCACCAAGTATCCATCATCCATGGAAAAGGAACGGGCGCATTGCGTCAAGGGATTCAATCCTACCTGAAAAATCACCCACGCGTAAAGGGCTACCGTTTCGGTGAAGCGGGTGAGGGAGGTCATGGAGTAACGGTGGTTCAGTTGAAATAAGTCCTATTTCGCCTCATTTTTGAAACCTTTCTCCTTCTTGTCCGTATAGGATGGGATGATTGAAACAATAAAGGAGCCATTTTAATGTCGAAAACAGGATTTTGGAGTCATCCTTTAGTTGAAACAGCAGGCTACTTCAGTGTGGTTGTGCTTTGCCTTATCGTTTCCATGGTGTTATTTGAATTGGTGACAAAATACAAAAACTGGGAAGAAATAAGAAAAGGCAATCTAGCGGTCGCAATGGCGACGGGCGGGAAAATATTTGGCGTAGCCAATATATTCCGATATTCCATCGAGCAGCATAATTCGCTGCCGCAAATGATCGGCTGGGGTCTGTACGGCTTCATTTTGCTTATTTTCGCTTATTTCCTATTTGAATTTCTAACACCTAAATTCAACATCGATAAGGAAATTGAAGAAGATAACCGATCCGTCGGATTTATTTCCTTAACCATTTCAGTAGGTCTCTCGTTCGTCATTGGTGCGAGTATTTCATAGGAGTCGTTGAAAGTGGAAAAACTGTCAAAAATATTACTCGTCGTCTGCGTCCTATTTATTCTAATCGGCGTTTATTGGATGATGAAACATACACCTTGATCCATTGCAACTCAAGGTCAGACTGCAGGTGAACTCGAGAAACACACGAGTTGGCCTGCAGTTTTTTTATGCAAAGAGCCATTTACCAGTCGCTCGCATAAAATCCGTGCACCCGCGCATAAAAAACACCAAGCGCGCATAAGTGTGCCGTACCCGCGCATACCCGCTCCGTACCCACGCATACGAGGTTCACACCCGCGCATATCCACACCGCAACCGCGCATAAAAGGGGGAGTAAAGAGATTTGACGAATAGTTTTTGCTGATTTTCAGTTTGACGTACATTGAAAAGTCATTTTTCATTTACAAAGAAGTTTTAAACTCCATTTTCGTTAAGAAGCTCCCTTTTCATGAGCGTAGTTAAACCTTCACGTCACTTCACTTAAACTTAAGATACCTTTCCTTATAAAAATCGAGAAAAAAGAGTCTGGTACGAAGAAATAAGACTTTAGCACAAGGTATTTTTTAGCAGAAAATCTAATATTCTATTTGAAAGCGGATTCATTTATAGATATAATTGATTAAATAAGGAATTTTCTAAGTATTGACAAGGGGGGATTCATAATGACAGCACGGCCTTGGTTGGAGTTATACCCAGTCGGTATCGCTAAGACGATTGAGTATGATCGGGTTCCGATTCACCAATTTCTGACGAATTCGGCTCAAAGGTTTCCGGACAAAACGGCTATGCATTTCATGGGGAGAACTGTCACGTATCAGGAATTTCACGAATCGGCTTTAAAGTTTGCCAACTATTTACGGACAATCGGAATCGAAAAAGGGGATCGGGTAGCCATTATGCTGCCGAATTGTCCACAAAGTGCAATTGCGTATTATGGCATCCTGTATGCAGGAGCAATTGTCGTACAAACCAATCCGCTTTACACGGAACGGGAGATCGCATATCAGATGTCCGATTCCGGCGCCAAAGCGATTATTTCATTGGATATCCTATACCCGAGAATTTCGAAAGTATTAAAAGAAACGGAGCTTGAGCATGTCATCATCACAGGCATCAAAGATTACTTGCCCTTCCCGAAAAATGTGATATATCCCTTTATTCAGAAGAAGGAACATGGGATTACAGTGAAAGTGGAGCATAGGGGGATGAACCATTTATTCACTGAAATCATGAAAGTCGGCAGCACGGATGCAATTCCCTACGAATTCAATTATGATGCCGACATTGCTTTGCTTCAATATACTGGAGGGACGACTGGACCGCCGAAAGGTGTTATGCTGACGCATGCCAATCTGATTGCGAATACGCAGATGTGCCGTGAATGGCTCTATCAATGTGAAGATGGAAAAGAAACAGTAATGGGGATCTTGCCATTCTTCCACGTGTATGGAATGACGACAGTTTTAATTCTTTCTGTTATGCTGGGGAATAAGATGGTACTTCTGCCCAAATTCGATTTCGATACTGCATTAAAAACAATTGATAAGCAGAAGCCGACGTTATTTCCAGGAGCGCCGACGATTTATATCGGTTTGTTGAACCATCCCAAGTTGGCCAGTTTCGACTTATCCTCAATTAAAGCTTGTATCAGCGGCTCCGCAGCTTTGCCAGTTGAAGTGCAGGATAAATTTGAGCGATTAACAGGCGGCAAGCTAGTGGAAGGGTATGGACTGACGGAAACATCTCCGGTTGCCATTGCAAATTTTGTGTGGGATGGGGAGCGTGTAAAGGGCTCGATTGGTGTCCCTTGGCCAGACACGGATGTTTGCATACTAGGACCTGAAAATTCCGAACCACTCCCGGTCGGCGAAGTTGGGGAAATTGCAGTCAAAGGCCCTCAAGTGATGCAGGGGTATTGGAACAGGCCAGAGGAAACGGCTGAAACGTTTCGGGACGGTTGGTTGTTGACAGGTGATCTTGGCTATATGGATGCCAAAGGTTATTTTTACGTGGTAGACCGCAAAAAAGATATGATTATCGCCAGCGGTTTCAATATCTATCCGAGAGAAATAGAGGAAGTTCTATACGAGCATGAATCGGTTCAGGAATGCGTTGTAGCCGGTGTCCCCGATCCGTATCGCGGAGAAACGGTCAAAGCATATATCGTTTTGAAGGAAGGTAAAGAGGCCACGGAGAAACAGTTGGATGCATTTTGCAGGGAGCATCTAGCCTCTTATAAGGTGCCGCGCCAGTATGAATTTCGGAAGGAGTTGCCGAAGACGGCAGTCGGCAAAATTTTACGAAGAGCTCTCGTGGATGAGGAAAAGAAAAAATCAGAAACAAAGATACAAGCAACGGTATAATGCTTGACGACAAACGTATAAACGATTAATATGAAAATATGAATGAATCATCATTCATATTTTCTTTTTATGATGGTGGTGATGAGAATGAAGCGGGATAAACCAAAATACAAACAAATCGTAGATGCTGCAGTCGTCGTCATAGCCGAGAACGGGTATCATCAGGCACAAGTATCGAAAATCGCCAAAGAGGCTGGAGTCGCCGATGGAACGATCTATCTTTATTTCAAAAATAAAGAAGATATTTTGATCTCGGTGTTCCGCGAGAAAATGGGAATTTTCGTACATAAGTTGGAAGAAATATTGAAAAAAGAAATCTCAGCGACAGAAAAACTGTTCAAGATGATTGAAAATCATTTCAAAGTTCTTCATGACGATCGCCACCTTGCCATTGTGACACAGCTGGAATTAAGACAGTCCAATAAAGATTTGAGGCTCCGTATTAATGAAGTGCTGAAGGAATATTTGGGATTGCTCGATTCAATTTTGAAAGAAGGAATCGAGAACGGAGAATTTGATGCGCGTCTGGATACGCGGCTTGGCCGCCAAATGGTCTTTGGTACAATTGACGAAACCATAACGTCTTGGGTGATGAACGACCAAAAATACGATTTGATCAAACTTGCTCCCGAAGTGCATCGTCTGCTCTTGAACGGAATGAAAGCGTAATCATCGAAGAATGTTGCTTATGCAGTTATCACAATGTAGTAGAAGGGATTGGTGTTATATGGAGTATATTGGGGTTTCTCGGGAAGATGGGGTTGCGGTTCTGACAATTGATCGACCGCCGGCCAATGCATTGGCCAGCGCGGTTATCAAGGAAATCGGCGAGGCATTGGAACAGCTGCAAGATGACCAGACTACTAGAGTCGTTGTCTTGCGCGGCGAAGGCAGATTTTTCTCCGCTGGCGCAGATATCAAGGAATTCACGACGGTAAAAACAGGTCAAGAATTTTCGGTTCTCTCAGCACAGGGGCAAGACGTGTTTGAGCGAATTGAACGTTATCCGAAACCGGTGATTGCCTCTATTCATGGAGCAGCCCTTGGTGGCGGCTTAGAATTGGCCATGAGCTGCCATATCCGCCTTGTCACCGAAAAAGCGAAGCTCGGTCTTCCCGAATTGCAGCTCGGCTTGATTCCCGGCTTTGCCGGAACACAACGGCTGCCGCGCTATGTCGGTATGGCAAAGGCAGCAGAAATGCTGCTGACAAGCGAACCGATCAGCGGTGAGGAGGCAGTCCGCCTGGGATTGGCAAATCATGCCTATGCAGAGGATGAGCTTTATTCCAAGACGTTGGAACTTGCGAAGAAAATAGCGAAGAAGAGCCCGGTCGCCATGAAAGCCGCCCTTCGAATGCTTCAATATACTAAATCCGAATCGTACTATGAAGGGGTAAAAGCAGAAGCGGATTCATTTGGAGAAGTCTTTGTTTCGGAAGATGCGAGAGAGGGAATACAAGCGTTTATTGAAAAAAGGGAACCTGAATTCAAGGGGAATTAATAGAGGAGGTAACGAGTATGAACATTTATGCGTTAGTGAAACGTACTTTTGACACAGAAGAGAAAATCGCGGTATCGAATGGCAAGATTGTTGATGACGGTGCAGAATTCATCATTAACCCTTACGATGAATATGCCATTGAAGAAGCAATTCAAATTCGTGATGAACATGGCGGTGAAGTAACTGTCATCACAATTGGTGATGAAGAGGCCGAAAAGCAGCTTCGCACAGCGCTTGCCATGGGAGCTGACAAAGCAGTCCTCATTAACACGGAGGATGATTTGGACGAGATGGATGAGTTTACAGTTGCTAAACTCGTTGCAGAATACTTGAAAGATAAAAACGCAGATGTGATCCTAGCTGGAAATGTGGCGATTGACGGAGGCTCTGGCCAAGTGGGACCTCGGGTTGCAGAGCTACTGGGCATTAACTATGTAACAACGATAACGGATTTAAAAATTGATGGTACATCCGCGAAAATCATCCGTGATGTCGAGGGCGATTCTGAAACGATCGAAACTTCGCTGCCTCTACTTGTAACGGCTCAACAAGGTTTGAACGAACCTCGTTACCCATCTTTGCCTGGTATCATGAAAGCGAAGAAAAAACCCCTTGAAGAATTGGAACTGGATGACCTGGATATCGACGAGGATGATGTGGAACCAAAAACGGAAACCGTTGAGATCTTCCTGCCTCCTGCAAAAGAAGCCGGACGGGTGCTCGAAGGTGATCTGGCGGACCAAGTGAAGGAACTTGTAAACCTATTGAATAAAGAAGCGAAAGTGCTATAAATCGATTTTCATATTGTAATAGGAGGGACTCATTATGTCTAAAAAAGTATTAGTACTAGGCGAAGCACGTGAAGGAGCCTTGCGTAATGTATCGTTCGAAGCGATCGCTGCTGCCAAAACGGTTTCGGGCGGCGGAGAAGTGGTCGGCCTGCTCGTAGGTGAATCTGTGCAATCACTAGCTGAAGAATTGATTCAATATGGTGCTGATCGTGTTGTAACAGTAGAACATCCTCATTTGAAGCATTATACGTCGGATGGTTACGGTCAAGCATTCATGGCTGTATATGAGCAAGAAAAGCCGGATGCTGTTGTATTCGGACACACGGCGAACGGAAAGGACCTAGCCCCAAAAATTGCAAGTAAACTGGGCAGCGGTTTGATTTCTGATGTAACAGCGATTGAAGGTGAGGGAGATGAATCGCTTTTTGTCCGCCCGATCTATTCCGGTAAAGCGTTTGAAAAAGTAAAGAACAAAGAAGGGTTATTATTCTTCACAATCCGACCGAACAACATTGCTCCATTAGAGAAAGATGCGAGCCGTACTGGCGAGATCTCGTCTGTTTCTGTCGACATTACGAATCTGCGTACTATTATAAAGGAAGTCGTCCGTAAATCGACAGAAGGCGTCGACTTGTCAGAAGCGAAAGTTGTCGTGGCAGGCGGCCGCGGTGTGAAAAGCGCAGATGGGTTCAAACCGCTGGAAGAATTGGCAAACTTGCTTGGTGGCGCGGTTGGGGCCTCCCGTGGAGCGTGTGATGCTGATTACTGTGATTATTCCTTGCAAATTGGGCAGACGGGGAAAGTAGTTACACCCGATTTATACATTGCAGCGGGTATTTCCGGCGCCATCCAACATATGGCGGGCATGTCCAATTCCAAAGTGATTGTGGCAATCAACAAAGATCCGGAAGCAAACATTTTTAAAGTGGCGGACTATGGGATTGTAGGCGATTTATTCGAAGTCGTTCCTATGATGATTGAAGAAATTAAAAAGGTTCAAACGAATTGATTTGGAGGGCTCCCCATCTCTCAGGGAGCCTTCTTTCATGGTCAAGCATAAATTTAGCCCCGTTTCAAGGGGCGTGCTATAATTCATGAAGAGTTGTATTTTCAAAAGGAGGAATTGCAAAATGGCTATCGTACATGCTACGGATTCAGATTTTAAAGATCAAACAAAAGAAGGACTTGTCCTTGTTGATTTCTGGGCTACTTGGTGTGGACCTTGCAAAATGATCGCTCCTGTTCTTGAAGAACTGGATGGCGATTTGGAAGGCAAAGCAAAAATCGTGAAAGTAGACGTCGATGAAAACCAAGCGACTGCTGGTGAGTTCGGCATCATGTCCATTCCGACGCTCGTTCTTTTCAAAGATGGCGAAATCGTAGATAAAGCAGTCGGTTTCCAACCAAAAGAGCAACTGGCTGAAATGATTGAAAAACACGCGTAATTACCAAAACCGGGAACCTATACAGGAACCCGGTTTTTTGATAGGTGATATAGATGAATGAATTAATCGAACAAAAACTTGCCTTACTGCCTGATCTTCCTGGCTGCTACTTAATGAAAGACCGGCAGGGGACGATCATTTATGTGGGCAAAGCGAAGATCCTGAAAAACCGGGTGCGCAGCTATTTTACAGGGAGCCATGATGCCAAGACCCAACGGCTTGTGGGCGAAATAGAGGATTTCGAGTATATTGTAACTTCGTCCAACATCGAAGCGCTCATACTCGAACTGAATATGATTAAACAATACGATCCTAAATACAATATCATGCTGAAGGATGACAAGACCTATCCCTATTTGAAGTTGACGTCCGAAAGGCACCCAAAACTGATTGTCACGCGGCAACTGAAGAAAGATAAAGGGAAATATTTCGGTCCGTATCCGAATGCGACAGCCGCCCATGAGACAAAAAAGCTGCTGGATCGGCTCTATCCTTACCGGAAATGCCATACGCTTCCGGACCGGGTTTGCCTTTACTATCATTTAGGGCAATGTCTTGCTCCGTGTGTCAATGAAGTATCGGTTGAGACTTATAAAGAGATGACCGATAATATTACTCGTTTTTTAAATGGTGGCTATAAGACTGTGAAAACGGAATTGACCGAAAAAATGAAGATTGCGGCAGAAAACCTGGAATTTGAACGAGCGAAAGAGTATCGCGATCAGATTGCCAACATCGAAGCTGTCATGGAAAAACAGACTATGACGATGAATGATTTCACGGACCGGGATATTTTTGGGTATGCGGTTGAAAAAGGGTGGATGTGCGTCCAAGTCTTTTTCGTGAGGCAAGGAAAACTCATTGAGCGGGATGTTTCCATCTTCCCTCTTTATCAGGATCCAGAGGATGAATTCCTAACGTATATTGGCCAATTTTATGGAAAAACAGGCCATTTGCTGCCGAAAGAAATTTTGTTGCCGGACGCGGTCGACTTGGACATTGTCAAGCAGCTGCTTCACACGAACTGTTATATTCCCCAGCGAGGGAAAAAGAAGGATCTCGTCAAGCTCGCCGCAAAAAACGCGAAAATATCATTGCAGGAAAAGTTCCAGTTGATTGAGCGGCAAGAGCAGCGGACGATCGGAGCTTGCGACGAATTGGGAGAAGCGATGAATATCGCTGCGCCATTCCGTATTGAAGCGTTCGATAACTCCCATACTGGCGGCGTCGATCCAGTGTCAGCAATGGTATCTTTTGTCGATGGCAAGCCGAATCGGAAGGATTATCGTAAATATAAAACCAAAACGGCTGCTGCACACGATGATTACGGGGCGATGCGGGAAGTTGTCCGCAGACGATACATCCGGGTGTTGAAAGAAGATTTACCGCTCCCTGATTTGATTATCATTGATGGGGGAAAAGGACAGATGGAAATTGCGCGGGAAGTCATCGAGGATGAGCTTGGACTTTCGATTCCGATCGCTGGTCTGGCAAAAGATGAGAAACACCAGACGGCACAGCTGCTATACGGAAATCCTATTGAAATCGTTCCATTAAAAAAGACAAGCGAAGCATTTTATTTGCTTCAGCGCATTCAGGACGAAGTGCATCGATTTGCCATTACTTTTCACCGGCAACGGCGGGATGCAGGTTCGCTAACCTCTTCTCTAGATGCAATCCCGGGCATTGGAGCCAAGCGGAAAAAACAGCTGTTGAAGCATTTTGGTTCCATGAAAAAGATCAAAGCTGCAAGTCTAGATGAACTGAAAGAAGCGGGGCTGCCGGCATCTATTGCCAAACAAGTAATCGAGCATTTCAGCGAGGAAGGTAAAGAGAAAGTGGAATAGGCGTTCAGCAAGAATAATCCAATGCCTCTCTGGCGTATCAATAGATTCGTGCCACTTGCAGGGGGACAAACGATGGATCTCTAGGACTTCGAATGCCTGCCTGCCGCCCAGCAGACAAAGCGATGATCAGCTTTATCCGCGAGGTCTAGCCCAGGCAGGATGTGTTTAGTTTTCTATAATTGTTTTCGAGTCCCATTTGGCAATGAACCGGATACAGTCATGTTGTATATCTTTCTGACCATAGCATTCGGTCAGAAAGCCCTTTAATTTTTGAAGCTGTTCCGCAATGAAACCTGCTTCCAGTTGATAGGATCGGTTTTCGATGACGAGCCGATCCATCGGCCCCAGTACAAAGTGCATCTCATCTTTGGTCTCTTTGTCCAAAACGAGCCTTCCCCAACCCGCTTCCGCGAAAAAAGAGGGCAGCTCATCGGCCTCGAAAATCGGGAACTTTCTGGCGACATCCTTTCCTGACCAGTACAAGATGTCATCTTCGTGCTTTCCTAATATTGTTGGTAAAACATGATCGCGCAATATCTCGTATCCGAGACGTGTCGGTGATTCATATGTAGGTTTTTCCACTTGGCATGCAATCCTTTCGGAAGAAAAATCTGGTTGTATGTTTCCAGTATGTAGGGGGATAGAAAAGTCCAGATCGCCTTGACCTGCTCAAAAGTGAGGAGTACAATGTACATGTTATATATTGTACCATGAAGGGCCATGCCGTCAAAGGCTCATTGGACGATCTGTTCTGCAATTGATTCGCTGGCTCATAAATAAGGGAGGGTAAAAGACTTGTCGAGAGAATCAGATTTTTACTTGCGCCGACTGCATTCATTGCTCGGAATCATTCCGGTTGGGTTATTTGTTACCCAGCACTTGGTAGTCAACCACTTTGCAACTCGCGGTGAAGAAGCATTCAACAACGCGTCCAATTTTATGGGGAACTTGCCTTTCGTTCTTTTCTTGGAATGGTTCATCATTTATATTCCATTAATGTTCCACGCGTTCTATGGTGTCTACATAGCTTTCACTGCGAAAAACAATGTTCAGCGCTATGGGACGTTCCGTAACTGGATGTTCCTTCTTCAACGTGTGACGGGTGTATTCCTCGTCATTTTTATTGCTTGGCATTTATACGAAACAAGAATTCAAAAGGCTCTTGGAACAGAAGTGGACTTTGATATGATGGCTAACATCCTAGATAATCCGTTCATGCTTGTGTTCTATATCCTTGGTGTGTTGTCTGCGACATTCCACTTGGCGAATGGCCTTTGGTCCTTCTGTGTCACTTGGGGGATTGCACAATCACCACGTTCGCAAACAATTGTCTCGTATATTACGATCATCGCATTTTTAGCTCTTTCCGTCATCGGCGTGCAGGCAATCTTCGCATTCGTTTGATTGTAAAGAGCTGGTATATAGGGATTTTATGAATATGTAAAATTTGAGGAGTGAAACAATAATGGCTAAAGGCAGATTGATTGTCGTCGGAGGCGGTCTTGCGGGCTTGATGGCTACCATCAAAGCGGCAGAAGATGGAGTCTCAGTCGACTTATTCTCGCTCGTTCCGGTTAAACGCTCCCACTCCGTTTGTGCGCAAGGCGGCATTAACGGGGCAGTGAATACAAAAGGGGAAGGCGATTCTCCAGCCATCCACTTTGACGACACTGTATATGGAGGAGACTTCTTGGCTAACCAGCCGCCAGTACAGGCAATGACTGAAGCGGCGCCAGGGATTATCCGTTTGATGGACCGGATGGGGGTTACTTTCAACCGTACTCCGGAAGGATTATTAGATTTCCGCCGCTTCGGCGGTACGTTGCACCACCGTACAGCTTTCGCAGGTGCAACGACAGGACAGCAGCTACTCTATGCACTCGATGAGCAAGTTCGTCGTTTCGAAGTGGCTGGTTTGGTTCAAAAGTATGAACACTGGGAATTCCTTGGTATCATCATGGATGATGAAGGAGTTTGCCGCGGAATCAAAGCGCAAAACATGAAGACGATGGAAATCAAAGCGTTCAAAGGGGACGCAGTCATCATGGCGACAGGCGGCCCTGGGATTATCTTTGGAAAGTCCACTAACTCTGTTATCAATACAGGTTCGGCGGCATCCATCGTGTACCAGCAAGGTGCCAAATATGCGAACGGTGAATTCATCCAAATCCACCCGACTGCCATCCCTGGGGATGACAAGCTTCGCCTTATGAGTGAATCGGCTCGTGGAGAAGGCGGACGGATCTGGACGTATAAAGACGGCAAGCCTTGGTACTTCCTGGAAGAAAAATATCCGGATTACGGAAACCTTGTACCACGTGATATTGCAACACGTGAAATTTTTGATGTCTGCGTGAATCAAAAATTAGGTGTGAACGGGGAAAACATGGTATACCTTGACCTTTCCCACAAAGACCCGCATGAATTGGATATCAAACTCGGCGGTATCATTGAAATCTACGAGAAATTTACAGGGGAAGACCCTCGTAAAGTTCCGATGAAAATCTTCCCGGCAGTCCATTATTCCATGGGCGGACTATGGGTCGACTACGATCAACATACAAGCATTCCAGGCCTATTCGCTGCAGGGGAATGCGATTATTCACAGCATGGCGCGAACCGTCTCGGCGCTAACTCGCTGCTTTCCGCTATTTATGGCGGTATGGTTGCCGGTCCAGAAGCTGTTAAGTACATGAGAGGCGTCAAACGGACAGCTGAAGAGCTTCCATCTTCCATCTTCGAGACTGCTATCAAAGAGGAACAGCAACAATGGGATGCAACTTTGAAAATGGAAGGTACGGAAAATGCGTACGTACTTCACCGTGAGCTTGGAGAAGTGATGACGGATAATGTGACAGTTGTTCGTTATAACAAAAACCTCCAAGAAACGGATTATAAGCTTCAAGAACTTTTGGAGCGGTATGAAAATATCAATATTACAGATACACAAAAATGGTCCAACCAAGGCGCGACATTTACTCGCCAATTGAAGAATATGTTATACTTGGCTCGCGTCATTACGCTGGGAGCATTGAATCGGAACGAAAGCCGCGGGGCCCATTATAAGCCGGAGTTCCCGAACCGTGACGATGAAAACTTCTTGAAGACGACGATAGCGGAATTTGATGGAAAATCTGCGCCGATTCTTTCATACGAAGAGGTAGATGTTTCGTTGATTCCTCCGCGTAAACGCGATTATTCCGCGAAGAAAGGAGATTGACGGAAGTGAGTGAGCAAACTACTGCCGTAAAAGAAGCAACTGCTAAAAAAACAGTCCGCTTTGAAATTCAACGCCAAGATACTCCTGATTCCAATCCGTATTGGGAAAGTTTTGAAATAGATTATCGCCCAAATATGAACGTTATTTCCGCTTTGATGGAAATCCGGAGAAATCCGGTGAATGCCGAAGGAAAGAAAACGACACCGGTAAACTGGGACATGAACTGTCTGGAAGAAGTTTGTGGAGCGTGTTCGATGGTCATCAACGGCCGTCCGCGTCAATCCTGTACGGCACTCGTCGATCAATTGACACAACCGATCCGCTTGGAGCCGATGAGAACGTTCCCGGTTGTCCGGGATTTGGTCGTCGATCGTGAATTCATGTTTGATTCCCTGAAACGGGTGAAAGCGTGGATTCCGATTGATGGTACGTATGATCTCGGCGAAGGGCCGCGTATGCCGGAACGCAAACGTCAATGGGCGTATGAGCTGTCAAAATGTATGACATGCGGTGTGTGTCTTGAAGCATGCCCGAACGTCAACGACAAAACCAACTTTATCGGTCCTGCGTTGATCTCCCAGGTTCGCTTGTTCAATTCTCACCCGACAGGTGCGATGAATCGTGATGAGCGTCTGGAAACAATCATGGCTGACGGCGGTATCGGTGAATGCGGTAACTCGCAAAACTGTGTCGTTGCTTGTCCAAAAGGAATTCCTTTGACTACATCCATCGCAGCGATGAACCGTGCGACTACAGTACAAATGTTCAAAAACTTCTTCGGAAGCGACCATATGGTAGACTGATGATTTGGCGAGAGCCTTTCTGCGGGGAATAGAATCCGCGGGGAGGCTCTTTTGCTGTTCAGTACGGCTTTGGAGCTTTGTGATGCGCGCTTTGTGGATTTCTACCTCTTTTCTCCAGGATTTGCTATAATAAAAGAATGAATGTTCATTCATTTCGGAAAGGGAGAGATGACCATGATACCAAGCTATATTGGGGACTATGCAACATGGGAAGCAGGATTTAAATTTTCCGTAGCGGTCACCGTACGTTTTTCGGAGACAGATATGTATGGGCACTTGAATAATACGGTGCCGTTTGCTTATTTTGAGTATGCTCGGATCGAATTTTTAAAGACAATCGGCCAGATGGATGACTGGCTTGATTCAGAAGGAACAACCATACCTGTCGTCGCGGATCTTCAATGTGATTTCAAGAAACAGGTGTTTTTCGATGAGACGGTCACCATTTACGTGAAAGCGGCCTCGGTTGGCAACAGCTCTGTCGACCTTCACTATTTGTCGAAAAATGAAAAAGGGCAGACTGTTTTCACGGGAAGGGGCTCCATCGTCCAAGTGAATCGGGAATCCGGAAGAGCTGTTCCGTGGACAGATGAACAAAAGTCGCAATTCCAAAAGAAAGTCGCCATCTAGCCGGCACAGCCGATTCCCTCCTGACATATTGTAAAGTGAACGTGGATAGGAGGGGCGCGTCTTGACAGGAGAAATGAACAACCGTTCTTTGCTGACAGCAAGGGAGCGAGAGATCTTTGATCTATTAGTAGATGATCATACGACAAAAGAGATCGCAGGACGGCTCGGCATAAGCGAAAAGACTGTAAGGAACCACATCTCGAATACGATTCAGAAACTCGGGGTTTCAGGCAGAGCTCAAGCGATTGTCGAATTGTTGCGATTAGGGGAGTTGAAACTGAATTAAGCACGAAGAATCCGAGGGCTCTTCACGTATTGGCCGCCAGCGATACTGTTGAATCAAAAATAGCACTTATGAAAATATTGTCTACACCGTTATTCTCTAAAACTGTTGCGTTATGAAAGAAAAAAGGCGACAATAAGAACACAGTATTTGATTTGTGGGAGCTGGTTAACGTGGTGGAACAACGACATTCGCATCCCGACAGCAATGAAAATATCGCACACATGGAAAAGGAACTGCGATATATTGCAGGGATCATTAAACAACAAGGTCGCAAAATATTAAGCAACTATACGATTACACCTCCTCAATTCATCGCCTTGCAATGGCTTTTTGAACATGGTGATATGACAATCGGCGATTTATCGACAAAGATGTACTTGGCATTCAGTACTACTACTGATTTAGTAGATCGCATGGAAAACAATAACCTGGTCAAGCGGGTGCGTGATGAACAGGATCGCCGTGTAGTCCGGATTCATTTACTGAGCGAAGGCGAACGCATCATCGAAGAAGTGATCGAAAAACGAAAAGACTATTTGAATTCCGTGTTAACCGATTTTAATGATGAAGAGTTGCAGGAATTCTCACGTATGCTGACAAAATTACACCAAGAAATGCAGAAGGATTGAGGGGTTTGTGTGGAAGCACCAATCGGAGTGATCGATTCAGGCGTCGGTGGTTTGACTGTTGTTAAAGAATTACTTAACCGGCTGCCCCATGAACCGATCGTATATATAGGCGATGATGCACGCTGTCCATATGGCCCGCGATCAGCTGAAGAAGTCATCCAGTTTACTGTAGAAATGGCGTCAGCGCTCTCGAGGATGGATATTAAGATGCTTGTGGTTGCCTGCAATACGGCAACTGCAGTCGCTTTGGATATTTTAAAAGAAACATTTTCATTTCCCATTATTGGCGTGATCGAACCGGGTGCCCGTGCTGCTTTGCAAGCATCAGCAACCGGGGAGATTGTCGTTCTTGGTACGGTGGGAACTGTTAAAAGCGGGGCGTATTCTCAAGCGATACGGTTGTTGTCGCCCCGTACATCTGTTTTCCAATTGGCTTGTCCGGAATTTGTCCCGATTGTAGAAAGCGGACGATATAAGACGGAAGAGATCAGCGGTACGATTCAACAGACACTGCAGCCGTTGCGGAACTTGAAATTTGATACAGCAATATTGGGATGCACGCATTACCCCCTCTTGCATGATCATATAAAAGCGCAGTTGCGGAGCGATGTCAAAATTGTTTCCTCTGCGATTGAAACGGTGCATGATGTGGAAAAGACCTTGCTGTCCAATAGATTGGCCAGCCATCTGGATCATTCGGCGACACCCGTGTTCTATACAACAGGGGAAGTACATGAATTCCAAAATATCGTGACAGATTGGTTAGATATCAGCGAGCCTATCGTAAAGCAAATAAAATTATAACAGCCCGGGTATCCTGAAAAAGGATATCCGGTTTTTTGATTTGAAGAAACGGTCTATGGTAAGATGATGGCTGTACTGATAACGAGGAGTTGACCGGCATGAGACATGATGGAAGAACTGAAGAAAGTATCCGACCGGTTTCGATCGAGACCGATTATTTATTGCATCCCGAAGGCTCTGTCCTCATAACGGTAGGCAATACAAAAGTAATATGCACAGCGTCTGTCGAAGAGCGCGTACCGCCCTTTTTAAGAGGAAGCGGCAAAGGCTGGGTAACAGCAGAGTATTCCATGCTCCCGCGCGCTACAGGACAGCGCACGCAGCGGGAATCTTCCCGCGGCAAGGTTGGCGGAAGAACGATGGAGATACAACGATTGATCGGCAGAGCGATGCGAGCCGTCACCAATTTGGAGGCGCTTGGTGAACGAACGATTTGGATTGACTGTGACGTCATCCAAGCGGACGGCGGGACACGAACAGCGTCAATCACCGGTGCGTTTGTTGCCATGGTTCTTGCTGTTTCAAAGTTAGCGAAAGAGAAGGAACTGAAGGCATTTCCGATTATCGATTACTTGGCGGCAACGAGTGTCGGGAAAACGGAAGAAGGGACTCTAATTGTAGACCTTGATTATATAGAAGATTCCTCGGCGGCGGTCGACATGAATGTGGTCATGACAGGCCAAGGGCAGTTCGTTGAGATTCAGGGCACCGGTGAAGAATCGACGTTTTCCCGTGACGAAATGAACGGCTTATTGGATTTGGCTGAACAAGGAATTCGCGAGTTGTTCGTCCAGCAGAAACAAGTATTAGGCGAAGCAGGTCACTTGATTGGAACGAAAGAAGTGGATACAGAATGAAACAAGTTCTGATTGCAACAAATAATGCCGGCAAGGCAAAGGATTTTGAAGCTCTTTTAGAACCATTTGGTGTAAAGGTCCTGACGTTGAATGATTTGGATGACAAGATCGACGTGGAAGAGACGGGCGCCACGTTTGAAGAAAACGCAATCTTAAAAGCTGAAACCGTATCCCAGTTACTCCAGATGCCTGTCATCGCAGACGACAGCGGCCTGGAAGTCGATGCGCTGGATAGTGCCCCAGGGGTCTACTCGGCTCGTTATGCGGGTCCTGCTAAAAAAGATGAGGATAATATCGAGAAGCTGTTAAATGAGCTGAAAAGCGTTCCTGAAGCGAATCGCACAGCACGTTTTCGTTGCGTCCTAGCAGTTGCAGGACCAGGGATTGAAACAAGAACTTTTTCTGGCAGCTGCGAAGGGTTCATTTTAGGTGAACGAAGAGGCTCGAACGGTTTTGGGTATGATCCCGTCTTTTATTATCCCGAGAAAGAACGGACGATGGCCCAGATGGCACCTGAAGAGAAAGGTGCTATTTCTCATCGGGGTGCCGCGTTAGCCAAACTGAAATCATTTTTGCCGGAATGGCTAGAGGAACGGGCATGAAAATCATTGTACTAAGTGATACGCATGGCGATTTGGAAACGGTGCAGGCCGTTTCCGCAATGCCTGCCGATGCCATCTTCCATTGCGGTGACAGTGAACTGACCCAAGACGCTGCCGTATGGGAGACAATCCGCACCGTGAAAGGCAATTGCGACCGGGAACGTCATTTTCCGGATCAAGTCGTTCAGCGCGTCGGGAATAAACAAATTCTCGTCGTCCACGGCCATCAACATGAATGCCATCGATCGTTACTGCCTCTTTATTACGAAGCGGTTCAGCAGCAGGCGGATATTGTCCTGTTTGGACACACGCATCTATATGGGGCGGAAATGAAAGACGGTATTCTGTTTCTCAATCCGGGAAGTCCGGTTTTGCCAAGAGGCGGAAAAGAACCGACCTATGCGGTCATCGAATGGGAACAGGATGCAACTGTCTCCTTTGTCAATCCGGAGAATGGATTGGTCGATACATTGCAAATAAAGAATTTTTAAGAATACCGTTGACTTTAGTCAACAATCTGCTTATAATAAAATTTGTCCTTGGGAAACGTTGGAGTACCAAGTACATGTCTCAGTAGCTCAGCTGGATAGAGCACACGCCTTCTAAGCGTGCGGTCGCAGGTTCGAATCCTGCCTGGGACGTCTTCAATTATTCATATGAACACTTTAGTGTTTCCTTAAAAATCCTGTAAACGTTGGAGCTCAAACGTTTGCAGGATTTTTTGTTTTTAAGAAGAAACTTGTTGAAAACGATAGTAACAGATGCTTACTACACAAACACTACGCATCACTACACCACTTTAGATTGGATTTAAAGCATGATTCGAAAGGATTTTTCTTCTTCCTCTTTTCTCATTGCTTTCAGTACGTGTGAATAGTACTTCTAGGCTGTCTTTACGTCCATGTGTCCAGCTCTCTCCGACACAAGGGAATAGACGAAACTGATCCCTTTAAATAGATGCAGAAACTAGGTGAGAGGTTCGGGGAATGATGCTCTGCTCTGGTTAGGAATGAAGAATAGAAAAATGCGGATGGAATCGGTGATATATTCGTCGCCCTTACAATCTTGTCCATGCAGTTAGGTTACAGCGTAGAACACTCTGTTCTTGTAGCGTACGAGGAAATCAAGGATCGTAAAGGATAAATGGTGAATGGTGTATTCGTCAAAGAGGCCGACCTGTCATGACATTTGAAGGTCGTGCCGAACTCATTATCCTACTTACCTTATGAACAGGATTGAATGAATCAGCCTTTACCAAAATGACGAATGAAGAGTTGCTTGCAGAGTATCAGAGACGTGATAAAAATGAATGACAAACTAAAACAATACATCAGATTGAACGGTGGTGTTCTAGGGGGCACGCTATTATTTTTGCAGTCAATGGACATTGAGTTGGTACATTTTAAAGAAGAAACAATTCAGGTGTTTACTGATATGCTTCTATCCTTTGTCCCGTTAGCACTTGTTGCATATGGTATAAAGAAGTTCAATATCAAATTACAGGTAAAAAAAGCTGGGATACAGAATGGAAACGAAAGGGGTTGAAGTAGTGTTTACTAAACCGTGTTACGGATTGATAACCTCTCTTTACAATCTTGAGCGAAAACACCCTATAACAGGTAAAGTTCAGCCACATTGGGGTGTTGACTATGGCGACGACAAAGACAATACGATTATGGCAGCAGCGCAGGGGGTCATACGATTTATCGGGCGCGGACATAAGTCAGCGGGGAATTTTATTATCATCAAGCATTCCAATGGCTGGGAAACAGCGTACCTCCATTTGGCGTCAATCTCTGTGAAAGTAGGCCAGTCAGTTGGACAAGGCCAGAAAATCGGAGTAAAAGGGATGACCGGCGGCGCAACCGGAATCCATTTGCATTTCGAAGTGAGTACCAGTACATGGCCAGGCAAATACAAAAACAACGTCAATCCAGTACTTTACATCGATGATCCCAATGTAAGGGAACTGCAGCGCAACCTCAATAAGTTGGGGTACAAGCTTATTGAAGATGGAATCTACGGCGAAGCTACGATCCATGCTGTCAAGAACTTTCAGAGTAAGAATAACCTCTTGGCTGACGGAGTGGCAGGGCATTTGACGGTGGCATCCATCAAGAAGGCATTGCCTATCCATATTGGAAAGGAGGACCCAAGCATGACGGAACCAAATGTAAACATCGTCAGCCCGTCACATAAAGAAGCGTGGGAGTGGGCGAAGGAAGAAGGCTATCTGAATGGAGAACGCCCAAAAGAGCCACTTACACGAGAGCAATTTGCAACTGTCTTAAAGCGGGTACATGACAAGTTGTCTAAATAGCTTTATAGCCTTAACGCCCTGTCCTTAATTGGATGGGGCATTTTTTATGAATCTATACATTGTGTTTGGACAAAGAGAAAAAGTCCACCCTTATGGATGGACGCATCATATGAAATGTCGAGACTTCACCTACATAGTTGTTTCTTGGTTAATCAAGTGTGCAACGTCCTTCGCAGTAAACGGTTCCTGCGTATCTCGCATTGTACCCTAAGCCTCCAGTATGACTTTCCATTAAATTAAGGGTGCCAGTCCATCCATCTTTATTATATAGAATAGTCTGAGGAGCTTTTCCTGGTCCATTTACCCAGTGGTTATCAACAAATCGACTAAAAGCTGTTATGCCAATTTCATTAGTTGTAATCGATTCAGTGGTTGATAAAGTCGTAGCAGATCCTTGGTGAGGTTCAAAACCGAATGATAACAATAATGCTAGTCCTATTCCTCCGATGATACTGTTTCTTGTCTTTTTCATATTTAACATGAAAAACCCTCCAATTGTTTTTTTTTGTTTTTCTTCTCTTTCCTCCTTTCTATTAAACTTTAATATTAATCTTATAATATTAGTATTTATTTATCAAATCATATAATTTAAAAACTTTCGACAACATATAACAATATTTTTAATATGATTTCAAAAGTGTATAAGGTACGGATATTTTGATTGCTATCCAAACGAAAGTTGAATGGAGGGAACGCAAATGGCTAGTCGTATGCAACCCAGTCAATACAACCACTCGCATATGAGCAATTGTCAGAGCATAAAAAGGACTTGCATTTATGAAGGCAAGTCCTGATCTTTTTGAAGTCAGCGCCAGTTAGGTTAAGTAGAATTCTTCACGAAACGATCTATCTCCCTCTAAAACCTACCGACAAATACTTACTAAATTTCACTTCATTCATCCATAAAATTACCCTCTGTACTTTACTGCAATGGAATAGTCATTTCAATATTTTTTCCGATGGGATTGAAGTAATAGTCGAAATATAGTTTTGCTTTGCCATCATAATCTTGAAAATACGTCGTCTCCATTTCGTACTGCTCATCTTCTGTAATTGTGGCACGCGTAAGTTCTAACGGCGTACCATCTTCTTTTACTGCATTCCATAATCTTAGAAGTCTACCTCGATTATCCCCTTTCTTAACAGCAACTGATACATTTTGAGACGTTACGGAAATGTCCCAATCGAAATACTCGGGTTTCTTGACTACTTTTGTGCCAAAATCAACTTCTATAAAATCCTCGCCCTTAGGAACAGCTTGAACAGCACCAATATTAATCGTGAGGGAATCTGAATCATGAAAATAATTACTTTGCACATAGAGCGTAAATTTGCCGTCGCGAATATCTCCGTGCTTTGAAGTGCCATTTATAATACTATATCTTCGCTCACCACTATCCGTCATGACTGCAATATCATCAAAAGCTAATATTTGCATTGTATTCGCTTCTTCTAGTTCAATATCTATGGCCGTTTTTAATGGAGATCTTCGAATTTGTGTTATTGTAAATTTCTGACCGTCTATATCTACCATACGATTCACAGGAATAACTTTTTCCTGCGCTATTTCATTTTGTAGGGTAAAGGGGATCGTAATTTCAAAATCCCCCTTTTCTTTATCTTTAAAATGAAAAACGGCTTTAAAATCCTTCGACGTATACACGATGGGCTCTGGAAAGTTATATTCTACTGTAGATGAGGTGTATTCTTGATTATCTGTTTCCACAAAGGTACTACGACCGGATGTTTGATAGTCTCCTAGTATTTGATCGTCTCCTTGGAACAATTGAACGTCATTCAAGTATAAATCCGACATATTCAATAGAGCATCGGCTCCATAAAAAAGTACTAATCCCGTATGATCTGCAATCGCGCCTTGCAATGTTAACGATAGGCCATTTTTAGACTCTGTTACATTGATCTCTTCATAATATTGATTGTCCACAATGTCTTTTATACCAGCATCGGAACTAATCGCTGATACAAGTGCATGAAAACCAGGTATTTTTGCAACATAACTAGCAAAAGTAGGAGAAACACGAATTGAAAATAGAATACATAGGCAAAACAAAGCAACTAGTGCAACTGGGACAATGCGCTTCTTTGTTATTTTTTCTCGCTGAACTTTACGAAAGGTATTCATTCGAATTTGTTGAAGTTTCTCCTTTGGAACGTCAATCGGTAGTTTACTCATAGCCAGTCCTCCTTTTCTCCAGCGGAACTTCTAAGCTTCTTTAATATGTGGTGCAGTTTAGACTTTACAGTGCCCTCAGGAATTTGATTTAGCACAGCAATTTCTTTGTTTTTTAATTGCTGAAAATATTTCATATAGACGAGTTGCTGCTCGGACAAAGATAATTCTTCCAGTAGTCGCTCCAAATCAGAATAGATGGCCCATCCAGATAAGTGATGTTCCTCAATTGGAACGGTTGGTTGTCGTTTTCTTAAATGGTCTTTACAACAATTGATTAAAACTCGGACGAGCCATGTTCTCGCATATTCTTGCTGTTTAACGGTATGCATTTTTTTTAGGGCCTTGTAAATAAGCTCCTGCATTACGTCTAAAGTGTCTTGTTCATTTTTCATATATGTAAAAGCCATGCGATATAAAATCTCTTCATCCATTTCAATAAGTGAAAGTATCGCTTGATGATCCCCTCGAATAGCACGCCGCACGATTTCAAATTCCATCCTTTTCGCCTCCTTCCTTCATTAGACGCAGCGTTTCTTCATTTCGTTCAAAAAAGCTGATATTACTTAGAAAGCCATTATAAACTTTACGATTCTTTTGTTAACTCAGTCTACCGAATTTCCTTATTTAGCGATAGTGTGCTTATATTACAAAAAAGCTTTAGGGAAGGTAATATAGAATTTTCATTAAATTGAAGTAAAGTCTAGGTGGTCGTGATTCGGATTGGAACACTTACAAAACGATTCCTTGGCGGTCGGTGTGTCTATATGACTATATTCCTTACTACTGCAAGGTTTGTAATTGCTACACGTAAGTTGTTCTTTCGGAGGACAGAACTGGCGAAATAATCGTGCTATATTCTATCCACTTTTTTAGGTTGTATCTTTCGGACTTCTAAAATTTTTAAAAAACCTTAGACTAGGATGCGTCGTCTATAAATACGAGGGGGGATATGGGTGGAGGAAATATTTGACAAAGCGCATGAGATAGAAGAAAGGGAAGTACTGCTGGATGAAATCATGAATCGCTATGGACAGGATATTTTAAGGCTTGTGTACTCATACGTGAATAATAAAGATATAGCGGAGGATTTGACACAGGATATTTTTGTGAAGTGTTATAAATACATTCATACATACAAAGGAAATTCATCGCTACGCACATGGTTATGGCGTATTGCAATCAATCACTGTAAGGATTTCCTGAAAAGTTGGTATAACAATCATGTATTTATCCCGGAAGAACAATCAATTACTCATCAAATAACAACAGAAATTGTCGAAAATGTTGTCATTCAAAGAGAAGAGGATGATCAATTAATCTCTGCGATGATGACACTGCCGATAAAATATCGGGAAGTGATCTATCTCTTCTATTATGAGGAGTTATTAATCAAAGAAATAGCAATCATAACCGAAGCTGGTGTGAATACGGTTAAAACGCGACTGAGACGTGCAAAAGAGTTATTGAAAGAACAATTGGAGGCGTAAGAGAATGGAGAATCGTTTAAAAGGATTAAAAAAAATAATGGATGATACGACATTTAGTGACCTTCAATTTACAGATCAGCATCGCAAGAAAGTGCGAGAGAAAATTGATGAAACGGGTGGTGATGTTCAGTTAGCTGTTATGCAATTGCTTGTCGTAGAAAAAACGGGTTATGATTTAATGCAGTTTTTGCAAGGAAGAGGCATTCGTAAATTCGAAGATAACGAAGGCGGCTTATATGCGTTGTTGCACCAATTGGAGAGGGACGGATATTTACAATCTAGCTGGAACGAGGCAGGGGTAAAGTATTACCAATTAAACGAGAAAGGCAAAAAATTAGCAGGAAAAATGGAGAAACAAACCAAAAGTAAACGTATCTCTTTGAAAGCGATCGTGGAGGGGTGAAAGACAAGTGCACGAGAGAAGTGAGTCATTTTTAGATGAAGTGAAGAGTCAGATAAATTCAAAAGAGGCTAAGGAATTTGTGGCAGCCGAGTTAAGTCATCATCTGATAGAGGCAAAAAACAAATGGATGACGAAAGGATTAGATGAAACAGCAGCAGAAGAAAAAGCTGTCGGACACATGGGGAATCCAGTAATGCTTGGACATCAGTTGAACAAACTTCACCGGCCTAAAATTGATTGGCTGATGATAGTATTATTAGCTGCAGTGATGGGGATAGGATTTTTACCGGTTTTATTTATTGGTGCAGATTATTACTCGACTTTTGGTCTAGATGCTAATTATTTTTTGACACGTAAAGCTGTGCTTGTTGTATTAGGTGGAGCAATTGCTATTGGGATGATGCTGATGGATTATCGAAAACTGGAGAAGTTTAGCATGAGGTTTTATGGAGCGGGACTACTTATTTTAATCCTTCTGGTGCATTCGCAATCTTATATGGCAATAGGGCCATTAAGAATAGAGGCTTTAATGGCTATTCCATTATTTCTTTTAGCATGGGCAGCTATTTTTAATCAAAAGAAGTTGCCTACTTGGAAAATAGCTTTATTTTTATTACTTTCCATTTATTTACTATCTATGGCAGCTACCCTACCGACAATTATTATATATTTGGCGATGGTACTGTCGGTTTTTCTTATGAGTAGTTTTAGTTGGAAAAGAAAATGGATCATTATGGTTTGTGTGGTAGGTTTCCTGCTATTGTTAAGTTTCGTAGTCTGGCCGTACACAAGACTATCGCAAATAGATAGATTTTTAGCCTTTATCAATCCTGAACAGTTTGCGGAAGGTGATGGCTATTTAATATTGCTATTCAAAGAGCATATCTCAAATGCGGGATGGTTTGGTAACGTATTGGGCAGTGGCAGGATACCAGAGGTCCACAACGATTATGTTTTTGCCGGCTTCACTTATTATTTTGGCTGGCTAGCCGCTGGAGCACTTGTTTTGCTTCTCTCCCTCTTCATCGTAAGAATTATGATGATTACACGTACTATCCAAGATCCTTTTGGTAAGTTATTGTTAATCGGTGCAGTTGCCATGTATACGGTTCAGTTAGTTGGCAATGTCGCCATGACATTGGGTTTGCTCCCTATTACTTCACTTTCTTTGCCGTTCATTAGTTATGGCGTAATGCCAATATTACTGAATGCTTTTATTATGGGTATTGTATTGAGCGTATATCGGCGGAAGGATTTGCTATCTGTGAGAATTGTTGAATCACAGCAATAGAAAATTCGACAAGACGAAGAAACTGTGATTGGAAAGATACCACACTTATAACTAAGACCGAATAAAAAATGAACAAGTTAGAAATAAATAGAATGACCATAAACGTTGGTCAATCAGCGTTTATGGTCATTTTTTGTTTAGGAGAATACCTTTGTAGACAATTACTCTGGAGTTTACAAGAAAATCCTCTTTAATGACTATTCAATTAAGTTTCCATATAGTTCAGGACGACGATGTTCCATATTAGATACGATATTTCGAACTCTTTGAATTCGATCGAGGTCAATGGTAGTTACGATTAAATCTTCTTCTTCTCCTGTACTCGAAACAACTACTCCCATCGGATCAACAATCATGCTTCGTCCTGAGAAAATATTTCCCGTTTGATTTGCTGCTATCATAAAGGTTGTATTTTCAATTGCTCTGGCACGCAAAAGAACTTCCCAATGATCTTCTTTTAATATCCCGTTATACCAAGCAGAAGAAACAATAATAAAATCCGCTTGATTCAGTATTAACTGTCTTGTAACTTCCGGGAACCGTAGTTCATAGCAAACAACTAATCCTAACTTGCCAAATTCGGTTTCAATAATGGGGAATGCCTCTTTCCCAGGAATAATTGTATCCGACTCTTTAGACGAAAAGGAATCACATAAATGCGTCTTTCGGTAACGATACAGAAGTTTTCCTTGCTTGTTTATGACAACGGTCGTATTATGAGCCCGATTCACGTCCTCGTCACTCAACTCAAAGATACCACCAATTACATAAACATGATTTTCTTTTGCAGCACTGCACAACTGTTGGACAAAGGAACCGTCTATCGGTTCCGCATAATCTACCGGTCTCTTAGCAGAGTCTCCTAGTGTTAACCCCATAAAGAATTCAGGTAAAATGACAAAATCGGCACCCTCCTTACCGGATTTATGAATATACGAAATTGCTTTTTGTAAATTTTCTTCTTTATCGGTCGACGTTTTAAATTGTGCGATTGCTACCTTCATTGTTATTCCTCCCTCTATAAATGTTGATGTATCAACGGTTTAAGCCGTTGTAAGGGTGCCAAAAATATTTTTTTGACACTCGTTTTAACATTAGTGATTTGATATTTGAATCTTCAAACGTCCTCTGGTGCGCTACGCGGTCATCGCTGGATAATGCTGGTTGCGATGATAGTTCCATATACGATGCACTCTGGATCTCCGCATTGCTTATGATGACGTACCCTCCCATGTCTCTTGGCGTCTTGTGCACCTACATTCCTTCGTTCGGTCTAGTCATAAGGCGGAGGCTGGCGAAGCTCCTCAGGGGACTCATTGGTCGTATGGAAAATATAATGCCGGCTTCTCCGTGTCATCCAATTTTCTAGTCATTCACTAAGAATGTAATGCTTAGGCAGCTCTATCGAGCTTGGGAATAGCCCGCATCATCTGATCCGCGTCAAATGCCATATGCTTCGTAGAGATTGCGTGCAGTACCTTCAGCAGTTTTCCACAGAGAACTACAATGGACTGTTTCTTGCGTAACGGGTTTACTTGTCTGGTCGTGTAATATTCGTGCAGTTGTCGGAATGCCTTATTATGTCGAACCATCGGCATCATGACCCGGAAGAGCAGCGCACGTAGCTGACTTCTTCCTCTCTTAGAAATTCGTTTCTGTCCTTTATGCTGTCCGGAAGAATTCTCCCTAAGTGTCAATCCCGCGAGTTTCAATAGTTGGCGTGGATGATCGTATTGGGCGAAGGTGCCGATTTCAGATAGTAAATCAATTATGGTTGCGTCTCCAAGGCCTGGGACCGTTCGGAGATACTCATACTCAACAGTCGCTTGAATAAGTTTCATCAACTGCTCATGAAGCGATTCAAGCTCCTTCTCAAGCTGGCGATGGCGTTGGACAAGTGTGGCTATCTCAAGACGGGCCATCGTCTGTCCTTCAGTCACGCCAATCGAAATAAGCGCTGAATCAATAAGTTTCTTCGCCTTCGGTATCTGGGGAGATTTCATTCCCTCCACATTCCGGTAGATTTCAACCAATTCAATCGGCTCTTTTCCCATAATATCGTTAGGAAACGGTGTACATTCGAGTGCCGCGAGTGCCATTTTTCCGAGACTTGGAAACACTTGTTGAAACTCGGGAAAATAACGATCGGTCCAGCGAATTATCTTATTTTTGACAGCGTTCAATTCTTTAGTCAGATTGCCTTTCAGCGTTGCACCTGCACGCAGTTCAGCCTCCGTCTCTCTTAAAATGCGTGGATAGCTGTACCTGCCGTCCTTCACCAATCTGGCGATGACGAGGGCATCTTTGGCGTCGTTCTTGGTCTGAAGATTGTCGTCAAGCTCTTTGGATTTCTTGACGTGCATAGGATTGCATACGACAAGAGGAATGCCTCGATCGTCGAG
>JACHLS010000003.1 GCA_014204635.1 Sporosarcina luteola | reverse complement strand
GGTATTAAATTAGGGGTCAATTCGTGCAGATTTGACACCCCGCATCATACCAAGAGGGCTTTTTCTATTCAAGTCCCTGAAAAGCTTCTAACAGGGATACTCCATATCAAAATGTTTAATTTACTAAGTCTATTATCATCTATCCGATTTTTCATTTCAATAAGATTACAAATTTGGGGTGAATCCAAATGTCATCCATCAAAGAAAGAAAACAGCGTAGACAGCGATCAGCTATATTGCGGAAAGCACGTATGAATTTACTGGCAGAACTTGATTCATTGAAAGAAGAGTTGTGCGACAAGTGTAAGGTTGTTGGCAGTAATAATAATAGTGCGCTTTATACATGTGGCTGTCCAGCAGCAGTCCGTACGGGAGAAATCGGTCAGGAGTTACTTGCTAACGTAAATGAACGTGTTGAAGCGGAAGAGAGTGTGGAAGAGGTAAAGGAAGTGAAGAAGGTGGATAAGAAGAAAACGATTGAAATCACCGAGGCGGCAGTTGACAAAATGAAAGCTGATGGCATGACGTACGCCGCAATTGCAAAACACTTCGGCATCAGTGCTCCAACGCTTGCTAACCGCCGACAGAATTGGGAGCTGGAAAGAGTGAGAGCGAGACGTGAGGCTGGCAAGACTTTGGACAAGCCACAAACAGAAAACCGTGTTACCGCGAAGTTGGTAGATAGAGTACCAACTGTTCCAACTGGTCCTATTATTTACGAAACTGAAATTGTTGAACTGAAAGAAGCTAATAACCAGAAAGACGAGATTATCAAGGAGCAGCAGAAAATTATTGAACAATTGAAAGCTGAGCGTGACTCATTATTCAAGCGGGGTACCGAGAACGGTGATTGGCAGAAAGAGATAAAGGACGAACGAAGGCTGTTGGCCATTCTACTTGAACGTGAAACAGTGCGAATAAAAGAACTAGTCGAAGTGGGGTAGGACGGCGATGAATCTTAAAAAATTATGAGGAGAAATCGGCACATAAGACCAATTTTAAATCTTTCATAATTTGTTTTATAATGTAAACAGGTATATCGACCAGTTATTAATATTGAATTCTAATTAGGGGTGAATAATAAGGATGTTATCTGATTCGATAAAATATCAAGGTAGAAACTTTTTAACAACCAAGCAGCTGGCCGTACTTTTTAATGTAGAGCAAAAAATTGTTAGTCGCAATTTCCAACGGAATTCACATCGATACGAAGAGGGAAGGCATTACATTGTATTAAAAGGAGCTATACTCAAAGAGTTCAAGAAGTTGACAGAACAAAAAGAACTTTTGAAGTTCGTTTCTGTGTTATACCTTTGGACTAAAGAAGGATCCACACTTTTGGCTAAATCATGCACCTCTAATCAGACCTGGGAAGCGTTGGACTCAAAATTGGAAGATGCCTTTCAATAAAACTTCTGGAAGGGGAAAAGGTATTTGCAAGCTCCTGATTTAAGACTACAAGAAATAAAAATAGATTCCTGCGGCATCCTGAATATTGATATAATGGAACTACCAGCATCTTGTGTCATTGTGCTTAGTGAAGGGAGGGCTAAGATGGCTAAACTTCATCCCCACGCTGAGACGACGATCAAGACTTATAAAGGAAAAGTGATTCGTGTAAATTTTGATGAGGGGGAAGATTTTTGAGTGAGATGTTTTCGGGAGTAGTCGGAGCAGTCTTAGGCTCGATTATTACTGTTATTGCAAGTTGGAAAGTTCACAAAAACAAACAAAAAGCAGAATTTGGTCAAAAAACTGAGGAATTTGCTAGACTATTTCTCAATAATTTTATTAACAAAGCAATAGGGGCATTAGAGGGGGTTAAATGCTTTAATTTCGAAGCAATAGATGGCCCGCAAAAAAAGGATTTAATCAGGGAAGTAGTTTATAAACCTTTGAAAGAATCTAGAGAAATATTGGAGAATGATTTAGGGAGAACGTATCCGATAGAGTTTATTGATGACTATTCAAATATAAAGAACGGATTTGAAAAGCTACTAATCAAAATAGAGATTTTTACAAGTTACGATTCATCAGAGCATTATAAGATGTTCGGACGTGAAATGATTGAAGATGTTACAATCGTTCAAAATGATATCATTAATCTGAACATCAAACTTAGAAAAATCTATAAAGCATTATAATAGAATCGAATATATCGGTCCCCGCCAGTCAACTGGAGGACAACTTTGATTACAGCGTTTTGCTGTGTCATTGTTGTCCTCTTTTTTTTATAGTTTTATCTTTTGCGCGTTTTATACCTAAATATTAATAATTTTGCAACCGGAGGAGTGAGGAGATGAGGACATTGCAAAATCAACTGATAGAAAAAGGTCTCTCACAGCCCGCAGGACAGGCGGGAAGAAAGCAGAGGACCAAGACAAGTGGCGGGCAGGAGGAACAGTTCACGCCGAGGGAATGGGCTGAATTAATGGGTACCAATCGGCCGACATACGGACGGAAAAAGGGTGGAGCGTTTAGACAGAGATAGGAGGGGCTTTCATGCTGAGTTGGGCGGATAAATTGATACAGGAGTATAGAACAGGGTGGCAAGAGGTGATTAGACGAGCGGATACTATAGACAGAAATAATCCTATCGAGAGGGAAGATTTAAAGCATATTAATAGAATGATTGAATCCATGACGTTTTCACTCGATTGGATGAAGACCGGACGACAGCCGGGGACTTACCGTGGAGCGGATAAAAAGGCGATCTACCAGCAGCAGTATTTCGAGAGTATGGATCTCATTCCGGACATTCAGGAGCAACTGCAGGAAATGGAGGCTAAGCAGTTGTATATGACGCAAGAGGAAAAGATGCTCCTATCTCAGATATTCGGGGCAATGTCCCTTCGTGAGAGACAGTGCATTATTCTTCATGTTGGACAGAAAATGAGTATGGGGCTGATTGCCGAGGAGATGGGAATTAGCAAGGGAACCGTGCAAGGCTATCTTAAACGCGCTGAAAAAAAGGTGCGTGAAATTGTAGCCTGACTTACGCTTGGCTTACGAAGTCTGTATAAGTGAGGGGAACCATTAAAGGAGGGGTGTGCTCGAGCGATTGAGCCACCTCTACAAGCCCCATACAAAACGATCGATAACTTAGGAGGATTTCCACCTTTCTTGACGAATAGTGTCAGTAAGGGGGAATTTAATATGGTTGTTTTAAGAAACGATATCTTTAAAAAAACTGTTATAGAATACCTTGAATACAAAGGCCGAGACGAATTGGCGCAGATACTAAAATCTTGCGATTTCATGTTGAGTGATACGGGCAACTTTACTTACAAGATATGGAACCAAACGAAGTTAGAATTAGACATAAGGGTTCCGTTGCCTTTGATGAAGAAGGCAGAAGAAAGTTGGGAAGCATTCGTTAAAGCTTGTATGGATGTTTATCCAGATGATGATAAACATTCGTTATTAGAAGTTAGAAAAGGCATAAAAATCGCAGAAGTAATCGAAGTACAGGATGGAGAAGGTACAGCTGATGTTTCAATACCAGGTGGTCAAATATACCACAATTTAATAGCGAAAGTTCATAAAGAGCACATAGACAGCATTGAGAAGGACTATATTTTGGAAGCGTGTTACTGTGCTCAAAGAGGATACAGATTAGCAGCTGCAACAATGATTGGTTGTGCTGCAGAGAGACTCCTCCTACAACTATGTGAAGCTTATCTAGTGTTTTTAAAAAACGGAGGTGGGAGTGAAAGGGAAGCAGCTAAGTTTGAAGAGGAAGTTGTAAATGCTAAGAAAGCACATGCCAGGTTAGACGGTTTTTTACGAAGAGCCAAAATCAATGAAGATGTTTTTAAATCTATTGGATTAGAGAATTCTGATCTGCATTTTTCGTTTTTAGACATTGTTAGACAGGTGAGAAATGAGTCTGGTCATCCTACAGGTATCAAAATTTCAGAAGAGGATCTGGGTTCGATTTTTGCAAACTATCAATTATTAATCGATAGGGTTCATCCTGTAATAGTTAAGTTGCCTACATATCAAACTCAGTAAGGTTTTTCCTGCATCTACCTTGGTAGGTGCTTTTTCTATGCCAAACGAAAATTGAAGGACTTCTGCCTTTCTTGGAGAATTGTGTAATCGGGAGGTGATAAAGTATGTATGAAATAACATATCAGGACTTCTTAAGGAGTTTACGTGAATTTAGCTTTGCAAATTCTTTTATAGAAGATCAGATGTATTCTCTTCAAGAATTAATAAGCGAGGATGAAGTGCAGTTATTTTATCCGAAGAATTTTATGTTTAAAGATAAGCCAATTGAAGAAACAGAGTTATTAATTGTTACAAAAAGCAAAGTCTGCATAGTAGGCTTCTTGGAGCAAGGTTTCATTAATCTGGATGAAAGATCACTTGACAGTGTAACTAGGATTAAAATTTCTCATAAGAATAGAAACGCTTCAATACTCACTATATGTTTTAATGACGGAAATACCTTTATTTTAGACAGCCTAAATGATAGTCAACATCACAAAAGCAAGTTACAGCAAAAAGTAATAGAAATATGTAAATATATTAGTGAAGTATTAAGTAATAGGATTTGAATTACTTATTTGGCCGCTTAATAAAAGCGGTCTTTTCTATGCCTAAAAATACATTAAGGGTTTACCAGATGGGGGTGGTGATGTGAAGTGATTAAAAAATTAACTGCCAAACAGCAAATGTTTATTGATGAGTATCTAGTGGATTTGAATGCTACACAGGCAGCTATTCGAGCTGGGTATAGTGAAAAGACTGAAATCCTCTTATAAGTTTAGAAAATAATAAATAAATAGTTATTTTTAATTTTAGCGAATGTTTTCAAAGTATAATCAACCGTTGCAATAAAAAATTTAACCGTTTAATGTTACAAAATATAAAAAAGCGTTTTTGTGTTGGAACTTTTAATGAAAAAAGTAACATCTATTCAGAGAGTAGTAAAATTGGTCACTCGTCGGTCACTAAACACAAAAAAACAGTCCCTAGGCATCCGGCCTAATAGGACTGTTTCTGGAGAAGGTTGTTGTTCCGACAACCTTCCTACGGGTTTGGCACCCAATGATTCCGACTGGGCTCGAACCAGCGACCTCTACCCTGTCAAGGTAGCGCTCTCCCAGCTGAGCTACGGAATCGATTTTGCTAGGATTGTTCTCTCGAACACATTTATTATATTAGCATGCTCCCTAGGCAGTTGCAAGCACACATTAAAAAATAAATATTTTCAGTTATTGTTGACAGGATTCGTCTGGGTGCCATACAATAACCATAGATTGGTTTTCATTGGAATTAAAGAGAGGTGCTCTTTTTGAGTGAAGTGGGATCGAAATAGGATGAACTGAATGAAATAACTCGACCTGAGTTTCGTGTAGGAGTGAAAGTCCTGCCGTTTCTTTGTGTTGTCTTATTTCACCAACCTATGAAGATACCTACATCGCTTTATATTGAGTCCAGTCTTGTCGTTAGTCCTACCTGACGATTTTTCTGCATCTTTATAAATCGAACTTCGAGCAGTCGGGTATCCCGCTGCTTTTTTTATTTTGGAGCGAAATGATTTGAGGGGAATCCCCTTAGATCACGTCCTACCTAATTCGCCAATGAAACCATCTGAACGGGTATCTTCATTCATTACAAATCGTGAGGAGCATGAATGATGAATGAAATGACATATGAAACATTGCAATTTAATGAGTTGAAGGAACGGTTGAAGGGGTGCTGTTCCAGTGAATTAGGACAGCGTCTTGTGGATCGGCTGCATCCGAGTAATCAATTGAAGGCCGTCGAGGACAGACTGCGTGAAACTTCGGAAGCGAGAACACTGGTCGATTTGGATACTCATCTTCCCATTGTCGGTGTCGCGGCAATCCATCGTACGTTATCCAAGCTAGAAAAAGGAATGATTTTGGAGCCGGCTGAATTTACAGGAATTGCCGACTTTTTGCGCGGATGCCGAAAAATTAAACAGTTTATGAACGAGAAATCTTTCTTCGCTCCAACGTTAAGCAGTTATGCCCTTTCCATGACGGAGCTTCCTCAGGTGGAGAATGAAATCGCTGCTGTGATTTCGAATAACCAAGTGGCATCTACGGCAAGCCGGCAGCTTGGACGTATCCGGAAAGCGATGGAATCGACCAAAGGGAAGATTCAGGAACGGCTGCAGAAATTTTTACGGAATCCAATCAATAAAGCGATGATCCAGGAATTTTTTATTAGTCAAAAGGATGAGCACTACACGATACCGATTAAGGCGTCCTATAAGCATCAAGTCGAAGGTGTCATCATTGAGCAATCGGCAAAAGGAGCGACTGTATTTATAGAACCGGCCGTCATTGCAAAGTTGACGAACGAGTTGTCCATCCTGCGGGCAGAAGAAGCCGTTGAAGAATATCAGCTATTGGCGGCGCTGACTGGACTGGTAACAGAGAATCTGCAAGCAATCAACATAAATATTGAAGTGATCGGCCAATATGATTTCGCATTTGCTAAAGGAAAGTTCAGCAAGCAAATGGAGGGGATTGCGCCTCGCGTAAACGAACACGGCTATTGCAAGCTGGTTGGTTGTAAACATCCTTTGCTTGGAAGCCAGGCGATTCCGCTGCATTTTGAAATTGGGGCGACGTACCGCGGGTTGATTATTACGGGGCCGAATGCAGGCGGAAAAACAGTGGTGTTGAAGACGATCGGCCTTTTGACGCTGGCGACAATGGCTGGACTTCATATTAGCGGAAGCCCTGAGACTGAGATTTCTCTATTCAATCAAATCTACGTGGATATCGGAGATAATCAAAGCATGGAAAACGCCTTGAGCACATTTTCCTCTCACATGAAAAATATAGCAGAGATCATGCGACTGGCTGACCACCGCACATTGCTATTGTTTGATGAGATTGGCAGCGGGACAGAGCCGAATGAAGGTGCTGCGCTTGCGATTGCTTCCTTAGAGGAGTTTTATCAAATGGGCTGCATTGTGGTGGCCACGACGCACTATGGAGAGATCAAACGATTCTCGGAACTGCATGATGACTTTATGAATGCCGCGATGCAATTTAAAAATGAAACATTGGAGCCGACCTATCAACTTTTGATCGGTACTTCAGGTGACAGCAATGCATTGTGGATCGCCCGCAAAATGGCTCTGCTGGATCGAGTGATCGCCAAGGCGGAGCTCTATATGAAAGAAAAAGAATACGACTTAGCCAAAGTACGGAGCGAAAAGATCAGAAAATCACCATATCAGCAAGTAGAGGAAGAACTGGTATACGAGTATGCTGTCGGTGACAAAGTAAGGTTGTTGGCATATGGAGAAAGCGGAATTATTTATCGTGAGAGGGATCCATATCATAACGTGTTGGTCTTCTATAAAGGGGAGTTCATTGAAGTAAATGTAAAGCGCATTTCTCTGGAGATCAAAGCAATTGATTTGTATCCCCCGTCCTATGACTTGCAAACGTTGTTTACATCTTTTGAGGAACGCAAATTGGAACATGACTTGGCAAGAGGATCTAAAAAAGCATTGAAGAAGTTGCAAAAGGAATCTCGAGACCGATGATTGTCAGTATAGATTGTTTGCCTGTATTCTCATAAAAAATCGTCAGAAGTGCATCGTTTCCTTTTGGCTTGTGCTGTTAGGAAACGTGCATTTCTGACGATTAACTTCTTTAGTCTATTGTCATTCGTATGATGAGGAAACTCAATGCGTCATATTTTCACTTTCTGTCATTGCTGCACCATCATTAAAGTAGAGGAAGGTTTCATCGTCAAGGTCTGCGATGCGCTCCTTGTTGAGTCCCAATGAAAGATTCCCTTCAAAAATCGTTTCCCACCAAGTTTCTGTTGTCGTCATGTCCTTTTCCTCCATTTCGTGTTAAATCGTTTTCGTGTATGTGGTTAGTCTTTACCCTGAAAAACTTCTCACCCAAACACAAAGGATGTAAAAAGAATCGTTAGGCCTATCCCAAAATAATGTGTATGCTCTCATGGTATTTTTGAAACAAGGGTTACAACACTAAGGGCTCTTGCTATTTGCAGAGCTTGTCATCTGAAATGCAATTTTTTTGTTATTTCAAGTATATGTTTCGAGTCATTTCGCCAAACTGCGTAATTGGTCGGAAATTATCGATTGTAAAATCCAGTTCTTTTGCTATATTGACATTTTGTCCAACGCCATTATTTTGCGTGAGATCAAGTTTCCAGCTATGATTTCGATAAGAAGAATGAGGAGGGAGCATGATTGGAACCTATCCATGTCGAACAGTTGATCCAAAGCCAACGGAATTTTTATTTTACTGGAGCGACAAGGCCTGCAACGTTTCGGATAGAAATGCTTGGCCGACTGCATGGTGCAATTAAGCAAAATGAAAGCGATATTCTTGACGCACTGTGGAAAGATTTACATAAAAGTCCCTTTGAAGCATACATGACGGAAGTTGGGTTTATTTTAGACAGCATTTCGTATGTGATAAAAAACCTAGATGAATGGATGAAACCGGAGAGTATTAAAACACCCCTTCACTTACAACCAGCTAAAAGTAGGATCATTCGGGAGCCGTACGGTTCTGTATTAGTCGTAGGTCCGTTCAACTATCCATTCCAACTTGTGATGGAACCATTGATTGGCGCTATTGCTGGAGGGAATTGCGTAGTTGTCAAACCATCTGAAGCGGCACCGCATACCGAGAAAGTTGTCCAAAAAATCCTTTCGGATACCTTTCCATCAGAATATGTATATGTAGTGGAAGGTGGTGTGCGTGAAACATCTGCCCTGATCCATGGTCCGTTCGATTATCTGTTTTTCACAGGAAGCGCTCGTGTCGGAAAAATTGTCATGAAAGCAGCCGCCGAGCAATTAACTCCCTTATCTTTAGAATTGGGTGGAAAAAGTCCCGCTATTGTTGATCCAACCGCGAAGCTTGAAAAAGCCGCGGAGCGTATCGTTTGGGGGAAATTCTTGAACAATGGCCAAACTTGTGTCGCGCCTGATTACGTCATAGTTCATGAATCAATTTATCATCTGTTCCTAGAGGAAGTGAAAAAGGCGATTGGCCGATTTTATGGTCGAGATGCATCCCAAAGTCCTGATTATGGAAGAATCATTCATGACAAACATTTTGAGCGCCTAGAAAAGCTACTGCATTGTCAACGTAAGGAAATTATTCATGGAGGAAATTATGACCGTGATATGTTGTATATGGAACCGACGTTGCTGGCCGGCATCACATGGAAGGATCCAATCATGGAAGAGGAGATATTTGGTCCGATACTGCCAATTTTGACATATAATCATTTAGGTTCTCTTATCCATCAGGTCAGACAATTGCCAAAACCGCTTGCCGCTTATATGTTCACAGAGAATAAGAAGGCTGCGGAATACTTTGCAGAACAATTACCATTTGGCGGGGGATGTATAAATGACACAATTAGCCATGTCGGCAATCTCCATCTGCCTTTTGGAGGAATTGGTCCGTCCGGTATCAATGCATATCATGGAAAGGCGAGTTTTGAGACGTTCACGCATAGCAAATCTTTAATGCAAAAGAGCACAGCTGTTTCTGTTCGGTTTGGCTTTCCGCCGTATAAAGGTAAATTATCCATCCTCCAGCGGCTGCTGCGGTGACGTGCAAATCTTGTAAATCCCCGAGATTCAGCGTCGGCTGGAACGGTAATCTGTATTACACGTGAAAAAAAGAGAGTGTGGGAACAATTTATCGTCCCCATACTCTCTTTCGTGTTTAATAGGAAATGTTAATGTGCTCCTTGACAAGAAAACTCTATTACGTTCCTTGCGATTCAGGGAGTTGTAAAACTATCTGGCGTTCGTCCGATTTATCTGGCGTTCAGAAGTCTATTCTGGCGTTTGTCCGGTTTATCTAGCGTTCGTCCGGTTTATCTGGCGTTCAGAAGTCTATTCTGGCGTTCGTCCAGTTTATCTGGCGTTCAGAAGTCTATTCTGGCGTTCGTCCGGTTTATCTGGCGTTCAGAAGTCTATTCTGGCGTTCGTCCGATTTATCTGGCGTTCAGAAGTCTATTCTGGCGTTCGTCCGGTTTATCTGGCGTTCAGAAGTCTAATCTGTCGTTCGTCCGGTTTATCTGTCGTTCGTCCGGTTTATCTGGCGTTCAGAAGTCTATTCTGGCGTTCGTCCAGTTTATCTGGCGTTCAGAAGTCTAATCTGTCGTTCGTCCGGTTTATCTGTCGTTCGTCCGGTTTATCTGGCGTTCAGAAGTCTATTCTGGCGTTCGTCCAGTTTATCTGGCGTTCAGAAGTCTAATCTGTCGTTCGTCCGGTTTATCTAGCGTTCGTCCGGTTTATCTGGCGTTCAGAAGTCTATTCTGGCGTTCGTCCAGTTTATCTGGCGTTCAGAAGTCTATTCTGGCGTTCGTCCGGTTTATCTGGCGTTCAGAAGTCTAATCTGGCGTTCGTCCGATTTATCTGGCGTTCAGAAGTCTATTCTGGCGTTCGTCCGGTTTATCTGGCGTTCAGAAGTCTAATCTGGCGTTCGTCCGGTTTATCTGGCGTTCAGAAGTCTAATCTGGCGTTCGTCCGGTTTATCTGGCGTTCAGAAGTCTATTCTGGCGTTGGTCCGGTTTATCTGGCGTTCAGAAGTCTATACTGGCGTTGGTCCGGTTTATCTGGCGTTCAGAAGTCTATTCTGGCGTTCGTCCGGTCTATCTGGCGTTCGTTCAGTTTAAATTACGTTCAAACAGCACAGGGTTTCATTTTGGCAATGGGGAAAGTCAATGTTACAACTGTCCCTTTACCAGGATTGCTTGCTACTTCAATTTTGCCTTTATGGTCATAAATAATCTTTTTTGTAATGACCATGCCGAGTCCAGCGCTATCCACCTTTGTAGAATAGAACGGTTCGAAGAGCTGCTCGAGTGCTTCCTGATTCATCCCCGTGCCATTATCGGAAATTTCAATGCAGAGCTGATCGGATAAAATTCGATTTTTTATACGTAAAATACCGGAGTCGGATAGCGCTTCTAAGGCATTTCGCAGGATATTGATGAACACTTGTTTTACACTTTCTTCATTTCCGAAAATATCAGTCTGATGCTCTGCTAAATGAATAGAACATTGTATTTTTCTTATTTGGAACTCATTTTCAAAGAGGTTGACGACTTCCAGCAGTGCTTGTTCGATATCGAATTCGCAAGTGTTTTTAATATTCGGCTTGGAAAAGGTAAGAAATTCGTTTGCAATTAAATTGATTCTTTTTATTTCCTCTCTCATGATTTCTGTGAAGTATCGGTATGGATTCGCTGGATCGTCGTTCATCATTTGTATGAAGCCTGAAACGGCCGTCATCGGATTTCTAACCTCATGGGCAACACTTGCTGCGATTTCACCGATCGCTTTCAATTTTATAGCGTCCATCTTTAGCTTTTCTGCTTGTAGTTTATCTGTTATGTTCCTTGCGATGACAGAAATTGCAATTACTTCTTGCGTTTTATTGTATATTGGGGCAATCGTCATTTCAGCATCGAATAAAGTCTTGTCTTTTCGCATTTCTTTTGTCCTCAAGTGGAAACTTTCCCCTTGTTTGACTCGTTCCGTTCGATGAACGACTCCCTGTAATTCGTTCTCCGGGTAGAGCTGAATTTTTTTGCCTTGGCACTCCCCCTTTTTCCATCCATACATTGTTTCAAACGCGGGATTTACTGTTATAATGCGTAAATCTAAACTGAATACGGCAATCGCGTCTTGGGCATGTTCAAAAAATAACTGCAGATATCCATCTTGTGATGTCAATTGCTCTTCTTTCCGTTTGTTTTCTACAAATAACCGCTTCCATTCAGGGCCGACCCTGAATACGAACAGGACTGTTAGGATGAGGACCATTAAGAGGAGAAACACATAATGGGAAACGAGTCGAAAATGGTCGATTGTCGAATAGTATTCCCGGAACAGCAAAAGAAGTAAGGCCAGTTGGGTTAAAGTGAGTGATACTAAAATTAGAATAGTACGCTTGTGATTATAGACGAATGCAAAAATGATCGGAAAAAGTAAATAAAGCAAGAAGGGAATATCGGGATACAGGATATTGAGCAGAAATACATACAAATTTCCGCCGAAGAGTATGAGTGTCCGTAAACGGATCGCATGTTTTCTGGCATCTCGTCTGTTTAAAAACAGCAAGATTGTCGTATAGATAAAACCGCCTAATACGAAGACCCAGTAATAGTTATAATCTGCAAATGGGAGAACGAAGAGCTGAACAATGACGACCGAAGCGAAAAAAAGTATAATAAAGTTATTGTGGGATTGGACGAGCTTATCAGTTTCCACATTGTGCACCCCTTGAATTAATATTAACGATAATCATACATGATTTTGAATCAATTGGGAGTATGATTTATAAAAAATGAGACTAAAGGTGATATGAATGAATTTTGATGAAAAACATGTTTTGGACTTATTAAAACGGCTAGTAGAGACCCCAAGTCCTTCTGGATTCACAAACGAAGTAATGGCAGTAATCGCTGCCGAATTTGAAAAGATGGGAGTCCCTTTCAAAAAGACGAACAAAGGGGCGGTCATCGCCACGTTGGAAGGAAAAGATAATTCACGTCATCGGCTGTTGACTGCACACACCGATACATTAGGTGCAATGGTGAAAGAAATCAAATCGAATGGCCGATTAAAATTGACTACGATCGGCGGTTTTAGATGGAATGCAGTTGAAGGGGAGTACTGCAATATACATACTGCTGGAGGGCGAGTCATTACTGGCACGATTCTAATGCATCAGACAACAGTTCACGTGTACGAAGATGCAGGTACCGCAAAACGGAGTGCGGATAATATGGAAGTCCGGATTGATGAAAAAGTGAGTACGGCAGACGAAATCCGGTCTCTTGGCATTGAAGTCGGTGATTTTGTTTCATTTGAGCCTCGTTTTGAAGTGACAACTAGCGGATTTGTCAAATCCCGTCATTTGGATGACAAAGCGAGCACTGCTCTGCTGTTGGAACTGGTCCGTCATTTGAAAGAACAAGGTACTGAATTGCCGCACACCACTCACTTTTATATTTCAAACAATGAAGAGATCGGCTATGGCGGCAACTCGAATATACCTCCGGAGACAGTTGAATATATCGCTGTTGACATGGGAGCCATAGGAGATGGACAGTCTTCGGATGAATATACTGTTTCTATTTGCGCCAAGGACTCCTCGGGTCCTTATCATTATGGATTAACGCGCCAATTGACGTCTTTATGCAAAGAGGGAAGCATACCTTTTAAATTGGATATCTATCCTTTCTATGGATCGGATGCCTCTGCTGCCATCCGGGCAGGTTTTGATGTGAGACATGCTTTGTTCGGGCCGGGCATCGAGTCCTCGCATGCTATGGAGCGGACTCATGTTGACTCATTAAAGGCGACTTCTCAGTTATTGCACGCTTATGTGAACGCAGCCATGATGGACTGATAGGAGGAACAAAATGAATACAGAGCATTTATTATCAATTATGCCGATACAGCGAATTGAAGGACAACTTCCTCCGAATGTGACGGATCTTGCGGTCAACTCGCGGGCTGTTAATGCGGGCGGGATGTTTGTTTGTATTAAAGGATTCACTGTGGATGGACATCAATACGCCCAGCAGGCAGTGGAACAAGGGGCACGCGTAGTGATTGCGTCCGAGACTGTGGATGTGGATACTGATAAAGTGGCAGTCGTCTATGTGGAAGATACAGCGCGGTCGATTGCTTTGCTTGCCCCTCGATTTTACGGCTTCCCCTCAAAACGGATGACGATGATCGGCGTGACAGGCACAAATGGAAAAACCAGCGTCAGCAATCTGATTCATTCCATATTACAGGAAGCGAATATTAAATCTGCGGTGACTGGGACGATCGGCTTCAACTTGGATGGCCAGCTCTATGAAACCGACAATACGACGACTGACGTCTTGACAACACAGCAGATGATCTCGCAAGCTGCCGAAGAAGGCTGCGAAGTGATGACATTGGAAGTTTCCTCGCACGGGTTAGTTGAAGGACGTCTATCTGGCACGGAATTCGATATAGCCATCTTTACCAATTTGACCCACGATCACTTGGATTTCCATGGTTCAATGGAAAACTACGGAAATGCGAAAGGTCTTTTGTTCGCTCAGTTAGGACAAGATTTGGAGAAGTTTAAGTATGCCATTCTGAATGCGGATGATCCGTGGAGCGAACGGATGAGGATGATGACCCCTTATCCTGTCTTGACATATGGTGTGCAGAAGGAAGCAATGTTCAAGGCGTCGGATATTCAGATGGAAGCAGGAGCTACGACGTTTACCTTAACTTGTCCGGAAGGAACGTATCCAGTCCGTACAAAATTGATTGGCGAATTTAATGTTTATAATGCGCTGGCGGCCATTGCTGCATTAGTTGCAAAAGGAATGCAAACCAAGGATATTATCAAGCATCTGTCCGCTGTTTCTCCAGCAAAGGGCCGTATGCAGAAAATAGAGACCGAATTGCCTGTTACCATGTTTGTCGATTATGCCCATTCGCCAGACGCGATCGAAAAAGCGATCCAGTCTGTATTGCCCTACAAACAGCAAGGTTCTAAATTGATATTCCTTATTGGCACAGGCGGCAATCGGGACCGCAAGAAGCGGCCGGTGATGGCGGAAAAAGCATCTGTTGCCGATTATGTCATTTTGACAACAGACGATCCGCGCCATGAACCATATGAAACGATTTTATCTGAATTGGAAGCGGGTATGACGCATCATCAATATGCCTGCATTGGCGATCGTGCGAAAGCAGTGCAACACGCGATTGCAGTTGCAAACCCGGGAGATATGATTATTTTTGCGGGAAAAGGGCATGAAGATTTTCAAATTATCGGTAATGAAAAACTTCCACATTCAGATACGGAGATCGCTTTGCAGGAAGCTGAAAAAAAGTTTGGAGATCGGATATTGAGCGAATAACCAATGGAGTGGGCTGTCCGTGTTAGGGCAGCTCCTTTTCTTTCATGCATATGCTATTGGATGGTGCTTTCATTTCAACCTAAAGGGCTGAGCTGCAATCTCTATAAGAAAAAATGGTTGAAAAGAGTCATCAATCGCTCTATGCTTAAAAAAGCTTATAAGTAAGGAGAAAACAGAATGCAAAAACCGATAAAGGATGAAATTGGATCACGCCGTACCTTCGCGATCATTTCCCACCCGGATGCAGGGAAAACAACCATGACAGAGAAATTATTATTTTTCGGCGGTGCTATTCGTGATGCGGGAACGGTAAAAGGGAAGAAATCCGGTAAATATGCTACGTCAGACTGGATGGAAATCGAGAAGCAAAGGGGAATTTCCGTCACGTCATCTGTCTTGCAGTTCGATTATGAAGGTAAGCGTGTGAACATTCTAGATACGCCTGGACACGAAGATTTTAGTGAAGATACGTATCGTACCTTGATGGCTGTTGATGCGGCTGTGATGATGGTGGATTCCGGGAAAGGGATCGAGCCGCAAACGATCAAACTGTTCAAGGTTTGCCGGATGCGGGGCATTCCAATCTTTACATTCATGAACAAGATGGACCGTCAAGGGAAAGAACCGCTTGACTTAATGGAAGAACTTGAAGAAGTGCTCGGAATTGAATCGTACGCCATGAACTGGCCGATCGGCATGGGGAAGGAATTCCTGGGCATATATGACCGGCATAATCAGAGGGTGGAGCTTGCCCGCCCGCAGGACGATCAAAAGTTTTTGCCGCTTGACGCGGACGGAGGACTTGCGGTTGCACATGACATGACAGAAACATCCTATTACAAACAGGCGTTGGAAGATGTCATGCTTTTGAATGAAGCCGGCAACGATTTTGATGAAGAGCGCGTGGCAAAAGGGGAATTGACACCCGTGTTTTTTGGCAGTGCCTTAACCAATTTTGGCGTCCAAACTTTTTTAGAGACGTTCCTTCAGTTCGCTCCTGCGCCGCAGCCGAGAAAAACAAAAGACGAAGAGAGAGTGGATCCATACGCAGACGAATTTTCAGGTTTTATTTTCAAAATCCAAGCGAATATGAATCCGGCACACAGGGATCGGATTGCGTTCGTCCGTATTGTCTCGGGAGCATTTGAACGTGGAATGACCGTTACTGTACCACGCATTTCGAAGTCAATTAAACTTTCTCAAACGACTCAATTCCTTGCGGATGACAGGGAAACAGTCAATGAAGCGGTGGCAGGGGACATTATCGGATTGTACGACACGGGGAATTATCAAATTGGTGATACGGTGGTCGGCGGCAAGAAGATGTTCCAATATGAGGCGCTGCCGCAATTCACGCCAGAACTATTTGTGCGTGTAACGGCAAAAAACGTTATGAAATCAAAACATTTTCATAAGGGCATTTTACAGTTAGTGCAGGAAGGGGCCATCCAATATTACAAAACACTTCATACAGAAGAGGTTTTGTTAGGTGCTGTCGGTCAACTGCAATTTGAAGTGTTCGAACATCGGATGAAAAATGAATATAATGTGGAAGTGCAAATGGAACATATTGGATCAAAAGTCGCGCGTTGGATCGAAAACGAGGCGGATGTAAAAGAAACAATGGCGGGACAACGAGCCATGCTTGTAAAGGATCGCCATGACAATCTGGTCTTCTTGTTTGAAAATGACTTTGCTATGCGTTGGTTCCATGATAAATATCCGGAGATCCGGTTATACAGTTTGTTGTAAGAGAAAACAATGGTGGCCCGGCAACAATGCGTCCGGGCCATTTTTACTTGTATTCAAATTTAAAATAAAATAATTCCAGGCTCCGAATTGAAGTTAAAGCACTGTTTCAATATGATTGAGATAACGCTTTTGAGATGTGAAGGAGACGTGTAAATGAAAATTAGTGAATTCTCCATTAAACGGCCGGTTTTTACAATGGTGACCATGTTTCTGGTCATCATTTTGGGGGCCGTATCTTTTTTAAAAATACCTGTCACACTAATACCGGAATTGAATCCGCCGGTTGCTGTTGTGGTGACGAGTTATCCAGGCGCTTCCTCTACGGAAGTGAGTGAGAAATTGACGAAACCGTTGGAAAATAGTTTATCGACCACACCTGGTTTAAAGTCCATACAGTCCTCATCGCAAGAAGGGGCTAACTTTATTCTTCTTATGTTCGACTGGTCAACTGTCATTGATGACGTCCAATTGGATGTCATGCAACGGATCGATCAGGTCCCTGTTCCAGAAGGAGCGGATAATCCTCGCTTCATGAAATTCGATCCATCTCAGTTTCCAGTCATCCAGTTGTCTCTCCGGGCTTCTGGAGAGGATGTGGATATTCATACGATCGCCGAACGGCTTGAAACGGAGTTGCGCAGAACAAAAGGAGTCGCTAGTGTCACGGTATCCGGCAATCTGGTAGAACAAGTTCAAGTCATCCTGGATGAAAAGAAACTGGAAGAGAACGGTCTGATTCAATCGGATGTAGTCCAAGCAATTCAAGCAAGTAATGTATCCATGCCGGGAGAACCAATCGAAACCTTAGACGGAAAGCAATTGACGACAAGAATACTGAGCACCCTGACGACAATTTCTGATATTCGCAATGTGGCGATCGGCGTCAATCCTTTGACGGGGGAAAAGCTGACGGTTGCTGACGTGGCATCGGATGTTGCGTTAATGGAGGCAAAGTCGACTTCTGAAACTCGGGCGAACGACGAACAAGCGGTATTAATGTCAGTTTTACAAGAATCGGGTGCTAACACGGCCACCGTTTCCACCGCCTTTAAAGAGGCAGTGGACAAGCAATTAGAGAAAGAAGAATTCAAGGGTGTTACCGCTGACATTTTATTTGACCAAGGTGATTACGTTAAATTGGCTATCGGCAATATCGGGCAATCGCTAGTGCTTGGCGGCCTATTTGCCATGATTGTCCTTTTCTTATTTCTGAGGGGAATCAAAAGTCCAATTATTATTGGAATCGCCATTCCTTATTCTGTCATCGTAACATTCGTCTTAATGTACTTTGCCAACTTCTCATTAAATATTATGACCCTCGGAGCTCTTGCCCTGGGAATCGGGATGCTAGTAGATAATGCGATCGTTGTGATAGAAAATATTGAGCGGCATCTTGGCATGGGAAAGTCACCGCGGGAAGCCGCTAAAGAGGGGTCCAAGGAGATTGCGGGTGCCATTACCGCTTCGACGCTTACGACGTTGGCCGTCTTTGTCCCGGTTTTGTTCATCAGCGGTCTAATCGGTCAAATTTTTACTGAGTTTGCGTTGACCATTTCCTTTAGTCTCTTTGCCTCTCTTGTCGTTGCACTCACTGTAGTGCCAATGATGGCAAGCAGGATGCTTAAGAAGCCGAAAAAGAATGTCGAGGCGCGAAGAAGGCGTTCAAAATCATGGAATACATTTGAACGCTCTGTGAAATGGTCTTTGAAGCATCGTTTTATCGTTTTGGCATTAACTGTTGTATTGTTAGGAGCCAGTGCATATGGCTTGTTTAAGGTGGGTACTGAATTTTTGCCTGCTACAGACGAAGGGTTTTTTAGCATCTCTGTAGATCTGCCGAATGGCTCCTCGCTCTCGGCTACAAATGAAGTGGTCGAAAAGATTGAAAAAGTGCTGAAAGGCAAAGATGATGTTGCAGTCTATGTCAGTTTAGTTGGGGGAACCCAGCAAGGAATGGCGCAAGGGAGTTCAGAATCGAACACCGCAGAGATGTATGTCAAACTCGTACCGCTTTCCGAAAGGGGAGAATCCGTATTCGAGTTTGTCGATGAAATCCAGCCAAAAGTGCTTGAAGAAGTTGGGGATCAGGCGACAGTTGGCTTTAACATGCAAACTGCAGCGGGTTCCTCGCCAAATACGCTGACATTTTCTTTGAATGATATTAATGAACAGCGGTTGGATGACGCCGTCCAAAAAATCGATGTGGAATTAAGCAAGATGAAATCCGTTATGGAAGTGTCCAACAATCTACAGGATACAATCGAAGAAATCCACATGGATATCAATCCGGTAAAAGCGGCGGACGCGGGACTGGCACCTTATCAAATTGCACAGACGGTGAACTCAATTACACGCGGTTCATTCGCGACACAAATTGTCGATAAGCGCGGAGATGTTGTTTCGGTCATGGTTTCGTATGATGAAAAATATCGGAATAGCATTGATAAGCTTAAAAAGTTGAAACTCCGGACGCCTGCAGGAACATTTATTGAATTGGGTTCGGTGGCTGCCATCAGTATAAAAGAAGGTCCGGTTGCCATTCAACGAGTCGATCAGGCTCATTCAGTGACCTATACTTTGAAGTATGCCTCCAATAAATCGTTAGGGGAAATGACCGAAAAAGTAAATGACATGATGAAACATCTTGATTTGCCGGAAGAAACGGAGATGTCCTATGGGGGCGACCGTGAACTCTTTGAAAGTGCGATCAATGACATGATCATGGCTGTTCTGCTTGCGGTAGTCCTGGTCTACATTGTCATGGCGGCCCAGTTTGAATCATTTAAATATCCTTTTGTCATCATGTTCTCTGTCCCATTGATGTTGATCGGGGTATCGCTGGGACTGATAGCCACTAATACGCCGATGAGTGTCACAGCAGTTATTGGCATACTCGTCTTAGTTGGAATTGTGGTGAACAACGGAATTGTGCTGGTAGATTACATTAATCAGCGGAAACAGGCTGGGCTGTCTTCTTATGACGCCATTATGGCATCGGTGCGAGACCGGGTTCGCCCGATTCTAATGACTGCCTTGACAACAATACTCGGACTGTTGCCTCTGGCATTAGGGATTGGAGAAGGTACTGAGATGAATCAGCCGATGGGTATTGCGGTGATCGGCGGCTTGATCAGTTCTACCTTCTTGACGCTGTATATTGTTCCCATCATTTACAGCTTAATCGATCGCGAAACGAGAAAGCGTGCCATCAAGAGGAAGGAATCAAAATAAAAGGGTTTATGGCGAGAGGAAAACGAATGTTTTCTTCTCGTTTTTCTGTTTTCGTCCACCATTCTATATCCTCTTTTATGTAAAGGAGGTATGTTTCAGGAAATCTGACATATAATAAAGGAGATGAGACGTGAGTCACGTGATTTTCTATCCGAAAAAGGGATGATTGACTGTGGTATTTCAAATGATTTATGATATACTACTAGTAAATCACCCGACAACTTAATATTCTTTTGACAGATGTCAAAGGGGAGTAGCTATAGGGAAACCTATTTCATAGTCGTCAGTACATGGCTCCAGCCATCGGTTATGATAGCAGGATATTTACTTCAAATTTCTGACTTAGCGAGACCTTTGCCTTTATTAGGTGAGGGTTTTTTTAATTGGAAAAATGAGGAGGAACTTTTTTGGAAGCAATTTTGTTGGAGTATGCATGGGTACTTGTCGTACTGATTGTGTTGGAGGGATTATTGGCTGCAGATAACGCGGTGGTCATGGCTGTCATGGTCAAGCATTTACCGAAAGTTCAACAGCGGAAAGCGTTATTTTACGGATTGCTCGGCGCATTTGTGTTTCGTTTCACTGCCCTGTTCATGATCACATTTTTAGTGAATATTTGGCAGATACAGGCGCTAGGAGCCGCTTATCTATTGTTTATTTCCATAAAAAACATTTTGGATAAACGCAAAGAAAATGCAGGACATGCAGTGTCCAAACCGAGAAAGCAATCAGGTTTTTGGATGACGGTACTGAAGGTTGAGCTGGCTGATATTGCATTCGCGCTTGATTCCATGTTGGCTGCAGTGGCATTGGCAGTCACATTGCCGGAGCTCGGCCATTTCCATATCGGTGGAATTAATGGTGGTCAGTTTGTTGTCATGTTGCTTGGTGGGATTGTCGGCCTCATCTTGATTCGTTTTGCGGCAAGACAGTTCGTTGTCCTTCTGGAAAAATATCCATCATTGGAGACAGCTGCATTTCTCATCGTTGGATGGGTAGGTGTTAAGCTGGTAGTCCTAACATTGGCACACCATAAGCTGCAAATAATTGATGAGGCATTTCCTCATTCAGCACTATGGAAAACGACGTTTTGGATTGTCCTGGCGGCAATCGCAATCGGAGGCTATGTGTCAGCCATAACAAAAAACCGTAAAAAAGCATAGGATGAAAAAGATCCGGTGACTCTATCATCAGAGTCACCGGTTTATTTTTTTCATGTTTCCTTTATTTTTCTTGGGAAATTAACTAAAATGGGAAGATGAATCTCTCCAAGTGGTGGAAAGGAACTCGATGTCTATGAAATTTACACGTGAAAGTTTATATAGGTTCACTCCCGCACAAGTCATTGTATTTTATTATTTTTTAGCAATCGCCTTTTCGTTTGTTTTATTGAATTTGCCTGGTGTTTACAAACCCGGCGTTCATGTTTCCTTTATTGACAGTTTATTCACGGCAGTCAGTGCTGTCAGCGTGACGGGCTTGTCTCCAATTAATATAGGGGCGACCTATTCGGTGTTCGGATTATGCATGTTAATCATTGTGCTACAGATTGGCGGGATAGGCATCATGTCAATCGGCACCTTCTTTTGGTTGATGGTCCGAAAACGAATCGGGTTGCGGGAGCGGCAATTGATAATGGTGGACCATAACCAATACTCCTTAGCAGGGGTCGTACAGTTGATCAGGCAAATTGTAGTCATCATTTTTTTAATCGAATTGATTGGCGGAATCATCTTGTCATTGTACTTGTTAAAGTATTATGACACGGCTTCGTCAGCATTCCTGCATGGCATGTTCATGTCAGTTTCAGCTACAACAAATGCCGGTTTTGATATTACGCAGGCCTCGTTGCTGCCATATTTCAATGACTATTTCATTCAGTCTGTTGTGATGATTCTTATCATCGCAGGGGCAATTGGATTTCCGGTCTTAATTGAAGTGAAAGGTTTCTTTTCACGCAAAGTGCCTCACTTCCGATTCTCCTTGTTCACGAAAATTACAACTGCGACATTTGGTTTGCTTCTCGTTTGGGGAGCCGTGATGATTTTCATACTGGAGTCATTCCATTCTTTCAAGGGGATGGCGTGGCATGAGAGGATATTCACTGCCTTGTTCCATTCGGTGTCTTCAAGATCTGCCGGTCTCACCACGTATGACATCACGCAATTCAGTGAAGCTACCGATATTTTTATCAGCTCTCTCATGTTTATTGGTGCTTCTCCTAGTTCGGTGGGTGGAGGAATTCGGACGACGACATTCGCAATTGCCATTCTGTTCCTTATTAACTTTGCTCGAGGCAATGACGTCATTCATATTTTTAAACGACAAATTAAACTGATTGACGTCTTTCGTTCCTATGCGGTCATTTTATTGGCCTCCATGATGGTCATGACTGCATTATTGATCTTATTGTTAACAGAGCCGGGTGTTCCGGTCGTCGCGTTGCTGTTCGAAATATCATCGGCATTTGGTACTTGCGGCATGTCACTTGGAATTACAGCGGATTTATCGATTATAGGGAAAGTCATTATTATGATCTTAATGTTTATTGGACGAGTGGGGCTCATTTCATTCCTGTATACATTAGGCGGAAAAACGAACAAGACAACTTATCATTATCCAAAGGAACGCGTCATTATCGGATAACTTCTTTTTGAAAAGGAAAACGGCATCCGACTAGTTTTAATCGGGTGCCGTTTTTCATTATGCAAAAGCGAGTGCGCCATCATCCAGGAACAGGAAAGAAGGCTCTTTGTCATGATGAAAGACTGATATGAGATATCCATTCCTTACTTCGTATTGGCCTGCGTCCAAAGAGGATGGATCGATAGACGTCTTTGTCATGAAAGTTTGTTTACGTAAAGTACGGGAAGTCATATGATCCATGTCGTTTAACCCCTCGAGAAACGGAAGTTCTTTCAGCAAACGCTCCTCAAGTGCGAGGAGAACTTGTTTAGGCAGAGCATCTTCCCACCATATTTTACGCGGTTGAAATTTATGATGCGCCAAATAATCCATCTTCATCAAACTTGCCACAATCCTCATGTCTGCCCTCCCATCAGCTCGCAGGAAGGCATCCAGGCGGATAAATAAATCTTGTAGTTGATGTCCGATTCTAGACCAGCCTCTTTCTTCCCAGAACGTACCAAACTGCTGGAAGAAATCAAAAGGCGTATCGAAAACTTGAGAGACAAGATATTCAACAGTCCTAGGAAGCCGTTGATCATTCCAATATTTCTCCAAAACATCTTCCGTCTGTTTGATCTTAATAATCTCCTCGAATGACAATACGTTGTTGGAGAGAATTTCATATGGCGCTGTATCAACATATGTGTAGCCGTACTCTTGTGCCTGAACCCGAAGGCCGGTGCCGCGGAGGAGCTTTAAGAATCCTAGCTGAAGCTCTTCAGGACGCAGAGCGAAAACGTCATTGAATGTTTTCCGGAAAGAGTCGTAGTTCTCTTCAGGCAAACCGGCTATCAAATCCAGGTGTTGGGCAATTTTTCCTCCGTTTTTCACCATCCGTACCGTTCGCGTCAGCTTTTCGAAATTCTGTCTGCGTTTGACAAGTTCATTTGTTGCGTCATTTGTCGATTGCACGCCAATCTCAAAACGGAACAGTCCGGCAGGGGCATTGGTATTTAAAAACTCGATGACCTCAGGCCGCATGATATCACCGGTGATCTCGAATTGGAAAACAGTTCCCGGACGATGTTCTTCAATGAGAAATTGAAACATTTCCATCGCATAGCTCCTGCTGATGTTGAATGTCCTGTCGACAAATTTTATCGTTCTGGCGCCATGATCCATCAAAAATCGAATATCTTCTTTAATTGCCTCCCGATTAAAGTATCTGACGCCGACTTCGATAGAGGAAAGGCAGAATTGACATGAAAAAGGGCAGCCACGGCTCGTTTCAAGATACGTCACACGAGTAGGCAAGTTAGGGAGATCTTCTTGAAACCGGAAAGGCGAGGGAATGTCTCGCAGATCCAACTTAGGTCCCGGTGTTGTGACTTTCAATTTACCATCTACCATATATGCTACCCCTTGTACTTGCTCCAGAGGAATTTTTCCGGCATGCCAGTCGCATATCTGTTTAAATGTTCGTTCTCCCTCACCTATGGCGATGACGTCTATTTCAGGAACTTGTAAGAGCCAAGTGTCATAATCGTAGGTAACTTCAGGTCCACCCGCCACAATGATAATGCTCGGATCGATCGTTTTCAAAATCCGAATGACTTTGATTGATTCTTCAATGTTCCAAATATATAAGCTGAAACCAACAATACTTGGTTTTTTTTGATAAATATCTGATACAATATTCATTGTGGGATCCTTAATGGTGTACTCAGCTAGAATTGGTTCATATTCCGGCGCCGCAAACGCTTTTAAATAACGAATGGCCAGGTTGGTATGTATGTACTTGGCATTTAACGTGGTTAGTAAAATACTCATGTCTTTCTCCTTTGTTTTGAAAAATTAATAATTAATATGCTTATTTAGCACTATTTTAATGCGCAAAATAATATGGAATAATCTGAAATAAGGCTATCATTGTGTACCATGAATAATTTCTCGCTATTTTTCATACGGTTTGTAGAGGGCATACGGGAGGTATCAACTTGGAAAACGATAACAATGTCTTAGAAAACTTTTCTTTTATACTGAATGATCGGTGTAGACCAGGCATCATCCTAGAAATGGATGGGTCGATCTATGAAATGAATGAACCATTCAGGGTTTACTTCCAATGTGAACAATTTCGTTCCATTGAAGACTTCATTGATACGACCTCCATTCGGGATTGGCATTCATTTACGGAACGGTCGCTCGATTCTGGACAAATGCAATTGGCAATATTGCCAATTAATGTCACGTATATGAATGATTCTTTAAGTGTGGATGCCCACTTATTCTATTTGCATGCTTTCCGAAAAATTGGTGTCATCTTCGAATTGCCAAGAAAACTGACCAGTATGTCTATTAAATCATACTACAATGCCTTTCGTTTTGCCCATAGCTTTATGATGTTGGTCGACGAACAAGGTAAGATTTGTGACGTGAACGAACGAAGCCAAGAATTATTCAATTTTGGCAAGGATATATTAAAAGGCCGTCAGATTACAGAGTTAGAAAAGTTATTTCCTGAAATGACGGCCAAAGATATAGTTGACCATATGGCGGTAGCTAAAACAAAAGGCCTTTCCGAGTTGAACAAACGTTTTGAGCGGGGAGCAGGGGACACAAGATATTATCATATTACATTTTCGTATGAGAAAGATACTAATATGTTCATCATCCAAATCATGGATTATACAGAGAGGGAGGAACTAGAGGAAAAATTAGCGCATTCCGGCACATTATCTGCAGTGGGCCAATTAGCAGCAAGCATAGCACACGAAATCCGCAACCCTATGACGACGTTGAAAGGGTTTACACAATTGCTCAGCGCCACGGCTACTGAAGAGTCGCTGCGGTATATTTCTGTCATTGAAGATGAGATTAAAAGAATGGAATCGATATTGAGTGAGATGTTAGTGCTTTCAAAGCCTGTGAACCGAAAAAAGAGCACCTTCTCACTGGATCATCTGATAGAAGACATGATATCCGTTCTCGAGCCGAAAGCGTTGCTTGATAATATCCACATCGTTCAGGACAGGAAGTTGTGTTCGACGCCTTTTGTTTACGGGGATGTCGATAAATTGAAGCAAGTGATATTAAACCTTTGCAAGAATGCTTTTGAAGCGATGACTGAGGGTGGAACGCTTACCATTTCCAGTGATGAGGTGGACGGTCAATTGATCCTAACCATTGGGGATACAGGGAAAGGGATGACATTGCAACAAGTCAACCAAGTATTTATGCCGTTTTTCAGTTCCAAATCAGGCGGAACAGGTCTTGGTTTGCCATTTGTTCTAAAAACAGTGGAAGAGCATGGGGGAACAATCTCTGTCGAAAGCGAGGTTGGCAGGGGAACTAAATTCCTTTTGAAATTTCCTCGGGCTGCAAATGTTGCGATTGAGTTGGAGAGTATTAAGCAAACAGTTGTTTCGTAAGGATAACTTTGACAATTGCCCAAAACAATCGGTATAATAATAGCAACTAGGTGTAGAAGTAGAGGGTGGATTTGGAATTGGACAGAGAAGAGATTGAACGGTCGTTGAAATTGTTCATTGTCCTCAGCCGGGCGAGCAAGGTCATTTCGGAAGAGGCCAACAGATTAATCGAAACATATGGATTGAATCCGACCGAATTTGCGGTATTGGAATTGCTGTACCACAGAGGAAGGCAACCGATCCAAAAAATAGGTCAAAAGATACTTCTTCGCAGTGGATCGATGACATATGTGGTGGATAAACTTGAGAAAAAAGGATTGTTGCAACGGGTTTTTTGTGAAGAGGATAAACGGGTCACCTTTATGTCAATTACAGATGAAGGCAAAGAATTGATCCATTCTATTTTCCCGTCTCACGAGAAGAACATCCAATCCATTATGTCTGGGTTAACTTCCGAAGAACAGGAGCAGGCGATTCAACTCCTACGGAAGTTAGGACTGTCGATCAAGGATTTGTCCTCATGATTGGATAATATAGAGGAGCTCTGTCAAATGTGATGATGTCATCACGTTTGACAGAGCTCCTTTTAGTTATTTGGCTTGAATTGTTTCACCCATCTTAATAAAATCTTTTCCTAGTTCTTCTTCTGGTGTGTCGAAAATTGTCAGTCTCACAAGTAGGTCGCCTTTCACAAATACGATACCGGTTGTTGAGACATCATCTGTTTTGGAATTAAAAGCTACAGCATTTTCAATCCCTTCTCCGGAAGGTAAAAGAGATGCATCCGTAACGTTTTGAACATCTTCATCTGTTGATGCTTTTACGAGTTCTTGGACATTCGCTACCCAATCATCGTAATTTTCTCCTTCATTCTCTTTTGTTTCGATCCGCATGAACGCCTCGGAATTTTTATCAGAATACAAAACATCCCGTCCTGGCTCCTCAGCTGTCAATGTGAATCCAGGCAAGACTTGCATCGTATAGTTTTGTTCGTCACTACTCATAGACTCTGCGCCGTCTGACACATTGTCATTTTGGCCTACCTCAGAGGCATTGTTGCCGTTTTCTTCCGACCCTGTCTCTGTCACCACTTGATCAGGAGCCGACGTACCCTCTTCCGGTTTTGGGCTGTCCTTGTCAGTTCCACATGCAGTCAGAAATAATGCAGCTGCCATACCGGTAGATATCATTTTCCAATTGAGTTTCATAGAAAATCCCTCCTAATGATTAATTGGACGTAAAACAAACGAAAATGTTTCGTTGTTTTAGCCATGAAGAATCGTGTATCTCTTATGATTTACTACAGTTTTTTCTTCCAACCCTAAATCATTGAAGTTTTCCATGAATGTAAGGTCGACGATAACTGAGTTTTCGTTCACTTTCTCCACGATTCCTTGCAGGCCATCTTTGAACTCTATAATATTGCCTACTTCTGCTATCTTCATAAAATCCAACTCCTTGTGGCTCGAATTCTTTTATAGTTTGCCTTAAAATTCACGAAACGTAAAGCATTTTATAAGGAAATCATTTTACATATACATACAGACCCCTAGAGAGAGAGCATTTTGTCGCATTTTGTCTAACTATTTTTATTACTTTTCTATTTATTTCATGTATAATGATAATTTAGGTACTTGTTATTGCGGGGAGGTAGTACCTTTGCCATTTAGCTTGGAAGAGGAAATAGAATTTGTACGGAAACAATTGATCCGATCTGCAGAACAGGAAGGACTGGCCTCAAAGGAAACCATCGAGCTGAGCAAGAAGCTTGATTTTTTGTTAAATAAATACAGTGTAGCTTTGGATGCCTATACGGAACCCAAATTAAAACCATTGTAGCGAAGGGAAGATGGGGAAATGACAACAATCACTGATTTTAAGAAGGAACTGAACAATGCAATTATTGGTCGGGAACGTGAATTTGATATGATGCTGATTGCTCTTTTGCAACAGGGGCATGTCTTATTGGAGAGCGTCCCGGGGTCGGGGAAGACAATGATGGCTAAAAGCTTTGCCAATGCCTTCAAAGGTCAATTCAAACGAGTTCAATTTACTCCGGATGTATTGCCGTCCGATGTGACGGGTATCCGTTTCTATAATCCGCAGACACAGGATTTTATATTGAAGGAAGGTCCTGTTTCCACTAATATACTGTTGGCCGATGAAATCAACCGGGCGACACCTCGTACACAATCAAGCTTGCTGGAGGCGATGGAAGAACTACAGGTGACGATCGATGGAGAGACAATCAAACTGCCAACGCCGTTCATGGTTATTGCCACACAAAATCCGATAGAGTCTCAGCAGGGAACATTTCCGCTGCCTGCAGCACAACTGGACCGTTTTTTATTCAAATTGGTAATAGATTATCCTTCTTTCGAAGAAGAACATGAAATCCTTAAACAATATGGCAAAGCGCCTGGTGAAATCAGGACAAAAGCTCTTATTGATTCCGTAACTGTAGCGGAGTGGTCGAGAAAAGCTTCGGAAGTTATGGTGCACGAAGATATTGAACGCTATGTCCTAAAAATTGTCCGTGCAACGAGGGAGCATCCTCATTTGGAGCTTGGGCTCAGTTCGCGTGCCGCTCTGGCAATTATGCAAGCGTCTAAGACGCACGCTTTTATACATGGAAGAGATTATATTACGCCAGATGACGTAAAGACCATCCTGCCTTCAGCAGCCTTGCACCGGATGGAGCTGTCTACAGAGGGAGTCTTAACAAAAAGATTGCCCGATTTATTAGACGAAATTGTCTACTCAATACCGACTCCAATTGAGGCGACCGTCTGATGAGATGGACGAGGTATGAGAATGGGTTTAAATGGATACATAATGGGATGATACTTACCCTAACCCTCTTCCTTTTTACATTCATAATCAAACAACCATTATTAGCAGCATGTTTCGCAGCAGTTTTTGCCATGCTTGCTTTTCAAAATTTTTATTTTTCCAAAGTAGGTAAGAAAGTAACATTGCAATTGAAGGGCCAGGAGAACCGGTTTCTGATCGGAGATGAAAATGAACTTGTTTTCATCTTTGAAAATGAAGGGGTTCCGATTTGGAATGCGACGTTGAAATTGTCGATTGAGGACCCTGTCGCTCCCCGGAATGAGAATCAAAAATATTTCCAAGGGATCTATGATCTCTCGGTTCCGTTCGCTATCGGCCAAAACGAAAAAAAAGAGTTGCGTATCCTCCTGGAAGGAAAAAAACGTGGGGTGTCGCGGATTACTCGAGTGATTTTGGAGATACCGCATCTTTTTGGAGATGGTTCCGTAATGATGGAATTAAACGATCCGTTATGGTTTGAAAATCTAGTCTACCCGGCATTGGAAAAAAGAGAGGATCATTTAAAATCCGCACCGTTTCGCCCAGGTGAATTTGACCAACGCCATTCTTTGTACAAGGATGTATTCCAGCCAATCGGTACAAGAGATTATCTGACGACAGACCGATTCGATCAAATCCATTGGACAGCAAGCGCCAGAATGCAGAAATTGCAAACAAAACAATTCCTTCCTGTCAGCGACCGGACTGTCATTTTATTGCTCAATGTACTTGAGAGAGATCACAGGTCAGATGAATTTGAAGAGAAAGTAGAGCGTTTAGTTTTCTATGCAGATTATTGCGAAACGCATCACATTCCTTATTCTGTGGCCATTAATATTCATACGTTTGCGTCAACCCCGTATCTATATATCCCAACTGGAATTGGGAAGATACAGTATTTACGGGTTCTAGAGATGTTGGCGAGATTGTCCAACAAGCATGCAAAGCTACCTTTTGAAAAGATGCTGCTGAATCTGGAATCTACTGGAAAGCTGCCAGAAAATATTGTGATGATAAGTCATGTTAATCCGAAATTGAACGCATTGGTGAATAATTGGTCTAAAAAGTACGCAGTGAAATTAGATTCTATTGTTGGAAAAGGGGATGAAGATAGATGGAACAAAGAGCGTCTGGACAAGACGGGAACCGATTCATCCTATCCGAACGGCTGACAGTTGAGTTATTTTTGCTCGTCTATGTGTTCATCTTTTTTTTAGGGGAAACAACGACAGGAACGCCTTACATATGGTTACTATTATCGTTGTTAGCCGGTTTCTTGTCTTATTTCATTTTTCAAAAGAACGATTTTTCGATTATTGCTGGGATTTTTATTAGTCTTGTCGTTACGCTGCCGTTATTGATGTGTAATGCACCTGGCTTGAACGTATTCCTTTTTTTTGTTTTTACTTTATGGCGCATCAAATCGAATCTGAGTGGTTCTAAAATAATTGGGTGGCCGTTCTTATTTACTAACACATTCGCACTTGTTGTTTTTTATTATTTAGTATGGATGATGTTTCCAAATGCTCAGAAGGATGTACTGTTAGAGCAGTTGGCGAAACTTTATTTGGTTACTTCATTCTTATACTTCTTCATACGGATGATCACCATTTGGATTACAAGTAAGAGGATGGGGAATTTCCAGGCTCGGGAAGCGGGAAAAGTGTTTGGATTTATTATCATACTGGGTGGAGTTGCCTATCTCGCAGTGTACTTTGGTATGAACTCGGTAAGAACAGGAATTGTAGCAGTCTTTAGTTTTTTATTCGGCGGACTGTTCAAAGCTTTTGGTATGATGATGGCGCCCGTTATAGATGGTATTAGAGAATGGGGGCAAAAAAATATAGATGAATACGGCGAGGATTCCGAATATGTTGATTTTAAAAGGCTAGAAGAGTCTTCATTAATAGGAGTTTCCGATTCGTTTTTTGAAATTTTTATGTTTTCAGCGGCAATTATTTTCTTGTTGGTTGCATTAGTTCTGATAATCCGAAAGAAAAGGCAAATTACAGATAAGAAAAAGGTCTTTGACTATTCACTTAGTTCCATGGGTAGAAAAAAGAGCCGTGAGAAGGATAGCCAGTTGGTGTATGATTATTCTGCGGCGAAAGACGAAATTCGCAAGACATTTGAAAGTTTTGAAAGTGAAGCACAGACCAAGGATATGTCCAGATTGCGTGGAGAAACAGTTTCGGAATGGTTTTCAAGAATGGGATGGGGCTACAATGAACCGCTTTTTAATATATACAATAATGTCAGATATGGTTCGCACCCGCCGACCGAAACGGAATATCGACTTTTTTTAAGTGAAATTGAAAATATAAAAGAAAAATATTTTAAAAAAGATGTTTAAAGATGTGTTAAGCGGGGGATATTATAATTGAACACAGCAACATTCTCATTTCCCCCTTTTGAGGACGGATCCTATCTTAGGTTCTGTCCTCCTTTTTTTATTTTTTGCTTCGTTAAGGAATTGGTTTTCTGGTACGATAGAGAAAAGAATGATGGAGGAGAGCGGGAATGCAAAAAAGAATAGGTTTTATTGGCACTGGCGTAATGGGTGCGAGCATTGTGCGCCATCTGCTTAAAGCAGGGCACCAAGTTGCTATCTATACCAGGACAGTAGAAAAAACGCTGCCCCTCGTGGAAGAAGGAGCTGTTTTGGTAGCATCTCCCAAGGAGGCAGCTGTTGGAGCTGAGATTATCTTTACGATGGTTGGCTATCCTCAGGATGTCGAGGAAGTGTTTTTTTCGGAGCAGGGCATTTTTTCAGGAGCTTCGAAAGGACAGATGATTGTTGAGATGACAACTTCCAGTCCTACTTTGGCTAAACGAATAGCCGAAGAGGCAGACCGGTTAGAAATGCATGCATTGGATGCTCCTGTATCTGGTGGCGATGTGGGAGCGAGAAATGGGACGCTTTCGATTATGTGCGGGGGCGACAAGGAGACGTTCGATAAGGTTCTGCCTATTTTAGAGACGTTCGGTTCACAAATTGTGTATCAAGGAAACGCAGGAGCCGGTCAACATGCAAAAATGTGCAACCAAATTGCCATTGCGACAAATATGATTGGAGTCTGTGAAGCGCTTGCTTACGGAAAGAAAGCCGGTCTCGATTTAGAGACGGTTCTCGAATCGATCTCTTCAGGCGCTGCCGGGTCATGGTCGCTATCCAACCTGGCACCCCGCATGTTACAAGGGAATTATGAACCGGGATTCTACATAAAACATTTTCTGAAAGACATGGATATTGCACTAAAGGAAGCTGAAGCGATGAATTTACATCTACCGGGTCTTTCGCTTGCCAGACAGCTATACAATGAACTGCTATCAGAAGGGTATGGTTCAAAAGGGACGCAGGCGCTTTATCTTGCTTATCTTGATTAAGAACAGGCTGAGTGAAATTCTGACACCCGAGCAACGCAATGCCCAACAACTATAACGTATAAATCAACTTTTTCTTAACCGGGGCTTTCTGTAGTATTAAACTACAGAAAGCCTTCATTTTTGTATTAAATTGGGATTGGAAGGGGAGAAGGTATCTCTTGTCAGTAATCAAAATAGGAGGACCGGAACCGTGTAGAATTTGAAATAGGGGAACGTTCCAGTTTTGGCACTTTCTTTTGAGGTCGACTTTTAGGCTGTGTGTGTGGCTGGACATAGTTAGTCAAAATCATTCGGGCTGTTCGCAAATTCATCCTTTCTTTCGGATTCCGATACGCTTGATCTTGCTCTCCGAGATGAGGCAAGGTGTCGAAATCGCCTTTTTCAGGAAGTGTATGGAAAAGGAATTCACCACATTCCACAAGTACAGTGGAACTTTGTTTGCTGTATTGAGGATTTTCAACAAAGTGCAATCCCATTTTCTTGGCCCTTCCTTCGATTAGAAGTTTCCTGATTGCTTCATTTTTTAAAGTATAGAGCGCTTTCTTATCAATTGCTGTTTTTGCATGCCGGTTTACTGTATAAATAGCGACTGCAATGTTTTGTGTTGATAACTGCTTATTCAAACGAATCCTCCCTTCCTTTATGAAATGATCATAGTAATTCCATCATAATGGTATTCATCCATTTTGCCAAACTGTTGTCGAAAAAAAGAGTGAACAGTAGTGAATTCTCTATATTTTTGTCGATATTAAAGGTATACTTGAAAAATAGTGAGGAAAAATGCGGTTATACGTCAATATTTTTCATATCTATCCAATTGAGGCAGCGAACAAATAGTTTGTGCATACATGGAGGCATTCATGGGAAAAATAGTTCAAAAAGATTCATTTACACATTACATGGAAACTTATGTTATTGCCCACCCATATTCTCTTTTATTCTTAATTGGAAAAAAAGAAGCAGAGGATTATACAGTTCTGGAAGCGAATGAGACGGCACTTCGCCATTTTCCTTATTTTGAGACGGAGAATGATCCTATGTTTTTCGGATCACTTTGGAATCTGTTACAAGAGATTTTGGTCTCTAATAGGAATCAACCGCAACGGGACTTGATTTGGCATTCGGCAGCTAATGAAATGTACGAAGTGGCATACATACCAATTAAGACGACAACATATGAGCAATTGTTTTGGGTTGACCTGCGTTTGCAGGAGGATTTAGCAAAGGAACGATTGGAAAAAGATCGGCTTCACCAAAAGTATACCTCCATCATTGATGACAATTTAGATCCCGTTATCACTGTAGGTTGTGATTGTGCGATTCTCCATGCAAATCGAGCTGTTTATAGTGCTTTCGGATACCTCAGAAGTGATCTTGAAGGAAAAGATGTTTCCGAATTATTTGCCATAGAGCAGCGTGAAGATTTTACAGCCTTATTGGCGAAAGCATTGGCAGGTGAATCCATGGAGATGGATGGCAGTTTGTTTTGCCATAAGTTAGGACATTATTTGCCGACATATATAAAAACAATTCCAATCTCTATTGATAAGGAAATAATTGAAATCCATCTTATTTTACGGGATACGTCAATTCATTCCAAAAATAATGAGAAGCTTCTATTTTTATCTTATCATGATCAATTGACGGGCCTTTGGAATCGGAAGGCGTTGAAAGAACATTTTGATGCGGATGCAGAATATGCGTTAAAGAGTGATGAACATTTGGCATTCATCCATGTCGACTTAGATCGGTTTTCGACAATCAATGAGGCACTTGGCCGAACTGGTGCTGATGAAATACTGAAGAAGATAACCGAACGAATCAAAATGATCTGTCCTCGCTCTGGCAAATTATATCGCAATGGTGGAGATGAGTTTATTTTAACGATGAGAAGCCATACCTTGGCAGAGGTCGAAAAGTTTTCTCAAAAGATACTGAGTGATTTTAGCCGTCCGTTTTATTACCAGCATCAAGAATACTTTCTGTCAGCCTCCATTGGTATTTCTGTTTTCCCTGAAAATGGGAAATCGTTGGAAGAGTTACTCCACAAGTGTGAGCGCGCCATTCTTTATGTAAAAGACCGGGGCAGGGCGCATTATCGATTTTATCAAAAAGAGATGAACACCGCGTTTCCAGATACCGCGGTGATGGAGGCGCATCTTCGCCGTGCCATTGAATTTGACGAGTTGGAAATTCATTATCAACCGCAGGTCAATCTAAAAACGGGTCATATTAGTAGTTTTGAAGCATTATTGCGATGGAATAACCGTAAGTTTGGTTTTGTTTCGCCAGCGAAATTTATTCCGATTGCAGAGGAATCAGGACTGATTCACCAAATCGGGGAATGGGTATTGGACCGGGTCTGCTTACAGTTGAAAGAATGGTCAGCAAAACGGTTTCGTCCTGTACGGATTGCGGTTAATATTTCTCCGCAACAATTCCAAACCGGCAATTTGGCTGAAAACGTAAAAAGAATTATTCAAGTACATGGTATTCAACCTTCCTCACTCGAGGTGGAAATAACGGAAAGTGCTCTCATGCATATGAATGATACACTCGCTACACTGAATGAATTAAAAAGTATCGGTGTCACCATTTCGGTGGATGATTTTGGTACAGGCTATTCCTCTTTAAGTTACTTGAAATTATATCCTATTGATATTATTAAAATCGATCGCTCCTTCGTCAAGGATATCGAAAGCGATGAGAAAAACGAAGCAATTGCAAAGACAATCATTAATCTCGCACATAATCTTGGCATGGAAGTCATTGCGGAGGGCGTAGAGAAAGATTTGCAAGCAAAAATTTTGAAGGAGGCAGATTGTCACAAGGCACAGGGCTTCCTTTTCAGCAAAGCAATTCCGGCAAAAGAGGTAGTGGAGAAGTATTTCATTGGTTTGTAATAGGAGTCTGTCTGAATCATCATGATTCAGACAGTTTTTTTATATCCAAGAGTTTATGCTGATTCGGATTTAGGATGACAAGACCTCGAAAATTAACTCGTAGTATGCTAAAGTAGTGAGTGAATATTCATTCATTAAGGGGGAGTTGAAATGTTTCAAGGTAAGGTGATGATTGTAACTGGTGGTTCGAGTGGAATGGGAAAAGCAATGGCGACAAAATTTGTCCAAGAGGGAGCCGATGTTATCATTACCGGACGGGACTTGGATCGGCTACACATGGCCAATGAAGAGATGCAAGGGAGAGCGTCTGTATTTCAAATGGATGTGCGCGATGTTGACTCTGTTCAAGCTCTGGTCGATTTTGCAGATAGAAAGTTCGGAAAAATTGACGGATTGATTAATAATGCTGCCGGCAATTTCCTTGTCAATGCGGAAGAGTTGTCACCCAACGGCTGGAAAGCGGTAATTGACATCGTACTGAATGGAACGTTTTATTGCTCGAGTGAAGTAGGGAATTACTGGATCAAGAAGAGAGCAAAGGGTACTATTTTAAATATGCTGGCGACATATGCTTGGGATGCGGGTCCAGGTGTTGTTCATTCCGCAGCGGCAAAAGCGGGCGTCATGTCACTGACACGAACTTTGGCAGTGGAATGGGGCAGGAAGTATGGCTTCAGAGTCAATGGCATCGCACCCGGACCGATTGAGCGTACAGGAGGAGCCGAAAAGCTGTTCCAATCGGACAAGGCAAAAGAACGAACTATTCTATCCGTACCGCTCGGCCGAACAGGCACACCAGAGGAAATTGCTGAATTGGCGGCTTTTATCATGTCGGATAAAGCCTCCTATATGAATGGGGAAATAGTTACTTTGGATGGGGGCCAATGGCTGAATCAATATCCGTTTTAAAAGATGGATAGTTAGGTTCTTTTCGCGCATGCTAATGCAACATTGAGAGTAACAGGAGGATGGTTGCATTGGCATATTATTTCTTTGATGTATGGGTAATTCCTACACTGTTGGTCATAGGCATCATTGTTTGGATCGGTGCCGTGTCAGTCCGGAAGTTAAACATGCCAAAGGTCGTTTTAAATGAGAGGGATCGGCCGATACCTGAACCAGTGAAGGAGCATCCGTTTACAGTCAATCCTATCTTATGGGTCATATTGGTGAGTGCTATCTTCATTCTAATCGTCATATTTTATTATTGGGCCTCTTCTTCCTATTAGAAGAGGTTTTTTGTTGTACTGTCCTTGTTGACAGAGTGTCCAATTTCCAAGCAACTATAGCTGGAAAATTCCTCGAGCAGATGAGGTGGAACATATGGTATGATAAGGGAGGAAATACGATATGAAATAGTTTAGATAGAGAAGGAGCGATTTATCTTGATTTCTGTCAACAACAGGGATTTTCTTTTTGTACCAATTGCAGACTATCTGATCCCAGCTGAAAAAGTTGCTCATGTGCAGATCGGCAATTTTGCGGAACACGCCCTTCTTGTTCTCACCAAAACAGGTTATTCTGCCATTCCCGTACTGGATTCGCATAATCATCTAAAGGGTTTGCTAGGCATGGGGATGATTACAGACGCGATTTTAGGTTTGGAACGAATTGAATATGAACGGCTTGACAATATTAAAGTCGATGAGATTATGCAGACCGACATTCCAAACGTTAAAACAACCGACCGTTTTCAAAAAGGATTGGATTTGCTCATAAATCACCCTTTTCTTTGTGTGACTGATGAAGATGGCGTATTTGCAGGTATATTAACGAGAAGAGTTGTCTTAAAACAATTTAAAAAATATATTTATACGACTCAATGACCAATGCATGTATCGTCAGATTTGATTGCTAAATCCTTTACGAACGGCTCGATAGGATGAGATCATAGGCTCCGTAAAGGGGCCTTTTATTATTTAGGCTGTCTATACATGTGCTCGGTTCCGTGGAGTTCTTGATCCAGTCGATATATTGTTTTTTGGGAGGAGATGGGTGGAATTGAAAGAGATGCAAAAGAAGACCAAGCGGCCTTTGGTTCTAGTGTCTGTCATGCTTGCGATGTTTGTAGGAGCTGTGGAAGCGACCATTGTTTCAACTGCGATGCCAGCGATAGCCTCCGATTTAGGTGGTTTTTCTCGTTATAGTTGGATTTTTTCAGCTTATCTGCTGATGAGTACTGTTACAGTGTTAATTTACGGAAAATTGGCTGATCTTTTTGGGAGGAAGCCGATTTTTTTTATCGGGCTGACAATTTTCCTTGTTGGTTCTATCCTTTGCGGATTGGCAGGATCCATGGAACAGCTCATTGTATTCCGGCTGATCCAGGGATTAGGTGCAGGAGCTGTGATGCCGATTGCAACTACCATTGTCGGAGATATCTACTCTACGGAGGAACGTGCTAAAATACAAGGCTATCTTTCGAGTGTATGGGGCATTTCGGCTGTTTCGGGCCCTGTGATCGGCGGAATGATTGTCTCGTATCTAGATTGGAGTTACGTGTTTTGGGTGAATGTTCCACTTGGATTGCTAGCCATGGCAGGGATCTATTTCTTTTTACATGAACCTCCTGTAGAGGGCAAAGCAGTCATCGATAGTAAAGGAGCCATCCTATTAACGAGTTCTCTATCCATCATTCTGTTTTGGCTTGTGGAAGGGGGACAATCCTTTGACCGGATTTCCTTCCTAAGTGTGTTGTTGTTAGTCATTGGCATCTTGCTTCTCCTCCTGTTTGCAGCTGTAGAGCGTAAGGTTGAGAACCCGATGATCCCGTTCACTCTCTGGAAAAATCCAACTATTTTATATGCCAATATCGTTTCGTTGACAACTGGCGTCATTTTGATAGGTGTGTCATCCTATTTGCCGACGTATGTAACGGGAGTCATGGAGCAGCCAGCCATCATTGCCGGCTTTACGTTGACAGCCATGTCGATCGGATGGCCGATCTCCTCGTCGATTGCCGGGCATTTGCTGCTCCGCTATGGACCATTTCCCGTTTCTTTTGCAGGAGGAGTTTCTTTAATTATCGGCTCTGTCTTATTTGTCTTGATGAACGCCGGATCCGGTCCGATTTGGGCAGCTATCTCCAGTTTTTTTATCGGAGTCGGTATGGGGCTCACGAGCACATCCTTTATTGTAACGATCCAAGGGACTGTTTCCCATGTGGAAAGAGGGGCGGCTACAGCTGCAAATATGTTTATGCGGAATTTTGGAAATACGGTTGGAGCAGCGATTTTCGGAGCAGTTTTAAATAGTTCCCTTATATCCTTTTTTACAAAGAAAAATGTTCAATATGATGTAAATGATATCAATGCTTTGCTGACAGAGGAATCGAGAAATCGCCTTCCGCATGAGGAACTTGTTGAATTACAAGTAGGTCTTGATCATTCGTTGCAATGGGTATATGGAGCGGTTGCTCTATTTGCTGTAATTAGCTTTATTTTCATTATGCGGATTCCGCGTGGAAAGGTGACTGGACATGACAACGACTGAATTGGAAATTATTAAAGCTTTGTACGAAGAAGGAAATATGAGAAAGGCCGCCGAACGGCTATTTCTTTCACAGCCCGCTTTATCGCAACGTTTGCAGACGATTGAGAAGGAGTGGGGGACTCTTTTGTTTGTCCGTTCCCAAAAAGGGTTGGAGCCGACGCCGGCGGGAGAGCTTGTCATTGCTTATGCGAATGAAACAATCGCTAAAAAAGAGGACACAGCCGAACTCATTGCATCACTTGGAAATAAGGTGTATGGAACATTAAAAATCGCATGCGCTTCAATTGTAGGGCAAACGTGGCTGCCCCAAGTGCTGAAAGAATACGTAAATCTATATCCGGATGCTAAGATTTCTTTGATGACCGGGTGGAGCTCCGAAATTGTGAAAGCATTGTATGAAGGTGAAGCGCATGTTGGCATTGTTCGCGGACAAGTTGATTGGAAGAGCCGGAAAACTTATCTTTTCCGAGACCAACTCTATTTAGTTGATAAGGAAATCACATCTATCGATGAGTTGAAAAATAGTGATCGTCCCTTCATCCAATTTAAGAGTGACTCCAATTACTACATGGAAATTCAACGATGGTGGCAACGTCATTTCTCTAAATATCCGAAAAGGCAAATCACTGTCGATCAAATCGAGACATGCAAGCAGCTTGCGTTAAATGGCATCGGCTATGCCATATTGCCATCCATTACGCTGCACGGAGACGAGGATGTCCATATGATTCCTCTTTTGAATAGCGAAGAAGAGTTCGAATTGACAAGAGACACATGGTTAATCGGTTATGATTCGACCTTTTCCTTAAAACAAGTAGCGGCTTTTGGAAACATAGTTGAAAAACGAGCGGAGAAATTCAGAAAAGAGACGGAGTTGTAATTAAAGGGAACTTTAACTCTTAGCTGACGTACTAATTTACGAGAAAGATAGATTCAAACAATCGAGCCTATTGATGGGAGGGTTATTGGAATGTGTAAACACAACAGGTGGGGAATTATCCTTCTGTTCATGATCGCTTTGTTAGCTGCCCCGCTCACTCATGCAAGCGCTGCACCAGAACTGCATGCTAAGGTCACAGCTGGCATAGATGGAAAAGCGAAATATGGCAGAGGAGCACCGGTGACAATTGTTATCGAAAACAAAGGCACTGCATTTAGTGGTGATGTCGTCATTGATCTGCAGCAATCTTATGATTCGGGTATCGGAGAGTCTTTCCCTCTGGATATTGGAGCAGGGGAGACCAAAACCATAACATTTGTCATCCCAAGGATGTATGACTACAACATGTATGGTCCGTCAAGCCATTCAAAGGGTATTCATTTTTATGAAGGCGGGTGGAAGAAAGGGAAGGAGATTGACTATAAAGGTTCCAAACAAATAGTGACAGCTCTGTATTATGACGACGTCAAACTGATCACTGCTTTTACAAGCAATATGGATCGTCTTGTCGGATTGCGAGGCGTCAGATTTCCGAATAGTTCAACCCCACAATTGATTGATGCTTCAAAAGTCGGCAGCAGTCAATTTCCTGTAGAATCTGCGGGCTGGGGTGCGACCGATTTCATCATTTTTGATGAATATCCTGTCGCAGATTTATCCGCTAAAGAACAGCAAGCATTGCTGGATTGGGTGAAAGAAGGGGGAATTGCCGTTTTCGGCGACTCAGAGCAATTGAATGCCGAAACAGGCGTATTTGCAGATTTGCTTCCCTTGAATAATGAAGGAAAAACGACAATCGAAGCGTCAGTGTTAAATGAATGGGCAGATTCTGAGCAATTTGACTCAGCCATTGCCGCCTCTAAAACATCGCTTCGAGAGGGAGCGCAATTATTATATGGTGCAGGGAATAATTCATTAGCGGGTATTCGAAAAGTAGGGCAAGGGGCTATTATCCAGACATCCTTCTCATTTGGGGATGAACCCTTTTCCAAGATGGCAGGAGCTACAGCGTGGTGGAATGAAATTCTAAATGCACCGATACAAAAACAATTGGTAAACGCACCCGTCTATGATGAAAATCCTTTGGAAGCAATCCGGTATACGATGGGAGAAGCAAACGAACTATTTCCTTCATTTAAAGTATCGGCTCCAATTTTAGTTGGAATTATTATACTGTACATTATTATAATTGTCCCAGTTTTATATATCTTGTTGAAAAAGAAGGATAAGAGGGAACATGCTTGGTGGATAGTCCCGGCCATTGCAATTATGACTTCAATTTTTATATTTGCGTATGGGGCGAAAGACCGGATTGGAAAGGCACAACTTCAGCAGACCGCCATAATGAATGTTTTGCCGGATGGCGGGATGGAAGGCTATTTTGTTGAAACAATCTTGACGAATAAATCAGGAGATTTCACTTTTAGAGCTCCCAATACAACCTCTCTGTCAACGTCATCTTCGGGAAATATGTTTTTTGGACCTTCGCCAATAGAGGCTCACAAGAAAGCAATACTTGAGCGAGATCCCACAGGCTTAAAAATGCATTTGCGAGACATAGGGTATTGGAATGTTGCTTCATTGGCAGGAAGAACATCCATTTCTTCCGAAGGATCCATTGAAACCGATCTGGTAGTGCGCGATCGAGAACTTTCGGGTACTGTAACAAACCATTTTCCATTTGCACTGACAGATATGATCATTTGGTCGGGTACGAGACAAATAAAAATAGGCGATCTAGGTCCTGGTGAGACAGTGGATGTAAAAGAAACATTAAAGACAACAGCCCTGCTTGCCAAGAGACCAAACAACCAAATGTATTACGGTTCCAATCCGACTCCGACTGATGACTTGTTAAAAATGAGAAAAGATAGCATCATCATGTTCTCCGATTCGTTCATGACAACGGCACAGAAACCAATGATTTCGGGTTATACGGATACACAATTAATTGATGTCAATTTGGAACATGTCAAAACGGCGAAAACTTCTGCTTTAACGATGGTGTTGCAGCCAATTGATGCACAGGTTGAAATAAACGGCGTGTTCATTGTCGATCCGGAATCAATGGAAGTCCAGCTTCTGTCTGAGCCGAATAACTATGAAGCATATGCGGGTGGTATCCAACCCAATGTCTACTACTTTGATGAAGAAGTCTATATTCAAACTTGGCAAATCCCAGAGGAAATTCTAAAGGAAAAAGTAAAATGGAAAACGATCGAATTATCCAAAATTCAAACTAATCTTTATGGAGTAAGCATTTGGAATAGAGAATCAGGACAATTTGATCCGCTGCCTGGTGATAAAAAAATTACAATGGACCGTCCAAATCCTTATGTGACTGCTGATGGCCAAGTGAAAGTCCGGATGGCTTTCCATGATAACCAAAGTGGAACAGAGGCGCAGGCACCACAATTACAAATTGAAGGCGAGGTGGTGAAATGATAGAAATTAAGGGACTCACTAAAAAGTATGGTTCATTCACTGCATTGGATAACTTACATTTAACTTTAAATGAAGGTACGGTTTTTGGTTTTGTCGGAGCGAACGGTGCGGGAAAATCGACCACATTTCTAATTTTAGCGACCTTATTGCAAGCCACTTCCGGTGAGGTACATATTAATGGGGTGAATGTTCGGGAAAAGCCTGCCGCTGTTCGTAAACTGATTGGATATATGCCGGATTTTTTCGGAGTTTACGATCAATTGAAGGCAGAAGAGTATTTGGATTTTTACGGAGCAAGCTACGGGATTCCTGCAGATGAACGCAAAAAGTTGATTCCGCAATTACTCGAGCTTGTAAACTTGTCACATAAAAGATCTTCCTATGTAGATCTTCTTTCGCGTGGGATGAAGCAAAGGCTCTGTCTTGCGCGAAGTCTCATCCATGATCCGAAAGTTCTTATTTTAGATGAGCCGGCTTCTGGATTAGATCCCCGTGCTCGAGTGGAAATGAGAGATATCTTGAAAACTCTCAAAAAAATGGGGAAGACCATCATGATATCTTCCCATATCTTACCGGAATTAGCAGAAATGTGCGATGAAATCGGCGTGATAGACAATGGAAAACTGATTGCGCATGGGTCCGTTGCCGAAATACAAATGAAACTGCAAGGCGAAAAAGTCATTACTGTAAAAGTAGCGGTTCATGCAATCAATGAGGCTATCTCTTTCTTTGAGGAACAACCGCATATTTCTTCGATCGATATGTTGGAGTCGGGTGATGGAATTACATTTAAATATGTTGGATCTGAAGGAGAACAAATTTCATTATTGCAACAAGCGGTCAAAAAGGATATTCCGGTTGTGTCATTCATGGAACATGTCACTAATCTAGAAGATGTATTTATGGAAATAACGAAGGGAGCCGATTGAAATGAAATGGATGGGTACAAATCCGGTTCTATTCAAAGAACTTAAACTACGTTTTAGGTCGTTCAAATCATTTAACGGGATGTTGTTTTTCCTTCTGGCCATGTGCATCTTTGTATTCGGATACATTTTCCTAACTGTTACGATATCCGGCCACTCGTATTTTCGGCCGAGTGAGAGTTTTGTCTTGTTTGCGTTTCTCTCCTTTATTCAATTAGGTCTGGTGCTTTTCACAGCCCCTGGATTGACGGCTGGGGCAATTAGTTCAGAACGGGAAAAGCAGACATTGCCGATTTTATTGACAACATCCCAAAGTTCGTTTCAGATCATATCAGGGAAGTTAATGTCTTCCGTTGCATTTTTACTGTTTCTGATTATAGCGGGAATGCCTGTCTATAGTTTGGTATTTTTGTTCGGAGGCATATCTCCTTGGGATTTTATTAAAATATTTTTGTTTTTGTTTGTTATTTTATTGGCATTCGGAAGCATGGGTGTCATGTTTTCCACTTTGATCAGGAAAACAGTCGTCTCCATGATTGCTACCTATGGAACCATGTTGTTTTTATCCGTAGTTACCGGTTTTCTATTTATCATTACGATGCGAATGAAAGAAATGAGTCAAATGGGGACAATGGTGACGCCCTCCTATTTCGGTCATTTTCTGGCATCAATCAATCCAGGAGTTCTCTTCGCGTCATTCCTTTCACCAAATGTCTTTGGGATAGTGGAGGAATTGACTCATGTGGATTTTCCGATCTGGATTGGATTTTTGATATTCTATGGATTCCTTACTGTTGTATCTATTGGAATCGCTGTACGTAAGTTGCGAGTCAATACAAACAAATATAGATGAAGGGCAGGGGATGGATAGTGCGGAAAGGAATATTGCGTATCTTTATCCAAAAAGCAAAGTGGAGACTGCAAGTCGAAAAAACGCTTTATCTGATCCAAACTGGTTTATTCTTGGCAGTTTTAGGAGCAGTTCTAGTGATGGTCTCTTCCCGGCTGTTTGTCCTCCCTAATTATGAATGGATTGCTATTGCAGCAGCAAGTGCAGGAATAGCAGCAACAATTGTTTATATTTTTTTACGCAGAGTTACCTACGAAGAGGCCAAGTGGAAACTTGACCATTATTTCCCGGAAAATCTTCTTGTCACCGCTGTGGATGCTCGGTTGGAGAACTCCGCTGTAGGGGCGTTATTGGTTCAACAAGCAGAAGGCGAATTAGAATCAGCATTCCATCTTTTTAAAAAACGAAAGAAAAAAATTTGGAATAGCGTAATGCTAATCAGTTTTTGCTTCTCCGCGTTTATATTGAGCCTTCTCATCCTGTTTCCTTCTGAAGCACAAATGGAAGCGAAATCGGAAAAAGCTGAAAAGGAAATCGTAAAAGAGTTTACAAAAGAAATTGAAAAGATGTCAAAAGAACAGAAAACAGATGAAATGAAGCGGCAATTGGAGGAATTGGCGAAGGAGTTAAAACAGGCCGAAACATCCGAGCAGTTATTACGGGAAGCTATTAAAAAACAGAAAGAATTGAAGTTGAAGGAACAGCGCCTCGCAGAAAAAAATCAGGACAGTTCCGAAGAATCCGGACAGCAATTGACTAGTGAGGAGCAAAAAGAACTGAAAGATCTTCAGAATATTACGGATAAACTGGCGCGCCAGACTGGACAAACACAAAGCGCTCTAAACAAGATCGGAAAGGTGCCTGCATTGCCTTCCTTAGCTGCAGCAGCCGATCAATCGAACGGTCAACAGTCTGGTCAGGGCCAAGGCCAGGGTCAAGGCCAAGGCCAAGGTCAGGGCCAAGGCCGGGGCCAAGGTCAGGGTCAAGGTCAGGGTCAAGGCCAAGGTCAGGGTCAAGGCCAAGGTCAAGGCCAAGGTCAGGGTCAAGGCCAAGGTCAAGGCCAAGGCCAGGGTCAAGGCCAGGGTCAAGGCCAAGGTCAGGGTCAAGGCCAAGGCCAGGGTCAAGGCCAAGGCCAGGGTCAGGGCCAAGGCCAGGGTCAAGGCCAAGGCCAAGGTCAAGGTCAAGGTCAAGGCCAAGGTCAGGGTCATGGCCAAGGTCAGGGCCAAGGCCAAGGTTCTGGATCAGGTGGAAATGGCGCAGGAACCGGTACCGGAGGGCGGGATCTTCTCTCCATCCCTGCTGATCGATTCGGGTCATCCGGCGATCCTTCCGTTGTTCAGGGAAATTTGGGTAAAGGTAATTTCATTGAAGAGAATGACCGTGATGACTTAGTGGAGCGGGGGACAGTACGCCCTTACGAAGAAGTTGTTGGTGAATATAAGGATTCCTATATTAGAAGCACGGAGAGGATGGAATTGTCACCGGATTTGCAACGGATTCTATCTGACTATTTTTCGTCAATCGAATGAGAACGGAGTTGTAGACATGTCATTTACACCGGAGCAATTTGGAGAAATGAGCAGTAAGTTGAGTGCGGTTAGAGAAGAAATAAGTACATTTATTGTCGGCCAGCATGAAGCAATCGATTTCTCACTATTTTCGATATTAGCTGATGGGCATGCCTTATTGGAAGGATTGCCGGGTTTAGGAAAAACGATGCTTATCCGCACGATTTCCGAAGTTCTGGATCTGTCGTTTTCCAGAATCCAATTTACGCCGGATCTGATGCCTGCTGATATAACGGGAACTAGTATATTGGAGCGTAGTGAAGACGGAGCTCAACGCTTTGTTTTCAAAGAAGGTCCGATCTTTAGTCAAATGGTGTTGGCGGATGAAATAAACCGAGCCACACCGAAAACACAGAGTGCGCTGCTAGAAGCGATGGGTGAGAAAACTGTGACTGTGATGGGCGAGACAAGAAAGATGGCCAGACCATTTTTCGTTCTTGCTACCCAGAACCCGATTGAAATGGAAGGGACATATCCATTGCCGGAAGCCCAGATGGACCGTTTTCTATGTAAAATTATTTTGCCGTATCCTTCGAAAGAAGAAATGAAAGAAATCATGTTGCGTACAACTGGTGCTAGAAGCATTTCAGTCCGTAAGGTGATGGAACAAAAAGAGATTTGTATGGCTCAGGAAATGGTCAAAGAGATTGTCATCGCCGATGACATGATTGAATATGCTGTAGATTTGGTCACTTCCACTTATGAATCCAATGGTTCAGGGGACATGTGGACAAAGTATGTCCAGTATGGCAGCGGTCCGAGGGGGCTGCAATCAATCATCCGTTTAGCAAAAGCTCGTGCTTTTATGGCAGGGCGATTCCATGTGTCCATTGCGGATATAAAAGCTGTCGCCAAACCGGCATTGCGTCATAGAGTGCTCGTCAACTATGAAGGCGAGGCAGAAGGAATCCATATTGATGGTCTGATTGACAATCTGATTGATGAAACAAGGCAAGGGGCAACAAAGTAATGGCGGATCTATTTCCTGATCGACTCGCCAGTCGGATCGGTCCTTTGAAAATTGTGACCCGCTCTAGACTTCTCGGACACCATAAAGGTGCCCATCGTTCAACGAAGACCGGCATGTCATTAGAGTTTTCTGACTTTAGGGAATATCATCCTGGAGATGATCTTCGTCATATTGATTGGAATGTCTACGCGCGCACTGATAAGCCTTTCATTAAGCAGTTCCTTGATGAACAGGAAATGCGGATCCACATTTTGCTGGATTCTACAAAATCAATGGGATATGAGCAAAAATGGGATTTCGCTAGACAGCTAGCAATTGGTATTGGCCAGATCGGCTTGAAAAGTGGCGATACGGTTTCTTTTTCTACAAAAAGTCAGGATCAAGAATACTTCTTCAGAAGAAAAGGAGCCTTGCAACGTGCGGCTATCAAAAAGCTGGTTAGTCAAATCGAACAGCCGACATTAAGCGGGTATTTCACGGATTATGCCCTTCGCCACGTACCGAAGGCGGTTACTGTTTTGTTTATTATTACGGATGGCTTGGAACCGTTGGATCAATGGGAGCATCTATTCAGGAGACTCCCAGGGATTAGCCGGGATATCCGGATTATCACCGTCCATGATACATCCGAGGAGGCTCCCCGCCTCCAAGGAGATATTCGTTTGGTCGATATGGAGACAGAGCAGGCTGTCGAAGTGACGATGTCAACGAATTCCATCCAACGATATATAGATTGTAAAACGGATCACGAGTCGAAATTTGTAAGTATGGCAAAAAAATATGGCATTCAGGTCATTCGGGCAGAAGTTGCCGATGGCGTTTTGGATACCATATCTAAAAAAATGCGTCAATCAGGCTGGCTGCGGTAGGGAGTGAGGGCCAATTGGGAATTAGTCAGGTAGTGAACAGTTGGACGGCCATTTTTCCGTTGGCAGTCCTGCTGTATTATTTCTTTAGAAAGCGATATGAAACAAAAACTATTTCTTCTACATTATTTTGGCATCAATCAATGCGGGAAACAAAAGTGTCACCATTTTTAAAGAATCTTCAACAGAATGCTCTTTTTTATTTGCAGATGGCTGCCCTGCTACTTCTCGTTTTTGTGTTGCTTGGCCCTTTTTTGAAATCAAAGCAATCTTTCGGAGCAGAGACGGTATATATTGTCGATACATCCGCCAGTATGCTTGCTGAGGATGGGGAAACTTCCTTATTTGATTTGAATCGGAAAGAAATGCTTCAGTTAGTGGATGTAAATAAAGGGAATCCCGTTACAATTATTACTACAGGCAAGGAACCGGAGTTGGTCTTGCGGGCTGAAACAGATTTCGAGACGATCAAAAACGCGATAGAGAACTTGACCGTGACTTATGAGCATGAGCATATGGACAGTTCTCTGGAGTTCATGAGGTCAGTAGTTGCGGATCAATCAGCTTCGGTTCATATTTTTACAGATTATTTAGACCGCTCCTTCTTTTCGGAGGGGAACGAGGCCATCGACTATTTTGTTCATTCGAATGAGTCCTCGTTGTCAAATGTTTCAATCGCCAAATTTGGAGCGGTCAAAACTGCTTCAGGAACCGAGGCGATCGTTAAGATTGTCAATCAAACCGAAACGGAAGTGGAAGGATCTGTTCAGATTTCAGATGCCTTGGAAGGAACCAAATTGGATGAAAAACCAATTGCCATAAAGAGTGGAGACGAGATGCTTGTTTCATTCAAGGACTTGCCATCACAAGTCGCTTTACATGCAAAGTTACTTGTGGAAGATCAGTATGAAGCAGATAATGAAGCTTATATTTTACTGGGCAATGAAATTTCCGATGCGATGGTTGACAGTCAATTACATGAATTGATTCGAAAGGCATTTCAGGCAATTGGTCTGGAAGTTGCAAGTGGCTCGATCAATGAATTGAAGCAACGGCAAAACACTTCAACTATTATTGTGACAAATGATACATCCTTTCTACAGCTAGGATCAGAACCCATTGTTTTGATCGGTCGGAATGATGCCAACGCTCATCCGGTTAGCGGCGCTGTAGCGGCTAAAAACGATATGTTGTTTGCTGTCGCTCCGATTGACGATGTATATGTCAGCTCTTTATACCCGCCATTTGAAGCGATGGATACGATCGCATCGATTGGAAATGAACCATTTATTCAACGGTCGCCCAGAGGAGACATTGTCGTATTGGCGGATATCGATATGACAGATTGGCCGCTTCATCCATCTTTCCCTCTCTTCTTTTGGAGTGCGGCCGAGTCGGTCCGTTCTGGCTCGGAGGTAGGGGGGACATTTACCCCTTCCCAGCGGAAAGCGGTCTTGTCCCACACTGATACAAAGGGTATTGAAGTATTCAATTTACGTGATGAATATGAAACTTCTTTTGCCAGCGGAACTGAATTTGTCGCACCGAATCAACCGGGAATCTACAAATTGGTGGATAACAAACGTGAAAGTCTGATTGCTGTTCAACTGGAGCAGGAGGAAAAAACACTGAATCATGGTCCTTCGTATAAGATTGGAATGGAATCAGAGGAAAACGAAAAGGAAATCGGAAAAATATCCATTGGGTGGCTTTTTCTTATACCTGTCCTTCTTCTCCTCGTAATTGAATGGGAGGTGCAACGCAGGCGTGGATATCCGAATTGATCAGCCCTTGTGGCTCTTGTTAGTAATCCCGATCGCACTTTATATGGTGTATGCCTGGATGACATCCAAATTGAAATGGAAGGACCGGGCCGTCCTGCTCTTTGGCATTCGCTGTTTGACCATCCTGTGTGTTGTCTTTGCTTTGACAGCTCCTTATGTCCGCATGCATGATACGGAAGAACAAGTGCTATTCCTTGTTGATCGGTCTGTTTCCATTGAAGAGGCGGGCGATTCAGCTGATGCCTGGATAATCGATAGTTTAGCACACCGAAAATCCAACCAGACGGTCGGTATTTATTCCTTTGCCGGAGGTTTTCGAACGGATGTCCAGTTGACAGACAATGAGATTTCAATGCCTAAAATGGAACCGCTGGATATCCGGGATGCGACGAATATCGGCAAAGCGATCGACCTTGCAGCCAGCATCGCGAAAAAAGATATGGCAACGCGAATTGTCTTATTAACGGATGGTTTAGAAACAGAAGGCTCCATAGAAGAAATGCTGCCAAAGTACTCAGGCGGCAGAATGCAAATTGATACTGTGCTGCTGAAACGTTCCAACCGAAAGGATGCCTCCATTACAAAGTTTGAAACACCAAAAACTGCATATGAAGGGGAACAGCAATTCATTGAGTTGGAAGTCGAATCTTCCACTGAAACGGCAGGTCAGATGGTCATCTATCGGAATGACGAGGAGATTCTTAGTGAACCAATTCAATTGGATGAAGGGAAAAATGCTTTTTCATTTAAAACGACGGCTTCTGGTAATGGGCTATTGAAATATGAAGCGAAGCTGTTAGTCCCTGATGACGGATTTCTGGAAAATAACCGGATGCTTTCCGTTACGATGCTTGAACAATCTCCCCGAATTTTAGTAGTGGAAACGACAGGTAGCCCATCCGCCATTCCGCCTTTGCTCGATAAGCAAACATTGGCTGTCGATGTTGTGACTGCTGAGAAACTTCCAGAATCTCTGTCAGGTTACCTAGGGTATAGTGCAATTATATTCGATAATGTTCCCGGACATTTAGTCGGAGAGCAAAAGATGGCTGTCATCGAACAGGCTGTCAAAAATTTCGGTGTTGGTTTTATGATGGTTGGCGGGCAGGAAAGCTTCGGATTAGGAGGTTATTTCAAATCGCCAATCGAACGGCTTTTGCCTGTTGAAATGGAAGTGAAGGGCAAGGAACAATTGCCTTCATTAGGATTGGTCATCGCACTAGACCGTTCCGGCAGTATGTCCGGATCCAAAATCGTGTTAGCTAGGGAAGCTGCTGCACGTGCAGTCGAATTGCTGAGAGATGATGACACGTTTGGGTTTACGGCATTTGATCATGAGTTATGGGAATTGATCCCCGTTGGTCCTCTTCAAAAGCAAGATGCCATTGAGCAGATCCTGTCCATTCCGGTTGGTGGAGGTACCGACATTTTTCCTTCCGTCGAAAAAGCGTATGAGGATCTTGCCGAATTTGAACTGCAGCGTAAACATATTATTCTCATGACGGACGGACAGTCGCCGATGCCTCCGGATTATGAGGAAGTGATTGAAGAAGGAAAACGTGACAATATTACGTTGACTACCGTCGCCATCGGTTCCGATGCGGATAGTGCTTTGCTTGAGGAACTTGCTGAACAAGGCGGGGGGCGTTTTTATAATGTCACGGATGAGTCGACCGTTCCTTCCATTTTGACGCGCGAGACGACGATGATGACGAGAACTTATATTGAAGATGATCCATTCTACATGTCGTTTCATCAAGTACCCGAGTGGCTCACACTCTTCCAAGATGGGGTCCCTCAAATGAATGCATATATTGCAACGACGCCGAAAAATACGGCGACTGTTGTAGCCGAAAGTCCCAAAAATGACCCGGTTCTTGCAGAATGGAGCTATGGATTGGGCAAAACGATCGCTTTTACGTCTGACTCAACTGGTAAATGGTCAGGCGATTTAGCAAGATGGGAACTCTATCCAGAATTTTGGAATACAGCTATTTCAAGATTGCTTCCAAGCTATGAAGATGTCCCTTATATGATCACCCATGAGCAAGGAGGTACATATACGGTGACAGATACGTCACAGAAAGCAGCTTTCTTGGATATCGCGGTTGTGAATGAAAAAGGGGAAGAACTTCCGATTACCAGTGAACCTTTAGCTCCAGGGAAAACCCGCATCACGTTGGATGCCAAGCCAGGACTCGTCTTCTTTGGAGTGACAGATGATAGAGGCGGTTTATTCGAAGCCGGTGTTTCCGTTCCTTACAGCAAGGAGTACAGACCAGCAGATCCTGACGAAAAACTCCTTCAAGCCATTTCTGAGAAAACGGGTGGAAAAGCACTAGTGGAAAAGCCTGAAGATGTATTTAGACCCCATCCATATAAGAGTGGGAATCGACTGCCGATAAGCGATTATCTGTTGCTGTCAGCGATGCTGTTGTTTTTCCTCGATATTACATTAAGACGTTTTGGTCTTATCCAAGGAAGAATGATGAAAAAACAGGCAGCAACACCTATAGCAGCGGAACACGAGGCAGCTCAGGATCATGTAGCGGAGTTATTGAAGGCAAAACAAAAAAGGTAATGGAAAAGGCTCATCCGACTGATCTAGTCGGATTAGCCTTTTTAAGTTGTTCTTGTCTCTTCAAGGAGCACTTTGTTTCGCCTTGACCAGAAACTTGCAATACCAAAGCAAATAAGAAGAATAGTTGTACCTACCATGTATGGAAATGTGATATTGATATCGAATATGTAACCGGCCACAGCAGGACCTGCCATATTCCCTAAACTCATATAAGCGTTCATCATTCCAGCTGCAAACCCTTGTTCATTTCCTGCCAGTTTGGAAACGAGCGTGTTGACGGCTGGCCGGAGCAGGGAAGTTGCAATTGAAAAGACTGTCGCTACAGCCAGTATCGTCCAAAATGTATTAACAGCCAGGATACAAATCATTGAGATGGCAGCGAGAACAAGATTGAACAGGATGACCTTCATTTCACCGAATCGTTTGAATAAAGGATTGATGACAAACGTTTGGATCACGACTCCGACAAACCCTCCGACCGTAATTAATACAGCAATTTGGGAAGGCGTATAACCATATTTATGATCAACGTATAAAGATATGGTTGATTGATAATTCGCGAGCCCGAACGAGAATACGAACATAATGAGTAAAATGATAAAATAAGAAGTTTTTGTAGATTGAACCAACTGGGCCAATATATGATCCTGTTTTTTCATTGAATTGGCCTGACTAGCGGTTGGTGTCGGATTAGGCAGGATAAATATAGACAAGACTGCGGCGAAAATAGCTGCGCTTGCCGCCACATAAAAAGGAAACTCCAGGCTCACTGCTGAGAGGAATCCTCCGATGGCAGGCCCAATCATAAACCCGAGGGACATAGATGCACCAAGCAGTCCCATGCCTCTCCCGCGATCCTCATAGGCGGTAATATCCGCTACGAATGCCATCATAGGAGGCACTATAAAAGCGGAGCCGAATCCTGAAAAGAATCGGGCGATGAACAGCATCCAGATTTCGGTTGATAAACTGAAGGCTAGTTGCGATAGCCCATAAATGATGAGGCCGAAAATAATGATTTTTTTCCTTCCGTGACGATCCGAGAGGCCGCCTGCAAGTGGAGAGAAAATGAATTGAGCAAAGGAGAATATCGCAATCAGAAAGCCCAATACACTGCCAGCTGCGCCAAATGTCCCGAGAAATTTCGGCATAATGGGAATGATAAGGCCGATACCGGACATGGCGATAAACATGTTGAACATTAAAATATATAATGCCGCTTTCGATGAGGCAGTTGTCATCGGCATCCCTTCCTTCTAGCTTATTGTCATTTCGTATTCTGAAATATTCTATCATACGTCCAACCTGTTCTCATACTGTTAGCTCCTGAGAGAGCAGAAGATCGATGTAACTCCCATCATTTTTAGCTAAAGACAAAAAATCGGCTTTTTTAATGATAGCCAGGGAAGAAGTTACTTTAATGCCTCGGAGGGGAAGGGAGCGCTCGTTATTGGATCCTTGTTTTTTAGTTTTGGATTTGAATGAAGTTTTTATGCAGATATGGATGAGGACCGAAAGTAGGAACAGGGGAAAGAAAAATATGGAAAAGAAAAGAGTCACTTTCTATTCAAAAAACAGAAAGGAACTCTTTTCAATGAGTAGTGCTTACAACCCGCAACATAGCGCGACAAAGCAAGTCAATTTACGCTGGCTTATTGTAGCTCAGATGGTTCTGAGGTCTTATTTCATATCCATTTTAAACTCTAAAAAAAGCTCATTGTAGACGCCGAGCATTTTGAGACCTAGGTTTTTGTATACTTCTAAATGGCTGCGCGTCTGCTCATCCGGATAAAAACGTTCATCCGCTACTACTTCTGGATCCATGTAATCAAGAGCAGTCAAGTTAGGTGTCGAATATCCGACATAATCGGCATTCTGGGCAGCCACTTCCGGATCGAGCATGAAATTGATGAACGCATGGGCGCCTTCGATGTTTTTTGCTGTCCGTGGAATGACGAAGTTATCAAACCATAAATTGGAGCCCTCCTCGGGGACCACGTAATCAATCGATTCATTTTCACTCATCATATCCGCCGCTTGGCCGGACCAAGTGAGGGCAACTGCTGCTTCATTGTTCACCATTAATTGAGTCACTTCATCTCCAATGACGGCTTTCACATTCGGACTGAGCTGTTTCAATTTTGAAGTGGCTTCTCGTAATTCCTTCATATTTGTCGAATTTAACGAGTAATGTAAAGAGTTCAGCCCCATGCCGATTGTTTCCCTAGCGCTATCCACCAGAATGACCTGTTGTGTAAGGGAAGGATCCCAAAGATTATCCCAGCTCTCAAATGTTTGGCCGTCCAACAGATCCGGGTTGTAGGCAATACCTACCGTTCCCCAGAAATAGGGAATGGAATATTTGTTCCCAGGATCAAAGGGCAAATCGAGAAAGTAGGGGTCAATTTGTTTGATGTTCGGGATTTGACTATAATCGATCGGCAGCAATAAATCCTTTTCCGCCATCATTTCCACCATATATTCAGAAGGCATCGTAATATCATATGATGTCCCGCCTTGCTCGATTTTCCCCATCATTCCTTCATTGGAATCAAATGTTTCGTAGATCACTTTTATGCCCGTTTCCTTTTCAAACTGTTTGAGAAGAGCGGGGTCAATATATTCTCCCCAGTTGTAAACGGTCAAAATATTTTTACCTGTTTTATTGCTGCCTTCACTTAAATGATTGTTGATGAGCAATAAAATGATGGAGACCGCCAAAATTAGTATAGCGCCACGAAGCAATTCCTTCATTTCTTCACCCCCGTCAGAGGCATTTTTGTCCGGTTGCTAATGGCGTAATACCCGAGAACCAATACGACGGTGATAACAAAGATCAGTCCGGAAAGGGCATTGATCGTCAAGGTGATTCCAGCGCGGGCCATGGAATAAATTTCAACTGATAACGTAGAAAAACCATTTCCTGTTACGAAAAATGTAACTGCAAAGTCGTCCAGTGAGTAGGTCAACGCCAAGAAAAAGCCTGCGAAAATTCCTGGTTGGATAAAAGGTAAAATAACACGCGTTACCACGTCCCTACGAGACGCTCCTAAATCCAACGCGGCATCGATTAAGGTAGAGCTCATTTCCTGCAATTTCGGGAGAACCATAATGACAACTATTGGTATACTAAATGCGATATGAGAAATTAGCACAGAAGCAAATCCAAGTTTTACTCCGATCATCGTAAACAATATAAGGAAAGAAGCACCGATAATTACATCAGGACTGACAATCAAAATATTATTTAGCGAGAGGACTGCATTTCGCGTGCGTTTATTTCGCATGAAATGAATTGCCATGGCCCCGAGTACGCCGATAGCCGTGGACAGCAAGGCAGAGAGCAGTGCAATAATGACTGTGTTCAATACGATGACGATCAGGCGTTTGTCCTCAAAAACAGCGGCATAATGCTCCCATGTAAATGATTCAAAGTGAGACATGCCTCCACCTGAATTGAACGAATAAAAGATCAAATAGAAAATAGGGGCATATAGAACAATGAATACAGCAATCAAGTATAACTTTTGAAGATTATTTATTCTTTTCATGAACTGATGCCCCCTTATCGCTACCGCCAGTAATGACCATCACAACGAACATGAAGAGAATTAGAAAGACGGCGATCGTCGAACCCATGCCCCAGTTTTGTGTTACGAGAAACTGTTGTTCAATTGCGGTGCCGAGTGTTATGACTTTATTTCCGGCAATCAACCGGGTAATCATGAACAACGATAGTGCCGGAATGAAAACGACTTGGACTCCTGATTTCACACCATTTAAGGTGAGAGGCCAAATGACCCGCCTGAACGTTGTCCACGAGCTTGCCCCAAGATCCCGAGATGCATCAATTAATGCGGGATTCAGCTTATCCAGTGCATTAAAGATCGGCAGGATCATGAAGGGAATAAAAATATAAACCGACACAAAGACGAAGCTGACATCTGTAAACAGAATCTGCTGTTTGCCGATTCCGATTGTTTCCAAAAATGCATTTAAAGGTCCATAAAGCCCCATTAGGCCGATAAACGCATAGGTTTTCAGCAACAAGTTGATCCAAGAAGGGATGATGATCAGCAGCAGCCATAGCTGCTTATGCTTTGTCTTTGTCAATAAATAGGCTGTGGGGTAGGAGACAAGCAAAGCGAAAAACGTAATCAGCAGTGCGTACCAGAAAGAGCTAACGGTTAATGTCAGATAGGTCGATGAAAAGAAACTTTTATAGTTTTCGAATGTGAAGTGACCTGTAATATCGAAAAACGAATAATAAAGAATGAGCGCGATAGGAGCCACAACAAATAGCACAATCCAAAGTGCATAAGGAAGCATGTAGATTCGCTGTAATCCTTTATTCATTTTCCAAAGCTCCATACGATTCGAGTCGTGCATCGTAATCCTCTTCGCTTTCATTCAAACGCATGACATGGATATCTTCCGGGTTAAAGTCCAGTCCGATCATCTCGCCGACTTCTGCTTTCTTTGTAGAGTGGACAAGCCATTCGTTCCCGTCCGCATCATAAGTCGACAATTCGTAATGGACACCGCGGAACAATTGGGTATCGACTTTAACGTTCAATTTTCCTTTATCAGTGGAAGTGATCTCCAAGTCTTCTGGCCGCAGGACAATATCGACTTTTTCGTTTGGCTGCAGTCCTGCATCCGCACAGTCGAATCGCTTGCCTGTGAACTCAACCACATAGTCCTCGATCATCCGTCCGGAGACTATATTGGATTCACCGATGAAGTCGGCAACAAACCGGTTAATCGGCTCGTCATAAATATCGATTGGCGTACCGGACTGTTGGATGACCCCTGCATTCATGACAAAGATTTCATCTGACATGGCAAGCGCTTCTTCTTGGTCGTGAGTAACGAATACAAATGTTTTTCCAAGCCGCTGCTGCAATTCTCGAAGTTCATATTGCATTTCTGAACGAAGCTTTAAGTCAAGTGCCGAGAGAGGTTCATCAAGCAAAATCACTTCGGGATCGTTTACGATAGCCCGTGCGATGGCCACCCGTTGTCGTTGTCCACCAGACATTTCAGTGATTTCCCGATTTTCGTACCCATCCAGATTGACGAATTTCAATGCTTCCTTTACCCGCTGATCAATATCTGCCTTCTTCACTTTTTTTATACGCAGACCAAACGCAACATTTTCATAGACATTTAAATGCGGAAAAAGGGCGTAGTCTTGAAAGACGGTATTCACTTGGCGTTCATTGGCCGGCACATCATTGATTTTTCGTCCGTTGAAAAAAATATTTCCCTCGCTCGGTTCAATGAAGCCTGCGATTAGTCGCAGAATCGTCGTTTTTCCACAACCGGACGGGCCTAGCAGCGTATAAAATTTTCCTCTTTCCATTTCGAATGAAACTTCATTTAACACAGTCGTATCCGTGCCATAGCGTTTTGTTACATTTTCAAAGCGAATAATCGGTTCCGTAGTCATGGTGGACCTCCTTTTATAAATATGATTCCGTCGCAACGAGTATCAATTCGCTTGGACCATCATGCGCGTTGGAAATCCGGTGATGGTCGAATGCTTCATAATAGACGGATTCTCCTTCTTGTGCGGTGTATCGTTTCTTACCTAGCTCCACTTCGATTTTTCCTGACAACACGTAAATAAATGTTTCTGCTAAAGAGGGTTCAAATTGTTTAAACTCCCCGTCTTCTTTGAAGGTAATATGTACGGGTTCCATCTCATTCTCATTAGAGCGAGGGACTAGCCAGCGAATGCTGTATTGGTGCTCATCGTTCGTATATGTTGTTTGTTCTGAAGGGGAATAGACCACTTTCATATTTTTTTTAGGTTCTTCAAAGAATTCCTTCGGTGTCGTTCCAAGTACTTCCAGTAAAGCAAAAAGTGTTTCGATAGAAGGGGAATTTAATTCTCGTTCTAACTGGGAGATGTATCCCTTTGTCAAATCGGTACGTTCTCCTAGTTCCTCTTGTGTAAGCCCTTTTTTTAAACGGAGTTTCTTAATCTTCCCTCCGATTTGCACCGTCACATCATTCCTTTTCTAAGGAGTTTAGTAATACTGTACTTCAAGTTTACTATAAACCTTTTTTATTATACAAAATTACATTAGGAAATCAAGTGGATAACTGAAAAAAGACCGGTCCTGGCCATTAAGGCAGGACACCGGTCTCTTACATATAAAGGTCCGATTTTTTATCCCTCGATTTCCGAAGAATAAACTTGATCAGCATGCTTGCGATCAAATACCCGGAGAGGGCAATGCCGCTTACTGCTGTTACAAGAGATATCCATTCGAAAAACGTATAAGACGTATAATTTTTCCACCCGAATGGATCCTCCCAATCCGATATAACAAGATTCATACCATAAATGCCGGATATGACGGTGAAAACAGTCAAAATGAACAAAAGCATGTTCATTCTTCCTGCTCTGCTGTTTTCTTGGGCTTTATATAATTCGTTAAGAGTTAAATTCACCTCATTGAAAAGATGCTCGATATTAAACGCTTTATAAAATGCCAAAGACAACTCTTTTCCTTCCGACCGGGTACTAATTTCTCTAAAATAATACCAGGATGAAAATAAGGTGATCAGTTTTATTAATGATTTTACATATTCCTCGTCTTTATTCCAAACGATTTCACTGTATTCATAGGATACCCGCAACAACATGATGCGATAAAAGTAGTGAATCAGGAAATTGTAATAATGGGTCCCCATATAATGGACTAGTTCACCTGCCATGTCTTCTGGCGTTTGGTTTGTGACAGTAATAAAAGCATGTTCTGTCGTAACTGTGTATGTATGCGGGGACCAGCGATCGTGCAAAGTATGTGCGAGTGATCGGCGGATGTAATCAGGATTTTTGGCCGACACAAATAGTTCTCCCGAAGGTGTTCTGCCATTCAGATTGCCCATGCGGAAAAGCTGTTCCTCCGTAATGTCACTCCCGTTTGGGGTAAACAGAAATGCGGAAGCATACATCCGTTCGTCGTCGTAATAGGGAAGAGAACCGAAATAGCCTTCCAGCCTTTTATCACTAATCATATATTTCTTCAGGAATGGACAAAGTGTATCCAACAAAAAGTCGTAATTAGATAGCGAATCACCATTTTGCAGGAGGATATGCGACCCTTTTGTCTCTTTCAAATGAGTATCGATCGCCCGGAAGTGTTGCATGAATTCCAGAATATCCGCCAAGTCGCTGTATTCGTTGTTTTCAATGCGTACTGTTAGAAAAGCAAGACCGAATGGGCCGAGAATGACGTCAACACTCCGCACATGATAATGCCGCTTCTCTTCCCGGATGCAGAATTGGAAAGGGGTATCGAGTTGAATTGTGAATCGATGAAACCCTCTATCGTGAATAGACAAAGGAAATAATTTATGTTCGACATACGGATAGAAATATTGTTCCAATTCTTTTCCGCCGACTCGGATGCCGGAGCCGTAAATACCCTTCCAATCATCCGCTTCTTTTAATTGGAAGTATCGGTAGCCGTGTTTTTCCAGCGCTTCAATGATATTGTCCTTTTTGCGTGCATCAAACCCGAAAGGGAGAAAAAAGGACATATATGATTGATAAATATCCAAGTTTGTTGGGATGATTGTTGTTTGCATAATATCCGTCCTTCACATAGCTTCTACATCTATAGTTCCTCAAAGGATGGAACACTAAACATGCCCTTGATTGATAAGGACTTTCATTCGGCTCATCAAAAGGCAAAGAAATCCGACACATTTATAATAATAATTATTAGATTCGAGCCATTCTAATTGAAAAGCAGGACAGGATTTGGTATTCTAAATGAGGATTGTCCAAGGGAATCGCCCTTGGCAAAGAACTATTGGAGGGATCAACAAATGGCAGAACGCATGGTTGGGAAACAAGCACCACAATTTACAATGGAAGCTGTACTTCCAGACAAATCATTCGGTAAAGTTAGTCTTGAAGAAAATATGAAAAACGACAAATGGACAGTGCTTTTCTTCTATCCTATGGATTTTACTTTCGTATGTCCAACAGAAATCACTGCTATGTCGGATCGTTATGACGAGTTCGAAGATTTGGATGCAGAAGTGATCGGTGTTTCTACTGACACGATCCATACGCATCTTGCATGGATTAACACAGATCGCAAAGAAAACGGACTTGGCGATTTGAAATACCCACTAGCTGCTGATACGAATCACGTGGTAGCACGCGAGTACGGAGTTTTGATCGAAGAAGAAGGTATTGCATTGCGCGGTCTCTTTATCATCAATCCTGAAGGTGAAATGCAATATCAAACAGTTTTCCATAACAATATTGGACGTGACGTGGATGAGACATTGCGCGTTCTCCAAGCTCTTCAAACTGGCGGACTTTGCCCGGCAAACTGGAGACCAGGTCAAGAAACGCTTTAATTTTGATTTGAACTTACCAATTTGGATCCCCATGCATAATATAAGCAGTGGGGATCTTTTCAAACCGGAGGAGAGACAAACATGAAGCTACGGGAACAAATGCCTGAATTGGAAGGCGCAACTACATGGTTGAACGGTGAAAGAACGAAAGCGGAACTCGTGGGCGAAAAACCGACGTTAATCCATTTCTGGTCAATCAGCTGTCATTTATGCAAGGAAGCTATGCCGGATGTAAACAATTTTAGAGATCAATACAAAGATGAATTAAATGTCGTAGCGGTTCATATGCCTCGTTCAGAGGATGATGTCGATCTGGAAAAGATTAAAGAAGTCGCTGCAGAACACGACATTACACAGCCTATTTTTGTAGATAGCGCATTGAAGCTTACAGATGCTTATGAAAATCAATATGTGCCTGCCTACTACGTATTCGATAAGGACGGACAACTGCGCCATTTCCAAGCTGGCGGAAGCGGTATGAAAATGCTAGAGAAGCGGGTAAACCGTGTGTTGGATGAAATGAAAAAATAAGCAACTGGGCCCATTCGGCCCTGTTTGCTGCAAATCAGGTGGAGAACAAACGAATCGTTTTCTCCGCCTGATTTTTTTATGTCTATAAGAGATTTGGCCATTGATTATTTAATCTGTTTCACATTTTCGAAGGGGCACGAATTGTTGGCTATAATGTTTTGGATTACCAGAAATACATATCTTTTTGGACTTTCTCTTGTTCTTTCAAAATGGCATGCCAAGGCGTTTGAGGGGGAGCCGATGATATGGTACACTGAGGGCATCCTCAAATACATAAGGGAGAACATACGATGAAAAAAGAATTTGTTGTCATTGGACTGGGCCGGTTCGGCGGCAGTATCGTGAATGAGCTTGTTGAATTAGATGCAGATGTGATGGCCATAGATATTTCACAAGAAAAGGTAGATGAGTTTGCCCAAATTGCAACACAGGCTGTCGCTGCTGATACAACGGACGAATCTGCTTTGCGATCCCTTGGCATACGAAATTTCGAACATGTCGTTGTAGCGATCGGAGAAAATATCCAAGCTAGTATTTTGACGACGCTTATTTTAAAAGAGATTGGTGTAAAACGCATAACCGTGAAGGCACAAAATGATTACCATGAAAAGGTCTTGCGAAAAATTGGTGCTGACCAGGTCGTCCACCCGGAACGAGACATGGGGAAAAGGATTGCAAACAACATGGTGTCGAATAATATTCTCGATTACTTGGAGCTCTCGGATGAGTATTCAATTGTTGAAATCCAAGCGAATGAAAAATTAGCCGGCTATACCTTGATTGATTTAGACATTCGTGCAAAGTATGGAGTGAATATTGTCGCAATCAAACGGGCTTCGCAAATTCTTGTTTCACCGCAAGCCATTGAAGAAATCGAGTTCAATGACATTCTCATTGTGATTGGATCGGATGTTGATATCCATCGATTTGAGAAAAAGGCGCTGCATTAATGAGTCTGACTGGTCATTAAGGCGTTTGAAATAGTTACAATGTAAAAAAGGGCGGTATCTCGTTGACTGAAACGAGATACCGCCTTTTTATAACTCCCAATTCAATGCGATTGTCTGTTACTTATACTTCCATCACAACAGGCAATACCATCGGGCGGCGTTTTGTTTTGTCGTATAAATAGGGTGACAGGATTTCAATAATATCACTTTTCAATGAGTTCGATTCCGAACCGGCATTGGATATTCGGCGTTGCAGTTCTTTTGACAGCAAGTATTGAGCTTCGCTGATCATCGATCCTGATTCACGCATATAGACGAATCCTCTTGAAATGATATCTGGACCGGAAACGACTCTGTTCTTTTTCTTATCGACTGTAGCTACAACAATGACCAGTCCATCCTCCGACAAGATTTTTCGATCCCGGAGCACTACATTGCCGATATCGCCAATTCCGCTTCCATCGATATAGACATCGCCAGAAGGGATTCTACCTGCGATGCGCGCACTGTTATCCGTCAGTGCCAAGACGTCCCCATTGCTCATGATGAAAGTGTGATCCCGTTCAACATCGCAATCGACAGCCAGCTCTGTATGCATCTTCAACATCCGATACTCTCCATGAATCGGCATGAAGAACTTAGGTTTGATCAAGCGCAGCATCAATTTCTGTTCTTCTTGCGAACCGTGTCCCGATGTATGGATATTATTCAATGCCCCATAAATCACTTCCGCTCCCGCCCGGAATAAGGCATTGATTGTCTTATTGACACTCAATGTGTTTCCAGGGATTGGGGAAGATGAGAAGATCACCGTGTCTCCCGGTTGAATTTGAACCTGCCGGTGGGTGCCGTTTGCAATCCGAGAAAGTGCTGCCATCGGCTCCCCTTGGCTTCCTGTGCAAAGGATCATTACTTCATTTGCCGGAAGGCGATTGAGAGACTGTGTATCCACAAACAATTCTTTCGGTGCATCAATATAGCCTAGTTCACGGCCGATTGTAATGGCATTATCCATGCTTCGGCCGAACACAGCAATTTTTCGTCCGTAGGATTGTGCCGCTTCGATTACTTGTTGCAAACGGTGGATATTTGATGCGAAAGTGGCAAAGATAATACGGCCATCCACCTTACGGAAAATCTCGTGCAGGCTATCTCCCACTTTTCGTTCAGACATCGTGAAATTTGGCACTTCGGCATTCGTACTGTCAGATAAAAGACAAAGGACACCTTCACTTCCGATTTTAGCCATTTTTGCTAAGTTGGCTGGCTCTCCTACAGGAGTGAAATCGAACTTGAAATCGCCTGTGTGGACGATATTCCCGCATGGAGTCTTCACTACGACTCCGAACGCATCTGGAATACTATGGGTTGTCCTAAAGAAGGAGACCGATGTTTTTCTGAATTTAATGACATCGTCTTCATCGAGTTCAATCATTTTGGTAGTCCGAAGCAATCCGTGCTCATCGAGTTTATTTCTCAATAGGCCGAGGGCTAGTTTGCCTCCGTATACAGGGATATTCAGCTTGCGTAATAAATATGGAATTCCACCGATATGGTCTTCGTGTCCATGAGTGATAAAAAGGCCTTTCACTTTATCTGCATTACGTTCTAAAAATGTATAATCCGGAATAACATAATCGATTCCGAGTAGATCGTCTTCTGGGAATTTGATTCCCGCGTCAATCAAGATGATTTCGTCCTGGAATTGGACACAATATGTGTTCTTGCCGATCTCTCCTAGTCCGCCTAGAGCGAAAACGGCAGTTTCATTGTTTTTAATTAACTTCATCGCTATCAAACCTGCTCAATCTCAAATTGGGAGGAAGCTTTTTCATATTCCAGATGCTCTCCTTTTAGAGCCTGAATATATTCAATATGATAATTGCGTTCTTTTAATTTCGTGCGGACTTCTCTTTCGGTTTCAGCTTCGACATATAAGCTCTTTGTGTTTTCCCGTACTGGCACTTGTTCTTTGTCCTCTTGGTAATAAACTTTGTAAATCATACGTGAACTCTCCTTTTACGTTCGTTTCAATTTATTCTCTTCATATTATCACGTCATTTGCGTAAAATAAAGAAAAGCCCACCAGGCAAATGGCGGGCTATTGTTATGCGATTGTCTTTTTCCCGAGTATGCCATTGAGCCGTTTCAACAATTTCCGTTTCAGGCGTTTGTACATGGGCATATCACTCCTTGAAAAAATTATATCGCAATCGGAACTTTCTGTCAAGTTTTATTCCCTTACAAACGGAACCGCATTTGGAATTTCCTTAAATGGGGCCTGTGGATCGATATGGTCATAGAACATGACGCCATTCAAATGATCCAACTCATGCTGGAAAGCGATAGCTGGCAAACCTTTTAGCCTCTTCTTAAACTCTTTTCCATCCAGATCAAATGCTTTAATTGTAATTCTTGCATAACGCGGAACAAATCCTTCCACATCTCGATCGACTGATAAACAGCCTTCGCCTGAAGTGATATAAGTCATTTCAACAGAATGGCTTACAATTTTAGGATTAATTGCGATAAAACTTGCTTCAGTTTTTCCTTCACCTTGAATATGAAGCGCAAAGATTCGTTTCGAAGCGTTCACCTGAGGTGCAGCCAGGCCGATCCCAGGACGCAGCCCGTATGTATCGACCATTTCAGGGTTTTGGCTGTTTACAACATAATCATGCAAATCGAGTCCAAGTTGCTTTATATCATCACTTAAAGGAAAAGTAACCTCTTCGGCGACCTTTCGCAATGTTGGATGGCCTTCACGAATAATGTCTTTCATTAAAATCATTTTTCTTCTTCCTTTCACTGCCTTCTTTCTTCCTAGTATAATCGAATGGCCGATATGGTAAAAGAATTAAGGCGTTAACTTGAAATCGGCGTTCCGAAAAGATATAGTTTACCTAATTCTTTGTAGCCAAAATAAACAATCACTGGGAGGGTTGCCGACGTGAAAAAGAGATGTATCACATTAACCATTTCCTTGTTTCTTCTTGCTGGATGCAGTTTTGGGGGTGGATTGGAGAAAAAATTATCAGATACTATGACAAGTTTGAGTGATTCGGAGAAAACATATCAAGAGACACAATCTGAGTTGACAAAACTCGAAGAGAAAGAACAGGTATTATTTACATCAACAATGGAATTAACCAAGGAAGATAGCGATAAGGTCAAGGGAAATGTAAAAGAACTCATATCGTCAGTGGATAATAGAATGAAACTATTTGATAAGGAATTGGACTCCATCCGTTCAGCAAAGGATACAGCTGGAAAATTAAAAGATCTTATTGGAAAGGCAGACGGAAAAGAGAAGGAAAAGATGGAAAGACTGCAAGAGCTGCTTGGCAAACGATATGATTTGCATTCTTCATTTGCAGAAGAGTATAAAAGCCTTGCAACCAAACAAAAAGAGTTCTATGAAATGTTAGGCCAGGAAAATATAGAAATCGATCAATTGAAAGCGAAAGTTGAAGAAATCAATGACAGCAATTCCAAAGTGAAAGTGGCAATTGAATCATTTAACCAAACGACAAAAGAGGTCAATACTTTGAAAGATGAACTATTTTCAAGTTTGGACTCGAAAAAATAAAGGAAGAGAAAAGATGGGGAAGTTATATTCCTCATCTTTTTTTAGCTCTATTATAATACAGGGTCCACATTGTGATATTACAGTTTATTATTTTAATGTAACTTTACTAACATTCAAAGCGCTACGGATGTTGCCGTTTCAATGATTGACCAAAGTGTTGCACTTCAGTATACTGATAAGGAATGATAATTGTATCAATCGATTGGAACATTCATCATAATACAGATGCAAAGGAGAGTTGCCGATATGGCTGCAAAAAAAGACAAGCAGTTCGATCCGGTGGAAACGCTTCATTCTATTGAAGAGAAGTTTGAAATGTTTCAAATACTGAACGAAGAAGGCGAAATCGTCAACGAGGAAGCGAATCCGAATTTATCGGATGAAGAACTTGTCGAGTTGATGTCGCGCATGGTGTATACAAGAATTTTGGATCAGCGTTCGATTTCCTTGAATCGTCAAGGGCGTTTGGGCTTCTATGCTCCTACAGCAGGGCAGGAGGCATCCCAATTGGCTTCCCATTATGCATTGGAAAAAGACGATTTTATCCTTCCTGGATACCGTGACGTGCCACAAATCGTATTCCATGGTCTTCCATTACATATGGCATTCCTTTGGTCACGCGGACATTTTGAAGGAAGCATCATTCCGGACGGCTTGAATATTTTCATGCCGCAAATCATTATCGGTGCTCAGTATATTCAGGCTGCAGGCGTTGCTTTAGGCTATCAAAAACGTGGCAAGAAAGCGGTTGCGATGACTTATACTGGAGACGGCGGTACATCTCAAGGAGATTTCTACGAAGGGATCAACTTTGCAGGAGCATATAAAGTCCCGGCTATTTTTGTTATACAAAACAACCAATACGCCATTTCCACTCCGCGTGAGCTGCAAACAGCTGCCAAGACGCTGGCACAAAAAGGGGTCGCTGCAGGAGTACCGAGCATTCTCGTAGATGGGATGGATGCTTTGGCTGTTTATAAAGTGACTCGTGATGCCAGAGAACGGGCGATTAACGGACAAGGCCCGACTTTGATCGAGACAATGTGTTACCGTTACGGCCCTCATACGATGGCTGGAGATGATCCAACACGTTACCGGACTTCCGAAACCGACAGTGAATGGGAAAAACGTGATCCATTGATCCGTTTCCGCAAATACTTGGAAGGCAAAGGCATCTGGAACGAAGAAAAAGAGAACGAAGTGATCGAACGCGCGAAAGAAGAGATCAAAGAAGCGATCAAAAAAGCAGACAGCGCGCCGAAACAGAAGGTAAGCGATTTCATAAAAATCATGTATAAAGGCGACCTGCCTTACAACGTACAAGAACAACTTGATATCTATACAGAGAAGGAGTCGAAGTAACCGATGGCACAAATGACGATGATTCAAGCGATTACCGATGCGATGCGCACGGAGCTTAAAAATGATGAAAACGTCCTCGTCTTCGGTGAAGACGTCGGGGTGAACGGTGGCGTTTTCCGTGCAACAGAAGGGCTTCAAAAAGAATTCGGCGAAGAACGCGTTTTTGACACGCCGTTAGCTGAATCTGGAATTGGAGGGCTTGCTGTTGGATTGACGCTGACTGGTTTCCGTCCTGTAATGGAGATTCAGTTCTTTGGCTTCCTCTTTGAAGTAATTGACTCTGTCAGCGGCCAGCTCGCTCGCCAATCATTCCGTACAGGCGGTAAATTCAATGCGCCTGTCACGATTCGGTCTCCATTTGGCGGCGGTGTTGCGACACCGGAAATGCATGCGGACAGTTTAGAAGGCCTGGTTGCATCGCAGCCTGGATTGACAGTAGTCATCCCTTCGACTCCATATGATGCAAAAGGACTACTTATTTCGGCGATCCGCGACGAGAACCCGGTCATTTTCCTAGAGCATATGAAACTGTACCGGTCATTCAGACAGGAAGTGCCTGAAGGGGAATATACGATTCCACTTGGCAAAGCGGATGTGAAACGTGAAGGAAAAGACTTGTCGATCTTCACTTACGGTGCAATGGTGCATGAAAGTTTGAAAGCTGCCGAAGAACTTGAGAAAGAAGGTTACTCGGTTGAAGTAGTTGACCTTCGCACAGTGCAGCCGCTTGATATTGAGACAATCGTGGCATCTGTTGAGAAGACAAATCGCGCAATTGTTGTCCAAGAAGCGCAAAAGCAAGCGGGTATCTCTGCGAATGTCGTGGCGGAAATCACAGAGCGGGCTATTTTGAGCCTGGAAGCTCCTGTCTTGCGTGTAGCGGCTCCCGATACAATTTATCCATTCGCACAAGGGGAGAACACTTGGCTTCCTAACTCGAAGGATATCATTGAAACTGCTAAAAAAGTTCTAACATTCTAATTGGTTAATCCATGAAATCGAGAAAGGGTGAATCTTGTGGCATATGAATTCCGTTTGCCAGATATCGGAGAAGGGATTCATGAAGGCGAAGTCGTAAAGTGGTTTGTCGCTAAAGGCGATCAAGTCAATGAAGACGATACGCTTCTTGAAATCCAAAACGATAAGGCTGTTGTTGAAATTCCTTCCCCAGTAACTGGAACAGTCGAAGATATTCTAGTGGAAGAAGGCAAGGTCGCTGTCGTCGGTGATGTATTGATCCGATTTGATGCACCTGGATATGAAAGCGAACAAAGTTCAGAGGAAACAACGGAAGCACAGGTCCAAGCGACTGCTGAAGCAGGCCAAGAGCTGGACAAGGAAAAGACAGAACAACCTGCTGACAAGAAAAGCGGTGTTGCGATTTCTGGTGGAAGCCAACCTGAAAAGGATCCGAACCAGCGTGTCATTGCCATGCCTTCCGTACGTAAATTTGCTCGCGAACATGACGTGGATATCCACCAAGTAAACGGTACAGGCAAAAATGGCCGCATTTTGAAAGAAGACGTTGAGGCATTCCTCAATGGCGGTCAAGTCGCAGCTCAACCGGAAGAGGCTCAACAAGTGCCTGCAGAGGACAAGACTGTTTCCGAATCGTCGAAGGCAGCTCCTGCACCTGTTTCACTTGAAGGTGAATTCCCTGAAACAAGAGAAAAAATGTCCGGCATGAGAAAGGCGATCGCCAAAGCGATGGTCAACTCGAAGCATACGGCTCCCCATGTCACATTGCTGGATGAAGTGGATGTCACGGAGCTTGTCGCTCACCGCAAAAAGTTCAAAGAAATCGCATCCGAAAAAGGCATTAAGCTGACGTACCTTCCGTATGTTGTGAAGGCACTTGTATCTACGTTGCGCGAATTCCCGCAATTGAATGCTTCCTTGGACGATGCAACCGAAGAGATTATCCAAAAGCATTATTTCAATATCGGAATCGCGGCAGACACAGATCGTGGACTGCTTGTGCCTGTCATCAAGCATGCAGACCGCAAGTCAGTGTTCGCCATCTCAGAAGAGATTAATCACTTAGCTGAAAAGGCGAGAGATGGCAAGCTGTCACCAAACGAGATGAAAGGGGCTTCTTGCTCCATTACAAATATCGGTTCTGCCGGTGGACAATGGTTCACACCGATCATTAACCATCCGGAAGTGGCAATTCTTGGAATTGGCCGTATTTCTGAAAAACCTGTTGTAAAAAATGGTGAAATTGTAGCTGCACCTATGTTAGCATTATCATTGGTATTCGATCATCGGGTCATTGATGGTGTGACAGGTCAGCAAGCCTTGAACCATATCAAAAAATTGCTCGGTAATCCAGAACTTTTATTAATGGAGGCGTAAGCAAATGGTAGTAGGAGATTTTCCAATCGAAGTGGATACACTCGTCGTAGGATCAGGTCCCGGAGGATATGTTGCTGCGATCCGTGCAGCTCAATTAGGTCAAAAAGTGACAATTGTCGAGAAAGACACCCTCGGTGGAGTTTGCTTGAACGTAGGTTGTATACCATCGAAAGCACTGATTTCCGTAGGTCATCGTTTTGAACATGCAAAAGGTTCTGATGATATGGGGATTACAGCAACGGAAGTCAAATTGGACTTCTCCAAAGCACAAGCATTCAAAAACAGCGTCGTCAAAAAATTGACAGGCGGTGTGGAAGGACTCCTTAAAGGCAATAAAGTTGATATCGTGAAAGGCGAAGCATATTTCGTCGATGCCAACACAGCCCGTGTCATGGACGAGAATTCTGCCCAGACATATAAATTTAAGAATGCGATTATCGCTACTGGCGCACGTCCAGTTGAAATTCCGACATTCAAGTATTCAAAACGCGTCATCAATTCGACTGGCGCTTTGAGCTTGGAAGAAGTGCCGGGCAAATTGGTCGTGATCGGCGGCGGTTATATCGGTACTGAACTCGGTTCAGCATATGCGAATCTTGGGGCACAAGTGACTATCATTGAAGGCGGGGATGATATTCTTGCTGGATTTGAAAAACAAATGACTCAAATCGTGAAAAAAGGATTGAAAAAGAAAGGCGTGGAAGTTGTTGTTAAAGCTTCCGCAAAAGGCGTAGAGGAGTCCGACAACGGCGTCATCGTTACGTATGAGGCGAAAGGCGAAGAGCGTAAAGTGGAAGCGGATTATGTCCTCGTCACAGTCGGAAGACGCCCGAATACAGACGAAATCGGCCTTGAGGAGATGGGTGTTAAATTCCTCGACCGCGGATTGATTGATGTTGATAAACAATGCCGCACAAGCATTCCAAACATCTACGCAATCGGTGACATCGTATCCGGTCCTCAACTCGCACATAAAGCTTCTTATGAAGCGAAGGTAGCGGCTGAAGCGATTTCTGGTGAGAAATCTGAAGTCGATTACTTGGCAATTCCGGCTGTTTGCTTTACAGATCCTGAACTTGCTACAGTTGGCTACAATGAGCAACAAGCGAAAGATGAAGGATTTGAAGTCGTTGCAGGCAAATTCCCATTTGCGGCGAATGGCCGTGCGCTTTCCTTGAATGAAACAGATGGATTTGTTAAACTCGTTGCCCGTAAGGAAGATGGACTGTTGATTGGGGCTCAAATCGTCGGTGCTAACGCATCGGATATGATCGCCGAATTAGGTCTTGCGATTGAAGCTGGCATGACGCTTGAAGATATTGCGATGACAATCCATGCGCATCCAACACTTGGAGAGATTTCCATGGAAGCAGCGGAAGTTGCTCTTGGCAAACCAATCCATATGATTACGAAGTAATGTAAGAATCCCGGAAAGGAGTTCCTTTCCGGGTTTTTTTATTCCAACAAGAGAATAATGAAGTAAGTTTACCGTTTTCCTGACAATCAATATACAGAAAATCCAGAATCCCTTTGAGTGGAGTTGTCGTTTTTCACATGTTACGATGAAGGAAAAGGAGGAAACTATGAAAAAATATTTAGTATACATATTCTGCAGTTTGATTTTGATAGTTTCAGCTTGTACACAGTCTACTGAGGGACCGGTGGAGGATGGTGACGATGGGAACGCCTCCTCTTCTCTGAAAGAGACTTCAGCAGAGCAACTGCAGACAGGCAAATCAGAAATTGATGAGAAAGACGATGCTGCTGACATAGAGGAGGAAACAAAACCTCCTGTTCCTCTTTATGAATTAAATGAAGTATATTCCGTAGTTCCTATTGATGCCGCTAATCCAAAAGTAGTCCTTCTCACTTTTGACGATGCCCCCGATAAGCGTGCGTTGGACATTGCGAAAACACTCCAAAAAATGAATGCTCCAGCCATTTTCTTTGTCAATGGACATTTCCTGCAATCGGAAGAAAAGAAAAAGGTGTTACGAGAAATTCACGATATGGGGTTTCTGATCGGCAATCATACTAAGACCCATGCGAATCTCAAAAATTTATCGGAAGAGCAACAACGAGAGGAAATCGTTTCTGTCAATGATGACGTGGAAGCTATCATTGGGGAGCGACCGGTTTTCTTCAGAGCCCCGTTCGGTGCAAATACCGATTTCAGCCGTTCCTTAGCAAAACAGGAAGGGATGCTTCTCATGAACTGGTCCTATGGATATGACTTTGAGAAAGAGTATATGTCGAAGGAGAAGATTGCCGATATTATGGTGAACACCGAACTGCTGCGGGATGGAGCGAATCTTTTAATGCATGACCGGGATTGGACGGCAGATGCATTGGAAGATATTATTACCGGTTTGCGGAACAAAGGATATGACTTTGTCGATCCGAAAACAATACGCGGAGTGGGGGAAGAATGATGAATTGGACTACACGAGTGACCAAAACATTGGGAATCGAGCTGCCGATCATTCAAGGGGGATTGGCCTATTTGGCTTACGCTGAGCTGGCTTCAGCAGTGTCCAATGCAGGCGGGCTTGGACAGATTACGGCCATGAGCTTAGAATCACCTGAATTGCTTCGTCAGCAAATCAAGAAAGTCAAGGAATTGACAGACCGACCGTTTGGAGTTAACTTCGCCATCGGGCAACACGGAAGACCCTTTGAACACATGGTGGAAGCCGCTTTGGATGAGGGGGTTGGTATTATGTCAGTGACAGGAGGAAATCCAGCTCCCTTCTTTGACCTATTGCATGGAACAAACGTGAAGAAGCTTGTACTCGTCGCGGCTAAAAGACAAGCGGTGAAAGCGGAAGAACTAGGAGCGGATGCGGTCATGGTCGTCGGGCAAGAAGGAGGCGGCCACCTAGGAAGAGAAGACATTGGCACAATAGTGCTAGTACCGCAAGTTGTTGATAGCGTCACCATTCCTGTCATTGCTTCAGGAGGAATCGGGGACGGCAGAGGGTGGATGGCAGCGCATGCTCTTGGCGCTGAAGGCATCGAGATGGGAACTCGTTTCATTGCGACGCAGGAATGCGTCCATGCTTCCAAAGCATATCAAGAGGCGGTGCTTCATAGTAGTGAAACAGATACGACAATCATTAAACGTACAATTGGAGCCCCTGCGCGCGCACTGAAAGGTCCATGGACTGAGAAGATATTACGTTTAGAATCAGAAGATGTCGGCTATGAAGGCCTCAAAGACTACATTAGCGGAGAAGCGAATCGGAGATTTATTCACGAAGGTGATAAAGAACAAGGTTTTGGCTGGGCAGGCCAAGCTGCAGGTTTGATTCATGATATCCCTTCTGTTCAGGAGTTATTTGACCGAATGGTGTGTGAGGCAAAAGGAATTAGGAAAAGATGGGGTAATGGAGGAGATTGCTAAGATGGAATATAGTTATCCGATACGTCATGATTGGTCAACCCAAGAGATTATCGATGTTATCTCTTTTTTTGAAATGGTTGAAAAAGCTTATGAAACAAAAGTGCAGCGTACTGATTTGATGCAAGTGTACCGTAAATTCAAAGAGATTGTGCCATCAATGGCAGAAGAGAAAACACTATTCAAGGAATTTGAAGAAGCGAGCGGTCTTAACAGTTATCGCATCGTAAAATCGGCAAAGGAAGCAAATGACGGCGATACCATATCAGGATAATCAACCGGGAAGAGTGCTGCACGAGCGGCACTCTTTTTAATATCCACCAATAATGACATCATAGACGGGGAGCAATGCGTCCATTGTCTGCTGTGTTATTTCCAAGAAGGCTTCTTTTGAGAGCGTAATGGCCTCTTCTCGCGTGATATGCCTTCCGACAAGGAATTCCGCTTTTTTCACAGTTTGAAGACGTTCCAGCAACTCTTCCATTCCATCTAATCCTGCTTCTTGAATTGTCTGTGCTTCTGGTTTCATGTGATCGCCGGAAATAATATAGGTTTCAGGCAAGGAGGTGAGAACATTCAAATTGGCTTGCAGCCTTTCTGAAATTCCTTTTTTATCAGGGTTTTCATAGATCACAGCTAAAATAATGAAAAGATGAGTGTTCCATAATCCAATTTGAAAATGTGGAAGCGCTTTGTAGCCGCGTTTCGCGGGAGCAAAGGCTACCCAGCTGTCTTTTGGCGGGTTCACAGTTCTTCTGGCATGCTTGGCCACATGTGGGAAAAATTCGCCTTTGCCATGAGAGGACAAATGGGAAGCGAATAGTTGTCCTAATTCACTAAATTTTGGCTGGATGCGCGTTTGAAGCGCAGTCATCCGATGCTCCAATCCCTCAATGTTGAAAACGTTGAAATCATCTGCAGTCCAATAAGTTGTCTTAGTTGCCAATTAAATTCCTCCATTCATTTATTCCACGTTTATCGTAACAGAAATTGGGGAACAATCTTATACAAGAAGGCTTATAACTAACAAAAGTTATAAGGACGGCATACTTTATAGTAAGTGATAAGCACGGAAAACTATACTTCATAAAGGAGTGTTGAACATGAAACAAGTGGTTCATATTATACGAAAAGCTGAAATTGAAAAGGAATATGTCAATTTGCTTCAGTTAGAACTTGATTATGAATTGGCTACATTGTACGATGCTGTACAAGAAAACGACACGACGCAAATCGGCAAAAGCAAGAAAAGATTAACTGAAATCCATGGTGAATTGGAGACATTCAATGCTTTTGCCTAAGGGGAAAATGCTACCCGAAAAAAGGCTTCTGTCCACGATCTTCTGAAAGGAAGATGTTGTGAACGGTTGCCTTTTTTTGCGTTCATGCAATTTACTCCAAAAAGGATCGGCAAAGCGGGATTGTTAGATCTATGGCTAAACCGCTACAGCTCGCGGTAGGTAAAAAAATGTATCGTGCAATTTGGATAACAATCGATATTTAGAAAGCGTTGTTTAGGTGTCATATAAGAAAACGAGCAGTCAGGCTAGGAAAGAGCCGGACGTACAGATAAGATGGAGATGTATGGTATACTGAACAAAATGTTGAATAATAATGAGGTGTGTTGGCATGAACTTGGGATCGATCGATCGTTTCGCAAAGTCGCTTATTCGAGAGGCTGGACATAAAATAAGGCTATCATTTCACAGCCATATCGACGTGGAATCAAAGGCAGAGGCGAATGACCTGGTCACGAATATCGACAAAGAAGTGGAACGTTTTATTATAGAACGAATCAGAAAAGCTTTTCCTGAACACAAAATTTTTGGGGAGGAAGGTTTTGGGGATCACATTGAATCATTAGATGGTGTTGTCTGGCTGCTAGACCCGATTGACGGAACGATGAATTTCGTTCATCAGAAGAGGAATTTTGCTATATCATTGGGCATTTACCAAGATGGGGTCGGAATGCTTGGGTATATTTACGATGTCATGGCGAACGATTTTTATCACGCGGTTAAGGGGGAAGGGGCCTATTTTAATGACGAAAGACTTCCACTTCTTGAAGTGACGCCGCTTGAAGAAGCAGTCATCGGCATTAATGCAAGCTGGGTGGTGCCGAACCGACGAGTGGAACATGAGCCGCTCATTGAACTCGTCGCAAAAAGCAGGGGTACTCGTTCCTATGGTTCTGCAGCCATTGAGCTGGCTTATGTAGCTTCGGGCAGAATAGATGCCTATGTATCGATGCGTCTCGCGCCGTGGGATATTGCGGGCGGCATGGTCATTGCTCAGGAAGTGGGTGCAGTGGCGACAAATCTGAGAGGGGAGACGCCTCATCTGCTTGGTACAGACACATTCATTGTGGCGCGTCCGGGCCTGCATGATGATATGCTGCGTCACTATATTCGGTTAAAGTAACCGGAATGCCTCATTACATAGATAAAATAAAGGACTGGCAGGGGTGAACACTCTGCCAGTCCTTTATATGAAGAGGCTATTGCAGCCTGTATTTATAATAAACCTTTTTCACGCATTTTCTTTTTCGTCTTGAAACCATTTCCCATGACAAAAAACAATGCGAGAATAGCAACTATGGCAACGGGGATACTACGCATGCCGACTGCAACGCCGATAGCGCACATGGCTGCGATAGCTCCTAACGAATAAAGCACGAAAACCCACTTTATATTATTCAAAAAAAACCCTCCACATAAAGTAAATGTTTTTTAATCTTCCACTCATGTGCTATAATAACACAGTTAATCACCTGAAAAAAGAATATTGGAGTGAAATTATGACTACATCTCGTAATGATTTACGTAATATAGCGATTATTGCCCACGTTGACCACGGAAAAACGACACTAGTTGACCAGTTGCTTAGACAGTCAGGAATTTTCCGTTCAAATGAACATGTGGATGAACGCGCAATGGATTCCAATGATTTGGAGCGGGAACGTGGAATTACGATTCTTGCAAAGAATACCGGAATTGAATATAACAATACAAAAATCAATATTTTGGACACACCCGGACACGCTGATTTTGGCGGCGAAGTGGAACGTATCTTGCGAATGGTGGACGGAGTTATACTTGTCGTCGATTCATTTGAAGGGTGTATGCCTCAAACACGCTTTGTATTAAAGAAAGCGTTGGAGACGAATTTAAAGCCAATCGTTGTCGTGAATAAAATCGACCGCGAATTCGCTCGTCCTGAAGAAGTTGTTGATGAAGTCCTTGAATTATTTATTGAACTCGATGCGAACGATGAGCAGCTTGAGTTTCCGGTTGTCTATGCATCTGGTTTTAATGGAACAGCCAGTCTCTCGCCGAATCCGGCAGAGCAAGAAGACACGCTCCGCGTCCTTTTTGATGCCATCTTGGAACATATCCCGGCTCCTATCGATAACCGAGAGGAACCTTTGCAGTTCCAAGTTTCGCTTCTTGACTACAATGATTATGTAGGCAGAATTGGAATTGGTCGTGTGTTCCGAGGCACGATGAAGGTTGGACAGCAGGTATCCGTTATGAAACGGGACGGATCGACGAAAAATTTCCGTGTCACGAAAATGTATGGATTCCTTGGATTAAAGCGGATTGAAATACAGGAAGCGTTTGCCGGCGACCTGATTGCCGTGTCAGGGATGGAGGACATTGATGTTGGGGAAACAGTATGTCCGGTCGATCATTTGGAAGCATTGCCTGAGCTGCATGTGGACGAACCTACCTTGCAAATGACATTCTTAGTGAATAACAGCCCGTTTGCCGGGAAGGAAGGGAAATGGGTAACTGCCCGTAAAATCGAGGAACGTTTGGAACAACAGTTGCAGACAGATGTGTCATTGCGGGTGGATCCGACTGATTCTCCGGATGCATGGGTTGTTTCCGGACGTGGAGAATTGCATCTATCCATCTTAATTGAGAACATGCGCCGGGAAGGGTATGAATTACAAGTATCGAAACCTGAAGTCATCGTCAAGACGATAGATGGGGTAAGAAGCGAACCCGTTGAGCGCGTCCAGATCGATATTCCTGAAGAGTATACAGGTTCCATTATTGAATCGATAGGTGAACGTAAAGGCGAAATGCTCGATATGATTAATAATGGAAACGGACAAGTCCGTCTGATCTTCCTCGTACCAGCCCGAGGGTTAATTGGTTACTCTACAGAATTCCTAACGCTTACAAGAGGATATGGGATCATCAATCATACCTTCGATTCTTACAAGCCGGTCGCTGCTGGACGTGTAGGCGGTCGCCGCCATGGAGTCTTGGTATCCATGGAAAACGGTACCGTAACAGGCTATGGTATCATGCAGTTGGAAGATCGGGGCGTCATGTTCGTGGAAGCTGGGACTGATATCTATGCCGGCATGATTGTTGGAGAAAACAACCGTGATAATGACTTGACGATTAACTTGACGAAAGTAAAACACGCAACCAACGTCCGTTCGGCGACAAAAGATCAGACAGTCACTACAAAAAAACCTCGTATTTTATCTTTGGAAGAGGCTTTGCAATATGTCGGAGATGATGAATATTGTGAAGTGACACCGCAATCGATCCGTTTGCGCAAGAAGATCCTAGATAAAAATGAACGGGAACGTGCACAAAAAAAGAAAAAACTCGGTGAATGAGGTATAATGGACAAAGCTAGTAAAAAGAATGCGTACAATCGCTTTGTTTAGAAGGGAATGTGCTATATGAATGGTACTATTGGGGATGCGGAAACTATCGAAGCAATGTCTCCAGTCGTTCGAATGATTTATGAACTGACATCATCATCCGTCACGGGAATCGTCTTGTTCGGGGTTGTCTTCATCCTTTCAGCCATCGTATATAAGTTAGGGTTCGCAAGGAAAATAAAGTTTTGGCAAAATATTGTTGTCTATAGTTTCCTTTTTGCCGGATGTATTATTTTAACGTTTTTCGCCATATTCCTTCCAATAGTAGAAGGGCTCATTGTGGCTGCGCTCATTTTGATTATCTATCGGCTGCGCCGCCTCAATGAACATAAAAAGGACTCTGTCGTATCTTGACAGAGTCCTTTTATATGTGTGCCCAGCATGGGCGTAGTCTATAGGGTGCAAGTCCCGAACTGTGAAGGCAGAAGTAGCAGTTAGCTTAACGCAAGGGTGTTCGCGGCGACGCGGAATCTGAAGGAAGCGAGCGGCAAACCTCCGGTCTGAGGAACACGAACTTCATATAAGGCTAGGTACAATTGGGTGAGTTTGCATAACAAAACAAAGCCCTTTCTGCCAAAGGTTGTACAGAGTAAATGAAGCAGATAGATGGAGGGAAAGACTACGTTCTTACCTGGGGAGGTCTGGTTGATACGCCAAGTACCCTTGGTAACCTATTCAGTGATGGATAGCTGAACAATCAGAAGTCAGCAGAAGCCATAGTACCATTCGAACTCGAGAAGAATGGGAAGGGCTGAACAATTAAGAGAGAACAACCTCTTGGCATTCAGTAACCTGCGTGAACCACAGATAACCGATAAGGCATTCTTGAAGGAGGAAGTGGTGAATCCCACGGGGGACTTCAGGATGGTGGAGCAGAACTGGCATAAGAAGAATCGTTGTTCACGGAAAGAGGCGTAACACATGTTGATGGAACGAATCCTGTCACGGGAAAACCTGCTTTCTGCTTTAAAAAGGGTGGAACGCAATAAAGGGAGCCATGGTGTAGATGAAATGCCCGTACAAAACCTACGGAAGCACATCTTAGAACACTGGGAATCCATGAAAGTGGAACTCCTTCGAGGAACTTATGAACCGCAACCTGTCCGCAGGGTCGAAATCCCGAAACCTGCCGGGGGTGTGCGTCTATTAGGCATTCCAACCGTGATAGACCGTCTCATTCAACAGGCGATTGCCCAAGTGTTAACCTCCATATATGATCCGACCTTTTCAGACCATAGTTATGGGTTTCGACCTAATCGAAGCGCACACGACGGAGTAAGGAAAGCAAAAGGATATATACAGGAAGGGAATCGCTGGGTCGTCGATATCGACTTGGAGAAATTCTTCGACAAAGTGAACCATGACAGGCTTATGGGCGTACTTGCGAAACAAATCGAAGATAAGCGTCTTCTCAAAATAATCCGTAAATACTTGAAATCGGGCATCATGATAAATGGTATCGTAACAACTAGTGAAGACGGCACTCCGCAAGGAGGCCCTTTGAGTCCTCTCCTTTCCAACATAGTGCTTGATGAACTAGACAAGGAATTGGAGAAGAGAGGCCATAAATTTGTGCGATACGCTGATGACTGTAACATCTATGTGAAAACAAGGAAAGCAGGAAATCGGGTCATGAATTCCGTCACTTCGTTTATTGAAGGGAAGCTTAAGTTGAAGGTCAATCTGGATAAATCCGCAGTAGACCGTCCTTGGAAGAGAAAATTTCTTGGATTTAGTTTTACCATTCATAAAGAACCTAAGGTTCGGATTGCGAATGAAAGTGTGAAACGAATGAAGAATAAAATCCGTGAAATCACCTCAAGGAAGAAACCTTATCCTATGGAGTATCGAATAGAGAAAATCAATCAATATCTCATGGGTTGGTGCGGCTACTTTGCATTGGCAGATACGTCAAACGTATTTGGTCAATTTGATTCGTGGATTAGAAGACGGCTCCGAATGTGTATGTGGAAGGATTGGAAACTCCCAAGAACCAAAGTGAGGAAACTCATCGGGTTAGGCGTTGAGAGAAGCAAGGCTTACGAATGGGGCAACTCACGAAAAGGTTATTGGAGAATTTCCCGCAGTCCCATATTACACAGAGCCCTCGGAAACTCCTATTGGAGTTCCCAAGGGCTCAAAAGTCTGCTTAGTCGTTATGAAACTTTGCGTTACCCATCTTAATTGAACCGCCGTATACCGAACGGTACGTACGGAGGTGTGAGAGGTCGGGAGTTAATCACTCCCTCCTACTCGATTGGTCAATTTAAAAATCCTTTTCCGATACATGTGAACTGCGGTAGAATGTAAAATTTCCGGTTGCCAGACGCCTGCTTGTCTCCTCTGCGATCCTCTCATGGCACGATTCACACATATAAGTGTTGATCGGATGGTTGCGCAACTTCTTTGCGAGCGGTAAATCATCCGGCAGTTGTCCGATTTCATCGCATAAGACACATTTTACACGCATCTCATCAACTCCTTTAAAATAATCTCAATCCACACGGATGGCGGTAACATCCTTTATCGGATTTTCCCTGTTCGAACCATCGCGGAACAGCACATAGACGGGCCCACTTTCTTTTAATGGTTTTCCTTCCAGGCTGTACTGTAGGATCATATCTCTAGCAGCTTCTAGAGGAAAGCGATGCTCGCCATCTCCTGTAACAAAAGAAAACGTTTTGGCATTTGCGCCTGGTTCAGCATTTTTTATAAAAGGCTCAAGCAGCATGCCGAAGGTGCCAGTCAACATTTTTTGTTTCTCGTATTTCTTCTCGGTTTTCAAAGTGGGAGGAAACGTTGCGCCTTCCATAATCTCGCGGGACCAATGTTTGCCCATCGCTTCTTTATACTCTTCCATTTCGTCCCGTTCCACGTGCTGTGCGGCAAAAAATGTATCAAGATCAAGCCTTCTATCGTCAAAAATCCATACAGTTGGATCTAACGTGATAGCAAATTTCACATTGCCTATTACTGGGATGATTGTTTCCAATTTCAGTACCTCCTACTTTGATGAATACGTCATATGATAAGTATAACGCTTTACTTCATTGGAGGAAAGTCATATACCATTCACAACGACCAAGGGAAACACTTGCAATTTGCCGTTTCAAAAGATACAATTTATTCATGGTCACCATGGTGGAATAATAGGTGAATGGGGGCGTCCTCATGGATATAGAATTGCAAGAGACTTATCAAGAGAAAGCTTTGAAGCAGCTTCAGGCAGATGCTGAGAAGATTGCTCAACTAATCAAAGTGCAGATGGATCATTTGACGATGCCTCAATGCCCACTTTATGAAGAAGTGTTGGATACGCAAATGTACGGCTTATCAAGAGAAATCGACTTTGCTGTCAAGTTGGGCTTGATCGAGCGCGACAAAGGAAAAGAAATCCTCTCCTTGCTTGAAAAAGAAATGAATGTCTTGCATGAATTATATACAGAAAAATAAACGTAAGACTCAAACTCGTTAAAAGTTTGAGTTTTTTATTTAAAGAAAACGGGGAATTGCTATGAAAAATTACGCAAAAAGAATGTTGAAAAATTTTGATTTTCCACTGTTTTTTACATACTTACTTTTGTGCTCATTTGGTCTAGTCATGATTTATAGTGCCAGTATGGCTTGGGCTGTCAACAAATATGGATATGAACCAGACTATTATTACAAAAAGCAGCTTATTAACTTAGGGATCGCAATACCCACTTTTTTCGCTGCTTCTTTTTTTCCATTCCATAACTATAAGCGAAAAGGGTTTATGATATCTTCTATCATCGTTATGTTCGTATTATTGATATTGGTTCACTTTATCGGATATGGCACCGCAGCTGGTGCCCAAAGCTGGATTCAAATTTGGAAGTTGGGGAGCATCCAGCCATCCGAGGTGGCGAAGCTTGTCATCATCATTTATTTTGCCAGCGTATTTGCGAAGAAGTATGAAGCCGGGACAATAGATAATATTAATCGATCCATCGCGCCGCCGGTTTTCATTTTGATTCTCGCAGTAGGTTCCATTATGACGGAAACAGATATCGGAACTTCGTTTATTATTCTTTTGACGGCTGTGACTGTCCTCGCATCGAGCGGCATTAAAATTAAAACCTTCGGGAAACTTTGCGGATATATTGGATTAGCAATGATACCGATGTTCATCATCCTTTTTTTCGCATGGGACAGCATTGTAACAGATTCGAGAAAAGGAAGGATCTTGGCATTTCTGAATCCGTTCGACTATGCACAAGGGTCCGGCTATCAGATTGCAAATGGCTATATCGCAATTGGAACTGGAGGCGTGAAAGGTCTGGGTTTGGGGAACTCTATCCAAAAGTTGGGTTATTTGCCAGAACCTCATACAGACTTTATCATGGCGGTCATTTCAGAGGAAACAGGCATTCTTGGTACAGTGATTATTATTGGGGGCCTGGGCTTTATCGTGTTGCGGGCGTTGTCCATCGCGATGCGTTCGAAAGAGCCGCAAGCAAGAATGCTGGCAGCAGGGATCGGCAGTGTCATCGGTATCCAGACATTTGTCAACCTTGGTGGAATGACTGGACTGATTCCACTGACAGGTGTACCTCTCCCGTTTATTAGCTATGGCGGAACTTCAATTATTCTGTTATCTTTAGCTTTAGGAATATTGATGAATGTGTCAATGTTCACAAAATACAAAAAGAATAATAGTAAAGGGAGTGCCTGAAGTGGAAATGGGAGAAATCAAGAAAATTCTCGTAGCAAACAGAGGCGAAATCGCCATCCGTATTTTTCGTGCTTGCACGGAGCTGAAAATACCGACTGTCGGCATCTATTCTGCAGAAGACAGAGGTTCTTTCCATCGTTACAAGGCGGATGAATCCTATTTGGTCGGAGAGGGGAAAAAACCGATCGATGCGTATTTGGATATAGAAGGAATCATCCAGATTGCAAAGGAATGCGGTGCAAACGCTGTCCATCCAGGGTATGGTTTTCTGGCGGAAAACGTCCAGTTCGCCAAGCGTCTGGAGGAGGAAGGCATCATTTTCATCGGTCCAAGATCAGAGCATCTTGATATGTTTGGCGATAAAGTGAAAGCGCGTGAGCAGGCGATTCGCGCAGGCATTCCCGTTATTCCGGGCAGTGACGGTCCTGTTACATCTCTGGAGGATGTCAGCTCGTTCGGAGAAAAGTTCGGTTACCCGATCATTATTAAAGCTTCCTTGGGTGGGGGAGGCCGGGGGATGCGGATTGTCCAAGCACCCGAAGAAGTCGCAGAAGCATACGAACGAGCGAGATCGGAAGCGAGATCCGCATTCGGATCGGATGAGGTGTATGTAGAAAAGTATATTAACAAACCGAAGCATATTGAAGTTCAAATTATTGGTGATACATATGGCAATGTCGTCCATCTGTATGAGCGGGATTGTTCTATTCAGCGCCGTCATCAAAAAGTTGTAGAAATTGCGCCGTCTATTTCCCTTGATGATCATTTAAGACAGGGAATTTGCGAGGCAGCAGTTAAATTAATGAAGAATGTCTCGTATGTCAATGCGGGTACTGTCGAGTTTCTAGTTTCGGATGGAAAGTTTTATTTTATCGAAGTGAACCCCCGCATCCAAGTGGAACACACGATTACAGAAATGGTAACGGGTGTCGATATTGTTCACGCCCAAATTCATATAGCGAATGGCAGTGAGTTGCACGAAGGGAAGGCTGCGGTGCCCCGCCAGAAAGACATCCCATTATTCGGTTTCGCCATTCAATCGCGCGTGACGACAGAAGATCCATTGAATGATTTCATGCCGGACACAGGAAAACTCATGGTTTATCGGTCAGGCGGAGGGTTCGGCGTAAGGTTGGATGCGGGCAACGGATTCCAAGGAGCTGTTATTACTCCTTATTATGATTCCTTATTGGTGAAAGTCTCCACATGGGGGATGACATTTCGGGATGCTGCGGCCAAAATGGACCGCAATCTTCAGGAATTCCGTATTCGCGGGATCAAAACGAATATTCCATTCCTGGAGAATGTAGTGCGGCATGAAAGTTTTTTAACAGGCGATTATGATACCGGTTTCATTGACAACACACCCGAATTGTTTGAGTTCCCCGTTCGGCTTGATCGTGGAACAAAGTTGCTGAATTACCTAGGGAATGTAACAGTGAACGGCTTTCCTGGTATCGGGAAACAATCGAAGCCAGTTTTTCATCCCGTTCGAAAACCGGCAATCGATTTAACGGTGCCTCCAACTCCGGGTACAAAGCAAATACTAGACGAACGAGGCGCAGATGGACTAGTCGAATGGATAAAAAGCCAAAAAGATGTCTTGTTGACGGATACGACGTTCCGGGATGCTCATCAATCTCTATTAGCAACTCGTGTTCGTACGTCTGACCTACTCAATATCGCATCTGAATCTGCGCGGCTCATGCCAGATCTCTTTTCTTATGAGATGTGGGGCGGGGCAACGTTTGATGTAGCCTACAGATTTTTGAAGGAAGATCCGTGGGACAGGCTTTCCAAATTGCGCAAACAAATCCCGAATGTCTTGTTCCAAATGCTGTTCCGAGGCGCGAATGCTGTAGGGTATTCCAATTATCCTGATAATGTGATTCGGGAATTTGTGAAAACCGCTGCAGACGAAGGCATTGATGTCTTCCGGATCTTTGATAGCCTCAACTGGATCAAAGGGATGGAAGTGGCGATTGAGGCAACAAGGGATGCCGGCAAAGTCGCAGAGGCGGCTTTATGCTATACAGGGGATCTATTTGATGAGTCTAGAGCCAAATACACTGTGGACTATTACAAGAAGATGGCAAAGGAATTAGAAGCGACTGGAGCCCATATCCTTGCGATCAAAGACATGGCTGGGCTGTTAAAACCGGAAGCGGCATATCGTTTAATTTCAGAATTGAAAGAAAGTATTTCAATACCGATTCATCTTCATTCACACGATACGAGCGGGAATGGTATTTATATGTACGCAAGAGCAATCGAAGCGGGTGTCGATATTGTAGATACAGCGCTCGGTGCTATGTCGGGCCTAACTTCCCAACCATCCGCAAGTTCTTTATATTACGCTTTGCAATACGGCACACGCAACATTCAGGCAGATGTGAAAGCCTTGGAAGACCTGTCTTATTACTGGGAAGACGTCCGCAAGTATTATCAGCATTTTGAGAGCGGCATGATGAGCCCACATTCGGAGATTTATGTGCATGAAATGCCGGGCGGACAATACTCCAACCTGCAGCAACAGGCAAAGGCGGTCGGCCTCGGCGAACGATGGGAAGAAGTAAAGGATATGTTCTCCCGCGTCAATTTGTTGTTTGGCGATATAGTGAAAGTGACTCCGTCATCTAAAGTAGTTGGAGACATGGCGCTGTTCATGGTGCAAAACCAATTGGATGAAGAGACGGTTATTACGAGAGGGAAATCAATCGACTTCCCTGAATCGGTCATCGAATTCTTTGAAGGCTATATCGGACAGCCGTATGGCGGGTTCCCCGAAGAACTACAACAAATCGTGTTGAAAGGACGCCAGCCGATTACAGTTAGGCCGGGTGAACTTCTAGACGATATAAACTTTGAAGAGCTCAAGCAAAAGATTGATGAAATGGTGGAAGGGCGGGCTACGATGCAAGATGCCTTAGCCTACGCCTTGTATCCAAAAGTGTTTGAAGAGTACTCTGCCATCAAAAAACAGTTCGGCGATGTGTCTGTCATCAGCACGCCAGAATTTTTATTTGGAATGCGTCTTGGGCAGGAGATTGAAGTGGAAATTGAACGTGGCAAGACCTTGATTGTGAAGCTTGTATCTATAGGCGAACCACAGTCCGACGGCACGCGAATCATGTATTTTGAAATGAATGGGCAGCCACGTGAAGTTCTCATCCAAGACATGAGTGTGGAAGCAGATGTCGTCCGAAAGCAAAAAGCAGATCCGGCGAACGATATGCATATTGCGGCGACGATGCCGGGTACTGTATTAAAAGTGGCGGTTTCGACAGGTGCCAAAGTAAAGAGAGGCGAGCATTTGCTTATTACAGAAGCGATGAAAATGGAAACGACAATACAAGCGCCATTTTCGGGCACTGTCAAAGCGATTCATGTCACAGCAGGAGAAGCCATTTCGACTGGAGATCTGCTGCTCGAATTGGAGCATTAAGAAGAAAACTCGGCTCGCGAAACTGCTAAATAAATCAGGTGGAGAAAAACAAATCGTTTTTCTCCACCTGATTTTCTATGTTAAGCAAACATGGAATATACATTGGGGCAGTAATGTTAACTTGGTAAGGGGAACACCGTTCCATAATATCGAATTCCTTGCCAAGCACTCAAAAATTAGAGGAAGCGCTCGTAAGTACTGAGACCGCTCATAAACCTGAGGAAGCGCTCGTAAGTCCGGCCGACCGCTCGTATATTAGAGGAAGGGCTCATAAGTTCAAGAAAGAGCTCGGATCTACCGACCAACCGCTTACAAGTGGGAACAGAAAGTATCTATTAAATACGATGAAGAAATCCAGGGTTGCTGCTAAGAAACTTATAATTAGTGAAATAAAAGAAGGGACGATCCGGAATATCAGTTTTCACTGGCTTTCCGGATCGTCCCTTATCAATTTTATTTATTCCTCTGGCGACTGCGTGAAACGAGCAGCACCATATATGTCAACAGACCGAATAATAGTGTGACAAATAAGGAATGAAGTAACGCCAGGTACAAGTTTAGTCTTGACAGGACAACAGAAGCTCCTGCTAAAACTTGCAAGGTGACCAGGATGAAAGCGATGATCCATCCCCAATAGATGATCCTAGTATTTTTATAATGGCGGATAGCATGGAATGCGATAATAGCTATCCAAATGAAGATGAGTGCGGCAGCCGATCGATGGCTCATTTGAACCCATTCCCAAAAGTTTGCGGGAAACTGAAAGTCCCCATTCCGGCACATTGGCCAGTCCGTACAGGCCAGCTCGGATTCTGTATGCCGGACAAGAGCTCCCGTGTAGATGACGAGATAAGAATAAATCGTTACACCGATCGTATGCCAACGCATTTTTTTACCAATGATGATCTTGTCCGCATCGAATTTCTTATCCACTTCAAAAATCAAAAGTGTTAAGAGGAAGACTGCGGCAAATGAGATAAGCGATATGCCAAAATGCAGAGCAAGGATAAAGTCACCTTGACCCCATAGAACTTGGGCGGCACCGATCAATGCCTGAAGAATCAAAAAGAATAAAGCCATGAAGGACAGGAATTTCGTCTCACGTATATGGCCGATCGATCTCCATGACCACACGGATAGCACTAGAATAAAAATTCCAACCGCTCCGGTCACCAACCGATGAGAAAATTCAATTAGCACCTCGGGAGTGATTTCATCCGGAATCAATTGTCCGTTACAACCGGGCCAATGTCTTCCGCAGCCCATGCCGCTGTCCGTCTTTGTGACAAGCGCACCGCCGAGAAGGATTAAGAGCATCCCAATCGTAGAGGCGACTGCGAACCACTTCAAATATTTATGATAACGCAAATTTAGCACCTTCTTTATGAATGATGACCATCGTACAAAAAGGCCCTGTTTTTTGATGATAGCTAAAAAGAAGGTAAAAAACAACGCCGAATGGGTGAAAAGTGAGCATTCTATGTCCTTTTCACAAATTGTTCATAAAATAGCCCCTTTAACTTCACAAAAGGCATAGGGAAATGATTTACTATAGATAGGGCGATGGGGTAATTATGTCGAAGTATTGCGCATTCTTAGCTGTTTTTTTGTTTAAGTATAGAAATCAGCGGAGGATTTCGATATAGTTAAATATAGTGGTTATTGCCGACATCATGGAAAGGAGGGTAACTATGTCAAACGGTCGAACGATTTCGTCGCCAACTGAAGCGCCCGTCGAATCGGCTTCCTTACTAAAAGATTTTCTAGCACTCATTAAAATCGGTATCGTCAATTCAAATCTTATTACAACATTTACAGGGTTGTTCTTGGCAATCAGGCTAGCTGATAAAAGTTTCATCCAGAATTTGGATCTGCTCATATACGCCTTGCTTGGTACTGCTTTGATTATTGCGGGGTCCGCAGCTTTGAACAACTTGATTGATCGGGATATCGACCCTATCATGTCGAGGACAAAAGCACGTCCGACGGTAACTGGACGGTTCAATGCGACGGCTGTATTGGCACTGGCACTTACTTTCTTGGCAATCGGAGAGGTTATGCTCTTTCTGACATCTGTCACTGCAGGATTACTCGGACTGGCCGGCATTTTCAGCTATGTCATCCTTTACTCCATGTGGTCCAAAAGAAAACACGTGAGCAATACTGTAGTAGGAAGCTTATCAGGTGCCATACCGCCGCTGATTGGGTGGGCTGCAGTTGACCCATCCCTAGGAATAGGCGCATGGGCTTTGTTCATCATCATGTTTGCGTGGCAACCGCCGCACTTTTATGCGCTCGCCATGCGAAGAACAGAAGAATACCGTGCTGCAAACATACCGATGCTGCCAGTTGTGAAAGGCTTTGCAAGAACGAAGAGATCAATGTTCGGATGGATCTTGGTCTTATTCCCGCTGCCATTCCTGCTGTCTGAACTTGGCATCGGATTCATTGTCCTAGCCACAATCTTGAATGTAGGCTGGCTATACTTAGCGATAAAAGGCTTCAAAGCAAAAGAGGACCTGAAATGGGCAACATCGATGTTCATCTATTCTTTGAACTACATGACGATCCTTTTTGTTTCGATGATCATCTTTTCCATTTTCATTTAAAGCCGGGAATTTCTTCTTTTTGACAGGAATTCATTATAGAGAGGTCTAACGTCCTCAGTAAAAGAAATCATTTTTTAGAAAGAGAGGTATACGAAGCGATGATGAAAGGACTCAAAAAATGGCGTCTCTTTTCTCTATTAGCAGTTCTTACGGTTTTCCTTGCAGGATGTGGACAAGAAGAACTTTCCACGCTTCTTCCGGCTGGTCAGGTCGGTAAGGATCAGTTCAATCTACTGCTATTGTCATCAGGAATTATGTTACTGGTCATTATTGTTGTAGTAGCAATCTATCTGATCGCCCTATTCCGTTTCAGACGGTCCAAATTGGGTGAAGATCATATTCCTGAACAAGTAGAAGGAAGCCATACGCTTGAACTTGTATGGACGATTATTCCGATTCTCCTTATTTTGGTTCTTGCTGTACCGACAGTTTATTACACCTATAAACTCGGAGATGTATCAGCGATGGGAGCTGTAGATGACGAAGGGAATCCAGAAAACCTGGTAGTCGATGTAACAGCTAAATTATACTGGTGGGAATTTGAATATCCGGATCTTGGAATTGTGACGTCACAGGAATTAGTTGTTCCAACTGATGAAAAGGTTTACTTTAATTTACTTGCAGCCGACGTGAAGCACTCCTTCTGGATACCGGCGGTTGGCGGTAAGATGGATACGAACGTGGAAAACGTCAACAAATTCTATTTGAAGTTCCAAAAAGAATCGTCAGGTTTGAAGGACGGCGTCTTTTATGGAAAATGTGCGGAGCTTTGCGGTCCTTCACATGCATTAATGGACTTCAAAGTAAAGACTTTGCCACGACCTGAATTTGACAAGTGGGTTGCTGCAATGCAGGATTCAAAAGATAATCAAGTGGTAGCGAATCCGCAAGGCGAAGAAATCTTCCAACAAAGCTGTATTTCTTGTCATGCGAACTCAGGAGTCGGTGAAAGCGGCGCATATGGGCCGAACCTAGCTTCTTTCGGAGATCGCAACCGGATTGCCGGTTACTTGGATCATACAAAGGAAAACTTGGTCGAATGGATCAAAGATCCGCAAAAACATAAACCGGGCAACACAATGCCAGCTTTCAAAGATCAACTTTCCGATGAAGAACTGGATGCGTTGGCGGAATACTTAATGGGATTATCTGTAGAGAAATAATTTCCAACTTGAATTTGTAGAGGAGGTAACATAGTGAGTTCAGTTGCTCAAAAAAAGGGTTTTGGCGCAACGCTATGGGATTGGCTGACTACAGTCGACCATAAGAAGATCGGAATCCTTTACTTCCTTGGAGGCGGATTCTTCTTCGTCCTCGGTGGAATCGAAGCGTTATTGATTCGTTGGCAGTTATATAAGCCGAACAACGACTTAGTAAGTGCTGGTTTATACAACGATTTGATCACGATGCACGGGACGACGATGATCTTCTTAGCGGCCATGCCGATCTTATTCGGATTTATGAATGCCATAGTACCGCTTCAAATCGGAGCGCGGGACGTTGCGTTCCCATTTATTAACTCGTTAGGTTTTTGGATGTTCTTCTTCGGAGGATTATTCCTGAATATTTCTTGGATTTACGGTGAAGTGCCGGATGCAGGATGGACGTCTTATGCATCCCTATCACTTGCATCGCCGGGCCATGGCATCGATTTCTATGCGATCGGGCTCCAGATTGCCGGTGGTGGAACGCTGATGGCGGGAATTAACTTCCTCGTCACTATCATTAACATGCGTGCACCGGGGATGACGTACATGCGGATGCCGTTGTTCACATGGACGACGTTTGTGGCGTCTGCGATGATTCTTTTCGCATTCCCTCCTTTGACAGTCGGTTTGTTCTTCTTGACTTTTGACCGTATGTTCGGAGGTAACTTCTTCCACCACGCGATGGGTGGTAATACGATCATTTGGGAGCATATTTTCTGGATTTTCGGTCACCCTGAAGTGTATATTCTTATTTTGCCGGCTTTCGGTATTTTCTCAGAGATTTTCTCCACGTTCTCTAGAAAACGGCTGTTCGGTTATCCATCCATGGTCTTTGCGACTGTCCTAATCGGATTCCTTGGTTTCATGGTATGGGCTCACCATATGTTCACAGTTGGTCTTGGGCCAACAGCGAACGCGATTTTTGCAGTAGCTACGATGGCAATCGCTGTACCGACAGGGGTTAAAATCTTTAACTGGCTATTAACGATGTGGGGCGGAAGCATTAAGGTAACGACCCCAATGTTGTATGCGCTTGGTTTCATCCCGTCTTTCGTCATGGGGGGAGTGACAGGTGTTATGCAAGGTGCAGCACCGCTTGACTATCAGCTGCACGATTCTTACTTTATCGTTGCCCACTTCCACTACGTCATCGTAGGTGGTGTCGTGCTTGCAATTTTGGCTGCGACTCATTACTGGTGGCCGAAGATGTTCGGCACGATGTTGCATGAAGGGCTCGGTAAAGTGACATTTGTATTCTTCTTTATCGGTTTCCATATGACATTCCTTATCCAGCACTGGTTAGGATTCTGGGGAATGCCGCGTCGTGTATGGACTTATATGAACGATCAAGGTTGGGATATGGCGAACTTGATCAGTACGATCGGTGCTCTGCTCATGGCTGTCGGAGTAATTGTACTTGTCATTAACGTCATTATCACATCTGTTAAAAATGTGAAGGTTTCCAATGATCCATGGGGAGATGGACGTACGCTTGAGTGGGCGATCGAATCACCACCTGTGTTTTACAACTTCCCGACAACGCCACTTGTGCGTGGATTGGATACTGTGTGGATTGAAAAAATGGAAGGCAACGAGGCTGGTTATACAGCTGCGGAGCCTGTCAAGGATATCCATATGCCAAACGGATCTATCATTCCACTTCTCATGTCATTCGGTTTGTTCATCGCAGGTTTCGGAGCGATGTTCCGCACTGAAACTAGCTGGGGACTTCCGGTGCTTATCATTGGTCTTGCCTGGACATTTGTCTGCATGGCTGCACGCTCTTTGCAGGATGACACTGGGTATTACATTAAAAAAGAAGAATTGCTTCGTGATATGAAGCGCAAAGGAGGTCAAGCGTAATGGATTTGAATAAAAAATTCACTCCAGAAACATGGCCTGATCATCCCGAAAAAGCGACACTTGAAGCAAAGAATAAGTTTGTCGGCTTTTGGTTATTCCTTGGCGGGGAAACAATACTCTTTGCAACTTTGTTTGCAACGTATATCGCTCTGAAGAACTCCGGACCGAGCGGTTTTGGGTATAGCACAAAGGAATTATATGAATTGCCTTTAGTCTTCGTCATGACGATGTTGCTCCTAACATCCTCATTGACAAGTGTTTATGCAATGTATCACCTTCGAAACTATAACTTTAAGAAGATGCAGCTCTGGCTTGCAATTACAGCATTGCTTGGTCTAGGTTTCCTCATGCTTGAAGTATATGAGTTCACCCACTATGTAAAAGATGGATTCACTTATAGCAATAGTGCTTTCAGTTCTTCCTTTTATACATTAGTAGGTACTCACGGTTTCCACGTCGCGATAGGTCTTGTTTGGATTACATTACTTATTTTCCGTAATGCGAAACGAGGTTTAAACCTTTATAATGCGACTAAGTATTACACATTCTCGCTTTACTGGCACTTCATTGACGTTGTGTGGGTATTCATCTTCACTGTAGTCTACTTGATGGGAGTGATAGGTTAAGATGGCAGAGATCGAAGTTTACAAAAGAACGCCTGCTGAGCAAGCGTTGTTGAAGAAACGAGCAAAGCAGTCGATGAAAGGCCAAGTCATGATGTTTTCTCTCATGATCTTCTTGACGCTAGTGTCATTTTCAATGGTTGTTGCATTTCAAAATGACGTAGCTGGCTTTTCGAAGTATTTTATTGTTCCAATGCTGATGCTTTTTGCGGCCGTCCAAGTTGGACTCCAACTGTATTATTTCATGCATATGAGTGAAAAAGGTCATGGCATTCCTCAAATGTTTATGTTCACGGGTGCGATGCTCGGTTTCCTCATCCCATTGACTTTCGTTACGATTGTTTGGTGGTAATGAAAAAACCCACGGATTTGTAAAATTCGTGGGTTTTTTTATATGGCTTTGCGCATACCAAACAGAGAATTGGTAAGGAGTTTGAAGGTTTTCTTCTGCTTATGTAAAGTTCAAAGTTCGTTCATTGTCAACTAGGACGGAACGTTCTATAATGGGGATAGTCTGAAAAAGGAGCGATGGCATAATGCCTTTAAGTATTTTTGGGTTTCGTGCCTTATGGAGTCCTTACTTTTTGTTCTTCATACTGGCTGGTATTGTTTTATATTTCTTGCTGACCAAAAAGTGGAGACATTGGTTTGAAGGAAACGAGCAGGTGACTAACCGAGAGATCATCTATTTTCTTTTTTCCATGGTTCTTCTTTACGTGGTGAAAGGTTCTCCGATGGATCTGCTTGGACACATTTTATTTTCTGTCCATATGGCGCAAATGGCTATTCTGTTATTGATAGTTGCTCCATTCTTTATTATCGGTATTCCGGACTTCATTTGGAGAAAGGTCCTGTCTGTAGCAATTATTGATCGAGTTGTTCGATTATTTACTAAGCCGATCATCAGTCTTATGTTATTTACCCTGATGTTTTCGTTATATCATTATCCGATGATCTTGGATTATGTTAAGCTTAGCCTGGTTCTTCATGCTGTGTTTACGATCACTTTATTTATCGCTGCGCTATTCCTTTGGTGGCCGATCGTTAACACCTTGGAAAGCCAACCGAAGCTGCATGGATTGAAAAAAATTGGGTATGTCATTTTGAGTGCGATCCTCATTACACCTGCGTGTTCATTGATCATTTTCGTGGACGTGCCTGTATATGAAACATACTATAGTGGAGAAGCTTGGTTAAAAGCGATGGCTCTATGTGTTCCGCCAGGTACATTGTCCGGCTTGTCAATTTCTGGTCCAGAGCTTTTTACGAATATGCCTACACTTTATGATCAGCAACTAGGCGGTATCATTATGAAAGTCATCCAAGAGCTGATTTATGTTGTTGTCATCGGAAAGATATTTATCCAATGGTATAGGGACGAGCAAATGAATGCTGATGAAATCACTAAAAAAGCATTGATCGACCGTCAAAACCTGGAGTATCATAATTAAATTGCATATTTTCTAGATGAGGGGATTCCACATGAACGTTCCTTTATTGCCAACGATTAGTACTTTTTTTATTGTGTTATCCGCCATTTTTGTTGCGATTGGTTGGAGTTTGATTCGGCAAAGAAAGATAGAGGCACATAAGAAAATGATGCTCGCAGCTGCGGTGTCGGCAGTACTCTTTTTTATTATTTATGTTTCTAGAACAGTGTTTATTGGCAACACTGCATTCGGTGGACCGGAACATTTGAAACTTTATTATACGGTGTTCCTCATTTTTCACATTACGTTAGCAACCGGTGGCGCGTTATTAGGGATTTTCACCATTGCTTCCGGTTTGAAAAATAATTTGACTCGTCATCGCAGATTAGGTCCAATCACAAGTATAATTTGGTTTTTCACAGCCATTACGGGTGTGGCTGTCTACCTGCTTCTATACGTTTTTTACCATGGGGGCGAAACGACATCTGTCATAAAAGCAATTCTAGGATTTTAAAAAACGCGCAGCCTGTTTTTGATGGCGCGCGCTTTTTGTTTATAATTTGAAATTCAGTTTGATAATACCCGCTTCCCGTGCTGTATTAAAGAGGATGACAACCAATGGGCCAATAAAGAAGCCGAGAAATCCAAATAATTTTAACCCGATGAACATGGCGATCAAGGTTGGCAGAGGTGAGAGGCCAATTTGATTTCCCATCACTTTCGGTTCGACGGTTCTCCGGATGATCAGAAGTATAACGGCTAGAACAGCCAATTTTGCTCCCATTCCGACATCGCCGCTAATAAGCTGATAGAGAGACCACGGTGCGAGAATGATAATCGATCCTAAAATTGGAATCACATCTATAATCCAAATGATCAGAGACATGACGACGGCATATTTGGGAGTGATAATGAGAAGCCCAATAAATGTTACAGCTAAAATGATGAAGCTGACAAGCAATTGAGCTTTCATAAACCCGAAGATGACGGAGTTCAACCTCGACATCATATATCTAGCCTTTTTTGCCGTGTCATCGGTTAAGTGCCTGAAAACCATTTGCTTTAAATTCGGCAATTCCAACATGAATAAGAATAGGGCTATCATAAAGACGATCAAACTGACGAGAAAGTTGGGAATCTCGCCTGCCAAAACCATAATTTTTTCAGAACTTAGCAGACTGGTCAAAGAACTACGTATCGAAGTGATCATCTTATCGAACTCATCTTGGATCGCTCTTACGAATTCCGGCGGCATACCAGCTGTATAATTCGACATTTTGCTCTGTAGATCAATCCAAACGCCAGAGAGCTTATTCAAATAATGGGGTGCCTCTTTTGTGAATTGTATTATTTTACCTATTAATGAATTGACTGTGTAATATAAAAGCGCAGCTAATAGACCGACGAAAAAAATATAAATGGACATTACAGAAATTTTTCGTTTCCATTTGAATTTTTTTTCAACTATCTTGACGAGGGGCTCGAATAACATGGCAGTTATAAGGGCGATGATGATAGGAACAGAAACGGGTAAAATGAACAAGCAAATAAGAATAAAAACGATAATGAAAAGTGTGATTAAAAAAATTCGTTTGGTAAACCATCGGGACAACGGCAATTCCTCCAATTAATTCATTGTTCCCATTATAACCAAAAAAATGAGGAATAATTAGAGAAAAAGCCGGAGAACAATAGGTTCTCCGGCTCCTTTCTATTATTTTGCCAAATTAAACGCTTGCAGTTCCTCATATACTGCTTTAAGTGTTGCTTTGCAATCTTTGAGCAAGCCTTCCGGATAGACTTCGTCTTCTCCGTATTCAACCCCGTGAGGATAGTAATGCTTGCCGACAGCAGGCGTTTTTAGGTGTATGACGGCTTCACGAGCGCCAATATCTTCGTCAGGAGTATAACCGAAAATACGCAAATAGTAAGTGCCTTCTTTGATCACATATTTTTTATCATACGTCACCCGTTCATAATCCCATTGACCTGCTCGAATCAGGTCATGTTTCGTCATGATTTCATCCAAGACGGACAAGTCGGCAACGATGCCTTCAATCCCCGTATTCAGAATGTCCATAATACGAATCCTCCTTCACTAATAACCAGTCATTTGCCTATACTTCATAATCATAGAACAATTTACCGGTAGTTGCAATGACAACATTGTGTCATCAAGGAATCAGGAGAAGTTAAACTTATTTGTGAAGAATGAAGTGAAACAGTTACGCACGGTTGTGAAAGAAACTTTTCTATCAATTAGCTCAAAAATGGTGGAATAAGCAAAAAGGGTGTAACATTCATTTCTATCTCATGTTACAGTAGTACTAATAATCATGTATCGAAAGTAGGGCATAGTCAAAGTGAAAGTCATTTGGAAAATAGCTCTGTTATTCGTCATCCTTCTTGGACTCTTTTATTTGATGGATACGCGTGTTAAAGAGAATAAACCATTGGAATCTCCCGTCAAACATGGGACAGCCATTCCTGTTCCAGAAAAGGACTTGAACAGTCAGGTAGTTGGAACGGAGCGTCCTGATCAAGGATTATCCGTTCTGGTTGGTCAATCTACAGCTACGCTTCTAAAAAAATATGGAGATCCAGATCGTATTGAGCCTTCCGCTTACGGTTATGATTGGTGGATTTACGGGAATGAACTTCATTTTATGGCCGGAGTCAGCGGAGACTTGGTAAATCAAGTTTTTAGTTCAGACCATCTAGCCAATGTACTTCCTTTTTCAATTGGACAGGATGTAAACGAGGTGTATCGCTCCACGATTATAGAATCGGAAGTGGATGTACAGCTTGGGTCTAATTTGTACATGTTTTCCTTGAAAAGTGAAGATATTGCCAATCGAGCGCTTGTCAAATTTATGGGTTTGTATGCACAAATTTATGTGGATGAAGAGGATGGCATCATTGAAGGAATCCGCTTCATCGATCCTGAAACACTGGTTATCCATCAACCATATGACATGGAATATAGCGGAGAGATGATTCGTGTTCAACCACCTTCCGCCGCTATGCAAATAGAAGTAGACCGAGCCATGGAACGGCAAGTATTTGAACTGACGAATGAGTATAGAAAAAACCATGGTTTGACTGAACTGAAAAATGACTATTGGCTTGGGATACTAGCACGAGAGCATAGTAAGGACATGGCTTTGGAAAACTATTTTTCAAATGAATCGCCTTCTACGGGCACTTTAGGCGATCGGTTAAAAAGCTCAGACATTTCCCACCGCAAAGCTGGAGAAAATATTGCTTTCAATTACGTGGATGCCATCGAGGCGGTGCACGGCTGGTTGAACTCTTCAGCACACCGGCAAGTATTGCTGGGCGAGGATTTCACCCATTTAGGGACAGGTGTTTACGGGAAATACTATACCCAGGACTTTATTCAAACAGATAGTAAGAAAATTGAAAGCCTTAATTGGAATGTGGAATAATCCAGGTCCCTTTCTCAATCGTATCGATGCCTCTTATGTAGAGAGGCATCGACTTTTTATGTGCGTAAATAGCGGCCCGTTTTTGGATAAGGGGGCGTTCCTCCTCTAATAGTGGAAGCAATTCCAAAATAGTGAGCCGATCGATTTTTTTACTGGCTGCTGAACGTTTTGGATCGATTGTCATTACCCCTGGAACATCTTTGAAAAATTCCACATGTGACGCCTGTAAAGCGGCGGCTAGTGCCACAGCAGTTAAATCGCTGCCTCCTCGACCGATTGTCATGATCTGTCCTTTTTCATTCACACCTTGAAAGCCAGGAATAATAATGCAAGCGGATTCCTTTAATCCGTCGATCATCATTGTGGGATCAATGTCTGTTATGATCCCATCCCCGAATTCTCCTTCCGTCCAGATGCCTGCCTGGATGCCGTGCAACACTTGATTGTCTATGCCCGCTTCGATCAATTCAGCCGATAATACCGCAGAAGCAATAATTTCTCCGCATGAAACGGCTAAATCCGAAGCTGCTTTGGAATGAGCGAATGCATCAGTCAGTCTCAGCAAGCAATCAGTGGAATAAGGATCATTTCCTCTGCCAATCGCCGAAACAACGACAACGACGTTTTGATGATCCCTGATACCTGCTGCGATGTGTCCGATGCATGTTTCCCTAGTTTGTTTATCTTTCATGGCAATACCGCCAAACTTCTGAACAATCATGCTGGCTCCCAACTTTCTTCGTGACGTTCGTTTAGTACTCTACATACGATAAAGTATAGTTCGCTCTCAATATATTCGTGTCTATTCAATTTTGTTCGGGAAAGGGGAGAGGACTTCTGTTACTTTCAGAGCTGATAAAAGATTGGCCATGTCAAGTACTTGGGGGTATTCATATTGAAGTGAAAGGGGTAACTGAGCATTCGGCAAGGATTGGCAAAGGAGATTTATTCGTTGCTAGGAAAGGAGGAAAGACGGATGGAATCTGTTTTGTGGACGAAGCTGTCCGCAGAGGCGCTTGTGGGATTGTTATTGATCGGAATGAAGGGGTGAATCAGACGGGATCGATAAGTATACCTGTGATCATCGTGCCAGATTGTAGAAAGTTCATCTCCTATGCAAGCGCAAGATTGGCTGGGAATCCATCCGAACGAATGACCATTGTCGCGGTCACCGGAACGAACGGAAAAACGACAGTGACACATTTAGCCAGTCAGTTGCTTCAAAAGGCCAAGGTGAAAACAGCGGTGATTGGAACGACTGGCATCTTCGTTGAAGGCAGACAGACGGACACTTCGTATCCCGATATGACTACATTGCCGCCCGAACATTTCCATCAATTGTTGAAGGAACTAGAGGGTGTTGGTGTGTCGCACGTTCTTTTAGAGGCGTCCTCGATGGGCTTAGCAACAAGCAGGCTAGCCCACTGCAATATTGATATCGGTGTATTTCTTAATATAGGGATAGATCATTATGAAGAGCATGGTGGAAGACAGCCCTATTTAGATTCAAAAAAAATACTCGCGTATCAGGCGGAGACTTTGATTGCCAATTCGGAAGATGAGCTGTGCAAAAACATGGTTGCAGATGCAAAGGTTCCCGTCCATTTTTTTGATTGCCAAACGATATGCGGAGAACCAATTCATGAAGAGCTGCTCAAACTTCAGCTTCCAGGCAGGCATAATCGGATGAATGCGATAGCGGCTTTCTCAGTGTTGCGTGTTCTTGGCTATCAATTGGCGGATATTCTACCGTTTGGTGAGTATTTACAACTTCCTGAAGGGAGATTGCAGTCAATTAATAAAGACGGTATTACCATTTACATTGATTATGCACATACACCAGATGCGCTTGAAAATGTCTTAGCTTCCTTAGCAATGGAGCAACAGGGGAAGTTAATCACTGTTTTCGGGTGTGGAGGTGATCGAGATCATGGGAAACGGCCGCAGATGGGAGAAGTGGCCGCCAAATACTCTTCGAATGTCATCATCACATCCGATAATCCCAGATCGGAAAATCCGCTGCAAATTATAGAAGATATTTTACAGGGGATCAGTAATATGAAGAGTGTGCAGGTTCAAGTGGATCGGCGGAAAGCTATCTATGAGGCGATTTCGTTAGCGCAAGTTGGAGATGTGGTTCTGATCGCCGGCAAGGGGCATGAGAAGACACAACATACGAAGGAAGGAATTCGCCCTTTTTCAGATGTAGAAGCGGCAATGGATGCATTACAAAAAAGACCAGTCGTCTAGTGGAAAAAGAGTAGATCAGAAAAGATGCGCCATGTCCTCTATCTTTGGTATAATTGCCTGGAATGGAGGGATTGTCTGAATGATGATGACGGATGAATGGCTGAACATCATCGAATGTGCAGAAGAACTCTCGGATTTGATATTACGTTCCGATGTCGTGATGGAATATCGGAGAGCAAGCCAAGCAGTGTACACGGATGAGGACTTGGTGAAAGCGATTCAATCGTTTACAGTGTTGAAAGAACGATATGAAGAAGTACAGCGCTTCGGAAAATATCATCCGGATTATAATATAGTAATGAAACGAATTCGAGCGGAAAAAAGGGAACTGGACTTGAATGAACAAGTTGCTGCGCTGCGCCTAGCGGAAAACGACGTACAGCAATTATTGGATGAAGTGAGTACGATGATTGCCCACTCTGTTTCAGAAGCTGTCAAAGTTCCTGCTGGCAATGGCTTTTTCACTACATCCTGCAGTGGAGGCTGCGGGTCGGGTGGAAGTTGTTCTTGTTCGGCTTGATTGTTCAAAGGAAAGGGACCAAAAGTTGGTGAAAATAAGGCAGGTGGAGAGAACCCATTAGGTTTTCTCCACCTGTTTTTACATAAGGCGCATATCAGCTATACTGGTTGCATTTTGAATTAGTGAACCTCTATTGTTCAGAGGATTGTACCATTTTCATCATGGCAGATGGGTTGTCCGTAATGAAACCAGAGGCACCTGCTGCTAAGAGTCTGGTCACTCTATCGGAATCTGCAACGCCTTTGTAGTAAACTTTAATATTCAATCCATTTAAAAAGTGGATGAATGCGTCTGTCCGTAAGGAGAAGACACCTTTTTTATCCGTCAAAGTAAATAGATCTGCATTTGGCCTATATAGATGGCCGAATTGACTTGTAAATGAAGTATACGCTTTCATCTGCTCCTCATTGCCTGCACCGGTTGCCACCTTGTTTTGTGCATATAAATTAAAGCGGTCCGTTTGTTCATCAAATGGGCTCGTCACGACGACCCGGTCTTGGTCACCGGTTGTTTCCAGTAAACGCCATAGCTTAGACGGCATTAAACTGCCCTCATAGGTATCCGGTGAATCTTTGATGGCAATGATAAAGAAGAGATGTGGAAATGCCTCAAGAAGCTCCTGTAGGCGTAAGATTTTTTCACCAGTGCCGCGGTATGGATACGCTCCATTTTCATCTTGAAACATATATCCCGCATCGACCCGTTTTAATTCGTTCCACGTATAATCTGCGACTTTACCTGAGAAATCGGTAGTTCGATCTGTCATTTCATCTTGGAAGACAATGATCTCTTCGTCTTTCGTCAGCCTAATATCGACCGCGAAACCATGAACTCCCGCTTCTGCTGCTTTTGAGAAGGCAGCCATTGTATTTTCCGGTGCATCGATCGAGCCGCCATGTGCAGCTAATACGACTGTTTCGTTGAATTGTAAAGCCGTTTTAGGCTCTCGCGGAACTTGTTTCGACACAACCTTGGATGCTGCCCATGCAGCTACGCCGGCAGCCCCTACTGTTAGTGCGATTGTCGTCTTCTTTCCCATCTCCTAACCTCCTTCCAATTTTCAACGGCTATCCCTTTCTATATTATAGGCGAAAAGAATAGGGCTGTCAGCAATGTTCAGTTGCAGTGCTTTTCCTACCTATGGTATCGTATGGAGTAGGAAAAGAGGGAAAATTTTATGATTGATCGACAAGGAATCATAGTGTATCTTCAACACTTGAAACAAGCAAAATCGTTTCGCAAATATGGTCATGTCCATTATATTTCACGGCGAATGAAATATGTCGTCCTTTATTGCGATCGGGAGGAAGTGGAAACGACGATCCAGAAGATAGAACGTCTGCCGTCTGTAAAAAAAGTGCTGCCGTCCTATCGTCCATTTGTCAAAACGGAATATGAGAATGCGAAACCTGACAAAGCAAAAGAATACGACTATAAAATTGGGCTTTGACCGTTATTGCAACGGGGGGAGTAAATGGTTTAACCGTAAAATGCCAATGATGTATTGATAATAAAGTGAAGGCTCGGCGAAAGATGAGGAGTGCTGCAAATCGATCAGAACTGGTACACATCCATTCTCTGCGGATGCTTGTTCGAATAACAGCCTCCTTTTCGGCATCTCTTCTTCCTTTTGCAAAATTCCTTCTCTGCAAATATAAATGGGCATGAAGTGGCCATCTCCGGCTGGATAAAAAGCGGCTGCCAGGGAGAGGACTTCACCTTTCTCAGTTGTGGCTGAAAAGATGAATGTGCGATGAAGGCGCGGAGCATTTGACTTGATCAATTCAACCAATTCAAATACATCGGAAAAGCCTTCTCCAAGTTCAATAAAACGTTGTTGAAGCATGAACGGACACTACCTTTCAAAATCTAGTTGTACGGGTATCATATCATGTATGATTCCTCGTGCCTATCATTCCATGTAATGAGGTGCCATCGTTGAAAATTATCTTTCGGACACTGGTCCTTCTTGTTTTACTCAATGCAGTGCTGCTGTATATGCAGTATTCCAATATGGAGGGAGCTGCCGGGAAAGACACCGAAGCATCATCCTATCATCAGGAAATAGAAGTGACCCAGCGGAAAGACGCATTGTACATACGGCAACATTTCAAAGATCTGAAAGATACTCGATATGAAATTATTTGGCCGGAAAACAGCGAAAATGAAGCATGTTACATAAAAGATAACTCATCCTGCACTAGAATGAACGATTCTGTGACGGCGATACTGGAAGGAGAAGCTGGAGAACAATCCATATCTTATACAATTCCGTTAAAAGTATCCGATTCCTCTATTCTCTATGAAAATCTGTTTGCCAAATTGAGGAACGTATCAGTCGATACGACTATGCTCCATGTCACCGATGAAACAACTTCAGGTGGTGTCTGGATCAGCGAATTGCCTTTGATTGGCACTAAGAAGTTAAATCGAATTGAATACACAATGTTTTACGGCAAGGGAAAAGCGGAGCTGCTTTATTGGCAAAACAATAAATTGCCGCAAGCATATCGGAGTGACCATCTATCTGTTATGGGGAATGGGATGCATGAAGAAGACACTGCGCGCTTGGACGAATTGCTGAACAAGGTGGATGCCCCGCATATGACAGTAGTTGTTGGCGGTGATCGGAAACCATTTGTGAAAGGCCGCATACTGTTGACCGATCAATTGAAACCTGATTTCCTGAATGGCCAATTAATACAAAACGGCGTGAGCTCCCGTTATGGTATTCCGAAAAATGAAAAGCTTACCGCCAATCTAGCCGCTTCCATATTGATTGGAGAGCCGTATGGAAACAGTGTCTCTCAAAAAGCATATGAAAAAATTGTAGACAAGCTGACAACCGATCAATTGGAAGAGCTGATAAGAGAATTGGGCCAGGCAACTAAATTAAACCCCGAGATATTGGATCGCCTGATCGGGGATGTCAGCGGGCTGAAGACGACATTTTTGGAAAAAGCCAAAGATGAACAATATGGTTTTTATTTTGAAGAACCTAGAGAACTGATGATCAACGGTGAAAAAGTAGAAGGCATCTCAGCTCTACTGGAAGACGGACAAGTATTCTATCCGGGTAAAAAGTTATTTGCCGAATTAGGGTACAAAATGGAATCGAATGACAAGTCCATTTATATAACAAGCAATCTAAATAAATTCAGATTTTCCTTGCGAGATCCTTTTTATGTGCTCAATGAAAGGAAATACTCCTTGCGAAATGAACCGTATAAAAAGATGAATGGCCAGTATTATTTTGAAGAAGAAGCGCTAAAGAGGATATTTTCTCTGGCAATCCAAAAGTCCGACAGTGCAATCGTAATTAACTCCTCTGTCGGCAAGGAAGGGGCAACCGATAAATGAGAATTGTTTCGGGAACTCGGAGAGGCATTCCATTGAAAGCTTTACCGGGAGATACGACGAGACCTACGACTGATAAGGTAAAGGAGTCCCTTTTCAACATAATAGGACCTTATTTGGACGGCGGAACATCCGTTGAACTCTTTGGGGGCAGCGGCTCCTTGTCCTTAGAAGCTTTATCCAGAGGCGCGGATATAGCTTATGTATTTGAACGAAATGCCAAAGCATGTGCCATCATTCAGGAAAATGCAGTAAAATGCCGGTTTGTTGATGAATTGAATATTTTCCGTTCAGATGCGCGTATCGCGACTAAAAAAATGAAATCGTTGAATGTACAGGCAGATTATCTGTTTATTGATCCTCCTTATGCGCAAACGGATTTTTACGGTCTGATCTATGACTTTATTGAGTTGGAACTGCTGACTTCTGATGCCATGATCATTTGTGAACACGACAAAAAATTAGAGCTGCCGGAGGCGTATGGCGAATACGCGAGGGTGAAACACGTGGTTTACGGCAGCAGTGCGATATCGATCTATAGGAATGAGGGTTCAAAATGACAAAAATAGCAGTCGTCCCTGGAAGTTTCGATCCGATTACCAACGGACATTTAGATATTATCGAGAAAGCGGCCAAAGTGTTTCCAGAGGTTCGAGTTGCAGTTATGAACAATTCCTCGAAAAATCCGTTATTTACAGTGGATGAGAGGATTCAACTGATTCGGGAAGTGACTTCCGAATTTTCAAATGTTGTCGTTGAGTCGTCCTCAGGGCTTCTCATCAACTATGCGAGGAAAGTCGGTGCTTCGGTAATTGTGCGAGGCTTGCGGGCAGTATCTGATTTTGAATATGAAATGCAAATCACATCGATGAATCGAATGTTGGATGAAAGCATTGAAACATTTTTCGTCATGACTAAAAACAATTATTCATTCCTGAGTTCGAGCATTGTCAAGGAAGTGGCCCAATATGGGGGAGATATTTCTGCTCTCGTGCCGGCTCAAGTGGAAATGGCCTTAAACAAGAAATTCAATTTTTCATAACGGCTCATAGGACGGAGGAAAGCTATTATTCGCTTCCTCGCGTCCTTCAGAGGGCTATATAAGTTTGTGAAAATGTAGAAAGATTAAATGTTGAAACACAAACTTAATGATTCGGGATAAGTTGATTTCCGTTTCGAACGGACGCTTTCCGCGGGCACGGCTTCAGCCGCTTCCTTCGCTTCGCTCCATGCAGGGTCTTCAGCTCGTGCTGTTCCCGCAGGAGTCGCCGTTCTCCACTTCAATCAACAAATATTCTCCGGACAAGGTATTAAAACCACAATTAATATATTTCGCTTTCTTATGCGATAAGAACAAAGAGAGATCATGTATTTACTCGTTTAAAAAAACACCAAAAAAGTCAGGGAGCATACGTGACTCTAATATAAATAGCTTGAGCTGAATACCCCATTGGAAAAGCCGTGACGAAGAACAGCTTTTTTGATCTCAAGCGAATGCATAGCTGGCAACGGAAGCAGCCTAGTCCATGGACGAAGTTGGACTCCCTGCCTATGGTTTTATTCATATCTATTCATCTAAAATTGACTTTGTCTACAGTCTGAAGGACGGAGGAAAGCTATTCGCTTCCTCGCGTCCTTTTTTGATCAATATGAAAATATCATTAGGCGTAAAACAGATATAAGATCAGAGGCACGGCAATGATACTCCAAAGACGACTGAGGAAGTATGGCTTTAATGATAGGTTAGCCCCTTTGGCTATCACATACACTTGCATATGGATACTTAGACCATTCATTGAAATGATTGCTGCTACGATATAAGGAAATAGGGATATGTTGTAAAAATGATCTGTAGCCGATTGTACACCTGATGTCATTTCAAAAAACGAGAGGACGATCGTTTTGGCAATTCCTATATCAACAGTAAAAGCTTCCGCAGCTGTCGTCGTGATCACATTTCCTAACGAAGAAAAGAAAATAACCGTAGTAGCCACCAGGATGATGACAGAGGAACTGTCTTTTATTGCTTCCAACAACGGTCCTGAACTCTTGGGCTTGACCGGAATATGTTGTTCGTCCTGTACCTCTTCTGTGCGTAATAGGAAGAGGGTCAGCATGAAAAATAGTAAATTTGCGATGTGAATGGCAGCTAACAATTTCCACCCCGCATGGACGTTTCCGAACAGTTCAGTGCCGACAAAGCCAATGATGAACATCGGTCCAGGGGCATGGCAAGCGGCCAAAAGCAAACTGCTTTGTTTTCTGGAAAGCTCTCTGCTGCGAAACATCTCTGTCACTGTGACAGCGCCAACTGGAAAACCGCCAAACGATCCTAAAACATACGCTTTCAAATAGCTTTTCCAAGTTTTTGGACGGCCGCCTGTCGAAGGCGTTTTTAATAACCACTGCGTCAAAATGATGTATGGGAGTAAATACGGCAAGAGAGCATTCACAAAAAGGTAAGCACCAGCTTCTGCTCCATCGTGTGCTGTTCCAGGCTGGAAGATGAACAGCAAAATTAGTCCCCAAATGATTAGGATGTTAATCATGTATCAGGTGGGTGCGTAAGAGGATTCTCGTCATAAGCAGCTGCTCCTTTCGAAAAAAATTTGCGCATCCATCCGTGTCTGTATCGTATGGCAAAATGCTATACGAATCGGTGCGCGTGGGATAATATGGAGAGAGTTAAAAGTGCTGTGGCCCAATGTTCTTTGCCATGAATATAACGATCCGTTTTACAGGAACCACTTATATATATGTGTGAATGGAACAGGCTATTAATGGAGGTGTGCTTTTATGAAGATGAGAAGGCTGGGATTATACGGTTTATTCCTTGTCGTTTTAATTTTCATGTTCTTTTATCCGTTGAACTCCTACATCTCAAAGCCGGGAGGTGCGTATGACCTAGCCCCGCTCGTCGAAGTGGCTGGTGGGAATGATCATGAGACCGGAACATTTAATTTAATGACCGTTTCTATTGCGAAAGCGACTCCGCTGTCTTACCTAGTAGCAAGATTTTCAGATGATCGTAAAATCATGCCTGTTCAAAAGGTAAGAAGGGAAGGCGAGAATGACAAGGAGTATAATATCCGGCAAAGAAGGTTGATGTCGGATTCGCAATTCAATGCCATAACGGTGGCATTTGACCGAGTTGGCCTTCCTGTCGACATTCAATTCGACGGTGTCTTTGTTGTGATGGTGCTTCCGGGAAGTGCTGCTGATACGATTCTGGAAGTAGGAGATAAAATCCGTTCTATTGATGGGAAAAAACTGACAGAGTCAGGTCAGTTCGCCACACTCATTTCTGAGAAAAAAGAAGGCGATCAGGTTGACCTTTCTGTCGAAAGAGGCGACAAACAACTCGGTGTCACGGTTGCGTTAAAAGAAATCCCGGATTCAGAGGGTAAAATTGGTCTAGGCATTCAATTTCAGGAAGATCGTTTATTGACCACGCAACCGGAAGTCGAATTTAGTACAGGGGAGATTGGTGGTCCTTCTGCAGGATTGATGTTCACGCTTGAAATCATGAATCAATTGATGGAAGAGGACATGACCAAAGGGTATCAAATTGCCGGAACAGGTGAGATGCTGCCGGATGGAACAGTTGGCAGGATAGGTGGAGCCGAATTTAAGGTCATGGCAGCATCAAACGATGGAATCGAAATCTTTTTCGCCCCTGATGATGAACTCTCTGACGAAGTTAGATCCGCAAATCCAGGAATAAAAACGAATTATGAAGAAGCTGTTGAAGCAGCAAAAAAAATAGGCACGACAATGAAAATCGTACCTGTGAAAACAGTAGATGATGCACTTGATTACTTGAAAAAGCTCGAACCAAAATAATTAGGATTTCAAGATGCGAGGCCGGGTAAGATAGTCCGATCCCAGTCTCGCATCTCTGCTTTCCCTCGCTATGCCCAATGCATATATATCGGACGCCTGTATATCGGCAGACAAGGATGGGTCCTTGTAAGAGGCTGCTTTGCTGACTAGTGGGAGCTTCAATTCCTTTTTGGTACGGTTTAAGTAGTTTTTTCCGTTTGAAGTCATTCCGAGCAATCGCAAATACGACGGCTTTGTTATATTATCCTGCGAACTCCTTGTAAAACCTGTAAGAATATGTGTGATCATCCGTTGGATCCGTGTCCATGTGTACCGCTTGGATTTGATTTGTTCCATGAAAGCGCCAAATGTGTTGTTCGCCAAAGCTGACTTATAGATCGAGTTCTCCATGCCCTCCACAATATCTGCGATGGAAGCGAGTTGGGCAGGACCTTCACGGACGATGATCATCTGCAAATAAGGATAAAAATATTCCCAACTTCCGAAAACGCTCCTCTCTTGTTGCCAGTTACGCAGAAGGCGTTCTGTCGCTTCGGGTAGAAAACTGGATATGTCTAGTAAGCTGGCATTGCTGAAAAACGTTTTGCGGATGCCCGTGGCGCTCGCTATTGAGTTTCCAGCGATGGCATCATCATGATACTGAGCGACCACCCGCGGAATTGTGAATGGATTCATTGATGACTGAATGTCTCTGGACGCTTTTATGTAATGGTATCCTAAAATGTTGTTCGGTTTCGTTAAATCGACCGGTGGATTTGCTCCAGCGGCAATATCAAGTACCTGTGTGTAGGCAATATTGAGCGCTTTCGGATAACTTACGCCATTTGCCATTGCTTCTTTGACAGCTTGATGATACGATTCGCTATGCTGTTCTATCAAATCCAGACTTTCAAGGAAAGGTCGGATGGAGCCATCTTCGCTTCCAAAACAATAAGCATGGCATTGGGCCGCATCTAATAATTCAATTGCCCCTCTGGCAAATACAGGCGCATTTGCGGTAGCGAAACGATAAGGCAGTTCAAAGACAATATCAACGCCCGACCGTAATGCCATCTCAGCACGAGTCCATTTATCGACAAAAGCCGGCTCGCCTCGCTGTAGGAAGTTGCCGCTCATCACAGCGATCATTACATCTGCTCCCGACTGCTTTTTTGCTTCCTGTACATGATGAAGATGGCCGTTATGAAAAGGGTTATATTCGACTATTATTCCTGTAGCTTTCAAAGTGACCATCCTTTCGGTATAATGTTAGTTAGATTATACCTTTGTAGCAATCGGAGTGACAAGAAAAAATCTTGACATCCCTTTTTATGCATTATATAATCAACAGTGTTGTCTTGAGGTGATAGACATGAAATGGTCCATTCATCAACTACAGAAATACAGGCAAGGTTCTATGCCGCTTGACGAAGCGGTGAATCTTGAGTCCGTCAAAGAGCGGAACCCTGAAATCAGGGATATTACGCCTGTTCACGTAACTGGAAGTTGTACCATTGGTTCAAAAAAATTGACTTGCCGATTCCGTTTGGAAGGGACGATGATCTTGCCATGTTCAAGGACATGGGAAGATGTCGAATTACCATTCGTTGTGGAGTCGGACGAGCAATTCAGTTGGGATGAAGCTGTCCTTGCAACGGATGATACCATTCATCCAGTTGAAGGGGAAGTGATAGATCCGACTCCAATTTTCGAGGAACTTGTTCTCCTCGAAGTGCCGCTTCAAATCTTCAGCGACAAAGCGGAAGAAATGAAGGCGGCGGAGGGGAAGGGCTGGTCCTATACAACTGATGAACAATTCAATGAACAGCTCCAGAAAGAGAAAGAATCGAAAGTGGATCCAAGACTAGCAGGATTGGCGAAATTTTTTGATTCCGACAAAGATTAGGCGATCATAAGGAGGTGCCCCCGATGGCAGTACCAAAGAGAAGAACATCTAAAACAAAGAAGAGACTTCGTCGTACACACTTCAAATTACAAGTACCTGGCATGACAACTTGTGAAAACTGTGGCGAAATGAAATTGGCACACCGCGTTTGCAAATCTTGCGGTCATTACAAAGGTAAAGAAGTTGTTGGTGAATAATCAAGATTCACTTGCAAAAGGCTCTTCCCGATAGGCGATTCGCCGTTGGGATGAGCGGAAGGCCACCGAGAGACCATGGCTCCGGTGGCTTTTTTCTATTTACATACTAGAAAGGGGTCGCGGGGATGGATTTTCATATTGAGTACAACAATCAAATTGCAACTTTTACTATAAACCGGCCTGAGATGCGAAATGCGATTAATTCCAATGTTATGAGAGGGCTGGAAACATTCGTTTCTGAAGTGGAAAACAATCAAAACATCTCGTTTGCAGTCATTACTGGGAGTGGCGAGCGAGCATTTTGTTCTGGCGGCGACTTAGCGGAGTTCCATCGTTTGAGAACAGCGGAAGAGGCGTATCCAATGTTAAGCGGAATGGCGGGTATTCTCTATCGGTTATCAACCTTGCCCGTTCCAGTTATTGCGCTTGTCAATGGCATTGCTGTAGGAGGTGGATGTGAAATTGCTTCGGCATGCGATTACCGACTCGTTTCAAAGAACGCCAAAGCAGGGTTTATTCAAGGGACACTCGCCATTACTAGCGGCTGGGGAGGGGCAACACAACTGTTTGAGAGGATGGGTCAATTTGATGTCATTCTTCGATTCATTAGTGAAGCTGCAGTGCATGATGCTTCTAGTCTAGAGGCTATCGGCTGGGCTACGGAAACATATGAGGGGGAGCATGAACAGGCGCTTGCCCGGTTCCTCGGCAAAATGTCATCAATCCATCATTCAGTCCACCGTGCATACAAGTCACTCATGATCCGCTCTTGGGAGGAGAAGTCCGTCAGGGAACGGATGCTGGAAGAGTCGAAACAATGTGCACGCCTTTGGGAAAGTGAGGCGCATCATGAGGCTGTGGCCAGTTTTCTCGGAGGGCGATAAGGAAGTAGCTCTATCTGTAATTGCCAGAATAATTTAGTAGTCAAATAGTTGAAAACGGTTACATTGATAGTTTACACTGAAAGAGGGAGATTTGATCAGTTAGAGGATGGGGGTATGACATTGGATAAAATATTGATTGCAAATCGTGGGGAAATTGCACTCAGAATCGCGAAGACATGTAAAAGACTGGGGGTTTCAACGGTTGCCATTTATTCGGAGGCCGATCGTGAGGCGCCTTTTGTGAAGGAAGCAGATGAAGCATTTCCAATCGGTCCTCCGCCTGTTCCACAATCGTACTTGAAAGCAGATGAGATAATCCAATTGGCTATCCGGAGCGGTGCACAGGCAATCCATCCGGGTTATGGGTTTTTATCCGAAAACGCCGGCTTTGCTCGGAAAGTGCGGGAAGCAGGTCTTGTTTTTATCGGACCTGACGCGGACACGATTGAACAAATGGGGGATAAGATCGAATCGCGTAAGACGATGTCTGCTGCCGGAGTGCCAGTCGTGCCGGGAACAGAAGCTGGCGTAGCTACACTAAACGAAGCGTTGCAAGCAGCTGAAAAGATCGGTTACCCAGTCATGCTGAAAGCGAGCAGTGGGGGAGGTGGCATCGGGATGGTGCTGTGTCATGATGAGCAAGCGCTCGGTCAACAGTTCCAAACCGTAAAAAACCGGTCAAAGGCCTATTTTGGTGATGATGTTGTGTTCCTTGAAAAATATATTGAAAATGCTAGGCATATTGAAGTTCAAATATTCGGTGACATCCATGGCAATATCGTTCATCTCTTTGAACGAAACTGTTCTGTCCAGAGACGGAATCAAAAAGTCATTGAGGAATCTCCATCGCCTTCCTTATCTGCGGACCTCAGGGAGAAATTGCTTTCGTCAGCTTTGGAAGCGGCTAAAGCAGTTCACTATAAGAATGCAGGAACGGTTGAATTCATCGTAGGAGGAGATGATAACTTTTACTTCCTTGAAATGAACACCCGTCTGCAAGTGGAACATCCGATCACGGAGGAAGTGACGGGACTCGATCTTGTGGAATGGCAAATCGAAGTAGCGAAAGGGAATCCGCTGCCTATAACAGATCAAAATGCCATCCGGACTACGGGCCATGCAATTGAATACCGCCTCTACGCGGAAGATCCAAACACCTTTATGCCGTCTCCCGGTTCATTGCAAATACTTGATTGGGGACATGCCGATCATGTCAGGATCGATGCCGGTTATAGGGAAGGGGATCAAGTCACGCCTTTTTATGACCCGATGATCGCGAAAGTGATTATCCATGCGGAAGATCGTGCTCAGGCGATTGAGCGTTCTGAAGCCTTTTTTGCACAGGTGCAAATCGAAGGACTAAAAACGAATCTGCCCTTATTTTCGGATTTCATCGATTCGGAGGAATTCAAACGAGGGGATTATCATACAAAGGTATTGTCTGAATGGCTGAAACAACATAAAGGGGAGTTGGCGAAATGACAGAAGTGAAGGCGGCAATGGCGGGAACTGTTTTTACAGTGAATGTGTCAGTAGGGGATCAGGTGGAAACAGGACAGGTGATCGTAGTACTGGAATCAATGAAAATGGAGATCCCAGTGGAAACGGAGTCTGCTGGCAAAGTAACATCCATTAACGTGCAAGTCGGAGATTTTGTCAATGAAGAGGATGTTTTGGCAATTGTAGAAGAATGATCGAGGAAAAGGGTTGATGGAAGGGGTAGTGAATCATGGCGAAAACAACAGAGGGGCCGGTTTATAACGATAGATTGGAAGAGAAGCTGCAAACGATCTTTCAAGGCGGGCAGCCGAAATATCATGAAAAACTGAAAGAGCAAAACAAGTTGTTCGTAAGAGACAGATTGGCGCTATTATTCGACGACGGCAAGTATATGGAAGATGGGCGTTTCGCTAATTGCGAAGCGTCTGATTTGCCAGCTGACGGTGTTGTGACAGCAATGGGGAAAGTGAACGGGCAAACTGTCTGTGTGATGGCGAATGATTCTACTGTAAAGGCCGGTTCTTGGGGATCCAGAACAGTAGAAAAAATCATCCGCATTCAAGAGATTGCAGAAAAGAATCGTGTCCCGATGCTATACCTTGTAGACTCTGCAGGAGCCAGGATTACCGATCAGCTGGATATGTTCCCGAACCGACGCGGTGCAGGACGCATTTTCCATAATCAAGTCAGATTATCTGGTTTCATTCCGCAAATTTGCATACTGTTCGGTCCGTCGGCTGCTGGTGGGGCATATATCCCGGCTTTTTGCGATATTGTCATCATGGTGGACAAAAATGCCTCCATGTATTTAGGATCTCCCCGAATGGCAGAAAAGGTGATCGGCGAGAAAGTGACACTCGAGGAGATGGGCGGCGCCCGGATGCATTGCAGTGTAAGTGGTTGCGGAGATGTATTAGCAACAGATGAACGCGAAGCTATTTCCGAAGCTCGCCGCTACTTGGAGTATTTTCCATCCAACTACACGCTGGCACCACCTTTGAAGGAGATGGTGAATGCAAAGGCCGGACGGACGCTGGAAGAAATCATCCCTGAAAATCAGAACGCGCCATTTGATATGTATGAGGCGATCGACGCCATTGTTGATGAAGACAGTTTTTTTGATATTAAAAAGCGTTTTGCTCCGGAAATCATTACTGGGCTTGCGAGGATTGAAGGACAACCCGTTGGGATCATAGCCAACCAGCCGAAAGTGAAAGGCGGCGTACTATTTGTAGATTCAGCCGATAAGGCAGCAAAATTTATTAACCTGTGCGATGCATTTTCGATTCCGCTCGTCTTTTTGGCGGATGTTCCAGGGTTCATGATTGGTACGAAAGTGGAGAGGGATGGAATCATCCGGCACGGTGCCAAGCTAATTATGGCGATGAGCTCAGCAACTGTGCCAAAGATTTCGGTTATCGTCAGAAAAGCATACGGTGCTGGGCTTTATGCGATGGCTGGCCCTGCATTCGAGCCGGATGTCTGCATCGCTTTGCCAACCGCTCAAATAGCCGTTATGGGACCGGAAGCAGCTGTAAACGCAGTCTATTCTAATAAAATTGAAGCAATCGAAGATCCTAAAGAGAGAATGGCATTTGTTCAAGAGAAACACAGGGAATATAAAGCTGAGATTGATATTTACAAAATGGCTTCTGAAATGATTATTGACGAAATCATTGCTCCATCCAACTTGCGTATGGTTCTGGCGGAACGTTTCCGTTACTATTCAACAAAGAATATTCCGTTGCCGCCTAAAAAACATCCCGTTTATCCTGTATAATCAAAATAGGAATGATCGAAAAGGTCCGCCTGATTGCCAAGGGGGGCCTTTTCGAATAAAGGAGGATGGGGGAAATGGAGGTTGTAATTGCAGGAGCAGGATCGATAGGGCTGCTGTTCGGCTCTTTTTTGGCTGAGAAGGGCCATCAAGTCTCTTTTCTCGTCAGGCGCGAGGAGCAGGCTGCCCATTTAGGGAAAGAAGGAGTTAAACGATATAGAAATGGCGTCGAGGTCTTCAGGCAGCATGTGCGGGTCATTCGTGGTGTAAATGAAATACCTGTTGATGCACTGATTATCGTTGCGACGAAAACAAGAGGGCTTGACCAGCTATTACAGACGTTGCACGAGCATCCAAATCCTATTTTATTTATTCAAAACGGCCTGAGTCATTATGAACTGGCAATGGAGCTGAACAGAGAATTTAGAAGCCTGGCGTTTGCGACGGTTGAACATGGGGCTGAAAGAAAAGACGATAGCTCGGTTGCCCACCACGGAGTCGGTGTGACTAAAATTGCTGTAGCAAAAGGAGATGAGGCTGATTTCAAATGGCTCGCCATGCTCCACTCGGAGGAATTTCCTATTGAGTTTCATGCCGACGCAGAACAACTGCTTCTTCGCAAGGTCATCATCAACTGCCTGATCAATCCATTAACCGCCATATTGCTTCAGAAAAATGGCGAACTCGTACGGAATGTACATAGTAACCAACTGTTTGAACAGTTATATGATGAGATTATGGTTGTGTTTCCTGAAATGAAACTAGAACTGTCCTTTGACCGTGTAGCAGAGGTTTGCCAGAGGACGGCTGCGAATACTTCTTCCATGTTAACGGACCGCTTGCAAGGCAATCGGATGGAAATCGACACGATTGTCAGCGCGCTTATTAGAAAAGCAGAGATGCGCGGAGGAGCATTGCCAATGCTGGCTGTTTTTGAGAAACTACTAGTAGCTATGGATGAAGCGGGAGGTCTCAAGTGCATATGGGCGGATTGATTTCAACTGTCATTGGTATTTTGATTTTATTTCCTTTTATTGTAACATTGCTCTATCTATTGATTGTCCGCCAGACGGGAAAAGCTTCTCGGAAATCGTTCGGGCAAGCGGCAGATGTTACGACTCCATTTCTTTTTTTGGCTGTCTATATTGTGTCTGATTCAATCTTTGGACCTCATGCCGGCATTTATGTCGTTGTTATAGCTCTTGTTATTGCCATAGGCTATTCGGTTATAGAGAGGCTGAAGGTCAAAGAGTTCGAAATCATGCACTTGTTAAAAAAGATTTGGCGGCTCTTTTTCCTGCTGCTTGTTACAGCTTATGCGTCGCTTTTGATTATCGGTTTAGTGCTAAATATAATAAGCCATCTGAAATGACTTATCCTGAATTCAAGGCTTTGAGTGCGAAAGTTTTCAATCAAGCCGATTGAAATGTTATACTCTGTGCATACGATGAAAAAAGGGGCATGAATGATGGAACTCGAAACACAGACGATACCGGTTACGAATAAGGTAATCGAGGCATATTATCAAAATCAGCAATTCATACATAAATATTTTGATTATGAACTAAATGAAATGGCTTTTCGGGATCGTGCCCATGAATTAGCGGCAAGATCATTCAAAAGGGAGGAACTTTCCCAAGTGATCCGTTCCTTCATGGAGCCGTTTGGCATCTCAGAACAGGCAGAGCGTCATTTGTGTGAACTGGCGTCCAATGCAGTCGCAGTGGTGGGCGGGCAGCAAGCCGGTATTTTAACGGGACCGCTCTATTCCGTCCATAAAGCGATAACTGTCATCTTGCTCGCCAAAAAGCAAAGAGAAGAACTCGGCATCCCTGTCGTTCCGGTATTTTGGATAGCCGGGGAAGATCACGACTTGAATGAGATCAACCATGTTTTCACGCAAAGCGAAGGGCATGCCATCAAACAGCAATACGAGGAAAAGTTTATATTCAAGTGGATGGCCTCACATGCCGAGTACGATAAGGATGTAATGAGACAATATATTCAAAGCGTTTTTGCCAAGTACGGCGAGACCGAACATACAAAACGTTTATTGCAGGATGTCCTTTCAGCAGTTGAGTCGGAATCCACCTTTACTACCTTCTTCGTTCGGCTAATGAATGGATTATTCGCAGAGGAAGGACTATTATTTATTGATTCAGCTTTCAAGGAATTACGGAAATTAGAATCAGATTTTTTTATCCGGTTGATCGAGGAATCAGAACAACTGGCTGATTTAATTGTCCAGAAGGAAACAGAGTTTGCCCAATCCGGTTTTGGTCAACCGATATTTGCCGAAAAGGAAGCCGCCAATCTTTTTTACATCCATGAGACGGGGCGTGTTCTTCTTTCCCGAGAAGAAGGAGATTTCACCAACCGGCAAACCGGTATCCGTTTTACCAAACAGGAATTGGTGAACATTGCAAAAGAAAAACCTGAATTTCTCAGCAATAATGTTGCGACGAGGCCGATCATGCAAGATCTAGTTTTTCCTGTCCTGTCCTTTGTAGGTGGGCCGGGAGAGTTGTCTTACTGGGCCTTGCTAAAGGAAGCTTTTCATCATATAGGAATCAAGATGCCGGTTTTTGCGCCCAGAATTTCGATGACACTCATCTCTCCACAGGCCGCCAAGGCAATGACTAAGACTTCACTCCAATTTGACGACATATTGGCTGGCCGGTTACAGGAAGCCTACGATGAATATGTATCCTCCTTGCGGAATGAAAGACTGGATAGCGTCTTTGATGAAACAGAAGTTTTGATCGAAAAGCAGTACGATGAAATGTTGCTTGCACTAGATGAAGAAGATCGTGCAATGAAACAGATCTTGCTGAAAAATTTATTGTTCCATAAAAAACAATTGAATTACGCCAGAAGAAAAGCGGAAGAGTCGGTTCTCTTGAAGGATGATCGTGCATTACGGCAATATCGCATCTTGGAGGGTGAATTGTATCCTGACGGCTCGCTGCAAGAGCGTGTGTATACTCCTTATCTTTTTATGAACAGTTATGGTCCTACGCTTGTCAAAGACTTGCTTCGTTTGCCATTCACTCTGGATGGGCAGCACCATATCGTCTATCTGTAATTGATTGCCCGGAGTAGCCGTGGAAAAATTAGTAAGTAAACCGAGATAATATGGAATAAAAGCTGGCGAACAGCAAGCAAGTTGTTAACTGAATGGAAAAGATACAGACCTCTTGGCGAATGCCGAGAGGTTTTTCTATGTTGATTAAGAAAATTGTCTTCCTGTATTTTGTTGATTCATGTAAAAATCTCATTGAAACAAGTACTATTGACACATTTTCATATGAAAGAGGAATATGGGTGGAGGAATGTGGGGGGATGTGGTACATTAAATTCATATAGTGGGGTGAAGAGTATGTTCATGGGTGAATATCAACATACTGTCGATACAAAAGGTCGGCTGATTGTCCCGTCTAAATTCAGGGAACATTTGGCGGACGGTTTTGTGCTGACCCGTGGACTGGATAATTGTCTCTTCGGTTACCCTATGGAGGAATGGAAACGACTCGAGGAAAAGTTGAAAGCGTTGCCTGTCACGAAAAAGGATGCACGTGCGTTTGCAAGGTTTTTCTTTTCCGGTGCAACTGAAGTGGAAATTGACAAACAAGGACGTGTCAACATTCCATCCTCTTTATTGAACTACTCGAAAATTGAAAAGGATTGTGTTGTAATCGGTGTTTCCAGCCGGATAGAAATTTGGTCCAAAACACTTTGGGATTCCTATTATGAGGACTCCGAACAATCATTTAATGAAATAGCGGAAAACATCATCGACTTCGATTTCTAAAAAGACGACTGATGAGCCACTATAGGACAACGAAGAAAGAAGGCGGTTTCGATTTTTAAACATATTACAGTACTACTCGAAGAAGCCGTCGATGGCTTACATATAAAAGAAGATGGGATCTATGTGGATTGCACCCTTGGCGGAGCAGGGCATAGCTTGGAAATTGTAAAACGGCTGTCGCCGAATGGCCGGCTGATCTGCTTTGATCAAGATACAACGGCAATTGAGGCTGCGAAGGTGACGCTAAAGGATTACTTGGACAGAATTACATTTATCCATTCGAATTTCAGGAACCTAAAAGAGGAACTAGAAACAATTCATATCACTGAGGTGGATGGGATCTTATACGATCTGGGCGTCTCCTCACCTCAACTGGATACGCCAGAAAGAGGATTCAGCTATCACCATGATGCACAATTGGATATGCGCATGGATACGGAGGCGGATTTAACCGCCTATGAAGTTGTGAACGAATGGCCGTACGAAGATTTGGTACGTATTTTTTATCGGTACGGTGAAGAGAAATTTGCGAAGAACATTGCAAGAAAGATTGAAGAAGCACGTGGTAAACAGCCGATACAGACTACATCCGATTTGGTAGAACTGATTAAGGCCGGCATACCTGCTGCAGCGCGAAGAACAGGTGGACATCCTGCCAAGCGCGTATTCCAAGCGATTCGAATTGCAGTCAATGATGAGCTTGGGGCGGCGGAAAAGTCAATCTCAGATGCACTTGGGCTTCTGGGAAAAGGTGGTCGTATTTGTGTCATTACGTTTCATTCCTTGGAAGATCGGCTCTGCAAAACAATATTCAAAGAAGCGTCCTCGTTACCGGAACTTCCACCGAATTTGCCGGTCATCCCAGAAGGCATGGAGCCGACACTTAAAGTAGTGACCCGGAAACCGATCCTTCCAAGCCAAGCAGAGATAGAAGAAAATAAGCGATCCAGATCTGCGAAATTGAGAATCGCTGAGAAATTATAAGGGGGAATAATTGATGGCATTGGCACAAAAGAAGTTGCATACTTACAGCAATCCGGCAATTGAAACGACGGAAACGCCGATTCAACAACCTTCACAACGCCCTTCAAGAAAATTGTTTTCCAAAGGTGAAAAATTTCTCTTTATGATGTTCGGCGCCGTCGTCATCGCTTTTTCCGTAATGATTTTGCATACGCAAGCGCAAATCAATGATACGAATAAGGAAGTGCAGCTCATCAATAAAAAAATTGAAGAAACTACAAAACAGAATACGGAGTTGTCCAACCAAGTAAGAGAGAAATCTACATACGAAGTCATTTGGGAGAAAGCGAAAGCGCTCGGCTTGGATCTGAACGAGAAGAACGTGAAGGTAGTGTCTGGACAATGAAGAAGAAATTTCGATTTCAATGGGGAGCCTTTCTGATGTTTGTAGTTTTTGGGGGGCTCTTTTTTCTATTAATAGCGAGATTTTTGTCCATTCAGATTACTGGACAGGTTGAGGGGAGACCGCTTGCAGCAATGGCCGCTTCGAAATATGCGAGAGAAAATATATTAAAAGCGGAGCGCGGTGAAATCGTGGACCGCAATGGAGAATTAATCGCCTCGGATACATTAAGCTACCGGCTGTTTGCAGTCATTAGTGAGAAAGCGACGCCAAAAGGATCGAAGACGCTATACCATGTGGTGGATTATGAAAAGACCGCAGAGGTACTAAGCAACTATATCCCGATGAAACAAGAAGAAATCCTGCAAAGATTTCAAAATGCAGCCAGTAAGGAAACGGTACCTTGGCAAATCGAGTTTGGTAAGGCAGGAAATGGCATCAACCATGAAACAATGGAAAAAATACGAAAAGCAATAAAGAGAGAAAATCTTACCGGAATCAATTTTATGGAAGAGAAAAAGCGGTTATATCCGAATGGTAAATTTGCCTCCTATTTGATCGGATTTGCCATGCGAGAAAAACAACCAGACGGTACATACCAAACTGTTGGAAAGATGGGCTTGGAAAAAACGTTTGATAAGCAATTGTCAGGAGTCGATGGAAAGGTTGATTTTCAGTCTGACGTTTGGGGGTTTATCCTTCCAAAAAGCGATAAAATCCTTTCACCTCCTCAAAATGGTAACGAAATCCATTTGACACTCGATAAAACGATTCAAAATTTCGTGGAAGATGCCATGACACGGGTTGAGAAGGAATATTCCCCTAAAAAGATGCTTGTCATCGTCGCCAATCCGAAAACGGGCGAAATATATGCGATGAGCCAACGGCCATCATTCCATCCGGGTACGAGAGAAGGATTGACAGAGAACTGGTTAAACGAAGCGATAGAAACGACAATTGAACCAGGATCTACGATGAAAATGTTCACACTAGCGGCAGCAATTGAAGAAAAGAAATGGGATCCTGCCGCTAAATATAATTCCGGACAATATACATTGCACGACAAGACGATTCGCGATGTTAAACGTGGTGGATGGGGAACGATTACATTTTTAGAAGGATTCCAACGGTCGTCAAACGTCTCAATGGCTTACTTATTAGAAAAGCTTGGTGACCGGAAATTTATTGAGTATCTGAAGGAATTCGGTTTTGGTGAAAAGGTAGGAATTGATTTACCAAATGAGGCGTCAGGATTTTTATTGGACAGGTATCCTGCCGAACGCCTTACTACTTCGTACGGACAAGGCTCCACAGTAACAACAATTCAGATGATACAAGCGGCTTCCGCAATTGCTAATGACGGTGTCATGATGAAACCTTACGTCATTGATCAGATCATTGATCCGAATACGGGAAAAGTGGTTCAAGACCATACTCCTGAACAGAAAGGCAAACCGATATCAAAAGAAACAGCAAAACAAGTAAGGGAAGTCCTCGCTTCTACAGTTACCTCTGAAGTAGGTACGGGTAGGAAATTTGCTATTCCAGGTTATGATGTTGGAGGAAAGTCTGGAACAGCAGAAATCCCTAATTCCAAAGGAGGCTATATGTCAGGTGACGGCAATTATTTGTATTCTTTCCTCGGCATGGCGCCGATTGATGATCCACAGTTGCTGACATACGTATTAGTACAGCAGCCGAAATTAGAAATAGGAGAACTGGGATCTGATCCTGTTTCAAAAATATTCAAACCGGTTATGGAAAGTAGTTTGAAATATTTAAACATAATACCAGAAAATATAGAAAAGGTAGAAACCTTTAAGTTGGGTGATTACGTAGATAAAGAAGCGAAACCAGTTATGGATGGGTTAACTGAAAAGGAGATTCGGCCTATCCTTATCGGGGAAGGTGGCAAGATTGAGGCTCAATATCCGAGCGAAGGGACTAAGTTGACGAAGGATTCATTGGTTTTATTGAAAACGTCGGGTAAAACACAATTGCCTGATTTTACAGGATGGTCCAAAAAAATGGTCCTGTCCTTTAAACAGCAATCCGGTCTCGATATTCGATTAAATGGGGATGGATTTGTCACTGAACAGAGTTTATCGCCTGGCACCGTAGTAAGTGAAAACGATCCTTTGGTCATTATGTTGCAATCTCCGAAAGAACAGTATGAACGGCCTGAACCAAATGAGGAAGAAGAAGAAGAGCAGATTATCGGCGGTTGACGAATAGCTTAGCCCATACATTCATAGGTTGTTATAAAAAACGGAAGGTGTGGAGCCCTGCGAAAAGCCATAACCATTCAATCGAAGAAGAGAATCCGCGCTGTCTTCGTCCTCTTTCTAATCGCTTTGTTGTTAGTCGTTGGAAAGCTGTTTCATGTGCAAATCATTAAGCATGAATGGTTGAAAGAGCGTGCAGAAGCGAATTGGGATCGGGAAATACCCTTCGGAGCTGTCAGAGGCAATATTAATGATCGGAACGGAAAGATGATTGTTGGGAATCAATTGGCACCTACATTGTATTTTATGCCCTCCCAAAACAAGGATGTAGAAAAGAGTGCAGCACTTCTGGCTCCTATTTTAGGAGCAGATGAGAAAGCATTGCTTGCGAAAATGTCGAAAAAAGGCTATATGAACAGGTTAGCACCTGAGGGCAAGAATATAACGAAGGAACAAGCAGATGAAATTGCCAAACTGCAAATTGAAGGGCTGTATACAGGTGTGGATTTTGTGCGTACCTATCCATATGAAAAATTATTAGCCCGATTGATCGGATTCACAGGATATGATGGGAAAGGCCTTGCAGGAATCGAGTACGCATATAATGAGTATTTGCAAGGAACGGGTGATGTCATCCGTATGTATACCGATGCAAGGACGATTCCATTACCTCATGTGGATGATGGGTTCCAATCGGGTAAGAATGGTGCGACCGTGGAGCTGACCATCGATTTGGAGATGCAGCAAATTGTAGAACGTGAGTTAATGCAAGCGATGGAAAAATATGACGCGGCGCAGGCCCTTGGAATTGTCATGAATCCGAAAACAGGGGAAATTTTGTCTCTTGCTTCCTATCCGACGTTCGACCCAGCCAATTATCAAGAAGCCGATCCGTCTATATACAACCGCAATCTGCCGGTCTGGATGACATTCGAACCCGGATCAACATTTAAAATTGTTACACTCGCAGCTGGACTGGAAGAGAAGGTTATTAATTTGCGCAACGAGCATTTTAACGACCCGGGATTTACTATGGTGGCCAATGCGAGATTACGCTGTTGGAAGCGTTCAGGACATGGACATCAAACCTTCTTGGAAGTGGTAGAAAACTCTTGCAATCCGGGTTTTATAGAGATTGGCCAGCGACTTGGAAGCGAAAGATTGGATCAATACATTCGAAACTTCGGTTTTGGACAATCGACAGAATCAGGAATAGCTGGTGAAGCGAAGGGAATCCTATTTTCCAAAGAAGCGTTTGGCCCGGTTGAACAAGCGACGACATCATTCGGCCAAGGAATTTCCGTCACACCGATTCAACAAGTGCAAGCTGTTTCAGCTGCCGTTAACGGGGGTAATCTGTATAAGCCATATATCGTCAAGGAAATAAAGGACGAGAATGGGAAGACTATCCAGTCCTTCGGTCCGGAATTGAAGAGAAGGGTGATCAGTGAGGAAACTTCCGCTCAAGTGCGGGAAGCGCTGGAGTCAGTAGTGGCACTTGGATCTGGACGCAATGCGTTCACCGATGGATTGCGTGTCGGTGGTAAAACAGGGACAGCGCAAAAAGTAGTAGATGGAACATATAAAGATGGTGATTATATCGTTTCCTTCATCGGCTTTGCACCAGCAGATGACCCGGAGCTAATCGTTTATGTGGCAGTGGATAGTCCGAAAAATTCGATTCAGTTTGGTGGTGTCATTGCGGCCCCTATCGTTGGGCGCATCATAGAAGAGATCGCACCTTTGGCAGGCATTTCGAAAAGGGAAGGGCAGTTGGAAAAAGAGTATAGATGGGGAGATCCTGTTACACACCGAGTTCCTGATCTTACAGGTATGACAAAAGGTATGATTGCAAGACAGCTCCATACGTATCGAATAGAATGGCATGGGGATGGCGATGAGGTGAAATACCAATTGCCGGCGCCTGATACGTTGATGGAAGTGGATGATGTGATCCATTTGTATACGGAATGAGTAAGCCCATTTTTTCAAGCTTTCCTTCTGAAACCTTCTTGATGTAAAGAATAAAATTATAGCGCAATATCAATATTTATTTTAAGATATAGAAGATCTTGTTTCAAAACAATTAAGGAGAACATTACTATGACACTCGTCACTACTTTATCGGCGATCGCCGTCACATTTGTAATGACAGCAATAATCGGTATTGCTGTCTTACCTTTACTTCGAAAGTTGAAATTTGGCCAGAGCATAAGGGAAGAAGGCCCCAAATCACATCTTAAGAAGGCGGGTACGCCTACGATGGGCGGCCTTATTTTCCTGTTTTCAATCATCATTTCAATGTTCGTTTTATCATACATATATGAAGACGTGTTAACAACACAGACGATTGTTTTGATGCTTGTGTTAGTTGGTTTCGGGATTATCGGATTTTTGGATGATTTCATTATTGTTGTGATGAAACGAAACCTTGGCCTTACATCGATTCAAAAATTGATCGGCCAAATCATTATTGCCATTGCAGCATTTTTCCTGTTAAAGATGGGCCCGTTTGATACTACGCTGCAAATCCCTTTTACTGATATCAAATTAGAAATGGGAATATTTTATGTTGCATTTCTCGTTTTCTGGCTAGTCGGTTTTTCAAACGCCGTGAATCTATCGGATGGCCTGGATGGCCTTGTGGCAGGTACGTCCACCATAGCGTTTGCAGCATTCGGTGTTCATGGACTCTTTTATGAACAATACGACATCGCAATGTTCGCTTTCGTTGTATCGGGGGCAATGCTCGGCTTTTTGCTATTCAATTTGAAACCCGCAAAAGTATTTATGGGGGACACGGGATCTTTAGCATTAGGGGGAGCGCTTGCAATGTTGTCCATTCTTGTAAAGCAAGAGTTGCTCTTAGTGCTAATTGGACTTGTCTATGTAATAGAAACACTGTCCGTCATCATCCAAGTCGCGAGCTTTAAATTGACGGGTAAGCGAGTATTCAAAATGAGTCCCATTCACCACCATTTTGAATTGTCAGGTTGGTCGGAATGGAAAATAGTAGTTGTTTTTTGGGGTGTTGCTTTACTTTCGGCTCTGTTGCCGATCATGTTGGAGGTGTTATCATGAATCATCCAGATCAGTTTTCAGGAAAGAAAATACTTGTGCTCGGCCTTGCTAGAAGCGGATTTGCCGCTGCCAACATGCTGCATAATGCAGGCGCAGAAGTCGTGGTGAACGATGCATCGCCGGAAGAGGGGAATCAAGAAGCACATCTCTTGAAAGAAAAAGGAATTGAAGTCATTTGCGGGGGGCACCCTTCTCACATTTTGGATTTTGGTTTTGATTTCATTGTAAAGAATCCAGGCATCCCTTATACAAATACGGTTATTGAAAAGGCTGTTCAAAAAGGCATCCCGATATGGACTGAGGTGGAACTGGCATATCGCATCAGCGAAGCGCCCATTATTGCGGTAACAGGATCTAATGGGAAAACGACTACAACAACATTGCTCTATCATATTTTGAACATCGGGGGAAAGCAGCCCCTCATTGCAGGCAACATCGGAACTGTTGCTACGGCAGTCGCACAGGAAGCGTTTGCCGATCAACTAATTGTTATGGAAGTGTCTTCATTTCAACTAGCTGGCACCGAATCTTTTAAGCCAAGGATTGCCATCTGGACAAATTTATATGATGCCCATTTGGACTATCATGGATCGCCAGAGGCTTACGCCGAAGCAAAGGCGAATATTACCAAGAACCAAACTGCAGAGGATTATATAATCTTCAATGCCGATCAACCAGAAGTTTTTCAACATATACATTCCACACAAGCAACAAAGGTGCCATTCTCCCTTGCCGGCCGAGCAGCAGACGGAATATCAGCGGATGAACAATTTATATATTGGCAGGGCGAGCCGTATGTGGATCGGGCGATGATTAAACTGCCTGGCCAGCATAACTTAGAAAATATTCTGGCAGCGACTGCTGCCGCTATTCTGATGGAATGCGACAAAGAAACAATAGAGAGTGTGTTAAGTTCTTTTACTGGCGTACGTCACCGAATGCAATTTGTGAAAGAGATTAAAGGCAGGAAGTTTTATAACGATTCCAAGGCTACCAATACACTTGCAACGAAGAGTGCACTCTCTTCATTCAATTTACCGACAATACTAATTGCCGGCGGGCTAGACCGCGGCCACAGCTTTGAGGAATTGCGTCCCTTTATGGGTCATGTCAAATCTGTCATATCAGTAGGAGAAACGGCGAATCGTTTCAATGAATTTGCTTCCTCCTGCGGCATTAGCCAAGTCAGTATGGCACACTCAATGGAAACAGCTGTCCAACATGCGTACGATCAATCAGAAGCAGGGGATGTTGTATTGCTTTCGCCTGCATGTGCCAGTTGGGATCAATACAAGAGTTTTGAACAACGGGGGGATGCTTTCATCGAAGCAGTCATGAAGTTATAAAGCAGTTTATCTAAAAACGGAAGGATGCGTTCACTGGAACAGAAACTGAAAGCGGCGTTTATCATTTCGGCAGTGGCGCTGTCGTTCATCGGACTCATTTTTGTCCATTCGGCAGGTTCTTACTGGGGGAAAACACATTATGCTGATTCTTCTCCCTTTATTGTGAAACAAGGAATCTATATGGTCGTATCTTTTGGGGTTGCCTATCTTATGATGAAAAGTCCTCTGTTGTCGAATTCGACATTTTGGACTTATTTTTACTACATTACGATCATCTTGCTCGCAGCTGTATTGATTCCTGGCATTGGCGCAGTACGAAATGGGTCACAAAGTTGGATTGCCCTTGGACCTTTCAGCATTCAGCCTGCGGAATTCGTGAAAGTGGCTTTGATCGGTAAATTGGCATGCAGTATGAAAAAGCCAGCTGGAAAAAACCCATTTGAAATCAAGCATTTTGTACTCATTTTACTTCCAGCCGCTCTTATTATGATGCAACCTGATTTAGGCTCAGCCGTCATCATGATTGTTTCCGCGTTTGTCATCTTGTTCATCGCAGGGTATCCATTGACTTTTTTTGGGCTTCTGGGAGTTGGCGGCATAGGTGCTTTTGTCATTCTGATCGCCTCAGCCGCGTATCGAATGGATCGGATTAAATCATACATCGATCCATGGAATGATCCGTTGGGAAATGGGTTCCAAGGTATTCAATCATTATTTGCAATTGCCCCGGGAGGATTGTTCGGCCACGGCTTCGGGAATAGCCGACAAAAATATTTGTATTTGCCGGAACCCCAAAATGACTTTATCTTTTCCATCATTGCGGAAGAGACGGGGTTCATTGGAGCGACAACATTACTGGTTCTCTTTGGTGTCTTGCTGTTTTCAGCATTTGGCATCGCGATTCGCACCAAGACATTCCATGCGTTCTTAATTACTTCCGGTATGGCGTCCATGATCATTTTTCAAACCTTTTTAAATACCGGAGTCGTTTCTGGTCTATTGCCGGTTACAGGGGTCACTTTGCCATTTATCAGTTACGGAGGCTCTTCACTCTTGACAACCTGGATGGCAGTCGGTGCGATTTTACACTTCGCATTCTATCGAGAACAAACTAGATAAGGAGGGACAATATGGACAAAGTCATAGATATTCAAGACAGGATACCATCCATGCGGGAGAAGCGCCGGAGAAAAACAAATAAAAAGTTTATTTTCATATTGGCTGTGTTCTGTATTGCCCTCCTGTTCTTGCTTTATTTCCAATCGCCTATTAGCAAAATTGGAACCATCAAAGTAAAGGGTGCCTTATTGCAAAACGAAAATTCGTATATTGAGAAAAGTGGTATACAGCCTGATGGATCTTTATGGGGTTTCAAATTACACGAAGTACAAGAGACGTTGGAAGGTTTGGAAGGCGTCCAAAAGGTCAGCATATCCAGAAAATGGTTCAATGACGTGGTAATCTCGATCACCGAATGGAAAGTAGTAGCTTATACAGAGGAAAAAGGACAGTATAATCTTCTCTTGGAGAATGGAAACACATTTCATGGTCAAACAACAAAACCGAACGTTCCGATTTTATCGAATGTAAAAGACACTAAGGATGCGCAACGGATCATCAAACAGCTGCTGAAAATGGACAAGAATGTGTTCCAATTGATATCTGAAATTATTTCGATCGGTGATGAAGTCGATCCGGATAGTTTGATTGTCTATATGGATGATGGGTATGAGGTACACGCGGACATCCCATCGTTCGCGGAGAAGATGGATTATTATCCAGAAATTACTGCGCAGTTATCAGGCTATGAAAAAGGTATAATTGATATGGAGGTCGGCACCTTCTTTACTCCCTTTAGCGAGGCGTATGGAGCCGGAAAGGAAGGTGAGGTGCATGAAGAAGAAAGTGAATGAGTTGGATCGCAAGAGAGGACGCCCCATCTTATTTCCATTAGTCTTTCTTGTCCTGGGGTTCATATTCGCTTTTTCTTACCGCATGTTAGGCAATCATCAGGAAGAAGAATCCTTTCAATACCCTTCGCTTATGCAAGAGGAAAGATATCGGGGAGAACTGATCGAGCAACAGGAACGGAACAAGGAGCTCGCGGACGAAATGACTTCGAAACAGGAAGTGATCCGAAAAGCTGAGCAATCATTTTCGGACAAGGAAAAGAACCATGAGGGCTTAGTCGAGGAGGCGCAAAACCTTCGCTTGCTTTTAGGTGTGATTCCAGCTGTTGGAAAAGGCGTCAGAATTACATTGAAAGACGCCGATTATAATCCCATCGAACAGAATCCAAATGATTACATTGTTCATGAGTCCCATATTTTGCGTGTGGTCAATGAATTGCGGATATCAGGCGCCCAAGGACTGGCCATCAATGGGCAACGCGTCACTTCCAATTCATATATTAAGTGTACAGGCCCTGTGATTACAATTGACGGCAGAACGTTTCCTGCACCTTTCGTTATTGAAGCTGCGGGAGACGCCGATGTCCTTTCTTCTGCACTGAATTTAAAAGGCGGTGTGCTGGATGGACTTGCCCGGGAGAACATTGTTGTCACACTGGAGCAATTGAAAGAGATCCGTCTGCCTGCGTTGCGGAACGAAAGATGAATAATCGCTGAAGGGAGGCGGCAGCCATTGAATAGAACGATCGGGTGGAAGTTTACGATCGTCCTTCTCGTGATAGGCTTCATGATTTCCGTCCAATACAATACGTTGAAACATCCTGAGGAACGTGATACAAGGGATATTTGGGCCATACGCCAAGAGTTGGCAGAGGAGAAAAAGACACACTCGGAGCTGTTGAAAGAAATACGCGAATTGGACAAGACAATTGCTTCTTACGAGTCGATGTCAGAGCATAATACAGGGAAAGCTTTGGCAGACACAGTGGAGAAACTGCGACAACAAGCAGGAGAAACGGATTTACGAGGCCCAGGGCTTCTGATTAAAGTGAAGCCATCTCCCGAAAGCATCGCGTATGGAATGCCAATCACGAGCATTTCATCAGACTTGCTCATCCGCTTTGTCAATGATTTAAATCGATTCAAAGGGCTTGATTTAGAAATTGACGGGAAGCGGTACACGATGCTCAGTTCCATTCGGGATATTAATGGGATGACAACTGTCAATGGCTTGGATGTCTCTACTCCTCCATTTGAAATGAAAATAGTCACGCAATCGATGCAAGACTGTGAAAAGCTTTACAATTATTTACTGGCTTCGTCCATTCACGATGATTTTTATCTTGAAAATTTAATAATAGAAATCAGTGAACCGAAGGAAGAGGTTGAAATTCGAGGGTGGCCGGAAAAATTTGAAAATCTGTACTTGGAAGAACTTCCGAAAGGGGAATGACAATGTGGTTGCCGTTATTAGGATTATTACTCGGGATATCGCTTGGTCTTCTATCAGATATTCAAATACCGCAAATTTATACAAACTATTTATCCATAGCCGTTTTGGCTGCGCTGGATACACTCTTTGGGGGAATAAGGGCGCATCTTCAACATATTTACGATGATAAAGTGTTTATTTCCGGCTTTTTCTTTAATATCGCTTTGGCTGCTGCATTAGCTTTCTTGGGCGTTCATCTAGGAGTCGACTTGTACTTGGCCGCTGTCTTCGCGTTCGGAGTCAGATTGTTCCAGAATATAGCGGTCATTCGTAGAATCCTATTGACCAAATGGACAGAGCGGGGAAAGGTTTCTGATGCGAATGAATTGAAATGAAAGGATTTGGGATGGCGATGGCGAAAATATTTAGACAATACGACTATAATACAATAGAATGTAATGTAAGAGTTGTAATGGGAGGTGCCATTTAATTGAGTCAATCTACTATCTATGTATCACTTGATATAGGATCTTCTTCGGTCAAAGTATTGATCGGTGAAGTCGATGGCGGATCCCTGCATGTAATCGGCGTTGGCAATGTCCAGTCTGCAGGTATACGGAAAGGGACAATCATTGACATTGACGCGACCGTGCAGTCTATCCGTAAAGCGGTTGACCAAGCGGAACGAATGACCGGCATGCAAATCCGGGATGTTATCCTTGGAATTCCAGCTAATGGCGTCATCTTGCAAGACGTCAAAGGGGTGGTTGCCGTTAATTCGGAAAACCGTGAAATCACGGATGACGATCTCGGACGCGTTATCACCTCTGCTCAAGTGATGTCAGTTCCGCCAGAACGAGAAATTGTGAATATCATTCCCAAACAGTTCATTGTGGATGATTATGATGAGATAAAAGACCCGCGTGGCATGATCGGCGTCCGTCTGGAGATGGACGGTACGTTAATTACAACGTCCAAAACGCTTGTGCACAATATCCTGCGGTGTGTGGAACGGGCTGGACTGACGATACGGGAAATTTATTTACAGCCGCTCGCAGCGGGCACATTCGGATTAACGGATGATGAAAAGAATCACGGGACCGCCTTTATTGACATAGGCGGCGGATCCACGACAATTGCGATTTTCAGGGATAGCCGATTAATTGCAACCTCGGTCATTCCGGTCGGCGGGGATCATCTTACAAAAGATTTATCGATCATTTTGAAAACGCCGACTGAACAAGCGAGGAAGATCAAACATCAATATGGACATGCGTTTTATGATGACGCGTCCGACGATGAATTGTTTGAAGTACCGGTCATCGGAGCGGAATCCAAAGACCAGTACAGCCAAAGATACATATCGGAAATCATTGGCGTGCGACTGGAGGAGCTATTTGACCTCGTGCTGGAAGAGTTCTATCAAATGGGCCTCCGGGATTTGCCGGGCGGCGTCGTCCTGACAGGTGGAACAACCAAGCTTGAGGGGATACTTCAGTTGGCCCGCCATGTACTCAAAACGAGGGTCCGGATCCATACACCGGAATATATCGGGGTACGTGAACCGATGTATGCCACTGCAGTTGGATTGATCCGATACGCTTACATGGAAGATGCATTTTTCGGAGTATCGCCATCCTCAGAGCCACCTTCCCGCGATGAAGGTGCGGAGAGAGTAGCGGCGGCCACTGTTAAAAAGCCTATCAATGATCGGCCAAAAGAGAAGAAATCGTCCTTGATAAGCAAAACGAAAAAATTCTTTGATGGTTTTTTCGAGTAACTACGAAAACTTACTGGGTTAGTTTAAGAACTAGGAGGAGAGACGGATGCTAGATTTTGATACAAATATCGACTCGCTTGCTGTCATTAAAGTGATTGGCGTAGGCGGAGGCGGAAACAATGCGGTCAACCGGATGATTGAACATGGAGTGCAAGGTGTCGAATTCATAGCGGTAAATACAGACGCGCAAGCGCTTAAACTATCGAATGCAGATGTCAAATTACAAATCGGAGCAAAGCTTACAAGAGGGCTTGGAGCAGGAGCAAATCCAGAAGTAGGTAAAAAAGCTGCTGAAGAAAGTAAGGAACAGATTGAAGAGGCATTGCGGGGAGCCGATATGGTTTTCGTTACCGCAGGAATGGGAGGCGGAACTGGTACGGGAGCTGCCCCGGTCATCGCCCAGATCGCAAAGGATTTAGGTGCTTTGACGTTAGGTGTCGTTACACGCCCATTCACGTTTGAAGGAAGAAAACGTTCTACCCAAGCAATTGGCGGCATTACAGCCATGAAGGAATCGGTCGATACCCTGATTGTTATTCCGAATGATAAATTGCTTGAAATTATTGATAAGAACACGCCGATGTTGGAAGCTTTCTCACAAGCGGATAATGTTCTGCGTCAAGGTGTACAAGGTATTTCAGACTTGATCAAAACTCCAGGTCTAATTAACTTGGATTTCGCAGATGTCAAAACAATTATGTCAAATAAAGGCTCCGCATTAATGGGAATCGGGTTGTCAACCGGTGAGAACCGTGCAGCCGAAGCGGCGAAAAAAGCCATCTCCAGTCCGTTGTTAGAAACTTCCATTGATGGAGCAAAAGGCGTTATCATGAATATTACCGGCGGTTCGAATCTCAGCCTGTTTGAAGTGCAGGAGGCGGCTGACATAGTCGCATCTGCTTCAGACGAAGATGTGAATATGATCTTCGGTTCGTGTATTAATGATGATTTGAAGGATGAGATCATTGTTACAGTAATTGCAACCGGTTTTAACGAAGAACAGCTGGTGCAAGTGCGTTCCAATAGAGGACCTGGCTTTGGCGGTACACGGCAACGTGAAACGCAGCCAATCCAACACACGGCTCCTTCGCGAAGAGAAGAACCACAGCAACATCAGCAAACTGAGCCGCAAAGGCAACCACAACAAACGAATCAACAGGAAGACGCTCTCGACATTCCGACGTTTTTACGGAACCGCCAGCGCAGACAATGAGGAAACAAAAGACTTCCAGTGTACGCTGGAAGTCTTTTGTTATCTGGCGGTAATTGATTTTTTCGCCGTTTAAGCTACAGAGGATTCGGCTCATGTGTACCAAGAGCTGAGATGTGCCATATTTTCTCATTTTTTTGAGGGAGTTTAAACCAAATTGCCATTCAGCAATATTCAATAGAAAAGGATTTCCCGCCACAGTGGGAAGTCCTTTTCTAATTGGGCAAGAACTTCTGCTGTGATTCTTTTCATGTAACAATCGTACGAACGAAATAAGAAACTCCCGACACAAATGTAAGAAATCCATTGCCGGTACTGTCGAATATTTGAAGAAAATAAATTTCTGATCCGACAAACATTGCATGGGCCAAGTGTTATTCTAACGTTCAAGGGAGGGTGGACCATGTATGGGGAACTGATTATCGCATTGAATATGGTTTTTAATTTTGCCGTGCTCTCATTTGCGAATAAAACGGGAAACCTTCAGGCCGCCCGTGGACGACTTTGGTTCGCCTCCTTTTCAGGTGCATTGCCCGTCACAATGTTTTCTTCCTCCATCTTTAGTATAATCGTCTCGTTTTTCATTATGACCTACTGTGCATTTGGTAGAGCATTTGAAGTATGGAGGAAGGCAGTGGGCATCGTATTGATCGGTGCCCTCTTTTCCGGCGGATTGCTAACGGTTTATTCAGCTCAGGCATTTGCTGTGCCCATGCATTTTTCTGTTTTACTAAGTGCACTTATCGCTTACATTTCTTTATCTATTTTTAAAGGGAAATGGCTTGACGTGCGAGTGGCGAAGCAGCTTGATGCTTTTTCTTGCCGATCGACACTGCGAATTTGGAATCAGGACATCCGCTTGCACGTGTTTATCGATACTGGCAACAGTTGTACAGAGCCAATGACGGGCGCCCCTGTGCATTTTGTTTCCTATCAGGCTGTAAAACGTTACATTCCAAAAGAATTGATTGGCCCATTGGAACAATGGAATCCAAACGAGCTAGCCAATTTACAGTCCTTTCCCGCTGAGCATCAGAAAGGAATCAGGCTGATTCGTCTCACTACCGTACAAGGCTTCAGCTGGGCGATCGGCTTCAAGTACGAACAATGGAGAATGGAAGAAGGGGAAGTGTTGCAGCCAGGTTATTTGGTGCTGACAAGAGAGGACAATCGTTATCCGGAAGGTGCACAGGCGATCTTACACGTATCTGCGATGGAGTCCATATCAAAAGAAAGGGGAACAGCGCATGTGGTATAAGTTGAAGAGTTGGTTGTCGATCTTAACAAGTTTTTTTCGGAGAAAACGGGGCACCTTTTATATTGGGGGCCATGAATCACTTCCGAAGCCATTGACGAGGGAAGAAGAAGCGCAGACGATCCGTGCTTTCATGGAAGGCGATATGGAAGCGAGAGATACATTGATTGAAAAAAATCTACGGCTTGTCGTCTATATAGCAAGACGTTTTGATAATACAAATACTCATATCGAGGATTTGATCAGTATTGGGACAATCGGATTAATTAAAGCAATTGAAACGTTTAAAAGTGACAAAAACATAAAATTGGCTACCTATGCTTCAAGATGTATTGAAAATGAGATTCTTATGCACTTGCGTAAAACGAACCGGACCAAATCTGAAATTTCTTTTGATGAGCCATTGAATTCAGATGCAGACGGCAATGAATTGCTCTTATCTGATATTTTAGGTACGGATGAGCATATTATTATCGATGATGTAGAAAAAAAATTGGAGAGGCAGCATATGATCGAAGCGATCATGCTGCTAGATGAACGCGAACGTTATATTATGGAATGCCGATTCGGCCTGACGGGACAGCTAGAGATGACACAGAAGGAAGTGGCGGAGTTATTAGGCATTTCTCAGTCGTATATCTCCCGGCTTGAAAAGAAAATCATATCTGATTTGCGGGATCGGTTGAATCATCCGATCGCTTGATGGTTGAAATTGGCGCTTCCCTTTTTCGCATATTCTGTAACCTGGAGGACAAACTATCCCCTACAGTCATCTACAGAAAGCGGAGGAAAAGCGAATGATGCGTACTAGAGTGGAAATCTGCGGTATCGATACGTCCAATTTGCCATTACTGTCGAACGAAGTGATGAAAGAAACTTTTATTCGGCTTCAGAACGGTGACGAATCAGCTCGGGAAGAACTTGTCGTTGGAAACCTGCGATTAGTACTAAGTCTCGTACAACGCTTTGCATACCGAGGCGAGCAGGCGGATGACCTGTTCCAAGTCGGGTGCATCGGCTTGCTGAAATCAATTGATAACTTTGATTTGAAACATAACGTCCGGTTTTCAACATATGCAGTGCCGATGATCATCGGCGAAATTAAAAGACATCTGCGCGATCATCATGCAATCCGTGTTTCCCGTTCCTTGCGAGATATTGCTTATAAGGCGATCAAGGCGAAAGAGCAATACATCAATGAGTTTCAAAAAGAACCTCGCATATCAGATTTGGCTGAAGTGACCGGAATACCGGAGGATGATATCTTGTTTGCCTTAGATGCCATCCAAGATCCAATGTCCCTTCATGAACCGATGAACAGCGATGGAGGGGATCCAGTATTTATTATGGACCAATTGCAGGATAAAACCGTCTCGGAAGAAAGATGGCTGACCTATGTCGCTGTAAAAGAAACGGTTTCTGGCATGAGTGAGAGACAACAACTGATCCTCTCTAAACGATTTTATTTAGGACAGACACAAACGGAGATCGCAAAGGAGTTAGGCATTTCCCAGGCTCAAATTTCCCGGCTTGAAAAAAATGCGATCAAGATTATCCGCGATGGCATGGAGAGTAAAAAATGAAACAGTAACCGAAAAGGCGGTTGGAATCTTATCTTTCCAATCGCCTCTTTGCATGCTTTGCAATAGATCTAATTGCTTTTTTCCCCTTCTCCTTCATATCTTAGTATAGAAGGAGGAGAGGCAATGAAATTTACCGACTTGCAGAAGAAGGAAGTCATCGAAGTGAAACGAGGATCCTTCATAGGATTTGTGCAAGATGCAACGATTGACATAAAAAGTGGAAAGGTTGACTCGTTGCATGTGGGTGGGGCCGAGCGTTCATTCTTTTCCGACGCAAAAATGAAAGATTTGAAGCAGGTCAAGTATGCCGAGGTGGTTACGATCGGAAAGGATATTGTTTTGGTTGGCAGGAAAAATGAGAACGGATAAGCTAAACGTTGATATGTGCGTGTCCGCAATGATACAATATAGCAAAGTAGAAGAAAAGTAGTGATGATAGTATGGACGCACTCAAGAGACGAATAGCTGATATTGATCATGAAATTGCCGCTGCTTGTGAAAGAAGTGGACGTGAACGGTCTGACGTAACTGTCGTTGCAGTAACCAAGCAAGTTTCCGCTGAAAGGGCAGAGGAAGTTATTTCAGAGGGGATTTTTCACTTAGGTGAAAATCGGTCCGAGGGCCTTCTAGGGAAGCAACAGCAGATCAAAGATCCCGTCACCTGGCACTTCATAGGCAATGTGCAAAGCAGGAAGGTGAAGGATTTTATAAACCAGATTGATTATCTGCACGCATTGGACCGAATCAGCTTGGCGAAAGAAATTCAAAAACGCGCAGATCGAACGATCAATTGTTTTGTACAGGTCAATGTTTCAGGAGAAGAGAGCAAATCAGGCTTATCATCGGAAGAGGTAGGACCATTTCTCGATGAAGTGGCCGCGTTTGATAAAATTCGGGTCGTTGGGTTGATGACAATGGCGCCTTTTACCGAGGACACAGAATTCATTCGATATGTCTTCCGTTCGTTGAGGGAGCTGCGGGATGACATGGCTGCAAAGCAACTGGACCATGCTCCCTGCAGTTTGCTGTCGATGGGCATGTCGAACGACTATTCGATCGCAATAGAAGAAGGAGCGACTCATGTCAGAATCGGAACCGCGTTAGTCGGGACAGAGAGCGAGGGATAACATTGAGCATGAAAAAAAGATTCGAGAAATGGTTCTATCTAGAAGATGAAGAAGAATTCGAACAAGAACGTTCCGTCCAAGTCCAGCAGCCCGTGCAGGAACCTCCGAAACGAATGAATGCTAGAAAACAGACTAGCAACGAGCCACAGCCGACCGGTAATATTGTGAGCCTGCAGAGCATCCAAAAATCATCCAAAGTCATTTTGGTGGAACCACGGGTGTATGCGGAAGCCCAGGATATTTCCGAACACTTGAAGAACAAGCGCGCTGTCGTTGTTAATTTGCAACGGATTGAAAGGGACCAAGGAGTCCGTATTGTCGATTTTCTAAGTGGAACTGTCTATGCATTGGGCGGCGATATCCAACGGATCGGCACCGACATCTTCTTATGCGTTCCTGAAAACGTCGAGGTAGCCGGTTCCATTACCGATTATTTTGAACGATAGAATTTAAATGAGGTGTACATGTTACAATGGCCGGTTTGATTATAGACATTTACAACATAATAACGTATGCAATTAGTATATACAGTATCCTTCTCGTCATTTATATTTTGATGTCGTGGGTGCCTGCTTCCCGGGAAACGAAGTTTGGGATCGTGCTTGGCAAAATTGCTGAACCATACTTAGGGTTTTTCCGCAAATTCATTCCACCGCTTGGAATGATTGATATTTCTCCGATCGTGGCATTATTTGCTCTTAACCTGATTAGCAGAGGAATCGGGCAAGTTTTCCTGCTTATTTTAAAATCCGCCTATTAATAAAAACTGTTTTACAGTCCTCCCAATTTGGTGAGGATTTTTCTGTATGGAGAACAACAAAGGAGTTTCGAAATGAATTCAATCATTCAGCATTTTAGAAAAGATGAACAGCCTTTTATCGAAATGGCGACAGGCTGGGCAAATGAAGTGGAAAATACGTATGCTCCCAAGTTAACGGGATTTTTAGACCCGAGGCAGCGCTTTATTTTACAGACAATCTCTAGAGGGGCCGGATTGCTGACGTCGTCGGATGGGGGGTTCCAAGGAGCGGAAAGGCAACGAGTCCTCCTTTACCCGGATTATTACGAACCGACCGAGGCGGATTACCAAATCACTGTTTTCGAGATACGCTATCCTGCCAAATTCGTTCAATTGGAACATCGAGATATATTAGGTTCTTTAATGGCGCTTGGTCTGGATCGAGCGAAGTTTGGTGATATTCTAACTGGGGAGGGACAGGCCCAGTTGGCCGCAGCATCTGAGCTGAAGGATTATTTAAAAGCCAATGTTGAGTCTGTCGGGAAATCAAAAGTCAGATTGGAACTTGTCAATGATCCAGCTAATTATTTTGTTTCAAACGATCATTGGCTAGAAAATTTGCACATCGTCAGTTCACTTCGGTTGGATGTCATTGTGGCTTCTCTATTGAATTGTGCCAGACAAAAAGCATCTGCTTTGATTCAAGGCGAAAAGGTGAAAGTCAATTGGACGACCCGAGATCAACCATCTTTTGAAGTCAATGAATTAGACATGATTTCCATCAGGGGAGCGGGCCGCTTTAAAATCATGACCATTGAAGGCAGGACCAAGAAGGATAAAATTCGTCTGAATATTGGTAAGTTAGAATGATTTTTCAGATAATCACTTGAAAAACTACTGCTTTCTTTCTACTCAGTATGTATAATAGAATGGAATACCTGAAAGGGGAGATCTACTAGATGGCACTGTCACCACTTGACATACATAATAAAGAATTCAGCCGCGGCTTTCGCGGATATGATGAAGACGAAGTGAATGAATTTCTAGAACAGATTATGAAGGACTATGAGAATGCACTTGATGAGAATAAAAAGCTCAAAAGTGAGCTGAAGGAAACGAAAGAGCAGATTTCGCACTTCACTTCCATTGAAGAGACGCTGCAAAAGTCAATCCTTATCGCGCAAGAGGCTGCTGAAGATGTTAGACGCAACTCCAAGCAGGAATCCAAGCTGATCCTCAAGGAGGCGGAAAAAAACGCCGATCGGATTGTCAATGAAGCATTGTCCCGTGCGCGCCGGATCGCTCTCGAAATCGAGGATTTGAAAAAGCAGTCCAAGGTTTTCAGAAACCGGTTCAAGATGCTCATCGAGGCGCAGTTGGATTTGATTAAATCGGATGATTGGGATCAATTGATGGAATACGTTCCAGATACGGATAAACTGGAAGCAGCAGCCGACCAAGAATGAAAGCTTGACTTTTCTTTTCATTCACAACTATAATAATGTGCATATAATGAACGACAGGCATAGAAAGAGACAGTACTTTCCGATATTCACGCATAGCGAGCCGGGGTTGGTGAAAGCCCGGACGTCGAAACGGAGACGAACATCACTCTGGAGCCGGATTGAAGAAACGCAATCCCGGAACACCCCGTTATGGTGGCTGAGAGGCAGTGGACCGACGTCCATTGCAACTAGGGTGGTAACGCGAGATTCATACCTCGTCCCTTTTTGGGGGACGGGGATTTTTTTATTTCTCGGGCAAAATGCCAATTCTACGATTATTGTTATATTTAGAGGAGGATGTTTGATGGAATACAAAGACACGTTGCTAATGCCGAAGACAGAATTTCCGATGCGAGGGAATTTGCCAAACAAAGAACCGGAAATGCAAAAAGAATGGGAAAAAATGGAAATTTATAAAAAAGTGCAGGAGCGTACTGCCGGACGCCCGTTTTTCGTCTTGCATGATGGACCTCCGTATGCCAATGGAGATCTCCATATGGGGCACGCACTGAATAAAGTATTGAAAGATATGATTGTCCGTTATAAGTCTATGTCCGGTTTTCATGCACCTTACGTGCCAGGCTGGGATACTCACGGTCTGCCGATTGAACAGGCGCTAGTCAATAAAGGAGTCAAACGGAAAGAGCTTTCCGTAGCGGAATTCCGGAAAATGTGTGAGGACTATGCTTATAGCCAAATCGACAATCAACGGACTGAGTTTAAGCGGCTGGGTGTCCGCGGCGATTGGGAGAACCCTTATATCACACTAAAACCGGAATTTGAATCGAGACAAATCCAAGTCTTCGGTGAAATGGCGAAGAAAGGCTATATTTATAAAGGTTTAAAGCCGGTCTATTGGTCCCCTTCCAGTGAATCAGCACTGGCAGAGGCGGAAATCGAATATAAGGATAAAAAGTCTCCTTCCATTTACGTTGCGTTTCCGATCAAGGACGGTCGCGGCATTGTGGGTGAAGATGTGAAGATTGTGATCTGGACGACGACGCCTTGGACAATTCCAGCGAACTTAGGTATTTCAGTACATCCCGATTTCATGTATGCAATTGTCAACGTAGCGGGTGAAAAATATCTTCTTGCTAAAGACCTTGTTGAAATGGTCGCTAAAGAGATCGGCTGGGAGTCTTATGAATTCCTCAGTGAAGTGAAAGGCTCTGATTTGGATCGGATCGTGGCTAAACATCCAATTTATGACCGTGATTCTCTTGTCATGTTAGGGGAGCATGTAACGGCTGAAGCGGGAACAGGTTGCGTCCATACAGCTCCAGGACACGGGGAAGACGATTTTTATGTATCCAAACAATATGGAATTGACGCATTTTCGCCAATTAATGACCGCGGTGTCATGACGGATGAGGCTCCTGGATTCGAAGGATTGTTTTATGAGGATGCTAACAAGGAAGTGACGAAGAAGCTGGAAGAGGTTGGCGCTCTTTTGAAGCTTTCTTTTATCACTCACTCTTATCCGCACGACTGGCGTACAAAGAAACCTGTCATTTTCCGTGCAACTGCACAATGGTTCGCTTCGATCGAATCCTTCCGGGGCGAGCTGCTGGAAGCGATCCGCAATACGAAGTTTACGCCGGAGTGGGGGGAAACGCGGCTTTATAACATGGTTCGTGACCGTGGAGACTGGTGTATTTCCCGTCAACGGGTTTGGGGTGTTCCAATCCCCGTTTTCTACGCAGAGAACGGACAAGAGATCATTACGGATGAAACGATTGGCCATGTAGCGAAATTATTCCGAAAGCATGGTTCAAACATTTGGTTTGAATGGGATGCAAAAGAACTTCTTCCGGAAGGATTCACGCACGAAGGCAGCCCGAATGGACAATTTACGAAAGAAACGGATATTATGGACGTTTGGTTCGATTCCGGTTCAACACACCAAGGCGTGCTGGTGGAACGCGATGACCTCGTCTATCCTGCTGATCTTTACTTGGAAGGGTCTGACCAATACAGAGGCTGGTTCAATTCCTCACTAACAACAAGTGTAGCCATCAACGGCATTGCCCCGTACAAGGGATTGCTGAGCCATGGTTTTACATTGGACGGCGAAGGCCGGAAAATGAGTAAATCGCTCGGTAACACAATTGTGCCGGCGAAAGTGGTGAACCAACTCGGAGCTGATATTTTGCGTTTATGGGTGTCATCTGTCGACTATACGGCGGATGTCCGAGTAACCGATTCGAACTTTAAGCAAGTGTCAGAAGTATACCGGAAAATCCGGAACACGCTTCGTTTCTTACATGGGAACACGTCTGATTTCAACCCAACTGTTGACAGCATACCATTCGCTGAATTGCGACCGGTCGATCAATATGTCTATGTGAAACTGCAGGACTTGATCAAAGAAGTGCGGAATGCATATGAAACATATCATTTTGCAGATGTTTATCATGCAGTGAACAACTTCTGTACAAATGAATTGAGCTCGTTGTATCTGGATATTGCGAAAGATGTTGTCTACATCGAAGGAAAAGATCATCCGCACCGACGTGCTATGCAAACGGTCATGTATGAATCTCTTGTCACATTGTTGAAACTGGTTTCGCCGATCCTTCCACATACAGCTGATGAAATGTGGGGTTATTTGGAGCATGTCCAGGAGAAGAGCGTTCAATTGGTCGATATGCCGGAAAGCGAGACGTTCGAAGGTTCAGAAGAGCTGCGTGCAAGATTTGCACAATTGATGCTTGTACGGGATGATGTGTTGAAAGCATTGGAGGAGGCACGGAATGCTAAAGTGATCGGAAAATCACTGGAAGCAAAAGTGACTGTTGCCTTGCCAGACAAGCTGAAAGGAATCTTGGATGCCGAGGATATCGATTTGGCACAGTTCTTCATTGTTTCTCAATTTGAAACTGGTTCACTGGACCAAATGCCAGAGACCTCCTTGAAACTCGAAAATGCAATCGTCCTTGTTGAGAAGGCGGAAGGCGAGAAGTGTGAAAGATGCTGGACTATTTCTGATACAGTCGGATCTGATGCAGACCACCCTGCACTTTGTGCACGATGCGCTGATGTTGTCAAGTCGTATTACGCATAAGAACAGAAGAAATAATTTACAATAACAAAAGATGAAGCGGCGGAGGAACCATTCAGGGCCTCCGCCGTTTTTGGGTTGCTGGAGAATCGGCCTGCAACATCCAGTTTTGCACTCCGGATTTCATGTCCTCCTACTTTTTGTGGTAAAATGAATCAGAATCTGTCGGACGGGGGTTTAGAGGATTGGTTATATACTACGGAATCGCCATTGTAGTCATCCTATTGGATCAGTTGACAAAATGGCTTGTTGTGAAAAACATGGAATTAGGTGAGAAAATATCCATTTTCGATCCTTATATCGGGCTGTTATCTCATCGGAACCGAGGCGCGGCATGGGGGATGCTGGAAGGGCAAATGTGGCTCTTTTATGTTGTGACCATCCTTGTTGTAGCAGGTATTATTTACTTTTTCCAGAAGGAAGGTAAATCGAGTCGCCTGTTTGCCGTCAGTCTTATGTTTCTGCTCGGTGGTGCAATCGGCAACTTCATAGACCGGATCTGGCGTAAAGAAGTAGTCGATTTTGTGGACGTTCTCATTCCGGTCATCAAGTACGACTTCCCGATTTTTAATGTAGCGGACGCCGCATTGACCGTTGGTGTTGTATTAATTATCATTCACGTCATATTGGAAGAAAAAAAGAACAAGAAAAAGGTGTCATAATGGAACAGCATGAAATACGAATTACAGACAAGCTGGAAGGGAACAGGATTGACAAAGCTCTTTCCCTCTATAACCCTGACTGGTCGCGTACACAAATTCAACAGTGGGTGAAAGACGGAGCTGTTTTAGTAAATGACATGTCCGTAAAACCGAATATGAAAGTAAAACAGGGTGACGTAGTGACTGTTACTGAGCCTGAACCCGAGGAATTGGATGTTGTAGCTGAAGACCTCGATTTGGATATCGTTTATGAGGACAGCGATGTGTTAGTCGTCAACAAGCCGCGTGGCATGGTCGTTCACCCTGCTCCCGGCCATCTCTCCGGTACGCTTGTGAACGGATTGATGTATCATTGCAAGGACTTGTCCGGTATTAATGGCGTGTTGCGCCCGGGAATTGTCCATCGGATTGACAAAGATACAACAGGTCTTTTGATGGTAGCGAAAAATGACAAGGCGCATGTTTCGTTAGTCAACCAATTAGTGGAAAAGACCGTGACCCGTGTTTATACTGCACTTGTACATGGTCATATCCCCCATGATAACGGAACAATCGATGCGCCAATCGGGCGGGACGTGAAAGATCGGCAAAGCATGACGGTCGTAGATAATGGCAAGCATGCCGTGACCCATTTTAAAGTACTGGAACGGTTCGGTGATTTCACTTTAGTGGAATGCCGTCTGGAAACAGGACGCACCCATCAAATTCGGGTTCATATGAAATATATCGGTTATCCTTTGGCTGGTGACCCGAAATACGGACCGAAGAAGACAATTGATTTTGGCGGACAAGTCCTGCACGCCGGCATCATTGGCTTCGACCATCCCTCGACTGGTGAATATATGGAGTTTTCCAAGCCGCTGCCTGATGATTTTCAACAGCTGCTTGATAAAATGCGAAAAGATAAGCATTGACTTCCGAAATAGATGACAGTATACTAATCACAGCAAATGAATAGCGATACCTTTAATAACAGTCCAGAGAGGCTGGGAAGGTTGCACGGAAGTACAGATGGATTGCTGCGCGCAATCTGATGTATGTTTTTTCTGTACGTATGCCCTCCCGCCGATAATGGCTGGGAGGTTTTTTTATGAATTCGACAATAGGATCGGAGGGTGCGATTTGGTAGAAAAAGCTAGTATTCTGGATGAACAGGCAATTGCAAGGGCGGTCACACGGATTGCCCATGAAATCATCGAGCGAAATCGAGGAATTGACGGTTGTATTCTGGTCGGTATTAAAACTAGAGGGGCTGTATTGGCAAAACGTCTTGCAGAGAAAATAGCGCAAATCGAAGGCAGGGATATTTTAACGGGTGAATTGGACATTACGTTATATCGTGATGATTTACAGTTGAAGCATGAGAGCCGGGAACCGGAAGTGCATCAAGTGGATATTCAGCATGATGTCAATGCAAAAAAAGTGATTCTCGTGGATGATGTGCTTTATACAGGAAGAACTGTACGGGCCGCAATGGATGCAGTCATGGATTTAGGCCGTCCTGCCGCCATCCAACTTGCAGTGCTTGTAGATCGCGGACATCGTGAATTGCCGATACGTCCTGACTTTGTCGGAAAGAATATCCCGACATCGAGCGAAGAACGAGTTGTCGTGAATGTCACTGAAGAAGATGGCAAGGAAGGCGTCACCATCCATACGAAATAACAAATGGATCACGGGGGTACAGGAACATGAGCGACAAAGTATTGGATGTACATGAAAGGCCGCATGCAGCGAAATGGTTGGTTCTTAGTTTGCAACATATGTTTGCCATGTTCGGGGCAACCATATTAGTACCGACGTTAGTAGATTTGAGTCCGGCAATCGCCTTGTTGACAAGCGGGATTGCAACATTGGTATTTGTTCTCATTACAAGATTCCAAGTACCAGCGTATTTAGGGTCATCGTTCGCATTCATAGCACCGATCCTTGCTGCGACAAAATCGGGCGGTATCGGAAGCGCCATGATTGGCAGCTTGTTTGTCGCATTAGTCTATTCAATCGTTTCGCTGATCATTTGGAAAACAGGCTATAAATGGATCATGAAAATTTTGCCGCCTGTCGTTGTTGGTCCAGTGATCATGGTCATCGGCTTGGGTGTGGCACCGACTGCCGTTCAAATGGCCAGCATGATCGAAGTGGATGGCGTGAAAACATACAGCCTGCTCCACTTTTCGGCAGCGCTAGTTACGCTGCTGACTTCGATCGTCTGCCTGATGTTTTTCCGCGGTGTCATCAGCTTGATGCCAGTGTTAATCGGAATTATCGTCGGCTATTTGTATTCTTGGCAAATCGGCATTATCAATTTTCAACCGATTAAAGATGCGGACTTCATTCAAATTCCTGAATTTTTGATACCGGGAATCGATTATGACTTCGTCATCACGCCAACGCTGCTCGCCATTATGGTGCCCATCGCGATCGTGACCATTTCGGAGCATATCGGGCACCAGCTTGTTTTGGGACGAGTAGTAGAACGGGATTTCATCAAAAACCCAGGCCTCAACCGTTCCCTACTTGGTGATGGGTTAGGAACATTTATCAGCGGTTTGCTCGGGGGGCCGCCGAAAACGACATACGGAGAAAATATCGGAGTTATGGCAATTACGAAAGTATACAGTGTCTATGTCATTATCGGTGCCGCTGTATTCGCTATCTTGTTTTCCTTCTTGGGTCAAGTGATGGCTGCTATTACAACAATCCCTACAGCAGTCCTCGGTGGCGTATCGATTCTGCTGTTCGGCATTATCGCTTCATCCGGACTGCGGATGCTGGTCGATCATAAAGTAGATTTTGGAGAACAGCGCAATTTGGTTATCGCCTCGATCATCCTTGTTATCGGTGTAGGGGGCGCATCCGTCCATATTAATGAAACATTCCAAGTAGGTGGAATGGCGCTTGCTGCCATTGTCGGAGTCGTCTTGAACTTGGTGCTTCCTGGTAGACAAAACGATTCACTGATGGATGAAACTGAATAAGTAAGACCTTTTAACATTGTCCAGAGAGGCAAGGAAAGGTTCGATTGACGAGACCACGCCCTTTTCAACAGGGAATGGCAGCTCCGTCTCTTTCAACGAGCCTTTCCTCTTCTGGAAACGCTCGTTTTTTTGTTAAAAAGTTGGCCCATAACACAACGCGGACGACTACGGAGACAAAAGTTGAACAAACAGGAGGGAAAGAAATGAAACATCTATTATCAATGAAGCATCTTTCAACCGACGAGATCATGATGATCCTGGAACGCGCAGAGCAATTCAAGAAATATGGGATTCGTCAAACACCATCACCATACATAATCAGCAATTTGTTTTTCGAACCGAGCACCAGGACGAAAACGAGTTTCGAGATGGCGGAATTGAAACTGGGTCTCGACGTCCTCCCGTTTGAACCGGGGTTCTCCAGTGCTTTAAAAGGGGAGAGCCTTTACGACACAGTGAAAACATTGGAAGCAATTGGCTTGGATGCATTGGTCATCCGACATCCGGAAGACGGCTATTATGAGCCATTGCTCGACAATGTCAATGTTTCCTTAATCAATGCCGGAGATGGATCGGGCCAGCATCCGACGCAGTCGTTGCTCGACTTGTATACGATTAAGGAGGAATTCGGCAGTTTTGAAGGATTGAAAGTACTGATCGCTGGCGATGTCGCCCATAGCCGGGTAGCCCGTTCTAATGCGGATGCACTCAAGCGGCTCGGCGCTGAAGTCACGTTCCTTTGCCCGCCGGAATGGGCAGGTGAGTTTGAATGTGTGGATTGTTGGGATGAGGTCATTGCAACAAGTGATGTCGTCATGCTGCTGAGAGTCCAGCATGAACGGCATGATGAGCAATCCACCTTAACGAAGGAAAGCTATCATGCTCGGTACGGTCTGACAGTTGAACGTGAAAAGATGATGAAGAAAAAAGCGATCATCATGCATCCAGCTCCAGTAAATCGGGATGTGGAAATAGCTGATTCCTTAATTGAATGCGAAAGGTCTCGCATATTTAAACAAGTTGAAAACGGAGTCTATGTAAGAGCGGCAATACTTGACATGATTTCAAAGGGGAGACAATGAGATGAATTTACTACTGACAGATGTCCAACTGTTGAATGAAGAGGGAGTTGCAGTTACGACGGATGTAAAAATAAAAGATGATCGTATTGCGGAGATCGGACCACATTTAGATAGACAAGATGCAACTGTAATTGATGGAAAAGGATTATGGGCGGCGCCAGGTTTTATCGATGTGCATGTTCATTTGCGGGAACCCGGCGGCGAGCATAAAGAAACAATTGAAACCGGAACATTGGCTGCTGCCAAAGGAGGCTACACAACAATTTGTGCGATGCCGAATACAAGACCGGTTCCCGATACGAAAGAAAATCTGGCGCACATCAATTCACTGATCCGTGAAAAAGCCCATATCCGTGTTCTCCCATATGCTTCTATAACTATTCGGGAAGCCGGAAAAGAACGGACGGATTTGGCAGCTTTGAAAGAGGAGGGTGCCTTTGCCTTCACAGATGACGGAGTCGGTGTCCAGCAGGCGGGCATGATGTATGAAGCGATGCAGGATGCTGCCAAATTAGACATGGCCATTGTCGCCCACTGCGAAGACAACACGTTAATATATGGCGGTTCCATGCATGAAGGAAATCGCAACAAAGAACTTGGTCTGGCAGGTATCCCTTCCATCGCAGAATCAGTCCATATTGCTAGAGATATTCTGCTAGCCGAAGCGGCAGGTGCGCATTACCATGTGTGCCATGTCAGTACAAAGGAATCGGTCAGAGTCATCCGTGATGCCAAAAAGGCCGGCGTCAACGTTACGGCAGAGGTGACGCCACATCATCTTTTATTAAGTGAAGACGATATTCCCGGTGATGATGCAGATTGGAAAATGAACCCGCCGCTCCGAGGCAGGGCAGATCGGGATGCACTCATAGCAGGTCTGCTGGATGGAACGATTGATTTTATCGCGACGGACCATGCACCTCATACTGCTGAGGAGAAGGCAGCAGGTTTTGGAAAGGCGCCATTCGGCATAACTGGGTTTGAGACAGCGTTTCCTCTTCTCTATACACACTTTGTTAAGAGAGGCGAATGGACGCTTAAGCAATTAGTGGATTGGATGACGGTAAAGCCAGCAGATGTATTCGGCTTGCCGTATGGGACAGTCAAAGTAGGAGGCAAGGCAGATCTTGTATTGATCGATCTCGAGCAAGAACAGACAATTGACCGCTCTTCATTTATTTCAAAAGGGAAGAATACCCCGTTTGATGGCTGGTCATGTTTTGGCTGGCCGGTTAAAACAATCTTTGAGGGCCGTATCGTCTGGGAGGATGCCAAGCATTGAAGGCAGAAATTATGAAACCCATCAAGTAGAATCGCTGCCATATTGAAATCCGTACACTGAATGGCCCGTTTGACAGACAAAATGCAAAAGAAACAGGTGGTACAATGATCATACAAGAGAAAATGAAAGTCGTGAGACAAACTGAAATAGCCGAGCATATTTTTGAATTGACTTTAGCTGGAAAACTGGTCGGGGAAATCTCTTCTCCTGGCCAGTTTGTCCATGTTCGCGTGTCGGAAACGCAGGAGCCTTTATTGAGAAGACCCATCTCCATCGCTTCTATAGACAAGACATTATCACAGATGACAATCATATATCGTGCAGAAGGGCGGGGTACAAAACTTCTTTCAAGTAAATTGGCTGAGGAAACAGTGAATGTACTAGGACCGCTAGGAAATGGTTTTCCCGTTAAAGAAACGTCTGAAGGCGAAACAGCTGTGCTCATAGGCGGCGGAATTGGTGTTCCTCCGTTATATGAGTTATCAAAACAATTGAAAGCAAAAGGAGTCAAATGTATTCATGTGCTCGGCTTCCAGACAGACGCGGTGTGCTTCTACGAAGAAGAATTCAATCGACTCGGCGATACGTATGTCGTGACAGTTGATGGGTCAAGAGGAACGCAAGGTTTTGTCACGGATGTCATGGCAGGGTTGGAGACCGATTTTGCGACGTACTATAGCTGCGGACCGATGCCCATGTTAAAAGCAGTGCAAAATGCCTACTCAGATAAAAAAGGATTTCTTTCTTTTGAACAGCGGATGGGTTGTGGGATTGGCGCCTGCTTCGCTTGTGTGTGCCATACGACGAATAATACGGAACATGATTATGTGAAAGTTTGTTCCGATGGACCAGTATTTCCAGCGGGGGTGGTTTCCATATGAGCAGATTGTCAGTGAAACTTCCTGGCTTAGAGCTGAAAAATCCAATCATGCCGGCATCCGGATGCTTTGGTTTCGGCAAGGAATACGCTAATTTCTATGATCTTTCAAAACTTGGCGCTATTATGATCAAAGCAACCACATTAGAAACAAGATTTGGCAATCCTACTCCTCGGGTGGCAGAAACAGCATCCGGTATGCTGAATGCGATCGGCCTGCAAAATCCAGGTCTTCAAAGCGTTATGGAGAATGAATTGCCTTGGCTCGAAACGTTTGATGTTCCTATCATTGCAAATGTGGCTGGTACGGAGACCGCAGATTACGTAGAAGTGGCAAAGACCATTTCCACAGCTCCCAATGTCCAGGCATTGGAATTGAACATTTCCTGTCCGAATGTCAAATGCGGAGGGATCACTTTTGGGACTGATCCAGTGCAGGCCCGTGATTTGACAGCAGCAGTAAAAAAAGTATCAAACGTACCGGTTTACGTCAAACTATCTCCTAACGTGACCGATATCAAGGAAATTGCTAAAGCTGTAGAAGAAGGGGGTGCGGACGGTTTAACGATGATCAATACGCTGATTGGAATGCGGTTGGATCATAAAACCGGCCGTCCAATCATCGCAAACGGAACGGGCGGGCTATCCGGCCCAGCGGTCAAACCGGTCGCTATTCGCATGGTGTATGAAGTAAGCCAGACAGTAGGCATTCCGATCATTGGTATGGGTGGCATCGCGGACACGGATGACGTGATTGACTTTCTTTCAGCAGGCGCAAGTGCCGTCGCTGTAGGAACTGCCAATTTTGTCGACCCGTTCGTCTGTCCGAACATCATTGAGGAATTGCCAGCCAAACTGGATGATCTAGGCATCGGCCAACTATCTGAACTTATAGGAAGGAGCCATCGTTTATGAAGACATCCCCGATAATCGCATTAGATTTTAATTCAGCTGAAAAGGCATTTGATTTTTTGCGGGTGTTTAATGGAGAAATCAGTGTTAAAGTGGGCATGCAGCTCTATTATAAAGAGGGCCCATCCATTGTAGCGAAACTGAAAGAGCTTGGATTCGACGTATTCTTGGATTTAAAATTGCATGATATTCCTAATACCGTGAAATCTGCTATGGAAGTCCTGGCCGGATTTGGTGTTGACCTTGTCAATGTCCATGCGGCAGGTGGGCGTACAATGATGGAAGCTGCACTGGAAGGCCTTGATAAGGGAACGCCCGCAGGAATGAAACGGCCATCCCTCATTGCGGTGACGCAACTGACTTCCACCGACGAAAAACAGGTAGCTGAAGAACAGCTCATTGGAGTCCCGCTCGAGGAATCCGTACTTCATTATGCAAGATTGACAAAAACAGCCGGTCTGGATGGAGTAGTCTGTTCGGTCCATGAAGCAGCGGCAATCACACAAGCGTGTGGTCCGGAATTTTTGAAAGTTACGCCCGGCATCCGGCTGCCTCAAGGGGAGATGCAAGACCAAAAGCGGATTGCAACACCAGGAGAAGCAAGACTTGCTGGTTCTACCCATATTGTCGTCGGCCGTGCCATCACTGGATCGGCTGACCCAAAGACAGCGTACGACTTCATAAATGCACAATGGAAAGGAAGGAACGACGAATGAGCCAAAAGGAAATTGCAAAAATCTTATTAGACGTAGGTGCAGTCGAATTAAGCCCAAATGAACCCTTTACATGGGCATCTGGCATTCAATCCCCTATTTACTGCGACAACCGGCTGACAATGTCGGATCCGGGAGGCCGGAAACAAATCGCAGAAGGACTAGCTCAATTAATCCGCACTCATTTCCCACAAACGACATTGGTAGCCGGGACAGCAACAGCTGGCATACCACATGCTGCATGGGTTGCCGATATCCTTGGACTCCCGATGGTTTACATACGTTCGAAAGCAAAAGGACATGGTAGAAGTAAGCAGATCGAAGGGAAAGCAAGTGCGGCCGATAAAGCTGTGATTATCGAAGATTTGATCTCCACGGGAGGAAGCAGCCTAAACGCAGTGGAGGCTCTCCGATCAGAAGGTATTGAAGTGACTGGTGTCGTTTCCATCTTTACATATGAGTTAGCAAGTGCGGATACTGCATTTTCAGAAGCAGGACTTCCATACAAAAGCTTGACCAACTTTGGTTCACTTACTGAAGCTGCAGTCGAAAGCGGCGCGATCAGCAACGAATCGATGGATGGGTTGCTTGCGTGGCATGGTAAGTTAAAAGAAGGCTTGTTGTAAGAGAGCAACATGAGGTTTGCATTAAAAAATCATGCAGAAAACGTTATGTCACTTCATTGGCATAACGTTTTTTTAGGTTGTGCCACAGTATATACCTTTTTTGTAATTGATGGTAAACTGATTGGGGTATCATGGAGAATGAGGTGATGATCAACAGATGAGAAAAATGACTAAGTATGCACTCCCTTTATTAGTTTCCATTTTTATGGCAACAGCTCCGTCAGTCCATGCTGAAGAGGCCTCGAATGAGGTTCAGGTAATGCTAGTGGACATAGAGTCTCCATTTACGGATATTGAAGATGATTATTGGGCTAAAAGTGAAATCATATGGCTTGTGGAAAATGGATATATGACGGGATATCGAGACTTGCAATTTCGGCCATCAATCAGTATGACAATCGGGGAGGCAGCGCAAGTATTTAATCGAGTCACTCCCTTTCTCGATGGGGGAGCCGATCCGGCCCCAGTAGAAAAGCTTATTGAGGCTATGCAAAACGCCGGGATGCTTTCAACGCCTGCCCCAGATGTTTTTAATAAAGAGAGCATCATGACAATCAGCCAATTTAAAATTGCGATCGGCCAAGCATTTGGATTGACCGATGAGGATATTGAAGGAATCTGGCCTAAAGCAAACCGAATTCAAGAAAAGGCGTCCTTGTTCGGCATCAAAACACCTGTTCGGAAAACGGTTTTACGAGACAGAATAGCAGTCGATCGAGCAACTTTTTCAGTAGTCCTCTATAATGCGATGCAAGAAAAGAACTTGATAGCGGGCTCAAAAGAATATAATTTACTTCAAACGGCCCATTCTCCAGATTTTCTTCCGCAAACGGGGAGGGTTTTCTTAGAAAAGGTTTCGTTTGATGAACACCCGATCTACTTGCGATCCGTAGAGCCGATCCAGTTTACAGGACATACCCGGATTGATAATAATTTCTCACGGGATAATGTCTATTTTTATGAAGTGGGCAAAAAAGGGGCCACTGTCGAGTTAACAGTCCGATCGTTCAATAATGGGGACTACTTCCTGTTCTCTAAGCTGGAAAATTCAACATCCGATCCTCTTACCGTCGATGTCCTGCAAAAAGAGAATTACGTAGACACCTATGAGTTGTACCGATTCGATCGTAATCGAATCAAGCGGAATACAGATGATTTGTTCAACACAGATATGACATCCTATCCGACGGGCGTCCTGCGGTTCCACAATGAAGATCGGACTGTACAGGAACGGATGGTTGGCCAATCGTATCGGTCCAGACAGCTGGCGATGGAGTATCCAGAAGGGGGCCATAGCCAAATGCGTGAGTTGCTGGCTGAGGAAGAGTCCTTGTCATTCACCCAAGTCGGTTCCACCTTCATGTCTGTTCATACCTTGAAGTCAGAAGGACATGACATCATCGATCAATGGTATTTAAATTCGGAAAACATGCTGTTCAATGAAGATGCACATCGTGAAGCTTGGATGTTGGAGAGTGCGAAGTATTATAAAAAGCGGAACAATTGGTACACAGCAATCGGTCCGTTTAATAAGATGGTGACAACGACAGAGCCATTGCCGGAAAATGGTCAGGGTTACGGCAGAAGTTTATTGCTGATGAAAGAAGATCGGGCGATGACATTGTACCATGAACAGCAGGACAGATACTTTGAAAATCTGGTTTACAATGCTTTCGTCAATTTGAAAAATTTCAGAGGCGATAAGCCATACTGGGAAACAGAAGTGACAAGCACCTACCTGAAGGGTCTTTATGGCATCACAGCTCCATTCATTGATACTCGATTCAATGAACAGATCGCTTTATTCTATTATCGGAGCGGCGATGAATTGGGCATTGACGACTACAAGGAACCATTGCGCAATTATGCGGATTTGTTAGTTTCCCAGAAAGACCAGGGTCATATTATTCCTGTAGCAGAAAATGCTTATTACATCTCGGACTATTTCCCGATTATCCAGGAAGGACCGACCCACTCTTCCATGAATCACGTGCTCGGTGGAATGAATATCCTGTTAATGGCTTACAACGAATTCGGAGATGCTAAATACTTGGATACAGCTAAATCGATCCAAAATGCGCTTGTCATCAATAAAGATGATTGGATACGGGATAACGGGGATATTTGGTATCGGATAGCACCGGACCATGAATATAAAGGTGACGATTACAAGCACTTGACACTGGAGGACCTCATTAATTCCTATAGCTTATGGGAATCGGTGGATCCAAGCTATCTCCCGGTGCTGGAAGAGATGATCGCTTCCAAAGCGTCCTACTTATCAAATAAAAATCTCGGATATACGACGAAAATTAAAAACGGATTGAGAAAGCTCGGTTTGCTGAAATACTTGCCGAAAGGCGAGGAACGGACAGATGCGTTGTGACCTTATGCATTGGACAGCTATAAACCGTGCGACCCGAGAGAATTTTCAGATGGCAAAATCATCAAACATATGAGACGTCCAAAGTAAGAACTGGACGTCTTTTTTGTGTTGCAGATCTCAAGCCAAGGAATAAAAGAGAATGACCCAGCACTTGAAGCCATTCTCCGAAATCGTCAAACGCATCCTATACTTTTACAAAGGGGCTGGCTTATAGAAATTCCACTACTCTTGCGCTGCCTTAAAACTGAATTTCATTTCTACCCTTCCTAGCTTTAAAGCTTTCTTGGGTTATTTCTATAAAAGCTTGCAGCGGAGGAGTCATCCGTTTATCTTTATGCCATGCAATCTGTGTAAAGATAGGTGATAGGGTGTCAGCCCATGCAAGCTCCTTCAACTTTCCCGCTTTGATGTCTGCTTCAACTGCCATCTCGGGTAGTACCGCAATTCCCAAGCCTGCAATGACACATTGTTTGATGGCTTCTATGCTGCCAAATTCGAATTTATTGGAAGGATACACTTCTGCTGCGCGAAGAGAATTTTCTAACAGGGTGCGATAGGAGCATCCTGATTCTGTCAGTAAAAATGTTTCTTCTTCAAGATCAGTAAAATGCACCTCCGATTTGGCAAGTAGATGATGATCTGGGGAAACAATCAATTTAATTTTTTCTTGTATAAGGCACTCTATTTGCAATGCATCGCCCGGCTTCGACGTATCCATTATGAACGCAATATCCAGCAATCCCTCCTGTAACTCTCTTCTGGCGATACCATCAGAATGTGCTGGTTTAAAGACGACCTTGACGTCAGGATATTGTCTTCTAAACTCCAGAAGTATAGGAGGAAGCCGGTATGTGCATTGACTTTCTTGCGCACCAATTATCAGGGTTCCTGAAAGTTCATTCTTCCCTCCTATTGCCATCCTCGCCTCTTCATTCAGCTTGATCATTTTATTTGCATATAATTGAAATTTTCGCCCGGCTTCTGTCAAAACTAGACGCTTTCCTAGACGTTCAAACAACGGAGTGCCCAGTTCCGCTTCGAGGGATTTTATTTGGGCAGTTATGCTTGATTGGGCAAAATTCAGCCGTTTTGCCGTCTGGGTAAAATTCAATGTTTCTGAAGCAACCTGAAACGTAATGAGTTGTTTGTTCTCCAAGTCAAACACCTTTTCTTAATCGTTATTTTGAATCGAATCAATCGGAATAATCCGTTTTATTGATTTCTAATATGATTATATACTATCAATTAGAGAATGAATGAATGAATGATTATAAGTGGAGGGATGAATAGATGAGCATTGCAGTTCTTTATGGCGGCAATCGTCCAAATGGGAATACTGAGATGTTAACGAAATTGGTCATTCAAGGGTTACCTGTAGAAGAAATCTATCTCAAGGATTATGTAATTGAACCGATAGAGGATAAGCGTCATGCAAAGGAAGGGTTTCCAGAAATCCAAGATGATTATAACTCAATTATTGATCGCATTCTTGAGCATGATATTCTTATTTTTACAACTCCGATTTACTGGTATAGCATGACAGGGATCATGAAAAACTTTATTGATCGATGGTCCCAAACATTGAAAGATGAAAAGTACCCGGATTTTAAAAAACAGATGTCTCAAAAAAGAGCATTTGTGATTGCGGTGGGTGGGGATACTCCTCGTATCAAAGGGTTGCCGATGATCCAGCAATTCCAGCATATTTTTGATTTTATAGGGATAAGATTTGACGGATACCTGATCGGCGAAGGAAATAAACCAGGTGAGATTGCTCAAGATAAAAATGCATTGGCAATTGCTGAACAACTACGAAAACAATTACAATAACGATGTAGTTTGGCGAATTAGTATATTTCGTAAGTGGGGGATCAATGTAATGAAAAACTGGACAGGATCGGCAGGTATTTGCATGAATGAACAACTGGAATTATTAATGGTCAAGGGGTTTGGTTCAGACGAATGCAATACCATCCGGTGGTATAGAGGAAGGGGAAACCCCGGAAGAGTGTTGTATAAGAGAAGTGAAAGAAGAAACAGGATATGACGTGAAAGTGATCGAAAAGTTGCGAGTTAAAGAAACAATCATTCAAGGCATTCAGGTGAAAATACATTATTTTAGGGTAGTCAAGATAGGTGAAAGCAGCGGAATCAATGATCCTGATGGCAATATTGCTGAAGCCGAATGGAAGTCTATAGCTGAAATAAAGACAATGACCCACGCCTATCCTGAGGATTCGCAATACTTACTGGAACAACTGACACAGCAACCCCTCTACAGGGAGCGCATATGAAAGACGAATTTTAGAGTGGCAATCCCGCCAATCTTGTTCTTTTTTAACTCGACTTCTTCTAAAAAAGGCAGCGGCGAAGTGACTCGGCTTTACCCTCTTTATGTTCATATTAGCCGTTTGCTAAATGCCTAGACCAATGCAGGAAGATAGTTGATCAGCAAAAGTATGAATATGGAATAGGGGATGGAAGCAAGTGGCCTTCCATCCCCTATCACGTTAAAACAGATAGCAGTTTGACATTCATTATTTCTTTAGCTTTCTTACCAAATCTTCATCAGGGGTTACGAAAATAGTTTTTTGTTCAAAGTAGATGACAAATCCCGGTTTGGCTCCACTCGGTTTTTTTACATGACGGATTTCTGTATAGTCGACTGGAACAGAAGCAGACTCTCTTGCTTTGCTGAAATAGGCTGCCAGGGTGGCGGCTTCTCGAATCGTCTCGTCATCCGGATTGGCTTCATGGATAACAACATGCGATCCCGGAATATCTTTTGTATGGAGCCAGACATGATCGCGGGAAGCTGTTTTGAAAGTTACATAGTCGTTTTGTTTATTATTTTTACCAACTGAAATGGCAATCCCGCTGTTCGATATATATTTCTCGGGTGAAGGTTTTTTCGGTTTTTGCTTTTTCTTCAGCTTGCGTGCTCTCATGAACCCGAGTTCGACAAGTTCTTCGCGTATCTCATCGATATCTTCGGTGGATGCTTGCACCACTTGCTGCTTTATCATTTCAAAGTAATCGATGTCCTCTTTCGCCTTCTCCAATTGTTCCGCAATCATGACGAGGGCATTTTTTGCTTTCGTGTATCTTGCATAATATCGTTGTGCATTCTCGATCGGTGACTTTCTTGGATCGAGAGGGATCGTCACGGTTTCTCCTTCTGCATAATAGTTGTCTACTGTAGCTTCGGTTTCACCTTTTTGGATGGCATAGCTATTGGCTGTCAATAATTCTCCATACAGTTGGAAGGTATCCAGCTTGCCTGCGGCTTCCTGTTCCTTTTGCAATTTCTTCATTTTCAAAGTTAGCTTTGCAATTTCATTGTCAAGCCAGCGTTCCAAATCAGCAGCTTGAGATTTTACCCGTTCCCGTTCAGCCCGCGCGAAATAAACCTTGTCCAATAACGCGCCGAGTGTTTCGAAATAAGTCAAATCGGTTTTTCCAAATGTTAAAGGGGTAGCAGAAAATGAGACCTTCCCGTTGATTATAGCGTAATTGGGCTTCGGATCAGTACCGTCAAAGGATGCAAGAAAGTTGTTGTAGATGGATACCCATTCGCTTTGCGGGTTCGTTTGCAATCGGTACAAAAGCTCCTCCGCGTTCAACTTTGAAAAGCCAGATAGGGAACTGACAAGATCTCCAGCATGTTCAAAAGAACCAAACAGATCATTAACATCCGATTCTATTAAGGAGAATGGATTTGTCTTTTCTTGCGGAGGTGCAGGAACATAAGGCTGCCCTGGCAATATCGTTCGATAGCTATTCATAGAAGGCGGAAGATGTTTCATGCTGTCAACAATCATGTTCCGGGTAGGATCGATCAGTAACACGTTGCTATGGCGCCCCATAACCTCGATGCTTAGGATCCGTTCCATGTCATCCCCGATCTCATCCTTTGAGCGGATCGACAAATTAATGATGCGATCCATCCCAGCTTGTTCGATCGCTATGATTGTACCTCCTTCCAAATGCTTTCGAAGCACCATGCAAAACATCGGCGGTTCCGCCGGGTTGACTATTGTTTCCTCAGTCAATTGGATTCTTGAGTAGGAAGGGTGGGTGGAAAGAAGTAATTTGTGATTCCGATTATTTGCTCTAACATGCAAGATGATTTCCTGCACATTTGGCTGATGAATCTTCGTGATCCTGCCATTTTTAATTTGCTGCAGTTCTGAAGTGACTGCAGTAGTAAATAAACCGTCAAATGCCATGTTGAATTCCTCTTTCAAAAAAATCGTTTAGTTCCATTTTAGCACTCTATTGATGAGATATGTTATAATATGAGTATGCTGTTTAACAAATAACGAAGTTGTTAAGCCTATGGATGCTATATTGCATCATCACGTACGTTTGCCGTTTTCTTGAAAGATGGGAAACTAGAATGAAACGGGACGAATTAGAGAATACATAAGAAGAGGGATTGCATGTACAAACAACGTGGCTTGTTGATCGTTCTTTCTGGCCCTTCCGGCGTTGGTAAAGGGACGGTACGTAAAGAACTGTTTTCACAACCGGATACGAATTACGAATACTCGATTTCCATGACGACGAGAAGTCCTCGAGAAGGGGAGCAGGATGGAGTCGATTATTTCTTTAAGTCCCGTCAGGAGTTTGAACGATTGATCGGAGAGGGCAGGCTGCTGGAATACGCAGAGTATGTCGGCAATTATTATGGCACGCCTCTTGACTACGTGAATGAAACGCTTGATGCGGGCAGAGATGTGTTTTTAGAGATTGAAGTTGTCGGGGCAGCCCAAGTACGAGAGAAAGTGCCGGATGGCTTGTTCATCTTCTTAGCACCTCCCAGTTTATCAGAGCTCGAAGACCGTCTGGTCGGAAGGGGGACGGAAGAAGCGGACGTCATAGCGAGCCGTGTTCTGAAGGCGCGGGAAGAACTTGAAATGATGAATTTATATGACTATGTCGTGGAGAACGACGAGGTTTCCAAAGCATGCGATCGTGTTAATGCGATTGTTATGGCTGAACATTGCCGCCGGGAACGTGTTGAAAAAAGATATTTACTCATGTTGGAAGGGGAATAAAATCATGTTATATCCATCAGTCGATTCATTAAAAGAGAAAATAGACTCCAAATATACCCTAGTGACACTTGCTGCAAAACGTGCAAGAGAGATGCAGGAGACAAAAGAAGTGCTTCTCGACTCGTACAGATCCCAGAAAAATGTTGGCAAAGCACTTGAGGAAGTAGCTGCTGGTGTCCTTTCTACTCAAGCACAGGATGATTCCATCATATACGAAGACGAAGTCTAATCTGTTCTCCTGAAAAGGTAAGTCTATAATCCAAGCTGCGCTCCCTTTGAATTGTTTCTTAGGGAGTTTGTCGTTTTTATTGTAAATTCTTGAGTAAGGGAATGCATAACCATCTGTTATGGAAAATGTTCCGCTGTGTTCTCTTCGTACCAATAGAGGCGCCAAGAAGCTACCGTGTCTGAACTAGTCAAAGAAGAAGTTGCCGATATGTAGAAAGGGTGGAAACATGTTGTTGAATAAAAACATACTCCTCTGTGTAACTGGTGGAATTGCGGTATACAAAGCGGTTGCGCTCGTTAGTAAACTAACGCAAGCCGGTGCGCAAGTGAAAGTGATCATGACGGAATCCGCCATGAGGTTTGTAACACCGCTTTCCTTCCAAGTGCTTTCCCGAAATGATGTGTATTTCGATACGTTTGATGAAAAAGATTCTCGAGTCATCGCCCATATTGATTTAGCGGATTGGGCGGATCTTGTCGTTGTTGCGCCTGCGACGGCCAACGTTATTGGCAAGATCGCGAATGGCATAGCGGACGACATGGTAACGACCACACTGCTGGCGACGACCGCAGATGTCTGGATTGCGCCTGCCATGAACGTTCATATGTATCAAAATAAGGCGGTCATCCGGAATATTGAGACGCTGCATCGGGATGGATATCGTTTCATCGAACCTTCCGAAGGGTTCCTGGCTTGCGGCTATGTCGGAAAAGGACGATTGGAAGAGCCTGAAAAGATCGTTTCCCTTATTAGCGAGTATTTTAGTCAAGTCAATAAACCGCTTCCATTGCAAGGGAAAAAAGTGGTGGTCACGGCTGGACCGACACGTGAACGGATTGATCCTGTCCGCTATGTCTCCAATTTCTCCAGTGGAAAAATGGGCTATGCGATGGCGGAGGCTGCTGCCTCTCTAGGAGCTGAAACGATACTGGTCTCGGGTCCAGTTTGCTTAGCGAAACCGCATGGTGTATCAGTCATCGATGTAGAGAGCGCTGAGGAAATGCTGGAAGCCGTGCTTTCCAACTATGACAGTGCGGATATTGTCATCAAATCGGCAGCTGTAGCCGACTATCGCCCCGTTGAAATCCAACAGCAGAAGATGAAAAAGAAAGATCAGCACATGACTTTGGAACTGAAGAAAACGACAGATATACTTAAAACCCTCGGGGAGCAAAAGAAGGGTCAGCTGCTTGTTGGGTTTGCAGCGGAGACAGTGGATGCCATCGCGTATGGGCAATCCAAGCTGGAGAACAAGAACTTGGATTATATTATCGTAAATGATGTGACAGACCCGAATGGAGGATTTGGAAGCGATACGAATGTTGTGGCGCTGTTATCGAAAAACGGCACCCATAAGCCATTTGAAGCGATGTCCAAGCCTATTCTAGCCAGAAAGTTATTAGAGTCAATCCTAGAAGAGGAAGAAGTGATGCTGCATGATCGCTGAGGTCATCGTTGATGTTGCAGCCTACCCAATTGATCGGCCATTTGATTATGCTGTTCCTCAGCATTTGGAAGCGGTCATTCAATGTGGATCGCGGATCAAAGTGCCGTTCGGTCCAAGAGCTGTCCTCGGTTATGTGGTGAATTTGAAAGAGAATACGGATGTGCCGGCCGATAAGTTGAAGCCAATTGCTGAGCTGATTGATTTAGAGCCGGTTCTTTCTAAGGAGCTTCTTGAACTTTCCAAGTGGCTTTCCGAAAGAACCTTATCTTATGAGATTGATGCGTTGCAAGTGATGCTGCCTGCCGCGATGCGGGCCAAATATGAGAAATTTATTACGGTCCATCGATTGGAAGATATCCAAGACGAAGAGTTCAAGCGGTTCGTCGGGAATAAAGCGAGAATTCCATTGAAGCAGGCGGCGGGGTCTGCCAGCCTTTTGAGAACGTTGAAGTCTTACGCGAAAGAAGGAATTGTTTCCGTAGATATTGCAATCGGCCAGCAAACCGAAGTGAAGAAGACACGCGTCGTGACAATTGCTGACCGCGAGACGATTGCATCCTCGATGGAAACGATCCATCCGAATGCAAAAAAACAAAAGGAATTGCTGCAATGGATGATCGATCGGGCAGGACAAACGCTGGAAGCTGTTTCCCTAATCCATCAATCTGGTGTCCAAAATCCGGTGTTGAAATCGGTCATTGAAAAGGGAGCTGCATCCGAAAGCTTCGTGGAAACTTACCGGGAGCCGGCAGCGCCTCGCTTGAAGGATAGTGTAATCCCGTTGGCATTGACTGAAGAACAACGGGTCTCCTTAGATAAAATAACTGATGCCTACGATAGCGGGAGAGCGGAAACATTCCTGTTGCATGGCATTACAGGAAGCGGAAAAACAGAAGTCTATTTGCGTGCGATCCAACACGTTCTGCAGCAAGGGAAGGAAGCGATTGTCCTGGTCCCGGAAATATCTCTGACTCCTCAAATGACATCGAGGTTCCAAGAGCGATTTGGTGAATTGGTCGCTGTCATGCATAGCGGTCTTTCTTCAGGAGAAAAATATGATGAATGGCGAAAAGTGCATCGGGGCGAAGTGAAGGTGGTTGTCGGTGCGCGTTCCGCTATTTTTGCTCCCTTTGAAAATCTCGGATTGATTATTTTAGACGAAGAGCATGAATCAACGTATAAACAGGAGGATACTCCCCGTTATCATGCGCGGGATGTCGCAATCTGGAGATCGCAATACCATCATTGCCCCGTTATTTTAGGCAGTGCTACCCCGTCATTGGAATCATTCGCAAGGGCAGCCAAAGGGGTCTATACGCTTCTTGTCCTTTCGGAGCGGGCCAAAAAACAAAGTTTGCCGACGGTTCACGTCGTCGATATGCGGGAGGAATTGAAGGAAGGGAATCGTTCGATGTTTTCTGTCCCACTTGCCGAAGCAATGAGAAAGCGTTTGGAAAACAAGGAACAGACCGTTCTATTTTTGAATAAGCGCGGATTTTCATCCTTTGTCCTTTGCCGGGACTGTGGAACGGTCGTCCAATGTCCGAACTGTGATATTTCTTTAACTTACCATCGAGCCAACGAATGCTTGAAATGCCATTATTGCGGCCATGAGGAACCCGTCCCGCTTCATTGTCCAGAATGCCAAAGCGAACATATCCGCTTTTTTGGCACGGGCACGCAAAAAGCTGAGGAAGAGATTGCGAGATTGCTTCCGCAAGCAAGAGTTTTGCGTATGGACGTGGATACGACAAGACAGAAAGGATCCCACGAACGACTGCTGCGGCAATTCAGCGAAGGGAAAGCGGATATCCTTCTTGGAACTCAGATGATTGCAAAGGGATTGGATTTTCCCGCTATCACGCTCGTTGGCGTTCTAGCGGCGGACACGACATTGCACCTGGCTGATTTTCGAGCTGCCGAGAAGACATTCCAGCTCATGACTCAAGTGAGTGGCAGGGCCGGCAGACACGAGCTCCCCGGTGAGGTATTCATCCAAACGTATTCCCCGGAGCATTATGCCATAGAATTATCAAAAGCCCAGCAGTATGAACCGTTCTACCGTTTGGAGATGGCATCAAGAAAACAGTACGGTTATCCTCCTTTCTACTACATTACCTTGTTGCAATTTACCCATGAGGATTTAATGAAGGCGGTAGATTTTGCCGAAAAGGGCACCCGGTTCTTGAAAGATAATCTTTCGCCTGAAACGGTCATCATCGGGCCTGCTGCGGCGGCAATCAGCCGTGTGAACAATAGATATCGATATCAATGTTTGCTAAAATACAAAAAAGAACCGAAGCTGACGAAAACTCTTCAGCAATTAATTAAAATCTATCGTACCGATTGGATCAAATCTGGTTTGCTCATGACGGTAGATGTAGATCCTACATCCATTTTTTGAAAAGAGGAATGAAATTGGCCATATTGGAAATTGTGAAGCATCCTTCACCCATATTGACTCAATCATGTAAAGAAGTAGTAGCGTTTGACGAGGAATTGGCAACATTGCTGGACGACATGCATGACACAATGGTGGCCGCTGACGGTATCGGATTAGCGGCACCGCAAGTAGGAAAGCCGATTCGGGTAGCCATCGTCGACCTAGGTGAAGGGGATGACGTGATTGAAATGGTGAATCCGGTCGTGACAGCGATTGGCGGTTCGGAAGTCGAAGTGGAAGGCTGTCTCAGTTTCCCGGGGTTGTACGGCGAAGTCGAACGGCCGTTTTTCGTCCGGATTGAAGCGCAAGAACGGGACGGTTCGCTGTACGAATTAGAAGCGGAAGATTATGAAGCGAGAGCGATCATGCATGAGATTGACCATCTCAATGGGGTATTGTTCGATTCAAAAATCCTGCGAGTGGTGGATCCTTCGGAATTCGAGGAGGAGCCAGACGACCTAGAGGAGGATGAGCAGAATTGACGAATATAGTATTTATGGGAACACCCAACTTCTCAGTCCCTGTATTATCCATGCTTGTGGACGAAGGCTATTCAATTTTGGCCGTCGTCACCCAGCCTGACCGGCCAGTTGGCAGAAAGCGTGTGTTAACGCCGCCTCCTGTGAAAGAGGAAGCAATTCGACTTGGGCTGGACGTTCTCCAACCTGAGAAGCTAAGAGGTTCAGACGAATTGAGGAAACTGGTTGAGATGGCCCCTGATTTGATTGTTACAGCGGCGTATGGTCAAATTTTGCCAAAAGAACTTCTCGATGTTCCAAGGCTCGGCTGTATTAATGTTCATGCTTCATTGCTGCCGAAATATCGTGGAGGCGCACCAATTCACCAGGCTGTCATGGATGGTGAAACTGAAACAGGCGTCACGATCATGTATATGGCAGAAAAACTGGATGCCGGTGATATCATTTCCCAAGTCACTGTTCCGATTAAAGAGACTGATGACACAGGCATGATGTTCGATGCTTTATCGGATGCGGGCAAGCAGCTATTAAAAGAAACTTTGCCATCTATTTTGGATGGGACGAATAAAAGAATACCGCAAAACGAATCTGAAGCTACATTTGCACATAATATATCTCGGGAACAAGAGCGGATCGATTGGAGTAGACCGGGTTCGTCCATTTACAATCAAATCAGAGGATTGCATCCATGGCCGGTTGCTTATACAACCCTTCAAGGAGACAATGTCAAAATCTTTTCTGCGGAGAAGGTGGACCGTAACTTGGCGCCCCAAGAACCAGGCACCATCTTATCGATCGACAAAGGTGAAATGCTCGTCCAAAGCGGCGATCACATTGTGTTATCAATAAAAGAGCTGCAACCGGCTGGGAAAAAACGTATGGCCATCGATGAGTTTCTCAATGGAGTCGGTTCCAAGTTTCAAGTGGGAGACCAATTCGAATGACAAATAGCAAAAAGAAAATTTGGAATGGCAATGTTCGAGATGCGGCATTATCCATCCTTTTGGAAGTGGCAAACAATCAAGCATACAGCAATCTTTTGCTGCATAAGACGATGGAGACCTATTCGATTGCACCGAAAGACCGGGGATTGTTGACGGAACTGACATATGGCACATTACAGCATAGGATGACGCTTGATTACTACTTACAACCATTTACCCGAGGCAAATTGGACAAATGGGTGAGGGAACTTCTTCGATTGTCGGTCTACCAACTTGTATATCTTTCCAAAATACCCCCGCATGCTGTTGTGCATGAAGCGGTGGAAATCGCCAAACGAAGGGGGCATAAAGGGATTTCCTCCACTGTGAACGGTATCCTGCGTTCTATCTTGCGACAAGATGTCCCTTCATTGGATGAAATTGAGGACGACATAACGAGACTGTCAATTGAGACAAGCCACCCTGAATGGCTGTTGCGCCGATGGATCAATCAATACGGCAAAGAGAACACCATTGCAATGGCGAGCAGGAACAATATGCCGCCGACCATGACGGCACGTGTCAACACGATGAAGGCAACAACAGAAGAAGTGATGGAACAATTGGCGGCAGAAGGATTTCAAGTCTCGAAAGGAGAAGTAGTGCCTGAATGCATCCGGGTTTCTGGAGGAAACTTGGCGAAAACAGCAGCGTTTACAAATGGATTGTTGACAATTCAAGATGAAAGTTCCATGTTGCCCGTCCTTGCCTTGGATCCAAAGCCGGGAATGTCTGTTTTGGATATGTGTGCGGCTCCAGGAGGAAAAACGACATTCATTGCAGAAAAGATGAAGGACGATGGTAAGATATTTGCCCATGACTTGCATGATCACAAGTTGTCCCTCATTTTGTCGAGCGCAAAGCGGCTGGGCTTGGAATCAATTGAGACCCAAAGCGGTGACAGCCGAAAGTTAACTGAAATCTATCCCGCCTCTTCTTTTGACCGTATTCTGCTGGATGCTCCATGCAGCGGGCTTGGAGTCATCAGGAGAAAGCCTGAAATCAAATATAATAAACAGGAAAGTGATCTGCATGATTTAGCTGGAATTCAGGCAGATTTACTTGATACCGCCTACCATCTTATAAAGGAGAATGGTATCATCGTCTTTAGTACATGTACGGTTGACCAAGTAGAGAACATGGGGTCTGTTTCCGAGTTCCTTCGCAGGCATCCTGATATGGAAACGATCCCACTAAATAATTTGGTGAATGATGCGGAAGCAATGAAAGGGGACATGCTTCAAGTATTGCCTCACCATTTTGACAGTGATGGCTTTTTTGTTGCTGCATTGCGCAAGAAAAAATCGGAGAGATAAAAGGAAAGCATTGGGGGGTACAATTGGTGCAATATGAATTCAGGACAGATATCGGGAAACGAAGGTCCATAAATGAAGACAGCGCGGCAGTATTTGAATTGCCGGGCGGACCTGTGCTTGCCATTATTGCTGATGGAATGGGGGGGCATCGGGGTGGTGAACTGGCCAGTTCCACAGCGGTACAAATGATTGGAAATCAATTCAAATTGATTGAAAATCCCCTTGCTATGGACGAGCAATCTTGGAGTTCCTGGCTGGCACAAGTCATTACACGTACAAACTTGGAGATCTACGAGATGGCTGAAGCCGATGAACAATATAAAGGAATGGGCACTACACTCGATGCGGTCATTATTTTCGAATCCTCCTGCATTATCTCCCATACAGGAGACAGCAGGGTGTACAAAATATCAGAAACCGATTGGAAACAGATTACAAGAGATCATTCGTTCGTCAATGCGTTGTTGGACAGCGGTGAAATCACTGAGGAGGAGGCCGCCAGCCATCCGCAACGGAATTGGATCATGCGTGCGATTGGAACAGAGAAAACAATTGAACTTGATTTTTATTCTATTCAATTTGAAGAAGGAGCCTATCTTTTAATTTGCACAGATGGGTTAAGCAATAAAATTGAGAATGAAACAATGAAAGAAGTTGTCATGTCGGAAGCATCGCTTTCCCAAAAGGTGGAGGAGCTGATTGACTTGGCGAATGATATGGGCGGAGAAGACAATATTACGGTCATATTAGTCGGTCCGTTCCGCTCGGAGGTGAGTCAACATTGATCGGCAAACGTATTGGTGGACGTTATGAAATCATTCGAGGCATCGGTGAAGGCGGTATGTCGAAAGTCTACCTGGCACATGATATCATTTTGGATCGTGATGTGGCGATCAAAGTGCTCGACTATGATTTTGCCAATGAAGAAGATTTAAAAAGGCGTTTTCAACGGGAAGCTTTATCAGCTACGAGCCTGACCCATCCGCATATAGTCAATATTTTTGACGTCGGGGAAGAAGATGAATTGCACTACCTCGTCATGGAATATATAAACGGCCGTACATTGAAAAAATTCATTCAGACAAATGGTCCGCTTCGCCCGCAACAAGCCGTCCAAATCATGAAGCAGCTCGTTTCTGCAATAGCGAACGCTCATCATAACGGCATTATCCATCGGGATATCAAGCCGCAGAACATTCTAATGGATGAAAATGGAGACGTGAAGATCACCGATTTTGGAATCGCAATGGCGTTGAATTCTACAGCTCATACAAAGACAAATTCGGTGCTTGGAACGGTTCATTATTTATCCCCTGAACAGGCTAGGGGCGGTATGGCGACAAAGAAGTCCGATATTTATTCGCTTGGAATTGTGTTCTATGAATTGTTGACGGGGGAGCTGCCTTTCTCAGCGGAAACAGCTGTTGCTATTGCATTAAAACACTTGCAGGAAGAGACCCCTTCGGTGAGGGAACAAATCCCTTCCATACCGCAAAGCGTGGAAAATGTCATTTTGAAAGCAACTTCCAAGGATGCCTTGAACCGATATCGCTCGGCTGACGAAATGTATGAGGATCTATTAACTGTCTTATCTCCGGAAAGGGCAAACGAAGCAAAATTCACCGAGCCCGTGGATGATGATAAAACCCGTGCCATCCCAATCGTGAATGAATCGCAAAAGTTCGATCACGCGGAAGAAACGAAAAAAATAGAACCTGTTCAGACACCAGCAACCAGCCCGAAGGAGATCAAGAAAAAGAAAAAGAAGAAAAAATGGCCAATCATCGCTGGAGTTGTCAGTGGTATTCTCCTTATTTTGCTTCTTCTTCTTTTCCTCCCCGGATGGTTAGGTCCAAAGAAGGTAACTGTACCGGAGGTAGTCGGCGAAGATGAGAAGGCAGCAGTAGAGATGCTGGAGGCCGAAGGGTTCAAAGTGGATGAAAAAATTGAGGAAGTTAATAATGACGTGGAAGCCGGCAAGGTGATCCGCACTATTCCGGAAGGTGGACAGAAGCGGGATGTCGGTGCATCTATTACCATTTATGTCAGCAAGGGCAAAGAGACAATGGTTATGGAAAATTATGAAGGAAAAAATTACGAAAACATCCACAATCTATTAGCGGATCGGTTTAAATCTATCAGTCCTGATTGGCAGTTTACCGATGAACCCGAGGGAACCATCATTGGACAGACGCCAAAAGAGGGAGAGGAAGTTGTCACGGAAGAAACCGATCTTGTATTCACTGTAAGTAAAGGCCCCGAATTGATTACGTTCAAAAATTTGCGAGGCTATTCGGAGAGACAAGTATTAGACTACGCCAGAGTGAGCGGGCTTGAGATTAAAGCGGTACATGAAACTTCTGAAATTGTTCCTGAAAATGAAGTGATAAGGCAATCTCCAGAGCCAGATACCCAATTGAGGAAAGGGGAAACAGTCACAGTAGTCATCTCGAAGGGCAAAGAGAAAAAACCGTTAAAAGGTTTCCCGCGAACCATTCGAATCCCTTATGCACCCCAGTATGACGATGAATCGGATTGGGATGGAGATGAGGAAGAGGATTCGCCAAAACCACAATTGGTTCAGATTTATATTAAGGATAGCAAGCATTCAATGGATGATGTCTACGAAGAGTTCGAAATATATGAAGATACAACAAAACAGTTTACCATCCAGTTGGAAGAAGGCGGAACGGGTGGCTATCGCATAGTGCGAGATAATCAAATCATAGAAAATGTTACAATCAATTACGATGATAAAGAATGATGCAGAAAGAGGGATTGGATGCCGGAAGGATTAATTACAAAAGCGATCAGTGGTTTTTACTATGTGGATTACGAGGGAAAAGTGATTCAATGCAAAGGCAGGGGGGTTTTTAGAAATCGTGGAATCAGCCCGCTCGTTGGTGATTTTGTTACATTTCATCAAGAAGGGGACAATGATGCAACGATCACAGAAGTCCACGAAAGAAAAAATGAGCTCGTGCGTCCTCCTATTGCGAATGTCGATCAAACCTTGCTCGTCTTCTCGATAGTAGAGCCCGATCTAAGTCTCCATCTGTTGGACAGATTTCTTGTCATTGTGGAGTCGCTTGGAATAGAGCCGATTATATGCCTGACAAAGAAGGATCTGGCAGGAGAGAAACAGCTCGCTTTTGCTGAGTCGATCACTTCCTACTATAAGAAAATCGGTTACGATGTTCTGGAAACACATAGGGATGATTCTTCCCTTCTGGCTTCGCTGCGTCCTTTCCTTTTTGAAAAAACGACCGTCCTTGCTGGCCAATCCGGTGTAGGCAAGTCAACACTATTAAACACGCTCCTTCCGGAATTACAGTTGAAAACGGGTGAAATTTCGGAAGCGTTGGGCAGGGGCCGCCATACAACACGCCATGTAGAATTGATCAAAGTGGCGGGTGGTCTGGTCGCGGACACGCCTGGTTTCAGCTCGTTGGATTTTGAACACATCGAACGTGAAGAGCTGCGCCAGTATTTTGTGGAGATGGACAGATTATCATCCGAATGTAAATTCCGAGGATGTCTTCATTTAAAAGAGCCCGGGTGTGCAATAAAAAAAAGCGTGGAGGAAGGGGAGATCCTTCCACAGCGCTACGAAAACTATTTGCAATTTCTACAAGAAATCACAGACCGAAAGCCGAGGTATATGTAAACATGGTTAAAATTGCTCCATCCATCTTATCAGCTGACTTTTCAAAGTTAGGAGAAGAAGTGAGAGAGGTTGAAAAGGCTGGCGCGGAACTTATCCATATTGATGTCATGGATGGCCATTTCGTGCCGAATATTACAATGGGTCCTATTGTGGTGGATGCGTTGCGTCCAGTAACAACTTTGCCATTGGATGTCCATTTGATGATTGAAAATCCGGATAATTATATTGAGCAATTCGCTAAAGTGGGTGCAGATTACATTACGGTCCATGTAGAAGCTTGCCGCCATCTTCATCGAACACTGCAATTGATCAAGTCGTTTGGAGTGAAGCCGGGTGTCGTCTTGAATCCTCATACTCCTATTGAAACGATTCAGCATGTGCTCGAAGACGTTGACATGGTTTTATTCATGACAGTCAATCCAGGCTTTGGCGGACAGAAGTTCATTCACAATGTATTGCCGAAAGTGGAACAACTCGCCACGATTATCCGTGAGCGCAACCTGTCCATTGAGATTGAAATCGACGGGGGGATCAACGAAGAAACAATCGTCCCATGTGTCCAGGCAGGTGCTTCCATTTTTGTGGCAGGGTCGGCGATTTATAATGCAGCAGACCGGGCAGAGGCATTGCAGCGCATTAAATCTGCCGGGGAAAGAGCTTTGAACGGATGAGCCGAGTTGTCGTCTGCTCAGGCGGCCCGGAAGAGGAGTTATATGATTTAAACCGATTGCCGAAAGAAGAGACTGTGTTTATTGGTGCTGATCGAGGAACGCTATACCTCCTGAATGCAGGCATTCTTCCCGTAGAAGCGATAGGAGATTTTGATTCCGTGACCAATGTGGAATATGAACGAATTTCCCATTTTGTTCCCTTTGTGACAAAGGTAGATACAGAAAAAGATGAAACTGATACGGAATTGGCGATACAACGTGCATTAAGCCTTGACCCGGAACATATTTTGATAACAGGGGTGACGGGGGGAAGATTGGACCATTTCGAATCGGCTCTCCACCTGTTGTATCGCATGCAGCAAATGTATCCGGAAAAAAGATTTACAATCGGCAGTAAATCCAATGAGCTGGCCATTTTATTTCCAGGTGTTCATCGGATCCAAAGAGAAGATCAATTGGAATATGTATCTTTCTTTTCGTTCGGCGGAGGGAAGGTAGAAGGCCTGACATTGACCGGCTTTAAATACGAAGTCGCCAATGCATCATTGGAAACTGGCATGACTCGATTCACTAGCAACGAAGCAATTTCAGAAGTTTGTACTATCTCGTTCCGCAAGGGCATATGTTTAATGGTAAGGAGTTCAGATTCCTGAAAGGAGCCGGGGAATTGAGAGTCTATACGTTTACAATGCCGAAGTTTCTCAGTAGTTTTGTTAGAAAGTGCATGGTCGTCATGAATAAAGAAGAGAAACAGGCGACAGCATCTTCCAACAATCGGACAAAGAAGCGGAAAAAAGAAAAAACGCCAGGCTGATTTCCATCGGCTTGGCGTTTTACTTTTTTCTATTGACGGAAAAGTCGGTTGAGAGAATCCTCAAACGCGTTGTACTTTACCTGATTTTAGGGCTCTAGCAGAAACCCAAACACGTTTTGGTTTACCATTTACAAGAATACGGACTTTTTGAAGGTTTGCACCCCATGTACGTCTGTTTGCATTCATCGCGTGTGAACGGGAATTTCCTGAACGTGCTTTACGACCAGTAACTACGCATTGTTTAGCCATTTTTATTTCCTCCTCGCTATTGTTGATTAAGCGATTCACTTTATCATTCGCATACCTTAATACTTTATCATAGGACCTATAGGCTTGCAACCTTTTTTGGAGTCTCTTTCAAGGAGTTCTACTTTACACTTCTTTTTAAAAAGAACTTGCCGTTTCTTCTCAAGAGCGCTGCAACACAGTGTAAAATAAAAGTGAACGCCAGTAAAGCAGAACGAACGCCTGAACCGCGGGCTGAACGCCAGAAAATGAGAACGAACGCCAGAAACGTAGTCGGAACGCCAGTAAAGCAGAACGAACGCCAGAACCGCGGGCTGAACGCCAGTAAAGCAGAACGAACGCCAGAACCGCGTTCTGAACGCCAGTAAAGTAGAACGAACGCCAGAACCGCGGTCTGAATGCCAGTAAAGCAGAACGAACGCCAGAACCGCGTTCTGAACCCAGTAAAGCAGAACGAACGCCAGAACCGCGGTCTGAACGCCAGTAAAGCAGAACGAACGCCAGAACCGTGGTCTGAACGCCAGTAAAGCAGGACGAACGCCAGAACCGCGGTCTGAACGCCAGAAACCCGAAACGAACGCCAGAAACGTAGTCGGAACGCCAGTAAAGCAGAACGAACGCCAGAAAAGTGATCTGCACGCCAGTAAACGAATTGAACCCCAGTTAGTAATTCTACAAACAGTTAGTATCCAGCTCCAGTGCCCAGCGCCTAGCGGACTTCGACTGTTCCGGCTTCGATAAGTCAACATCGGTTCGCTTTGCGACCCGTGTTTCCTTTATCTTGCCGGAAAGTCTCCAGTCCGTAAGATCATCCAGCTGCGAGGGCCAGCCTCTCGGGTCGCTTCGGTCTTGGCTGTAAGGCAAAAAGCGCCTTTCATCCAAGCCCTCCGAAGCACACGATGTGCTAGTGCCGACTTTGCCGCAGGACGCGGCGGGTTTAGTCGGCCAGCGCCTGTCGAGGCTAAACGGCCCTCTCCGCTTTAGACGCTAAACGGGCACTTCCGCTTTTATTCTTAACTCAAGATAGATTCCTTTGAACAGTTATTATCCAGCTCCAGTGCCCAGCGCCTAGCGGACTTCGACTGTTCCGGCTTCGATAAGTCAACATCGGTTCGCTTTGCGAACCGTGTTTCCTTTATCTTGCCGGAAAGTCTCCAGTCCGTACGTCGCTAAACGGGCACTTCCGCTTTTATATAGTGTATAGTACAATTAGGGAAGTTTAATAAGGATGCAGGAGGGACGTAATTATGTCAATCGAATTGAAGAACGAGTACGGTAAAATCGATATTACGAATGACGTTATCGCCCAAGTGGTTGGAGAGGCAGCTTTGGAATGCTATGGCATTGTAGGTATGGCTTCCAGACACCAGATTCGTGATGGGCTTACTGATATTCTTCGCAAAGAGAATTATGCCCGGGGTGTCATCGTGCGGAATATTGGTGACGAGACGCATATCGATATGTATGTCATTATCGGGTATGGGACGAAAATCTCGGAAGTTGCTTACCAAGTGCAATCCAAAGTGATCTATACGTTGAAGAAGACATTCTCGCTTACGGTCGGATCAGTCAATATTTTTGTTCAAGGGGTTCGGGTAACGAACTAGAAGGAGGATTTTATTTCAATGATCTCAGTAGATGGTTTGAAATTTGCGGAAATGGTGAAGATGGGTGCGCATCACCTTCATGAAAATGCCGACTATGTCGATTCGTTAAATGTTTTTCCGGTACCAGATGGGGATACCGGCACGAATATGAATCTTTCCATGACATCCGGTGCCAAAGAGACGGAAGCGAACAAGTCTGAGCATTTGGGTAAAACGGCACAGGCCTTATCTAAAGGGTTGCTGATGGGGGCGCGAGGGAATTCAGGCGTCATTCTATCGCAACTATTCCGCGGGTTTGGAAAAGCTGTGGAGAATGAAGCCTCTTTGTCAAGCCGATCGTTTGCGGATGCTCTTCAATACGGAGTGGAAACTGCATACAAGGCAGTAATGAAACCTGTGGAGGGGACCATTCTTACGGTGGCAAAGGATGCTGCGAAACAGGCGGTAGCCACAGCAGAGAAGAGCCAAAATATTATTGAAGTGATGGAAGCGGTAGTAGAGGAGGCAAAAGCTTCCTTGAAACGTACTCCTGATCTGTTGCCAGTCCTAAAAGAAGTAGGAGTTGTCGATAGCGGTGGACAAGGGCTTGTATTTGTTTATGAAGGATTTCTCGCATGCTTGCGGGGAGAGCCGCTTCCGGAGCGTTCGGTTATTGATTCGATGGATGAGCTAGTCAATGCAGAGCATCATCGCAGTGTACAAGACTTCATGAATACGGAAGATATCGAGTTCGGCTATTGTACGGAGTTCATGGTGAAATTTGACCCAGAAAAATCGGCTGGGACCCCTTTTGAGGAAAATACATTCCGTCAGGATCTCAGCAAGTTTGGAGATTCTCTTCTCGTCATTTCGGACGATGAGCTCGCCAAGGTTCACATCCATACAGAACAGCCGGGAGAAGCGTTGAATTATGGACAACAGTATGGTTCGTTGATAAATATTAAAATTGAAAATATGCGTCAGCAGCATGCAAATATTGTAGGTGAGTCTACTGCTTCTGTTGCATCTCCTAGGAAAGAGACCGTGAAGCATCCATATGCAGTAGTGACTGTTGCGATGGGAGAAGGCATTGCCGACTTGCTGCGCAGCATAGGTGCGTCGGTAGTAATCGAAGGCGGACAAACAATGAATCCATCCACGGAGGACATCGTCAAAGCTGTTCAAGATGTCCAAGCAGAGCGAGTTATTCTATTGCCGAACAATAAAAATATCGTTATGGCAGCCAATCAAGCTGCTGAGATTGTGGGCATCGAAGCGGGAGTTGTCCCGACAAAATCCGTTCCGGAAGGACTTGCGGCGATTCTTGCTTTCAATCCAGAAGCGTCGGTTGATGCCAATTTGAAGGCAATGACGCAAGCTGCGTCCGGAGTGAAGACCGGTCAAGTAACTCATTCTATTCGTGACACTTCGATTGATGGAGTGGAAATCCATAAAGATGACTTTATGGGCATCGCAGGAGGGAAAATTGTCATTTCTACGCCTGCTTTGGAAGAGGCGATGAAGACGTTGATCGATACCTTGATTGATGAAGACGATGAGATTGTCACGCTTATTTATGGAGAGGGTGTCACGGAAACCGAAGCTACAGAAATAGCTGACTACATTGAATCCGCTCATGACCATGTGGAAGTAGAATTGCATAATGGAAAGCAGCCACTTTATCCATATATCATTTCTGTTGAATAAACTCATAGGCGCTAAGCTATATGCCCTGAACTAGTCAGGTGGAGAGAAACTGTTGTTTTTCTCCACCTGACTTTCTGTTTCCAATAAGAGATCTACATGGCAATCGTTTCGCTCTGCTTTTATGCCCAATTCCCCCATATATACAAACGATTGACCGGTATATCATCTTTTAAAAATAATGGGCCAGCCGGCTTCATCTGGCGAACTGCACGGAACGGCCGACAATTCGCTCCTAAGCTGCCAATCAGCTTTGAAAGACCCTCCGAAATTCAAAGATCCAACTTAAGAGTGAATATAAAAAATATGAATTCCCTCTCTTTCCCCGGCATTCTTTTATTCGAAAAAACTATGTTTTGGGGGCTTGCATTTGTTCGCCCTGCATAAAAGTAGTATACTATAATAAAATAGAACGTACATTCTGGAGAGGGAACAAGTCCTTTTCCTTTTAAAAGAAGTCTGCCGCGCCTATCGTTCTTTCTTTTTTGTCACAAACTATTATTTCATGTAAAATGAAGAGTAGAGAATTCGCTTTCATAAGGGGGAAAAAGGGCATGAAATTTAGGTCGGTTTTTGAGATTATCGGTCCAGTGATGATTGGGCCTTCCTCGTCACATACAGCGGGCGCTGCCAGAATCGGCAGAGTAGCGAGAGATCTATTTGGCAGGCAGCCGGAATGGGCAAGAATCCATTTATATGGCTCATTTGCAGAAACGTACAAAGGTCACGGGACGGACGTGGCGATTATCGGCGGGCTATTAGATTATGATACACATGACGAGCGTATCAAAACGGCCTTTGAGGATGCCGCGAAAGCCGGCATGACCTTTGAATTCATTCCGGAAGAGGAAGAAGCAGAACATCCCAATACGGCACGCGTCGTCATTGGTGACGGCAAGGGGGAAATGGAGCTGGTTGGCATTTCAATCGGCGGAGGCACAATGGAAGTTACTGAGCTGAACGGTTTTCCATTGCGACTCTCAGGACACTATCCTGCCCTCCTCGTCGTGCATGATGACCGGGCAGGGGTGATCGCCGGCGTTTCCAATGTGATTGCAGAACAAGGCATGAATATTGCACATATGGAAGTGGGCCGGAAAGAAAAAGGGAAGATGGCTTTGATGGTCATCGAGGTCGATCAAATATTTGATGAAACATTAATCAATCAATTGCAATCCTTGCCGAATGTGACACAAGTGTCAACATTGGCTAATTAAGGAGGAATATAGATGGATATATTATTCAGCTCCGTGAAAGAGCTCGTTTCTCTAGCGGAAACCCAAAATAAACCGATATCTGAAATTATGATTGAGCAGGAAGTGCTGCTCACCCGTCGTTCGCGTGAGGAGATCATCGCCCAAATGGAACGGAATTTGACGGTCATGGAACAGGCGGTGGAGCAAGGCTTGAAAGGCGTCAAATCGACATCTGGCCTGACTGGCGGGGATGCGGTCCTTTTGCAGCAATATATCGCAAGCGGCAAATCGCTCTCCGGTGACTTGATTCTGGATGCGGTGAGCAAGGCGGTCGCTACGAACGAAGTGAATGCGGCCATGGGCATGATTTGTGCCACTCCAACTGCCGGTGCGGCAGGAATCGTACCCGGCACTCTATTTGCTGTAAAAAATAAATTGAACCCTACACGGGAACAGATGATCAACTATTTGTTCACTTCAGGTGCGTTCGGTTTTGTTGTGGCGAATAATGCGTCCATTTCCGGCGCTGCAGGCGGCTGTCAGGCAGAAACGGGTTCCGCGGCATCCATGGCAGCAGCTGCCATAGTTGAGATGGCTGGAGGAACACCACAACAGAGTGCTGAGGCATTTTCTATTGTCATGAAAAATATGCTCGGGCTCGTATGTGATCCTGTTGCGGGGCTAGTAGAAGTGCCTTGTGTCAAGCGCAACGCCATGGGAGCAGCCAAGGCGCTGGTTGGCGCTGATATGGCGCTCGCGGGTGTAGTCAGCCGGATTCCGACAGATGAAGTAATCGAAGCGATGCACCGGATTGGGCAAACGATGCCTTCCGCACTTCGTGAAACTGCAAAAGGCGGTCTGGCTGCTACTCCGACAGGAAAGGCTTTGGAAGCGGAAATCTTCGGGAAGGATAAGTCGGCCCGTGACACTGTTAAGTCTTGAGCCTGTCACATCGTTGAAGGGTGTTGGAAAAGCGACGGGGGAACAGCTTCAAAAATTAGGCATCCATACGATCGAGGATCTGATTCTGACATTTCCTTATCGGCATGAGGATTTTAGGATAAAAGATTTGGCAGCTACCCCTCATAACGAAAAAGTCACAGTGGAAGGAAGGGTCGAAAGCGAGCCTTCCGTTCTTTTTGTTGGGAAAAATCGTTCCAGACTGCAAGTGCGAGTGCTTGTAGGGAATCATTTGATCAAGGCCGTTTTTTTTAACCAGCATTATTTGAAGGAACGGTTGGAGATCGGCATGATTGTTACCATCACAGGGAAATGGGATCGAGGGCGGCAAGTCATTAATGTGAGCAACTTTTCAGAAGGGCCCAAAACGACTCAAAATGACTTTGAACCCGTCTACAGTTTAAAGGGTGTAATGCATCAAAAAACATTCAGGAAATATATGAGGATTGCTCTGGATACGGCTGCCCATGAACTGGAGGATCCCATTCCTTGCGATATCCGGACGGCTTACAAACTGCCCTCCCTTGCGGATGCTTTGGAATTAATCCATTTTCCTGCTAGTCTGAGTGATGTGAAACATGCAAGGCGGCGTTTTGTATACGAGGAATTGCTTAAGTTCCAATTAAAAATGGTCGCGATGAAGAAAGTGCGTAAGGATCAAGATCCCGGAACAGTTATCCCTTATGACAATCAAAAATTGAAATCGTTTATTGCGACTTTGCCATTTGAACTGACAAATGCCCAGAAGAAAGTAGTCAATGAAATTTGTGCTGAGTTAAAAAGTTCAACGCGGATGAACCGGCTGTTGCAAGGGGATGTCGGGTCCGGCAAAACTGTTGTCGCAGCCATCGCCCTGTATGCTGCTGTAACGGGCGGTTTTCAAGGTGCATTGATGGCGCCGACCGAAATACTGGCAGAACAGCATGCAGAGTCGCTTTCCACCTGGTTTCAGCCCTTAGGTGTAAACATAGCGTTCTTGTCGGGATCGACAAAAGGCAAAATGAGAAAAATCATTTTAGAACAGCTTGCCTCAGGAGAAATTGATATTTTAATTGGTACGCATGCTTTGATTCAGCCGGATGTCACCTTTCAAAAACTCGGCGTAGTCATTACGGACGAACAGCATCGTTTCGGCGTCGATCAGCGAAGAGTGCTGCGGGATAAAGGGATGAGCCCCGATGTCTTGTTCATGACGGCGACCCCGATACCGCGAACACTAGCGATTACAGCCTTCGGTGAAATGGATGTATCTATCTTGGATGAAATGCCTGCCGGACGAAAAAAAGTAGAAACCTTTTGGTTAAAGGAAGAATCTATTCTGCCTGTCTTGCGAAAAATGGAAAAGGAATTGCAAGCTGGCCGTCAAGCTTATGTTATTTGTCCTCTAATCGAGGAATCAGATAAATTGGATGTCCAAAATGCGGTTGATGTCCATGCTCAGCTATCTGCCCATTTCGCTGGAAGATATAAAATCGGCTTGATGCATGGAAGACTTCATGCGGATGAAAAGGATGCGATTATGCGTGATTTTAGTGAAGGGAAAATTAATTGTTTAGTTTCCACTACTGTTGTGGAAGTGGGGGTCAATGTTCCTAATGCTACATTCATGTTGATCTATGATGCGACTCGGTTTGGTCTTGCTCAGCTGCACCAATTACGGGGAAGGGTCGGCCGCGGTGCGGACCAATCATTTTGTGTCCTGCTTGCGGACCCGAAAAATGAGGAAGGCAAAGAACGGATGCAGTCCATGACAGAAACGAACGATGGATTTGTGCTAGCTGAAAAAGACCTGGAACTAAGAGGTGCCGGAGAATTTTTTGGCAAAAAGCAAAGTGGGTTGCCAGAGTTCAAAATGGCCGATCTGGTTCATGATTACCGGGCGCTAGATACAGCGAGGGTCGATGCCGAGCGGTTGCTGGACTTGCCTGCTTTTTGGGAGGACCCTGAATATGCGTTTCTACGAGAGTATTTGCAGGAATCTGGCGCTTTGAGCGGTGAACGTATTGATTAATCAAATCTTTTGGTATGGATGGCTTTCGTAAAAGTGACGGGAAACTAAGTCGTTTATCCGTCGCTTTTTCATTTTTCTTTTGATATTTTATGAAACAATCGTTTCAAGCGGATTGCCTAGCAATTCTAATGGTGACAGTTGTTTCGTTATGTTTCCTAATAAAGGATTGAAACGATTCACAGGACCCGTATCGGCACAATGTAAATGCCGTCGCGCCAAGTTCGGATTCGCTTCCTCCCATTCTATTCGGGCTTGCAATCTTATTTTACTCTTTATATACTGATATTAGTACCAAGTGCTAATCCGGAAGGGTGAATGGTTTGAGGATTCCTAAAAAGGAAAGGCAACATCGCCTCGGCGCGTTGCTGGATGAAAATCCGTTTATGACTGATGAGGAGTTATCCAAACATTTTCGTGTCAGTGTGCAGACAATTCGCTTGGATCGCTTGGAATGTGGGATACCTGAATTACGTGAGCGTTTGAAAAGTGTAGCCACCCGTTCATTGGAGGCTGAGTTAAAATCAATGCAATCTGACGAGGTTTTCGGTGAAATTGTCGATATTGAACTAGATCGGCGTGCGATTTCCATATTTGATGTGACCTCGGATCATGTATTTCAGCGAAACGGCATTGCGCGCGGCCATCATTTATTTGCGCAGGCGAATTCGCTGGCGGTTGCAGTGTTGGATGATGATTTGGCTCTGACAGTTGACTCGACATTACATTTTCATCGCCCTGTCCGCGCAGGAGATCGTGTGATTGCGCGGGCAATCGTAAATTATGAACTTTCTACCGGGAAACGGACAGTAGTTGAAATCACTTCGTCCGTTGAAAATGAATTAGTGTTTTCGGGTGAGTTTCATATGTATCGGTCTGGTACGGATACGAGGAGGGAAACAAAATGATCATAGCTTTGGATGGGATGGGCGGAGACCACGCACCGAAGGAAATTATAGCCGGGGCGCTTCAAAGCCTTCGTGCATTTGACGATATACATATACATATTTATGGGGATGAAAAGGCCATGGCGCCATTTCTGGAAACGCATGACCGGCTGCGTGTCATTCCTTGCAGTGAAAAAATCGAGGCGGATGATGAGCCTGTGCGGACAATACGAAGGAAGAAGGACGCTTCCATGGTAAGAATGGCTCAAGCTGTTAAAGACGGGGAAGCGGATGCCTGTGTCTCGGCCGGGAATACCGGTGCGCTCATGGCAGCGGGACTGTTTATCGTAGGCCGTATCGAAGGGATTGACCGTCCTGCTTTGTCACCTACACTGCCAACGCTTGATGGAAAAGGTTTTGTCCTGTTGGATGTAGGTGCGAATTCGGATGCCAAGCCAGCCCACCTTGGCCAATACGCGGTCATGGGAAGCATTTATGCGGAAAAGGTAAGAGGGATTTCGAGTCCGCGGGTCGGGTTATTGAATATCGGGACCGAAGAAGGCAAAGGGAATGAATTGACAAAGGCGGCTTTTGATATACTAGCCGAAGCACCGATCCATTTTGTCGGTAACGTCGAAGCGCGTGACCTGTTGGAAGGTGCGGCTGACGTCATTGTGACAGATGGTTTTACAGGAAACATGGTATTGAAAACGATCGAGGGAACTGCATCGGGATTTTTTTCCATGCTGAAGGGCGTGTATGGTGCCTCATTTAAATCAAAGTTTTCAGCAGTGCTCATAAAAGATGGTTTGCGGGAATTAAAACACAAAATGGATTATACAGAATACGGAGGAGCCGGACTTTTCGGGTTGGCAGCTCCAGTTATCAAAGCGCATGGCTCGTCTAATGCGAATGCGATTCTAAATGCGATCCGGCAGGCGAGGACCATGGTACAGCATGATGTTTGCAAGACAATTCAAGATACAGTTGGAGAGGCGGAGAAAGATTCATGAAACTGGCATTTATTTTCCCGGGACAAGGATCCCAGTCGGTTGGGATGGGCACAGAGTTGGCTTCTGGTGATGAAAAAAGTGAGAATTTTCTTCAGCGTGCGGATGAAGCCTTGCCTTTCCGTCTGAGTGAGCTGATCGCGCAAGGTCCACAAGAAAAGCTCACCTTGACATACCATGCCCAACCAGCATTGTTGGCTGTCGGTGCGATGATTGCTTCCAAATTAAACGATGCAGGGATTGTACCGGATTATACGGCCGGTCATAGTCTTGGTGAATACACCGCCCTGGTCGCGTCTGGCGTACTAGCATATGAGGACGGTGTGTCTATTGTCCACCAGCGTGGGTTGTTTATGAATGAAGCGGTTCCTGCGGGAGAAGGGGCCATGGCAGCTATACTCGGCCTTGAAGCAGACGCGGTCAAAAAGGTGACGGACACCATCACAGAGCAAGGTCATATCGTACAACCTGCCAATTTGAACTGTCCTGGACAAATCGTTATTTCTGGAACGAAAGAAGGGGTCGACCTGGCATGCGTCCAATTGAAAGAAGCGGGAGCTAAACGGGCGATTCCCCTTGATGTCAGCGGGCCATTTCATTCGGCTTTGATGCAGCCGGCAGCTCAAAAGCTTAAAGAAGCGTTGGATACATTGAAGTGGCATAATGCGAATGTACCCGTAATCGCAAATGTATCGGCTTTACCGGTGACGGATTTAGCAGAAATCAAGAAGCTCCTAGTTGAACAACTTTATTCTCCCGTTCGCTGGGAAGAATCGGTGCGGCGTTTACTAGAACTGGGCGTCACCCATTTTATTGAATGCGGTCCTGGAAAGGTATTAAGCGGTCTAGTTAAAAAGATTGATAGAAGCGTTACAGTCATGCCGGTATATGATCACGATACTTTGCAGGCTGTCTTGGAAGCTTCGAAAGGATGGGCGTAATGGGGAAATTTGATGGGAAGACTGCGATTATCACGGGTGCATCTCGTGGAATCGGAAGAGAGATCGCTCTCCGGCTTGCAAAAGACGGAGCAAACGTAGTCGTCAATTATAGTGGCAGCAAAGGCAAAGCGGAAGAAGTAGTGGCAGAGATCCAATCGTTTGGCGGCCAAGCTTTCTCCGTGCAAGCAAATGTAGCAGATGCAGATAGTGTCAAAATGATGATGGATGAAGCCATGAAGCAATATGGCTCGATTGATTACCTTGTGAACAATGCAGGGATCACCCGCGACAACTTATTAATGCGAATGAAGGAAGATGAGTGGGATGATGTCATGGCCATCAATCTAAAAGGGGTCTTCTTGTGTACGAAGGCTGTCACCCGTCAAATGATGAAGCAGCGGTCCGGAAGAATTGTCAATGTCGCTTCAATTGTCGGTGTTTCCGGAAATCCGGGCCAAGCCAACTATGTGGCGGCGAAAGCCGGTGTCATCGGCTTGACAAAAACAACGGCTAAAGAGCTTGCCTCCCGCAACATTACAGTGAATGCTGTAGCTCCGGGATTCATCACAACAGACATGACAGATGCCCTGCCGGAAGATGTGAAATCGCAAATGCTTTCGACAATCCCTCTTGGCAAATTAGGGGATCCGCAAGATGTGGCGAATGTTGTCGCATTTCTTCTTTCGGATGAGGCTGCGTATGTTACCGGGCAAACGATTCATGTGGACGGCGGCATGGTCATGTAAAGGTTAGATTTACGATTGTTTTTCCGTTTCATATCCTTATCAGGTATGTAAGACGGACATACTCTTTGAAAGGAGGTGACTAATTTGTCTACTGTACTTGAGCGTGTAACGAAAGTGGTTGTCGACCGTCTTGGTGTCGATGAGAGCGAAGTGAAACCAGAAGCTTCTTTCCGTGATGATCTTGGCGCAGATTCTTTGGATGTCGTTGAGCTAGTTATGGAATTAGAAGATGAATTCGATATGGAAATTTCTGATGATGATGCTGAAAAAATCGGCACTGTCGGCGACGCAGTTAATTATATCGAAGAAAAAACAAAATAAGAAAATTATTTTCTCCGATTGAGACCCTTTCATTTCACCGGCTGCCGGATTGAATTGAAAGTGTCTCTTTTCGGTTTTGCATGTGCTGCGTGAACGAGGTAAAATGAAAACACCATGAAAGAAAGGCAGATCGTTATATGACACAAAATCGGAATAAAAAAAGTAAATCGACTGGAACCTCTTTGCCTATGGCAGAGCAAAAGAAATTTGAGGAACTCCAATCGGCATTGGAAATCCACTTTAAAGACACTTCTCTGTTATACAACGCATTCACGCACTCCTCATACGTAAATGAACATCGCAGAAAACGGTTTACCGATAATGAACGATTGGAGTTTCTAGGAGACGCGGTTTTGGAATTAGGTGTTTCCCGATTTTTATATGCCACTGAACCTAGTATGTCTGAAGGCCAATTGACGAAACTTCGGGCAGCCATTGTCTGTGAACCCTCTCTCGTTACATTTTCCAATGAGCTGAATTTCGGAGAATATATTTTGTTAGGGCGGGGAGAGGAGCAAACAGGAGGACGGACGCGCCCTGCACTGCTAGCTGATGTATTTGAAGCATTTATCGGCGCCTTGTTTCTGGATCAAGGAATGGAAATTGTTACCCGTTTTCTTGAGAAAGTTGTATTTCCAAAGGTGGGCGTCGGTGCTTTTTCGCATGTGATGGATTATAAAAGCCGTTTGCAGGAAATCGTCCAGCAAAACGATAACGGGCAGCTCCATTATGAAATTGTGGAGGAGAAAGGTCCTGCGCATGCGAAAAAGTTCGTGACCGTTGTCAGATTAGACGATCGACAGCTTGGAACAGGCATTGGCAAGTCTAAGAAAGAAGCCGAGCAACAGGCTGCCCGACAAGCAATCAACGTATTGCAGGGGAAAGACGACGAAGGAGAGAACTGAGTGTGTTTCTGAAGAGATTAGAGATCGTTGGATTTAAATCATTTGCGGAACGGGTAGGCATTGATTTTGTACCTGGTGTCACAGCAGTCGTAGGACCAAATGGAAGTGGGAAAAGCAATGTGACAGATGCTATTCGCTGGGTGCTGGGTGAACAATCGGCAAAGTCTTTGCGTGGATCAAAGATGGAAGATGTCATATTTGCCGGAAGTGATTCCAGGAAGCCGCTTAATTTTGCGGAAGTTACATTGATTCTTGACAACAGCAAAGGCCTTTTTCCACTGGATTACTCCGAAATTAGTGTAAGTCGAAGGGTTTTTCGTTCAGGAGAAAGTGTGTATTTATTGAATGGCCAACAGTGTCGATTGAAGGATATAAATGATATCTTCATGGATTCGGGTGTCGGTAAAGAAGCATTTTCTATTATTTCCCAAGGCCGTGTTGATGAAATCCTCAATAGCAAACCCGAAGATCGCCGAAGTATCTTTGACGAGGCGGCCGGTGTGCTGAAATACAAGACGCGCAAGCGAAAAGCGGAGCACAAGCTGTTTGAAACGGAAGATAATTTAGATCGGGTGCTCGATATACTAAAGGAACTGGATACACGAATCGGTCCTTTGCAAAAGAATGCGGAAGCTGCCGAAAAGCATCGCGAACTTTCTGAACAGATGTCTGAGGCTGATGTACAACTGTTGAATTTTGATGCTTCCCAGTTGAAAAAAGAAATCATCGGTAAACTGGCAGAGTTAGAAACACTCCAAGCTCAAAAGGATCTGGTAGACAACGCTGTCCAGAAAGTTGAAGAAGAGGCTGGAGAGACAAAAGACATTCTTGCTAAAAAAGATCAGTTATTGGATGCGCTGCAGAAGCAATTAGTCGAATTAAGTGCGGCAGCCGAAAAATGGGAAGGCCGGCGTCTCTTATCATTGGAGCAGCGACGGAATGTGGAACAGCATCTGGAGAGGATTACAAATGATTTATCCACCGCGCATGCTGAAAATGAAGAAACAGCAAAAAAACTTGTGGTGACGAGGGAGAAACTTCAGAAAATCTTAGCGGAGTCGCAATCGACAAAAAAAGAAATTGATGAAATCGCACAAGTTTTGAAACGCTCTGTCAGCGAGACGGAAAAAGAAATTGAAGAATTGAAATCGAGCTATATTGAACGGTTGAATGAGGAAGCGACGATCCGCAATGATGTGAAGCATATCGAAGAGCGGTTGCAGGGAGAAAAACTATCATCGGATCGAATTGTACAGCAAACCGCTCTATTGCAAGAACGTCGCAGACAGTTGGAGGAGGAACGGGAAACCCGGCAGTCGAAGTTTCAAACTCTTACCAAGCGCATAGATGCTGTGGATCAGGAATACAAGGTAATGATGGATTCGCTGCGCTCAACCGAACAAGATTTAACGGACCAACAGCAAATGATGCAAAGTGCATTGAACAAACAACATGAAATGCAAGGAAGATTGCGGGCGCTGCGCAGTCTGGAATCGGAGTTTTCAGGTTTTTACTCGGGTGTCAAGGAAATATTGGTTGCTCGAAAATCAGGCAAGTTAGAAGGGATCGATGGAGCCGTCGCGGAGCTTGTTTCGGTCGCATCTCCCTACGCGAAAGCGATAGAAATCGCATTAGGGGGCGCAATGCAGCACATAATTACGAAAACCGAACAGGATGCCCGCAAGGCGATCGCCTTTTTGAAATCAAAAAATAGCGGCAGAGCCACTTTTTTACCGAGAGACGTCATGAAACCGAGAGTTCTCCCGGAAGCATCCCTACATATCGCCAAACGACATCCGGAATTTATCGGCACGGCAGACTCGCTCGTCTCGACAGCTGACGCATACCGGGTCATCGCGGCGAACCTACTTGGCAACACCATTGTCGCGAAGACACTTGCCGGCGCTTCAGAGATTGCAAAAACAATTGGCTACAAGTATCGGATTGTTTCGCTGGATGGGGACGTAGTCAATGCTGGCGGATCTTTGACAGGCGGAGGAGTCAAAGGGCAATCTTCCGTTTTTTCAAGAAAAGCAGAATTGGAAACGTTGCAAGCGCATCTCCTGAAAATGTCCAAATCAATTGAAATCGGGACAGAAAAAATTAGCGCCACAAAAATGAAAGTCGCTCAGCAAATGCATGACGCGAACAGCTTGCGAAAGGAACTGGAAACCCTTCAACAAGAAAAAAGTACAGTGGATCATCGTTTGCGTGAAACAATGATGGAGATCCGTTCAGTGGATTCAGAAATTGCAACATCAGAAATAGGAATGAAAGGAGCTGAGACGGCTGGCACCGAATTGTCAGCTAAACGCCAGCAATTCATCCAAAAGCACCAAAAAGTCAAAAATGAACTGGCAGAATTGCAGGCTGAAATAGCGCAACTGGAACGGTTGGCATCCGATCGGCGCACTGAAGAGACATCGTTGCTTGCTCGGAACTCTGAATTGAGAGAACGGGCAGCGGTGCTGAGAGAGCAAATTACGTTCCATCAAACATCTGTTGCCGATATGGAAAAGAATTTGGCAGATATCCAGCGCAGAATCGACCGGTTAACAGAAGAACGAGAATTCCTTTTCGGCACAGGGAAAGGAAATGACTATACACCTGAAGAAATAGAAAAGCAGATTGAGGAATCGACGTCAGCTAAACATTTGATTGAATCCGAGGTGGAGGAAGAGCGAGCGGTCCGTACCAGTCTGGCAGAACGGCAGCGAGAGCAAGAGGAGTCGCTTAAGAAGCTGCGTGCTGAATCGGATGGCCTTGTGAAGGTCGTGAATGATCTCCATGTTGTCCTTTCCAGGTTAGAGGTGAAATATGAAGCCATCACGAGCAGACTGCTGGACGATTATGGCTTATTCCCAGACGAGGAATTACTTCAAGAGAAGTTTGACGCAGAGGATATCCGTTTGGAAGTCGAACGATTGAAAGAAGAATTGGATGCGTTGGGAACGATCAACCCAAGTTCCATACAGGAATTTAAAGAAGTATCCGAACGACATCAATTTTTGACGGTCCAACGCAATGATTTACTCAAAGCAAAACAGACGCTGACCGAAGCGATGTCTGAAATGGATAGGGAAATGGAAAGCCGTTTCTCAACTACGTTCACTGCTGTGAAAAGTCGTTTTCATTTTGTGTTTAAAGAAATGTTTGGCGGTGGAGACGCGGATTTAATCTTAACGGAACCGGAAAATCTTTTGGAAACCGGCATTGAAATAGTGGCTCGGCCTCCAGGGAAAAAATTGCAGAGTTTGAGCTTGCTTTCAGGCGGGGAACGAGCTTTGACCGCCATCGCATTGTTATTTTCCATTATTGAAGTAAGGCCGGTCCCATTTGTCATTCTCGATGAGGTAGAAGCTGCACTCGACGAAGCGAATGTTATAAGGTACAGTAAATATTTGAAGAAGTTTTCCGAAAACACACAGTTCATTGTGATCACGCATCGGAAAGGGACAATGGAGGGGGCGGATGTCCTTTATGGCATCACCATGCAGGAATCCGGCGTTTCCAAATTGATTTCGGTGAAACTTTCTGAGGTGCCGGTTGAAGCGATGAGTTGATATAATTTGATAAGAGGAGAGAGTATATTGTCTTTTTTTAAGAAATTAAAAGAAAAAATAACAGGGACGAATGAATCCGTAACAGAAAAATTTAAAGACGGATTGTCGAAAACTCGAAATTCATTCACTTCTAAAGTAAATGATCTTGTCGCACGTTTCAGAGAAGTGGATGAGGAATTTTTTGAAGAGCTGGAAGAACTCCTATTGCAAGCGGATGTTGGTGTAGAAACTGTCATGGAATTGATAGATGAGCTCAAATTTGAAGTGAAACGTAAGAACATAAAGGATACCGCGGGAATCCAATCGGTCATTTCGGAAAAGTTAGTAGACATCTATAATGCCGGTGAGGAGCAAATGAATGAACTCGATATTCAGGATGGCCGGTTGAACGTTATTTTGATGGTCGGCGTCAATGGAGTGGGCAAGACAACGACAATCGGAAAATTGGCTGCACGGTTTAAAGCGGAAGGGAAATCGGTCATGTTAGCAGCCGGTGATACATTCCGTGCAGGGGCGATCGATCAACTTGTCGTTTGGGGAGAGCGTGTTGGTGTAGAAGTGATCAGACAGTCGGAAGGTTCCGATCCAGCTGCTGTCATGTACGATGCAATTCGTGCAGCAAAAAGCCGGAACGTGGATGTGCTGATTTGTGACACAGCCGGCCGCTTGCAAAATAAAGTGAATCTGATGAATGAGCTGGAAAAAGTGCATCGCGTCATTGGCAGGGAAATCGAAGGGGCTCCTCATGAAGTACTTTTGGCACTAGATGCGACAACGGGCCAAAATGCTTTGGTCCAAGCGCATACCTTTAAAGAGGCGACTGATGTAACGGGGATTGTTCTAACGAAGCTCGATGGGACTGCAAAAGGCGGTATCGTTTTGGCTATCCGCAGTAAGTTGAATATTCCTGTTAAGTTTGTCGGCCTCGGGGAAGGAATGGATGATCTACAGCCGTTCGATCCGGAAAAGTATGTCTATGGGCTTTTTGCAGAAGGATTAGAAAGGGAAGAGGAGGAATGAACCCTGTAAGACAAGTAATTTTACTTGACAGATGTGCGGTTCAATACTAATATACAGAGGAAGGCCAAGCGAGGAGGTAGGCAACTATGTTGGAAAAAACGACTCGCGTCAATTTCCTCTTTGATTTTTACCAATCGCTGTTGACCGATAAGCAAAGGTTATATATGCAATTATATTATTTGGACGATTTATCTCTTGGCGAGATTGCCGAAGAATACGGAGTTTCCAGACAAGCCGTCTATGATAATGTACGTCGGACTGAATCGATGCTCGAAGATTATGAGGAAAAGCTGAATCTATTTTCGAAGTTCCAAAATCGGATGGATATTATTGAGCGTCTGGAAGAGTTACTGGATGACCAGAATGATCCATCTCAGGAAATGCGGAGATTGGTGAGCCGATTAAAAGAACACGAGTAGGGGGAGTCTATGCATGGCATTTGAAGGTTTAGCCCAGCGCCTGCAAGGGACGCTTCAAAAAATTACAGGTAAAGGCAAGATTAGCGAAGCAGACGTTAAAGAGATGATGCGCGAAGTACGGTTTGCACTCATCGAGGCAGACGTCAACTTGAAAGTAGTAAAAGAGTTTGTCAAGACGGTCAGCGAGCGGGCTGTTGGGCAAGACGTCATGAAAAGCCTGACACCCGGGCAGCAGGTTGTCAAAATTGTAAAAGATGAACTGACCAATTTAATGGGTGGAGAACAAAATCCGATTCAGTTCTCCCGCAAGCCGCCGACTGTCATCATGATGGTGGGCTTGCAAGGGGCCGGTAAAACGACGACGACAGGGAAGTTGGCTACTGTTTTGCGGAAACGGCATAATAAAAAGCCGCTTCTGGTCGCCGCGGATATTTATCGTCCTGCCGCTATTCAACAATTGGAGACGTTAGGCAAGCAATTGACGATTCCTGTCTTTTCGCTTGGTACCGATATTTCTCCTGTGGAAATTGCACGTCAAGCATTGAAGGAAGCGGAAGAACATCACCACGATGTCGTCATTATCGATACCGCAGGACGTTTGCATGTCGATGAAGACTTAATGCAGGAATTGAAAGATATCCGGGAATTAAGTAAACCGGATGAAGTTTTCCTCGTTGTCGATGCGATGACAGGGCAAGATGCTGTGAATGTGGCAAAATCCTTCGATGAAGCAATCGGGATCACCGGCGTCGTGTTAACGAAACTTGACGGGGATACACGAGGTGGAGCTGCACTTTCCATCCGTTCGGTTACAGAAAAGCCGATCAAGTTTGTCGGTATGGGCGAAAAGATGGACGCCCTTGAACCTTTTCACCCTGAGAGAATGGCTTCCCGTATTCTAGGCATGGGGGATGTCATGTCCCTAATTGAAAAAGCCCAAGCCAATGTCGATGAAGAAAAAGCGAAAGAGCTAGAGCAAAAATTTCGGACGCAGTCATTTACGCTGGAGGATTTTTTGGATCAACTTCAACAAGTCCGTAAAATGGGCCCACTTGATGAGTTGCTGAAAATGATGCCTGGGTTCAACAAAATTAAAGGCATTGAAAACGCGCAAGTCGATGAAGGACAAATGGGCCGGGTGGAGGCGGTTATTTACTCCATGACCAAGGAAGAACGGGCAACGCCTGAAATTATCAATGCCAATCGACGTAAACGGATTGCCAAAGGTTCAGGGACGTCGATCCAAGAAGTAAACCGTTTGCTAAAGCAGTTTGAAGAGATGAAAAAAATGGTAAAGCAAATGACGAACATGCAGCAAAAAGGGAAAAAGAAGATGAAAATGCCAGGCCTCGATTCATTTTTTAAATAAGAATGGAACAATCATCGGGGTGTTAAGAAAAAACACTTTACAAACATAAGAAAGCTTGATAATATACTATCTTGTGTGAAACTATTCGGAGGTGCAAGTAAACATGTCAGTAAAAATTCGTCTTAAACGTATGGGAGCAAAGAAAACTCCTTTTTATCGTATTGTAGTAGCAGATTCACGTTCACCACGTGACGGCCGTCAAATCGAAACAGTTGGAACGTACAATCCACTAACGAAGCCGGCTGAAGTGAAAATTGATGAAGAACTAGCGCTTAAATGGCTTCAAAACGGTGCGAAACCTTCAGACACAGTGCGCAATCTGTTCTCTGAACAAGGCATCATGGAGAAATTCCATAACGCAAAATACGGTAAATAATCAGGAGGGGTGGACATGAAGCAGCTGATTGAAACAATTGTCAAACCGTTAGTCGATCATCCGGAAGAAGTTCGAATTGATGCCGATGAACAAGATCATCGGATTACGTACAAACTTTCCGTGAATCCCGAGGATATGGGAAAGGTGATCGGGAAGCAGGGACGTGTGGCAAAAGCCATCCGTACTATTGTTTATTCAGCAGCAGGAAGTCACCACGGTAAGAAAGTTTACCTAGACATAGTCGACTAAAGGGAGGAACTTATGTTTCTTCCTTTTTTCGTCTACACTGATTTTGTCCAAGCAAAGCATTGGAGGATCGGCTCCTCATAATGGGACTTAAAGGAAGGTGAGCAGCATGCAATGGTTTAATGTTGGGAAAATAGTGAATACGCATGGGATTCGCGGTGAAGTCCGGGTCATATCGCGGACGGATTTTCCGGAAGAACGGTATGCGGTCGGAAATAAGCTGGCTTTATTTCTTCCGAATGAAAAGAAGCCTTTGCCGTTAACAGTGGCGAGCCATCGGCGCCATAAGAATTTCGACCTTCTTACCTTTGAAGGCCATACAAATATTAACGATGTAGAGAAATATAGAGATGGTATTTTGAAAGTGTCTGAAGAACAGCTGGGCGATTTGGAAGAAGGCGAATTTTATTACCATGAAATCATTGGCTGTACTGTCTACACGGATACAGGGGTAGACCTAGGGAAAGTGACCGAGATATTGGAAACGGGTTCCAATGATGTTTGGACAGTGACCCCTGAAAAAGGAAAACCGCATTATATTCCGTATATTGCGGACGTCGTAAAAGTAGTGGATATTGAAGAGAAGAAAATAATTATCGAGCCGTTGGAAGGCCTCCTCTCATGATGAAAATCGATGTGTTATCGTTATTTCCTGAGATGTTCGAGGGAGTTCTTCACTCTTCTATCATGAAAAAGGCGCAGGAGAACGGAGCCGTCTCGTTCGGAGTCGTCGATTTCAGGGAATATTCTCCGAATAAGCATAAAAAGGTTGACGATTATCCATACGGCGGTGGTGCGGGAATGGTATTAAAACCGGAACCTCTCTTTGCTGCGGTTAAGGAGTTGACTGCAAAATCGGAGAAGCGTCCACGCATCATTCTGATGTGTCCGCAAGGCGAAACGTTCACCCAGAAAAAGGCGGAGGAGCTGGCTGCAGAAGAGCAGCTCATTTTCCTTTGCGGCCATTATGAAGGCTATGATGAAAGAATCCGCGAACATCTGGTCACAGATGAACTGTCGATTGGCGATTTCATTTTAACAGGCGGCGAGCTTGCCGCTATGGCAATGATCGACAGTGTCGTCAGGCTGCTTCCGAATGTGCTTGGAAATTCCGATTCCCCTGTTCTCGACTCTTTCTCTACCGGTTTGCTTGAACACCCTCAATATACACGCCCAGCGGATTATGAGGGGATGAAAGTGCCGGAAGTGCTGTTGTCCGGAAATCATGCGGAAATTGAAAAATGGCGCGAAGAACAGTCGCTTAGGCGGACATACGAACGGAGAAAAGACTTGCTGGAAAGCGCCCCGTTAACGGCTCATCAGCAAAAGGTTTTGGAACAGCTGAAACGGCAAGAAAAATGAATGAGATGCCTTGCGCCATAGCACATTCTATGGTACTATCTACTATGTGCTTCTATGTGAAGCCGTACTGACTGGTGTTCCGCTGCACAGCAAATGTTGCAAGAGCATCTGTGAATAAGGAGAGAAAAACATGCAAAACATTATTGCAGAAGTAACAAAAGATCAACTTCGTTCTGATCTTCCAAGTTTCCGTCCTGGGGACACAGTCCGCTTGCACGTGAAAATCATCGAGGGTACTCGCGAACGTATCCAAATCTTCGAAGGTGTTGTCATCAAACGTCGTGGAGGCGGAATCAGCGAAACTTTCACTGTCCGTAAAATCTCTGGCGGTGTCGGTGTTGAACGTACATTCCCTGTACACACACCAAAGATTGCTAAAATCGAAGTGACACGCCGTGGTAAAGTACGCCGTGCGAAATTGTACTATCTTCGCAACCTGCGCGGAAAAGCTGCACGTATCAAAGAAATTCGCTAATTATACGAACATCAGAGAAGGCCTGCGAACTGGCCTTCTTTCTTTTTGCCTGAAGTACAGATTAAAGGTACAATAATCAATAGGAAGTACTCGGGAGGTTCAAACAATGAAAGAGAAAAAATCGAAAAACGAAACATTGGAATGGGTAAAAGCCTTACTCATCGCTTTTGGGCTTGCTGCCATCATACGTATTTTCTTATTTACACCAATCGTAGTGGACGGGATCTCTATGATGCCGACATTGGAGGATGGGGATCGAATGATCGTCAATAAAATCGGATACACAATCGGCTCGCCGGATCGTTTCGATATCGTAGTCTTTCATGCCCCCGAACAAAAGGATTATATTAAGCGGGTGATCGGATTGCCGGGCGACACAGTGGAATACCGAGATGACGTGCTGTATATTAACGGCGAGGCATACGAAGAGCCCTATTTGGAACAATATAAAAAAGCAGTGACGGATGGACCGCTGACCGAAGATTTCACACTGGAAGAAAAAATCGATATGAATACTGTACCGGAGGGATATGTATTCGTCATGGGCGATAACCGAAGAAAAAGCAAAGATTCCAGACATATTGGTGCTGTTCCGATTGACGAAATCATTGGCAGTACAAAATTTGTCTTCTGGCCCATCGAAGAATTTGGTATGGTGAAATGATGAAAGGGTTTGATGATGATGACCATACAATGGTTTCCGGGTCATATGGCAAAAGCCAGAAGGGAAGTTACCGAGCAGCTGAAACTGGTCGATATCGTTTTTGAGTTAATTGATGCGAGATTACCTCTATCGTCGCGAAATCCCATGATTGATGAAGTGATCGGGCAAAAGCCGCGGCTTCTCATATTGAACAAAATGGATCTAGCGGATGACCGTGAAACGGTTAAATGGATTCGGTATTTTGAAAGCAAAGCTATTCATGCTGTTGCCATCAATTCGTTTGAAGGAAAAGGACTGCAAGCAGTCACAAAAGCAGCAAAAGAAATCCTGGCTCCGAAAATTGAACGAATGAAGAGGCGAGGGATACGGCCCGGCGCAATCAGGGCGATGATCGTCGGCATTCCAAATGTAGGAAAATCGACGCTGATTAATCGATTAGCAAAGAAGAATATTGCAAAAACTGGAAACAAACCTGGCGTGACCAAAGCGCAGCAATGGATCAAATTCGGCAAGGAACTGGAACTTCTTGATACGCCCGGCATCCTTTGGCCGAAATTTGAGGATCAAACGGTCGGCTATAAACTGGCATTGACAGGGGCTATAAAAGATAAGATTGTCAATATGGAGAATTTAGCTGTTTTCGGGCTGCGCTATCTAGAAGAACATTACCCAGAACGATTGCATGAACGATATCATATTAACGCAGTAGGCGATGATATCGCTGCAATATTTGATCAAATAGGTGAGGATCGGAAAGTGTATGCAGCAGGCGGCGAAATCGATTATGAAAAAGTGGCTGAGTTAATTGTCCAAGATATCCGAAATGAATTGTTAGGCAAGTTGACATTTGATTTTGTGAGCGGGATGGATGAACAAGCTGATGCAATGATGGAATAATTGCATCAGCTTGTTTTTTTGATTGCTGAAGCTATGAGAGAATGAATGAACAAGTCTTTTCTTGGAATCGGCATCGATTCTTATGTTATTTTGTCGATATAATAGACTAAGGAATAATAATAGTGTCAGAAGGTGTACGGAATGAAGACGATAAAGGATATTACGGAACGGCTGCAAAATACGGAAAAGCCGGAACCTTGGATGGATGAACTGGTGTCAGATTCACGAACGGGCGTGCAGAATGAATTGAAGCGCTGGCAACGTCGATATGAAAAACGATTGGCCAAAGAACAGGCATACTTGGAGAAGAAGGAATTTGATGCATCACATCTGCCGTTCGACGGCGCTCTGCTTGCAGGAATCGATGAAGCCGGGAGAGGGCCGCTCGCAGGGCCGGTCGTCTGTGCAGCAGTCATCCTGCCGCCAGAAACACAAATTTTAATCGGGTTAGATGATTCGAAAAAAATTCCTAAACTCGAGCGTAACCGCTTAGCAAAACTAATTAAACAACTGGCAGTTAGTTATTCAATACATATACAATCTCCTGAGCGCATTGACGAGCTGAATATTTATTCGGCTACCAAGAATTCCATGGAGACGGCGGTCGCGGACTTGCGGACCCGTCCGGATATCGTCCTTGCCGATGCGATGCCGCTGCATGTCAGTTGCAAAACGGTTTCCGTCATAAAGGGAGATGCCAAAAGCTTGGCGATCGCGGCTGCTTCGATTCTTGCAAAAACCACTCGGGATGACTTAATGGAGCAGTGGCACGCAAAATATCCGATATATAATTTCAAGCAAAATGCAGGCTACGGAACAGAAGAGCATGTCGAAGCTCTTCGCATCCATGGTCCTTGTGAAATCCACAGAAAAACCTTTGAACCGGTAAAATCAGTAATAGAAAGGGGCTTGCTTGCCAATGAACTACCCGATGATCAATCAAGTCACTGGAGGACCCCTCACACAGAATAGCAATAAACCCATTGTTCTCCGAGAAGGACAGATGTTCCATGGAAGTATTAAGCAACTATTCCCTGGTCAAATGGCTGAAGTTCAAATCGGGGGCAATAAAATGCTTGCCCGATTGGAAGTGCCGATGAAAGCTGGAGACGCCTACTATTTCCAAGTGGAATCAGTTGATCCGGAACTGCAATTGAAGATAATTTCCGGGCCTATGCAGGCGGGTGAAAGCCTTGGGAAGCAAATGGCGGGTTTAATGGAATCTTTGGATCTTCCGAAAACAAAAGAAATGCAAAGCCTGTTAGCTTTTATGCTGAAAAATAAGATACCCATATCAAGAGAACAATTGACGCAAGCAGAGAAATTGGTAGAAGCCGTTTCCGATAAGCAGCAGACAGTTGCACTTTCTGCAGTTGAGAAACTGCTAGAACTGAAACTGCCCATAAATGAAGCTAATTTTCGTGCCGTTCTCGGAGTGGTGGGCAAAGAACCAATGCATCCATTGCTACAGGCGTTACAAGAAGCTTTGGCTGAAGATGCAACAATCGCTCCTTCAACTAAACATTCTATCCAAACAGCAATATCCGCTGTAACGAAAGGCGGCCAAGAAACTGCTGCAAAATTGCTGCTTAATGAAGCGATTCTCAAATTGATCGATCGTACAGTTCCGAAGGAAGAACGATTTCAAGTGTTGCAATGGCTGAAAAAGGCGGACCTCCTGCCAACGGGAACATCACTCGCCAACTTTCAAAACGTTCTCCAAAACTTGGTGGCCAACAATGGGAACAGGGAAACGCCAGCTTCTGCAGTCTCGCATACCCCTTTAGTTGTAGATGGGGTAGCTGCAGGAAGGCCACGTGCTGAACTACAGCAGCCGATCTCGGGCAGTACAGACAAAATCGTGATGCTGTTCCAACATGTCTTGAGATCGTCTGGCAAGGATCCGGTCGCAGTGAATAACTTGAAAAGTGAACTGAAGTTGACAACATGGCTTCCATCCGAACAAAAGGCAGCCATTATTGCGAACTTGGATCGATTGCAATCAACTTCCTCCGGTATTAACGAAGTCCCGTTGCAGCGGTTAACTGAAATGGTAATGCGCTCTGTTGTCGAATATCATGCGGCCCGCCCTCTAACGGAAGCTAAAGATCCTGTTGTCTCCTTGCTAATGGGTGCCAAAACGGGACAAGAGCTAAATTTACTAATGACAAAGGCAGAGGAGTCTGTTCATCCGACAGTACAACGATTGGCCGGAGATGTGGATGCGAAGTTGGCGGAGCTGCTGAATGGAAGCATGGTCAAGGAAACGATGCAAACAATTGCCAAATCTTTTGGGCTCCATTATGAAGCCGGCCTGGTAAATAAGGAAACGGATGTTAGCCAACTTGCCCAGTCACTGAAGCCGCAACTGATTTCGCTAGTTCATGATCCGACAACTTCTCCTGCAATACGGGACTTGGCGGAGGCAATAGTTGCGAGGTTTAACGGTCCGGCGCTCTTGTCCGGTGATACAGGTTTAAACTACCAATTGATTATGCAAGTGCCGCTGTCCTTTTTTGACAAGCGGATTGATGCCACATTGCAATGGAACGGAAGAATGAAAGAAAATAATCAAATCGATGCAGAATATGCAAGAGTTTTATTTTACTTGGATTTAGAAGCCTTACATCATACAGTCATAGATATGCAAGTTCAAAATCGGATTGTCACTGTCACAATATTTAATGAAGCTCCAGGTCTTAAGGCGTTGGGAGAGCTATTTGTGAACCGACTTAGTGAGGGTTTGGAAAATGCGGATTACCGTTTGTCCGGTGTGTTCTTCAAACAATTCATGGAAGAGATGAAAAAAAAGCCTGTCGAACAGAACAGGGAGAACGGGATTGATTTCAAAATATGACTGAAAACAAACACAAACGCCATGAAGCTGTCGCCTTATCCTATGACCCGGGATCACTGGAAGCTCCTAAAGTCGTGGCGAAAGGTAAGGGCAAAATCGCTGACAATATTTTAGAACAAGCGATGGAGCATGGCGTGCCGGTGCAACAGGATCCAACACTTATCGAACTTCTTGGGAATTTGGATGTCAATGAAACGATTCCGGAGCCGTTATACCAAGCTGTAGCGGAAGTCTTTGCATACATTTACCAACTGGACCGTGAATATGGAAAAAGCAGTAGGAAATATGTCGAAAATCATTAATCTGCGGAAGACAATTGTGGACATTATATGACAGGTTTACTACAATAGATAGGGCAGTAAATAATAGTTACAAGTTCGATTGGAGGATGTAAGATGAATATCCATGAATATCAAGGAAAACAGCTGCTAAGAGAGTATGGCGTCGCTGTTTCAAACGGTCGGGTAGCATTTTCTCCCGATGAAGCTGTTGAAGCGGCTAAGGAACTCGGCACAAAGGTTGTCGTTGTCAAGGCGCAAATCCATGCAGGCGGCCGTGGTAAAGCAGGCGGAGTCAAGATCGCAAAAAATCTTGATGAAGTGCGCGAATATGCTCAGGAATTACTTGGAAAAATACTTGTCACACACCAGACAGGACCAGAAGGCAAGGAAGTCAAACGACTTCTTATCGAAGAAGGTTCTGACATCAAAAAAGAATATTACATCGGCCTGGTTGTTGACCGTGCTACTGATCGCGTCACATTGATGGGATCTGAAGAAGGCGGTATGGACATTGAGGAAGTCGCTGAAAATACACCGGAGAAAATCTTTAAAGAAGTGATCGATCCGGTCGTCGGCCTTACTGGTTTCCAAGCAAGACGCATGGCATTCAACATGAACATCCCATCCCATCTTGTGAATAAAGCGGCAAAATTCATGACGGGTCTTTACCAAGTCTTTGTTGAGAAGGACGCTTCCATTGTTGAAATCAATCCGCTTGTCGTAACGGGCGATGATAATGTACTCGCTTTGGATGCAAAGTTCAACTTTGACGACAATGCATTATACCGTCATAAGGATATCGTAGAATTGCGCGACTTAGATGAAGAAGATGCAAAAGAAATCGAAGCATCCAAATATGACCTAAGCTATATTTCTCTAGATGGAAATATTGGCTGCATGGTCAATGGTGCAGGACTTGCGATGGCTACGATGGATACAATCAACTACTACGGCGGTTCACCCGCAAACTTCCTTGACGTTGGGGGCGGCGCTACTGCTGAAAAAGTTACAGAAGCGTTCAAAATCATCCTATCTGATGAGCATGTGAAAGGTATTTTCGTCAATATCTTCGGCGGTATCATGAAGTGTGACGTAATTGCTGAAGGTGTCATCGCAGCTGCTAAGGAAGTCGGCCTTGAAGTTCCTCTAGTCGTTCGACTTGAAGGGACAAATGTCGACAAAGGTAAAGCTCTATTGAACGAATCAGGACTTAACATCATCGCTGCCGATACAATGGCTGATGGTGCACAAAAGATTGTTGAACTCGTAGGCTAAGAAAGGCAGGGACAAACAATGGCTATTTATATTAATAAAGATACAAAAGTGATTGTACAAGGTATTACAGGATCTACAGCACTTTTCCATACAAAACAAATGCTTGAGTATGGTACAAAAATCGTCGGCGGTGTTACACCGGGTAAAGGCGGCACAGAAGTTGAAGGAGTACCTGTCTTCAACACAGTTGAAGAAGCTGTAAAGGCTACAGGGGCTAACGTTTCTGTTATTTATGTCCCGGCTCCTTTCGCGGCGGATGCAATTTTGGAAGCAGTTGATGCAGAATTGGATATGGCAATTTGCATCACTGAACATATTCCGGTTCTAGATATGGTGAAAGTGAAGCGTTACATGGAAGGCAAGAAAACACGACTTGTCGGGCCGAACTGCCCAGGCGTCATCACGGCGGATGAGTGTAAAATCGGCATCATGCCTGGTTACATCCACACTAAAGGCCATGTCGGTGTTGTATCCCGCTCCGGAACTCTTACGTACGAAGCGACTCACCAATTGAGCCAAGCAGGAATCGGCCAGACGACAGCAGTCGGTATCGGTGGGGACCCTGTTAACGGTACGAACTTCATCGACGTTCTGAAAGCATTCAACGAAGACCCTGAAACGTATGCAGTTGTCATGATCGGGGAAATCGGTGGTACTGCCGAGGAAGAAGCGGCAGAATGGGTGAAAGCCAACATGACGAAACCGGTTGTCGGCTTCATCGGCGGTCAAACAGCACCTCCAGGAAAGCGTATGGGCCATGCGGGCGCTATCATTTCCGGCGGTAAAGGAACAGCTGCTGAAAAGATTAAAGCGATGCAAGAAGCGGGTATTGAAGTGGCGGATACCCCATCTGTCATCGGTGAAACACTTATTAAAGTCATTAAGGAAAAAGGCATCTACGATAAATGTAAAACTCATTAATGACGAATGCAGTATGCCGCAGTGGCATACTGCATTTTACTATGACTTCAAAGGAGGCAAATCTAGTGAACAGTACGGTGGAGCAGCGATTGCTCCGTTTGCATTATATTTATCCTGTGCCATGGAATCGGATTCGGCGACTTTTCGAGATAGACCCCAATCTGGAAAAGCTTGCTGCGAATAACCCGGAACAACTATCCCGGCTGTTGAATATAACACAACGAAAAGCGGGCCAAATAAGTGCGCGACTTCAAGAACTTGATCATACCCCTTTTGATCTCTTATATGGCCGTGAAGGCATCACCCCCATCCCATTCACCCATCCTCATTATCCGCAAAACTTGAAGCGGCTTATTGATCCTCCGTCCGTTCTCTATGCCAAAGGCGACGTTTCTCTATTACACCATTCTGCTAAAATAGCAATTATCGGTTCCCGAAAGGCGACAGACTATTCAAGACAAGCACTTTCTTTTATTACCCCGCCTTTAGTAAAACATGGCGTTGTTATTGTCTCCGGGCTGGCGAGAGGCGCGGATGCATTTGCACATGAAGCTGCCATGACGTATGGCGGTAAAACGATTGCAGTGCTTGGCAGCGGCCATTTTCACGTATATCCAAAAGAAAATGCGGAACTTGCACTCCGGATAGAGAAAGACCATCTGCTGTTAACGGAGTACCCGCCCTATGTACAACCGGCCAAATGGACATTTCCGATGAGGAATCGAATCATAAGTGGTTTATCGGACGCTGTAGTCGTCACAGAGTCCGCTGAGAAGAGTGGAACAATGAGTACAGTCGATCATGCACTCGACCACGGCAAAGCTGTGTACGCGGTTCCTGGGCCGATTACGTCCCCATTGTCCATGGGTCCGAATAAATTAATTGATGAGGGAGCGAAACCTGTCTGGAACGGCTTTCAAATCGTGGAAAACACCCTCTGAAATAACTAGTTTCTTGCCGCTTCATATTGAAAAGGTTGATTTTAATTCAAATCTGTTATACATTTTGCAACAGATATTCTTTTGAGTTCCCAGCTGAAAAAGGTATGCTGGTTAGAAGTGAACAAATACTAAACTTTTTGAATAAAAGGGAACCTCTTGAGGAGGAGCAAAGATTATGGCGGATTATTTAGTAATAGTGGAATCCCCTGCAAAAGCGAAAACAATTGAACGCTATTTGGGGAAAAAATATAAGGTGCGCGCATCAATCGGTCATTTGCGGGATCTTCCGCGAAGCCAAATGGGTGTCGATACCAAAAATAACTATGAACCGAAATATATTACGGTGCGAGGGAAAGGACCTATATTGCAAGAGTTGAAAAAAGATGCGAAGAAAGCGAAAAAAGTCTTTCTCGCAGCTGACCCGGATCGTGAAGGGGAGGCGATTGCTTGGCATCTTGCCCATCAACTCGGCATTGATATTGAATCGGATTGCCGTGTTGTATTCAACGAAATAACGAAAGATGCGATAAAGGAATCTTTTAAACACCCGCGCCCGATAGATATGAATCGGGTGGACGCTCAGCAGGCGAGACGTATACTGGATCGTTTGGTCGGGTACAATATCAGCCCGATTCTTTGGAAGAAAGTGAAGAAGGGATTGTCGGCGGGCCGGGTCCAATCCGTGGCACTTCGCCTGATCGTTGACCGTGAGAATGAAATAAAAGCATTTCAGCCTGAAGAGTACTGGTCAATCGGCGGGGAATTTCAAAAAGACGGAAGCACATTTGAAGCGGCCTATTATGGAAATACAGAAGGCAAAGTGAAGTTGTCGACGAAGGAACAAGTCGATGAAGCCTTGAAGACATTAAATGGAGATAAGTTTGAAGTTGTAAACGTTATCAAAAAGGAACGGAAAAGAAATCCTTCCCCACCTTTTACCACATCTTCTTTACAGCAAGAGGCTGCAAGGAAATTGAATTTCCGGGCAAGGAAAACGATGATGCTTGCTCAACAGCTCTATGAAGGGATCAATGTCGGCAAGGAAGGGATTGTCGGTCTGATCAGTTATATGCGTACCGATTCGACCCGCATATCAGAAACAGCAAGAGCTGAAGCGGTTTCTTTTGTGGAGACGATGTATGGCAAGGAATTTGTCTCTGTGCCGGGCAAACCGAAAGGCAAAGAATCAGCCAATACCCAAGATGCCCATGAAGCGGTAAGGCCGACGTCTGTTTTGCGAACGCCTCAATCCTTGAAAGAATATCTCTCCAGGGACCAGCTTCGCTTGTATAAACTGATATGGGAGCGTTTTATCGCCAGTCAGATGTCTCCTGCAATTTTGGATACCGTTACTGCGGACTTGTTGAATGGCGACGTTAAGTTCCGGGCAACTGGATCAGAAGTCAAATTTCCAGGATTTATGAAGGTGTATATTGAAAGCAATGAAGACCAAGAAGAAGAAAAGGAATCAATTCTTCCGCCTTTGGATAAGGGAGAAACAGTAAAAAGCCTGTCCATTGATCCGAAACAGCATTTTACCCAGCCTCCTCCGCGTTATTCGGAAGCGAGACTTGTTAAGACGTTGGAAGAATTAGGCATAGGGAGACCGTCGACATATGCGCCAACTCTTGATACAATTCAAAAGCGAGGCTACGTTACCTTGGATGCAAAGCGTTTTGTTCCGACCGAATTAGGTGAAATCGTCCATCAAGCAGTTAACCAGTATTTTCCCGATATTATTAATATCGAATTTACCGCTGACATGGAAAAGAGCCTCGATGACGTCGAAGAAGGCGAAGTTCCGTGGAAACAAGTCATTGACGAATTCTATCAGGACTTTGAAAAACATGTCCAAGTGGCCGATGAAGAGATGGAAAAAATCGAGATCAAGGATGAACCGGCAGGGGAAGACTGTGAAAATTGCGGCTCTCCGATGGTATTCAAGATGGGCCGTTTCGGAAAATTCATGGCGTGCTCCAATTTTCCAGACTGCAGAAACACGAAGGCGATTGTGAAGCCGATTGGTGTTACTTGTCCTTCTTGTAAGGAAGGTCAAGTGGTCGAAAGGAAGAGCAAGACTAAACGTATTTTCTACGGCTGTGATCGTTATCCGGAATGCGAATATGTATCATGGGATAAGCCAATTGCGCGGCCATGCCCGAAATGTCAGCATACACTGGTTGAAAAACGATTGAAAAAAGGCATTCAGATCCAATGTACGGAATGTGATTATAAAGAAAATGTTCAAGAATGATGCTGGAAAAGAGTGATGAAATGCGTCCGATTGTCAACGTCATTGGAGCTGGGCTTGCGGGAAGTGAAGCGGCATGGCAAGTAGCATCCAGAGGAGTGAACGTCCGGCTGTATGAAATGCGCCCGGTCAAGCAAACCCCTGCACACCATACAGATAAGTTCGCGGAACTTGTATGCAGCAATTCATTGCGTGCCAACAATTTAACGAATGCTGTCGGGATTATTAAAGAAGAGATGAGACGGCTGGATTCGCTGGTCATTGAATCAGCTGACCAATGCGCAGTGCCTGCTGGCGGCGCGTTGGCCGTCGACCGTCATGAGTTCGCAGGTCATGTGACTGAGCGGATTAAAAACCATCCGCTGATCGAAATTGTCAATCAAGAAGTGACCGATCTCACAGAGCTGCTGAATGGGATTACCGTCATTGCAACAGGTCCGCTTACCTCGCCGGCACTGGCGGAAAAAGTAAGAGAGTTAACTGGCGAAGACTATTTGTATTTTTATGATGCAGCAGCACCGATCGTTGAAAAAGATTCCATCGACATGGAGAAGGTGTATTTGAAATCCCGCTACGATAAAGGGGAAGCAGCTTACTTGAACTGTCCGATGGACGATGAAGAGTTCCAACGCTTCTATGAAGCGCTTGTCTCGGCGGAGGTAGCTCCGTTAAAAGAGTTTGAGAAAGAAGTGTATTTTGAGGCTTGTATGCCCGTTGAAGTATTGGCACAAAGAGGCGAGAAGACATTGTTATTTGGACCGCTAAAACCGGTTGGCCTGGAAGATCCAAAGACGGGGAAACGGCCAAAAGCGGTCGTCCAGTTGAGACAAGATGATGCAGCAGGCACTTTGTACAACATCGTGGGGTTTCAAACTCACATGAAATGGGGAGCCCAGAAGGAAGTCATTCAATTGATACCGGGGTTAGAGAATGTGGAAATCGTCCGTTACGGTGTCATGCACCGTAACACTTTCATCAATTCGCCAAAAGTGCTAAAATCGACGTATCAATTACGGACAAAAGAAACGTTGTTTTTTGCAGGACAGATGACAGGTGTTGAAGGGTACGTCGAATCGGCGGGCTCGGGGTTAATCGCAGGAATTAATGCTGCCATGCTGGCACTCGGAAAGGATCCAATCCACTTTCCAAAAGAAACGGCTCTTGGTAGCATGGCTAGGTATATCACCGAAGCCGATCCTAAAAATTTTCAACCGATGAATGTGAACTTTGGGCTATTTCCTGACTTGGGAGAACGGATCAAGTCTAAGGTGGAGAGGGCCGAAAAGCACGCGGAACGAGCGCTTAATGCGCTTGAAAATTTCCGGCCGACTGTCAGCGTGTAAAACGGGCTGCCCATACAAGGGCAGCTCTTTCCTGTTGGGTATGTTTAAAAAGGATTCTGAGGCATCTCCATGGTGCTAAGTATTAACTGATGAACTTGTGACAAACTAGTGAATGTGTAGGATAATCTTTTCCCTGCCAATACGAATTGATTGCGACATACGCCTTGGTTGCTGTATAGTGAATCGTGGATGACTTTTGAATAGAGTAAGTAGTCGACGTTTTCGAATTTTCATGTAAAAAGTTGGATTCGAAAAATTACCACAAAATACTATTTAAAAACTATTCAAATCTTTGCGAACTTTGTTATAATGAATGAGTAAGTAATTCATACCGGAGGTGAATTGCTTGAGCGATGTAACAAAAGAAGCTTTTGCTGCGTACATTTCGTACATCCGTCTTGAAAAAAACTTTTCATCTTTTACTGTTTCTGAATACGAAAAAGATGTAAACGAATTTTTTTCCTTCATGGATGCGGAAGGGATCTTAGATATAGCGGATGTCACTTATCCAGTAGCCAGATTATATGTTACGAAACTCTATGATAATGGGTTTTCAAGGACGACAATTTCCAGGAAGATCTCCTCGCTGCGCTCGTTCTACAAGTTTGCCAATGCACGTTATGGGGTAAACGATAATGCGTTCCGATTGTTGCATCATCCGAAAAAGGAAGAGCGACTTCCGGCTTTTTTTTATGAGGAAGAAATGGGAGAGCTGTTAGCTGCCTGTGAAAAACAAGATAAGAAATCGTTGCGCGATCGGGCGCTTTTAGAGTTGCTATATGCAACAGGAATGCGTGTCAGTGAATTGGTCGCCTTGAAAATACGAGACATCGACCTATCATTGGGCATCGTCCTTGTCATGGGAAAAGGAAGGAAAGAGCGGTACATACCTTTTGGCAGTTTTGCCTTGGCTGCCTTGGAAGCATACCTGGCTGATAGCAGGCCGCTTCTGTTGAAGCATAGGCAGCATGATGCATTGTTTGTCAATATGCGAGGAGAACCGTTGACTGATAGGGGCGTCAGGCATGTTTTAAATGAGTTGATGAAACGTGCTGCCCTTCATACGAAGATCCATCCACACATGATTCGCCATTCGTTTGCAACGCACTTGCTGGCAAATGGAGCGGACATGAGGACTGTCCAAGAATTGCTTGGGCATAGCCATATATCTTCAACTCAAGTGTATACGCATATTACGAAAGAACACTTGCGGAAAACGTATATGAATACACATCCGCGTGCATAGGAGGATGAGTGAAGTGATGGAATTCCATTCGACCACCATTTTTGCGATTCGGCACAAAGGGGTATGTGCCATGTCGGGCGATGGGCAAGTGACAATGGGAGAGTCTGTTGTCATGAAACATACGGCTAAAAAAGTGCGAAGATTGTTCGGCGACAAGATCTTAGCGGGATTTGCAGGGTCAGTAGCTGACGCGTTTACACTTTTTGATTTATTTGAAGGGAAGCTTGCAGAGTTTAACGGCAACTTAGAACGTGCTTCAGTGGAGTTGGCGAAAGAGTGGCGAGGTGACCGGATTCTTAGAAAACTGGAAGCCATGTTGTTAGTGGCTGACGAAAATCGGTTATTGCTCGTGTCAGGAACCGGTGAAGTGATTGAACCGGATGACGGCATTCTTGCAATCGGATCAGGCGGCAACTATGCGCTGGCGGCAGGAAGGGCCTTGGCTAAATATAGCGGTGAAACATTATCTGCTGAACAAATAGCGAAAGCTGCATTAGAGACAGCTGCTGAAATTTGCGTGTACACGAATGATCAGATCATTGTGGAGGTGCTTGATTAATGAAAAAACAAGAATTGACACCTCGGGAACTAACTGCTTTTTTAGATCGTTATATTGTTGGTCAGGATAATGCGAAAAAGGCAGTTGCCGTTGCGATCCGGAACAGATTCAGACGCAGCCTGTTGGACGAAGAGGAAAGACGAGAAGTCATCCCGAAGAACATTTTGATGATTGGGCCAACAGGAGTCGGGAAGACTGAAATAGCGAGAAGAATCGCCAGGCTGGTCAATGCGCCCTTTGTTAAAGTGGAGGCAACTAAATTTACAGAGGTCGGATACGTCGGACGGGATGTAGAATCGATGGTCCGTGATTTGACCGAAGCGAGCGTTCGGATCGTCCGGGAGAAGCAACGCGAAGCGGTAAAGGATCAGGCAGCAAAACACGCGGAAGAACGTCTTGTGGAATTGCTTGTTCCAGACAAGAAGAAAAAAGGAAGTATGCAAAATCCGTTTGAAATGTTGTTTGGTCAAAAGGTTGAGCAAGAACAGCAGGATCCATCTGAATTGCATGAAGTGAAGCAGAAGAGAACTGATATTCTAGCGCGTCTAAGGGCGGGTGTTCTGGAAGAGGAAGTTATCACCGTAGACGTGACCATGCAGCAGCCTTCCATGTTCGACGCTCTTCAAGGTTCGGGAATGGAACAAATGGGAGCGAGCATGCAAGACGCACTTTCATCTCTTATGCCAAAGAAGACGGCCAAACGCAAGATGAAAGTGAAGGATGCGCGAAAAGTATTGGAAGCAGAAGAGGCAGATAAGTTAATTGACCAGGATGAGATTGCTCGTAATGCAATTGAACTGGCAGAGCAATCGGGCATCATTTTTATTGATGAAATGGATAAGATCGCAAGCAAGGGAGGCGGAGGTTCTTCAGCTGATGTTTCCCGTGAAGGTGTGCAGCGAGATATCTTGCCAATCGTCGAAGGATCCACTGTGACAACTAAATACGGCGCTGTCAAGACGGATTTCATTCTATTCATTGCTGCTGGCGCTTTCCATATGTCAAAGCCATCTGACATCATTCCGGAATTGCAGGGACGCTTCCCTATCCGGGTTGAGCTTGATAAGCTGTCGAAAAAGGATTTTGTCAGAATCCTCAAGGAGCCAGATTTCTCCCTTATTCGACAATACGAGAAATTGCTGGCAACAGAAGAAGTCCATATCGAATTTGCGGAAGATGCTGTTGAACGGATTGCTGAAATCGCATTTGAAGTGAATGACAATACCGAAAATATAGGGGCCAGACGTCTTCATACCATCCTTGAGAAATTATTGGAGGATTTGTCTTACGAAGCGGCCGACATTGGACCTGCTACGATCAAGATAACAGTAACCTATGTCGATGAAAAGTTGAAAAACATCGTAAAAAACAAAGATTTGTCACATTTTATCCTGTAAGAAGAACATTTTAGTTTATTTAATGATTAAAAAGCTTTAGAATATTCTTTAGTGAGATGTCCATAATTTTAAGGAGGAAAATAAAAATGGCTTTATTAGCTAAAACACGTCAAATTAATGCAATGTTACAGGAATCAGCAGGGAAGCCGGTCAATTTCAAAGAAATGGCGGAAAAATTGAGTTCTGTCATCGAGTGTAATGCATTTATCGTCAGCAGAAAAGGTAAATTGCTTGGACTTGAAATTCATCAGCAAATTGAAAATGAGCGGATGAAGAAAATGTTTGAAGACCGTAAGTTCCCTGAAGAATATACAAAAAAACTATTTGAAGTAAATGAAACATCATCTAATATAGATGTATATAGCGAGTACACTGTTTTCCCTGAAGAGGAACGTGAACTGTTCAAGGATGGCTTGACGACTATCGTTCCAATTATCGGTGGAGGAGAGCGTCTTGGCACACTGGTCTTGGCCAGGTTGAAAGAGGAATTCACTGAAGATGACTTGATTCTCGCTGAGTATGGTGCAACTGTCGTCGGTATGGAAATCCTTCGTGAAAAAGCGGAAGAAATCGAAATTGAAGCTCGTAGCAAGGCGGTTGTACAAATGGCGATCAATTCTTTATCATACAGTGAGCACGAAGCGATCGAGCACATTTTCAAGGAACTTGACGGCAACGAAGGTTTGCTTGTTGCCTCTAAGATTGCAGACCGCGTAGGCATTACACGTTCCGTTATCGTCAATGCCCTTCGTAAGCTGGAAAGTGCTGGTGTCATCGAATCCCGGTCGTTAGGTATGAAAGGGACATACATTAAAGTGTTGAACAGCAAGTTTTTAGAAGAGCTTGAAAAGCACAAAAACTAAATTTGAACGAACATCTTGCCCACTTGGACGAGATGTTCTTTTTTTTTGTCGAAAAAAGAAAATATGAAACTTAGGTACTATAAAAAAATCGCTAACTAACTTGAGTTTTAATACCTAAGAAAAATTCAATTTTGCGTTTATATAATTAAAAAGGCTGTTTTGAACCATAAGAATTTCATCATAAATTATAGACAAATTCCTTCCTTATCCGCTACAATGAAATATATGTCGTATAAAGTAGATTTATATATAAAAATATAATTTTCTTAATAATAGTTTACTAGTATTTGAAGGGGTGACTTTATGAGTTTATATGGTTCTACCATATCATTATTAGAACGTGGATTGGATTTCTCGTCGACGAAAGGAAAAACGATCGCCCAAAATATAGCAAATGTCGACACACCGAACTACAAAGCGAAAAGTGTTAGCTTTCAGGAAGTCTTTAATGGTGCGAAGTCGAATGCTGTCAAAGCATATCGAACCAATAAGCTGCATATGGAATTTACCGAAAATGCGACTCATGCTGGCGTCTTCAATTACGCGAATTTGCGATATCGGCAAGATGGAAATGGTGTTGACATGGATAAAGAGCAGGCAGATTTGGCAGCAAACCAAATCTACTACAACGCACTCGTCGATCGATTGAACGGGAAGTTCAATACACTGCAAAACGTGATTAAGGGAGGACGTTGACATTGAGCATCTTTCATAGTTTAAACACATCCGCTTCCGCTTTGACGGCGCAGCGTTTGCGGATGGATGTCATTTCATCCAATATGGCCAATATTGAAACGACCCGGGGGAAAATGGTCGATGGCGAATGGCAGCCTTACCGTCGTAAAACGGTCACATTCCAACCTCGTGAAGGACAATTCTCATCCATGCTGCATGCGGCGGTGGGAAAACAATCCAAAGGGTCAGCAGGATATGGAGTAACGATTTCATCGGTAAAAGAAGACACTGAAACCCCGTTCCAACTCGTCTATAACCCATCCCACCCGGATGCAAACCAAGATGGCTATGTGCAAATGCCGAATGTGGATCCACTCCGGGAAATGATAGACCTCATGTCTGCAACTAGATCATATGAAGCAAATGTCACAGTGTTAAATGCCAACAAAGCGATGTTAATGAAAGCTTTGGATATTGGTAAATAAGAACAGAGATAAGGAGATCGGAACATGCCCGTACAATCCATTTTAAGCAGCGGAACAATCGCAAGTTCAATGAAACCGGCTGCCCTGCAAACACCCCATGAAGCAGAGAAAAGCTTCGGTGCATTTTTGAAGGATGCTATTCAGGATGTCAATAACCAGCAGATCGAATCTGACCGGCTGACACAAAAACTTGCATTGGGCCAAGAGGTCGATTTGCATAACGTAATGATTGCCGCACAAAAGGCTTCCATTGCTTTGAACGCCACAATGGAAATTCGCAATAAGGTTGTCGAAGCGTATCAAGAAATTATTCGTATGCCAGTCTAATACGTATTTCTTAGTACACAGATTTCTTAATTATGTAAGCTGACCGGGGGATTAAAATGAAAGATAGATTGGCGAAGATCCGGGCTGACATCGGTCAGTTCTGGTCCAGTCGGACAAAAACTCAAAAAATAATTTATATAGGCTCTACAGTGGCTGTTATTGCATTGGCAGCATTTCTCACCTACTTTTTGTCGAGGACGGAATATGTCACGCTGTATAAAGATGTTTCCCGAGCTGAGATCGGCAGAATGAAAGAAGAGTTGGATGCTCAAGGCGTGCCAAATCAAATTGCCCCTGGCGGAACTTCCATCCTTGTTCCAAAGGAGCGTGTGGATGATTTGCTCGTATCCTTAGCCGCGGAAGGCTTCCCTCATTCTGGAACGATCGATTACTCTTTTTTCTCTCAGAATGCCGGCTTTGGAACGACTGACAATGAATTCAATATGATTAAGCTAAGTGCCATGCAAACCGAATTGGCGAACCTGATCAAAGGGATTCAAGGCGTTCAAGACGCGAAAGTGATGATCACTCTCCCGACGCAAAGCGTCTTCTTAAACGAAAGTGTACAAAATGCTAGTGCATCTATCGTGCTGAAAACGGAACCAGGTTATCAATTCACTGAACAGCAGATCACTGGACTTTACAATTTAGTATCGAAAAGCTTACCGAATTTATCAACAGACGACATAGTCATTATGAATCAATACTTCGAATACTACGATCTCACGTCTGACAGTCTGGCAGGCGGGCCGAATGTGTCCGATCAAATGGCCATTAAAAAGACAATAGAACGTGATTTACAGCGTAAAGTGCAGATGATGCTTGGTACTATGGTCGGACAAGATAAAGTTGTTGTCTCCGTTACGACTGATATTGACTTCAAGCAAGAAAACCGTGAAGAAAACCGGGTCGAACCGATTGATGAGGAACGGGATAGCCTGGCAATTAGCATTCAGCGGGTGACAGAAACGTTTTCTGGAAACGGAACAGTTGCAGGCGGCACACCCGAAGGAGAGGATCCGACAGATAACCGTACAGGATTTGTAGAAGGGAATATGTCGAACGGTGATTATGAACGCCTGGAAGAAACCATTAACAATGAAGTAAACCGGATTCGAAAGGATATCATTGAAAGTCCCTACAAAATTCGAGATATCGGCTTGCAAGTAATGGTAGAACCGCCTAACCCCGAAGACCCGGCTACCATGACAACAGAAGTTCGAAATGATATCCAAGACATTTTGCGGACAATTATCCAGACGTCTATCGATAAAGAAATGATCCCGTCTGAGGCTGACGATACGTACTGGAACAATAAGATCGCATTATCCGTTCAAACATTCAATGGAAAAACACCTATGACAACGGAAGAGAAAGTTGGCATCCCTTGGTGGGTATATGCAATCGGAGCTGCTGTCGTTGTAGTGATCGGTATACTAGTGTTCGCCTTCTTCCGCAACCGGAGAAAAGAACGGGAATTGGAAGAGGAACTGATTATAGAAGAACAACGTGAGTCCTTGAACGTGGATGACATCAATGTTGAGCACGAAACAGAGGCGACTGTAAGAAGAAAGCAACTCGAGAAGATGGCAAAAGATAAGCCGGAGGAGTTTGCAAAATTATTGCGGACTTGGATCGCCGAGGATTGATGGAGGGATGAATTGTGGTAAAGAAAGAAAAGGGTATGTCTGGTAAACAAAAAGCGGCACTCCTTCTCATCTCGCTCGGACCGGAAGTGTCTGCGGCTGTATATAAACATCTGAATGAAGAAGAAATTGAGCGGCTGACACTTGAAATCTCCAGTGTGAAAAAAGTAGACAGCTCAGTCAAAGAAGAGATTATTGAGGAGTTCCATAATATTGCGCTGGCGCAGGATTATATCACACAAGGCGGTATTGGTTATGCAAAGACCGTGTTGGAAAAAGCATTAGGAAAGGAACATGCCCAAGCGATCATTAATCGGTTGACCTCTTCTTTGCAAGTACGACCATTTGATTTTGCAAGGCGGGCAGACCCTGGCCAAATATTGAACTTCATTCAAAATGAGCACCCGCAAACAATCGCATTGATCCTATCCTATTTAGAGGCGGAACAGGCTGGAATGATACTATCCTCTTTGCCGCAGGAGGTTCAAGCGGATATTGCCAAGCGGATTGCCACGATGGATTCAACATCACCTGAGGTCATCAGCGAAATTGAAGCAGTGCTTGAAAGAAAACTTTCTTCAACTGTTACACAGGACTTCACAGAAACTGGCGGCGTAGATGCAGTTGTCCAAGTGTTGAATGGTGTAGACCGCGCAACAGAAAAGACAATCCTCGATGCTCTTGAAATTCAAGATCCCGAACTGGCTGAAGAGATCCGGAAGCGGATGTTTGTATTTGAAGACATTGTCACGTTGGACAACCGTTCCATCCAGCGTATTATCCGTGAATGTGAAAATGAAGATCTCATCCTGTCGATGAAAGTTTCCAGTGAAGAAGTAAAGGAAATACTTTTCAAAAACATGTCCCAACGAATGGCAGAATCGTTCCAGGAAGAAATGGATGTCATGGGGCCAGTGCGTCTGCGGGATGTGGAAGAAGCCCAAAGTAGAATTGTTTCGATCATCCGCAGATTGGAAGACTCTGGCGAAATTATTATAGCCAGAGGCGGAGGAGATGACGTCATTGTCTAAAATCTTTCGATCCATCCACACGATCTCTGAGGCGGAGAATGTAAAAGAGATAGCGATCAGGAATCTTCGTCCGCCTGTTGCAGAAGGCGTGAAAGAGGAACTGACAATGCAATCAGTACTCAAAGAACGGGAACTGTTATTGAACGAAGCCAGACAGGAAATCGAGTTGGAAAAGAGTACAATTGCGAAGATGCGTGAAACGGCTACATCTGATATAACTGCCATGCAAGAAGCATGGCAGCAAGAAAAAGCTGTACTGCAACAGCAAGCATACGATGAAGGATTCCAGGTGGGATTTGAAGAGGGGCGAAACAAAGCGATCGCGGATATGCAGGACGCCGTTCAACGAGCAAATGCCATAACCAGGATGTCACAGGAAAATGCCGAAAAATATTTGGAAAGCCAAGAGCGGGTCATTTTAGATCTTGCTATGACAACAGCAGAGCGTATTTTAGGCTTGAAGTTGGAAGAGGACACGGATGCGTTTCTAACTATTGTGAAAAGAGGCTTGAAGGAAGCACGGGAAATGAAAGAAGTAAAACTGTATGTTTCTTCTGAATACTACCCATTGCTTTCTGAGAACCGGACAGAATTGGCAGCAATCTTCCCTCCTGATGTCCCTTTTCTTATATTTGCCAATGAGGATTTTGATTCTACTGAATGTACGATTGAAACGAATCATGGACGGATTGTTGTCTCTGTCGATGAACAGTTGAACGAATTAAAAGAAAAGCTCGTGGAAATATTGGAAGGCGGAGAATGACGTGAAAAAAGCGGGAGAGTTATCCGAAATCATTCCAAAACTGAATACGTTCAGGAAATACGGCAGGGTAGCTCGTGTCGTAGGATTGATGATAGAATCCCAGGGTCCTGAGAGTTCAATTGGGGATGTTTGTCTAATCCATTTAAACCAGACAGCAAGCGGAGATTCTGTCATGCTGGCTGAAGTAGTGGGTTTTCGCGAAGAAATCGTTATCTTGATGCCATACTCTAATATCCATGATATCTCAAGCGGCTGTTTAGTCGAATGTACCGGCAAACCATTGGAAGTAAAGGTTGGGATGAACCTGATTGGGAAAGTGCTCGATTCGTTAGGAAGACCAATCGATCAGAGCCCTTTACCAAAAGGGTTGGCAACTGTCAGGACGGAACAAGAACCGCCGAATGTCCTTAGCCGAAAACCGATTGATGAGAAATTAGCGGTCGGCGTTAAAGCGATCGATTCTATGTTGACAGTTGGAAATGGGCAACGCGTTGGGATCTTTGCCGGCTCTGGGGTCGGTAAAAGTACGTTGCTCGGCATGATCGCCCGCAATACAACAGCAGACTTGAACGTCATAGGGCTTATCGGCGAACGGGGGCGCGAAGTCCGGGAATTCATTGAACGGGATCTCGGGCCAGAGGGACTAAAAAGGACCATTGTCGTTGCAGCTACATCGGATCAACCTGCTCTTATGCGCATCAAAGGCGCATTCACTGCTACTGCTATTGCGGAGTATTTCCGTGATAAAGGGATGAATGTCATGCTGATGATGGATTCCGTCACCCGTGTTGCCATGGCACAACGAGAAATCGGATTAGCTGTAGGAGAACCCCCTGCAACACGCGGGTATACTCCATCTGTCTTTTCAATCTTGCCAAAATTGCTTGAACGATCCGGGACGAACGATAAAGGTGCCATAACAGCATTTTATACAGTTCTGGTAGATGGCGATGATATGAATGAACCGATCGCCGATGCTGTCCGCGGAATACTGGATGGGCACATCGTATTAGACCGCACACTGGCCAATAAAGGGCAGTATCCGGCTATCAATGTACTGAAAAGTGTCAGCCGGTTAATGAACCATATTGCCAGCCCGGAGCATGTCAAAGCTGCTGAGAAACTTCGTGAATTGTACTATACGTATGATAAATCGGAAGATCTCATCAATATTGGGGCTTATAAGCGAGGAACGTCTAAAGAAATCGACGACGCCATTGAATATGAACCGCTCATTACGAGGTTTCTAAAACAAAGTTATAACGATAACGTGAAAATAGAAGACAGCATTGATGAATTGGTTTCGCTTGCTATGGGAGGCGGTCTGAAATGAAACCGTATCACTATCGTTTTGAAAAAGTGCTCACATACCGGGAACAAGAAAAAAACGAGACAGAAGGCGAATATAAAATCGCAGTGGAAGAATTTGAGGCGGTGGCGACGGAACTTTACGAATTGCTCAAGAAAAAAGAAGTCATCTTGCAACAACAGCAAGAAAAGATGGCAATCGGTTTTTCCATTACAGATATTCATCACTATGCTCGCTTCATTGACAGTTTGGAAAAGCAAATTGAGCGATTACAACCCCTTGTTATGAAAGCTCGTTCCAAGATGGTATGGTACGAAAACAAGCTGCTTGAAAAAACAATTGAAGTTAAAAAATATGAAAAAATGAAGGAAAAAGATCTGAATCGATATCGATTTGAATTTGAACAGTCGGAAGCGAATCGATTAGATGAACTTTCCACTCAGCAGTTCACTAGAAAAGAAAATGGGTGGTAATGTGGTCAAAAAAACGAAACAAAAAACAGAAGAGATTTCCGTTTCGGAAAAGAAATCGACAGGCATATTTCAATTATTGCTTCTTTGGGTCCTGATACCACTCCTTTTCGCATCTGCAGTTCTTCTGATTATCGCTCAAGTGGCCGATTTTAATGTCTTTGATAAGGCGAGCGAGTTGACGAAATCGATTCCATTCTTGAAGAAGGATGAAGACAAAGAGGGGGAGGCGAACAATGTCGTTTTAGAAGAACGTGTTGTCTCCCTCCAAGCAGAAATTCAGAATAAAGAAGCAGAATTGACAAAAATTCAAAGTGATTTGGAAAAAGCAAACAAAGATAAAGACACCTTGCTTGCAAAACAGCAGGAATTGCTTGCAGAGATAGAATTGTTAAAGTCAGCCAAGGATGATTCACAAAAGGACATGAAAGAAATCATATCAACATTTGAAAGCATGTCTGCCAAATCTGCCGCGCCTGTTTTAACCAATATGAGTGATGCAGAAGCGATTCAAATTTTAACAAAACTGAAGCCGGACACATTGGCGTCAATTTTAGAGAAAATGTCTCCAGAAGATGCTGCAAAGTATACAAGTCTCATGACAAAATGACGATATTAAAATAGTAAACTGTGAAGGGAGGTGAAAAGAAATTGAATATTGGATCATTACAAAGCTTAATGGGTACCATATCAGCCAGTTCGAAAGGAAATTCTGTTGACAGCGCTGCAACTTTAACAGCTGGCAACGAGTCATTTGGTTCGATTTTTGGTGCTTTATCTTTAGGTGCCTCACAAAGAGAGAAGACAGGGGATTTGGCCAAGGGCGACAATTTACAGTTGGAGTTGCTGGGGGAGCTATTTAAAGCAACGGATCTTTCGGAAGTGGAAGAAGCCATCCGCGTGATCGGCAACCCGGAATTTTCATTTGAAGGATTGTCAGACATGATGAATGGGACAACATCCTTAAAAGAGATCGCTGAAAAAACGTCAATAGATTTGGAGCAGTTAATAGAAAGCTTGAGAACGTTATGTAAGGAATCAGGTTTACTAAAGGAGCAAGTCGATGACCTGGACGAGCAAGCAACATTATGGAATTTGATTAGTTTAGTGGAAGAAGCGTCTCCTCAAATTTTTGATAAGCTGCTTTCAACTCTTTCTACAATAGAAAACGGAGCAGGAAAAAAACAGCCAACTTCAATTGATTTCAAAATGGCCGAGGGGATTGCAAATCACCCATTGTTTTCCAAAATGCATGCAACTACTCATCCAAATTCCAATACAGGCAACCCGGAGGTTCTGTCGCCTGAAGAAGCAATCGACATTCTAAAGGTGTTGAAGGTTGCTGAACTCGCCGTCCCGAAAATGGATATGACGACCTCCATGGAACAGAAAGTTGAAAGTTTCACGTCTTCCATGCAACAATTGGCTATTCAATTTGATGAAAACATGCCGAAACATCAAGATGGAAAGGTAAACATGCTGCAATTTGCGCAGAAGGCATCAACTTTCCGCATCCTTACAGGAACCAGCGAAGCTGGCTTGGATCACCAACAGAAGGAACAGCCTAACTCGCAATCAAAATCCGAACAACCTGTCGCAGTCAATCATCAGGCGGTACAGCATACGGTCCACAAGAGTGATGCCATGACAGTGCATACAGCACAAACGCAGGAGAACCGTAGTGAGACGCTTATGAAGGAAATGCAAATGCTTTTCAAAAGAGCGAACTTTGGACAAGTCGGCGGATCAAATCGTATGTTGATCAAGTTATATCCGGAACATTTAGGCCAAATCCGAATTGAATTGCATGAAATGAATGGAGTTGTGTCTGCGAGAATTCTAGCTTCTACTGCCCTTGCTAAAGAAATGTTGGATAGTCAGATGCATCAATTGCGCCAGGCATTCAATCAACAAAACGTCCAAGTGGATCGCATTGACATTACACAGTCGGTTCAAGAGCCGGCAAAAGAACGGGAACAGGCTTTCAATGAACAGTACAAGCGTGAGCAGCAAAGCGAAGAAGGAAAGAAAGAGCAAAACGCGGATGCGGAAACAACATTTGAGGAGTACTTGATCGAATTGGAGGTGTAAAGATGGTAGAAAACCAAAAACCCATTACAGATTCAATGTTTTTAATTAATAAGAAACGGGATGAAAGAAAAACAGGACCGGGCACGATGGATAAAGATGCATTCATGAAAATTCTGATTGCACAGTTGCAAAACCAGGATCCGACAAATCCGATGAAAGACAATGAATTCATCGCGCAAATGGCCCAATTTTCTTCATTGGAACAGTCAATGAACTTGGCAAGTTCTTTCCAAAAATTTGCCGAAGCTCAAAATCAGTCACAGCTAATTCAATATAACGAATTCGTTGGAAAAAACGTACGCTGGCATGAGCTGACTGATAAAAAAGATGAAGATGGAAAGCAGATTGTCAATGAAGGAACGGGTGTCATTCAATCGTTAAAATATGTTGATGGATCAGTCGTATTTACACTGGCGGACGGCAAGGAACTGACACCGGGGAATCTGTCAGAAATATTATCTACCGGAGCTGGGAGCAATAGTTTAGTGGAAGCTAGCTTATTAATTGGAAAGACAGTCGGTTATATGGATGGCGAGGTAGAAAAGACCGGAGTCGTCACTTCTGTCTCCAATAAAGAGGGAAAACTACAATATATTTTAGACGATGGAAGCCGTATTGAAGGAAACAGCTTCGTGACCATCAGCCAATAGAAAAGGGGCGATCGAATGGATCAAGTGAATATCCATCGCGTTCCATCTCAACCGTTTATCCGACAGGGAAAGCCGTTGCAACCGATGCAAAGTCCGAAACAGTCATTTTTGGAACAGCTTAATGACGCGATTCAGACACAGCCTTTGAAAATTAGCAAACATGCCAATGATCGATTGCGGGAGCGGAATATTCAAATCACGGATGCCGAATGGGCGCATGTCACAGAAAAAGTGAACGAGGCCAAAAGAAAAGGAATCAAGGACTCGCTCGTTCTCATGGATAAAGCAGCACTCATCGTCAGCGCTAAAAATGCAACAGTCATCACGGCGATGGATCGCATGGAAGCAAAAGATCAACTTTTTACCAACATTGACGGCACAATTGTGCTGAACTAGGGCAGGACCTCAGACAGAGGATGCCACCGTACTGCCGACCGACAGAGGCGAGTACACTTCATATACCGAGAGGGGAAACTACACATGTTACGATCAATGTATTCAGGGATTTCAGGATTAAAAAACTTTCAAACTAAATTGGATGTAATTGGTAATAATATTGCGAATGTGAATACGTATGGGTTTAAGAAGAGCCGTACCATTTTTAAAGACCTATACTCTCAAACTGTGGCTGGAGCTTCTGGGGCGAATGCAGCGGGAACTCGTGGTGGTGTAAACCCAAAACAAGTAGGGCTTGGTGCTCAACTAGCAGCGATTGATACGATTCATGGTGCTGGTTCAACTCAGTTTACAGGGAACACTTTAGATTTAGCGATTGAGGGAGACGGATATTTTCGGGTTCAAGACGGGGAAACTGCAGCAGATGCATTGTATACGCGTGCAGGGAACTTCTACCTTGTTGAAAATCCAGAAGATGCTGAACAAGCCATTATTGTTGATGGAGATGGGCGTTTTCTATTAGATGCAGAAGATGAGAAAATCACGGTACCTTTGAATGCTACTTCACTATCGATTGGACAAGACGGTGTGGTTAATTATGTAGTTGAAGGAGTTTTGGGTGGTGACCAAGTTATTTCATTGGCTAAATTCAATAATCCAGGCGGTTTGGAAAAAGTGGGTGGCAATCTATTCAAAGTTACTGCCAACTCCGGAGCTGCATCGGAAGATGTAACTCCGCAAACCGAAGGAAAAGGTTCAATTAAATCTGGTTCTCTCGAAATGTCCAACGTCGACCTTTCCGAGGAATTCACCGAAATGATTGTAGCCCAACGCGGTTTCCAAGCAAACACACGAATTATCACAACGTCTGATGAAATTCTTCAGGAACTTGTCAACCTAAAACGATAAATTAAGATGATATTAATATTATGATTTGTGTACATGAATCTTTGCTGGTTCAGTAGAATACTAGGTGCCTGCTGGGCACCTAGCACCCTATTAATATTTACAATAATATGTAAAAGAAATTATTAATTTTTTTATATACTACTAATCAACTAACATTTATAATAGGTATAAAAGGAGGGTCGGGCCGGCTCTATGCCCGGCCCCTTACATATGATACAAGTCACACGATTGAACGGCACGACGTTTACGTTGAATGCATTGTACATAGAGAAAGTCGAATCGTTCCCCGATACGACGATCACGCTGACGACTGGTTCCAAGTATGTCGTCCTCGATCCGATAGACGAGGTCAATCGCCGTATCATCGCATTTTATCAGTCGGTTCAGCTCTTATCGAATCCGCACATCCGGGGGGAAGAAGATGAAGAATAAAGCACTTACTATCACACTCATCATTTTAGTCGTCATTACATTAGTTGGTGTTGTCGGTCTAATTCTAGCTCTAAATTTCAATAAAAGTGCAGATGGAGCAAAAGAACCATCTATCGATGAAATTTTAGAAACAACGGTCGACGTGCCAGAAATTACAACGAATCTCGCGGGTCGGCAGTTCATTCGAATCTCTTTGAAAATCCAAACGGATAATAAAAAAGCGGCGGAAGAATTGGCAAAACGCGATTTCCAAGTGAATAACATTGTTATTCAGGAGCTCTCTGAAATGACTTCTAAAGATTTGGAAGGCAAAGCAGGGAAGCAGGCTTTTGAGGATTCCATCAAATCACAATTGAATCCTCTCATGCAAGAAGGGGATATTCAAAAAGTATATATCGTTAGTTATATCATCCAATAATTTGAGGATGGAATTGTGAAGGAACGAGGGGGGTGGCCATATGTCGGGAGATATTTTATCTCAAAGTGAAATTGATGCTCTGCTGTCCGCATTATCGACAGGTGAAATGTCAGCGGAAGACATGAAAAAGGATGAGGAGACTCGCAAGGTGAAGGTTTACGACTTCAAGCGAGCGCTTCGCTTCTCAAAAGATCAAATCCGCAGTTTAACAAGGATTCACGAAAATTTCGCCCGCTTGTTGACGACCTATTTTTCTGCTCAATTGCGGACCTATATTCAGATTAACGTCGCCTCCGTCGATCAGATCCCTTTCGAGGAGTTCATCCGTTCGATTCCGAATATGACGTTGATCAATATTTTTGAAGTCCCTCCGCTTGAAGGAAACATTTTGATGGAGGTCAATCCTAATGTCGCCTATTCCATGCTGGATCGACTGATGGGCGGAGTTGGGGAAGGTCCGGGAAAAGTGGACAACATGACTGAAATCGAAACGAAGATCTTAACAAATCTCTTTGAGCGATCATTTGACAACTTACGGGAAGCATGGACAGGCATCATCGAAATCGATCCGTATTTGACGGAGATGGAAGTGAATCCTCAGTTCCTTCAAATGATTTCGCCAAATGAGACAGTGGTGGTTATCTCGTTTAATATCCAAATCGGCGAATCAAGCGGCATGATTAACATTTGTATTCCGCATGTCGTGTTGGAACCGATTGTTCCTAATTTGTCGGTCCGGTATTGGATGCAGTCAAATAAAAAAGAACCTTCACCTGAACAGAGCCAGCGACTTGAGAAACGGTTAAAACAAGCGACATTACCGATCGTTACCGAGCTGGGACAAGGGACAATCTCCGTGGAGGATTTCCTCTATTTACAACAAGGGGATGTCATTTCATTAAACAGCAAAATCGATGATCCACTCATGATTAAGGTCGGCGATCTGCCGAAATTTGTCGGGCAACCGGGTCATTTGCGAAATCGCATGGCTGTTCAAATAATAGATACATGGAATGGAGGGGATGAAGATGATGAGTGATAATATTCTTTCCCAGGAAGAAATTGAAGCGCTGTTACGGGGAGAACCATTACCGGCTGCTGAGGAGACAAATGATTCCCCTGACAGCATTCGAACGGAAGATCATTTGAGTGCAATTGAACAAGATGCGTTAGGTGAAATTGGAAATATTTCGTTCGGCAGTTCTGCTACGGCGCTGTCTTCGTTATTAGGACAAAAAGTGGAGATTACAACGCCTTCTATTTCAGTGATTGATCGTTCCATTTTGGAATCAGAATTCATTCATCCGTATGTGGCAATCCAAGTAGAGTACACGGAGGGCTTAAATGGCATTAATCTCTTGGTTATCAAGCAGAGTGATGCAGCTATCATTGCTGATTTGATGCTGGGGGGAGATGGACTGAGCCCCCAAGAAGAATTAAATGAAATTCATTTGAGTGCTGTCCAAGAAGCGATGAATCAAATGATGGGATCAGCGGCGACATCCATGTCAACCGTTTTTAGTAAAAAGGTTGATATTTCTCCACCGACAATCGATTTGATGGATGTCCAGGCAGACGAGGGAATGGAGCATATACCGGATGAAAATCCTCTTATTAGAGTTTCGTTCGAATTAAAAGTAGGTACATTAATCGACTCAAATATTATGCAATTGTTCCCATTAGACTTCGGAAAGAAATTGGTAGGTTCATTGCTTGACGAAGGAACCAATGCAGAAGCGGCGGCAGCGGTAGAGGCCCCGGCAAGACCAGTTCAAACGGAGCAGCCTCGGGTTGAACAGCAGCCGACTCATGAAACAAGCAGACATTCATATGAGTATCAGCAAGATCAGCCAAGTGTGCCGAGCTATGGGCAACCTGCGACTCAATTGCCTCCAAGGCATCAAAGCCCACAGCCGCAAGTTCATGTGCAACAAGCGCAATTTGCTAATTTTGAGTCACCTTCTTTAAGTCATGCGGAAACAAATAATTTGAATATGTTGCTGGATATTCCACTCAATGTAACAGTTGAACTGGGCCGGACAAAACGTTCCGTGAAAGAAATTCTAGAGTTATCGAGCGGGTCCATCATCGAGCTGGATAAACTGGCTGGGGAACCCGTGGATATTCTTGTCAACAATCGGCATGTCGCCAAAGGAGAAGTCGTCGTCATCGACGAGAACTTCGGTGTGCGCATTACTGATATTTTAAGTCAAACAGAGCGATTAAATAATTTACGATAGATACTAGGAGGCTCCCATAAAATGAGTAAACGTATTTTAATAGTAGACGACGCTGCTTTCATGCGTATGATGATTAAAGATATTTTAACAAAAAATAATTTTGAAGTTGTCGGTGAAGCGGCGGATGGCTCGCAAGCAGTCGAAAAATATTTCGATCTAAAACCCGATCTTGTCACGATGGATATTACAATGCCGGAAATGGATGGAATCGCTGCGCTTAAGGCAATCAAAGCGAAAGATCCGTCTGCTACCATCATTATGTGTTCGGCAATGGGACAACAAGCGATGGTCATCGATGCAATCCAAGCGGGTGCCAAAGATTTTATCGTCAAACCGTTCCAAGCAGATCGAGTGGTCGAAGCAATTCAAAAAGCACTAGGATAAGCGAATGAAGAAAACAGTCATTTTTCGTTTGTTATCAGCGCTCTTGCTTGTTGCCATAGTACTCATTTCTGACGAATCTTTTGTCAAAGCGGATGCCGATACAAGCAAATTTGTTTCGGACTACTATGGAAAAAATACTGGGCAAGACGAAAAACCTGATACCGAAAATGAAATGCCAGCTGCTGACCGTCCCGGCGACGGGGCAGCTGTCGGTTTGTCTTGGCTTGATTATGGCAAGACATTATTCGCCTTTGTTTTCGTGATCGGCCTGTTATTCGTCTTGCTGAAATTCATTAACCGCAAAAACAAATCGTATCAGTCGAACAAATTAATGAAAAACTTAGGCGGCTTGGCGTTAGGCCAACAGAAATCTATTCAACTCGTGAATATTGGAGATGCCTACTATATTGTAGGTGTGGGGGAAAATGTCGAATTGCTCAAGGAGATAACAGATCCTGAGGAAATCAGACGTCTGCAAAACTACTTTGAAGACAGCGATGAAACATTGGCGGATGGTTTATTGGACCGTCTGTTCTCCAAGGTAACAAAGAAGGAAGTTCAGCAAGCGTCCAAAGACGGTCAGGATGAAAAACAATTCGGGCAGCTTTTTAGTGAGCGGATCGAGCAAATGAAGGCGGATAGAAAACATCACATGAAGCGGTTGGAGGAAAAGGAGAACAGAAAAGATGAATGATTTTATGCAATTCTTTTCGGATAGTAATCCGGAAAATGTTTCGACATCCATCAAAATGCTTCTCTTGCTAACTGTCCTTTCTGTAGCGCCGGCCATTTTAATTTTGATGACTTCCTTTGCAAGGATCATCATCGTCTTGTCGTTTGTCAGAACCGCACTTGCCACCCAACAGATGCCCCCGAATCAGGTGCTTGTGGGCTTGGCGATGTTCTTGACATTTTTCATCATGGCTCCTACTTTTCAACAAGTGAATGAGACAGCGCTGACTCCTTTGTTCAACGAAGAAATCACATTGGATGAAGCATATGACAAAGCAAGCCTTCCATTTAAAGAATTCATGAGCAAGCATACGAGACAGAAGGATCTGGAGCTTTTCCTCCGTTATAATGAGGCGGAGCGACCGGAAAAGATGGAAGATATCCCACTCACCATGCTCGTTCCTGCGTTCGCATTAAGTGAATTGAAAACGGCCTTTCAAATGGGTTTCATGATATTTATTCCTTTCCTTGTCATCGATATGATTGTTGCGAGTGTTCTCATGTCTATGGGGATGATGATGTTGCCGCCTGTCATGATTTCACTGCCGTTTAAAATATTGCTTTTCGTCTTAGTGGATGGATGGTATTTGATCATAAAATCATTGTTGCAAAGTTTTTAGCTATAAGAACAGAGAATACATGAGTAGTCAGGAGGATCCATATGTCGGGAGAAATGGTCATATCCATCGCGGAACGTTCGGTTTGGGTCATACTTTTGACTTCCGGTCCGTTATTGATTGTCGCGCTGGTGACAGGTTTGCTCGTCAGTATTTTTCAAGCGACGACACAAATACAGGAACAAACCTTGGCGTTTGTGCCAAAGATTATTGCCGTACTTGTCGCCCTCATCTTTTTCGGACCATGGATGTTATCGCGTGTCACATCATTCGCTTCCGATATTTTTGATAATCTGACTCGGTTTATCGGGTGATGGAATGGAACAGTTTTTGCCATCTTTCCCGTTGTACCTGTTAATTTTGACGAGAGTTTCAGCATTCATACTAACTGTTCCGTTGTTTTCCTATCGTGCGATTCCAACGACACATCGCATCATTTTTGCCGCATTGCTTGCGTGGATGATCGTTTTTACGATGGATGTTCCGCCGTTTGAAATAGATGGGACCTATTTTCTCCTCATTATGAAAGAAGCAATGGTCGGTCTCTTTATCGGGATGATCGCGTATATTGTCGTCTCCGCTATTCAGATTGCGGGAGGGTTTATCGACTTTCAAATGGGTTTTGCGATTGCGAATGTCATTGATCCGCAAACCGGCGCCCAATCACCATTGCTCGGCCAGTTTTTTAATGTTCTGGCGATGCTGTTGCTGCTGACGTTAAATGGCCACCATATGCTGCTGGATGGAATCTTTTATAGTTATCAATTTATATCGGTGGATCACTTATGGCCGGCTTTTGCAGAAGAGAGATTAATCGAGTTTGTCGTGAGAACGTTTGTTATGACGTTTGCCATTGCGTTTCAAATGTCCATTCCGATTGTCGCTACCTTGTTTTTAGTGGATTTGGCGCTAGGAATTACCGCAAGGACCGTTCCCCAATTGAATATTTTCGTAGTTGGTTTTCCAATCAAGATTGGGGTCAGTTTTCTAGTCCTTGCAACAATGGCCGGTGTCATGATTGCTGTGATGCAGAAGTTGTTTGAAGTCATGATGTCCTCTATGCGCGGGTTGATGATCATTTTAGGAGGTGGCTGAGTTGTTGCTGCGGCTCGATTTACAATTCTTTGCCGGTGAGAAAACAGAAAAAGCCACTCCGAAGAAGCGTCAAGACTCTCGAAAAAAAGGACAAGTTTTAAAGAGTCAAGATGTGACAAGTGCCATTGTTTTGCTTTTAGTTTTTCTCTTTTTGTTTTTTGCAGCCGGTTTTATGAGAGAGCATTTTTTTGTATTCTTTGAGCACACCTTTAATGAATATCTGTCGATCGACCAATTAGATCAAGATGGTGCGATGCTCATTTACATAGAAATGGTGAAGCAGATGGCTTACATTCTCTTGCCGGTCATGCTGATTGCAGTTGTCGCGGGAGTTGCTGGAAACCTGATTCAATTTGGTTTGCTCTTCACAGGGGAACCGCTGAAGTTTGACTTGAAAAAAATTGACCCGATCAAAGGGCTGAAGAGGATCTTTTCAATCCGTGCCATAGTGGAATTGCTGAAGTCACTTTTGAAAATCACTTTTATCGGCTCCGTTACCACATTGATCGTCATGATGAATATCGACAAAGTCCTTGGGCTCGCGTTCAAAACGCCTCATGATACGCTCGTGACGGTCGGACAACTTGTTGCTCTCATGGGCATTGTGGCTTCTTTTGTCCTTTTATTCATATCAGTTTTGGACTATTTCTATCAGAAGTATGATTATGAAAAAAACCTTCGGATGTCAAAACAGGACATCAAGGATGAATATAAAAATTCGGAAGGCGATCCGATCATCAAGTCTCGTATTAAGCAGCGGCAACGCGAAATGGCGATGAGGCGGATGATGCAAGAAGTGCCCAAAGCGGACGTTGTCATCACGAATCCAACCCATTACGCAATTGCCTTGAAGTACGAGGATAAGGATATGGATGCGCCAATTATCGTGGCAAAAGGCGTTGATTTCGTAGCTCAGAAAATCAAGCTGATTGCCAAAGAACATGATATTGTCATGGTTGAAAACAGACCATTGGCACGGGCTCTTTACGATGAAACTGAAATAGGCGACCGTATTCCCGAGCAATTCTTTAAAACGGTGGCTGAAATTTTGGCCTATGTATATCGGATACAACGCAAAATATGACTTTATTGAGAAAGTGGGGATGACATGCAGTTTAAAGATATCGGTGTGTTAGCAGCAGTCATTATGATTGTTGCGATGCTCGTCATCCCGTTGCCGCCCTGGTTGCTTAGCTTTTTGATCATTATTAATATTACCTTGGCTTTGCTTGTTCTTCTCACAGCGATGAATATGCAAGAGGCTTTGCAATTTTCGATCTTTCCCTCTCTCTTATTATTGCTGACTTTGTTTCGACTGGGACTGAATGTGTCAACAACCCGAGCCATATTATCCGAAGGGGATGCAGGCGGCGTTGTGGATACGTTCGGATCGTTTGTAACAGGCGGCAATATTGTGGTCGGGCTCGTCGTTTTCGTCATTTTGATCATAATCCAGTTTATCGTAATAACCAAAGGGTCTGAACGGGTTTCAGAAGTGGCGGCGCGTTTCACACTCGATGCGATGCCTGGGAAACAGATGAGTATCGACGCTGATTTGAACGCAGGTATGATTTCCGAAACGGAAGCACGCATGCGAAGAGAAAAGGTCAGCAACGAGGCGGATTTCTATGGAGCGATGGATGGTGCGACCAAATTTGTAAAAGGAGATGCGATCGCAGGGATCATCATTGTTATGATCAACTTGCTTGTCGGGATGATCATTGGAGTCGCCCAGATGGGCTTGCCATTTGCTGAAGCGGCCACTCAGTTCTCTAAGCTGACGGTAGGTGACGGGATTGTATCTCAGATTCCGGCTCTTCTCATTTCAACTGCCACCGGTATCGTTGTTACCCGTGCGGCATCAGAAGGCAATCTCGGTATGGACATTACCAAGCAGCTCTTAGGACAACCGAAGTTGCTCTATGTCGCTGCTGTTACAATTGCATTACTCGGATTGGCTACTCCGATTAATGACATTGTCACACTACCGATTGCAGCTGCGTTAGCTGCAGGCGCTTATTTCATGTCCCGTAAGCCGGAGGAGAATCCAGAGGAACTGTTCGAGATGGAGGAAGAAGTAGAGACGGAAGGCATGAAGAGTCCGGAAAATGTCGTGAACTTGTTAAATGTAGATCCGATCGAATTCGAATTCGGCTACGGACTCATTCCACTCGTGGACGCCCAGCAAGGTGGAGATCTTTTAGACAGGGTTGTCATGATTCGCAGACAACTGGCATTGGAACTCGGTCTTGTCATACCGGTCGTAAGGATTCGGGATAATATTCAATTGCAGCCCAATGAATATCGCATCAAGGTCAAAGGAAATGAAATGGCAAGAGGAGAGTTGCTGTTAGACCATTACTTGGCAATGAGCCCCGGTGGTGATGATTCAATTGAGGGAATTGAAACGATTGAGCCATCATTTGGCCTACCTGCGAAATGGATTACCGAGTCGGTTAAAGAAGACGCCGAGATAATGGGATACACTGTAGTTGATCCGCCAAGTGTCGTGTCCACTCATTTGACAGAAGTAATACGGGCCAATGCAGCAGATCTGATTGGACGGCAAGAAACGAAACAACTTGTGGACCATGTGCGTGAAACCTATCCAATCCTTGTTGATGAGCTGACACCTACACCGTTATCTATTGGTGAAATTCAAAAAGTTTTAGCCAAGCTCTTAAACGAACATGTGTCAATTCGTAATTTACCAATCATATTCGAGACGTTGGCTGACTATTCAAAATACACTTCGGATGTGGAGTTATTGACTGAATATGTCCGGCAATCATTGGCGAGGCAAATCACTAATCAATATTCAACAGCCGGTCAATCATTAAAAGTGCTGACTGTTTCAGGAAAAGTGGAGAAACAGATAGCAGACAACATTCAGCAAACAGAACAAGGAAACTACCTTTCGATTGATCCATCCATTTCCCAAAACATTTTGGAGTCGATTGCACGGGAAGTGGAGAGAGTTGCCTTGTTGGATCAATCGCCAATCATATTGTGTTCACCAGCGATTCGAATGTATTTAAGGCAAATAACGGAAAGGTATTTTCCACAAATACCTGTCTTGTCATACAATGAGTTGGAAGCTTCGATAGAAGTACAAAGTGTTGGGGTGGTGGATATTTAATGAAAATGAAAAAGTATACTGCCAATACGATGGTCGAAGCGATGAAGAAAGTCAGAACGGACTTCGGTGATGACGCTGTCATTCTTAGTTCGACTGTCGTCAAAACCAAAGGCTTCTTAGGTCTGTTTCAGAAAAAAATGGTTGAAGTCGTGGCCGGGTTTGATGAGCCAACTGTGAAACATGTTCCTTCAGCAGTTCATCATGTGACGGAACATGTTTCCGAGAAGACTGCCTCCTTGCCCGATATGGACCTGAACAAAGAAATGAAAGAAATGAAACGATTGCTTAAACAGATGCAGCAATCGAGCCGCTTAGACCACTATCCGGATGACTTAAAACCTCTGCTTGCCCATTTGGAGAGCCAAGAGCTGGACCGCTCATTGATCGCTCAAATAGGAAATGAAATTTTCGCAAGGATGAAAACGGAGAAAAGAGATTTCTCTATCATTGAACAGATAGAAATGACAGAAGCGATTCTTCGGGAGGAGTTTGGAAAATTATCATTTGGTGGGACGACGTTCACTAAAAAGTATGTGAATGTGCTCGGGCCGACCGGAGTCGGTAAGACGACGACCATTGCCAAAATTGCGGCTCGTGCTTTATTGGAACGAAAAAAGAAAATAGGATTCATTACGACAGACACGTATCGGATTGCGGCGATTGAACAATTGCGCACGTATGCGAATCTCTTACAAGCGCCGGTTGAAGTGGCCTATAACGCGAACGATTTCCAATCTGCAATTGAAAAGCTCGAAGACCGCGATTTATTGTTTATCGATACAGCAGGCAGAAATTATAAAGAAGAGAAGTTTGTTCGAGATTTACAATCGCTCGTTGACTTTTCCTTGGAAATGGAATTGTATCTGGTCCTTTCTGTTACCTCCAAAGAGGAAGATATGAAAGCGATTATTAATCAGTTCAACACATTGCCGATTCAACGCTTCATCTTTACGAAAGTCGATGAGACAGGTTCCATCGGCCCGATATTTAACTTAATGAAGGAGTATCAGATGGGCGTCGCGTATTATACGGACGGTCAGGAAGTGCCAGAGGATCTTGTGGAAGCCACATTGGATTCTCTCATATCCCTTCTAATGGAAGGTGTTCCTCATGCGTGATCAAGCTGAAGCGTTACGACTTAAAATGTTGAAGGCCCACGGAGGGGTGGCCCGTTCGATCGCTGTTGTCAGCGGCAAAGGCGGTGTCGGTAAATCCAATTTTTCAACAAACTTTGCTTATGCTCTGCAAAATTGCGGTAAGAAGGTAATAATTGTCGATATGGATATCGGAATGGGTAATATCCATATTTTACTCGGTGCCTCTCCAGCTTTTAGTTTAAAAGATTATGTAAGCGGGCAGAGGTCGCTAGAAGAAGTAATTACAATAGACTCAGAAGGCCTGGCTTTCATATCAGGCGGTTCCGGTCTTGATAGCGTACTTGATTGGTCAGAAGAGATGTTTCAGCGATTACTGGAAGCTTTTGGACAATTACAGAAAGAATATGATTTTATCTTGTTTGATATGGGAGCTGGAGCAACTCAAAGCTCGATTGATTTGATTCTTGCAGTCGATGAAGTCATTGTCATTTCAACAACAGAACCCACTTCAATCACCGATGCCTATTCCATGATGAAATTCATTTATCTGCGAGATCCTGAAAAGCGATTCCATTTAGTCAGCAATCGAGTTGCAAAACAGGAAGAGGGATTGGAGGCGGCAAAAAGGCTCCAATTTGCAATGACCAAATTTTTAAATAAGGAAACGACTATCTTAGGATTCTTGCCGGAAGATCCGGTTGTCCATACGTCTGTCGTTGCCCAGAGGCCGTTTTTACTATTTCAACCGGAAGCTCCAGTCTCCAAGAAGATGAGAACCATCGCAACCGCTTTTGCCGGGATACCGAGGGAATCTGAAAATACGAGGGAACCAAGCTTTCTTGGCAAATTAAAAAGTCTTTTTTCGAGAGGGCGTGGATAGAATGCAAGGCGTTCGAAAAAAAGTTCTTATTGTCGATGATTCCGCTTTTATGAGGAAATTGATATCTGAAATGCTTTCTTCTCATCCCGAACTTGAAGTGATCGGGACTGCCCGAAACGGCAAAGAAGCGTTGGAGAAAGTTCAGGCATTGAAGCCGGACGTAGTTTCAATGGACATAGAAATGCCAGTGCTCAATGGGTTGGAAGCTTTAAAACAAATCATGGAAACGAATCCTGTGCCTATCGTCATGCTTTCAAGCACGACAGAAATAGGTGCGGCTAATACGATCACTGCTATGGAATATGGCGCTGTTGATTTTGTTGCTAAGCCGGGCGGGCCCATTTCTTTGAATCTGAAAGACGTCGAAAGGCAAATTGTCGAAAAGGTAGTGGCTGCTTCGAAAGTGAAAATCACAACTTTGACAAGAGCAGGCGCCAGCAGGAAGGTTCCAGCTGAAACAGTTGTCATGCCGTTGCCAGAAGAGCTTTTTCCCCAGGAAGGGCTAGAAAAATCGTCTTTTGCAAAGAAAAAGTTTACCAAATCAACTAATACTTTTGTTATAATAGGTACATCGACCGGGGGGCCTAGAGCCCTACAAGAAGTTTTGACGAAACTCCCCTCTGACATCGGTGCGCCTATTTTGGTAGTTCAACATATGCCGCCTGGTTTCACTAAGTCTTTAGCTGATCGGCTAAATGGACTAAGTGCCATTCATGTCAAGGAAGCATCAGACGGAGAGCTGCTTGTCGCGGGAACGGCTTATATTGCACCTGGTGGTAAACATTTGAAAATCATAAAAGTTGGAACCGCTTTTTGTGTTCGTTTGGATGACGCGGAGCTGCCGCGTATGGGCCATCGTCCATCCGTGGATGTTTTGTTCGAATCAGCAGCTTCAATTCGGGATGCCCATTTTGTCGCTGTTGTCATGACAGGTATGGGCCATGATGGAAAAGAAGGCATGAAAGTATTGAAAGAGAGCGGAAATGCCATTTGCATAGCCGAGTCGGAAAAAACGTCCGTCATTTACGGGATGCCAAAAGCGATCATTGATTCTGGACTTGCCGATCAGGTCGTTAATTTACAAGACATTGCATCGAAAATCGTTGAAAGCCTAAAACAATAAGGGGGCATGTAGTGATGGAAACAAATCAATACTTGGAAATGTTTCTGGATGAAAGTAAGGAGCATCTTCAGTCATGCAACGAACATTTGCTGGAACTCGAAAACAATCCGCAAGATTTGGCGATTGTCAATGAAGTGTTCCGATCCGCTCATACATTGAAAGGTATGTCTGCAACAATGGGATACGAAGATATTGCGGATCTGACACATAAAATGGAAAATGTTTTGGATGCCATTCGAAATTCAAAAATCGAGGTTTCGACTGAAATTTTGGATGTTGTGTTCAAAGCAGTTGATTATTTAGAGGAAATGGTGCTAGACATCGAGGCTGGAGGAACTGGCAAGAAAGATGTTTCAGAGCTCGTATCGACGCTGAATCGAATCGAAGCAGGTGAACCCGTTTCAACTGCAGCATCCGTTGCCGAGACAGCAGCCGCTGTAGAAGAACTTGAAAAGAATAATGCGCCTGCTCCTTCTATGGAATATGATGAATTTGAATTAACGGTAATCGGGCAATCTTCGGAACAAGGCTTCCAAGCTTATGAAGTAACCGTAGAATTACGCGAGGATTGTCTTTTAAAAGCAGCGCGTGTATTTATGGTTTTTGAAATATTGGAGAAATCCGGTGAAGTGATTAAATCCATTCCGAACGTCGAGCAATTGGAAAACGAAGATTTTGACGAAAAATTTACCGTTGTATTATTGACGAAAGAAGATGTAAGTGTAATTTCAGCCAAGGTTATGAAAGTATCAGAGGTAGAGCATGTTCAAGTCATGCCAATTTCTGTTGATGCTTTGAAAGAAGTAAAGCGGGCGAAGGAACAAGAAGCAACGAAGGTTGTCGTGCCCGATCAGGAGACGATTCAAAAACCAGCGAAAGAAGAAGCGGCTAAACAGCAGCAAAGCAAGAGAAGTCCTGCTGCCAGCCACTCGAACAAAACGATCCGTGTGAACATCGATCGGTTGGATGTTTTGATGAATTTGTTTGAAGAATTGGTCATAGACCGAGGACGCCTGCAGTCGATCGCAAGCGAACTACATAATCCCGACCTGAATGAAACTGTGGAGAGAATGACGCGAGTCTCTGGAGATCTGCAGAACATTATCTTAAACATGCGAATGATTCCTGTGGAAACAGTATTTAATCGTTTTCCCAAAATGGTGCGGCAATTGGCCAGGGATTTGGACAAGAAGATTCAATTGGAGATCATAGGTGCAGAAACAGAATTGGACCGGACAGTAATCGATGAGATTGGTGATCCGCTTGTCCATCTGATTCGTAATGCATTAGACCATGGTATCGAAAGTCCTGCTGAGCGGATTGCTAAAGGCAAGCCTGAGGAAGGAACAGTCACCTTGCGTGCCTACCATTCAGGGAACCATGTTTTTATCGAACTGGAAGATGACGGAGCAGGCGTTAACCGTGAACGCGTCTTGGGCAAAGCGCTGGAGAGAGGTATCATCACAGAAGAATCCGCTGCAACGTTGACTGATAAACAAGTGGCCGAACTGATTTTGGCATCCGGATTTTCAACTGCCGAAAAGATTACCGATGTATCAGGCCGAGGAGTAGGGCTTGATGTTGTGAAAAGTACGATTGAATCGTTGGGCGGGTATATCTCAATTGATTCCAAAGAGGGACAAGGTTCCCTATTCCAAGTGCAGCTTCCATTGACACTCTCTATCATCTCAGTCATGTTAGTGGAATTGGATAAAGATATATATGCAATACCATTATCCTCTATTATCGAGACGGCAATTATCCAAACTTCGGATATTATGAATGCTCACAACCAAAAGGTTATTGATTTCAGAGGAAATATTGTACCTTTAGTGAACTTAAAAGATATTTTTGAAATGGAAGATGAGGACGGTCGTTCTGATGGCTTCCAATCTGTCGTCATCGTGAGAAAAGGAGAAAAACTGGCTGGACTTGTCGTAGACTCCTTTATTGGCCAACAAGAAATTGTTTTGAAATCCCTTGGCAACTACTTGCAGAGTGTCTTTGCGATTTCCGGGGCGACCATTCTTGGAAATGGCCAAGTTGCACTAATCGTAGACTGCAATGCATTAATAAAATAGAAAGGGGAGACTGAAATGACAGAGTTAGTCGGACAAGATACTGTTAAGTTTATTGTGTTCCAGTTGCTGGACAAGGAATATGCGATGGAAGTCGACGTTGTTGAAGGAATTGAAAAATTGATGTCCATCACACGTGTCCCGAAAACACCCTCTTATGTAAAAGGAGTTATCAATTTGCGAGGAGTCGTTACTCCAATAGTAGACTTGCGGGAACGCTTCGGATTGGAAACTAAAGAGATGGATGACAACAATCGGATTATTATCGTCTCATTGCAAGATTTCGAGGTTGGTCTGATCGTGGATGCGGCGAACGATGTCATTGATATACCTCTTCGCTCGATTGAACCGCAGCCCGAAGTCGTCGGTTCTGTGGAGTCTGAATTCATTTCCGGAGTCGTCAAATTGGATAAGCGCCTACTGGTCATGCTGAATCTCGATAAAGTGCTTCAACCGTTGAAACGGGTGTCCTCTGATGAGTACTGATAATCCGATTACTGATATGCACCTGGATGTATTGAAGGAAATCGGGAATATCGGGGCAGCGCATGCGGCGACCTCATTATCCCAATTGTTAGGCAGAAAAATTGATATGCATGTGCCGAATGTGCGGCTCGTTTCATTTGATGAAATGTTTGAAATGGCCGGCGGATCGGAAAAGATAGTGGCGGGTATTTATTTACGGATAGAAGGAGATTTATCGGGCAGCATGTTCTTTGTACTTCCAATTGACAATGCGAATCATTTCATCCGAAGGCTGATTGGCGATAGCTCTTTTGATTTCAGTCAAAATCCTCTTCCGGAAATGGGTGTGTCGGCAATGCAGGAATTGGGCAATATTCTGTCAGGTTCTTATTTGTCAGCGCTGTCTGATTTTACTGGTCTTAATATCTATCCGACCGTCCCATCGTTAAGTGTCGATATGGTTGGCGCCATCGTCAGCTTCGGTCTTATAGAAGTCTCTCAATATAGCGATGAAGTGATAGTCATAAATACGAGACTGCACGAAGAAGACGAAGATGGATCATCTAGTGTAGACGGGCATTTCTTTCTTTTGCCTGATCCACCATCTTACTTGACCATTTTCCGGTCTTTAGGTGTATTGTGAGATGACGGCTCTTACAAGTGTTGTCCGAGTCGGCATAGCTGATCTGAATATTGTTCGCGAACCCAATACGATAAGGACTTCAGGACTCGGTTCGTGTGTTGGTGTTGTGTTATACGATGAGAAAAAGAAAATTGCCGGGCTGTTGCATGTGATGCTGCCTGATTCCAGCTTAGGCAAGTCTGACAAGCTCAATATGGCAAAGTTCGCGGATACTGGAATCTATGCGCTCATGGAAGCTCTGAAAGCGGAAGGGGTGCGTCCTTTATCGCTTAAGGCAAAAATCGCTGGAGGCGCTCAGATGTTCCAATTCGGCTCCAGTGACACGATCCGAATCGGTCCTCGCAATGTAGAAGCTGTGAAAAAGGAACTCGGGCGGCTTTCCATCCCGATTGTTGCGGAAGATACAGGAGGATCCAGCGGCCGGACAATCGAATTTGACCCAGCCACAAGTATCCTTAATATCCGGACAGTGAACGCAGGCACTCATGAGATTTGATCGGTACATGTATATTTATTTGGCGGCTGAACGATTCAGTCGCCTTTTTTCGCTATAGTTTGATATACTTAATACATATTATTTATTCCGATATTAATAGATTCATTCTGGAAAGCGAGGGGTTCGATGTCCAACCAAAGTATGACAGAAGAAGAATGTTGGAGACAATGGTTAACGGATCGGGATGCCGAAGCGGGCGATATGCTCGTTCGCAAGTATACTCCTCTCGTTAATTACCATGTGCAGCGAATCAGCTCAGGGCTTCCGCGGAATGTTTCGCGAGACGACATAAAGAGTTTGGGATTTCAAGGCCTGTTCGATGCGTTGACAAAATTCGACCCGGGCCGTGATCTTAAATTTGATACGTATGCTTCTTTTCGTATACGAGGTACCATTATAGATGGCCTTCGAAAAGAAGACTGGCTGCCGCGTTCCGCGAGAGAGAAATCGAAGAAGATGGAAGAGGAAATTATAAAACTTGAACAGCGATTACTGCGGCACGCGACGCCGGAAGAAGTGGCGCAGCATCTAGGAATGACAGTTGACGATGTGTATCAGACGGTGCACGAAAATTACTTCTCCAATGTTTTATCCATCGATGAAAGGATGAATGATGAGGAGGAGGAGAGTCAAAAGTCATTTGTCATCAAGGACGACACGCAAAGAACTCCAGAGCAGAGCGCTGTCATGAGTGAATTGGTTGGAGATTTGGCAATGAAGATCAAGCAACTGAATAAAAATGAACAACTCGTCTTAAGTTTATTTTATACAGATGAAATGACCTTGACGGAAATTGGCGAGATCCTTAATCTCTCCACTTCCCGCATTTCGCAAATCCATTCCAAGGCATTGTTCAAGCTGCGCAAATTGCTGTCGCCCGAAATCATCGACGGAGGGATCCTATGAGCCTTAAGGGGATTGAACTTCAAATTGCAATTCCGAAAACGTTCGATGCCGGCAAAATGGCAGAACAAAAACAGCAGTTTATCCAAGCAGGGCAAGAACATGCCAACTTATTGACGGAAAGGGAACAAGCAAGGAACCGGGAAACAGTAGTCAAATCAGATCGTTCTGCAAAGATGGATTCTGAATCAGGCAAAGGAGAATCTGAACAGACGGCAAGGGAACAGTCACGGAAGAAAAACGACAACAATGAAAGTGAGATGGCGCATCCATACAAAGGTGCTTTCGTCGATTTTACGGGGTAATGAACCATGGTCATCTTTTTAATCATCTTATTCATCCTGCAACTTATAATGTTTTACTTTATCGCTCTTTTTTATATGCGAATGGCCAAATTTGATAGGCTGGAATCAAAACAGCAAAAGCTGATGACTGAAATGGATGATGCCATTGCAGTCTACTTATCTGAATTGAAGGATGAGAATGACCGGTTGATTCGTATGTTGGAAAAGCGGGTAGACGAGGAGGAGCAGCCAAGCAGTAAAGAAGGAATGAAAGAGAAAGCACAGCCCGTGTCGTCTCAAACGGAAATCTCTCCCAATCAAAGACCGGTCATTCCTGTCCAGGTCGCACTTCAGTCGTACAAGAGTGCGACGAAACCGCCTGCTGTCGATTTTTTGGAAGAAGTAGACGACAGGGCCAAAGCCGTCCAGCTTCATAAAGAAGGTTTGTCAGTCGAAGAAATTGCACGGCAGCTTGGAAAGGGCAAGACAGAAATTGAATTGATTTTAAAATTCAAATGAACCGAGTTGCATTCAACAAACGTATATGGTATATTATCAAATGGTGTTACTACACACGTATGTGGATGGTGAAGAGGGTGCCGAAAGGTAGCTTCACCGGATGAAGCATACGGAGGAAACTAACCAAATAGGAGGAAAAACAAATGTCTGTAATTTCAATGAAGCAACTGCTTGAAGCAGGTGTACACTTCGGACACCAAACTCGCCGTTGGAACCCAAAAATGAAGAAATACATTTTCCAAGAGCGTAATGGTATCTACATCATCGATTTACAAAAAACAGTAAAGAAACTTGAAGAAGCATATGACTTTATGCGTCAAGTTGGTGCTGACGGCGGGAAAGTCCTTTTCGTCGGTACGAAAAAACAAGCGCAAGAAGCGATCAAAGAAGAAGCGGAACGCGCTGGCATGTACTACATCAACCAACGTTGGCTTGGTGGTACACTTACAAACTTCGGTACGATCCAAAAGCGTGTAGCACGCATGAAGAAGATCGAAGCTATGGAAGAAGACGGTACTTTTGCTGTACTTCCTAAAAAAGAAGTATCTCAACTTAGAAAAGAACACGAACGCCTTGTGAAATTCCTTGGCGGTATCCGTGATATGAAATCGTTGCCGGATGTTATCTTTATCGTGGATCCACGCAAAGAACGCATTGCGGTTGCTGAAGCAATCAAATTGAACATTCCGTTAGTTGGTATCGTCGATACGAACTGTGATCCGGACGAAATCGATTATGTCATTCCTGCGAACGACGACGCAATCCGTGCAGTTCGTCTTCTTACAAGCAAAATGGCTGATGCATTGATTGAGTCAAGACAAGGTGCAGACGAAGAAGTATCAACAGAAGAAGAAGCAGAAACAGTAGCTGCAGAGTAATAGTTCAAATGAAGAGACGATAAGCGGCCAACCCACTTATCGTCTTTTTTAAAGAGCAACTGCAAGATGATCTCACTATCAGGAGGAATGGAAAATGGCAATTACAGCTCAAATGGTAAAAGAATTGCGTGAAAAAACGGGTGCAGGTATGATGGACTGCAAAAAAGCACTAACTGAAGTGAATGGAGATATGGATGCTGCAGTAGACTTCCTTCGCGAAAAAGGTTTATCCAGCGCCGCTAAGAAAGCAGACCGTATCGCTGCCGAAGGTACAACATACATTCTGGTAGACGGAAACGACGCTGTCATTCTTGAAGTAAATGCGGAAACTGACTTCGTTGCAAAAAACGAAGCGTTCCAAACACTTGTAAAAGAGCTTGCAGAGCATCTTTTGGCTGCAAAACCAGCATCTATCGAGGAAGCAACTGAGTCAAAAATGTCGAATGGCGCAACTGTAGCTGACCACATTTCTAATGCAGTCGCAAAAATCGGAGAAAAAATTACACTTCGTCGCTTCGAAGTACGCACGAAAACAGACAACGACGCCTTCGGTCCATACCTTCACATGGGCGGACGGATTGCAGTTCTTACTGTTCTTGAAGGAACAACAGATGCTGAAGCTGCAAAAGACGTAGCTATGCATATCGCAGCATTGAACCCTAAATATATTTCCCGCGATCAAGTTTCTGAAGAGGAAGTTGAGCACGAGCGCAAGATTTTGACAGAACAAGCTTTGAACGAAGGCAAGCCTGAAAACATCGTGGCAAAAATGGTTGAAGGCCGTCTTGGCAAGTATTTCGAAGAAATCTGTGTTCTTGACCAAGCGTTTGTCAAAAACTCAGACCAAAAAGTTGGCGATTTCGTAAAATCTACTGGCGGTACTTTGAAAGAATTTATTCGCTATGCTGTAGGTGAAGGAATTGAAAAACGCGAAGATAACTTTGCGGACGAAGTCATGAGCCAAGTAAAAGGCAATTAAGCTGTCTAAAAATCATTTGAAACGCAATATACTATATGAAGTAGGGAACACATCGATGTGTTCCCTATTTTTCGAGAAAACTGAGTAGATGGAGGGTACATATGAACGTCCCAAAATATAAACGGATTGTCTTGAAACTTAGCGGAGAGGCACTCGCAGGAGAAAAAGGCTACGGTCTTTCTCCTGAAATCGTGAAATCTGTTGCATCACAAGTGAAAGAGGTCGTTGATCTAGGCGTTGAAGTTGCAGTTGTAGTAGGCGGCGGCAATTATTGGCGTGGCAAAGTGGGCAGCGAGATGGGAATGGATCGGACGACTGCTGATTATATGGGTATGCTTGCGACAGTCATGAATTCGTTGGCGCTTCAAGACTCGTTGGAAAAGTTGGGAGTTGAAACACGTGTTTCTTCTTCAATCGATATGAGACAGGTGGCTGAACCGTATATTCGGCGCAAGGCGATCCGGCATCTCGAGAAACAACGTGTCGTTATATTCGCTGCTGGCACGGGAAACCCGTATTTCTCGACAGACACGACTGCTGCATTGCGTGCTGCCGAAATTGAGGCCGATGTCATCTTGATGGCAAAAAACAACGTGGACGGCGTCTATTCTGCGGATCCATTAAAAGACGAGACGGCTATCAAGTATTCCGAACTCTCTTACTTGGAAGTGATTAGCCAAGGATTAGAAGTGATGGATTCAACAGCATCGACCCTATGTATGGACAATGACATCCCTCTCGTAGTATTCTCGATTATGGATAATGGAAATATTAAAAAAGCCGTACTTGGTGAACCGATTGGTACGGTCGTCAGGAGGAAAGGGTAATGCCAAAAGCAGTTTTAGACCAAACGAAAGACAGGATGGAAAAGGCGATCGCAGCTCTTACAAGAGAGCTGGCATCTATTCGTGCGGGCCGTGCGAATGCATCCTTGTTGGACAGAATCACAGTTGATTATTACGGAGCCCCAACACCATTGAACCAGATGGCAGGGATCTCAACACCAGAACCTCGATTGCTCGTCATTCAACCGTACGACAAGTCAATTTTAGGGGATATTGAAAAAGCAATCATGAAGTCGGATATTGGAATTACGCCATCGAACGATGGGTCCATCATTCGTCTTGCGGTACCTGCTTTAACAGAAGAGCGACGTAAAGAACTCGTTAAATTGGTTAAAAAAGAAGGAGAAGACTCCAAAGTCGCAATCCGAAATATTCGCCGTGATGGAAACGACGAGTTGAAAAAACTTGAAAAAACGGGTGACATTACAGAAGACGAGCTTCGTCGGGAAAGCGATGAAATCCAAAAGTTGACTGATTCGTTCATCGAGAAAATCGACAGCATTGCGAAAGATAAAGAAAATGAAATTATGGAAATCTGATAGAAGAACTTTCTATACTCCGGGACGTCCTACTTTCAGGACGTCCCTTTCACATGTTTGCCGGCTCAACATCGAAATCGAGGCAAGCAATCATGAATCGAAGTATCTATACAAAGAGAGAACATCCAAATATAATCCGTTCATTGCAGCAAATTCTCCTGCTCCTATTTTCATGGGTTGACGCATATAATAACAACGAGGATAGGGGTAAACTATGGAATACATACTGAAAGAGGACCTTACCGCCAAAAAGAGAGTGAGCGGTTAAAATCAAATTAGAGCATATCAGTTACAACAATCAGTTTTTATAAATGAATTTTCCTATCCAGTTTGATACGATAGAATGTGTACTTGCTCAAAAAGTTGCCGAGTGGAGGAAACGAGATGCTTGATAAACTATTGCGAAAGAAAACGGTTGAGGTAGATGCTTCGCTTACAGATCGATTGCAAGCTATAAGAAGCAGGCAAATACCTGCGCATGTCGCAATCATCATGGACGGCAACGGGAGATGGGCAAAGCAACGGAATTTACCTCGTATTGCTGGCCATCACGAAGGCATGAAGACGGTTCGGAAAATTACCCGAATTGCAAATGAAATTGGAATAAAAGTACTGACCCTGTATGCATTTTCTACAGAAAATTGGAAACGGCCAAAAATGGAGATAGATTTTCTGATGAAACTGCCGGGCGAGTTTTTAAGTACATATTTACCGGAATTGATCGAGCAAAATGTAAAAGTAGAGATGATCGGTAATTTTGACGCCTTGCCGGACCATACAAAACAAGCAATTTTAACGGCTGTTGAAAAAACTTCAGACAATACAGGACTCATACTTAATTTTGCCATGAATTACGGCAGTCGTTTGGAGCTCGTCAACGCGGTAAAAGAAATTGCCAATTTGGTTCAAAAAGAGGAATTGGGGATCGATGACATCAATGAAACGATAATCAATTCCCATCTCATGACGGCGCATTTGCCAGAGCCGGATCTGTTAATAAGGACGAGTGGAGAAGTACGTTTATCCAATTTCATGCTTTGGCAACTTGCTTATGCTGAATTCTCCTTCACAGATGTATTCTGGCCGGACTTCGATGAATCGTGCATGCTGCAATCCATCGAGGAATTTCAAATGAGAAGCCGCCGTTTTGGAAGTGTGGAAGGAGATAGGGTAGAGTGAAACAGAGAATATTGACGGCCATCATCGCATTAGCCCTGTTCATCCCTCTTGTTGTTATTGGAGGTTTACCGTTTACGATTGCGATATATGTCATAGCAACGGTAGGGCTTTATGAATTATTGAAAATGAGAGAGTTACATTTGTTATCGGTTGAAGGGATCATCACATGGGCCGCCATGGCCATCTTATTAATACCTTCTGAATGGGCAGTTCAAGTTGAACAGTCAGTTGGTATGTCGAAAATCGAAATGGCGTTTGCCTTAGTCTTACTCCTATTAATTTATACCGTTATTGCTAAAAATCGTTTTACTTTTGACCATGCGGCTTTTTCAGTATTAGGGGCTTTATATGTCGGTATAGGTTTTTATTATTTGGTAGAAACCCGCTATTATGGTTTGGAGTATATTATTTATGCCTTGCTCGTCATTTTTTCAACTGATTCGGGTGCTTATTTTACTGGGAGAAAAATTGGAAAACGGAAATTATGGCCAGAAATTTCACCAAATAAAACGGTGGAAGGGTTTATTGGCGGTATCGTCTATGCCATTATTTTCGCTTGTATTTTGCAGGCAATCCATCCCATTGTGTCATCATATATTGTGCTCATATTAATTACGATTGTGGCTTCCATAGTTGGTCAATTGGGAGACCTGGTCGAATCTGCATTAAAAAGGCATTATAAGATTAAAGATTCAGGAAAAATCCTCCCGGGACACGGGGGGATTTTGGACCGGTTCGACAGTCTCCTCTTCGTGTTGCCGCTCCTGCATTTCTTACATCTAGTTGGTTAACTGAAAGGATGACAATAGTGATATGGTGAAACGAATTAGCTTACTCGGAGCGACGGGATCCATCGGCGTTCAGACGTTAGATATCATCGAATCAAATGAGGACAAGTTTAAGTTGGTTTCATTTTCTGCTGGGACAAACATATCAAAGGCAAGGGAAATTGCAAATTGCCACCGCCCCGAAATTATTTCCGTTTTGCGAAAGGAAGATGCGGATTCATTGCAACGCGATTTTCCGGAAATTCGTGTCTTGCATGGCAAGGAAGGGCTTATGGCAGTGGCATGCGAGGCAGGACCAGATCTTTTGGTGAATGCAGTCATCGGCAGTGTTGGACTGGAACCGACATTGAAGGCAATTCAATCTCATATTGCGATTGCCATTGCTAACAAGGAAACGCTCGTAGCAGCCGGTGAAATTGTCATGAAAGAAGCAGCGGAACGCAATGTTCCCATCTTGCCTGTTGACAGTGAACACTCTGCCTTGTTCCAGTCATTGAACGGCGAAAACCCAAAGCGGATCACCCGGTTGATATTAACTGCTTCAGGAGGCAGCTTCCGTGATCGTTCACGGGATGAATTGGCGGGCGTCACAGTCAAACAGGCGCTGGCTCATCCGAACTGGTCAATGGGAAATAAGTTGACGATCGATTCAGCCACCATGATGAACAAGGGACTAGAAGTGATAGAGGCCCATCATTTGTTTGCCATGCCGTTCAATCAAATAGATTGTCTGCTGCATAAGGAGAGCATCATCCATTCGATGATCGAATTTGAGGATACCAGCATTATGGCGCAATTGGGTTCTCCTGATATGAGAGTTCCTATCCAATATGCGATGACCTATCCAGACAGAATTCCGATGAAGAATGCAAAACGCCTGCGCTTGGAAGAAATAGGGCTTCTTCATTTTGAAAAGATGGATTTTGAGCGTTTTAAAGCATTGGCGCTTGCATATGATGCAGGGAGAGAAGGCGGCACTATGCCAGCAGCAATGAATGCGGCCAATGAAGTGGCGGTACAGTTATTCATGGAAGGAAGAATTTCATTTTTGCAAATCGAGGAGTTGGTGGAGAGAGTCATGGATCAACACCATAAAATCTCCCATCCTGATTTAGAGACAATACTTCAGACAGATGCCTCCTCTCGTAAAATGGTGTATGATATAGTGGAACGATTGACTTGACCTTCATTAACTTGAAGAAGGCAGGCGGGTACTATCCATTCATTGGGGAGTATTCCCGTAGATTAAAAGGCCAGTCTGGCCAGTAAGGTGGAATTTCATGGAAACCGTTATTGCGTTTATTGTCATTTTTGGATCGCTCGTCTTTTTTCATGAATTAGGGCACTTTTTATTTGCGAAAAAATCGGGCATAATGGTCCGGGAATTTGCAATCGGTTTTGGTCCTAAAATCTTTTATTCAAAAAAAGGGGAAACATTATATACCATCCGGCTATTGCCGTTGGGTGGTTATGTTAGAATGGCGGGCAATGACTTTGATACAGTCGAGCTCCAACCCGGATACCGAGTTGGTCTAATCCTCAATGAGAAGGATGAAGTTGAAAAAATCTACTTAAATCGCAATATTTCCGATCCGAACATCCTGTTCCTTGAAACGGAATCTGCGGATTTGGCGAAGGAGCTTTTTATTGAAGGGTACAATGACTCGGAGGAACTAGTCCGATTCCCGATTGCCCGAAATGCTGTCATTTTTGAAAAGGGACAGGAAACACAGATTGCTCCCTATGATCGGCAATTCGATTCAAAGCCGCTCGGCAGTCGAGTGATGACTATTTTTGCTGGTCCATTGTTTAACTTTATTCTTTCCTTCTTTCTCTTTATTGCCATTGCTTTACTGATTGGCGTGCCAACGAATGAACCGCGTATCAACGAAGTGGTTCCCAACTCTGCTGCCGAAAGTGGAGGTATGCAAGCAGGAGACCTGGTTACGGCCATTAATGGAAAGAAAATTGAAAAATGGACAGAATTTACCGATACTGTCCAAGATAACCCGGGCAAGGAGTTGCAGCTTACTGTAGATCGCAATGGCCGACAAGAAACCTTGCATGTTACTCCGTCAGTCATCAAGGAATCAGGACAGGAATTTGGTCAGTTGGGTGTCGCCACGGAGCCCGTTTATGAAAAAAGTGTTGGCAAATCGATTATATATGGTGGAGAACAGACGATTTATTGGATCAAAAAGATATTTGAAGCGCTCGGAGATCTCGTGACGGGTAAATTCAGCATTGATGCCTTATCTGGTCCAGTCGGAATTTATAAGACAACCGAAACGGTTGCGAAATTTGGGATATACAGTTTGATGAATTTTGCGGCCATCCTAAGCATTAATCTAGGCATCATGAACTTGCTGCCATTGCCGGCTTTAGATGGGGGACGGCTTCTATTCTTCCTGTTTGAAGGGGTACGCGGCAAACCAGTCGATAAACAGAAAGAAGGCATGGTCCATTTTGTAGGTATCATGTTGCTTATGGTCCTTATGCTTGTTGTTACTTGGAACGATATCCAGAGATTCTTCTTTAACTGATATGATAAGTAATGGAGTCTCGGGTCACCGAGACTCCATTAGTCGCTTTTAGTGAGTCTAGCATATCTTAGTGAGAGAGCGAATAATTGGAAAGGACCATATAAAGTTATTGGTGAAAAGGTGGGATATAATGAAACAGTCACGGACGTTCATACCGACAATGAGGCAAACACCTGCTGACATAGATGCCACCTCACATCAAATGCTGTTAAATGCGGGCTATATACGCACAAATGCAAGTGGTATTTATACATTTCTGCCATTAGCCCAGAAGGTGATGCACAAGATTGAAAACGTAATTCGGGAAGAGATGGAAAAAATAGAGGCTGTAGAAATCATGTTGCCCATTTTACAGCAATGGGGAGAGTCATTTATCGGGGACGCAAATCTTTTTAACGTATCAGATCAACAAGGAAGACACTATGTTCTTCGTTCCATGGACGAAGATTCAGTGACGGCTCTCATTCAAGGTGATGTAGACTCTTACAAACAGCTTCCAATCATACTCTATCAAATGCAAAAACAATTTCGAGATATCCAACGTCCGAAGTACGGATTGGTACATAGCCGTGAGATGCTGACAATTGATGCTTATTCCTTCCACGCGGATAAAAAAAGCTTGCATGAAGTGTGTGAGCACTTTATACAGGCATATTCTACTATTTTTACAAGACTGGGCCTCCATTATAGACTCCTAAATGCGCAATGGAAGAAGGGGGAAGGAACGGATAGTCCCATCGAATTCATCGCGATGTCATCCATTGGCGATGACATGATCGCTTACAGCGATTCTTCTTCCTATGCTGCCCGACTGGAATGGGCTGAAGCCATGCCAATGGAACAACAAAATGAGATTCGGTTGAAGGATATGGAGAAGGTGGAGACACCTGCTATGCATACTGTGCAGGAAGTGGCTGAATACCTGCATGTGCAACCTACTCTTATTATCAAAACATTACTCTATGCCATTGACGGTGAAATGGTAGCTGTGCTTTGCAGAGGTGATCATGAAATCAATGAAGCAAAATTAAAACGCCAGATGAATGCGCAGCAAGTTAACGTAGCGTCATTGGAAGAGGTGCAAAATTTATTCTCTGCAGATCCAGGATCTATTGGACCAGTGAAACTTCCAGTCGGTGTAAAAGTGGTAGCCGATCAGGCGGTTGGATCTGTTGTAAATGGGGTGTGTGGCGCAAATGAGACTGACTATCGTTGGATCCACGTCAACCCAGAGAGGGACTTTGCTGTTGATTCCTACATGGATTTGCGTAATATCCAAGCAGGAGATCCTTCACCTGACGGGATGGGAATGATCCGATTTGCAAAAGGGATACGTCTCGGACAAATTTTAGAGTCAACTGCTCAAAGCAAAGCATCGGTAACAGCAGGGTTCCAAAACACGGAAGGCGAATTTCAGCAATTCCTTATTGGAAGCCATCATCTCAATGTTTCGAAACTACTGGCAGCACTTGCCGAACAATTTTATGATGAAGACGGAATGAAATGGCCCAGACAGCTAGCGCCCTTTGATATACATCTGATTACAATAAATGGCGAGGATGAAATACAACATCAATTGTCAGAAGACCTGTACCATCTCTTACGTTCGTACCGTTACGATATTTTGTACGATGATCGGCAAGAGCGTCCAGATGTGAAATTCACCGATGCTGATCTCATCGGTATTCCCGTTCGGATGACAGTCGGGAAAAAAGCATCTGAAGGAATTATAGAAATCAAGTTTCGTGAAACTGGTGAGACAGTTGAATGGCAGAAGGAAGAAGTGACAGAGAAGTTGCAGTCATTTTATAATGCTTGACTTGTCAAGGGAGGCCGGCAAACGTCGCTTCCCTTCTTTTTTCCCAGCTGATACGAGCCTATGGAACTGAGTGATGGCATTGAATCGTTGGGGACGGTCTAATTCATAAAATTTTGTTTTCATCCGGAAGCGTTTCGCAATAGATTGGCGGCAGTTCAAATGCAGGTAGAATCAAAATTAGGAATTTTATAAGGCTGTCATGTTTGTAGCTGGAAAGGAGGATGCCCAATGGACGGGAAAATGAAATTGATGACTTTATTGCAACAGATTGGCATGACAGATGACCAGTTTGTCAGGCATTTTGAAAATGCGACATTGGAACGCTTGAATATTCATAAAAAATCAAGGGTCTGGCGATTTGAACTTATGAACGACCAGCCAATACCGATTGAAGTCTTCAAAACATTCAAACAGCGCGTCTTAGATGCATTTGCTTCAATTGCCACGATCCAATTGCATGTAACATGCCGTGAGAGAAAGATGGACCAGGAGTTGATTAGCAGCTATTGGCCTTTGATCTTGGATGAAATGCAGGATATGTCGCCACCAATCCGTGAGCGACTCAGCAACCAGCGTCCAACAGTTAAAGGGGACAAACTCACCCTAGGTTCTGGAACCGAATTCGAAATGCTAACCTTGAAAAATAAATACGCAAAATTGCTGTCGGATGTTTACGAAACGTTTGGCTTCCCTTCACTTGTAATTGATTTTCACTTACAAGAGGAAAATCAGGAGGAAGAAGAAGCTCGTCTCGCATTCCTCGCCGCACGAGAGGCGGAAGAGGAGGCTTTTGCGCAGAGGGCGCTGGCTTCTATGCAAGATCGCGAAACGACCAAGAAAGAGAATCCAGAAAGTAACAGGCCGTTTATTCTCGGTGTGCCGATTAAACCGGATGAACCGATTCTTGACATTCAAACAATCCAAGATGAGGAGCGGCGCGTGACAATTGAAGGGTACGTCTTTGATGCCGAAGTGAGGGAGCTGCGCAGCGGACGCTCATTGTTGACGATCAAAGTGACCGATTATACCGATTCGATTCTTGTCAAAATGTTTTCAAGGGACAATGAAGATGCAGAATTAATGAAGACAATGAAAAAAGGGGCTTGGGTCCGGGCGAGGGGCAGTATTCAAAACGATACGTTTGTACGTGATTTGATCATGATGGCGCAAGATATTATGGAGGTCCCTCCAATTGTGCGAAAAGACAAGGCGGCTGACGATCGTAAGCGAGTAGAACTGCATGCTCATTCGAATATGAGTCAAATGGATGGCGTCACCTCCGCTTCAGCATTAGTGGCGCAGGCTGCTAAATGGGGCCATCCTGCGATCGCGATAACCGACCATGCCAATGTGCAATCGTTTCCCGAAGCCTATTCGGCAGGTAAGAAGAATGGCATTAAAGTTCTTTTCGGCTTGGAGGCAAATTTAGTCGATGACGGCGTCCCGATCGTTTATGACGAACAGCATCGCAAATTGGAAGATGATACATATGTGGTGTTCGACGTTGAAACGACAGGACTTTCCGCTGTGTATGATACGATCATCGAACTCGCGGCAGTAAAGGTGCAAAATGGTGATATTATCGATCGGTTCGAGCGGTTCGCCAACCCGCATCATCCATTGTCCTCCACAACGACGGAACTGACGGGCATTACAGATGATATGGTTAAAGATGCACCGGAAGTGGAGGAAGTTATCCGTGATTTCAAAGAATTTATCGGTGATTCTATACTGGTAGCCCATAATGCTTCCTTTGATATGGGCTTCTTTTATGAAGCAAGCAAAAAGGCGAACGTCCATGATACGAATTATCCTGTCATTGATACACTGGAGCTGGCCCGCTTCCTATATCCTGAGCTCAGGAATCACAGGCTTAACACACTTGCGAAAAAATTCGATATTGAATTGACCCAACACCACCGTGCCATCTATGACACGGAGGCGACGGCCTACTTATTCGTAAAGTTAATGAAAGACGCTGCTGAAAAAGGAATCGAATGGCTCGATGATTTCAACAAAAATATCGGCGAAGGGGATGCTTATAAACGGTCGAGGCCTTCCCACTGCACCTTATTAGTCGTGGATGATGTTGGGTTGAAAAACTTGTTTAAGCTCGTCTCTTACTCGCATCTCAATTATTTCTATCGTGTCCCTCGAATTCCGCGCTCCTTGTTGATGAAACATCGGGCTGGTCTATTGGTTGGATCCGGATGTGACAAGGGCGAGGTGTTTGAAGGACTGATGCAAAAATCGCTTGAGGAAGTAGAGGAAATCGCCAATTTTTATGATTATCTTGAGCTGCACCCGAAACCGGTTTATTCTCATTTGATTGAGTTGGAATTGATTCGCGATGAATGGAATATGGAAGATATTATGCGGAAAATGATCAAATTGGGCAAGAAGACCGGCCTTCCGGTATGCGCGACGGGAAATGTGCATTATATCGATGAAAACGATGCAATGTATCGCCAAGTACTCGTCCGTTCGCAAGGCGGCGCGAACCCGCTGAATCGCCATTCCTTGCCTGCTGTACATTTCAGGACGACAAATGAAATGTTGGAAGAGTTCTCGTTTTTAGGGGATGAGATTGCCCAACAGATTGTCATTGATAATCCAAGAGCAATTATGGATCGCATCGGTGACGTGAAGGTTATTAAAGACGATCTCTATCCGCCTGCCATCGAAGGGGCCGATGAGGAAGTGCGTGAGCTGACATACACGATGGCCCATAAAATATACGGTGAAGAGCTCCCTGAAATTATCGAAGCGAGAATTGAAAAAGAATTGACGTCGATTATCGGAAATGGATTTGCGGTTATTTATCTCATTTCGCATAAACTGGTTAAAAAATCATTGGATGACGGCTATTTGGTCGGATCTCGTGGATCGGTCGGCTCTTCACTCGTAGCAACAATGATGGAGATTACGGAAGTGAACCCGATGCCGCCGCATTATGTTTGTCCATCTTGCAAGACATCTGAGTTCTTTGATGACGGTTCAGTCGGTTCCGGTTTTGACTTGCCGGATAAAGCCTGTCCTTCATGTGGAGCAATGTTCAAAAAAGATGGCCAGGACATTCCATTCGAAACTTTCCTCGGATTCAACGGGGACAAAGTACCGGATATCGATTTGAACTTCAGTGGAGAATACCAAGCACACGCCCATAATTACACCAAAGTGCTGTTCGGTGAAGATTATGTGTACCGGGCCGGTACAATCGGAACAGTTGCTGAAAAGACCGCATATGGGTATGTCAGAGGATATATGAATGATAATAACCTCCACCTGCGTGGAGCAGAGATCGATCGACTTGTACAAGGATGTACGGGTGTAAAACGAAATACAGGACAGCACCCGGGCGGAATCATTGTTGTTCCTGACCATATGGAGATTTTCGATTTCACGCCTATTCAATATCCAGCAGACGATACAGGATCCAGTTGGAGGACAACGCATTTCGACTTCCACTCCATTGATAATAATTTATTAAAACTGGACATCCTCGGACATGATGATCCGACGATGATCAAGATGCTGGAGGACTTGTCCGGCATTGACCCTAAAACAATTCCGCCAGACGACGAAGGGGTTATGGCTCTCTTCAGCGGAACTTCCTCATTAGGTGTCACGGAAGAACAGATTGATTGTAAAACAGGAACGCTTGGCGTGCCGGAGTTTGGTACCCGCTTTGTTCGTCAAATGTTGGAAGAGACGAAGCCGTCGACATTTTCCGAGCTGATTCAAATCTCCGGCCTATCGCATGGTACCGATGTTTGGCTCGGCAATGCACAAGAATTGATTCAAAATAAAATATGTGAATTGTCCGATGTGATCGGTTGTCGTGACGATATTATGGTTTATTTGATTTATCAAGGGTTGGAGCCGTCGATCGCCTTTAAGATCATGGAATCAGTACGTAAAGGGAAAGGCCTGACACCGGAATTCGAGGCAGAAATGAAAGCGAATAATGTGCCGAATTGGTATATCGATTCATGTAAGAAGATTAAATACATGTTCCCGAAAGCCCATGCCGCCGCCTATGTTCTGATGGCCTTGCGCATCGCGTATTTCAAGGTGCATCACCCGATCATGTATTATGCGGCGTACTTTACTGTACGTGCCACTGATTATGACCTTGTCATCATGACTAAGGGTCCGGCCTCCATCCGAACGAAAATCAAAGAAATCAATGACAAAGGCCTGGAAGCTTCACCTAAAGAAAAAAGCTTATTGACCGTTCTGGAAATCGCTTTGGAAATGTGCGAAAGAGGGTTTGCATTCGCCAAACCCGACCTATACAAGTCGGATGCCACCAATTTCATTATCGAAGAGAATAAGCTGATTCCGCCGTTCAACTCCATCCCTTCCCTCGGGACGAACGTAGCCAAGATGATTGTGGAAGCCCGGAAAGATGGGATCTTTCTTTCGAAAGAAGACTTCCAGCAACGGGGGAGAGTATCGAAAACTGTTGTGGAATATATGGATTCCCTCGGTTGTTTGGAAGGTATGCCTGACACGAACCAATTGTCTTTGTTTTAATTTTGAGACAGGAAACAGCGTTACAATCCGCCAATCATGCACTTTATTTGCATAGATGTGTGCTGGGTGGTATAATTGTAGCAACTTTTGCTATAAGTCTCGCGTAAAAAGAGTGGGGTTTCCCGCTCTTTTCTGTTGTCTATACTTATTTTACCTCGCTCGGCTGAATTTGACCTATCCTTGTATCAGGTACAATAGCCGGAGAGTCGGCACGGGCGCCGGGGCGATAGCGATTAGAATTCACGTTCGGGAGGTTTAAAATGAGTAAAATAACAGAAGAAGTCGAACAGCTTGTCAAGCCTATCGTTGATGATTTTGGTTTGGAACTGATCGATGTCGAGTTTGTGAAAGAAGGGAAGGACTGGTTTTTACGAGTCTATATCGATACCCCGGAAGGGAATATCGACATCGAACAATGTGCGCTCGTGAGTGAACGGCTTAGTGAAGAGCTGGACCGGACGGATCCGATTGTGCAAAATTACTTCCTGGAAGTTTCGTCCCCTGGGGCTGAGCGTCCTCTGAAAAAAGAAGAGGATTTTCAAAGAGCTGTCGGTCAATATGTGTTTATCAAAACATATGAGCCGATTAATGGCATGAAGGAATTCGAAGGCTATTTGCTTTCGTACACTCCTGAAAAAGTGGAGATTCAAATGCGCATAAAAACGAGAAAAGTTACAGTGGAAATTGACAAGGAAAAGATTGCTCTTGCGCGTCTGGCGATCGATTTTTCCGCATAATTGAATGTTAGGGGAGTGAAGAACAATGAGTAGTGATCTACTCGATGCACTGACAGCTCTTGAAAAACAAAAAGGTATTTCGAGGGATGTATTAGTGGAAGCGATTGAAGCGGCCCTTGTGACTGCTTATAAACGGAATTTTAATCAAGCGCAAAATGTCCGTGTCGATTTGAATCTTGATAAAGGGACGATGAAAGTCTACTCCCGTAAAGATGTGGTCGAAGAAGTTGAAGATGAAAGACTCGAAATTGCACTTCAGGATGCTCACATCATTAACCCTGCCTACGAGATCGGTGATATTGTAGAAGAGGAAGTAACGCCGAGGGATTTCGGCCGAATCGCTGCACAAACAGCGAAACAAGTTGTTACACAACGGGTCCGTGAAGCTGAACGCGGGTTGATTTACGACGAATATGTCGATCGGGAAGATGATATTGTCAACGGAATCGTTGAGCGGCTGGATCAACGGAATATCTATGTGGGCCTTGGCAAAGTGGAGGCTGTCCTTCCTGTTACCGAACAGATCCAATCCGAATCCTACCAACCCCACGACCGGATCAAAGTCTATATTACAAAAGTGGAACGTACATCGCGCGGACCGCAAGTATTTGTTTCACGAACTCATCCTGGGTTGCTTCGCAGACTATTTGAAATGGAAGTGCCGGAAATTTACGATGGTACGGTAGAAATAAAATCCATTGCACGTGAAGCTGGAGATCGTTCGAAAATATCCGTTCATACGAATAACGAAGAAGTCGATCCTGTTGGGTCTTGTGTCGGTTCTCGAGGCGCCCGGGTTCAATCTATTTCGAACGAGTTGAATGGAGAGAAAGTAGATATCGTTGAGTGGTCCGAGGATCCTGTCGTCTTTGTCGCCAATGCATTGAGCCCTTCAAAAGTGCTGGATGTCCAAGTGAATGAAGAAGAAAAATCGACGACAGTGGTTGTACCTGACTATCAATTATCGTTAGCGATTGGAAAAAGAGGGCAAAACGCTCGGCTTGCCGCTAAATTGACAGGTTGGAAAATTGATATTAAGAGTGAGACCGATGCTCGCGAAATGGGGATTTATCCACCCACGGTTCAAAATGGCCTCTTCCAAGAAGAAGTGGACGTATATGGCGATGCAGTAGATGGAGACGATATGTATAGTGACGATCCATACAGCACCGATGAAACGGAAACGGATGAAACGATTGATTTGTACGCCGATACTGCTGACACAAATGAAGACATTTGATATGGGAGGCTGACTTCTCATGACGAATAATCGTAAAATACCTTTGCGCAAATGTGCCGCAACGGGTGATATGTTCCCTAAAAAGGAAATGATCCGAATTGTACGCACGAAAGAAGGAGAAGTGTCGGTTGATTTGACTGGAAAAAAATCAGGACGAGGCACTTATGTATCGAAGACGGAAGAAGCGGTTGAGGCGGCACGCCAAAACCATTCCATTGAAAAGCAGCTTGGCGCAACGGTCCCTGAGCAGGTCTATGAGGATTTACTGCATGCGATCCGCCGAGAGGCTTTGAAATGAATCATTCCATCGAGATTTACCAAACACTGGGCATTGCGGCACGGGCTAGAAAAATTGTAACCGGTGAAGAACTTGTCGTTCGGGAAATCAGAGGCGGCAATGCGAAACTGGTCATCGTGTCAAGCGATGCTTCAAAAAATACACTAAAGAAAATTACGGATAAATGTAATTCTTATAACGTTGAGAAGCATGTCATCGGGTCCCGAGAGGAACTCGGGCATGCTATCGGTAAAGAGTCGCGGGTCGTTCTCGCGTTAACGGATGCCGGTTTTGCCGGGAAGCTATCCGGGCTCCTCAACGAATCTAACCGGGGGTGGGCTAATGACGAAGATACGTGTACACGAATACGCGAAGAAAGTGAATCGGACGAGTAAAGAAGTCATAGAGGAATTAGGAAAAATCAATGTGAATGTTGCCAATCACATGTCCATGCTAGACAAAGATGCGACAGTTAAATTGGATGCCAAGTTCGGAAGAAAGAGCGAAGGGCAGCCTGGAAGCGGCGGTCCGGCAAGAAATAAACAGGCGAATCCACAAAGACCGGCTAACAGAAGCGATCAAAAGCAAGGCCGCAATTCGAATGATAACCGTCCGGGACAACGGCAGGGTTCGAACAGCCAAGGAAAACAAAGTCCAGGCCAGAGTCAAGGTCAAAACCAAAACAGACCTCGTCAAGGGCAAGGCGGCCCGCAACGTCCGGCTGGCCAAGGAAACAGCAACAGACAGGGCCAAAATCAAGCAGGGCAGGGTGGAAATCGCCAACAATCTGGCCAACAACGTCCGAATAACCAAGGCAGCAATCGCAGCCAGGCGCCAGGCGGCCAAGGAGGGCAAGGCGGCAACCGTCAAGGCGGACGCGGCGGACGTCCACCGGCGAAGGGGATCAATCAAGGAAGACGGAGACATCGTCCGACGACTCCAATGCCAAAGATCGAAAAACCGTTGCCGGAAAAAATTACATTCTATGAATCGCTCTCAGTAGGTGAACTTGCTCAAAAATTAGGCAAGGAACCGTCGGAAATCATTAAAAAATTGTTCATGCTCGGTGTAATGGCAACCATTAACCAAGAGCTTGACAAGGATGCAATTGAATTGATTTGCGCAGACTACGGAGTGGAAGTTGAGGAAGAAATCCGTGTTGATGTTACGGATCTTGAAATTTACTTCGAGGAAAACGAAGAAGTGGAACCGAACCAATCGGAACGCCCGCCAGTCGTTACTATCATGGGTCACGTCGACCATGGGAAAACGACATTGTTGGACTCCATTCGGGATACAAAAGTGACCCAAGGGGAAGCGGGAGGAATTACACAGCATATCGGCGCTTATCAAATCGAGGTCGAAGGAAAGAAGATTACGTTCCTTGACACGCCGGGCCACGAAGCATTCACTACAATGCGTGCTCGCGGCGCTAGTGTTACTGACATTACCATCCTGGTTGTTGCTGCGGATGATGGCGTAATGCCGCAAACAATCGAGGCGATCAACCATGCAAAAGCGGCGGAAGTTCCAATTATTGTTGCGGTCAATAAAATGGATAAGCCGAGTGCCAACCCGGACCGTGTCATGCAAGAGCTTACGGAGCATGGTCTGGTTGCAGAAGATTGGGGAGGAGACACTATCTTCGTTCCGATATCGGCATTAAAAGGCGAAGGGATCGACCAGCTGCTAGAAATGGTCCTCCTTGTTTCTGAAGTGGCGGAATTGAAGGCGAGTCCAAAAATCCGTGCACGCGGATCCGTTATTGAAGCCCAATTGGATCGCGGCCGTGGTTCTGTTGCGACCTTGCTTGTCCAAAATGGTACGTTACATGTAGGAGACCCGATTGTTGTCGGAAATACATTCGGCCGTGTCCGAGCGATGATTAACGATCTTGGACGCCGGGTGAAAGAGGCGGGTCCGTCGACTCCGGTGGAAATTACTGGATTGAATGGTGTTCCACAGGCAGGAGACCGGTTTGTTGTCTTTGAAGACGAGAAGACGGCTCGCCAAATCGGTGAATCCAGAGCAGGTGACGCGATTCAAGAGCAACGTGTCGAGAAAACGCGCGTGACACTCGATAACTTATTTGATCAAATGAAACAAGGCGAAATGAAAGAACTTAACTTAATTGTCAAAGCTGACGTTCAAGGAACTGTCGAAGCGATGGCAGCCTCATTGATGAAAATCGATGTGGAAGGGGTCAATGTGAAGATCATCCATACGGGAGCAGGCGCCATCAATGAGTCCGATATCTCATTGGCTGCTGCTTCGAACGCCATCGTGATCGGTTTCAATGTCCGTCCTGACGTCAATGCCAAACGGGCTGCGGAAGAAGAAGGCGTGGATATCCGTTTGCACCGCGTCATCTATAAAGTGATCGAAGAAATTGAAGCCGCTATGAAGGGCATGCTAGATCCTGAATATGTGGAAAAAGTTATCGGTCAGGCAGAAATCCGTGAGACGTTCAAAGTATCGAAAATTGGAACGATTGCCGGCAGTTATGTCATTGACGGCAAGATCACAAGAGATTCCGGTGTCCGAATTATCCGTGACAACATTGTTGTCTATGAAGGTGAATTGGATACGTTGAAACGCTTTAAGGATGATGTGAAGGAAGTAGCGAAAGGCTACGAATGCGGTATTACTATCAAGAACTTTAATGACATTAAAGAAGGCGACATCATTGAGGCCTTCATTATGGAGGAAATCAAACGGGCATGATCGTCTATGCGGAATGTTCATTCTTCATTCCTGACATCAGCTCGCTGAAGGGGAAACGCTCCATCTTGCAACGGATGATGGAACGGGTGAAAAATGATTTCAATGTGTCGGTTGCGGAAATAGAGTATCAAGATCTATGGCAGCGGACTGTCATCGCACTCGTTTGCGTCTCTTCAGCAAAAGAACCAGCAGAAGGAGAAGTCAGGAGAGCCATACGTTTCTTGGAATCCAATCCGGAATGGGAACTGACAGAACTTCATTTGGATTATTATTGAACTTAGAATCGGGGTGAGCATGCATGACAATGCGATCGAACCGAGTAGCTGAACAGATGAAGAAGGAGCTTGGGGATATCATCGGCCAAAAATTGAAGGATCCTAGAATTGGTTTTGTAACAGTTACCGATGTCGATGTGACTGGAGATCTTCAGCAGGCGACTGTATTCATTTCTGTTTTAGGTAGCGATTATCAAAAGGAAGAAACCCTAAAAGGTCTTTCAAAGGCAAAAGGATTCATCCGTTCAGAGATTGGCCAACGAATCCGGCTCCGGAAAACACCGGAAATCGATTTTGCATTTGATGAGTCAGTTGAATACGGAAATCGGATTGAGTCATTGCTCCGCCAAGTGCGGGATGACGAATGATGACGAAATGGAGGAAGTCGGTGCCAAGGAGGCTTCCGACTTCCTCCATTTACTACATACAAGCTGTTGGTGAGGAGGAACAACATGGATGGAATTCTTCCTTTGTGGAAAGAAAAAGGGATGACTTCCCATGACTGCGTCTTTAAACTGCGTAAAATACTGGGCATGAAGCGCATCGGTCATACAGGTACGCTAGACCCGAATGTGGAAGGTGTCCTGCCTATTTGTATTGGTCAGGCAACAAAAGTGGCGGAATATATTACAGATGCGGGAAAGGAATATATTGCCGCAGTGACCATTGGTTCTTCTACTGAAACAGAAGATGCAGATGGTGATAAGGTGCTGATTGATTCCTCATTTAAATCCATTCCTAGATCTTTAATCGTCCAAGCGCTACAGCAACTTACAGGTGAAATTATCCAAGTGCCGCCAATGTATTCCGCTGTCAAAGTGAATGGACGTAAACTATACGAGTATGCACGTAAAGGATTGGAAGTGGAACGGCCGCAACGTAAAATTACTATTTACGAAATAGAATTACTGGATGAGCGGGAGCAATTCGAGGGGGAAGAGATTACATTTGCAATACGGGTTGCATGTGGAAAAGGGACATACATACGAACCTTGGCTGTGCAAATAGGAGAACTCCTAGGTTATCCGGCCCATATGTCATCCCTCGTTCGGACAATATCGGGCAGGTTTACGAAAGCTGATTGTCTGACGCTAGACAATACGAGAGAACATTTCGAACAAGGGACACTCAATGCTTCTATACGGCCATTGGAGGATGCCTTGGCAGAGTTTCCATATGTTGAAACAGATGCTGATTTAATCGGAAAGATCGTAAATGGGCAGGTATTGCCAAGAAATGCATTGCTTGAAATACATGAAAGAATCGTTTTCACTTATGAAGGAAGAGCGGCCGCTGTCTATAAGAATCATCCCACAAAGGCAGGATTGATGAAGCCTGAGAAGATGTTTTCTTTGCATGTATGACAGCCATCCAGAAAGGAGGATGGAAGTGGAAATTTTTGAGTTGGATTATCCACACCATGTAACAATTGACAGGACTGGTGAGTACTCGCTGGCTATTGGTTTTTTCGACGGCTTACACAAAGGGCATCAGCAAGTAATCGGCCATGCGGTGCAAAAAGCAGCAGAGCTGGGAGTCCGTTCGGCTGTCATGACATTCAATCCACATCCATCCCATCTATTTGGGGATGGAAAAGATAAAGTTGGGTACATAACACCTTATGAAGAAAAAGTGAAAGTGCTTGACGGATTAGGCGTGGATGTATTGTTCATCGTTCGCTTTGATTGGGAGTTAGCCTCTTTGTCACCAAAGCAATTTATTGATATTTTCATAAAGGGGTTACATGTCAAACATGTTACGGCCGGGTTTGATTTCACTTTTGGCTCAAAAGGCGTGGGGACTATGGAACAAATGTCCCTTCTATCAGATGGCTCCTATGGGACAACCGTAATTGAAAAAGTGGAGGATGAGAACGAGAAAATTTCTTCAACCCGTATACGTTCATTATTGGCCGCAGGAAATGTTGAAAAGACTGCGCAATTGCTTGGACGTCCATTCCGTACAAGTGGAGAGGTGATCCATGGGGAAAAGAGGGGAAGGCTTCTAGGTTTCCCGACTGCCAACATTGAAGCGGATGACGAAACGATCCTTCCTAAAAACGGTGTTTATGCAGTCATGTTCACCGTGGAAACGAAAACATATTTTGGTGTATGCAATATCGGCATCAAACCGACCTTCAAGCATCCCGAAGAGATAAAGCCGCTTATTGAGGTGCACGTGTTGGATTACGAAGGCGATTTATATGGCCAACTCGTTTTAGTCGATTGGATTGCCCATATTCGGGATGAACAAAAATTTTCTTCAGTAGACGAACTGATCAGGCAAATTGGAAGGGATAAGGAAACGGCCCGTACGATCCTTGAAAAGCTTGTAGAATAATAAGAATGTTGATTAGAACCGCAGCCACAAAGATATCTTGACTGCATTTTTACCGGATAGTTGAAAGTTGCATATGTGATGCTGCCATGATATGATGAATCAGTGCAAGTGCACAAACCGTTCCTTGGCAAATCGAATCACCAACGATTGCTTGGGATTTGGGGATATTCTTTAGTATTAGGAGGTGAAAAGGATGGCAATTACACAAGAGCGTAAACATGAATTGATCAACGAATACAAAGTTCATGAAAACGACACGGGATCTGCTGAAGTACAGATCGCTATCCTTACAGAAGAGATCAACAACCTGAACAACCATTTGCGTACGCATAAAAAGGATCACCACTCTCGTCGTGGCCTTTACAAAATGGTCGGTACACGCCGTAGACTTCTTAAGTATCTACGCGAAACTGATGTTCAACGGTACCGTGATCTTATTGCAAAACTCGGCCTTCGCCGTTAATAAGACAAATACGAAAAGCGGGCCTTGCCCGCTTTTTTCTATGAAAAAGAAACTTTGATGAGGGCGGACAGATTATGACAGCAAAGTACCGCCTGCTTTTACAATATTATTTTAAATACTTCGCATAACGATTCCTTTTTTGATACACTACTACTTAATACATACTACGTATGAACTTTAAACGTTTCATTAGAAAGGGGTTCCATTCATGACAGAACAGAAAAAGGTATACACCCTCGAATGGGCGGGAAGACCGCTCACAATCGAAACCGGCCAGCTCGCAAAGCAGGCGAATGGTGCTGTGCTCGTAAGATACGGCGATACAACTGTACTTTCGACAGCAACCGCATCAAAGAAACCGAAGGCGCTCGATTTCTTCCCTTTGACAGTCAACTATGAAGAACGGTTATATGCTGTCGGCAAAATCCCGGGAGGTTTTATCAAGCGGGAAGGAAGACCTTCTGAAAAAGCCGTGTTGACTAGCCGTCTCATCGATCGTCCGATTCGTCCGTTATTTGCGGATGGATTCAGGAATGATGTGCAAGTCATCTCCCTTGTCATGTCAGTCGATCAGAATTGTTCTTCTGAAATGGCTGCTATGTTAGGATCCTCGCTTGCATTGTCCATTTCCGACATTCCATTTGAAGGCCCGATCGCGGGTGTCCATATTGGGCGCATTAATGGGGAATTCATCGTCAACCCGACACCTGAGCAACTCGAAACTAGTGAATTGGATTTAGTCGTTGCCGGGACAAAGGATGCCATCAACATGGTAGAAGCTGGAGCGAAAGAAGTTTCCGAAGACATCATTTTGGAAGCGATCATGTTCGGCCATGAAGAAATCAAGAAGTTGATCGATTTCCAAGAAAAGATTGTAGCTGAAGTCGGTAAGGAAAAGATGGAAATTGAATTGTTTGAATTGGACGAGCAATTGTTAACGGTCATCAAGGAAAAATGCGAGACAGACTTGATCAACGCCATCCAAACAGAAGAAAAGCATGCACGGGAAGATGCCATTAACGAAGTGAAAGCTCGTGTTATTGATGAATATACGGAAAATGAAGCGGATGAAGACACACTAAAACAAGTGAAAAATGTTTTGGAAAAGCTCATCAAGGACGAAGTGCGCCGTCTCATTACAGACGAAAAAATTCGTCCGGACGGCCGAAAGCTGGACGAAATCCGTCCATTGTCTTCTGAAGTCGGCATTCTTCAAAGAACGCATGGCTCGGGACTATTTACGCGCGGACAGACGCAGGCATTGAGTGTTTGTACGCTGGGTGCACTAGGCGAAGTCCAGATCATTGACGGGCTCGGTCTGGAAGAATCCAAGCGCTTTATGCACCATTACAACTTCCCTAACTTCAGCGTAGGGGAAACAGGGCCAATCCGTGGGCCTGGCCGACGTGAAATCGGACATGGAGCACTCGGGGAACGGGCACTTGAAGCGGTCATTCCGGACGAAAAGGAATTCCCATATACAATCCGGTTGGTTGCGGAAGTCCTGGAATCGAATGGTTCTTCTTCTCAAGCTTCCATTTGTGCATCGACAATGGCGATGATGGACGCAGGTATACCGATTAAAGCTCCGGTTGCCGGTATTGCGATGGGATTGGTCAAAAAGGATGAAAACTACTCGATCCTATCCGACATTCAGGGGATGGAAGACCATCTCGGAGATATGGATTTCAAAGTGGCGGGTACTGATAAAGGAATCACTGCCTTGCAGATGGATATTAAAATTGAAGGGCTTTCCAAGCAGATATTAGAAGAAGCATTGGCGCAAGCAAAAATTGGACGGAATGCAATTTTGAAGCATATGCTAACGACCATAGCCGATCCACGTGGAGAGCTTTCCAAATATGCACCGAAAATTATTATGATCCGCATTAATCCTGATAAAATAAGAGACGTCATCGGACCTGGCGGAAAGGTCATCAATAAAATTATTGAAGAGACTCACGTTAAGATCGATACAGAACAGGACGGCACGATCTATATTTCTTCACCTGATTCAGAAATGAACGAAAAAGCGAAGAAAATGATTGAAGATATTGTCAGAGAAGCGAAAGTGGGAGAATATTACTTAGGCAAAGTAAAGCGTATTGAAAAATTCGGCGCATTCCTAGAAATCTTCCCAGGCAAAGACGGACTGCTCCATATCTCAGAAATCCAGGAAGAGAGAACGAAAGCAGTAGAGGATGTTTTGAAGCTCGGCGATGAACTGCTTGTAAAAGTGATTGAAATTGACAATCAAGGCCGAGTCAATTTGTCCCGGAAAGTCGTATTAAAAGAAGAAAAAGAACGGGAAGCTGCACAAAATCCTAAAACTGAATCATAATCACACATGACAAAAAGCCCCATTTTGCTCTTAGCGAAAGATGGTGGCTTTTTGTTCTGTCACAGGAGGTACCTATGGTCAAAAAAATTATTTGCCCTAACGGTGTTCGAATTGTACACGAAAAGCTGCCGCATGTTCGCTCGGCGGCAATCGGAATTTGGGTGAAAGCCGGATCTTTGCATGAAGATGCTACAGAAGCGGGGTTGGCCCATTTCATTGAGCATATGTTATTTAAAGGGACAAACGAACGCAGTGCCAAGGACATCGCGGAACAGTTTGATCTAATAGGAGGAGATATTAACGCCTTCACCTCGAAAGAGATGACGTGCTATTATACAACTGTTTTAGGACATCACGCCAAAAGAGCAGTTGCTGTTCTGGCGGACATGTTTTTACACTCCACATTTGATCAAGATGATATTGAAAAAGAAAAGATGGTTATTTACGAAGAAATCTCCTCAGTAGAAGATACGCCTGAAGAAGATGTGGATGAAAAATTGTGGTCTTCCATGTTTAGAGGGCATCCCATCGGCCGCCCCGTCGGCGGGGAAGAAGGAACAATTGCCACGTTTACGAAAAAAAAAATCAAAAACTTTTTGAATGCACATTACATACCTGAAAATGTAGTCATTTCTATAGCTGGAAATTATGATGACGACTTGCTTCAAACGGTGATACAACTTTTCGGTTCCTACGATGTTGAAAAGAGGATAAAGGTTCATGACACCTCAGAATTTCCGGTCTTTCATTCGTCGAAGATTTGCAATGTGAAAGACATCGAGCAAGCGCATTTTTGCATTGGCTACCCAGGATTGACGATTCAAGACCCCCAGCTCCATGATTTAATTTTGTTAGATAGTATTATCGGGGGGACGATGTCATCCAGACTATTTCAAGAAATTCGGGAAGAAAGAGGGTTAGCCTACTCAGTCTATTCTTACTACTCCTCTTACGAATCGACTGGCGCTTTTGTCATTTATGGTGGAACTTCTCCCGAACGGCTGCCCGAAGCGATGAAGACAGCTGAGGATATTCTTCGTTCCATAGCAGATGAAGGAATAACCGAAAAAGAGCTTTTCAATGCCAAGGAACAATTGAAAGGCAGCTTCTTGCTCGGATTGGAAAGTACCGAAGCAATCATGCATCGGAATGGGAAGCAGGAGCTGATTTTGAGAGAGCATAAATCGATCGATGAAGTCGTCGGTTTGATTGAGGCAGTGACAGTTGAAAGCGTGAATGCATTGGCCCGTAAGCTGCTGGGGCAGGACCGGGCTGTTGCCATTCTTGGCCCACAAGCTGTGCGGAGCAGTGATTAATTTTATCTAAACTTGCCTTTCCCGTCAGTTTTTTCACGGCTTACTCATATGATAGAGGAAGAACGTGGAAAGGGGAGAGAATATGCTGCTTTCAGAGCTCGCCCAGAAAGAGCTGATCCAAGTCGAGGAAGGAATTCGCTATGGCTTCTTAGCAGAAACAGATATGATTTTCAATAAAAAGACGGGGGAAATCCTCGGCTTTGAAATAAGGAAAAAGTTTGGCCGGAATCCCTTCCGAAATCGCGATCAACAACCGGCTGAATTTATTCCGTGGAGCGAAATTGTGTTGATTGGCGAAAATCGGATTCTTTTTGGAAAAACACATCACTTGGGGGATTTCGACATTGAAGACTATTCATGAAGAGAAGTGGCTGTTTATCGGCAGCGACCGAAGAATGGGGATTTGCAACAAGCTCTTCGAAGAACTTGGGGTTCCCTCCGCTCATTATGATTCCAATGAATATAGCGATGAATTAGGCAAGCTGATCGTCTCCTTCCAACCGGGACATATTGTATTTCCTATTCTAGAGATGAAAGGGCATATTCCGCCTGAATTACTTTCGACAGAGACAAAGCTTTATGTGGGTGTGGCTTCCGAACAATGGATTGCCACATATGAGTCAAGAGGATTTCCAGTCGAACACTATTTGCACGAGGAACGTTTTATTTGGGAGAATGCCATTCTGACTGCTGAAGGGTTTCTAAGGGAGTTTTATCAGGACGCCAACCACTGTATCAAAGGAAGGCATTTTTTTGTCGCGGGTTTTGGCAAAGTTGGAAAGATGACAGCAAAAATGATCCATTCTTTGGGCGGGGAAGTGACCGTGGTTGCGCGGTCGGAAGCTCAATTAAGCGAAGCGGTCTCTTTAGGATATAAGATACAATCATTCCAAGAAGATTTGGCAAACGAACACTCGATTCTAGTGAACACCATCCCCGCAAAGTGGCTGTACCTGCATCACAATTCCGCACTTCGCGTATATGACTTAGCGTCCGCTCCAGGGTGCCTAAAGCCCGATTCTTTTGCTGAATACTATACAATACATCTTGGGTTGCCCGGAAAACATTTTCCGGATGATGCCGCGAAAGTTTTGGCAGAAGCGCTTCTAAGGATGAAATAGCGGACGAAAGGGGAATTGGATGCTGGAAGGTAAAAGAATCGGCTTAGGCATTACCGCATCGCATTGCACCTATGATCAACTCCTGCCGGTCGTAAAGAACCTGCAAGATGCTGGAGCGATTGTCGTTCCGGTCATTACACACTCGGTATTAACAGCTGCCACCCGGTTTGGGACAGGTGAGGAATGGATCCAAAGAATAGAGGAGGCGACAGGCGAGAAAGTGATTTCGACTATCGTAGGGGCTGAACCTTTCGGGCCTAGTACGCCGGTCGATTGCATGATTATCGCTCCGATGACGGGGAACTCCATAAGCAAACTGGCTAACGCTGCCACAGATTCTCCTGTTTTAATGGCTGCGAAAGCAACATTACGTAACGGGTCTCCCGTGTTGCTGGGGATTTCAACAAATGACGCTCTCGGACTGAACGGGATGAATATAATGAAACTGCTCAACACAAAGAACATCTATTTTATTCCATTCGGACAGGATGACCCTTTTAAAAAACCGAACTCCTTAATCTCCGATTTTACTCTCATGGTACCTGCCGCAGCAGCCGCACTCGAAAAAAGACAACTACAGCCATTATTAATTATTCATGAAAATAATAAATAGCCACTACCGAAATATTTTAAATATGATATAATTCCTCCAATGCATTGTTATGGATAAAAGGTTGGGAACGGAGAGTGACATCTTCCATTAGGAAGAGCCATTGGGCCGGACATCTGATCTTTTTTCGAAAGGGAGATAGAGATGACAAAGAAGAATATCGCAATTGTTGGAGCAACCGGAGCAGTTGGTACAAAAATACTTGAGAAGCTGATTGAAAGGGACTTTCCTATGCAATCAGTTAAATTATTGGCTTCCGCGAGGTCAGCTGGAACTGAAATCAAAGTCGGCGGTCAAACGTACACCGTAGAAGAGACAGTGCCTGAATCATTCAACTCGATTGATATCGCATTTTTTAGTGCAGGCGGTTCTGTCTCGCAAAAGTTCGCCAAAGAAGCGGTAGAGCGAGGGGCGGTTGTTATTGATAATACGAGCGCTTTCCGGATGGATCCGGATACACCGCTTGTTGTACCGGAAGTGAATCCGCACACGCTCCATGAGCACCAAGGCATCATCGCCAATCCCAATTGCTCAACCATTCAAATGGTGGCTGCACTTCAACCGATCCGAGAGAAGTTTGGATTAAAACGGATTCTCGTTTCCACCTACCAGGCGGTATCTGGGGCTGGCTCCGAAGCGATTGATGAATTACAGGAACAAAGCGGACAATTCAAAGATAGAAAGAGCATCGAAGCGGCTGTATTGCCTTCCGCATCGGCGGAAAAGCACTACCCGATCGCGTTCAACGCCATTCCACAAATCGATTTATTCGGTGAAGCGGGCTACACGCTGGAGGAATGGAAGATGATGAATGAGACGAGAAAGATCTTTGGCGATGATTCGATCGCTGTGTCTGCGACTTGCGTCCGGTTGCCGGTTGTCTCCGGCCACTCGGAGTCTGTTTATATTGAAGTGGAGCAGGAAGGCGTCTCAGTGGATGATCTTCGCCAGGCGATGGCCAATGCACCTGGCGTTACACTGCAGGATGATCCTTCCACTCAACTCTATCCTATGCCTCTGTTCGCAGAGGACGAAGATGATGTATTCGTAGGAAGAGTCAGGAAAGATCCGAACGAAGAGAAAGGGTTTCATATGTGGATCGTTTCTGATAACTTGCTAAAGGGTGCGGCATTAAACTCCGTACAAATTGCCGAAAAGTTATTAGAGCGCTAAGCATTCCGTTTTTCCATTATCTGCAGCCTATTCGTAACACGATGGATAACCAAGGGATTACGAATAAAGGGATGGTCAGAATGGAACTTGGACAAATTGGAACAGCGATGGTCACTCCTTTTTCACAAGCAGGGAACATCGATTATGATAGAACAGAAAAATTGATTGAGCATTTGATTCAGAGCGGTACAGATTCCCTAATTGTTTGCGGTACAACGGGAGAATCACCGACTTTATCACACACTGAAAAAGCCAACTTGCTAAAGTTTTCGGTTGATATCGTGAAACAGCGGATTCCCGTCATAGCAGGAACAGGAACCTTTAATACTGCTGAAACAGTTTATTTAACAAAACAAGCGGAGCGATTGGGGGCGGACGGCATCATGCTTGTCGCCCCTTACTATAATAAACCCGATCAAAAGGGGATGATCGCCCATTTCTCCTATATTGCAAGCGAAACCACCCTGCCGATCATGCTGTATAATATTCCAGGACGGTCAGCGGTCAATATGAACGCCGACACGGTCATTGAGCTAGCGAACATAAAAAATATCCGGGCTGTCAAAGAGGCGAGCGGCAGTCTGGATCAAATCGCTGCCATCATTTCCGGAACGGATGAAGGATTTTCGGTCTACAGCGGTGATGACGCTTTAACATTACCGGTGCTAGCAATTGGAGGAAAAGGGATTATATCAGTCGCATCACACGTGGTCGGACCTGAAATGCAACGGATGATCGATTCATACAAGCAAGGGAATCAGGAACAGGCTGGAGCGATGCACCGTGCTCTCGTTCCACTTTTCACAGCATTGTTCTCTGCCCCGAATCCGGTGCCAGTGAAGTATGCTTTGCAAAAGATAGGCATTGAAACCGGAGGCGTCCGGTTGCCATTGAAAGAGTTTGGAGAAGAAGCAGGGCAATTCGACGTGATCTGGGATGCATTCAAACAAAGTCAACAGCTATTCGCTTAGGAAACCCACGGAGCCATTTCTATGAGCCGTTTGTTGGAAAATCAAACGGTGAAGAAGAGGAGGAATCCTATTTGAAGTTTAATAATCTTGATAATATAAAGCTGGGGCAAATACTTTTGATGGTGCCTGCTTTTGCAATCTCTCATAATCACACTACAATTAAACAGGCAATATCAGAAATGGATTCTTCTTTAGATAACACATTGGAAGTGGAATATGTGAATGACTTATTTTCTTTAAGCACGCATGAGATTGCCGATAAATGGTTTGATGGGTTTGATGAAAACAATGGTATGGTAGGTATTTTCTATGAGGATAAATAACAAAAAAGGAATTCTGAAATTCAGATTATTAAAGGGTGGCAATCGCTGCCCTTTTTTATTTTTCATTCGGGGATTCAAAGCCGGTATTCACAACCGGCTTTTTTGTTTGTGCTTAAGGGGTTTCGTCACGTATAATGTAACTTAGTCGTAATGGACGGGAATTTATAATAGGAGGAAACATTGTGACAAAGACAAAAAATGAATTGATTAGAATCATCCCGCTCGGAGGAGTCGGTGAGATAGGGAAAGCGATGTATGTTGTAGAAATAGATGACGAGTTATTCATCGTCGATGCAGGCCTTATGTTTCCAGAGGGTGAAATGCTCGGCATTGATATTGTCATTCCTGATATGTCCTACATTGAAGAAAATAAAGAACGGGTGAAAGGGATTTTCCTGACTCATGGGCATGAAGATGCAATTGGTTCCATTGCTTATCTCCTTCAAAAAGTACAGGCGCCTGTTTATGGTTCGAAGCTGACACTAGCGCTTGCGAAAGAACATGTAAAAGAAATGCCGGCCCCTGCACCGGTCAAATTCTTTGAAGTGACAAACAAAAGCCGGATGAATTTCAAACGGACCCATGTGACATTCTTCCATACAACACATAGCATACCTGATTCATTGGGAATCGTTTTCCATACGAGCGAAGGGGCGATCGTGCATACAGGCGAGTTCAAGTTCGACCAGTCTGCCAAAGGAAAATACCGACCGGACCTATCACGTATGGCAAACTTGGGTGAAGATGGGGTTTTCATCTTGATGTCTGATTCCAACGAGGCGGAAAGGCCAGGCTACACAACATCCGAATCGGTCATCGAGGAACATCTCTCCAGTGCATTCCACGCGGCGGAAGGAAGATTGCTTGTTGCACTCTATGCATCAAACTTCATCCGGATTCAGCAAGTATTTGACAAAGCCGCTGAGACAGGAAAAAAAGTTGCGGTTGTCGGTAAGAGTCTGGAAAGTTATTTTGAAGTAGGCATGCGATTAGGATACTTGCAAGTCGATGAGCAGCTGGTCATCCCAATGAAGGAGATTGGCAAGTATGATGATAAGGATATCGTCATTATTGTGACTGGGAACAAAGGCGAGCCACTGGACGCCTTAGAAAAAATTGTTCGCAATCATCATAGAGAAATTAAAATAAAAGAAACCGACACGGTTCTCATCACGTTTACGCCTTCACCTGGTATGGAAATATCATTGTTTCAAATGATGAATGAAATATCGAAAGCGGGAGCCAATGTCCTCACTTCGACCAAGAAAGTGCATGTTTCGGGGCACGGTAGTCAAGAGGATTTAAAATTAATGATCAATTTGATGAAACCGAAATATTTTATTCCCATTCAAGGCGAGTATAAAATGCTCATCGCCCATTCCAAGCTGGCCCAACAAGTTGGTCTCTCAAAGTCCCAGATTTTTATAGCGGACAGAGGGGACATTGTCGAGTATAAAAACAATAAAATGCGCATGAGCGGCCGTGTCCAGGCGGGTAATGTCCTGATTGACGGAATCGGTGTGGGAGATGTAGGAAATATCGTATTGCGTGACCGGAAATTATTATCGCAAGATGGTATATTCACTGTTGTCATTACACTGAGCCGCAAGCAGAAAAGGATTGCCGCAGGACCCGAAATCGTTTCAAGAGGTTTCGTCTATGTCCGTGAATCAGAAGAACTACTAGAAGAGTCGAAGAAGTTAGTTAGAGGCATAGTAGAGAAATATGTGAATAAAGATACGTTTGAATGGACAAACATTAAACAAGAGATCCGTGATACGTTAAGTTCCTACTTGTTCCAACAAACGAAGAGACGCCCGATGATTATTCCTATTATAATGGAATATTAACATTGGCGGCGAAAATCAAATGGAACTGCTATAACGAATGTTGACATGCTGAAGAGGATTTCCAAGCCGACCGAGCGGCGGGAAATCCTCTTTTGAAAGGAGGAGGAAAATGTCTAAGAAAACGAAGAAGAAAAAGAAAGGTGCCTCGTCGAAGAAGAAAAAAGAAAGTGGACTGCACCCGTTAATTTATGAAGTATCAGGCTTGACGATGATTGGGCTGGCTGTCATTATCATATTCGAATTCGGCATCGTAGGCAGAGGGCTGGCCTCATTTGCCCGATTTCTTTTCGGAAATTGGCATAGCGCTGTTCCTTTCTTATTAATCGTCCAGGCATTGCTCTTCATGATCAAGCGGAAGGCGGGCGGTTGGAAGAACCGAATTGTCGCAGGCAGTCTTTTTATTTTGGCTAGCTTACTGCTGTTCAGCCATATCCATTTGTTCAAGGAATTATATAATAGCCAAACATTACTATCGAACTCTTCACTGAAGGAAACGTGGAAAGTACTGATCACCAATGAAGGAATTCAATCCAGAAGCGGAGCTCTGGGAGGCGGAATGGCAGGTGCTGTATTATTCGCTTTATTTCATTCCTTGTTTGATAGTGCAGGTGCTACTGTTGCAGGCATCCTCTTATTATTGATCGGCATTGTATTGTTGACGGGCAAAGCACTCGTCCCGATCCTCGTGGAGACATATCCGAAAGCCTGGGCCTCAATGCGAGATCGTTTTACAAGAAAAGAAAAGCCGGAGCCTAGTAAAAAGAAGAATACAGAGACTAGAATGACAAGATCTAAAAAGCAAACAGCTGAGCACATCGAAAAGCAGCCGGATGAAACCCTCGCATCATATGAAGTTGAAGAGGTAGTGTCCCAGCCGATCATCTCTGCATTTAATGAACAACGAACGGAAAAAGTGGCAGAAGAGAGCGGACAGATAACTGCGCATGACAAGAACAAGACAGGCCATGCCGAGGAGCCGCTTGCAGATAAGGGGACTCCTGCTTACGACGGAGTAGGCGGGGAAGAAGAAAATATCTCTTATATTTTACCGTCCTCTGCACTGTTAAAAGAAACTCCAGCAAACGACCAATCCGGAGAATTAAATTCCATTCAAGCAAATGCTCAAAAACTGGAACGCACATTTTTAAGTTTTGGTGTGAAAGCGAGGGTCACGCAAGTCCACCTTGGACCTGCAGTCACAAAATATGAAGTGCTGCCCGATACGGGTGTAAAGGTAAGCAGAATTGTCAGTCTGTCCGATGACATAGCTCTAGCATTGGCTGCACGGGATATACGGATTGAAGCTCCGATTCCGGGTAAATCCGCGGTTGGGATCGAAGTGCCGAATAATGCAGTGGCAGTCGTCAGCCTCCGGGAAGTGATCGAAGCCAAGGAGAACAACCGTCCTGATTCCAAACTGATGATCGCGCTTGGCAGGGATGTCACTGGTCAAGCCATGTTGGCAGAATTGAATAAAATGCCGCACGTTCTCGTCGCAGGTTCGACAGGCAGCGGAAAAAGTGTGTGCATCAACGGAATTATCATAAGCATCCTCCTTCGTGCAAAACCGCATGAAGTCAAAATGATGATGATCGATCCAAAGATGGTTGAATTAAATGTGTACAATGGAATTCCACATTTGTTGGCACCAGTAGTCACCGATCCAAGAAAAGCATCACAAGCACTTAAAAAAGTTGTATCAGAAATGGAACGGCGTTATGAGTTGTTTTCCCATACAGGAACCAGAAATATCGAAGGATATAATGAACATATTGAGCAGTGGAATGAAGAGAACGAAGAGAAACATCCGAAGATGCCTTATATAGTTGTCATTGTCGACGAATTGGCCGACCTGATGATGGTCGCTTCCAATGATGTAGAAGATTCCATTACAAGACTTGCTCAGATGGCCAGAGCGGCTGGCATCCATTTGATCATTGCGACGCAGCGGCCGAGTGTGGACGTTATAACAGGAATCATTAAGGCGAATATTCCATCGAGAATTGCCTTTGCAGTTTCTTCAGCTGTTGATTCCAGGACTATCCTGGATGGAGTCGGAGCTGAAAAGCTGCTTGGTCGTGGAGATATGTTGTTTCTACCGGCAGGGGCTTCCAAGCCTGTCAGGATACAAGGTGCATTTGTATCCGATCAGGAGGTCGAGTCAGTTGTCGATTTTGTCATCGAACAGCAGAAGGCCCAATATCAAGAGGACATGATTCCGACTGAAATTGAGGAAATAGCCCCTCACGAAGAGACGGATGAACTGTATGACGAAGCGGTCCACCTTATTTTGGATATGCAGACGGCATCGGTTTCCATGCTGCAAAGAAGGTTCCGAATCGGCTATTCGAGAGCGGCACGGATCATTGACCAGATGGAAATGCGAGGAGTTGTCGGGCCGTCGGAAGGAAGCAAACCGCGCCAAGTTTTGATGGATCGCAGTGAAGCTGATATTCATTCCTAACAAGAAAAATTTATCAGTCTTTTCTTTTTGTTCTGCTTTCTAAAACGGGTGTTTATTTTGTATGGTGAAAATGATATAGTATGGATGATTAGTCACGATGTCACACATCAGAGGTCTAACCTCTTCGGGAGGGAGGAATGCAGTGATGATTAAAGCGGATCCAAGACATTTATACGTTCAAGTGATTGAGCGGCTAAAACAGGATATCGAGGATGGGATTTTCAAGGAGAATGAAAAATTTCCTTCCGAATTTGAGCTCTCCCGATCGCTTGGTGTTAGCAGAGCTACGCTTAGAGAAGCGCTGCGTGTCCTGGAAGAAGAGAAAATCATTGTAAGGAAGCACGGGGTCGGAACTTTTGTCAACTCCAAGCCGCTATTCACATCTGGCATTGAACAGCTATCAAGCGTTTCTTCCATGATCACAGATGCCGGCATGGAGCCGGGGACGATCTTCAAAGAAGTGGATACCGCGCTGCCAAGCGATGAAATGATTGGCAAGTTTGATTGCAGCGCAGGGGACAGCCTTGTCACAATTAAACGAGTACGGACCGCAGATGGCGACCCTGTCGTCTACTGCATTGATCATGTCCTCGCTAAGCATTTGCCGAATGGACAGGATGTACTGGCCAATGAGTCGATTTTTGATGCAATTGAGCAATCGGGTGACATCCGGATTGTCCAAGCAATAGCGAATATTGAACCTGTCGGCTATGATGATGAAGCATCTTCCATCTTACGCTGTGGAGTCGATGTGCCATTGCTTGTGCTATTGCAACACCATTACAGCGAGCAAGGTGAAATGGTCCTGTATTCGAAAAATTACTTTCGAGCGGATAAATTCAGCTTTCATGTTGTAAGAAAAAGGGTATAAGGTGCTATCTGCATGACGGATACACTTTGCAAGACGTTTGATACGTCGTATAAATACCAAATTATAAAAACAGGGAGGTCCATACAGTGAGCAAACGTAAATATGGTCTTGCGTTATCATTGGTTCTGGCAGCCGGAACGATTCTTGGGGCTTGCGGAGCGGACAAAGAGAAAGAAAAAGAGAACGCGAACACGAACACATCTTCAAACGGTGGAAATGAATCTGAATTCTCCGTGGCAATGGTTACTGATGTAGGCGGTGTTGACGACAAATCGTTCAACCAATCCGCTTGGGAAGGGATTCAAAAGTTTGGCGAGGATAACAAAATGTCCAAAGGGGACGGTGGCTTCGATTATCTTCAATCGAAAGATCCTGCAGACTACACTACCAATTTGAACGCACTTACGCGCCGTGATTTTGACCTCGTTTTCGGTGTAGGGTTCCTTATGGAAGACGCTATTGATACGATTGCTTCGCAACAAACGGAAAAGAACTATGCAATCATTGACGGTGAAGTCGATCAACCAAACGTAGCAAGCATCCTGTTCAAAGAACAAGAAGGCGCTTTCTTGGCTGGAGTTGCAGCTGCCTTAATGACAAAATCAGATAAAATCGGATTTGTCGGCGGTATGGAAATTCCGGTAATCGAGCGGTTCCAAGCAGGCTTTGAGGCTGGAGTCGAGGCTGTAAAACCTGATATCAAGGTCGATGTTCAGTACACAGGTGCGTTTGACAAAGCGGAACTTGGGAAAGCGGCTGCAGGCCGTATGTACTCTTCGGGTGTAGATGTCATTTTCCACGCTGCAGGCGGTTCTGGTAATGGTGTATTCACGGAAGCGAAAGAGCGTAAAAAAGCAGATAAAGACGCATATGTTTGGGTAATCGGAGTAGACTCTGACCAGTATGAAGAAGGAAAAGTCGGCGATGATAACATTACGTTGACTTCCATGTTAAAACGTGTGGATGTAGCGGTACAAGACATTTCTAAATTAGCGAAAGAAGGGAAATTCCCTGGCGGCGAAACAAAAGTATATGGTTTGCATGACGATGGTGTAACCCTTGCTGATTCCCGCGGTGCAATTCCTGAAGATGTCTTGAAACAAATCGATGAGTATGCACAGAAAATTGCAGATGGCGATATCGAAGTACCAGAATTCGTCAAAAAGAAGTAAGGACATTATAATGAGGACAATGGCCGGTTTAGTCCGGCCTTTCTCATTTGTTTATAGAACTGAATTGATAGAGTAAAAGATTTTTATTTTAAAAATCTTTTATTGTGTCAATTAAATGAAAGAACCTTAAATAAACCACATGAGGAAGTGAAACGATTGGAATATGTCATTGAAATGCTGAATATATCCAAGCAGTTCGGTAATTTCTTCGCGAATGACGACATCACTCTTCAACTGAGGCAAGGAGAAATTCATGCACTCTTAGGAGAGAACGGGGCGGGTAAGTCAACATTGATGAACGTGCTCTTTGGATTGTATCAACCTGAAAAGGGAGAAATCCGGGTCAAGGGAAAGAAAGTAAATATCTCAAACCCGAACGTCGCGAATGAGTTAGGAATCGGAATGGTTCACCAACATTTTATGCTAGTCGAAAACTTAACGGTTACAGAAAATATCATTTTAGGCAGTGAGCCGACGAAGATGGGTACCGTCAATATTAAAGATGCTGCTAAAAAGGTGGCGGAAATATCTAAATTATATGGATTAAACGTGGATCCATACGCGAAAATTGAAGACATTTCTGTTGGGATGCAACAACGTGTCGAAATCTTGAAGACGCTTTATCGGGGAGCTGAAATACTCATTTTCGACGAACCGACCGCCTCATTGACGCCACAGGAAATCGATGAGTTGATTGCGATCATGAAAAAGCTGATTGCAGAAGGGAAATCAATCATTTTGATTACCCACAAGCTTCAGGAAATCATGGATGTGTCGGATCGCGTTACTGTCATCCGGAAAGGGAAAGGGATTGGAACCGTCATCACGTCTGAAACTGATCCAGAAGAACTTGCTACATTGATGGTCGGCCGTCAAGTCACATTTAAAACCGAAAAGGGGCCAGCTTACCCGAAAGAAGAAGTATTGCATGTTGAAAACCTAGTGGTCGTAGATAACCGTGGCATTGAAAAGGTAAAAGGTTTGAATCTTACAATCCGATCAGGCGAAATTGTCGGACTGGCAGGAATCGATGGCAATGGGCAATCTGAATTAATTGAAGCGATTACAGGCCTGCGAAAGGTGAAGAGCGGGACGATCAGTATTAATGGCAAAGATATTACAGGTAAAAAGCCTCGTGCCATTACCGAGTCAGGGGTAGGACATATTCCACAGGACCGTCACAAGCATGGTTTGGTGCTTGATTTTTCTGTCGGTTACAACTCTGCCTTGCAAGAGTACTATCATATGCCATATTCCAAAAACGGCATTATGAATTATAAAGTCATCTCGGCGCACGCAAAAGAAATTATTGAGGAATTTGACGTGCGGACGCAAGGAGAGCATGAATTGGCGCGTGCCTTATCCGGGGGAAATCAGCAGAAGCTGATCATCGGCAGAGAAGTGAAGCGGGATCCCGATCTTCTCATCGCTGCCTTGCCGACTCGTGGATTGGATGTCGGTGCAATAGAATTTATTCATAAGAGGCTAATTGAACAACGGGATAAAGGAAAAGCGGTATTCCTCATCTCGTTTGAACTGGATGAAGTTATGAACGTTTCTGACAGAATCGCAGTAATACATGATGGACAAATTATTGATACGGTTACTCCATCCGAAACGTCCGAACAGGAACTTGGATTGCTGATGGCGGGCCATTCGAGAGAAAAATTCGTAACGGACGAAAAGAATAGCGTTATGAAAGAAGGTGATGATAATGTCCAATAAGGTTGTTAATATACTGGTTCCTATCATCTCCATCATTTTAGGGCTGATTGTTGGTGCTATCGTCATGCTTGTGAGCGGCTACGATCCAGTGGCGGGTTATATTGCACTCTGGAATGGTATTTTCGGCGATGCCTATGCAGTCGGTGAAACAATCCGCCAAATTAGCCCCTATATCTTAGCTGGCCTTGCGGTGGCGTTCGCCTTCCGGACTGGTTTGTTTAATATTGGGGTAGAAGGCCAACTGATGGTCGGCTGGTTTGCGGCTGCTTATGTTGGATCGACGTTTGAACTTCCGATGATCATCCATTTGCCTTTATCTTTGCTTGCTGCCGCTGCCGCAGGGGCTCTTTGGGGGTTGATTCCAGGGCTTCTGAAAGCGACATTCCGTGTCCATGAAGTTATTGTGACGATCATGATGAACTACATAGCACTTCATACAGTCAATGCATTGATTAAAGCTGTATCGGGCGGTGGTTACAAAACGGAGAAAATTCATCCGACAGCTTCTTTGCGATCCGATTTTCTTTCTCAGTTAACAGACTTTTCAACCCTTCACTACGGTATATTTGTAGCGCTGGCCATGGTCATTGTTACTTGGTTCATTTTAGAGAAGACGAAAACTGGGTTTGAGTTGAAATCAGTCGGATTTAATGACCACGCTTCCCAGTACGCAGGTATGAATGTTAATAAAAACATTATCCTCTCCATGGTTATCTCAGGTGCTTTCGCAGGTCTTGGAGGAGCTATGGAGGCTTTGGGGACTTTCGGTAATATGACAAACCGAGGTGGTTTTACAGGAATCGGTTTTGACGGCATTGCCGTTGCATTGCTCGGAGCGAATTCCCCGCTTGGCGTCATATTCGGTGCTTCATTATTCGGTTCCTTGAAATACGGTGCGAATAACATGCCGAATGCGGCAAATATTCCATTGGAAATCGTTTCGATTGTCATTGCACTCATTATTTTCTTCGTAGCCTCGGGGTATATCATCCGTGTTGGTTTACAACGGTTGGCAAAGAAAAAGGAGGCGAAATGATATGAGCTTCTTGGAAGTTCTCTATTTCATCATTCCGACGACGATCGCTTATGCCGCCCCATTGATTTTCACTGCCATCGGAGGCGTCTTCTCCGAACGTTCCGGTGTGGTCAACATCGGTTTGGAGGGCCTTATGGTCATGGGAGCGTTTGTCGGTATCGTATTCAATTTGTTTTTTGCAGATACATTCGGAAGCTGGACGCCATGGGTTGCCCTGTTGGTGGCAATGCTCGTATCCGCGGCATTCTCGGTCATGCACGCAGTAGCCTCCATTTCCTTCCGTGCGGATCAGGTTGTATCTGGGGTCGCAATTAACATGTTAGGGATCGCGATTGCTTTGTTTACTGTAAAAATGATTTACGGAAAGGGACAAACAGATTTTATTCAAGAGAAGATCGCCCGTATTAATATACCGGTTTTACAAGATATCCCGGTAATCGGGCCGATGTTTTTCAAATCTGTCTACGGCTCGTCTGTTCTTGCTATCCTAGTTGCGATTCTCGCTTGGTTTATTATTTATAAGACGCCATTTGGCCTGAGACTTCGCTCTGTCGGTGAACATCCGATGGCTGCGGATACAATGGGAATTAATGTAACGAAAATCCGTTACATAGCCGTCATCATCTCTGGTGGATTGGCTGGTATCGGCGGTGCCGTTTATTCTCAAACAATGACTGGTGATTTTGGCCACGCGACCATCAACGGACAAGGATTCATGGCGCTTGCTGCAATGATCTTTGGTAAGTGGCATCCCATCGGTGCGATGGCAGCCGCGTTGTTCTTTGGATTTGCCCAAGCACTCGCAATTAGTGCCGGTTCGATCGATGTGGAATTCATCCAAAAAATTCCATCCGTTTTCTTCCTGATCTTGCCGTATGCCTTGACCATCTTGGCTTTGGCTGGCTTTATCGGTAAAGCGAATGCACCGAAAGCTAGTGGAACACCATATATTAAAGGCAGCAGATAATAAGAAAATACTCACTATCCATTAAGGAGTGAGTATTCAATTGATAAATAGTAGTAAGTAAATGACAAACCGCCTGGAATTTTTAAGCAAATTCCAGGCGGTTTTTCTATCGTATTTCGGTTACACTAACATTATGTATTCGGGATGCGTTTATTTTGCAACACGGGTTCATAAGAATGTATAGTGAAATAGGGTACTTGGAATATTAGGAAAACAAGAGGTGTTCATATGTTTAGGAAAACGGTTCTGCAAGAAGGCGTCACTCTGTACGTCCGAAATACCAAGCAGTTCAAAACAATTAATTTATCAATCAAATTTAAATCCAAGTTGGATGTGGAGCAAAATGCAAACCGTGCAGTTTTGGCGAATGTTATGCAAGACTCCAATGCGGTCTACCGGTCGCAGAGCGAGTTTCAGAAGGCGCTTGATGCGCTTTATGGAACTGTTTATTATACCGACGTTGCAAAAAGGGGAGACGTACATATCCTCTCTCTCAATACAGAGTGCGTCAATGATGAATATCTTAAGGAACAGGGTGTCTTTGAAGAAGTTCTCAATTTGATGCGCGTGGTTATGTTTGAACCGAATTTTGAAAATGATACATTTGTCGACGAGGTCGTTCAGCGGGAGAAGCGTGTAGTGAGAGAGAGAATTCGTTCTGTCTATGATGATAAGACACGGTATGCGCAAAAACGAATGTTAGAGTTGATGAGACCCGATCAGCCCGCTTCCATTTCCGCTTACGGAAACGAGTCGGCTGTTGAACAAATAACGGCGGACTCTTTGACTGCCGCGTACAATCAAATGCTGGAGACGGATGAAGTTGATATTTATGTAGTAGGGGATATCAACGAGGATGAGCTAATTACCACAATCTCCTCTCTAGTCGATTTGAAAGGCAGAAAAATTGAACGGACGAGCGAAGAACTGGCAGTTCCAGACGTGAAAGAGGTACGTCATATCCTAGAAAAGCAGGATATGAAACAAGGGAAGCTGCAAGTCGGCTACCAAACGCCAATCACATTTCTTCACCCTGACTTCACCAAAATGCAAGTTGCAAATGGAGTGTTAGGAGGTTTTGCACACAGCAAGCTTTTCATGAATGTGCGTGAAAAGGAAAGTATGGCTTATTACGTAAACAGTGCTTACGCTTCCCACTACGGAATTATTTATGTGTTAGCTGGTATTGATGCGGAACAGGAAGAAAAAGCCGTCAAGTTAATTGAGGAGCAGCTTGAGGCACTCCGGAACGGGGATGTGTCCGAGTTGGAAATGAATCAAACGGTTGCCCTTCTTTCCAATAGTATTCGAAGCTCATTCGATTCCGCGAAGGGACAAATCGAAGTGTATGACCAATATAAACAATTGGACGAAGAGTTTACTGCAGACAATTTGATTTCCAAGTGGGAAGCGGTGACGAAGGAAGATATTATTGAAATGGCTTCCAACATTACAATGGAATTGGTTTACTTGTTATCGGGAAGAGAGGCGACTGAGTGATGGAAAAAATTACATTTGAAAATTTGCAGGAAACTCTCTACCATGAGAAGTTGGAAAATGGCTTGGATGTCTATGTCCTGCCGAAACGGGGCTTCTCCAAGACCTATGTTACGTTTACAACGAAATATGGTTCGATCGATAGTGTTTTCGTTCCACGTGGTAAAAAGGATATGATACAGGTGCCTGATGGTATTGCCCATTTCCTTGAGCATAAGATGTTTGAAAAGGAAGAGGGAGACGTATTCCAAAAGTTCGGGGAAAATGGGGCTTCCGCGAATGCGTTCACATCCTATACAAGGACATCCTATCTTTTTTCAACGACCGAAAAGCTGTATGAGAATTCAAAAGTCTTATTGGATTTTGTCCAACAGCCCTATTTCACAGAAGAAACTGTTGAAAAAGAGAAAGGTATCATCGGACAGGAGATTACCATGTATGAAGACAATCCTGACTGGCGTCTTTATATGGGCACAATCCAAAACTTATATCAGGAGCACCCGATCCATATTGATATTCTAGGAACGGAGGAATCCATCGATAAAATTACAGCTGATCATTTATATGAATGTTATGAAACGTTCTATCATCCGTCCAATATGGTGTTCTTTGCAATCGGGGCTGTTGATCCGGAAGAGATGATTGATTTTGTGAAAAAAGACCAATCCGCTAAAACATTCTCCGAGCCGGAAGAAGTGGTTCGTGATAAACACGAAGAACCGGCTGCAGCTGGCGTCACAACAAATAGGATAAACATGGACGTCACCAAGCCGAAGTTCAGCTTCGGAATGAAATGCAATCGGACAGATGTAAACGGTGAGGAATTATTGCGCCAAGAATTGGCAGTCGGGTTGGCGATGGATATCCTGTTTGGAAGATCTTCTGATTTTTATTCAAAAGCATATGCTGAAGGATGGATCGACGAGTCATACGGATATGAATTCAATTTGGAAAAGAGCTTCGGTTTTGCGGTCATCAATTCCGATACGGAGCATGCTGACAAATTGGAGCAATTGATCCGAACAACGATTGAATCGGCGGCCGGCGATTGGGCCCTTCGTGAAGAAGATCTGGAAAGAGCCCGGAAGAAACGGATCGGCCAATATATGCGGGCGTTAAATTCAATTGAATATATCGCTAACCAGTTCACGCACTATCTATTCAATGAGATGAACTTATTTGATATACTGCCTGTTCTTGAACAGTTGGATGGAAATGACTTGAAGGAAGCATTTGGTACAATTGCCGATCCGAAGGGCCATACTGTTTATCAAATAACTCCCGCTGGTCAGGCGAATTGATTTGGTGAAACGTGCGGTCATTTTAGGTGCTTCAGGAGGCATCGGCAGAGCAATCGGCCGGAAGCTTGCAGCTTCCGGCTGGTCGCTGTTTCTTCATTATCACAAGAACGAAGCTGCAGCTTTGGCACTTCAGACAGAACTCCAAGCTGATTATCCTGATAGTGATTTTACGTTGGTGAATGCGGACCTATCGAAAGGTGAAGGGGCTGAAATTCTTTCGCGCCAAGTTGGTCATGTCCAAGCTGTTGTTGTCTCCAGCGGCCATACTGTCATGAAGCTACTGACTGACACCTCAACCGAGGACATGGATGCTCTATGGAATGTTCATGTCAGGAATCCAGCGGCTATCGTCAGCCTGTTGTCACCTCAGCTGAGGAGCCATACAATTTCCTATGTTGTTTTCATCGGTTCCATTTGGGGAAATACAGGAGCGGCAGGCGAGGTGATGTATTCTGCTGTCAAAGGCGCTCAACATGCGTTTGTCAAAGCCTATGCGAAAGAAGCCGCCTATTCAGGCATTCGGGTCAATGCCATCGCGCCAGGTTGGGTTGAGACTGATATGAACAGCGTACTTTCAGAAGAGGAGCGCCATATGGTAATCGAACAAATACCGCTCAGGCAAACAGGGACGCCGGAGCAAGTGGCCGAGCTTACAGATTTTCTCATTAGCGGCAAGGCCGATTATATGACAGGGGAAATCGTAAAGATTAATGGTGGTTGGTACATATAAAAGTGGAAAAGTCAGGTACTGCCCACTTTCCATTTTTACTTTTATTCATGTGGGGAATCCGCTATGATAGAACTATGTTGCATCTAATGCGTCCTATTTTTTATGGCTGCTAGGAAAGGATGGAGGGATGTTAAATGGGTGAATGGTATGTCGAGTATGAAATTCAAGTGAATCGGCCGGGACTACTAGGGGATATCGCTTCGCTTTTAGGAATGTTGCGGGTCAATATTATTACCATCAACGGCGTGGATGGCGGTCACCGTGGAATGCTTGTACGAACCGAGAATGATGATCAAATCAAACGTTTTGAATTGATTGCATCCACGATGGAAACGATTCAAGTGAAGAAAATACGTGAACCGAAGCTGCGCGACATCTTGGCGGTGAGACACGGCAGATATATCCAAAGGGATGTGGATGACCGGAAAACATTCCGTTTTCTTCGTAGTGAACTCGGTGTTCTCGTGGATTTCATGGCTGAATTATTTAAGCAGGAAGGTCATAAGCTGATCGGGATTCGTGGCATGCCCAGAGTCGGGAAGACGGAGTCTATTGTTGCAGCAAGTGTTTGTGCGAACAAAAAATGGATTTTTCTTTCTTCCACAATGATCAAACAGACTGTAAGAAGCAATTTGGCCGGGGACGAGTTCTCCAAAGACAATATTTTCATCCTAGATGGCATCGTGACCCGCAAATCCGGCGATGAACGACATATGCAGCTAGTCCGTGAGATGATGCGGATGCCTTCCATCAAGGTTGTTGAACATCCAGATATGTTCGTTCAGCATTCTGAATACGACATGGAGGATTTTGACTACATCATCGAATTACGAACAGATCCCGATCAAGAAATTACATATGAAATAATGGAAAAGAACCATATGATGTCCGACAGCGGACAAATGGGCGGGTTTGGGATGTTCAATTTCTAAAGTATAGGTAGGTGATATGAGTGACCGGATTAGGTGATCGTCTCAAAGAGGCGAGAACAGCTAAGGGATATTCATTGGATGACTTGCAATCATTAACTAAAATTCAGAAACGGTACCTTTCCGGTATTGAAAACGAAGATTACAGCATGATGCCCGGCTCTTTTTATGTACGAGCTTTCATCAAGCAATATGCTGAAGCTGTCGGGCTGGATGCGGATGAAATGCTGGCGCTGTATAAAGATTCCGCGCCTGAAGTGAAACCGGAAGAAGATTCGGGACAAGTAGCTTCTCCGACTTTGTCGAGGAAAAGAAGTTTTCGAACGAGTAATCGGTTTAATGAAGTGGCGCCGAAAATCATTGTCGCATTATTCATCCTTGTGATTATCGTTGTTATTTGGACGTTGTATCAGCAAAGGCCGGACAAAGCATTTGAAGAGTCAGAATCCGAGTCTGGCGGCGTTACGCTTGAAAACAATTCAGGTTCCGTTCCGAAGGAAAAGCCTAGTAAAACGGAGAATAATACTGAAGAAGGCAATGACAGTGCTGCGGACGTGGATGATCCGGAACAAACCGAGGAACCACCTGTCGAAGAAACGGTGGAACAAGAATTGGCGTATACGACTTCCGCAGGCGAGACATCAACGTATACATTAACAAATGCCGAACAATTCAACCTGCAGATCAAGACGACTGGGGATTCTTGGATTGGTGTCTTGGATAGCGCTCAAAAGGAACGAACACCAAAGGCGGATGTCAGGAAAGCGGGCGAAGTTTTGGATTTAGATGTTTCGGATACCGAGTCTGTCCGGATACGGGTTGGACGCACCTTTAATACCGAGATCTATGTAAATGGTGAGCTTCTTAAATACCCGTCTGATCGTGTGACGCAAAACATCATCATTGAATACAAGAAATAATAATAGTCATCTTTGCGGATGACTATTTTCTTTCAATACATAAATGCTGTAAAGGACAGGTGAGAGCAGTGAATTTACCTAATAAGATTACCGTCGCCCGTGTTTTGCTTATCCCCATATTCATGGTCTTCATGCTGGTCGATTTTGGCATGGGAACTATAACAGTTGGCGGTACTGAACTATCTGTTGAACACTTGATCGGCGCTCTTCTCTTTATCATTGCGGGGGCAACGGACTGGTTTGATGGCCATTTGGCTCGTAAGTATAATTTGGTGACCAACATGGGGAAATTTCTCGATCCGCTGGCTGATAAGCTGCTTGTCTCGGCTGCATTGATCATTCTAACTGAGATGGGCTTGGCACCTTCTTGGATTGTGATTATTATTATTAGCCGAGAGTTCGCTGTGACTGGCTTGCGTCTTATTTTGGCTGGCGGAGGTGAAGTGGTCGCGGCAAATCAGCTTGGGAAATTGAAAACAGCGACGCAGCTCGTCGCAATTGCTTCCTTATTATTAAATAATATCTTTTTTGAAGCTATCAACGTCCCATTTGGTACGATCGTACTCTATATCGCTCTTGTTTTCACAATTTGGTCAGGCGTTGATTATTTCTATAAAAATAGACGAGTCCTCTTGGATTCGATGTAGGCAGGAGTGGGCATAGCGTGAAAGCTGAAATTATCGCGGTCGGTTCAGAGCTGTTATTAGGCCAAATTACGAATACCAACGGAGCATTTATCTCACAGAAATTAGCGGAAATTGGAGTCGACATCTACTATCATACTGTGGTAGGCGATAATCCAAGAAGATTGGATGAAGCCATCGCAATCGCCCAAAGACGTGCCGACACGATCATCTTTACAGGTGGATTAGGACCTACAAAGGACGATCTGACGAAAGAAACAATTGCTTCCCGTTTAGGTGTTTCTCTCGTCAGCAACGAAGAGGCTCTCGTCGAGATCAAAGCATATTTCCAACGAACGGGCCGCTTGATGACGGATAATAACAAAAAGCAGGCCCTCGTATTGGAAGGCTCCTGTGTATTGCCCAACCGACACGGGATGGCACCGGGCATGGCCTTGGAGAAAGATGGAATCCGCTATATTCTGTTGCCTGGTCCTCCACATGAAATGAAACCTATGTTTGAGCAGGAAGCGATTCCCTTCTTATTAGGGATGCTAGGAACATCTGGAGTCATCGCATCCAGGGTATTGAAATTTTACGGAATCGGGGAAGCGGAACTGGAGGATCGTGTGCAATCCATACTCGATAAGCAGTTGAACCCGACTGTTGCACCGCTTGCTTCCCCTGATGCCGTTACATTGAGGTTGACTGCAAAAGCGGAATCCCTTGCAGCGGCAGAACAGTTGATGGCTCCAGTTGAAAATGAGATCCGTGAGATGGTTGGTGAGTTTCTTTACGGCATTGATGAAGATACATTATCTTCTAAAGCAGCCGAATTACTATTGAATCGCGGATTGAGCGTTGCGGCAGCAGAAAGCTTGACAGCCGGATTGTTTCTTGCTGAACTTGCGGGTGAAGCTGGCATCAGTGCTGCTTTAAAAGGTGGTGTCATTGTCTACGACAAGGAGGCCAAGATAGAGCAGCTGGACATTTCCCGCACAATGCTCGATCAATATGGAATTGTTAGCAAGGAATGCGCCGCTGCGCTTGCAATGCAAGTGAAAACAAAATTCAATTCTGACATCGGTATTGGCTTAACAGGCGTAGCGGGACCTGAGCCGCATGATAACAAACCGGCCGGAATTATATGGATTGGAATTGCGTTATATGATGGGACAGTAGAAACGTATAAACTATCGTTATCGGGCTCCAGAAATTCCAATCGCCGAAGAGCTGCCCACTATGCGCTGTATTATTTGATAAAACATTTGCAATGATCATTAGCTAACTACATATCTAGAGTTTTGAAACGGGCCAAATGTATATTTTGAGCCCGTTTCTCAATTAAAATGGGAATTTGCCCTTAATTCTCAATTAAAACATGGGTTTTAAGAAAAAAATCGAATATCCGTTCGTTTTTTGTTTGAGTATTTCTCAAAAAAGGAGTATAGTAGAGACAGGAAGAAAAAGAACAACACCTTTTAGGGAGGAATCATTTTGAGCGATCGTAAAGCTGCGTTAGATCAAGCTTTGAAACAAATTGAAAAACAATTCGGCAAAGGTTCAGTCATGAAACTGGGGGAACAAACGGATCGACAAATCTCCACATCATCATCAGGCTCATTGGCACTGGATGCGGCACTTGGAGTAGGCGGATATCCACGTGGACGCGTCATTGAAATATACGGCCCTGAAAGTTCGGGTAAAACGACAGTCGCGCTTCATGCGATTGCGGAAGTTCAAGCATCTGGAGGACAAGCAGCATTTATCGATGCGGAGCATGCGCTGGATCCTGTCTATGCGCAGAAACTAGGGGTTAATATCGATGAGCTGCTCTTATCCCAACCGGATACAGGCGAGCAGGCTCTTGAGATTGCTGAAGCTCTTGTACGAAGCGGAGCGATCGACATCATCGTCATCGACTCTGTTGCCGCACTCGTGCCAAAAGCGGAGATTGAAGGAGAGATGGGGGATTCGCATGTCGGTTTGCAAGCGCGTCTTATGTCCCAAGCGCTCCGGAAGTTGTCAGGAGCTATTAATAAATCGAAGACGATCGCTGTCTTCATTAACCAAATCCGTGAAAAAGTCGGTGTCATGTTCGGGAATCCGGAAGTTACACCGGGGGGCCGCGCATTGAAATTCTACTCTTCCGTCCGTTTGGAAGTTCGCAGAGGAGAAGCTATCAAGTCTGGAAATGATATCAACGGAAACAAAACACGTATTCGCGTTGTGAAAAACAAGGTGGCACCTCCTTTCCGTACCGCGGAAGTAGATATCATGTATGGAGAAGGCATTTCCAAAGAAGGCGAAATCGTAGATCTTGGGGCAGAATTGGAAGTCGTCCAAAAGAGCGGCGCTTGGTATTCTTATGAAGGCGAGCGACTTGGACAAGGTCGTGAGAATGCGAAGCAGTTCTTGAAAGAAAATCCAGATATCCGTGCCGAGATTGCAAATAAGATACGGGATTCTTATGGATTGGCGAGCGCAAACTATGTGATTGCAGGCCATGACGAAGAAGAAGAAGAGGAATTGGAACTATTTCTGGATAAAGAAGAATAAGACAAAGCAGCCGATCTTCCTCTTAGTGAAGATCGGTTTTCTTTCAATCTCCTTAATGAATCTTACGTGTGGTGCTCCAGTGAAGAAATGCTATAGTTAGAAAGGATAACGAGGTTTTATTGCTGAAATTCAATTAAAACAGGCATGGACTTAGTCTTCTCCAAAAAACAAGCCACTAAATTATGGTGCGTTAGGCTCGTGAATCCTTGACATGTCAAATTTACATGGATACAATTAGAATTGTATAATTTCACACCAATGAAATCATTATGGCAGTATGTTGCGTTTTGATATACGTGCCGACTGAAAACGAAAAGAATAAGCAGGAGGAGGTGACCTGGATGTTTGATATAATCATCTCCGCTTTGCTCGGTCTGATCGTCGGTGCAGTTGTTATCTACTCAGTTATGAAAAAAGTGAATGATTCAAAAGTGACGGGTGCCAAACACTCTGCAGAAGCCATCGTCGAAGAGGCGAAGCGTGAAGCGGAGGCTTTGAAAAAAGAGGCGCTGTTGGAAGCGAAAGATGAAAATCACAAATTGAGAATTGAAGCGGAAACGGAAATCCGTGAAAGAAGGGCAGAACTGCAAAAGCAGGAAAATCGCCTTCTGCAACGGGAAGAAAATCTTGACCGCAAGGATGATGCTCTCAACAAAAGAGAAGCGGGACTGGAGCGCAAGGATGAAGCGCTTACAGGAAGACAACAGCATATTGAACAGATGGAACGCAAGGCGGAAGAACTCGTTACCGTTCAACAAGTGGAATTGGAGAGGATTTCGGCTCTCACTCGGGAGGAAGCGAAGCGAATTATCCTCGACGAGGTAGAGAACGAGCTCTCCACAGATATTGCTGTGATGACGAAAGAATCGGAACAACGTGCAAAGGAAGAATCCGAAAAGAAAGCACGCGAAATCCTATCACTCGCATTGCAACGGTTTGCCGCCGACCATGTAGCTGAAACGACTGTCTCCGTAGTCAATCTGCCGAATGACGAGATGAAAGGTCGGATCATTGGTCGGGAAGGACGCAATATCCGTACACTTGAAACGTTGACGGGAATCGATTTGATTATTGATGATACGCCGGAAGCGGTTATTCTATCAGGCTTTGATCCGGTCCGTAGGGAAATTGCCCGTCTTGCGCTTGAAAAGCTTGTACAAGACGGAAGAATTCACCCAGCCCGGATTGAGGAAATGGTGGATAAGGCGAGACGCGAAGTGGACGAATTGATCAGGGAAAAGGGAGAGCAGACCACATTCGATGTCGGTGTGCATAATCTCCACCCAGATTTGATCAAGATTCTCGGACGGCTTCATTTCCGGACGAGCTATGGACAAAATGTCTTGAAGCACTCAACGGAAGTCGCATATTTAGCCGGATTATTGGCTGCGGAAGTCGGCGAGGACGTCACGCTGGCAAGACGTGCCGGATTACTTCATGATATTGGAAAAGCTATTGATCATGAAGTAGAAGGCAGCCACGTTCAAATCGGCGTAGAACTTGCTACGAAGTACAAAGAACACCCAGTGGTCATTAATAGCATTGCCTCGCATCATGGCGATGAAGAGGCAACCTCAGTCATCGCGGTGCTAGTCGCCGCTGCTGATGCATTATCTGCTGCCCGTCCGGGTGCTCGCAGTGAAACGTTGGAAAATTACATTCGCAGATTACAAAAACTTGAAGAGATTTCAGAGTCGTATGATGGCGTGGAAAAATCATTTGCCATCCAGGCCGGCAGGGAAGTGCGCATCATTGTGCGTCCTGACCAAATCGATGACATTACTGCGCATCGATTAGCACGCGATATTCGCAAGAGAATCGAGGAAGAACTTGATTATCCGGGTCACATTAAAGTGACTGTTATCCGAGAAACGCGGGCTGTAGAATACGCAAAATAATGTTGGAATCAGGCTTCCTGTACTTCGGTTGGGAAGTCTTTTTCTTTTGGATGGAGGACAATTGATGAAAGTATTATTCATAGGGGATATTGTAGGGTCCCCAGGTCGGGAGATCGTGTTCGATTATTTGCCCCGTTTAAAAAAGAAATATGAGCCGGATGTCATTATAGCGAACGGCGAAAATGCGGCCTCCGGAAGAGGGATCACAAAAGCGATTTTTGATGACCTGCTTCGCGCAGGAGTAGACGTGGTTACCATGGGCAATCATACGTGGGATCACAAGGAGATCTTCGATTTCATTGATGATACGGATTATTTAATCCGACCTGCGAACTTTTCCAAGGAAGCACCAGGTAAAGGGATGACCACCATAACACGGAAAGGTGTCACATTATCAATTATCAATTTGCATGGCCGCACCTTCCTGCCGCCGCATGATGACCCGTTTCAAACAGCAGACCAGCTGTTAGAAGAGGCCAAACAACTTTCGCCGCTTGTGTTTGTTGATTTCCATGCGGAAGCGACAAGTGAGAAAATCGCAATGGGCTGGCATTTGGACGGCAGGGCATCTGTCGTTGTCGGCACGCATACGCATGTTCAAACAGCAGACGAGCGAATCTTGCCAAAAGGAACTGCTTATATTACGGATGTTGGAATGACGGGCCCTTATGATGAAATTCTAGGCATGAAAAAAGAAGATGTCCTATATCGATTCCAGACCAATCTGCCAGTCCGTTTTGAAGTGCCTAAAAAGGGGCGGGCCCAACTGAATGCCATCTTTGCCGAATTGGACAACAACTCGGGAAAAGCACTGTCGGTAAGCAGGATTGCAATTAATGAAGACCGCCCATTCAACGTCTAAAACGCGCGTCTAAAAATCCCTCCCTTTTCATAGGATGGTCTATGGATAATTTCATTCCATAGACATCGTAAAATAAGGAGGAAACATGGTGAGTCCGTTAAAAGTATCATCTCGCTCGAATCCGAACTCAGTTGCCGGAGCACTCGTAGCGGTCATTCGGGATCAAGGCTACGCTGAAATGCAAGCTGTAGGGGCTGGTGCTCTGAACCAGGCAATCAAAGCGGTTGCCATAGCCCGGGGGTTTGTCGCTCCGAGTGGAGGAGATCTTGTCTGCGCTCCTGCATTCACTGATATCCAAATCAACGGTGAGGGGCGCACCGCTTTGAAATTATTAGTCGAAAAACGGGTTCGTCAATAGCGTCTATCGACGATCCGTCATACCGTTCAAAAAGAAATGGCGATGAAAAACGAACCGTTTTCCTCGCCGTTTTTCTTTTTTCATTGAAACAGCAAAGATGGATTGTTAATGTGACAAACATGCAACAATCCATCCACTCCTTGTAAATCGTGGGGCACTTTCGATATAATGTAGACAGTATGTATAAAAATTCCCGAAGCATGCAGGAAAGGGGACAACCATTTTGAATGAAGAACAACGCCTTGAACATGGGCTTATCAAACCTAGTATACCGAAACCTAGCGATAGAGAAGAAAAGGATTACAGTCAATACTTCCAAACTGTCTATACACCGCCTTCCTTGAAAGACGCTAAAAAGCGGGGGAAGGAGGACATCGAGTACCACCACGATTTTACAATCGAAGAACAGTTCCGAGGAATGGGACAAGGCAGGAAGTTCTATATCCGCACATATGGCTGCCAGATGAACGAACATGATACAGAAGTGATGGCAGGTATCTTTATGGAACTCGGCTATGAACCGACGGATACAGTGGAAACGGCGGATGTCATTTTACTGAACACTTGCGCAATACGGGAAAACGCCGAAAACAAAGTGTTTGGGGAACTTGGACATTTAAAGCCGCTAAAACTGGAAAAGCCCGATCTTCTCATCGGTGTCTGCGGGTGTATGTCGCAGGAGGAATCGGTCGTCAAGAAGATATTGAAAACATATGACCAAGTCGATATGATTTTCGGAACGCACAATATCCATCGCCTTCCCCATATTTTGAATGAAGCATATTTATCGAAAGAAATGGTCGTGGAAGTTTGGTCTAAAGAAGGCGATATTATAGAAAATCTTCCTAAAGTGCGACACGGCAACATCAAAGCTTGGGTTAACATCATGTATGGATGCGACAAGTTCTGCACATATTGCATCGTTCCGTACACACGGGGCAAGGAGCGCAGCCGGCGCCCGGAGGATATTATACAGGAAGTCCGCCACCTGGCTTCTCAAGGCTATAAAGAGATTATGCTGCTCGGTCAAAACGTCAATGCCTATGGCAAGGACTTCGAGGATCTCGATTACCGACTCGGAGACTTGATGGATGACTTGCGAAAAATTGATATCCCAAGAATCCGATTTACAACAAGCCATCCACGTGATTTTGATGACCACTTGATCGAAGTGTTGGCGAAAGGTGGAAATCTGCTCGACCATATCCATTTACCTGTACAATCCGGTTCAAGTGAAATCTTGAAGATTATGGCGCGGAAATATTCACGGGAGCAATTTTTGGAGCTTGTCCGGAAAATCAAAACGGCCATACCCAATGCGACGCTGACAACGGATATCATTGTTGGGTTTCCGAATGAAACGGAAGAACAATTCGAAGAAACGCTATCTTTATACAAGGAAGTCGGGTTCGAAACAGCTTATACGTATATCTATTCGCCAAGGGAAGGCACGCCGGCTGCCAAAATGAAAGATAACGTACCGATGGAAGTGAAACGTGAAAGGCTTCAACGGTTAAATAAGCTCGTCAATGATATGTCTGCAGAAGCGATGAAACCATACAAAGGTAAAGTGGTGAAGGTTCTAGTAGAAGGTGAAAGCAAAAAAAACCCAGATGTGCTCTCCGGCTATACGGAGAAGAACAAGCTCGTCAACTTCAGAGCCCCTCGTTCCGTGATTGGAGAGATTGTGGAAGTAAGAATTACGGATGCAAAAACATGGTCGCTCGACGGTGAATTCATCGGCGCAGTGAAACAAGAAAAGGTGACAGTGTAATGGAAAAAACGTATTCAAAAGAAGAAATCATTGAGAAAGCACGAGAAATTGCCCATATGATCGCTAATACGGAAGAAGTGGATTTTTTTAAACGGGCAGAGGCTCAAATTAATGAAAATCAGAAAGTGCGGGAAAAAATCGCCAGCTTAAAATCACTTCAAACACAAGCGGTCAATTTTCAGCATTATGAAAAAGAACGCGCCTTGCAGATGATTGAAAAGAAAATTGAAACAGTCCAGCAAGAAATTGATGAGGTTCCGATTGTACAAGAATTTAAGCAATCCCAAATGGATGTGAATGGACTTCTTCAGTTGGTATCCAATACGATCGCCAATACTGTGACGAACGAAATTATCGAGTCAACGGGCGGCGATTTATTGCGTGGCGAGACGGGATCGTATGTAGAAAATACCAAGCATAAACCATTGGCTTAACACATAGAATCGGTGAGGATAAAATCCTTGCCGATTTTTTTCACTTTCTGGGCGTTTGTTGCATAGGATGAATAGAAGTCAATGAAGGAGGAAAAGAGCTGAAAAATTTACGGCAGATCGTTACGAAGGCAGTTATCGCAAAGGGGAAGAAGCGGACCGAATCCGAGGTCTCATTAAAGCCGACGAATCGTCCGTCAAGCATACTCGGCTGCTGGGTGATCAATCATACACACCAAGCGAAAAAAACAGGCCGGTATGTGGAAGTAAGCGGGAAGTTTGATGTAAACGTCTGGTATTCCCATCACGATCACTCCAAGACATCCGTCTATACCGAATGCATTTCGTACAAAGACCGCATCCGACTCCATTATCGAGATGAGCCGACTTCAGGACAGGAAGAGGTAATTGTCAATGTTGTCCAGCATCCGAATTGCACAGAAGCAGTCATTTCGGATTGCGGAGAGAAGTTTGTCATCAAAGTGGAACGCGAGCTGGTTGCGGAAGTCGTCGGCGAGACAAAAGTCTGCATCACTGTCCACCCACATCAGTTTGAAGAAGAATGGGCATTGCAAGACGAATCTTCCTCCCACGCACCCGCAGCCGACAATGTCGAAGCCAAGAGCAGCGATTCTTCACGTTAAAGCCGGTTCCAGCAGCCGGCTTTTTTTGACGGTCTAATTGACTATCTTCTGGCGCTCAATCTAATGATCTAGCGTTCGTTTTACCAATCTGGCGCTCACTCCAATTATCTGGCGTACGTTTTGCCAATCTGTCGTTCACTCCAATTATCTGGCGTTCGTTTTGCCATTCTGTCGTTCACTCTAATTATCTGTCGTTCGATTTGCCATTCTGGCACTCACTCTAATTAACTGGCGTACGTTTTGCCATTCTGTCGTTCACTCTAATTATCTGTCGTTCGATTTGCCAATCTGTCGTTCACTCCAATTATCTGGCGTTCGTCCTGCTAATCTGTCGTTCACTTTAATTATCTGGCGTTCGTCCTGCTAATCTGTCGTTCACTTTAATTATCTGGCGTTCGTTTTGCGATTCTGTCGTTCACTCTAATGATCTGGCGTTCGTTTTGCCAATCTGGCGCTCACTCCAATTATCTGGCGTTCGTTTTGTCATTCTGAAGTTCACTCTAATTATCTGGCGTTCGATTTGCCAATCTGTCGTTCACTCCAATTATCTGTCGTTCGTCCTGCTCTTCTGGCGTTCATTCCCCCCACAAGGCGACGTTCATTCAGCATTGGCAGTCCCCCTGTAGTCCTTCCCTCGCCAAAGGAGAGATAAAGAGTATGATAAGTCGAGTGGATGAGGCTAAATGTTTCGCCTTTTGTCATTCAGCAGGAAAATTAATAGCGGAACCGCTCGTCGGTTTTTCACTTCTGGTATACTACTACATATAAGAATTTAATTGTGAGGTTACAGAATGAGTACATATACACCAATGATCCAACAATATTTACAAGTGAAGGCGGAACATCAAGATGCGTTCCTCTTTTTCCGCCTGGGTGATTTTTATGAAATGTTTTTCCAAGACGCCATTAATGCTTCTAATATCTTGGAAATAACATTGACGAGTCGAGATGGGGGCACAGCGGATAAAATCCCGATGTGCGGGGTTCCCTATCATTCCGCGGAAGGCTATATTGAGACACTGGTTCAGAGTGGGCATAAAGTGGCAATCTGTGAGCAGACGGAAGATCCTCGAAATGCCAAGGGAATCGTCAAGAGGGAAGTCGTAAAAATAATTACACCCGGCACGATAACAGAAGGAAAGACAATTGATTCGCATACGAATCATTTTATTGGTGCGGCTGAATTGCTAGGAGATCAACAATATGGATTTGCTTATGTAGATTTGGCGACAGGTGAAGGAAAAGCTGAAATCATCTATGGGGATGAACGGTCATTTATTGCTGAAGTTGAAGCGTTAAGCATAAAAGAGATCGTCGTAGGAGAGCGCCTTCATATTGCCTTTAATGACAGCATGGCCAAACGCAATATCGTGTTGTCTATGGAGACAGGTAGGACAGATGCGGTTCCTGATGAGCTGTCCATCCATCTTCCTGAACCATTGAAAGAGACATGTCACATGTTATATTCGTACCTGCGCAACATGCAAAAGACGTCGCTTTCCCACTTGAAACCGTTTGAATTCATCCGAAAAAATACGAAACTTTCCATTGATGCGAACTCGATGCGTAATCTGGAATTGATCCAATCCATACGGACAGGAACGAAAGATGGGACGTTGTATTGGCTTTTGGATGAAACGGTCACCGCTATGGGGGCGAGGAAATTGAAAATGTGGATTCGCCAGCCGCTGGCAGACGAACAAACCATTAAGGAAAGGCAGGATGCCGTTTCAGATTTTCTCGAGGATTTCTTTTTACGGGAAGACATTTCGAATGCGCTTCGCAATGTCTACGATCTGGAGCGGTTAGCAGGACGCATTTCCATGGGAAGCGCTTCTGGGAGGGACTTGGCACAACTCCGGAATTCCTTGCGAAACGTTCCGGAAATTAAGGACTATCTTGCAAATTCTAATCATGCTGCCTTGCGCCAATTTGCAGAACGGATTAACCCTTGCGATGAAGCGTGCAGTTTGTTGGAAGCGTCCATAGCGGAACAGCCCCCTCTATCAGTGAAGGAAGGCGGCATCATTAAAGATGGATACGATGAACGGCTTGATCAATATAGAGATGCTTCAAAGAACGGAAAAGCATGGCTCGCCGATCTCGAACGTCAGGAGCGTGAACGGACTGGCGTCAAATCTTTAAAAATCGGTTACAACCGTATTTTTGGTTACTATATTGAAATCACAAAAGCGAATATTCAATATGCTGATTTGACTCGTTACGAAAGAAAACAGACGCTTGCCAATGCGGAGAGATATATCACACCTGAGCTGAAGGAGAAGGAAGAATTAATCCTGAATGCAGAAGCGGATGGACAAGAACTTGAATATCAACTTTTTTCCAATATTCGGGATGCGATGAAACAGCATATTCAACAAATTCAACAACTGGCGAGCGTGTTGGCAGAACTTGATGTCCTTCTCTCTTTTTCAGTAGTGGCAGAAAAACATAAGTACACCCGTCCTGTCTTTCATTCAGGGACCGGTTTGGAAATCAAAAACGGAAGACATCCAGTCGTTGAAAAGATGATGGACCACTCTCTCTATATTCCTAACAGCTGCACGTTGACCGAGGGTTCGAACATGCTTCTTATTACAGGACCGAATATGTCCGGTAAGAGTACATACATGCGGCAAGTGGCGTTAATTGTCGTCATGGCGCAAATCGGCAGTTATGTCCCGTGCGAAGCGGCGGCATTACCGATAACGGACCAGATTTTTACGCGAATCGGAGCGGCGGACGATTTGGCTTCCGGGCAAAGTACGTTCATGATGGAAATGATGGAATCCCAAAATGCTATTATGAATGCGACAAAGAGAAGTCTGCTTCTCTTCGATGAAATTGGAAGGGGTACCTCTACGTACGATGGCATGTCATTAGCACAGGCCATGATGGAGCATATCCATGACAAGATCGGTGCGAATACGTTGTTCTCCACCCATTATCATGAATTGACCAATTTGGACGATCATTTGGAGCGTCTTGTGAATGTCCATGTGGCTGCGATGGAACAAGACGGAAAAGTGGTGTTTCTGCATAAAGTGATGCCGGGTGCCGCGGACAAGAGTTATGGAATCCATGTAGCCGAGCTAGCCGGTTTACCGGAGGATATTTTGGAAAGGGCAAAGAATCTTCTGAGAGATTTTGAGAGCGCGGCAACGACTGAAGTGCCTCAGGCAGTTTCGGAACAAATTTCGTTTTTTGATATGCAAACGGAAACTGATCAAATCTCAGCGGAAGAACGTGCTCTGTTAGATGCGTTTAAACAATTAGATGTTCTACAGTTAACACCGATGCAGGCATTGCAAACGTTATATGACTGGAAAGTTGGACAGTCGAAGCAGAAATAAGACTTTACGGAAAGGATGAGGCTGAGTGGATATCATCACAGTAATGGATGATGCGTTATCAAACAAGATCGCGGCAGGCGAAGTTGTTGAGAGGCCTGCATCGATCGTAAAGGAATTAGTGGAAAATGCAATTGATGCGGGGAGTACACGAATTGAGATTGCCCTGGAGGAAGCAGGGTTGACATCCATCCGAGTGACGGACAATGGGAAAGGCATGTCGCGCAAAGACGCAGTTCTAGCGTTTGAAAGACATGCGACTAGCAAGATTGCCAATGAGCACGATTTATTCAGAATTCGGACACTCGGTTTCCGGGGAGAGGCTCTTGCCAGTATCGCCTCGGTGGCAAAAATTCAACTGTGGACATCTGATGGCGAGATAGAGGGCACAGAGGTTCACTTAGAAGGCGGACAGGTAGTGAAACATGATCATGCCGCTTTGCGGAAAGGAACTGACATTATCGTCAGCCAATTGTTTTTCAATACGCCTGCCCGATTGAAATATATGAAAACCATCCAAACGGAACTGGGCCATATCATCGATTTGGTTAACCGGCTCGCTCTAAGCCATCCGCATATCGCGTTTCAATTAATGCATGAAAATCATACGATTTTACAAACGGCGGGCAATGGAGATCAGAGGAGGGTGCTGGCCGAAATATATAGTGTGGATGTGGCACGCAAAATGATTCCATTTAAAGGAGACAATGCCGACTACACGATCCATGGATATATCACTTTGCCCGAAATGACGCGCGCATCTAAAAATTACATGACGCTGGTCGTAAACGGCAGATGGGTTAAAAGCTACGCTGTCAATCAATCCATATTAGACGGCATGCACACGTATTTGCCGATTGGGCGCTACCCAATAGCGGTTATCAATGTCGAGGCAGATCCCTATTTGACAGACGTCAATGTCCACCCTTCCAAGCAGCAGATCCGTGTCAGCAAGGAAGGGGAATTATTGTCGTTAATCAAGGCCTCCATCCATGAGGCAATTCGTCAATATATTATCATCCCTGATGCGATTAAAAAGGAGCCTGCCATCAAGCGTCCGTCTGAACAAACGACCATTTGGAACATGCAGCCCAAACAAACTGTTCAGGAACAGCCGATCAAGGAGTCAGTCCAAAGCTCCTATTCCATACAGGATGAGACAGAGACGCCTCAATCGATTACCGAATCCGAATACGCACCACCGGTACGTGAGAATCTAGAAACGGTGCAGGAAACCAAGGTGGAACAGACCGCTCCGGTCAGTTCGACAGAAATAGCGCCGGACGAGGAAAAGACGGATAAACGATTCCCTTCTCTCGTCCCGGTCGGCCAAGTACACGGGACGTATATCATTGCACAAAACGAAGATGGTTTCTATATGATTGACCAGCATGCGGCGCAGGAACGGATCAAATATGAGTTTTTCAGGGATAAAGTGGGAGAAGTCGACCATGAAGAGCGTCAGCTGCTCCTCATGCCGCTGATCTTTCATTATTCAGGCAGCGACAAGGCCGCCATCGAGGAGCATATGGAGATGCTGCACGCTGTCGGAATCTTTTTAGAGGAATTCGGCCCCTCCTCTTATACGGTAAGGGAATATCCTTCCTGGTTTCCTACAGGAGAAGAGACGGCCATTATCGAAGACATCATCGAGCAAGTTCTGAGAAATAAACATATAAACATCGGCAAGCTTCGAGAGGAATCGGCCATCATGATGAGCTGCAAAAAATCGATTAAAGCAAACCACTATTTGACAATTGCTGACATGGAAAGATTGCTGTCCGATTTGGCGAAAGCAGAAAATCCGTATACTTGTCCACACGGCCGGCCGGTCCTGATCCATTTTTCAACATATGAAATTGAAAAGATGTTCAAACGGGTAATGTGAAAAAAGGGAGTGATGGTGAATGGGGAAATACATTTTATCAATCGACCAAGGGACGACAAGTACGAGAGCGATTTTGTTCGACAAGAAAGGGGAAATTGTCCACGTCTCACAAAGAGAGTTCAAACAAATCTACCCTCAACCCGGCTGGGTCGAACATAATGCGAACGAAATTTGGGGCTCCGTCTTATCCGTCATTGCATCTGTGCTGACCGAAAGTGGAAACCGGCCCGAAGACATTGCGGGAATCGGCATAACAAATCAGCGAGAGACGACCGTTATTTGGGATAAGCAGACAGGACAGCCCATTTACCATGCGATTGTGTGGCAATCGAGACAAACACAGGCCATCGTCGATGATTGGAAGCGTGAAGGATGGGAAAATGATATAAAGAATAAAACCGGACTTCAATTGGATCCATACTTTTCCGCTTCCAAAGTCAAATGGATACTAGATCATGTGCAAGGAGCGAGAGAGCGGGCAGAACGCGGAGAATTATTATTTGGCACAATGGATACGTTTTTGATTTGGAAGCTCTCAGGCGGGACAGCGCATGTAACAGACTTCTCGAATGCATCCAGAACGATGCTCTTCAATCTCGAAACACTAAATTGGGATGAAGATCTCTGTCGAAAGTTCCAAGTCCCGTTGCAAGTATTGCCAGATATTCGGCCCTCATCAGAAGTATACGCCCACACCGACCCTGCTGAATTTTTTGGAGCAGCAATACCAATAGCTGGAGCCGCAGGAGATCAGCAATGTGCCTTATTTGGACAAGCTTGTTTTCATGAGGGCATGGCGAAAAACACCTATGGAACCGGTTGCTTTATGCTCTTGAATACAGGAGATAAAATGGTACGTTCCGACAATGGGCTTTTGACCACGATTGCTTGGGGCATTGGCGGCAAAGTGACCTATGCGCTGGAAGGCAGCGTATTTGTCGCAGGCTCTGCTATCCAATGGCTGCGGGATGGATTGCGGATGTTTCAGAAAGCCTCTGACTCCGAGGCGTACGCAGTACGTGTCGCCTCTTCTGATGGGGTTTATGTCGTTCCTGCCTTTGTTGGACTTGGCACTCCATATTGGGATTCGGACGCGAGAGGAGCTGTTTTCGGGCTGACTAGAGGAACAACCAAGGAACATTTTATCCGTGCAACCATCGAGGCGCTGGCATATCAATCCAAAGATGTCCTACTGACGATGGAGAAAGATTCTGGAACCGAACTGAATGTCTTACGTGTGGATGGTGGGGCTGTATCCAATGAGTTTTTAATGCAATTTCAGAGCGATTTATTGCAAATTGAAGTGGAGCGTTCCAAATACTTGGAGACAACCGCTCTTGGGGCCGCCTACTTAGCGGGACTGGCTACCGGGTTTTACAGTTCACTTGAAGAACTCGAAACATTATGGTCGATGGAAAAAACCTATTTCCCATCGATGGAAATTAGCGAAAGAGACCGTTTATATAGTGGGTGGAAGAAGGCTGTGGAAGCGACAAGAGTCTTTAAACCGTAAAAGGAGTGAGACGGATGCTATCAGCAATGGAAAGACCGAAACTTAAACAGTTTTTGCAAGAGTATCATTTTGATCTGCTCGTCGTGGGAGGCGGCATCACAGGCGCAGGCATTGCACTCGATGCGGTGACAAGAGGACTATCGGTCGCTCTTGTGGAAATGCAGGATTTTGCAGCGGGCACATCCAGCCGATCCACTAAATTGGTTCATGGCGGATTGCGATATTTGAAGCAATTGGACATCAAAATTGTGGCCGAGACAGGGAAAGAGCGAGAGATTGTCTACAATAACGCTTTGCATGTGACGGAACCGGAGCGGATGTTACTGCCCTTTCACAAGGGTGGCACATTCGGCCGATTCACCACTTCTGCCGGCCTTTTCGCATACGATAAATTAGCTGGCGTTCGGAAGGAAGAAAGGCGTGAAATGCTGGCTTCAGATGAAGTGATTCAAATGGAGCCGCTAATCAGAAAGGAAGGCTTGCTAGGCGGCGGTCATTATGTCGAGTACCGGACTGACGATGCGAGGCTGACGTTGGAGACAATGAAAAAAGCTGCTCAAAAAGGCGCTGTCTGCTTAAATTATTTGAAAGTCGAACATTTTAATTATGACTCAGAAGGTGAACTGACCGGTGCTGCTCTGTGGGATATGTTGGATGGCGACTATTTTTCAGTGAATGCGTCTGTGATTGTCAATGCAACTGGACCTTGGGTGGATGAAGTTCGGAAAAAGGATGTCATCTCCAACGACAAACGGCTGCGCTTAACAAAAGGGATTCATATTGTGGTCGATCAATCCATCTTCCCGTTGCGACAAGCCATTTACTTTGATGCCCCCGATGGTCGGATGATATTTGCCATTCCGCGCGGCCAAAAAGCGTACATTGGGACAACTGACACTTTTTTTGACGAGGACCGTTCGAATCCTCACGCTACAGAAGAAGATGTGGCCTATCTACTGGAGGCTGTTCATTATATGTTCCCTTCTGTTTCCGTTAAGCGGCGGCATGTGGAATCTACGTGGGCTGGTGTTCGTCCACTTATATACGAAGAGGGAAAAAAAGCATCCGAGATATCGCGGAAAGATGAAATCTGGGAATCTGATACCGGATTGATCACCATCGCGGGAGGAAAGTTAACAGGCTATCGTAAAATGGCGGAAACTGTGGTAGACCGTGTCCTCAAAAAATTCCCTAAAAAGGAAATTGGCCCTTGTATTACGGAGCACTTGCGTTTATCCGGTGGTGACTTTGAAAATGAAAAACAATTTACGATATTCTTGGAGAGCAAAGCAAATGAGGCGCCATTATTCGGCATTTCTAGAGAAGAAGGTTTCCGCCTCTCTTCCACCTATGGAACCAATGTTGATATTCTATTTAATTATGCACATGCCATGACAGCGGAACAGAGTAATATACCCCCTGTATTAAAAGCAGAAATTTTATATGCCATCCATTACGAAATGGCGATGACGCCATCTGATTTTTTCATTCGCCGCACCGGTGATTTGTATTTTAATATTCTAAAGGTGAAAGAATACAAAGAAGGCGTGACTGACTATATGGCACGCTTGCTCTCGTATTCAGACGAAGAGGAAGCGCGATATCGACAAGAATTGCAGCAGCAGATCGACTTGGCAGAAGTGAAGGAGGATGGCGATGCATATTCGAACAATAGAAATGAATGATGGAACGAGCATACACACCTGTGTGCTCCAACCGATGACTAGCCCGATCGGCCATATCCATATCTTACATGGCATGTCTGAACATATAGGAAGATATGCCGAATTCATGACGTTCTTGGCCGAACAAGGATATATCGTTTCAGGGCATGATCATCGCGGACATGGAAAAACAGCGTCATTAAACGGCTTTCTCGGTCACTTCGGTGATGACGTGCCCTTTGACCGAGTTGTTCAGGACGCGCATGAGATAATTACATCCATTCGACAGGAAGTTCAAGTCGACCGATTCATTCTTTTGGGGCATAGCATGGGTTCATTTATCGCAAGAAGATATGTCCAGCTTTATCATGACGTCGACCAACTTATCCTGACTGGAACTGGTGGAGATCCGGGGCTGGGTGGCGTGGCAGGACGCAGCCTGGCTCGTGTTTCGGGAAGGCTTAGCGGATTTGATAGTAGAGATCCATTGCTGAATAAGCTGGTGTTCGGTGCTTTTTCCAAATCCGTTTCCAATGCCCAGACCCCTTTTGATTGGTTATCCACCGATTCCGCAACTGTGGAAGACTATATGGAAGACCCTCTTTGCGGTGCCGTACCGACAACAAAATTCTTTTTTGAATTATTTGCAGGACTGAAAAAAATTAACGACGTTCAGTTGCATAGCACAATTGATAAAAAGCTGCCGATACTCTTTCTGTCGGGAAGCGAAGATCCGGTAGGCAGGAAAGGCAAAGGAGTTTGGGAAGCTGCCCAACAATATGAGAAAGCGGGAATCCAGCAGATTACCGTGATGTTATATGACAAAGGAAGGCATGAGATGCTCCAAGAACAGAACAGGCAAGAAGTTTATCATTTCATCGTGGATTGGATAGAGGCAAAATGAATAATACGAAACCAGTGATTGCCATTGTTGGACCGACCGCTTCTGGAAAGACGGCGCTAAGTGTTGATCTGGCAAAGCGTCTGAATGGCGAAATTATTAATGGAGATTCCATGCAAGTATATAAAGGACTTGATATTGGAACTGCGAAAATAAAAAAAGAGGAGATGGGTGGTATTCCACACCATCTTTTTGATATAAAAAATCCATCAGAAGAGTATTCTGTAGCTGACTATCAAGCCGATGTCCGAGGGTGCATCGAGGAGATTTCTTCGAGAGGAAAACAACCGATCATTGTGGGAGGCACAGGATTATACATACACGCAGTCCTCTTTGATTTCCGATTTACTGAACAGGCGGGGGATCCGTATGTCAGGAGCAGCCTGGAGAAAGAGGCGTCTCAACGGGGATCCTATGCACTCTACGATAAATTGCAGCAGTTGGATCCAGAGAGCGCAGAGAAAATACATCCAAATAATACGAGAAGAATCATTCGTGCTTTGGAAATTATCGAGGTGACAGGAAAATCGAAGATGGATCACGAGCAAGGAAAGGGAGATAGGCCGCTCTATCCCCATCTGATCATCGGACTCGATCTGCCTCGGGAATTGCTATATGAGCGGATAAATTGGCGTGTGGACAACATGATGGATCAAGGTCTCTTGGAAGAGGTGAAGACGCTCTGGAACAAGGGGATTCGGGAAACACAGGCCGTTCAGGCGATTGGATATAAGGAGATATATCGCTATTTGGACGGTTCCCTATCAATGGAAGAAGCGATCGAGTTGGTGAAGAAAAACACGAGAAACTATGCGAAACGACAACTGACCTATTTGCGGAATAAATTGCAAATTTCCTGGTTTGATGCTTCAGAGAGTCGAAACGAATTGATTAATGGAATTTTGACATTAATGAAGGATTATCCGATACAGGAAGCGAATAGTAAAAGGGAGAAATAGAAAAATAGAACTGGAGGATGGGTAAATGTCACAGGGAAATATGCAGGAAGTATTTTTAAATTCATTGCGGAAAAATAACACATTTGTTACCGTGTTTCTTTTGAATGGGTTTCAATTGAAAGGGCTAGTCAAATCGTATGATAACTACACTGTCTTATTGGAATCGGACGGCAAGCAACAATTAATTTACAAACATGCCATTTCCACATACGTTCCTGCCAAGCCAGTAATATTAAAAGAAGAATAAAGAGAACGACTGTAGAAGAATCTGGCGAAGAACTTCTACAGTCTTTTTTATTGCAACATTTCCATCTACTTATCTAGATTCGCTTGTCAATCATGATATTTGCCGTGCGGCAGCCTCCAATGAAACAGGTAAGACAGGATTCGCAGCCCTGCCGTAAGGACCAATAGTAGATAGAGTGCCACGTCATAATGGTAGGCACCCAGTCCCACAATAATGCCTGCGACTGCAGCCCACACAGCGTAAATATCTTTTTTGAAAACAAGCGGCCGTCTTCCTGCCAGGATATCTCGAATCACGCCTCCACCAGCGCCAGTGAGAACTGCGGCAACGGCAACGGCAAACAAGGTCATATCGAGCCGGACCGCCAGCATGGCCCCTTGGATGGCAAAAGCTGCAAGGCCGATTGCATCAAAATAAGTTCCCCATCGATTCCAATGGTGTAGGATATATTTTAAAAAGAAAAAAACAATTAAGATTAAAACAGTGGCGACGACAAATAAAAAATGTTGATCCCAGAGAACCGATATCGGGACACCGATCAGCAAATTTCGTACTGCACCGCCGCCAAATGCGGTGACCATTCCTAATATGTATACTCCGAAAAGATCATAATCTTCTTCCATAGCGACCAGAGCACCCGAAATGGCGAATGCTGCTGTTCCAATGAAGCTGAATACTTCCCACGCCATCCTATCCCTCCTCTATTTCTAAATAGGCCCTTACGTATTATGCCGTTTCTATTTGACGTTCGCAACTAGACTGTTAAGATATTGTAGTGAATACTAACGGAATGAGGAAGAGAAATGACGACTTTTGATGAAACAACATTGATGCAACGCGCCGAAGAAGTGGAGGAATTGATTGCTGAATATGTGAAAGAAGTGGAGAGCAACGCTTTTATCAATCAAAAAAAAGTACTAGCCGCTTTCCGTGGCAATATAGTGAGCGATTTCCATCTTACCGGCTCAACAGGTTACGGTTATGACGATACCGGCCGTGATGTGCTTGAACAAGTATACGCAGATGTTTTTGGAGCGGAAGCATGTCTCGTCCGCAATCAAATCATTTCAGGAACGCATGCGATCTCCATCAGTTTATTCGGCATTCTCCGTCCTGGCGACGAGCTTTTATATATCACGGGTAAACCTTATGATACATTGGAGTCGATCGTATCCGGTAAAGGAAAAGATACTGGATCACTTGCAGACTTTGGTATTACTTACAAGCATGTAGAGTTGAAACAAGACGGCTCCGTAGATTTTGAAGAGATTGCCCGGCAGATTGGTCCACAAACAAAGATGATCGGGATTCAGCGTTCAAAAGGCTATTCAAATCGTCCTTCCTACAGAATCGAAGAAATAAATAAGATGATTTCGTTCGTTAAATCTCTGAACAATGATCTCATTGTTTTTGTAGACAATTGCTATGGTGAATTTGTTGAAACAAAGGAACCGACTGAGGTTGGGGCCGATCTAATGGCTGGTTCACTTATTAAAAATCCGGGAGGCGGTTTGGCGCGGACGGGCGGCTACATTGCAGGAAGGGCGGAGTTGATTGAAAAATGTGCGTACCGCATGACATCTCCAGGCCTTGGCGCCGAAGCCGGTGCTTCCCTCGATACGCTGATGGAAATGTACCAAGGCTTCTTCCTTGCTCCTCATGTGGTAAGCCAAGCGGTCAAGGGAGCGCTTTTCACTTCAGCATATCTGGAGAGTTATGGTTTTGACACAACCCCGCATTACCAGGTAACACGCACTGATCTTATCCAATCCGTGAATTTTAAAACCCCGGAACAAATGATCGCCTTTTGCAAGACGATTCAAGAGAACTCGCCGATCAATGCCCATTATTCTCCTGAACCTTCCTACATGCCGGGATATCAGGATGACGTGATTATGGCAGCGGGCACGTTTGTACAGGGTTCCAGCATTGAACTGACTGCCGATGGACCGATCCGTCCTCCATATACCGCTTATGTGCAAGGCGGCTTGACATATGAACATGTAAAAGCGGCAATCATCGCATCTGTGGCAAAACTGGCAGAAGCAGGTTTGATTCGATAAGAAAAAGGCTGTTCCCGTTTTTAGGGAACAGCTTCTTTTAATGAATCAGTCGATATACGCCAATCACCTTGCCTAAGATGGAAACGGCATTGACAATGATGGGTTCCATGGATGAATTTTCCGGTTGCAGGCGGAAATAGTCTTTTTCTTTGTAGAATCGTTTGACAGTCGCTTCATCCTCTTCCGTCATGGCAACTACGATTTCACCGTTATTGGCAGTGTGCTGTTGTTTGACGACAACATAGTCACCATTTAGGATGCCTGCTTCAATCATACTGTCTCCAACGATTTCAAGCATGAACAGTTGGTCATCTGATGTCCCGTAAGTTTCAGGCAATGGAAAATACTCCTCAATATTTTCAATTGCTGTAATAGGTTGTCCTGCAGTAACCTTTCCGACCAATGGAACATGGAGGACTCCTGGTTTCAAGGCATCAAGCCCTTCTGGATCCAATATTTCAATCGCTCTTGGTTTCGTCGGATCCCGTCTGATGAATCCTTTGCTCTCCAATCTGGCCAAGTGGCCGTGAACGGTTGAACTGGATGCCAGCCCCACTGCTTCTCCAATTTCCCGGACGGATGGCGGATATCCTTTTAACCGGACTTCCTCTTTAATGAATGTCAAAATGTCCTGCTGTCTTTTAGAAATTTTCTTCAAACGTCTCACCCCTCAAATCTAGTCATACTCGGAAGATTGCTAACGCACTTGACCGAATGAATTCTTACAAATAGTATAACAGGTGTTCGGTTAAATGGCAAACAGAGGTTCGAAAACAAGTTGACAACCGAAAATCCCTAAACTATAATGAGAACAAACATTCCGAACAAACATTCTCAGGAGGGGTTTTCGATGAAGTTTTTACAAAAATACACATTCTTATTTCTGATCATGGCTACAACTATGACATTTACCTGGATAGGGACACTTAAGCATAAAGAGCGAACAGAATTTACGGAAATAACCGTTTTGGAAGGCGATTCACTTTGGCAGTTGGCAGCCGAGCTGTCGGATGGCAAGAGGATTGATAAGTGGATCGATGACGTAATGGTCATGAATGAGATGGATTCTACAAATATTCGATCAGGTGAACGATTAAAAGTACCACACGTGGAAGCAGCCCCGGTTCAAATGGATCGTTTTGAACTGGCTGGTGGAGAAAAATAATGGGAAGCAATTTGCGTTGTGTCTTATATACTCGTGTCAGCACGGAAAAAAGCGAGCAGGAAATATCTCTCGTCCGGCAGGAAGAAGAGTTGACGAGTCTTGCCAGTTCGATGGGATATGAAATGGTTCGTACTTTTTCGGACAAGCATAGCGGGTACGATATCGATAGAGAAGGCTTACTCAGTCTTTTTGAATTTGTAAAGCAGGAGGCAATTGAAGCTATTCTTGTTCAGGACGAGACGAGGCTGGGAAGAGGGAATGCGAGAGTCGCCATTTTGCACTTGCTTGCAAAGACGAATACGACAGTTATAACAAATCATGACAGCGGTCCCCTCCAATTGAATGAGATGGATACGATGTTACTGGAAATCTTATCAATTGTGGAAGAGTATCAAAGAAAAATACATAACGCCAAGATCAAACGGGGAATGAAAAGAGCGGTTAACCGAGGATACCGGCCTGAAAAAAATCTAAAGAACAAAGGGAACAGTGAAGGACGTGAACGACTGGATGTGCCGACAGATGAAATCATTTCATTGCGTAAAAAGGGACTGACTTTTGAAGAGATAACCGGAGTGCTAAAAGGGCTGGGCCATTCGATCAGTAAAGCGACAGTCCATCGAAGATATAAAGAATATGAAGAACAGCAGGAAGGCTGAATGGTTGCACTTCCTGCTGTTTTTGTATACTTTTTATGATAGCGGTATATTCGATTGTTAGGAGGACCATATAACATGCTATCAGAAAATAAAATTAAACGGATTAACGAGCTTTCAAAAAAATCGAAGACAATAGGGTTATCGATAGAAGAAGCAAAGGAACAGACTGCCTTGCGAAAGGAATATTTGCAATCGCTCCGGACTTCCATGCGCAACACGATTGAGAGCGTGAAAGTGATTGACCCGGAAGGAAACGATGTCACACCTCAAAAGGTGAAAGACGCACGAAATAAAAAGTTTCCGAACTAATGAGACGTGGAGTATACGAGTGGGTTGAATTGCTGGGATCGTCATACAAATGGAGTGCGATGAAGAGCTGATACAAACTCAATTTGTATTTCTCCTTCATTTTGACTACACTAGAGTTGGAATACTTTAATATGTTCTACTAGAGATGGAAATGGGAAGGATGACTGACATGACCGAACAAATCGATCAACTAGCTATTAATACCATTCGCACCTTATCAATAGATGCGATTGAAAAAGCGAATTCCGGACACCCAGGGTTGCCAATGGGTGCTGCTCCGATGGCATACACGCTATGGACGAAGCATATGAAGCATAACCCATCGAATCCAAAATGGTTCAACCGTGACCGTTTTGTCTTATCAGCAGGGCACGGCTCCATGCTGCTTTACAGCTTGCTCCATCTTAGCGGCTATGGACTTCCAATGGAAGAAGTCAAGAACTTCAGACAATGGGGTTCCAAGACGCCAGGGCATCCGGAATATGGCCATACAGCAGGCGTGGAAGCGACAACAGGCCCGCTTGGCCAAGGAATTGGCATGGCAGTCGGTATGGCGATGGCAGAAAAGCATTTGGCTGCGACTTACAACAAACCGGGGTATGATGTGGTTGACCATTATACTTATGCTCTTTGTGGAGATGGAGATTTGATGGAAGGAGTCGCCGCTGAGTCGATCTCCCTGGCAGGTCACCTTCAGTTGAATAAACTGATTGTCCTTTATGACAGCAATGACATTTCCTTAGATGGCGAACTCGATATGTCCTTTACGGAAAATATCCAAAAACGGTTCGAATCATACGGTTGGAACTATATTCGGGTAGAAGACGGCAATAACATCGGATTAGTCTCCAAGGCAATCGAACAAGCGAAGTCAAATTCGGGTGGACCGACGATGATTGAAGTAAAGACAGTGATCGGCTACGGCTCTCCGAACAAATCCGGCAAAGCGGATGTCCATGGTGCGCCGCTCGGAGAAGACGAAATGAAACTGACGAAAGAATATTACAAATGGACATACGAAGAAGACTTCCATGTGCCGGAAGGCGTCTATGAAACATTCAAGGAAGCGACCGATCGTCTCGGGGTGCAGGAAGAAGAACGTTGGAACGACCTTTTCGCTCAATACAAAGCAGAACATAAAGAGCTTGCAGAACAGTTAAAGCGGGCAATCGATAATGAAATCCCGCATGCAGTAACAGAAGCGCTGCCTTCTTATGAAGCAGGTAAGTCGGTTGCAACACGATCTGCTTCTGGAGATGCGATTAACGCAATTGCCAAGCAACTTCCATCTTTCTTTGGCGGCAGTGCCGATTTGGCCGGCTCCAATAAGACGACAATGAAAGGGGAAGGAGACTTCCTGCCAGGAAACTATGCTGGCCGAAATATCTGGTTTGGTGTTCGTGAGTTCGGTATGGGTGCGGCACTCAATGGTATGGCGCTGCATGGTGGTTTAAATGTATTCGGCGGTACATTCTTCGTCTTTAGTGACTACGTCCGACCTGCAATCAGACTTTCAGCACTTATGGGCTTGCCGGTCACATATGTTTTCACCCATGACAGCATTGCAGTCGGAGAAGATGGACCGACACACGAGCCAGTGGAACACCTTGCTTCCTACCGGGCGATGCCTGGACTGAACGTCATTCGTCCTGCAGATGGAAATGAAACTTCCGCTGCGTGGAATATTGCAGTCACATCAAAAGATACACCGACTTTACTCGTACTTTCACGTCAAAACCTGCCAGTGCTCGAAAAGTCCGCAGAATTAGCGATGGACCAAGTGAAAAAAGGTGCGTATGTTGTTTCGCCTTCCGGAAAAGAGAGCGCGGATGCTATTTTAATCGCCACAGGATCTGAAGTTGGTTTGGCGGTTGAAGCACAAGAAAGTTTGAAGAAAGAAGGAATCGAGGTATCTGTTGTTTCCATGCCTTCTTGGAATCTGTTTGATCAGCAAGATGCGTCCTATAAGGAGACCGTTTTACCGAAAGCCGTTACGAAACGTTTGGCTATTGAGATGGGCTCATCGCTCGGCTGGCATAAATACACGGGTACTGAAGGGGATGTGCTTGCGATCGATACATTTGGCGCAAGTGCTCCTGGAGACATAGTAATCGAGCAATATGGCTTTACTGTCGAGAATATCGTCAATAAAGTAAAACGCCTAATCGGTTGAATTACAAATTATTAGAAAAGCGGTGGAAACGTTTTGTTTCCATCGCTTTTCCTTTTCGATGCAAAACAATGCAGTCGTTTAGAATGTAATTGATGCGGGTAGGGATAGGTAATTCTACTTTAGTTTAAACATATTGAATAATCACACTCATACGACAATAATAGTTAAATTATTTTGCGCAAACCGACATGTTTTTCGGGCAAGGTTGTGTAGGATGGAGCAAAGGGGGTGATGGTTTTGAGATCTTACGAAATTTATAAAGTCAAAGACGAATATTTGTCATTTATCATCGGGCGCGAACGACTGCTTTATGATCTTTTAAGAGAAGAAACAAATCATCGGCAACCAGCCCAGGAAATCCAATACTTATGTGATCATATTGAAGAACTGACAATTGATCAGGCCATCATGGATCAATTAGGCAAAAACTTCTCATCCGTAGAATCGAGCGAAGGCTCCTACCGCTTGACGCATCCGATGAAAGGGTCCATTTTTATCTCAGTTTCCCCTTATTCTGTACAAGCCTATTGTGACGGTTCGAGAATGCTCGATTTAGATCTTTTTGTAGCATTGTCGGGCTCACATGACCGATATTTTGCGGTAATGGAAGGCGTGGGTGAATGGGGATGGCTAAAACCGGTCAAGCATGCCAATCACTTAGTGTCCGAAAAGAGCATTTCAATTTAGTGATCCGAAAAATGATTGTGGAATGTTGTATAAGAAAGGGCTGTTCGAGCATATTACCCTATTGTTGGAAGTGGAGGGTACTGTGCAAGAGCAGCTCTTTTTCGTATGGACTTCTTGGACCAAACTTGTAAAGTGGGACCACCAAGAATGGAAACGAATGATTTTGCATGGAGTCATTGCCATATTGCATCCCGATGTTGTATAATCCATCATGGTGGAGTAAACTTGATTTTGGTAAGTGAAGGAGGTAAAAGCGGATGAGCACAATTTGGTGGATCCTAATTGTTGTCGTCGCATTAATTGGTGGTGTGGCCCTTGGATTTTTCATGGCACGTCAATATATGATGAAATATCTAAAAGAAAACCCGCCGATCAATGAGCAAATGCTGCGCATGATGATGATGCAAATGGGACAAAAACCTTCACAAAAGAAGATTAATCAAATGATGGCACAAATGAACAAGTTGAATGATAAGAAATGATCGTTTGTTTGTAGATATTTGCGAAACAAATTCATTCATATGGCAAAACCACTTTTTTGTTAGACAAGCTCTAATGGGAAAGTGGTTTTTAATATGCTGTTTGTCTATAGAAGAACCCGCCCTGGAAATCAGGACGGGGATCATTCATTTTATGAAATGAAAGTCAGATAAAAAGCATGCAATCGTCTCTTCATAATCTTCCGGGTTTTCGTTAAATGACTTCGCATGCGCACCCTTTTCAAAAAGCTTCATCCTTTTTTGGTCGGGCTTAAGATCGAATAATTCCTTCGTCATGTCGGGTAGAATAAAATCATCCTCCATGCTGTGGATAAAGAGCATAGGTTTTTTCACATTGCCAATCACTTCACGTGGCGAAACAAGGGTGGTCGTATAGCCATCGCGAATCTTGAGAAATAAATTGGCAATGCGCAGCGTCATCCTTGAACGAAGCGGGGTGTTGATACGAAGAATATGAAGGATTTGCTCTGAAAAATCGGAAAAAGGACAATCGACGATATAGAAGTCAGCTTCCTCTTCAAATTCTCCGCCATATAAAATGGTGGTGGCCCCACCCATGGATTCGCCGTGTATTCCAAGAGTCGCAACACTGCCGATCTCTTGGCGGACAGCATGCACAATGGCCTGCAAATCCTGCTTTTCATAATACCCGAAACTCGTCGTTTTCCCTCCGGAATCACCATGACGGCGATGATCATAAACAACAGAGTTAAAACCAAGCCTCTCAAAAAGTCGTGCATATTTCATGGAGTTGATTTTGTTTTCTGTGACCCCGTGGCAAATGATGACAGTTCGTGTCGTCTCAAGAGGTTTCAGGAAGACGGCTCGCAACGGATACCCGTTCGGGGAATCAACCCACAGGTCTTTTTTTCGGACAGTTTCATACCACTGCTCATCAAACCGTTTCGCCAAAACTTCACGCTTTAATATGACATCGTTGTCTTTCAATTTCATATACATTAAGCGATTTGTTGCGACGAAACCTAGTATAGAGAGCAAGGCTGTCGTGATACTGCCGATTACTCCGCCAATATATACGATACGCCTCTTCAATCCCTCTCAGCTCCTTTTACAACTGACCGTTCTGATACAACCTATACATTCCTGATTCAATCGGTCTTGAAACATGCGGCGCTATCTTTTCAACTGCTTCACACACTTTCTTAACGTCCACGCCAGTCTCGATCCCTAACGTATCCAGCATATGCACAACATCTTCCGTCGCTACGTTGCCAGTTGCCCCAGGAGCGAATGGACAGCCGCCTAAACCGCCTGCCGCCGTGTCAAAGCGGTCAATTCCTGCTTGAAGAGCTGCAAAAATATTGGCGAGTGCCATTTTCCTCGTATCGTGGAAATGAGCAGTCAACAAAACGTTAGAGAAGGCCTCTTGTAACAATGTGAACAGTTCGTAGCATTCCAACGGGTTTGCTTGGCCCACTGTATCAGCTACACTTAATTCGTCCACTCCCAAGGAAACAAATTCGGCACATAAGGATTGGACATCCTTACTATTGATTTTACCCTCGTAAGGACAATAAAATGCGGTGGAAATGCATGCCCGGACAAACATATTCTGCTGTTTTAATTGTTCAATAACAGGTTGAAGGGCCTTAACGGCATCCTGCGTTGAACGGTTAATATTTTTTTGATTAAATGAGTTACTAACCCCGACAAAGACAGCGATAGAGTCAGCTCTTGCTTCGAGTGCCAACTCCGCTCCTTTTTCATTGGGTGCGAGAACGAATTGCCGGCCAACCCGTTTTGAACGTCCGACAATTTCTTTGGCATCTGCCATTTGGGGCACCCATTTCGGAGAAACAAATGAAGTGAGCTCCATTTCCTTTACACCCGCTACTTGCAGACTATCTATAAATGCTAGTTTGTCTGCTGTTGCAACTTCTTTTTTTTCATTTTGCAGGCCATCTCGTGGACCAACCTCGATTATCGTTGCTTTCTTTGGTAAACTAAACATAACTTCCCCTCCCGCTTCCATTGTACTTGACGTCGAAAGGGGACGGCAACATAGAAGAGACGGGAAAGTGGTACAGGGGATTAGGTAATGAGGATAAGGGGGAATTTTCATGACGAAGGAAGTAGTAATCGTAAGTGCGGTCCGTACGGCAATTGGTTCTTTTTTAGGTGCTTTGAAAGACGTTTCTGCTGCTGAGCTGGGTGCAATTGTCATTCGGGAAGCAGTGGAACGGGCAAAGATCAGGCCGGACCAAGTCGATGAAGTCATCATGGGGAATGTGCTTCAGGCAGGCAATGGCCAAAATCCCGCGAGGCAAGCTGCAGTAAAAGCAGAGCTGCCTGAAACGGTACCTGCTATGACGATTAATAAGGTATGTGGTTCTGGACTTAAAGCAGTCCACCTCGCACGACAAGCGATCTTCTCTGGGGATGCGGATATTATTGTTGCAGGCGGCATGGAAAATATGAGTCAAGCGCCTTTCTTAATGAAAAATGCCAGAGAAGGTTTTAAGATGGGTGATCAAAAGCTAGTTGATAGTATGATAGCTGATGGGCTTTGGTGTGCTTTCAATGATTACCATATGGGTATGACAGCCGAAAATTTATGCGATCGATATTCCATAACTAGAGAAGAGCAGGACGCGTTTGCGGCTGAATCACAAGCTAAAGCGGCAGCAGCAATAGAGAGCGGCCGTTTTAAAGAGGAGATTGTCCCAGTACAGATACCTCAACGAAAAGGTGAACCGATTGTTTTCGATACAGACGAGTATGTAAAGGCGGGAACAACGCCAGAAAAATTATCAAAACTACGCCCTGCCTTTAAAAAAGAGGGCAGTGTGACTGCAGGCAACGCATCTGGAATCAATGACGGAGCGGCTGCATTTGTCATCATGTCAAAGGACAAGGCGGAGGAATTGGGAATTGAACCGCTCGCTATCATTACAGCGAATGCCAATGCAGGTGTGGAACCATCCGTTATGGGAATCGGCCCGGTTCAAGCGGTGAAAAATGTCTTAGATCGGGCTGGTATTGGTTTGGATGAAATCGATTTGATCGAAGCAAACGAGGCATTTGCGGTCCAATCCTTGGCAGTAGATCGAGAATTGTCGTTTAATAAAGAGAAGCTGAATGTCAATGGCGGTGCGATTGCTCTTGGTCATCCGATAGGTGCAAGTGGGGCTCGGATTTTGGTGACACTGCTCCATGAAATGAAGCACAGAGGCGTGAAGACAGGACTAGCAACATTATGCATAGGCGGCGGACAAGGCGTTGCCACCATTGTACAGCGTCCTTAATTTTAGAAAGGGAAATGGATATGGCGAAAAAGAGACAGAAACACACACAAGCCAACGCAATTAAGAAAGATAAAGAAGAAAAGTTGACTCTTTCGGACGCGCTAAACGAGTCTGTTTTAGCCAAGCTAAAAGAAGCAAAAGCGGAACTTTCGGCTAAAGAAAGACTGGAAGAGGAAAAGAGACTAGAAACATTAAAACGTGAACGGATGGAAAAAGAGAAAAATAAAAGTTTTGCAGAGCTGCTAGATGAATTTGGAGATGGCGGATCCAAATACTAATCACCAAGATGCAGCAACCGCTACATTACAAAGGGCTGTCCAGCAAAAAGTCAGTGAAAGCTGATTTTGCTGGACAGTCCGTTTTTATATGGAATTTCGTTTCAATCATAGTAAGCCAATAGAGCAATCAAGTGACGGAACCACCTGAATCGGGAATGTTCGCATATGCTATTAAACTCACCATAAGCAATTTGGAAGTAATGAACGGAAAGGGGGAATTGAGTACTCTTGGACTTACTGGAAGTCTGGTGGAGCGTATTGATACTCGCCTAGAGAAGAGAAGTCCACTGTTAATAAGAGTCTTTGTGCCGCCTTAGAAGAGGGTATATCCGTGGCACGGTAAACCACTTGTTTGAGCCGAACAACAATTGGAGTCTTTAAGGAGGATATGTAATCAATTTTTTGAGAAATCTAGGTCAAATTGCCAAAGGGAAAAAGTGACAGATTGCAGGAAAAAACTCACCTATTGTCATCTAACATCACGAGAATACGAAAAAAAGATGATAGATGTGACAGATTTGTGAACATTCTTTAAAAAGTATGTAAACACTTCATAATCCGACATTCTTTTCAAAATCAATGGAGTACGATAGGGCAAGTGTGAAAAAAACAATGAATGTATGGAGGAAGCGGGTCGTGAAAGATAAATTGCAGAAAGAGTTCTTGTCATTACAAATTCAGATGAAGCGGAATATGATGTACAAAATGGCGAAACGCAATGGATTTACACACCCAGATGTCATAGCATGCAGTCAAGATTTAGATGAGCTTTTGAACCGTTATCAAAAAATAGCTTAGCAAACATACACTCCCGTTCTGTGTTGCAAAAGAAAAAAGACGCCAATTCCATTTCGGGAATCGGCGTCTGTTTACGCTTAGCATTATGCCAATTTAGCATATTCCTGTACAATTTTTTTAATCCAACCAAATGGGTCCTCTTCCTTGCCCGTTTGGATGTTCGTTAACGTCGTGTAAAGCTTCATGGATAGATCGCCAGTTTTCCCATTGTTGACAATCATTTTATAGCCGTCCCAATTCAACTCTCCAACGGGTGAGATGACGGCTGCGGTTCCAGTGCCGAATACTTCTTCTAAGCTTCCGCATTCATATGCATCTCGAATTTCTTCCATGGAGATCTTTCTCTCGGAGACGGGGACTTCCCAATGACGAAGCAAGTCCAGTATGGATTTCCGTGTAATCCCCTCTAGAATACTTCCATTTACTGCTGGCGTAACAACTTCTCCATTTATTTTAAAGAAAATATTCATACTCCCGACTTCTTCTACATATTTACGTTCCACTCCATCCAGCCAAAGCACTTGAGAATAGCCTTGCTGGTCAGCGACTTCTTGAGCTTTGAGGCCGGCAGCATAGTTGCCTGCTGTCTTGGCGCCTCCCGTACCGCCTTTAACCGCACGGACAAATTCATTTTCCACCAAGATTTTAACAGGGTGAATGCCTTCTTTATAATAAGATCCTACAGGGGAAAGGATGATGATGAACTGATACTTCTTAGCCGGCGCAACTCCTAAAAACGCTTCCGTTGCGATAACGAAAGGACGGATATACAAAGAAGTACCTTCCAATGTAGGAATCCAATCTTTCTCGATCCGCAAGAGTTCGGTTAATGCGTGCAGGGCAGCTTGCTCTTCAATTCGCGGCATGCATAAACGACTCAGCGAGAGATTCAAACGTTTCATGTTTTCTTCTGGACGGAACAGTCGGATGACACCATCTTCGTTACGATAAGCTTTCATGCCTTCGAAGACTGTTTGCCCATAATGGAATACAATAGAAGCGGGATCTAATGTAATTGGTTCATAAGGAACGATTCGATGGCTGTGCCATCCTTTTCCTTCTTCATAATCAGCGACGAACATGTGATCTGTGAATGACCGGCCGAATACGAGTGTTTCGGCATTGGGCTTTTCTTTTTTGTTTTCAGTTAGTTTTACTTGGATGGGCGTTCTCGTCATGATCATCAAATCTCCTTAATGTAGACTAATAAAATTCTGGCTATTCCATTCTAAGTTCTTTTGCACGCATCTGTTACTTATCGAATAGAATCATTATACTGCTTTTTTTGAAAAAAGAAAGAGCTGAATAGTAAAATTATTTATTTAATTTTGAAAGCGTTTACAAAAGTTGCAGCCAGTTTGTAATTCAAACTCATCGTCGTTACAATAAAGAAAAGTGAAAAATAGGTGGTCTCTTGAAGCAATTCATTATTATTGGTGGCGGCATACTTGGTGCCTCCACTGCGTATCATTTGGCTAGTCAAGGAATGAAAGTCATGTTAATAGACAGAAAGGACCCGGGTCAAGCGACAGATGCGGCTGCCGGCATCATTTGTCCCTGGTTATCACAAAGAAGAAACAAAGCATGGTATTCACTTGCAAAAGCAGGTGCGGCTTTTTATCATGAACTTATTCCAGAGCTGGAAGCGGCAGGCATGGAGACAGGTTATCGGAAAGTAGGAGCCATTAGCATCCATACCGATCAGGAAAAGCTGATAAAGATGGAAGAGCGGGCTATGCTTAGAAGGGAAACTGCCCCAGAAATCGGGGAAATTCGTCAATTGACTGCAGAGGAAACTGCCTCTCTATTTCCATATTTATCCAACCAATTTTCATCTGTTTATGTCAGAGGAGCTGCACGAGTCGACGGTCGGTTGCTGCGGGATGCATTAATAAAGGCAGCTGAATTGAAGGGGCTTATACTTGCGACCGCTTCCGCTACATTGCAAAGAGATTCTAAGGGCAACTGTGAAGTACTATTAGATGGTGAAAAGATAGAGGCTGATAAGATAATTGTTACGGCAGGCTGCTGGGCAGGCGAGTTATTGCGCCAAATTGGCATTCGAATCGATGTCCGAGGCCAGAAAGCCCAAATAAACCATCTGAAGGTGGAAGAGAAAGATACAGAAACATGGCCGGTTGTCATGCCGCCGAATGATCAATATATGCTGGCATTCGCTGATGGAAGAATTGTCGTCGGGGCCACGCATGAGGACGACCATGACATGAGTGTGAACGTGACAGCTGGAGGCATTCAGGAAGTACTAAATAAAGCGTTGGAGATTGCTCCTGCATTGCAAAAAGCCGAGTTTAAGGAGACGAGGGTCGGGTTTAGGCCGTTCACCAATGGCTTTTTGCCAGTGATTGGAGAATTGCCGGATGCATCTAATGTGTTGTTCGCAAACGGTCTAGGTGCTTCTGGGCTGACGATCGGGCCTTTTTTAGGAAAGCAGCTGGCTCGTTTGGCATTGAGTGAAGAATTGAACATCGACTTGTCATTGTATCGTGTCGAAAACACGATGCTTTAATTTATAGATAGAAGAGTAGGGATGAGAATGAAACTGGTTTCATGGAATGTAAATGGCTTAAGAGCTTGTGTGAAGAAAGGATTTCTAGATTATTTCACCGATGTGGAGGCAGACATCTTTTGTGTGCAGGAGACAAAATTACAAGAGGGCCAAATTGAATTACCGTTGAAAGGGTACTATCAATATTGGAATTATGCCGTGAAGAAAGGGTATTCCGGTACGGCTATCTTTACGAAGGAGCAACCCCTCCATGTCTCGTATGGAATTGGTGAGGAGGAAGCCGAAGAAGAAGGGCGGATCATTACCGCAGAGTTTCAGGAATTCATTTTGGTGAATGCCTATGTACCTAATTCCCAGCGTGATTTGGCTCGGCTACCATACCGATTGGAATGGGAGGATAATATACAGGCTCATTTAATAAACTTAATTGAAAGAAAACCAGTTATCTATTGCGGGGATTTGAATGTGGCACATCAAGAGTTGGATATCCGGAATGTAAAATCCAATATCGGAAATTCGGGATTCACTTTTGAAGAACGGAATAAAATGGACTTGTTATTGCGTTCTGGCTTCATCGATTCGTTCAGGCATTTCTATCCTGACAGGGAAGGAGCCTTTACTTGGTGGTCCTACATGAACAAAGTCAGAGAACGGAATATTGGCTGGCGCATTGATTATTTTCTTGTTTCTCATCATCTCCAAGAGGCGATGCAAGGTGCGGGGATTGATCATCATATATTCGGCAGCGATCATTGTCCGATTATACTAGAATTGGATATCGACATGTAAAAACCGCAGACAACGTCAACTCGTTGTCTGCGGTTTAAAGTGATAGAATGATGAATTAGTTGTTGTCATTGTTGTTGCCATCTTGCTTAGCCCGAGCTTCTCCGCCCTTGCGTCCGATTTCTTCATAGAAATCACGGTCGTGGTTTTTAGCAGTTGCTTCTCCGCCTTTGCGGCCGATTTCTTCATAGAAGTCACGGTCATGGTTTTTAGCAGTTGCTTCTCCGCCTTTGCGTCCGATTTCTTCGTAGAAATCACGGTCATGGTTTTTAGCAGTTGCTTCCCCGCCTTTACGACCTGCTTCCTCTAAAGACATTTTACCACGGTTTTCATTATTATTTTCATTGTTTCTAGCCATTTTACATCGACTCCTTTGTGTGATTTAGTGTAGTAGCTTACACTCCATATATAGCCGAAAACAAGTTTTCTAAACTACTTTTTTATGTAAAAACAAGAACGATATATTTGTTATTTCTATGATAAAAAAGTAATTGAATCGTAATGTTTATGGAGGCAAACTGAGCATTGGTAAAGAGTGATCCCTATTGCTTGAAGTGGAAGCCGGCGACTTCTGTGGGATTAGCAGTGACTGCGGCAAGTAAGCGTTAGGAGGGCCGGATGCACTAATTGCTGTAAAAACGATAGAAATTACGGCCAATCGAACCCTGTGCTGTTCGATCGGTTGTGGCCATACCATCAGAAAGCGAGCACTGCACCAAAAAGCAATAGCTCGTTGACTTTATTCCATTCGTTGAGCCTTCTAATTCTAGCTTTTGATTTCTGAAAAAAAGAATATCTCATTCTGTTCATTCACCTGTTGAAATTTCATCATCACATGTTATACTGAAAACATTCTAAAACATCCACTCATATAATCGCGGGGATAGGGCCTGCAAGTTTCTACCGATTTGCCGTAAACAAATCGACTATGGGGAAAGCAAAGGAAAAAAGGCATGCCATTTGGCTTGTCCTTTATACTTCGTTCGGCTACAAGCCCGGAGGCCTTGCTCCACTCATGTATTGATTGGATGCACGGTCAACGGGTTTTTTGTTGATTGTGGCACAAATAGGAGGAAGTATAAGTGAAAAAGCTAGAAGACAAAATAAGTTTGCATGGCAAAGTTTTATCGGATCAAATTTTAAAAGTCGACTCATTTTTGAATCATCAAATCGACCCAGCTCTTATGCAAGACATTGGGAACGAATTTGCAGCAAGGTTCAAAGGGGAGGGGATTACCAAAATCATCACGCTCGAGTCGTCTGGGATTGCTCCAGCGATGATGACAGGACTTGTCCTTGGTGTTCCAGTCGTCTTTGCGAGAAAGAGGAAATCTCTTACTTTAATAAATGAACTTTATTCGGCTAGCGTTCACTCCTTTACAAAAGAGGAAAAGAATGAAATCTCGGTATCTAAAGATTATCTTTCACAATACGATCGAGTTCTCTTAATTGATGATTTCTTGGCAAATGGCCAAGCCGTCCAAGGTCTTCTTTCGATTGTGGAACAGGCAGGCGCAAGCTTAGCAGGTGTAGGTATTGTGATCGAGAAAGGCTTCCAGCCTGGAGGAGACATGATACGTCAACGCGGCATTCGAGTGGAATCATTGGCAATTATTGAATCATTGGAGAATGGGCAAGTGACATTCGCGAAGGGGCCAAGCTTATGAAGTCAGCATTGCTTGGATTCCAACATCTTCTTGCCATGTATGCGGGCGCCATTCTCGTTCCTTTGATTGTCGGCGATGCAATTGGTCTTACGCCTAAACAGCTGACATATTTGGTGTCAATTGATATTTTTATGTGTGGAATCGCGACGTTGCTTCAAATTATGACAAATCGTTTCTTCGGTATCGGTTTGCCGGTTGTCCTTGGCTGCACTTTCACAGCGGTTGGCCCGATGATTTCAATTGGTGCCAAGTATGACGTATCCGCGATTTACGGTTCCGTTATAGCCTCCGGTTTGATCATTGTTTTAATCAGCCGGTATTTTGGAATGTTAGTGAAGTTTTTTCCTCCGGTCGTTACTGGTTCTGTTGTGACAATTATCGGAGTAACGCTCATTCCTGTGGCCATCAATAATATGGCTGGCGGCTTGGATTCGCCGGATTTTGGTTCCACTGCGAATGTGCTATTATCATTCGGCACCTTGATATGTATCATCCTTATTTATAAGTTTTCCACTGGGTTTATTCGGTCCATATCCATACTGCTAGGTTTGGGAGCTGGAACAGTGGCTGCAATATTCATGGGAGTCGTAGATTTTACAAATGTCCAAGAAGCGTCTATGCTCCATCTAGTTGTGCCATTTAAATTAGGGATGCCATCTTTTCATTTGTTGCCGATCATCACGATGACTCTTGTAGCTATGGTATCACTTGTGGAATCGACAGGGACTTATTTCGCGCTAAGCGATATATGTGAAAAGGAGATAACAAAAGAAGACTTGGCAAAAGGATATCGTTCAGAGGGTTTAGCTTCTGTGATCGGCGGTATTTTTAATGCGTTTCCATATACGACGTTCTCACAAAATGTCGGCCTGATGCAATTATCAGGCGTTAAATCAAGAAAAATCATTTTGATCACAGCGATCATGCTCATTTCTCTTGGATTAATGCCGAAAATCGCTGCAATGACGACCGTGATTCCGACCTCCGTACTCGGCGGAGCAATGGTTGCCATGTTTGGTATGGTCATCTCACAAGGAATTAAAATGTTGAGCAAAGTAGTGATGGAGTCCCAGGAAAATGCCATGATTATTGCATGTTCAGTAGGCATTGGCCTTGGCGTATCCGTTGTGCCTGACTTGTTCAGCATGTTTCCGGAAGAAGTGCAGATCCTAACAAGCAACGGTATTGTAACAGGAAGTTTGACTGCGATTGTGCTGAATATCTTATTCAATATGCTGCCGATCCGAAAGAAAAGAAAAGTGACACGTCCGGAAGCGGGAAATAAGGCGGAAGCGGTTCACTTGCATTCAAGTTCCGCCAATTAAAAACAGATAAAAAGGCGAAGGAAATCGATCGATTTCCTTCGCCTTTTTTAGAGAAGTGGAAGTGGCATTTATTTGTTGCTGTCAGAGTCACCTGTGCCAGTATCTGTACCGTTAGTTCCATCAGTACCTGCATCCGTTCCAGTTCCATCAGTACCTGTATCTGTTCCAGTTCCATCTGATCCAGTATCTAGGTCTACATCTGTATCTGTTCCACCGTCAGTGTCGGCTGGCGGGTTGTTAACGTCCAAGTCTGTATCGTTGTCATCCTTGTCACCGCACGCAGCCAACATGGAAACTGAAAGTAATCCTGCTGCTCCAAGCTTCAACCATTTCTTATCACCTGTAATTGTAAATTTCATAGTAATCTCCTCCATAATTCTTAGTTAGTAATTGTTTTGGATGTTGCTATTCATTGGATACCCACTATTACTAACCTTAATCATTACAAAAAGATTTCGAGAAGATTACGAGTTTGTAGCATTCTTATAATTTGTCCGGTGTTCCGCATACCTATCCAATTTGACGGCATTTCGAATATCTTGTAAAACGGAGGCATCTTCGCCTTTTTCATAGGCCAAAACAGAGTCGAGCAATTGATTTTTTGTGCTTGCCCCGACGAGGACACTTGATACGGCTGGCGTGGACAGATTGTAAGCGATTGCGGCTGCATGAATATCCTCCGTCTTTTCATTCAGTGCTGTCCATGTTTCCTGTAGTTCGCTGGACGTGTAACTACCGAAGCCAGCAGCCTTTTTTGCTCGATGGAAACCATCCATTGTCAAGAAACCCTTTGCCAGCGTCCCTCTGGTGATAACGGACGCTCCGAAGTCTGATATCATGCCAAACCATTCTTCTGGGCGTCGGTCTAGAATACTGTACTGCATCATCACTGAAACAGCAGCGCTGTTTTGAAGAAAGCGTTCTATTACGTTCGGACGAATGGAGGATATCCCATACTGTCGGATTAAGCCTTCCTTTTTCAAAGTCTCTAGTGCATCAATGGTTTCATCCACATCGTCCTCCATCATGCCGCCGTGCAGTTGGTATAAATCAATGTAATCCGTTTGAAGCCGTCTAAGACTGTCTTTGACGGCAGTCAAAATGTAGTTCTTGGAAGGATTCCATGACCAGCTGGTGCCATCCTGGTTCATTTGATTGCCAACTTTCGTTGCGAGGATGATTTTATCTCGATGACGAGTAAGTAAGTTGCCCAGCAATTGTTCGTTCTTTCCATTTTCATATAGATCAGCTGTGTCGAAGAAGTTAATGCCCGCTTGAAGAGCTGTTTCGATGATTTCCTCGGCTGCTATTTTATTTTGAGGTAAAGACATGCAACCGAAGCTGAGTTCCGATACATACAGTTCACTATTTCCTAATGGTCTTTTTTTCAATTCAAGCACCTCCCGTTTTGTTCATGTTACAATGGCAACGTAAAAAGGAAAAGCAGCATGCTTGATGAAAAGGAAGGTTGTGAGAAATAGTGGAACTACATGAAAAAACGCTCTCCAGCAAAATGGTATATGAAGGCAAGGTAATTTCTCTTCGCTTGGAGGATGTCGAATTGCCGGATGGACAGGTCGCCAAAAGAGAGCTTGTCAAACATCCAGGGGCGGTTGCTATTTTGGCCATAACCGAGGAAGGTAAACTCGTGTTTGTCCAGCAATTTCGAAAAGCGCTCGAGCGGACCCTTGTGGAAATTCCTGCGGGTAAAATTGAACCCGGGGAACATATGGAACATACTGCGATCCGAGAACTGGAGGAAGAAACGGGCTATCGCGCGAACCAATTTGAATTTATCCAGTCTTTTGCGACTTCTCCTGGTTTTGCGGATGAAGTAATTCATCTGTACTTGGCGAAGCAGCTGGAAAAAGTGGAAAATCCGGCACAGGGAGACGAAGATGAGTTTATAGATCTATTGGAATGTACAATTGAAGAAGCGGAACAACTAGTGGAAGATGGCCGAGTCTTCGATGCAAAAACAATGTATGCGATTCTTTACGCGAAAAATATGAAATAAGTGGGTTAAATAAAGACGGACAAGCATAAGATGTACAAATGAAACGGAGGTGCATCTCATGGTTCGCTCTCTATCACTTATCCATTTATTCGTCATACTGTCTATCGGTTATATCGGAGGTGCTTTGCTTTACAGGAAAATGAGTGTCGAAGCATCGGAAAGTCTACTATATATTCTGGATAGAAGAATTATTGATCAGGAATCATCCATCTTGTGGACGGTACTCTCAGTCATTCTATTTTACATCATAGCTTACGTGCTCTCTATCGATAAGCGTACTCGTCCATTTGTACCCTTGATCGGAGCGCTCAAGGGGGTTATCTTTGGATTGTCCTCTTCTTACTTGCTTTCAACGGGTATGAGCATGATTCAATACGCCACCTGGTGGTTTCCTTTCCAATTTATCATCTGCTTCTTGCTATTGATTTATTGTGTGGTATTAAGCCCGCCCTATTTTGAGAGAATCCATGCCCGCAAGCGAAGGAATTTACGTCCGCTGCCTATTTTATTGACTTTTTTTGCATGTATTCAAATTGTGGAAGCACTTGTTTATCAATTCTTCATTAAATAAATTGAATTCCTCTCCGGCAGCTTTCCTTTCTGTTGTCACACGGATTGACCATTTGCTATAATGGTTTCAGTGTTGAGGGGGGCGTCGTATGGAAAGCCGGATAGAACGGATAAAAAAACAACTGCACGGGGCCAGCTATAAGTTGACGCCACAGCGGGAAGCGACCGTGATGGTCCTGTTAGAAAATGAAGAAGATCATTTAAGTGCAGAAGACGTATTTCTTCTAGTAAAAGAAAAAGCACCGGAAATTGGTCTGGCGACCGTGTACCGGACATTGGAATTGTTAACCGAACTGAAAATCGTCGATAAAATAAATTTTGGAGATGGGGTCTCGCGTTACGATCTGCGCCAAGAAGGTGCTTCTCGTTTTCATCATCATTTAATATGTCTTGAATGTGGGAAAGTCGATGAAATTCAAGAAGATTTATTAGGGGATGTCGAGAAAATTGTGGAAAGCCGATATGGTTTCAATGTGAAAGATCATTGGCTTACATTCCATGGGATTTGTAAAAGATGCCGGACTGCAGGCCCCGACAAAAAGAAATGATATGGGATGGCGTTATGCTATCCCTTTTGTCGTTTTGTTTTTGAACTGTAAAGGTGAGTACAACGCTGAGAGAAAAAAGTTATCGCTTGATTTGATAGGAAGTAGGAGGTGCAGCATTGGAAACGGTGGATCCCATTTTGAAAGATGCCAGATTTGCACTGGAGGATTATTTACATTTTTTGCGGGTGGAGAGACAATTGGCAAAAAACACCCTCGTATCGTATCAGAGAGACTTGCTAGATTACATCGCCCATTTGGAAAAAGAGGGGTATGAAACGATTGACCAGATTGATCGGTCGGTAATCCTTCTTTATTTCCAAAAGTTAAAAGATCTTGGAAAATCGACGAGAACGATATCCAGACATGTTTCTTCCATCCGATCCTATCATCAGTTTCTTCTAAGGGAGAAAGTATCATCTCAAGATCCTACCGTCCATTTGGAAACACCGAAATTAGAACAGAAATTACCTCGTGTTCTTTCTGTATCCGAAGTGGATGCACTTATTAATTCGCCTGATTCCACGAAGCCGCTTGGAAAGCGTGATATTGCTCTTTTGGAATTATTATATGGGACAGGCATGCGGGTGAGCGAGTTGATCGGTCTAAATCGTGAAGATCTTCACTTGACCATGGGGTTTGTCAGGATTTTCGGGAAGGGGTCGAAAGAACGGATTGTCCCGCTCGGTACGGGAGCTATCAAAGCTTGCCAGCGATATGTGGAAGAGGCGAGGCCGGCGCTAGTGAAGAACAAAGATCCTGAGGCGTTATTTTTAAATATGCGCGGGACGAGACTGACTCGGCAAGGCTGTTGGAAGATATTGAAAGGCTATGCTTTAGAGGCGGGTATCCAACAAGAGCTGACTCCGCATATTTTGCGCCACTCTTTCGCGACGCATTTAATTGAGAATGGGGCTGATCTGCGAGCGGTCCAGGAAATGTTGGGCCATTCCGATATTTCTACGACCCAAATTTATACGCATGTCAGCAGGTCGAGGTTGAAAGATGTCTACGTTAAGTATCATCCACGCGCTTAAACAGAACAAGAGGCAACTGTCTCACCTAAAAGGCAAGTCAAGCGGGAAAAAGTAATTTGGACTATTGATTAGGAGGCTTTTAATAAATGGGTAAACATAAATTTGGCAGAATTCATCTAATTGTACTTGACTCGGTTGGTATCGGAGAAGCTCCCGATGCCGATCAGTTCGGTGATTTGGGAGCAGATACGCTCGGACACATTGCAGAACGGATGGGAGGCTTGCATATGCCGCATATGGCCGCTATGGGCTTATCCAATATAAAGGAAATTGAAGGAGTGCCAGTCGCAGCAACCCCTACTGCCTTCCACGGAAAAATGGAGGAGGCTTCTGTCGGGAAAGATACTATGACGGGTCATTGGGAATTAATGGGTTTGAATATTGATAAACCTTTTAAAGTGTATCCCAATGGCTTTCCTCAAGAACTAATTGATGAGTTGCAGAAAAAGACGGGACGCCAGGTGATCGGTAATAAGCCGGCAAGCGGTACTGCCATCATCGATGAGCTTGGAGAGGAACATATGAAGACGGGCGCAATCATCGTCTATACGTCTGCTGATCCTGTTTTACAAATTGCGGCGCATGAAGACATTATCCCCATCGATGAGCAATATCGCATTTGTGAAATCGCACGAGAATTGACTTTGCGTCCGGAATTTTTAGTCGGACGGGTCATTGCTCGTCCGTTCGTCGGCCAGGCAGGAAATTTCACTCGGACTTCCAATCGACATGACTACGCATTAAAACCATTTGGACGCACAGTGATGAACGAATTAAAAGATGCAGGGCATGATGTTGTGGCAGTAGGTAAAATCTCAGATATTTTCAATGGTGAAGGCGTGACAAAAGCTGTTCGCACGACCAGCAATATGGATGGCGTCGATAAATTAGTGGAGGAAATGAAGCAGGACTTTAACGGACTGAGCTTCACAAACTTGGTTGATTTTGATGCCTTATTCGGCCACCGAAGAGACCCGATCGGCTACGGCGAAGCGTTGCAGGATTTTGATACTCGATTGCCGGAAATTTTGGGGGCGCTTCGTAAGGATGATTTATTAATCATCACGGCCGATCACGGGAACGATCCGGTTCATAGCGGTACAGACCATACGAGGGAATATGTTCCATTGCTTGTTTATTCACCTTCTTTCACAGCGGGCGGCAAATTGCCTCTACGGAAGACATTTTCGGATGTGGGGGCAACAATAGCAGATAATTTCGGTGTCCAACAACCTGAGTTCGGTGAAAGCTTTCTATCTTCATTAATTGAAAAGGCGTGATTCAATTGTTCAGAATGGTGGATATCATTGAAAGGAAACGAAATGGGGAAGTCCTGTCAAAAGAGGAGATCACTTTTTTTGTGACAGGATATACAAAAGGCACGATACCAGATTATCAGGCAAGTGCCTTTTTGATGGCAATATACTTCTCGGGAATGAATGCCGAAGAGCAAGGTTATTTGACTATGGCGATGGTTGAATCAGGCGACCAGATTGATTTATCTGCAATTGAAGGAATTAAAGTGGACAAGCACTCGACTGGAGGAGTTGGGGATACGACAACATTGATTCTCGCTCCATTAGTCGCGGCATGCGGTGTTCCAGTGGCGAAAATGAGTGGACGCGGGTTGGGGCATACCGGCGGGACTTTGGATAAACTGGAATCGATTGAAGGGTTCCATATCGAGCTTACGGAAGAGCAATTTGTGAATCAGGTAAATCAATTGAAATTGGCTGTTATGGGCCAAAGCGGCAATTTAACACCAGCAGACAAGAAGTTATACGCGCTCCGAGATGTAACAGCGACAGTTGAAAGCATCTCCTTGATTGCCAGTTCGATCATGAGTAAAAAAATTGCTGCCGGAGCAGATGCGATTGTGTTGGATGTCAAAACAGGCGAAGGCGCTTTTATGAAGACGCTGGAAGATGCTGAGAAGCTTGCCGCTGCGATGGTGGCGATTGGCAAGCAAGTAGGCAGACAAACAATGGCAGTCATATCGGATATGAATCAGCCCCTTGGTTATGCGATCGGCAACGCATTGGAAGTAAAAGAGGCAATTGAAACACTGCGAGGCAACGGACCGGACGATTTAACTGAACTCTGTTTGGTGCTTGGTTCCAAAATGATGATAGCGGGTGGAAAAGCAACTACTACGGAAGAGGCGACCTCCATGCTGAAGGAAGTTATCGAAAGCGGTACCGCCCTTGAGCTATTCAGCAAAATGATCGCTGCCCAAGGCGGGAATGCTGAAATTGTACGTCGTCCCGAACTTTTGCCAAAGGCCACATACCAAATTGAAGTACCTTCCCCTGCGAGCGGTTTTATTACCAAAATGGAAGCTGATGAAATTGGAGTTGCAGCCATGTTGCTCGGGGCAGGTCGAGCGACAAAAGAAGATGAAATCGATTTGGCAGTGGGTATTGTATTGAATAAAAAGATTGGTGATCGGGTAGAAAAAGGAGAACCTTTAGCTATCATCCATGCCAATCGGACAGACGTCGCTTCTTCTCTGGAAATGCTTCAACATCACATTCATATCGGTGATGAGAAAGTGGCTCGCCCAACGTTAATCTATAAAACCATAATGAACTGAAAATAACCAAACTGTGGAGACGTTTTAACGTGCTCCGCAGTTTTTTTATTTACATCCACTTTCTGATTTTGTCTAAATCCCCAGTTTTGAGCGGCCGATCGTCAGTCCTCCCCAGAAATCAATCAATAAGTTCCAATTTCTTTCCCAACATGTGTAAAAGATTTTCGATATGGACATGCTGATTGCGTAAAAGAATTGTGTCGAATTATAACAGGTTTGCCAGTAGGGTGACTAGTTCTGTCATGTGGGAGGATTTGGCCTGAGGGTTGTTGAATGTTCCGCTACAAGGAGGGATTCACCATGGCTGAAATTAAACTAATGGATGGTATTGTTGTCGTTACTCTATTGGGGGAGTTGGATAATCATGAAGCGAACCAAATTCGTTCGACGATTTCAACCTCAATCTATACGGGACAAGTAAGAGCGATTATCTGGAACTTAGAAAGGTTGGCATTTATGGACAGTGCAGGGATTGGCCTGATTTTAGGAAGAATGAGGGATCTGGTGCCGTATAACGGTGAGACGGTCATATTAAATCCGTCTGCAACGATGGAAAAGATCTTTAATTTTTCGGGATTGGGTTCCCTGATTAAACATTGCACAGTGGAGACAGCATTAGGTGAAATCGGAGGGGTTTTGCATGAGAAATGAAATGACACTATCTTTTGTAGCAATTGAGGAGAATGAGGCGTTGGCTCGAATGGCGATGACCTGTTTCATCACCCCGCTTGACCCGACACTCGAAGAGATTTCTGAGTTTAAGACAATCGTATCGGAAGCCGTTACGAATGCAATTATCCATGGGTATGAGTGCGATGGCACTAGCCTTGTAACCATTCATGCGGTAATGGATGAAAATAAAGTGACAATGACGGTAAGTGATGAAGGAAACGGAATATTTGATGTTGAGCAGGCGATGGAGCCAATGTTCACAACAAAACCTATGATGGAGAGATCAGGCATGGGCTTTACTATTATGGAAAGCTTTTCAGATCACTTGTCTGTTGAATCTACGGTCGGATATGGAACAGTCGTAAAGTTCGAAAAAACATTTTCTCCGGTGACGGAAGCAAGCAGTATGAGGTGACCTATGGACGTTTCTCTTGAAAAACAAGACACGTTGCTGACACAGGAAAAAATGAGGGTGCTTATACAGGAATCACAAAACGGAGACAAAGATGCACGCCGCTTGATGGTGGAAGGAAATACACGGCTCGTCTGGTCGATTGTCCAGCGTTTTGCTTCCCGGGGAGCAGATCTGGAAGATTTGTTTCAAATCGGTTGTATCGGTCTCATGAAATCAATCGATAAATTTGATTTGTCCTACGACGTTAAATTTTCCACCTATGCCGTTCCGATGATTGTTGGCGAAATCCAACGTTTTCTTCGGGATGACGGAATGGTAAAAGTGAGCAGGTCGATACGGGAACTCAGTTTTAAAATACGACATGCAACAGATAACTTCATTAAAAATCACGGGAGATCTCCGTCCATTTCTGACATCGCAGAAGTGTTGGACGTAACTGTGGATGAAGTGATTCTGGCTTCCGATGCTTTGCGGGATCCCGCCTCTCTGCATGAACAATTGTATGAAAATGAGGGTGACAGTCTTACATTAATGGATCAGTTGCGGGATGACCGTTCTGAACGGGTGTTTGATCATATTCCGCTGCGTGATGTAGTGTCCAAATTGAGTAAACGAGACCAAACGATTATTTATATGCGCTATTACTTAGATTATACGCAAAGCGATATAGCGGAACGGATTGGAATCTCTCAGGTGCAAGTGTCCCGTTTGGAAAAGAAAATTCTAGCTCAATTGAAAAATTGGATGGGACCGATCAGTTCAAAGTCGGAGGATCAGGAATTAAAAGCGAGGGCAGATTAAAGGATGGCTAAATTATTCGAATCGATTAAAGAAGGCGAAGACTGGTTCCAAGAATTGTTTGGTGTAGAAGAGACATATGATGCGACAGCAAAAACGGTTCATCTTTGGGGAATGAAAACGTTACTATTTTATATTAACGGCCTTGTTGACGGTTCGATTATTACGACTCTTTTAACAGAGATGCAGCAAAATTATGAGACGGGCGATGTTTATAAGGATGATCCTAAAGGCTTCTTAACGTATTTTCCTTATCATGCATTGACGGAAGCGAAAGATCGGGATGAACTATTGACCGCAATTTTGAGCGGGCAAGTGGGATTTCTTATGGAAGATGGATTTGCTTTCATTGCGGACATCAGAAGCTATCCCGGAAGACAGCCTGAAGAGCCAGACACAGAAAAAGTGATCCGGGGTTCTAGAGACGGCTTCACGGAGAACATCGTCTTGAACACTGCACTGGTCCGGCGGCGGCTGCGGACGGAAAATCTTCGTTTTGAAATGCATAAGACGAGTGCAAACGGCAAGACGGATATTGCGATCGCATTCATTAAGGGCGCAGTCAGTGAAGAACATTTGAATTATGTACGGGAACGATTGGACGATGTGAAGCACGATGGTTTGACAATGACAGATAAGGAACTGGAAGAATTTTTGTTTAAACAACGATTTCATCCCATGCCTTTTGTTCGGTATACAGAACGGCCGGATATCTGTTCAGCCCACTTATTGGAAGGGCATATTGCCATTATGGTGGATACCTCGCCATCTGTCATCTTGATTCCTATTACGTTGTTTCATCATTTGCAGCACGCCGAAGAATATCGGCAAGCCCCTTTCATTGGGACATTCGTCAGATGGCTGCGCCTCGTTGGCACGGCAGCGAGTCTGTTTTTGTTGCCGTTCTGGTATCTGCTGGCGAGCCGGCAGCATTATTTACCTGCCGCCTTAACATATATCGGTCCAAATGATCCTGGTGAGATTCCTTTAATTGTGCAGATTCTCATAGCGGATATCGGCATTGAGATCTTGCGTATGGCGGCCATTCATACGCCTTCGCCAATGACGACGGCAATGGGGTTGGTTGCTGCCATTGTCATTGGACAAGTTGCCATAGATGTCGGATTATTTACGGCGGAAGTGGTCCTCTATGTGGCTGTATGTGCGATCTTGACATTTGCAATTCCTTCGTATGAGTTGAGCATCACAACGAAAATATTCCGTCTCTTTCTGTTGATTTGTACTGCGTTGCTAGGAGCACCTGGATTTTTCCTGGGGGTAGCAGGGGTCTTTTATTACCTCTGTTCCTTGCACCCGATGCGTATGCCTTATATGTGGCCGTTGGTCCCGTTCTTTCCAAAAGCCATGAAACGGGTATTGATCCGATATCCGATGACAATAGATGCTCCCAGGCCGTTCATCACGGACTCTCCGAACCGAAATAGGCTATCGTAGATTGATTCTTTCCTCTTTGTTGTGGTAAAGTTTCACTATAGTTCGTACTGGAGAAGAGAACAGTACACGCTTTTTGAAATGACGGGAGGAAAGGAATATGCATCTTTATGGAACACAATCTGTTAATGAAAAAGGGCATTTGACAATTGGCGGGGTTGACACGGTCGATGCAGCCCATACGTATGGAACCCCGCTCGTCATCTATGATATTGAGTTGTTCAAGGAACGAGCAGCCGCTTTCATTGATTCATTTAAGAAAATGGGTATACCCGCACAGGTTGCCTATGCGAGTAAAGCATTTTCATCGATTGGGATCTATGAAATTGCTGCGGAACTGGGTCTTTCCCTCGATGTAGTATCCGGCGGGGAACTCTATACGGCGGTAGCGGCAGACTTTCCGCGAGAACGGATCCATTTTCATGGAAACAATAAAAGCTATACCGAACTGCAATATGCATTTGATGAAAAAATCGGTTGTATTGTAGTGGATAATTTTTCAGAGATAGAATTACTCAAAGAAATTTCCGAATCTAGACAACAGTCCATGAATGTTCTGCTGCGTGTAACACCGGGTATCCATGCATCAACACATGATTTTATCACAACAGGCCAAGAGGATTCCAAATTTGGCTTTGACTTGAATAATGGACAGGCAGAAGATGCTTTCTTGCAACTTTACAATCATCCATATCTCACTACGTTAGGTATGCATTGCCATATCGGTTCCCAAATATTTGAAACGGATGCTTTCCGTTTGGCGGCAGAAGCATTGATGAATAAGATGGTTGAGTGGCGGGAACGTTTCAAGTTCATTTGTCCTGTGTTAAATTTGGGAGGGGGTTTTGGGATCCGATATACGGAAGAAGATACCCCATTAGACCCATATCAATATGTCGAGGAAATGGAATCCGTTATTCTTTCAATGACTCGCAAGCACCAATACCCGCTTCCCGAAGTGTGGATCGAACCGGGACGCTCTTTGGTTGGTGATGCTGGCACTACACTTTATACAGTCGGGAGCCGAAAGGAAGTGCCGGATGTCCGGACATATGTGGCGGTGGATGGAGGCATGTCCGATAATATTCGCCCTGCCTTGTATGGTGCGAAGTATTCAGCAGCAACAGCCAACAAAATGTTGGAACCGCATACGGATAAGGTGACAATAGCCGGAAAATGCTGTGAATCGGGAGATAAACTGATTGAAGAAGCGTTTCTTGCAGAGCCGACAGAAGGAGATCTCGTCGCCATTTTCTGTACAGGCGCATATACTTACTCAATGGCCAGTAATTACAACCGACTTCAACGGCCAGCCATTATATTTTGTGAAAACGGGGAGCACCAGCTCGCGGTCCGTCGAGAGACGTATGAAGATATGGTGCGATTGGATATTCCTCTTCGTAAAGTTCGACGAGAGGAACGGATATGAGACGCCGTAATATGCTGCTTTTTCTATTCATCATTTTGGCTGCCATTCTATGGGGTATTGTGTACTGGTACTTTATTGCCCCTTTTGTCGGTCCGAATAAATGAACGTTCTCGCTCATTGAAAAACCTTTGCCATTCTTGTACGATAAAATAAACTTATAAATTCCATATTATGTTTATAGGCACCATGAATATCATCTTAGAAAGGGGTTGTATGAAACAAATTGCTGCATGTCATACAATTTCTCCTAGCGATGGAGTGAACGGGTTACATGTCGGGCATGCCCGGTTTCGTACCTAACCCCTGACCGGGGGTTTATTTTTATCAGAAGGACGACGAGGATTTTTGAAAAGAAGGGATTCAATTGATACTTTTACGCTATAAAAAAACGCATGAGAAAATTGCGATGGGATTACTTTCCTACATGCCGGGTGAAAAATCTGTGAAAAAATTGCAGGAAACGATGCAACGATATGAAACAGATGAACTTTCCCAGCTCTACTTATTAAAGGATGAAGATGATTTCATCGGAGTAATTGGTATCGAGTTGGAAGATGATGCCTACACAGTGAAGCATCTTTCCGTCAACCCGTCTTACCGTGGAGAAGGGATCGGCACAGCGATGGTATCGAAGTTGCATGAACTTTTTCCGCATTTGAAATGCAAAAGCACAGAGCAGACAGAGCGGTTCATGAAAAGATGCATGGAGAAGGAGGGAGCAGATTAATCTCTGCTCCTTTTCTTTTTTTGTCTGCTTCGAAGAATATCTGTCCTATCCCGCAGCATATGTTTATGAATGATAGCATCGCTCCCGGGAGGCAATAGCTCTAATTGATCTGCCGCCTTTTGAACGGATGCAAACAGCGAGTCGGACTGAAACCCAATTTGAAATGGAGAGAATGGTTTGTTGGATTCCACAGATTGAATTGCTGTTTTCAAATCACGGACCAGTTGCTCGTAATCAATTTCTTGACGGTAGAGGGGCTGGAATTCGGAAAATTGCTTCTCCGCTTTAACGAGCGTTCGGATCGCACCGTTGAGATTTTTGCGGCGCCAATGATACAAACCTGTCGCTAAAAGAATGAAGGCGGTTAGAGGGTGCCTCTTTCCAGCACCAGGAATGGATTTCCAATATTCCTCTAGCACTTCATGGCATTCAAAGTAATCTTGATTCCGGTTAAAATAAACAATAAAATGATTAAACAGTGGATGGTGGTATGGGTGCATGGTACTTCTCCCTTCCGGTACATCTATAATTCGTAATTAGGGTGGGATGGGCATATGGCCTATAAAGTAAAACTCGAGGTGTTTGAAGGACCTCTCGATCTATTATTGCATTTAATCAACCGACTTGAAATAGATATCTATGATATCCCGATGGCTGAACTAACGAGCCAATATATCGAACATATACATACGATGAGAGTCTTGCAATTAGATGAATTGAGTGAATATCTAGTATTGGCTGCAACGTTAATTGAAATCAAGAGTAAGATGCTCTTGCCGATCCATGAAGAAGAAGGTTTGGACGAACATCAAGATTTCGAGTTTGAGGAGGATCCGCGGGAAGAATTGGTCGCGCGATTAATGGAATATAAAAAGTATAAGGAAGCGGCGAATCAATTAAAGGAATCTGCAGAAGAGCGTGCCATCCATTTTACAAAATATCCTGAAGATCTCTCCTATTATGGTGTAGCGGCGGCTCCGCCGGAGGATGAACAGCTGAATGTATTTGATTTGATCGGTGCCTTTCAGAAAATGCTTCAACGGAAACGGCTAAGGATACCGCTTACCGCCAGCATTACGAAGGCGGAGTTGTCAGTGGAAGAGAAAATGGATGATATCGTTGCTGTGTTAAAGAAGAAGGGCGGAACTTGCGATTTTGAAGAGTTATTTATCGAAGGGGATCTAACAGACCTCGTCATTTCATTTCTTTCTTTGCTCGAGCTGATGAAACGGATGGACGTGGTAGTTTGGCAGAACGCTAATTTTCATCAATTGAAGATTACAATTGGACAGGAGGACCGCAACGATGACAATAGATAGTGCGATGCTTGGGAGAATAGAAAGTTTATTGTTTGTGGCGGGAGATGATGGACTGGCTCCTGATCAGATCGCAACCATTATCGATACAACAAAAGGGGAAGCTGAAAGGCTTTTGGATCAATTGCAGACCAATTATGAAGGTCGTATGGATGCAGGAATCACCATGAGGAAATATGGTGGAAGGTATAGGCTTGTTACCAAAGGTGAATATGCGAGTGATATCGCAAAAATGCTTGAAAATCCTTCTCCTAAATTGATGACCCAAGCTTCCATGGAGGTCCTGGCTATTATTGCGTACAAACAGCCGGTGACACGTGTCGAAATTGATGATTTGAGAGGCGTTAAATCGGAAGGGCCATTACAGACATTAGTCGCCAAAGGGCTCGTGATGGAAAAAGGGAGACTTGAAGGGAGCGGCCGACCCATTTTGTATGGTACGACCGAACTGTTCCTCGATCGTTTTGGCTTGGAGTCGCTTGATGGCTTGCCTCCTTTGGCAGAAGTAGAAGAAGGGGAGCAGGAGGATACTGATTTATTCATGACGAAATTTCAAGAAGCATTCAATATGGAAGAAGATGAAGGGGGAATCATGGATTGAGGCGAGCCATTGCGGTCATGCTTTTTTTAGTTGTGCTATTTGCTGCAACACCGAAAGAAGCGGCCTCCGGGCAGGCTTGGGCGGTCATCGATGCAGAAACGGGAAGACTTTTGCATGGACACAACGAGAATGCTCGATTGCCTATCGCTAGTTTGACAAAGATTTGGACCGCATTCACCTTTATAGAAAGCGGTGCAACTGGTCCTATCATTATTTCTCCGGAAGCGGCTTCTGCCGAAGGGTCTTCGATCTATGCCAAACAAGGGGCAAAGATGCCGAGTGAGGCCTTATTGCATGGCCTGATGCTTCGTTCCGGCAATGATGCGGCCTACGCCTTGGCTGAGCATGCAGGGGGATCTTTGGAAGGCTTTGTCGATATGATGAATGATAAAGCTCTTTATTATGGTTTAAAGGACACCAAATTTATGAATCCATCCGGCCTGCATCATGACGAACATCTATCAACGGCTTATGACACGGCGAAAATGCTTTATTATGCTATGCAAAATGAAAATTTCAAGGAGATCGCCTCTTCTAAATCGTATATTTATCAGGGGGATGGGGATGTTCGAAGCTGGAGTAATAAGCATCGCCTTATCCACACGAATCCGGATGTCGTTGCAGGGAAGACGGGCTTTACAAAAGTCGCCGGCAGGACATTGGCCACGTATCTCGAAAGGGACGGCAAGAAAATTATTATTGTTACATTGAATGACGGCAACGACTGGAAGGATCACACCGACCTCGCCGATCAAACATTCAAACAATATGATTTGGTGACCGTTGCTAAGAAAGGCAAGTATTCAATACTTCCGGGTGTGGAGGGAGAATTGGAACAGCCGATCAAAGTGCTGCTCTCGAAAGAGGAAAAAGAGCGCATATCCCATTTTGTTCGGATTCCGCGTGGGAAAGAGAAGTTGAGTACCGGATCGTGGACGGTTTCTTTTGATCATCAACCGATTATCACAGTCGATGTTACTATACGGCAATAGCATTATTTGAACAGAATTTCCCTGTTAAGCCTCTCAAATACGTCGTAATTATGACAAATTCCGTAAGACTGCCTTCTTGAGGACAGTCTTCTTTTCATTTTCATGGAAGTGTGACATAATTTTTTGAGGAAAGAAGGAAGGTGACGAAGTTTGGAAAGACTACAAAAAGTATTGGCGCAGGCGGGTGTCGCGTCACGCAGAAAAGCGGAAACGCTCATTTTGGAAGGCAAAGTGAAAGTAAACGGAGTCGTTATAACGGAGCTGGGGACAAAAGTGTCTAAGTCGGACACAGTCGAAGTGGAAGGTGTGGAGCTTGTTAAAGAGCGGAATGTATATTACTTACTCTATAAACCGCGGGGCTATATTTCAACTGTAGAAGACGATAAAGGCAGAAAGACAGTGTTAGATTTACTCCCTCATGTGGAGGAACGGATTTTCCCGGTGGGACGCCTCGATTATGATACATCAGGTGTCATCCTGCTGACGAATGATGGAGAGTTCTCCTACTTAATGACCCACCCGAAATTTAAAATCCATAAAACATATGTAGCGAAGGTGAAAGGCATACCGAGCCGGGAGTTGCTAAAAAAATTGGAGCGGGGAATCGAACTGGAAGATGGAATGACAGCACCCGCAAAGGTGAAAATGCAATCTGTCGACAAAAAGACAGGTACGGCAATCGTTGAAATTACGATTCATGAAGGCAGAAACCGGCAGGTCCGCCGCATGTTCGACGCCATCGGATGTCCTGTATTAAAGCTGAAGAGAGAGTCGTTCGGCACCTTAACGACATATGGCATGAATGCGGGCGAGGCTCGTGAATTGACGACTCATGAAGTAAAACAGCTGCGTGTACTAGCGGAAACAGGAAAAATCGGTCATTGAGTTTCCCTAAATGTTCACAAAGCTATCACGACTTCAAGATTATATCAATGTGTGATTTGTTATAATTGAATGTAGAACTCATTTATCGTTAGGAGGCTGGAACTGTGGCCAAGGCGAAAAAAAAGACGACACGCTTGATCGTTCGAGCAGTTGTTCTTCTATTGCTGGCATCGGCAATCATTTTTTCCATTGTTTCGAAAGACAAAGTGAAAGTGCTAGGTGTAGGAGACAAGGCGCCGGATTTTGAGCTTGTTGACTTGGAAGGCAATAAACATCGTCTGTCAGATTATGAAGGACAAGGTGTGTTCCTGAATTTCTGGGGAACATGGTGTCCACCATGCAAGAAAGAAATGCCGTATATTGAAAATCATTATAAGGAATTCAAAGAAAAAGGGGTACACGTGTTATCCGTTAATGTCGGAGAGCCAAAATTCAAGGTGGAATCATTCCGAAAACAATACGATTTAACATTCCCGGTCTTAATTGACAAAACGAAAGATGTGAAGGAAGCATACAATATCTCACCTCTTCCCACCACTTTCTTAATTGATAAGAACGGTAAAATTATTAAAATACTGAAGAGCGAAATGTCCGAGGAGGAAATCAAGTCGTATATGGAAAGTATCCAACCTTAATAAGGAGTACGTTATATGAGCAAAATCAAATGTCAATGCGGCCATGAAAACCCATTTGGGACTATCTTGTGTGAGGCATGCGGGCGGCCATTGACCGAAGAAGCGGAAAAGAGTCAAGTTGTCGATATGAGATATGAAGGGTCAGCCAGGAGATCTCAAACGTACAACAAATCAATCGTTGACAAAGTCTGGAATTTTTTCTCGAGTGTCAAAGTCGGAGTCAGTATAATAATTGCTGTGTTGGCCACCTCAGCTATCGGTACGATTTTCCCACAGAAACTGTATGCGCCGGTTAGTTCGGTCAATGCTACAGATGCAGAATACTTGGCCTATTATGAGAAAACATATCATATTTTTGGCACGCTTTATTATAAACTTGGATTTTATGATATGTATAACAGCTGGTGGTTTAAGGTACTTATCGGTATGCTGGGTACTTCCATTATTATCGCAAGTATTGACCGTGTCGTACCGCTTTACAAATCTTTGAAGAAGCAGAGGACAAAACGCCATGCTTCTTTTATGAAGCGCCAACGTATCTTCGGAGAGGGGAAAGCGCTTGATTCGGAAGCAACGTTAGACAAAGCGGAAGCAGCTTTAAAGGAAATGAAGTATAACGTAAAGAAAGAAGACGGTGCGATCCTCGCTGAGAAGAATCGTTTTTCACGCTGGGGTCCCTACGTGAACCATACTGGACTTATTATCTTTCTATTTGGAGTATTATTGAGGGGTATCCCGGGGTTCTATGTAGATGAAACGATGTGGATTCGTGAAGGTGAATTGCGGAATATCACTGGAGCACCCGGTTACTTCATAAAAAGCAATGATTTCATTTTAGAGACTTATACGAAAGATGAAGCGAATGCCGTCTATGGGGAGGCTTTGGACCGCAACGGGCCGATCGTGAAAAACTTCCAGACCGACGTGACATTATTTAAAGAAAAAGAAGGATCATTGCCAGGTTCAGAGGACTTGGAATATGTCAAAGATTATTCGATTGTTGTCAACAAACCGCTTAAATTCGATGGTTATAATGTTTTCCAAATGGACTATCGTTTAAGTGAATTAAAATCGATGAAAATGCAATTGATTGAAAAGTCTTCTGGAAACTCATATGGAGAATTCACAATTGATCTAGATGACCCGAAAGGCACATATGAATTGAATGACGGCGCCAAAGTTGAATTGCTGGAGTACTATGCGGATTATGATGGAATTAAAGATGGAGAACCGGTTTCCAAATCCCCGATTCCAAACAATCCAGCTTTTATCTTTAAAATGTCAACGCCAGATAAGCCTGAAGGCGAGAAAAGTTTTGTAGCCATTCAGCAAACATTGGAGACAGAAGAAAATGCATATAAAGTAAAATTTGTCAGCGCTGATACACGGGATATTTCAGGATTCACCATTCGAAAAGACAAGACATTGTATATCCTTCTTCTCGGAGGAATTATTTTTATGATTGGCGTCATTCAAGGCTCCTATTGGAATCACCGCAGAATTTGGATTCAAAAAGGAGCGGACCAACAGCTCTTAGTCGCAGCACATACGAATAAAAACTGGTTCTCTTTGAAAAAGGAATTAGACAAATTAAATGATGCTGCGAAATTGCCTGAATATGTAGACCGGCAAGATAAAGAGACGAAAGAAGAGCCAGAGGAAGGAGCTGAATCATAATGGGATTAGCTAATTTAAGTGCAACTTTGCTGGAAATATCATTTATCGCTTATTTAATTGCGACCGCTTTCTTTGGTGGAGCGGTCAAGGGTGCTAAATCGGAAGCTTCCTATAAGAAGAATAGGTGGGGATCCATCGCCATCATCATAACAATAATTGGATTTTTAACCCATGTTGGTTACTTCATTGCGAGATGGATGGCAGGGGGGCATGCACCTGTCAGTAATATGTTCGAATTTACTACTGCATTTGGAATGATGTTGGTCGGTGCCTTCATTTTGATCTATTTCTTATACCGCACGCCATCGCTTGGACTTTTTGCATTGCCGATTGCAATATTAATTATCGCTTATGCAAGCATGTTTCCAAAAGAGGTTACGCCTTTGATTCCTGCCCTGCAAAGTCATTGGCTGACTATTCATGTCATCACTGCGGCTCTAGGCGAATCGATTTTGGCCATTAGTGCGGTTGCGGGTTTAATCTATCTTATGAAGAATATTGATATGACAAAAAAATCGAAGCAGCGCTTCTGGATCGAATTTGTCATGTTCGTTATTGTTATCGTTATTGGATTTGTTTTATCCTCCAGTGCTTTCAAGCTGGCTGGTTATGAAGCAGCATTCGACTACGTTGATAAAAATGATAAACCGGCATCGATCGTCTATAATTATCCGCCGCTTTTTGGAATGAATGAATCGGTAGCCAAATCTCCAGATACCATGAAGCCATGGGTGAACTTGCCGGCTATTCTGAATGGAAAAGTGTTGACGACTTTTGTTTGGTCATTATTCGTTGGATCCATTTTGTATCTATTGCTTCGATTACTATTCAGAAGAAGCATTGCTGCGGTTGTCCAGCCGCTTGTCCGCAAGGCCAACTCCCAATTGATGGATGAAATTGGCTATCGTTCCGTGCTAATTGGTTTCCCAGTCTTCACATTGGGTGCTTTAATTTTCGCCATGATCTGGGCTCACGAAGCATGGTCGAGATTTTGGGGATGGGATCCAAAAGAAGTGTGGGCTCTTATCACCTGGTTATTTTATGCGGCTTTTCTCCATCTCCGGTTATCTCGTGGATGGGAAGGGAAAAAATCCGCTTGGCTGGCTGTGATTGGTTTCATCATTATTATGTTCAACTTGATTTTTGTTAACTTTATCCTTGCCGGATTGCATTCTTATGCGAAGTGATCAAACGAACTGTGCAGCGAAGACGTTGCACAGTTTTTTTCACTAACAGCCTCATGCAGTTTTGGATGATCACAGGGAGTACGCATATACATAGACCCTCCCGCTATTGGCAGGAGGATAATTATACGCTAGTATCCATTGTCCAAGCAGATGAAGCAGTGGCTGTACGGTGCTTTTCTTTTTCCTTCCTGACTTGTACAATGGAGATAGCAGCAAGATGAAAGGGGTTTTAGCCATTGGAAGAAAACATTAGGTTATTAGTCGTCGATGACGAGGAGAGGATCCGCCGACTGCTTACTATGTATCTATCGAGAGAAGGATTCCAAATCGATGAAGCGATGGATGGGGCAGAAGCTTTGGAAAAATACGAAGAGAATCAATATGACTGTATATTGCTAGATGTGATGATGCCGGAAAAAGACGGCTTTCAAGTATTGCAGGAAATTCGGGACAGAAAAGATCTGACGCCGATCATCCTATTGACGGCTAAAGGGGAAGAATCCGATCGGGTGACCGGATTTGAGACAGGTGCTGATGATTATATTGTGAAACCGTTCAGTCCGCGAGAAGTCGTTCTACGGGTCAAAGCGATCCTGCGCAGATCCATCATCCAGAACTCCACCTCTTCGTCTTCGGCTTCCAAAGATCTGGTTGTCTTTCCACAGCTGACGATTGATCATGATGCACACCGGGTAACAGCGGAAGGAAACGAAGTGAACCTGACCCCGAAAGAATATGAACTTCTGTATTTTCTAGCAAAATCGCCGGATAAAGTGTTCGATCGGGAGCAGTTATTAAAAGAAGTGTGGCATTATGAATTTTTTGGCGATCTTCGTACGGTCGATACGCATGTGAAACGTCTGCGTGAAAAGCTTAGCAGGGTATCTGAACGTGCCGCCAAAATGATTGTTACCGTTTGGGGAGTCGGATATAAATTCGAAGTGCCTAACGAATAGACAATAAGCAACAGAGGAATCATTGTGTGGTTTTAGAACGTTTTATCATGAATTCATTTGCAAACCTAGCATGTAGACGGACTTTTTACTAAAAAGTCATGAATCACCGAATCGGCCACTCACTTTTAATGTAAGTGTTTCCCACATCCTTTTGTTGGGTGTCGAGGTTAACTTGCATGGGGGTCGATTCGTTTTTAACTCCAAGACTTGTATGCTTTGAGGCAACACAACTTTGTCTGCTGCTAATAACTGATGTGAGGGTGCCGCTTGGAAGAATGCATCCATCTTTTCGCCATGCCAGCTTGCAACAATATCACTTTGCGTGTAAGAGTAAAAATAAAAAACCTCATTTTTTTAGAGGTTTAAACGTTCAACTCTTCGATAATGGAAGTAATTACAGACTCTACATCTCTGTAAGTTTCAATTATGTTTGTTCGTAAATTTGTTATTACGTAAAGATTATCTATATAGCTGACCGATAGGTATGGAACTTGGTGTTCATCATTAAAAATGATAGAAATTTCACACGTTTGATATTCCCTTAAAATATCCAATGTGGATTTTGTTAGGACTGTAGACATTCGTCTTTTGCCCTCCTTCCTTAAATTAGGGAGGTTGACTAAGAGAAGTCTCGTAATTCCCGATTACTATAGTTTTTATGATAACACATTTGATACGTAGAAGATACAAAAAGACAATTCTTTACAGGATTTTAATGGTAGCTGAATTGATATATTCTAAAGATCAAACCAATTGAATGAAAGTAAGGAAACCTCTGAAACTGTGTCCGCAGAAAGTGTCAATCCATCATTCCAAGGAGTTTGCCAACAGTCTGCAAGGTATAAAAGACACATTTATTTGTACAATACCTAAAAAACATTAAATTGAAAAACAAGTGAAATGAATTGGTTTTTGCTCTACAATAGAAGTCACAAACAACGCCCCATAGGAAAAATTGAAACAATATGGATTGGAATGAAAAAACAATATTATTATGAATAGGATATGGAATTCAATCGTCGGGAAGCTATGGGCCACCATATTGCTTCTCGTTTCATTTGTTTTGTTCATCGTCACTGTGCTGCTGCTGGAGTTCCTTGATAATTTTCATACAAAGCAAGCGGAGGATTCACTTAGGAGGGAAGCGGCGACAATAGGAAAAATTGTGATGGACCACGACGACGAAACGGCCATGCGGTTGATCATACAAGACGTTCTGGGCGATGATACAAATGCTTTAATCGTGGATTCGAACAAGAAGGTGCTGTATTCGTTTCATAACGGGCTGAATGAGGACCGGATTGAACGGAAGATTATGGAGGAGCCGAGCTTATTCCAGTCTGAGCAAGAAGGTAAATTCGTCAAGGAAATGATTCTGCCTTCCTTACAAGAGAAAGATGTGATGGAGAAGTTTCTCGTGCTAACGTATCCATTTTATGAAACCGAAGGAGTCAAGCACTCAATCGTTCTCTATCAAAGCTTGGATGCTGTCCATCGAACGACTAAGAGTACAACACATATCGTCTTTTTATCGGCGTTCATTGCATTTATCCTGACAACATTTTTCGCTTTTTTCTTATCTACAAGGATCACATCCCCATTAAGAGGGATGAAACAAGCGGCATTTGAACTCTCAAAAGGGAATTTTGATACACGGCTTCCAGTGATGCAAAATGATGAAATCGGCCAATTGGCTACCGCCTTCAACCAGATGGGGAAGCAGTTAAAATTCCAAGTTGAGTTGATTAAACAGGAAAAGGGCCAGCTTTCAAGCATCCTGACTTCCATGACAGACGCGGTCATTTCATTCAACAGCGATTATTCGATTTTACTTCACAACCCGCAGGCAGAGCGTATTTTGCAAAAATGGTATCAAGCGTCAGGCACACCCGACAAGACTCTCCCGCCTGAAATTTTTCATATGCTAGAACATGTTATTGAGTTTGCAGAGGAAATAGAAGAGGAGCTGGAACTGAATGGGCAATTTTATGGCGTATCCATCAGTCCTCTCTATAGTGAAAACCGGATCAGAGGAGCTGTTGCCGTATTTCGGGATATGACGGACCAGCATAAGCTTGACAAACTCAGATCTGACTTTATAGCGAATGTGTCGCATGAATTGCGCACACCGATTTCGTTGCTCCAAGGGTATAGTGAAGCCATACTCGATGGTGTAACGACAAGTGAAGAGGAACGTAATGAGATTATGCAAATTATCCATGACGAGTCAAAACGGATGAGCAGGCTAGTGACCGATCTCCTCGACTTGGCTCGGATGGAATCGGGCCATATGAGGCTATATAAATCATCCGTTGCTGTCGTTCACTTTCTGGAACGCATTGTTAATAAGTTTACACAAGTGGCACGGGATGCAAATGTGTCTTTAACTCTACAACCGTCTGTAGAAATAGAAATTTGGGCAGATGAAGATCGGCTAGAGCAAGTCTTCACCAATTTAATTGACAATGCCATCCGCCATACGCCGGATGGAGGAAAAGTTGCCATTCATGTCGAAAAGAGCAGGGATTCAATTGAAATCACTGTATCTGACACGGGAAGCGGTATTCCTGAAGAAGACTTGCCTTATATTTTTGAACGATTCTATAAGGCCGATAAGGCACGAACGCGAGGGAAGGGGGGTACCGGTCTCGGTCTAGCCATAGCAAAGAATATTATCGACTCGCACGGCGGGGCGATCAGCGCAAAACTGGGGCCGACTAATGGTACAATCTTTCGTTGTGTCTTGCCAATCAATTCGGAAGAAGTATAAAGACAATTTATGAATAGATGAAACCTTTCATCTTGAATTACGACTAATGTATTGAACGGGGGGATTTTGTGGATGACTCCGTTTTCCACAGACTATATGATCAATATCATCAGGATGTGTTTAATTTCTTGATCTATTTGACTGGTGATCGATCCCAATCTGAGGATTTGATGCACGAAGTGTATATCCGGGTAATCAAAGCGTACGCAGGATTTGAAGGGAAAAGCTCTGAAAAGACTTGGCTCTTTTCAATTGCCAAAAATGTTGCGATTGATCATTTCCGTAAAAAGGCCGTTCGTCAAAAACATCTATTTGATACGTTTGATTGGGAGAAGAGCGAGTTGGTGTCTTCCGGCCGGTCACCTGTTGAGATAGCCGAGTTGAATGAAGAAATGAAGCAATTGCTCAAAGTGTTGGACACTTGTACTGGTGATCAGAAGATGGTCATTGTAATGCGGTACTTTCAGGATTTTTCCATCGCAGAAACGGCAGAGGCACTTGGGTGGACGGAAGGAAAAGTAAAAACAACGCAACATAGGGCGATCAAGTCTTTACAAAAGAAGTTACAAGCTCTTTCGGCAGAAGGGGGTAGAATGAATGGCAAATAATAACTGGAACGACGACAAAATAGAAAAACTCCTCCATTCCATGCCGAAAATAGACGATCATCGTTCTCCTGATGAGATATTAGCCCGTATTAAGAAGGATGAACGGCTCAAAAAAACAAACACCAAGAAACGTCACGTGCGTAGATGGGCTCCTGCAATTATTGCGGTTGCTGCTTTGCTTGTTGTCAGCCTGCTCATCCCATCTTTTTTCCGAGGAAACGAAAAGGCGTCCGAAAGTGATTCTGCACAATTGGAACAAGAGCAGGAGAACTTTTCGCATAAACGATCCATGGATATGCCAGGGGAGAATGAACAGAGTGAGGCGGCGACTGCAAATAAATTAGATCAATCAGATGCGCTCTACACGATAGCTTCGGCTATGGAAAGTCATCTTATCTTGCCAGATGAAGCGGATGGTCAATATCCTTTCCATATCGGTCTGGTACATTCGGCTAACGTAATTCCGATCACTATTCTTGTGTCAAAAGAGCGTGTGGAACAGGATATGGTCGTTAAGGCGCCTAATAGTGTCGATCTATACAATCAATATGCAGCACAAGTACCCGAGGGCGATCTCGGATTTGATGACTATCATCCATATAAGGGAAAATTATACAGTTCAGGTGAGACTGTCATCAATGAAGTGCCTGATGGGCATGGATATGATCTTGCCGGGACTCAGCTGTATGTCTATTATAATTCTGCGAAGGAGACATTTCTCGATCATAAATTCCTTCAAGTCATGGATGAAACGGGCAAACCGGCTGAACTCGATCAAGTTGGCACCGCCACGCCAGAATCACTGGAAAGGAAGCTTCCATACTTTAAATACAGGATGCCATCAGGCAAAGTGTATCTCATCCCATATGAAAATGGTGATACAGACAATGTGTCCGATGCTTTAGTTGCAATGAAAGCCCCTCAAAACGAGATAGTCGAAAGTGTTGTACCTGCTCATTTGGATTACGATGTTTCCATGATAAAAGACATTGCTGTCGTTACGTTTTCGGAGAAAATTAATTTGGATTTGATGGATCCTGTCGAAGTAAATGAAATGATCGAGGGCTTCATGCTGACAGGAAGCAGTTTTGATACACAAATTCAAATGAAGAATATTGAACAAACCCATTTCGGAAAATATGAATTATCAGAGCCATTGCCAATTCCAATCGGTGCGAATCCGATGTTCTTACCTGAATAACAGCATGACATGCACTTGCAAACTGATTTGTTTGCAGGTGCATTTTTTCTGTCAACATGGAATTTATAGATTTTAAATGGAGAGTAAAATAGGCAACGGGTGAAGGGGTGATTCAATTTGCTAATAATTAAAGCGATTTATAGCTGTTGCTTTGAATAAATGTCTGGTAATTCATGAGTTTTTGCTATACTCATCTTAGCGACTTGTAATGCAGCTTGGAAGCGGCAGGATATAATGATCACATCACTAAAGGAGATGGCGTATTGAAACCAGTGAATAATATACTTCAGATAGAGACAGAAAGATTAATAGTAAGACCGTTACAAAACCAGGATTACGACAAATGGATAGAAGGAGAACGTAACAGACTTGCTAAACAGAACAAATATGAGAGTGACCCAATAGACGTAAGGGAATGGACACAAGACAAGTTTCATGATGTTGTTGCTAAACATCAAAAATTAATTGCACGAGACGAAGCGTATGTGTTTGCAGTATTTCGAAAATCGGATCAAAAACATCTTGGGAAACTTGAAGTCTGCACAATCATGAGAGATGAATTTCAATGGGGACTCTTAGGGTATTCCATTCATAATCAATATTGGAGGAAAGGATATGGCAAGGAGGCAGTCAAGGCTGGACTTGATATAGCCTTCAACCGCCTTGGGTTTCATCGTATTGAGGCGCATATAAATGTAGATAATATACCATCAGTCAAGCTTGCGGAAAGTATTGGTTTAACTTACGAATGTACTAGAAAGAAGTTTATCTTTGAATTTGGCAACTGGACAGACAATCTTGTGTATTATGCGAATTCACTCTAACATATTCTTCGATTCTTACAGGATTCGAATGGGTTTTTGCTAGTCTCAATAAAAGATAGCGTCCTTTACAATAGCAGCTTTTTTGTATACAATAGGAGTGTAATAAAATATTGATTCATCTTCGGGGCAGGGTGCAATTCCCGACCGGCGGAAATGGAAGGTCACTTCCTAGCCCGCGAGCGTAACAGCTGATTCCGGTGAGATTCCGGAGCCGACAGTATAGTCTGGATGGGAGAAGGTGAAGGTATGGCCGTCTTTTTGTGTTGTCCACAAAAAGAAAGCTTATTTAAGTATGGGTTGGAACCGTATTTCGTACGGGCTGCCCTTTATTTAAACTTGCCTTCCCCTGAAGCTTTCCGCTTTAGGGGATTTTCTATGACAACACAATATTCGGTTCAGCCTTTCCTCTTTTTGAAGTGAATCGCAAAAGGAGAGAGGAACAAATGAGCAACAAAAAATTGCGAAAGATGATTCTCATCGCAATGCTTGGGAGCATCTCGACTGTCTTAATGCAGTTGAATTTCCCACTGCCCGCTTTACCGCCATTCCTGAAAGTTGATTTCAGTGAAATTCCAGCGGTATTGGCTGTTATGACAATGGGGCCAGTGGCAGGTATTTCGGTAGAACTATTGAAAAATGTGCTTTATTGGTTCATGTCGGGCAGTCCGACGGGCGTACCGGTTGGTGAAATCGCCAACTTTGTGACCGGCGTTTTGTTCATCATGCCGATCTATTACATTTTCAAACGAGTGCAGTCGACAAAAGGTTTGACGGCTGGATTGCTGACAGGCACTGTATTGATGGCAGTCGGAATGAGTGTATTGAATTATGCAGTCTTTTTGCCAATGTATTCATACTTTTTGAATATGCCGCCATATGTAGGAGATGCCATGTTCGATGTCATTGTCAAAGGCATTTTACCTTTCAATCTTATCAAAGGCGCTTTGCTGATGGTGGTTTTCCTGCTCTTGTATAAGAGTATGCATAAATGGATTTCCAAGCAACAACAGCAGTTGATGGCGTAAAATATAAAGCGGCCGGCAAACTTTTTTCAGTTTGCCGGCTTTTCACGTTCAAACAAAAAATTCGAAAGCTCGCAAAAGCTCTCGAATTTTCCAATCAGTCTTCGTATTTCAATGGATCGCCTTCAAACGGTGCGTCGGCGACTTTAATGGAATCGGTCGGACAACCGTCGAAAGCATCTTCCATATCCTCCAGCAGTTCTTCTGGAACTTCCGTATTCCCCGTGTTATCATCAAGAATAACGTATGCGATACCTTCGTCATCATAGTCATAGATGTCTGGTGCGGCTGCACCGCATGCACCACAAGCAATACATGTATCTTGATCAACGATTGTATATTTTTTGCAAGTAGACATTGATGTTCTCTCCTCTTTTCTCCGCGCTAACTATCATTGCTCCCATACCATTCTAAATCTGTTTCGGGCAGTTTTCAACAATAAAACATATAAAAAGGGGAAATGGACATGGAGCTATCTTCAGTTGTCTTGTTCATGCTGTCAAAAATGAATGGCGAACGATCTAGGAATGCATGCCTTCATATAATTAGAGGAAAGAGATCAGGCCAAACCTTGCAGGATGTTCAATATTTTGACTTGAAACGTTTCTTTTGCATTCTGCCTAAATTGGAATCGGCCATTTATGAGGAGCAGATCGATTGGCTAATAGGGAACCGATATATAACGGAAGTCGAATCCCGGTTGTATGTAACAGACGATGGATACAAACGGGCGAAAGCACTGCCTCCTTACCATTTCAACGGTTGGGAATACAGGGGGAACGAGACTGTTTTCTTTGGCCGTTTGGCATTGGCAATCCAAACCTTGTCATATTTTAAAGATGGAGTCACATCCTTCATGCCTATTCAGACGGAAAGAGACATCCAGGTGTTTGTTAAAGGAATATTGCGAAATCTTCCGATTGAAGATAGCCAATTCTCCAAACAGGTTGGCTGTGAATTAAAATTGGCTTTGAACCAAAGTGAGATGAGTGACATGCAAAAACAAATAATGGCGAGTCGGTTAACAGGTCATGGCATCACCGGACGGACTTGGGAACAATTGGCCACGGATATGGGGAGGACATCTTTATTCGTCTATTTGGAATTTATTGAAGGGCTGCATAGGCTTTTGGACGTTGTTCACCAGGTATCCACCTATCATTTTATGCGGAAAGTAGCAGAAGGGATTCAAACATCAACATATTTAACGGAATCAGCACTCCAAACGAGACAACTTTATGCCAGTGGTTTGTCGGCAGAAGAGATTTCGGCTGTACGCGGATTGAAACAAAGTACCATTGATGATCATTTTGTCGAAATGGCCATCAACGATGAAGCCTTCCCATTACATCATTTTGTGACTCTCGAACAAGCAGATTCGGTTGTTTCAAAAGTAAATGAATTGGGGACTAGAAGATTAAGAGTGTTGAAAAGTGAGTTTGAGGAGATGAGTTATTTTCAGCTGCGTCTTATTCTAGGAGCCAAGTTAGGAGATGGGACATGACGGAACTAGCAAATGTGTTATACGAGAAGTTCGGATATCGGGAATTTCGCCCTGGCCAAGAGCGTGTGATCCGCTCTGTGCTAGAGGGGAAAGATACGATTGCCATCTTGCCCACGGGGACAGGCAAATCGCTTTGCTACCAACTGCCTTCCTACTTATTACCAGGCAGCACCTTGATCGTCTCACCCCTTGTCGCACTAATGGAAGATCAGGCATCCTCCATGCGCAGGAAAGGTGAAAAGCGTGTAGTGGCTTTAAATTCTTTTTTGTCCTATCAAGAAAAGAAACGGATTTTATCACAGTTACAGCTATATAAATTCATTTTTGTTTCTCCTGAAATGCTGCTTCAAGAGAAAGTGGAGAATCGTTTACGTCAGCTCGACCTGTCATTGATAGTCGTAGACGAAGCCCATTGCATCTCACAGTGGGGGTTTGATTTTCGCCCGGATTACTTACGGATCGGTGAAATTTTCAATCGAGCTAGACCGCCAATTCTGGCGCTCACTGCTACAGCCGATCAGCAAGTGATTCAAGATATTTCGATATATTTACATATGAAGCAGCCTATTGTAGAAAAACAGTCGCTGGATCGGCCCAATCTAACGTATGTGATAGAGAAGATGAATTCCTCCGATAAAACCAAGTGGATTGAAGAGCGTGTCGAACAGACCATAGGGCCGGGAATCATTTATGTTGCTTCCAGGAAACGAGCCGATCAATTGGCAACAATCCTTACAGAGAAAGGTTACTCAGTTGCGGCCTATCATGCTGGCAAAGAACAAGAGGACAGGGCATTGATCCAAGAGCAGTACATACGTGGGGAAGTGGAATGGATTTGTGCCACCAATGCGTTTGGTATGGGGATCCATAAAGATGATATCCGACAAGTGATACATGAACATCTCCCCCATACAATCGCTTCGTATATTCAGGAAGTCGGCAGGGCGGGAAGGGACGGAAAACTTGCTTGCGCCGTGCTGCTTTATGCCCAGGAAGATGAAAACATCACTCGTTTCATTATTCATAATGACATGCCAGATCGATTTGAAGTGGAACACTACACAGAACGAATGCAAGCTGGCCTGAGCCCGGCGGAATCCGCAGTGTTGGCAGGTTTATCCGAGACGGCCAAACGAGTGATTGATTTTTATCTATCCCAAATGCCGCTCGAGAAAGTATATGCCAGAATAGAGGAATTACAGAGAAACAAGGAAATGGATCTTCTTCAAATGCTTTCTGTGATCCACTCTGAGATCTGCATCAGAAAGAAGATATTGGACTTGTTTGGGGAAGAGCATGAAACCAATCTGGATACTTGCTGTTCTGTATGTGGATTGGGAGAGATTGATTGGCTGAGAAAAACAAAGGAGGCTGAGGTACAGCGTACAATGACCTATAGTTGGGATGAAAGAATTGACGTTCTTCTAGGAATATAAGACTCTTGTACATTTACTTTTACGACATGATTCGTCATAATATAAGGAAGAGCATGAGGTGATAGGAGAAATTGTCGATGAAAAATAACGATTATCAATTTGAATTTGAAGAACACAGAAAAGAAATAGAGATTGACAGCGAACTGAATTCAGAACTACCTTCACGTTCAGAATTACACGGTAAAGGCAGACGCGCGAAGACTCGTTCCAGCCACACGTTGATCAACACAATTTTAGGGGTGTTCACTTTAATTCCAATCCTCATCTTTGGTTACGTTATATATAACTTTTATAATCAAAAGGACAGTTCTAATACTGCGCAAGTGGAAGACAATGGGTTCCAATATGAAATGCAATCCGGCCCATCCCCTGGAGGGGGCGACACATCCGAAGCAGTTGGGAAAGAGGATGACGATAAAGAAGACGGGAATGCTGAGTCAAAAGGCCAAGTGAATGAAAAGCCAGAGACCGGGGAAACTGGACAGGCTTCCTCGAAAACAGATCAGGCAACCGAAAAGCCGCAGCAACCAGTAAAACAAGAGCCGGCTAAGCCGGAAAAAAAGCCTGTAAAAACACCTGAAAAGAAGCAGGAAACTAAACAAGTCGCCAACCAACAGGCAGGCAAGGTCCATGTTGTGAAAAAAGATGAGACGCTTTACAGGATTTCCGTCAATTATTACGGTTCTGACGTGGGAATCAATAAAATTAAGCAAGCGAACGGTCTTACATCAAACGAAATACGTGTCGGGCAAAAATTGATCATTCCGTAATGCTGTTGCATCTACTATTGGTAGGCAATGCAAGGAGAAAACTCGAAAGGGGCAAAGTCAAATCCACTTTGCCTCTTTCTTATGGTAGGTGTGAGATGAAAGCATTAGTAAAGCTAACAGGTATATTTTTTTTGACGGCAAGTAGTTTGGCTCTCTATATGTTCAGGAATGCACGTCAGAGAAATGTCAGTCTTCATAAATTGGAGATCGCAAGTGAACCCGAGAACTCAAAAAAACTTACCGTTTTCTTCATTTCTGATATTCATCGTCGAGTCATCGATAAACGATTGATGCAGAAAATAAAAAAACAGGGTGACATCGATGCTGTCATTATTGGCGGCGATTTAGCAGAACAAGGTGTTCCAATTCAGCGTGTTGAACAGAACGTCAGGGAGCTGGCTTCCTTAGGCAGCGCCATTTATTATATTTGGGGGAATAATGACCGAGAAGTCGGAGAGGCGGCTATCCGGACTCTTATTGCGAAACATCAGGGAATTATTTTGGATAATGAGAATGCAACCATTCCCGGCCATCCAAGTTGGTGCATTGCGGGAACAGACGATCCATCCAGCAATAATGTCGATGTATGCTCGGCACTGAAAGGTACGGATCAATTTGAGCATTTATTATTGGCAACCCATACCCCTTCATTATTTCGCAAGGTACTGGAATATAAAAGTCCGACCGTGATGTTGGCAGGCCACACGCATGGGGGACAAATACGGTTTGGCCCTTACGGCATGCATGAAAAAGGGTCCTTCACAATCAAAAATGGTACAGCTCAATTAATTAGCAACGGATATGGCACATCACTCCTTCCCTTACGGTTGGGAGCGCCTCCTGAATGTCATATTTTGCACATATCATATTAATTGAAAGAGTGTTACTGAAGGAGATGTTAAACAGAATGACAAAAAAAGATGTGATCATTGTCGGTGGAGGTCCATGTGGATTATCCGCCGCAATAGAATTACAAAAGCTTGGTTTGGACTTCGTTGTTATTGAAAAAGGAAATATTGTGAATTCCATATATCATTATCCGACCCATCAAACATTTTTCAGTTCAAGCATCAAGTTGTCCATCGGGGATATCCCTTTCATAACAGCGAAAGAAAAACCGAAAAGATTGGATGCTCTCGTTTACTACCGGATGGTCGCCGAATTAAAAAATTTGCCGATTAACAGCAATGAAACTGTGGTCAGTATTCGAAAGGCGGGAGGAGAATTCATTGTCTCCACAGACAGGGCTGAATATTCGTCTGACTACGTGATAGTGGCCACGGGTTACTACGACAATCCGAATCAGCTGGACATACCTGGCGAAAAACTGCCAAATGTCTTTCATTATTTCAAAGAAGGACACCCGTATTTTAAAAAGAAAGTGATTGTTATCGGCGGGAAAAACTCTGCCGTCGATGCAGCGTTAGAACTCCAGAGGGCAGGGTCAGACGTCACTGTAGTCTATCGCGGCGACAGTTATTCGCCTAGTGTGAAGCCGTGGATTTTGCCAGGTTTCGATAGTCTTGTGAAAAACGGCTCGATTCAAATGCACTTTAATGCTTCTGTCGTTGAAATTACAGAGAAAACGGTGACGATTGAAAAACGTGGCGAGAGATTCGTCGTTGAAAATGATTATGTCTTCGCGATGATCGGTTATCACCCTGATCACGATTTTCTGCGAAAGGCGGGCATTCAAATTGATAACGACAGCGGCCGTCCTCTTTTTGATCCAGAATCTATGGAAACGTCTGTAGCAGGATTATATATTGCGGGCGTTATTGCAGCCGGCAATAATGCAAATGAAATATTCATCGAAAATGGCAGGGAGCATGGGGGCATCATTGCTCGAGATATTCAAGCCAAATTGAATGGAAAAGTAAAGTCTTCCTAGGCCGCTTCAGTAAGTAGTAAAATATTTGTAAATACACATCTTGTTCGATCTGAATCATGATATAATGACGGGAAAGGGGGCCCAGTCATGATCATTTTGCTTACTGTAGCAATAGCGCCTGGCTTGGCGCTTTTCAGTTATTTCTATTTGCGTAAACAAATCGCTACAGAGCCTTCCAAGACGTTATTTCAAACTTTCATATATGGAGCCGTCATGACATTCCCAATTATGTTCATGCAGCATGTTTTTGAAGAAGAACATATTTTTTCTAGTGAGTTTTTTCGCAATGCGGTTTTCACCAGCTGGCTTGAAGAATTTTTTAAATGGTTAATCTTGCTGATCGCCATATACAGACATATTGAATTTGAAGATGCATATGACGGTATATTATATGGGGCAAGTGTGTCTTTAGGTTTCGCGACAGTCGAAAATATCCTCTATTTATTGACGTTCGGTTTAGATACCGCCTTTTTGCGTGCTCTTTTACCTGTCTCCAGCCATGCTTTGTTCGGGGTTGTCATGGGATACTACTTCGGTAGAGCCAAGTTTACGACCCATTCGAATAAGAAGGGAATGCTGTTGTTTGCCTTGTTCGCTCCATTTATGCTTCACTTCATTTATAATGGCATATTGGCGGTAAATGATTTTTCATTGTACTTAATTATCCCATTTATGTTGTTTTTATGGTGGTTTGGTTTGACGAGAGTAAAATATGCACATACTTTTGCAATGCAGCAATTTCGAAAAAAAGCACATTTATAGAAGAGAACCTGGTTGTCTACTGACAATCAGGTCTTTTTTTATGGCCTCATAATTTGTATTATTTTGGACCACACTATAAGAAAGGAGGAATCACCATTGAAAAAAAGCATAATAAAAATCCTTGCCCTCTTTATACTGATCATGGGTCTTTATGGATCGGCCGTAGATTCTTCGAAAGCTTTTTCCGCACGTGATTTAGGAAGAGGCGCAACGGGCGATGATGTAATCGAGCTGCAGGCGAGACTTCAGTATATCAGCTTCTATAAGGGAACTATAGATGGAAAGTTCGGATATGGAACGTATTGGGCTCTCCGTAATTTTCAAGAGAAATATGGATTGCCTATTGATGGAGTAGCCGGGGCGAATACGAAGAAAAAACTCACTTCTGTATCGGAGTATAACGAAAAATTTGTTATGGACAATTTGGCAAAAGGGAATCAATTTACACATTACGGAGGGACTCCCCTCTCTGCTCAAGTGAAAGCAGGGGCAAGCAAGCCTGAACAAGCCCATCTTCCATCAAAATACTCCGAACAAGATTTGAAGTTAATGGCAAATGCGGTGTATGGAGAAGCTAGAGGAGAACCATATGAAGGTCAGGTCGCGGTTGCTGCTGTCATTTTAAACCGTGTTGAGCATCCTGATTTTCCAAATACAGTCGGCGGTGTCATTTTCCAACCCGGAGCCTTTACAGCAGTGGCAGACGGGCAAATTTGGCTGACACCAAATGAACGGGCAAAGGAAGCGGTCTTAGATGCGTTGAATGGTTGGGATCCGAGTGAAAACTCGATATATTATTTCAACCCTGTCACTGCAACAAGCAAGTGGATTTGGTCCAGGCCGCAAGTTAAGAAGATTGGCATGCATATTTTCTGTCATTAATTGAATTTATTTAGGAGGAGGCTTGGCAAATTGCTGAGAAGATATGTTTCGGCAATTTGCATAGTATATGAAAAAATTAGTATTTGTTCTTTCCTTCGCTCTCATCGCTTTAGCGGTCTTTTCATATGACAAAGCGAAAGAGAATGACAAACTTGCTCTTGCTTTAAGCGGTCAGTATGCAAAACGGATGGCAGATGCATCTGAAAAACTGGATGAGTTAAACGTTGCCATAGAAAAATCCTTGCTTTTCAATCAATCGGACGGTTCAAAAAAAGCTCGAGAGGATATATGGAGACTCACATCGGATATCCGCAGCTCGATCGACTCCCTACCGCTAGATGCGAGCTTCTCTACAGCTTGGAACAATTATTTAAGCAGGGTCGGCAGTTATGCCAAGGATGCAGAGCGTTTGTCGAAACCTGGAGAATTTGAGAACGTTATGGCAAAGGCGTCAGAAAACTTGCAAGTGATGTCGACCGATTGGCAAGTCGCCACAGCGGGCCTCGTAGATGGTAATTATTCTATGAATGAATGGGTGGAACGACTGGACGCCAACAACAAGGACGTGGAGTGGTCCCAAATAGGGAATTCCGTGAAACAATACACGGAGAGTGATTTTCCGCTTACTGCCAGCGAATCGGATGCGATGAAAAAAAAGGATTTAAAAAACATGACAGACTCAGAAGTCTCACAGGATGATGCTGTTTCGATCTTCAAGCAAATATTCCCTCACGTTACAAATGATGTGATCGGTGTTGAGAAAAGTCAACCAGGTGCACCATATCCGTTCTATCATATTCGGTTTACATCCAATCAGACGGTCGGCTATATCGATATTACCGAAAAAGGGGGCCATGTCCTTTCCTACTTGGCGGATCGCCCGTTTGGTGAAGCAACTGTATCCTTTGACGACATGAAGCAGAGGACAGAAGAACTTTTGAAAAAGGCTGGATTTCGGGATGTCGTGTTCGAAGAAGCGCGTGAAAATGATAACGCCTGGCATTTTGTTTATGTGAGGGTCGAGCCTCTTCACAATGCAAAAGTTTTTTCAGATGTCATTCATTTGAAAGTAGCTAAGGATACAGGTGAAATTGTCGGCTTAAATGCAGCGGAATATATCCGCAAAGAAAAAGTCGAGGACCAACCGATTGTCAAGATTGATTGGAAAACGTTTTTTAATAAAGACGTAAAAGTGGAAAAAGCGGAGTTGGCATATGTCGAAAATGAACAATTAATTCAACGGCTGGCCTATCTTTTAACTGTGACGAAGGAAAATAGCAGTGGAATTGGCACCTATCATGTTCTTGTGGACTCAGAAACCAAGGAAGTCATCAAGACCGAAAAACTTTTCTAAAATTTACTTCAAATCAGGATTGGAAAACACTCCTCGCCATGACATAATAAGAGGAGTATGAGTAAATGGTAGGTGTTGAATAGATGAGACTTTCGATCGGTTCCTCGGTAATTATTGATAAAGATCTAACCGAAAATAGTGATAAGTATAAAAGTAAAGTCGTGGATTTGGGGCCAGATTACATTATGATTGATTATCCCATACACATGGAGACGGATCGTACGGCTTTTTTCATGGATGGGACACATTTATTAGTTACCTTTGTCGATAAAAATAAAATATCTTACGCTTTTCGGACCGAAGTCAAAGGTAGATTGAATCGCGGCATTCCAATGTTGCAGCTCTCTTATCCGGGAGACCAAGAATTGATTAAGATTCAACGCAGAGAGTATGTCAGAGTGGAGACGCCGATTGATGTAGCGGTAAATGACGGAAACGGATTTGATCAATTTGTCGCAGCTGATATCAGCGCTGGAGGAATTGCGCTGCATCTAGGTCAAAAGGAAGAATTTGAGGAAAACCAACGGCTGTCTTTATTTATAGTCCTGCCGTTTCTGAATGACGACATTCATTACGTACACACAGAAGCTCTATCCGTCCGTTCGTGGGAGAAAGATGGCAGAAGACTGGCTTCCTTGCAATTTACGGAAATGATGGATGCGGATCGACAGCATATTATCCGTTTTTGTTTTGAGCGGCAATTGCAAAGACGGAAAGAAGCACGATAACCTTTAAGAACAAGTGAAGTAGTGGGAAAAGTCCTTTTGGGAGGGACTTTTCCCACTTTCTTATGTTACAATGTTTTCGAATTGAATTCGGGGGTAGAAGATATGTCAAAAGGGATAAAGATTGCAATTGACGGACCTGCTGCGGCTGGAAAGAGTACAATTGCCAAACGCATTGCTGAAAAATTGAATTTTACGTATATTGATACCGGCGCCATGTACCGTGCCTTAACACATAAAGCGCTTATCAATGACATAAATATTACTAGTGATCACGAGTTGACCGCACTTTTACAGCAGACGGACATCCGCCTGCAGCCTTCTTCAAACGGCCAAATTGTTTTTATTGATGATGCGGATCGTACAGAAGAGATTCGTTCCCCACTTGTCACTTCGAATGTATCGGAGGTGGCCGCTCACGAGAATGTCCGTCATTTGATGGTCGAGAAACAACGAAAGCTCGCCGATACAACAGGTGTCGTCATGGATGGACGGGATATAGGGACGGAAGTATTGCCTGACGCCGAACTCAAGGTGTTCATGACAGCATCTGTGGAGGAACGGGCTTTGCGGCGTCATCTGGAAGATGAGAAACGCGGCATTCATACACCGATTGAACAATTGAAGGCACAGATAGCTGAGCGGGACAGGGCTGACAGTGAAAGGAAAGTCTCGCCGCTTATGAAGGCGGAGGATGCAATCGTTATCGATACCACATCGATGTCGATTGATGAAGTTGTAGACGAAATAATCGGCCTTGCTGAAATGAGGATGACGAGATGAATTTATATCCTTTAGGCAAATTTCTGGTGAGTACGATCTTTTTCCCTTTGTACCGAATCAAAGTGATCGGTAAAGAAAACTTTCCTGAAGATGGCGGGGTGTTGCTTTGTGCAAATCACATAGAAAATTTTGATCCGCCTGTTGTCGGCATTACTTGTCCTCGGACGGTCCATTTCATGGCTAAGGAAGAATTGTTTCAGACTCCTGTTTTAAAGAGTGTTCTCCCAAGTGTCAATGCTTATCCGGTCAAAAGGGGAATGAGCGATCGTGAGGCTTTCCGTACGACACTTAAGTTATTGAAAGAAGGAAAAGTGGTTGGTCTCTTTCCAGAAGGCACAAGAAGCAAGACAGGAGAACTTGGCAAAGGGCTTGCGGGTGCCGGTTTCTTTGCATTGAAAGGAAATGCAAAAGTGGTGCCTTGCGCTATCGTAGGCCCATACAAGCCTTTTAGACAATTGAAGGTTGTATATGGCAAGCCGTTGGATATGACGGAATACCGGGAAAGAAAAGCGTCAGCTGAAGAAGTGACAGAAGTGATCATGAATGCCATTCGACAATTGCTCGAAAAAAATAAATAAAATGGCAAGGGTAATTTTTTGTTTTTACTCACCGATTCGAATAATATAGAGATAGGATTCATAATGGAGGAGGACTACATATGACTGAAGAGATGAATTTGGATGCAATGAACGGATACAAAGAGGGAGACCGCGTCACTGGAAAAGTGACTAAGATCGAAGATAAATCCGTAACTGTAGAAATTTCAGGCGCTCCTTTTGATGGCGTCATTCCGATCAGCGAGTTGTCCAGTCTGCATATCGAAAAAGCGGGAGATGCTGTTTCGGTTGGAGATGAACTTGAACTCATCATTACAAAAGTGGAAGAGGATAACTATGTACTTTCGAAACGGAAAGTGGATGCGGAAGATGCATGGGGAGATCTCGAAGAAAAATTCAACAATCATGAAACGATTGAAACAGAAGTGAAAGATGTCGTGAAAGGCGGCTTGGTCGTCGACCTCGGCGTGAGAGGATTTATTCCTGCCTCCTTGGTGGAAGATCATTTCGTCGAAACGTTCGATGATTATAAAGGACGCACGATGACATTCAAAATCGTTGAAATGGATAAAGAGAAAAATCGCTTAATTTTATCCCACCGAGCAGTTATTCAAGAGGAGAAATCCAAACAGAAAGATGAAGTGCTTGATGAACTGACTGAAGGGCAAGTGTTGGAAGGAACTGTCCAAAGGATCGCTTCGTTCGGTGCATTCGTTGATATCGGCGGAGTGGATGGTTTAGTCCATATCTCACAACTCTCTCATGAACATATTGATAAAGTATCGGATGTCTTAAAAGAGGGAGACAAAGTAAAAGTGAAGGTCCTTTCTGTAGACCGGGATTCGGAACGAATTTCATTATCCATTAAAGATACTTTGCCGGGTCCATGGGAAGATATCGAGGAGAAAGCGCCAATCGGTTCTGTATTCGAAGGTACGGTCAAGCGTCTCGTCTCCTATGGAGCATTTGTAGAAGTGCTGCCGGGCGTCGAAGGACTTGTTCATATTTCCCGGATTTCCCATGAACACATCGGCACACCGCATGAAGTGCTGGAAGAAGGGCAAAAGGTAAAAGTGAAAGTACTTGATGTAAATGGTGATGAAAAACGCCTTTCCTTGAGCATCAAAGATCTTATCGAAAAGGAAGAGGAAGAATCCTATGGCGATTACGAAATGAAAGAGGAGACAGGTTTCTCCTTGAGTGATGTGATCGGTGACCAGCTGAAGAAATTCTCGGAATGATGAATGGAAGTCTCATTTAGACACAAAACGTGAATATCATTCAGGATGATGATGGTGCTTTTATAGGCATCATCATCTTTTTTCTGTATAATGTCTAGAGATAGAGTCGGAAGGGTGTTTAATTATGACGAAACCAACAGTGGCGATTGTCGGCAGACCGAATGTCGGGAAATCAACCATATTCAATCGGATAGTGGGAGAACGAATATCAATCGTGGAAGACGTATCAGGTGTGACACGCGATCGTATTTACAGCTCCGCAGACTGGTTGGCACATGAATTTAACTTAATTGATACGGGAGGTATCGATATTGGCGATGAACCATTCCTAGAGCAAATTCGACTTCAAGCGGAGATAGCCATAGATGAAGCGGATGTCATCATTTTTCTAACAAACGGCCGCGATGGCGTGACAGATGCGGATGAACAGGTCGCTAAAATGTTATATAAAACGAAGAAGCCTGTTGTGTTGGCTGTTAACAAAATCGACAACCCAGATATGCGGGATATGATCTATGACTTCTATGCCCTCGGGTTTGGAGATCCGCATCCGATTTCCGGTTCCCATGGAATCGGTCTTGGCGACTTGCTTGATGCTGTTGCCGCCAGTTTTCCAGAGCCGAATGAAGAAGAGGAAGACGATGATGTTATCCGTTTCTCGTTAATTGGCCGCCCAAATGTCGGAAAATCATCTCTCGTTAATGCATTGCTCGGGGAAGAACGGGTCATCGTAAGTGATGTGGCCGGTACAACCCGCGATGCGATTGACACGTCGTATGAATATGAAGGACAGAAGTATAAGATTATCGATACGGCAGGGATGCGCAAAAAAGGGAAAGTGTACGAGAGCACAGAAAAGTACAGTGTATTACGTGCTTTAAAGGCTATTGATCGTTCGGATGTTGTCCTGATCGTTTTGAACGGCGAAGAGGGACTGCGCGAACAGGATAAACGCATTGCAGGGTATGCTGAAGAAGCAGGCAAAGGTGTCATGTTTGTCGTAAACAAATGGGATGCAGTAGAGAAAGATGAAAAAACGATGAACCGCTTTAACGAGGATATCCGGAAAGAATTTCAATTTCTCGATTATGCGCCGGTTGCCTATGTTTCAGCAAAGACAAAGCAACGTGTAAGAAGTTTATTCGATACGATCAAATTAATCAGTGAAAACCATGCACTTCGGATCCAATCAAGCGTTCTGAATGAAGTAATTGAGGATGCCGTGGCCAGAAACCCTGCACCATCCGACAAAGGCCGCAGACTTCGTCTTTACTATGTCACGCAGGTGGCGGTTAAACCTCCTGTCTTTGTCGTTTTCGTCAACGAACCCGAATTGATGCATTTTTCCTATGAGCGATTTTTACAAAATCGACTTCGTGAAGCTTTCGGATTTGAAGGAACGCCAATCCGGTTGATTACAAGAGCGCGAAGCTGATAAATCGTTTTGTTGAGAGGATGGTTAGAATGGAAAAAGTGACTGTAATCGGCGCAGGCAGCTGGGGAACAGCGCTCGCCTTCGTGCTGGCCGATAATGGACATGACTGTTTACTGTGGGCGAGAAGAGAGGAGCAGGCTGCTGAAATTAATGAACATCACACAAATGAGCGATATGTGCCTACTATTTTGCTTCCTTCCTCGTTGCAAGCAACATCAGACTTAAAAAGAGCGGTTCATCATGCTGAGATTCTTATTATCGCGGTTCCAACGAAAGGAATTCGGGAAATATGTGAGGAAATTAACGGCATGGTGAAAGAGCCCAAGCTGTTTGTTCATGTTTCCAAAGGGATCGAGCCGAATACTTTGAAACGGATTTCTGAAATGATGGAAGATGAGATAGAAGCGCAAAACCGGAGAGCGATTGTCGTATTATCCGGTCCGAGCCATGCCGAAGAGGTTGTACTGCGACATCCGACAACGGTGACCGCAGCATCGAATCATTTGCAAGCTGCTGAAAAGGTGCAAGATCTCTTTATGAATCACTATTTCAGAGTTTATACAAACAATGATATGCTCGGTGTTGAGCTTGGTGCTGCTTTGAAGAATGTCATCGCTTTGGCTGCCGGGATTACTGATGGTTTAGGCTACGGAGATAATGCGAAGGCGGCTCTTATTACGAGGGGCCTGGCTGAAATTACCCGCCTTGGTGTCAAAATGGGTGCGAAGCCATTAACATTTTCTGGTTTGACCGGGCTTGGAGATTTGATTGTCACATGTACAAGCGTCCACTCAAGAAATTGGAAAGCGGGACATATGCTCGGGCAAGGGAAGACGCTTGAGGAAGTTGTCTCCGGCATGGGAATGGTCATTGAAGGTGTTCGCACCACGAAAGCTGCTCATCAGCTGGCGCAGCAAATGCAGGTCTCAATGCCGTTGACGGAGGCCCTATATACAGTATTATTTGAAGAAATACCAGCAAAAGAAGCGGTGGATAAACTGATGAACCGCATGAAAAAACAAGAGATCGAAGATATCTTCGGATAATCCCGACTGTTGGGATCATTGGGGAAATAGATTTTACTGGATGAAAGGATGAATCACCTTGTCCTCACTGGATAAAATGTGGCTGTCGTTCTACGCAATGGGTTTCATGGCCATTTCCATGGGCCTCATTTATGTAAGCCGACATAAGTTGTCTAATCGGCTGTTGAAATTTGTATTTGCACTTGTTGCTTATGTTTTACTTATCTTGTCATTTTTCGCGATGGTCTATGTAGTGTTTAGCGGTCCAACCGGAGGTGCAGGATGAAAAGTGGTTCAAAAAGGATTTTATTGCTTATGGTTGCCTTGATTACCACCATCTTGTCGGGTTGCATGTATCCTGGAGATGAAAAGGCAGTACGGGAGAACCCATATGAGGAACAATTGCAGTCAGTCCAAAAAGCGTTGGAATCCTATCAAAATAATAACGGCGGAATATTGCCGATCAAAACACGTGAACAAGAAACGGACCTTTTTATTAAATACCCTGTGGAATTCTCAAAGATAGTCCCTGCATATATGGAAAAAATCCCATCGAATGCTTATGAAGTAGGAGGCATCTACCAATATGTACTCACGGATGTTGAAGAAAATCCAACTGTAAAATTAGTCGATTTGCGTGTGGCCGAGCGAATCCGTGAGTTGAACTTGCGAAAGCAGATCAACGGCAAGGTGCCTTTTAAGGATGCGGTAGGAGATAATGTATATGAAATTGACTTTGAAAGAATGGGATATAAGGAACCGATTCACATTCCAAGTCCCTATTCAGATGCGCAATTGCCGCTTGTCGTAGGGGGCGACGGCAACTTTTACATCGATTATTCAGTCGATTTGGGACGTATTATTGAAAATGAAAAGCCAGATGTCAAACCGGGTGATGATATCCGGCATCTGTTGGCGGACCACTATCCAATCCTACCTGCTTACTCGTTGCCTTACACTGTAAATGACCAAAACGAAGTCATTTTTTTGCGCCAAGATAAATAGGGTGATAAAACGTTTCATGCTTTTAGCATGAAACGTTTTTCTTTTACATAAACTAGAATGCGCAAAAAAAGGAGGGCTACGTATGAAAGAGGAGTTATATGAAAATCTGGCTAGACGTACGGATGGGGATATCTATATAGGAGTGGTCGGCCCTGTTCGTGTGGGGAAATCGACATTCGTGAAAAGGGTCATGGAAGAAGTCGTCATCCCCAATATGTTGGATGCCGGGGACCGTGCAAGAGCGCAGGATGAGCTGCCTCAAAGTTCACCTGGCCCGATTATTATGACATCGGAGCCAAAATTCGTTCCTGCCCAAGGGACATCAGTCTCCATCGGCGAAGGAGAATTGACGTTCCAAGTCCGTTTAGCAGATTGTGTTGGATACGTCATTGATGGTGTAAAAGGTTACGCAGATGAAGATGGGCCTAAATATGTCCACACGCCATGGCATAACGAGCCGATCCCATTTGAAGAAGCGGCACGTATTGGGACAGATAAAGTGATACGGGACCACTCGACGATCGGCATTTTAGTAACGACGGATGGGACAGTCAATAACATCCCTCGAGCGGCAGCAGAAGTCGCCGAAGAGGAAATAGTCGCGAAGTTGAAGGATATTGGAAAACCTTTCGTCATTGTCTTAAATTCGAAAATGCCGGCACATGATCGGACTGTCGCTTTGAAAGAGCAATTGATCGAGCGGCATGGCGTTCCAGTAATTGCAATCAGTGCAGATCAGCTAAACGCCCAAGAGATACAACTCATTTTAAAAGAAGCATTGTTTGAATTCCCAATCACCCATATTGATTTGCAAAAACCAGATTGGATGGATGTACTTGGCGCAGATCATGAATTAAACTCTTCTATAGACAATGTGATTAATGAAGGATTCTTGGAAGTTTCGAAAATACGAAAGGTTCAAGAACTGGCGGAACGGCTGAAGGATGAAAAATACGTCCGTCATGCCGAAGTTGTAGAAGTCGATGCCGGAAAAGGCAGGGCCACTGTTAATATCGAAATGGACGAACAGGCATTCCAAGAAGTGTGCGAAACGATCATGCAGCAAGAGATGCGGACGAAAAAGGATTGGCTTGTCTTTGTCCAAGATGCAGTGAAAGCGAAAAAATCGTACGATATGTATGCCGAGGCAATTGAAACCGCCAAACAGACAGGATACGGCGTCGCCCTTCCAACCCTTGCAGACTTCCAACCATCTCCACCTGAACTGATTAAACAAGACAATTTCTACGGAGTACGGATGAAAGCGTCTGCTCCTTCGCTCCATATCATTCGTATCGACATGGATGCCGAGTTCTCGCCGTTAATTGGTTCTGAATTTCATAGCCATCATCTGCTGAAAGAATTGAAGAACGCGTATTTGCATGACCGGGATGCATTGTGGCAAACCCAGTTATTCGGAACACCGCTCCACGAAGTGATGAAGGAGAGCATCCGGTTTAAGACCTCATCTGTACCTCCTAATGCACGCAAACGGTTGCGGGAGACAATAGAACAAATGGTCAACAATGGAAACAAGGGCATGATTACATTCATCGTCTAAAATTAGTGAAAAGGCGGAAAAATAAACGTTTTCTTATGGAAAAAGTATACAAAACCCTAAGCAAAGATCCGTTTCCTACGGGTCTTTTTGCTATTTTGAACAAATTAACCGAAAGTAGTGCAATAACGCTAAGAATATTGTTGCACCGCGGTTTTTAGTATGTTACTCTTTTTACAGTGTTGAAAGCAATTACATTTCCTTTGAGAGGAGGTGAATAGTGTGAATAAGACAGAATTGATCAACTCAGTTGCTGAAACTGCAGGTTTGACGAAAAAGGATGCTACAAAGGCAGTTGAAGCTGTATTCGATACAATCCAATCGGCACTTGCAAAAGGTGATAAGGTACAATTGATCGGTTTTGGTAACTTCGAGGTACGTGAGCGTGCAGCCCGTAAAGGCCGCAACCCGCAATCCGGTGAAGAAATCGAGATCGCAGCAAGCAAAGTTCCTGCATTCAAAGCAGGTAAAGCACTTAAAGACGCTGTAAAGTGATCTTTTAGTTTACATAGGAGTCCGTTCCTTCAACTCGATCAGCGAGTAGAGAGGACGGGCTCCTTTTATGCCTTCTTCTTTGTATTTTCAATGAAACCCTGAACTGTACGGAAATGAGGGAGTATGCTACTATCTTTTAAGGGAAGTATTAGTTTGTGTTGAGGAGGATGCGGATTATGAAGGAAGTGGATCACGAAAAAATAGAAAAAGCTGTGACGATGATCCTGGAAGCAATTGGTGAAGATCCTTCTCGAGAAGGGCTGATTGAAACGCCTAAACGAGTAGCGAAAATGTATGCAGAAGCTTTTGAGGGATTGAATAAAGATCCAAGGCAATATTTTGAAACCGTATTTCATGAAAACCACGATGAGGTCGTGTTAGTGAAGGATATTCCATTTCATTCAATGTGTGAACATCACCTTGTTCCGTTTTTCGGACATGCCCATATCGCCTACATACCTAGAAATGGGGTTGTCGCTGGATTAAGCAAACTGGCGCGCGCAGTTGAAACGACTGCCAGACGACCGCAACTTCAGGAAAGAATCACGTCGACTGTGGCAAACGCCATGATGGAAATGTTAAATCCTATCGGTGTCTACGTCATTATTGAAGCGGAACATATGTGTATGACGATGCGCGGCATTAAAAAACCGGGAGCCAAGACGGTTACGACTGTAGCAAAAGGTGTTTACGAACATGATGACGTGAAAAGAGCCGAAATCTTGTCGCTGATCAAATCGGTCTGACGCCTTTGCGGTACACTTTGTTTGTATGATATGATAGACCTTACATGAATGGGGAGTGGTAATATGACGCAGCCTGACTTTATTATCATAAAAGCGAAAGAGGACGGTGTGAACGTCATTGGTCTGACGAGGGGGAACGATACGAAGTTTCACCATACGGAGAAACTCGACAAAGGTGAAGTGATGATTGCCCAATTCACCGAGCATACGTCGGCAATGAAAATACGAGGGAAAGCCGAAATTCATTCATCGCATGGAGTTGTATCCAGTGAGGGGAAAGAGTGAATTAGACTTGACTGATTCGCACGACCGTCTATGAATGGAGATTCGAAGATGGAAAGAGCATACATGCAATATGTAAAAAAATATTTGAACGAAGTGGAGCAATCCATCTACGAGCCGACTGTCTTTCGACATTTTTCTGGAACGATGGTAGATGAAAAAAAAGCATTTTTCCTGTTGCTTCCTTTGCTGAATGGGGAGGCTTGGTCCAGCCATCTCCAAACAGCGGCAATTGCGGTCGGTGCAGTCCATGCAGCGTTTGATGTCCATGATCGGATTGATGTAACGGATGCGACGCCAAAAAGCCAGCAGCTGCTCGTGCTTTCCGGAGACCATTTCAGCGGCATTTATTACCGTTTGTTAGCTTCACTGCCGGATTTTCCATTTATTCGATCGTTGTCCGGGACAATTGGTTTAATTAATGAAACGAAAACCACCATGATGAAAAAACCAGTCATCGGAATGGATCAAGTCATTAGGACGATTGAGATCATAGAAGCTGGCTGCATAATTGATTTCTATAAAAGGTACGGCTTTACAGCGTATCTGGAAATTGTCGAACTGGTACTGCCGCTTCTTTGGATCGGAGAACGGCTAGGCGGAACGGTCAGTGTACAGCAGCGGGTAATCGCTCAAAATATCAGCATGACGGATATGGAATATGCCTATAGTAAATTGGCTCAACGTCTTGAACAGGTGTTGGATCACGCTTCTTTCCTATCCTCTGACTTGAAGAATGATATAACCGAAAGAATAATTCCATTCGCTGAGCATGCCGATTCGAATAGGAGATGAATGACGAGTGACGACATCAAAAGAACAAAAAGTCCATCATGTATTTGAAAAAATTTCGGGTGAGTACGACAAGATGAATTCGGTCATCAGCTTCAACCAACATAAAAAGTGGAGGCAGGACATCATGCTGCGCATGAAAGTTGCTCCTGGATCGTCCGCGTTGGATGTATGCTGCGGCACGGCAGACTGGACCATCGCTTTAGCGGAAGCGGCAGGACCAAACGGAACTGTAATCGGTTTGGATTTCAGTGAAGGCATGCTGGCGAATGCCAAACCGAAAGTAGCACACTATCCAACGATCGATTTGATGCATGGAAATGCAATGAAGCTGCCGTTTCCTGACAATACGTTTGATTATGTGACCATCGGATTTGGCCTGCGTAATGTGCCGGACTATGCAACAGTGCTTGCTGAAATGAGAAGAGTTTTAAAACCGGGTGGCATGGCGGCTTGTCTTGAAACTTCACAGACGGAAATTCCGGTATACCGACAAGTGTTCCGCTTTTATTTTAAAGCGATTATGCCGGTGCTCGGCAAATTGTTCGCGAAAAGTTATAATGAATACTCGTGGCTCCAGGAGTCGGCAGACGATTTCCCGGGCGTAAAAGAGCTTGCACAAATGTTTGTCGATGCCGGTTTTAGCGAAGTCTCATACAAAAAATATAGCGGTGGTGCCGCTGCGGGTCATATCGCCTATAAATAAAGAGTGCAGGGAAGGTAATCGTTTTGGAGAAATTGAAGTTATTATCGCTTTATGCAGACTTCCGGAAGGATCTCGCTTATATTGAAAAGGAACTTGAGAAATCCGTCGATTCCTCTTCTCCGATCATTCGGCAAGCGTCCCTCCACCTGCTGCGTGCCGGTGGAAAGCGAATCCGGCCAATTTTTGTCATCCTTGCATCCAAATTTGGCGATTATTCATTGAAACAGGTTTCAAAAGTTGCAGTTTCACTTGAATTGATCCATATGGCCTCGCTTGTCCATGACGATGTCATAGATAATTCGGACATGAGACGCGGTTTTGAGACGGTGAAATCAAAATGGGATAATCGGATCGCCATGTATACTGGGGATTTCATCTTTTCTAAAGCGCTCATTTCCATCGGTGAAATTGAACATGCAGGTGTCCATCGTCTGTTGGCTGAAACGATGCTTGAAATTGTAAAGGGCGAAATCATTCAAATTGATTACCAGCAACAAATTGATCAATCATTGCGTGACTATTTGCGACGCATCAAAAGGAAAACTGCACTGCTGCTATCCTCGAGTTGTGAATTGGGAGCGCTCGTTTCTGGTGCTGATGCTGATTTTGTACGCAGAATGCGCCGTTTTGGATATTTTGCCGGGATGGCCTATCAAATTGTGGATGATATACTTGATATCACCGCAACCGATGAGCAACTAGGCAAGCCGGCCGGAAGCGATTTGATGAATGGACATGTCACCTTGCCAATCTTATACATAAAAGAGGAACCGGATTTTAAACCATATATGCTAAAATCGTTTGATGGCTCGCTGACCGAAGTGGAACGCATGGACATGCTTTCGTATATCCGGAAATCCGGAGCCATTGAGATGGCGCAGGCAATAAGCGATCGGTATCTAGGGAAAGCTATGGCTGAAGTGGAAGCATTGCCTGATGGAGATGCCAAGAAAGCCTTGCTTCAAATTGCTGCCTTCATTGGAAAGAGAAATTACTGACAGATATGCTGGCAGTTGAAAGATTGTGGTTGTGGTGGTACGATCAGTAAGGAGAAAATCCGATACATATACAAAGGAGTGTTATCAATGGAAAGAACATTTTTAATGGTCAAGCCAGATGGCGTACAACGTAATTTAATCGGTGAAATCGTAAGCCGTTTTGAAAAGAAAGGTTTCACTTTGGTTGGCGGAAAACTTATGCAAATTTCGCAAGACCTTGCTGAACAGCATTATGGAGAACACAAAGAGCGTCCATTCTTTGGCGAACTAGTTGACTTCATCACTTCTGGGCCAGTTTTCGCAATGGTATGGGAAGGCGAAAACGTCATCTCTACGGCTCGTCTCATGATGGGAGCGACAAACCCGAAAGAATCCGCACCTGGAACAGTACGCGGTGATTTTGCTGTAACAGTCGGCAAAAACATTATCCATGGTTCTGATTCCCCTGAATCAGCTGTTCGTGAAATCGGCTTGTTCTTCAAAGAAGAAGAGCTTGTTTCTTATGACAAATCGATGACTAGCTGGATCAACTAATAGAAGAAGACAGCCTGGCGATTTATGACGCTTGGGCTGTTTTTTTGTGGAATGGTTTTGAAATAATTATCGCCATGCTGGTGTCAAAATTAGAAATAGCTAACTGGCGATAGTATGGAGTAATTGGCTTACACATCTATGTTGCGGTGTTCATCCGGGTTATCCGACTTGTATCCAGCCCCGCTGGTTTTTTGGAAAATCTTGATTTGGCACGGAGCCAGCTGGATTTGGCATATAACCGTTATAATCTGGCGTTCGTATGACTAATCTGGCGTACAACCTAATAATCTGGCGTTCGTATGACTTATCTGGTGTTCATCCATATAAACTGGCGTTCGTCGAACTTATCTGGCGATCAACCATATATACTGGCGTTCATCTGACTTATCTGGTGTTCAACCATATATACTGGCGTTCGTCGGAGTTATCTGGCGTTCAACCATATATACTGGCGCTCATCATACTTACCTGGCGTTCAACTGGATAAACTGGCGTTCGTCGAACTTATCTGGCGTTCAACCGGATATACTGGCGTGAGCCGGACTTATCTGGCGTTCAAACGTATATACTGGCGTTCGTCGAACTTATCTGGCGTTCAAACGTATATACTGGCGTTCGTCGAACTTATCTGGCAATCAACCGGATATACTGGCGTTCGTCTGACTTATCTGGCAATCAACCGGATATACTGGCGTTCGTCTGACTTATCTGGCGTTCAATCGGATATACTGGCGCTCATCAGACTTATCTGGCGTTCAACCGGATTTACTGGCGTGAGCCGGACTTATCTGGCGTTCAACCTAATATACTGGCGTTCGCCGGACTTATCTGGCGTTCAAACGTATATACTGGCGTTCGTCGAACTTATCTGGCGTTCAAACGTATATACTGGCGTTCGTCGAACTTATCTGGCAATCAACCGGATATACTGGCGTTCGTCTGACTTATCTGGCTTTCAATCGGATATACTGGCGCTCATCAGACTTATCTGGCGTTCAACCGGATTTACTGGCGCTCATCAGACTTACCTGGCGTTCAACTTTATTTACTGGCGTTCAACTAACATATCTGGCTTTCAACCGGATAAACTGGCGTTCGTCTCACTTATCTGGCGTTAAACCATATATACTGGCGTTCGTCTCACTTATCTGGCGTTCAACCATATATACTGGCGCTTATCCGACTTAACTGGCGTTCAACCGGATAAACTGGCGTTCCTTTGACTTATCTGGCATTCAACCGTATATACTGGCGTTCGTCGAACTTATCTGGCGTTCAATCGGAAATTCTGGCGTTCATCCGACTTATCTGGCGTTCAACCGGATTTACTGGCGCTCCTCAGACTTATCTGTCGTACAACCATAAATAATGCCGTTCATCCAGATACACACCGTTTTACCACAAGTCTTCTCACTTGCCTCCTTATCCATTTTCACGCACCTTCTCCGTATCAACGCTCCTATTTCATAGGAGCAGGCTGTTTAAAGTTTAGACACATGCGCTAACATTTCAATAAAATAAATAATATTTGCTACATATCTGCTGTTTTTTTCGTTATAATAGGTACTACTTAAGATCGGAGGGACACACTTGGCGGATTATGATGAGTTCATCAAGAATATCAAACGAAAGACAGGCATTGACTTGTCTTTATATAAAGAAGCGCAAATGAAAAGAAGGCTTACCTCGCTGTATGAGAAAAAAGGGTTTCGGAGTTTCTCTGACTATTACCAAGCCATACATACTGACAACATTTTGCTAGATGAATTTCTAGATCGCATGACCATCAATGTTTCGGAATTCTATCGTAATGGACAAAGATGGGATGTGCTGGATAAGAAAATTATACCGATGCTTTTAAAAGATAAAAAGAAATTAAAGATTTGGAGTGCGGCCTGTTCTACGGGTGAAGAACCGTACTCATTGGCAATGGTGATGTCCGGCCATGTGACACGCTCTGATATTTCCATACTTGCTACCGACTTGGATAAAGGCGTGCTGGAGCGTGCGAAAGTTGGCCTCTATTCGGATAGGTCACTGAAAGAGGTTCCAAAACACGTACTGCAAAATTATTTCGTCAACGAAGGACAATATTATCAGGTAACCGATGAAATCAAGCGGACGGTGACGTTTAAGCAACATAATCTGTTGAATGATTCGTACGGTTCGGATTTTGACTTAATTGTTTGCCGAAACGTTATGATCTATTTTACGGAAGAAGCAAAGGAACAGATTTATATGAACTTCTCCAAGGCGTTACGGCCAGGCGGCATCCTCTTTGTAGGTAGTACGGAACAAATTTTCAACCCTTCGAAATACAATTTCGAATCGGAAGATACTTTTTTCTATAAGAAAATATAAAGGATTGCCTAGCGCTCCTTTAAAAAACTCATCCTATCCGGATCCATCCGGATATTTTTTTATAATAGCCTATAGTCAAAAAACCTTTCGTTTGGTAAAGTGCTATAAACGGATACTACGTCATCCAGAGATTAGAATAGCTGAGGAGGAAAATGGAAATGAGATTTTTTACTGCTGGTGAATCACACGGTCCACAACTTACCGCTATTATTGAAGGGCTTCCTGCACAGATGGAGCTGCACGAAGAGATGATCAATAAAGAACTGAAGAGGCGGCAAGGCGGTCATGGCCGCGGCCGTAGAATGCAAATAGAGAAGGACCAGGTTGTCATTTCTTCAGGTGTGCGTCATGGAAAGACGATTGGTTCACCTGTTACATTGACAGTGGTGAATGATGATTGGAAGCATTGGACCGGTATTATGGGCATCGAGCCTTTGCCGGATGATGTGGACCCAAAAGATATCAAACGCCGTATCACTCGGCCGCGTCCCGGTCATGCGGATTTGGTCGGCGGTATGAAATATGGACATCGTGACTTGCGCAATGTTTTAGAGCGCTCCTCCGCACGCGAAACGACGATGCGTGTCGCAGTCGGCGCGGTGGCGAAACAGTTTTTAAAAGAACTCGGCATACACACTGTGTCGCATGTGACGGAAATCGGGGGAGTGTCCACCGATCCAACATCATATGCAGACCTATCTCCTGAGAAGCTTCGGGAAATCGTCGAAAACGATCCAGTCTACTGTGCAGATCCAATCGCGTCCACTAAAATGGTAGAAGCAATCGATGCCATAAAAGAACGCGGAGATACGTTGGGCGGCGTCGTTGAGGTCATCATCGAAGGATGTCCTCCTGGAATCGGAAGCTATGTGCAATTTGACCGGAAGTTGGATGGTAAACTTGCCGGGGCTATGATGAGCATCAATGCATTCAAAGGAGTTGAAATCGGTCTCGGTTTCGAAATGGCAAAAATCCCGGGTAGTGAAGTGCATGATGAAATTGCTTGGAGCGAGGAAGTGGGCTACTACCGTAAATCCAACCGTCTTGGCGGCTTGGAAGGTGGAATGTCTACTGGCATGCCGATTGTAATCAGAGGTGTGATGAAGCCGATTCCTACCTTATACAAACCTCTTGAAAGTGTGGATATTGAAACGAAAGAACCATTTGTCGCGACTATAGAGCGTTCCGATCCTTGCGCAGTGCCAGCAGCATCGGTTGTAGCGGAGCATGTCATTGCAACAGAATTAGCCAAGGCGATTATGGAAGAGTTCCGTTCATTTACAATGGAAGGTCTGAAAAAAGAATTGGATGATTACAGAGAATATGTAAAGGGGTTTTAAGATGGCGAAATTAACAGTTAAAATTCCTGAACATGAATATGACGTTCATATCGGCGATCAAGCATATGACCTATTGACAACAGTATATGGTGATCAATTGAAAAAAGCCGATCAAATCTGCATTATCGCAGATGAGAAAGTGGCGGACCTCCATTTGGACAAACTAACAAATGCGATTCAAACACTAGGAGTCAAATTCTTTGTTAAAGTCGTTCCTCCGGGAGAGGCATGTAAGACTTCATCCGTCTTTTTCGACTGCCATAGCTTCCTGTTGCAAAACCACTTTACAAGGAATTCTTTGCTCCTTGCGTTTGGAGGGGGGGCATGCGGAGACTTGACCGGTTTTGTTGCTGCTACTTTCATGAGGGGAATTGCGTATATCCAATGTCCGACAACTATTTTGGCTCATGACAGTGCGGTCGGCGGAAAAACGGCCATTAATATGCCGGAGGGAAAAAACATGGTCGGTTCTTTCCATCAGCCGGCCGCCGTTTTGTTCCACACGCCCATACTTGAAACCTTGCCTCCGCGGGAAATCCGATCCGGCATGGCAGAATTATTGAAACACGCTCTCATTTCTGATGGTGCATGGTCGGAAGAACTGTTGGACAACAAACAGTTTGTGTCACCTTCCGTAGAATGGCTTTCTGTGGAATTAATCAAAGGGATTCAAGTGAAGGCGAAGATTGTAGAGGAAGACCAATTTGAACATTCATCTAGAAAGTTCCTGAACTTTGGGCATACTTTCGGTCACGGCGTAGAGGCTGTATGCGGCTTTGGCGGGTTGAGCCATGGTGAATGTGTCATGATCGGGATGGCGTTTAGCCTGATCTTAAGTGAACGTCATGGATTACAGCCGATTGGATTGGCTGATCGATTAATCGGATTTGCGCAACGCTGCAGCTATACGTTTAAACCGATTCATGAAAATTCGTTTGGCAGTTTCCTGGACTATATGAAAAAAGATAAAAAATCAACTTACGGTGATTTGAACTTTGTCCTATTACAAGAGATCGGCCATCCCTATGTCAAATCGGTGTCGGAGGAAGAATGCAAAATTGTGTTTGAAGAGTTAAAGAATAGAACGGGGGCAGACAGGAATGACGGTTAGAGGAATCAGAGGAGCGACAACAGTTCATTGTGATGATGTGGAAGCGATATTGGAAGCAACAGAAGCACTTGCTTTAGAAATGGCAAATGCAAACCAATTTTCCCCGGAGGAGATTGTATCTGTTATTGTGTCAACAACACCGGATATTAAGTCAGTGTTCCCCGCTAAAGCGGTCCGGTCTTTAGAGGGGTGGAAGTATGTACCTGTTATGTGCACTCATGAGATGGATGTTCCAGGTTCATTGCCACAATGTATTCGAATATTAATGCATGTCAATTTGAAAACCGCACAAAAAGATATTCGCCATATTTACCATAATGAGGCAATTAAACTTCGTCCTGATTTACAGACAAACTAATCGGAGGGATACATATGAAGTGGAAAACAGCATTGGAAGAGATGAAACCGTATAAACCGGGAAAATCGATTGAAGAAGTAAAACGTACATATGGACTGACTGATATAGTAAAATTGGCGTCCAATGAAAATCCATATGGCACTTCACAAGATGTACTGGATTATTTGAATAAGAACCCACTGCAGTATGAAATCTACCCTGATGGCCATTCCAGCCGCCTGCGGAAAAAATTAGCGGAAAAACATGGGGTCTCCGAAGAAGCAATCCTGTTCGGCAATGGTTCGGATGAAATCATCACTATTATTTGTCGCGCTTTGCTAGACGAAGGAAAACATACAATCATGGCCACACCGACATTTCCTCAGTATGCCCATAACGCAAAAATTGAAGGGGCTGCCATAACAGAAATACCATTAGTAGATGGCTTTCATGATTTGGAGGCTTTTTTGGATTCCATTACCAAAGATACTGCGGTCATCTGGATTTGTAATCCAAACAACCCGACTGGAAACTTAACGCCTGTAGGAGAGATTATAAAGTTCTTGAACAAAGTGCCCGAGGATGTACTTGTTGTTTTAGATGAGGCCTATTTCGAGTATATTACCGATGAACAACATGTTGATTCCATCTCTTTGCTTAAGCAATTTAAAAATATAATCGTGTTACGCACCTTTTCGAAAGCATATGGCTTGGCGTCCATGCGGCTCGGCTATGGTGTTGCTGATCCTGCAGTCGTAACTCCGTTAAATAAAGTGCGGAATCCTTTCAATAATAACTCTTTGGCAGTTGCGGTAGCAGAGGTGGCTGTCATGGATAATGGCTTCATTGAAACATGCCGTTCGTTAAATGATCAGCAAAGAGTTCGTTTCCAAGAGCTGGCAGTTCGCCATGGTCTTCATATGTTTGATTCCCAAACGAATTTTGTGTTGATTCAAGTTCCGACAGATGCAGATGAAGCGTCTGAATTCCTTTTGCGGCAAGGTTATATTGTGCGAAGCGGGAATGCATTGGGCACACCGGGATATATTAGGGTGACCATAGGTACAGAAGAACAAAATGACGGCTTTTTTGCTGCATTCGAAGAGCTTTTGCAAAAAGGTGGTTCCCATGAAGCGTAAGGTGGCAATTATCGGGTTAGGCCTTATCGGAGGTTCTCTCGGATTGGCATTAAAACGAAACCCGGACATCACAGTCACTGGTTTTGACCAGTCGTATAAAACCGCAGATGAGGCTTACCGTAGGGGAATTATCGATACAATTGCGCCATCTGCTGAGTCCGCTTGCGAAAAAGCGGATTTTGTCTTTTTCGCAACGCCGGTCAACACAACCGTTGCGTTACTAAAGGAAGCGGTCCATTGGAATTTCCAAAGTGGCGTTATCATTACAGATACCGGAAGTACAAAGTTTCCAATCATGCAAGCTGCGGAAAGTCTGGTTGAGAGAGGGATCGACGTCATCGGAGGCCATCCAATGGCCGGATCACACAAAAGCGGTGTAAGTGCAGCCAAAGCTCATTTATTTGAAAATGCTTATTATATATTAACTCCTAAAGACAATACCGCATTCGACAAAATAGAATCATTAAAGAGTCTTCTCGCTCCGACGAAAGGCAAAGTCGTTGTGCTGGAAGCGGTACAGCATGACAGGATGACAGCAATCGTCAGCCATTTCCCGCATATTGTAGCCTCTTCGATGGTCGGGTTGCTGGCTAAGCAGGAGGCAGGCCAGCCTTTTGTCAAGAACTTGGCCGCAGGTGGATTCCGGGACTTGACGAGAATTGCATCCGCAGATCCAATTATGTGGCGAGATATCACCATTCAGAACAGAGATGAGCTCATCAGACAGCTTGATGGCTGGATGCAGGAAATGGAAAATGTCCGATCCATGCTCAATTCCAATGAACCTGAAAAGATTTTTCATTTTTTTGCAGAAGCGAAAGAATACAGGGATCATCTGCCTTCGACAACGGAAGGTGCGGTCCAAGGTGCATTATATATGCCGTTCGATCTCCATATTGATGTACCGGATCATCCAGGCGTCATTTCGGAGATCACTAAAATACTTGCGGATGAGCGGATTAGCTTGACCAATATACGGATTGTAGAGACACGGACAGATGTTTACGGTATTCTAGTCATCAGTTTCCAAACTGCCGAGGATCGAAAGAGAGCGAGACAAGTACTTTCTAAAGCAACTGACTATAGCATGCATATCATTTGAAAAATGGGGGCGTCATGATGGAGACGAAAACAGTAGAGTTCAGCAAGCCGGTATTACGCGGAGAGTTGAAGGTGCCAGGAGATAAATCAATTTCCCACCGGGCAGTTATGTTAGGGTCGATTGCAACTGGCAAAACAAATATTTCTGGATTTCTACCAGGGGAAGACTGTCTGTGCACGATTGATATCTTCCGAAAATTAGGGGTTGCCATCGAAAGAAAGGGAGATCAGGTAGCCATCGACAGTCCTGGCATTGAAGGCTGGAAATCACCTGATGGCCCACTTTATGCAGGAAACTCCGGTACGACGGCACGCCTCATGTTAGGCATATTGGCAGGGTCCAACGTGGAGTCAGTTTTGACAGGGGACTCTTATTTATCAAAGCGCCCGATGAGAAGAGTGATCGGGCCATTGGAAAAGATGGGAGCCTGCATCACAGGTGAAGGAGATGCAGATCGCTTGCCTTTGACAATCGCCGGTCGTCAATTGAAGTGCATCGACTATGAAATGCCGATTGCAAGCGCTCAAGTAAAATCGGGCATTCTTTTTGGAGCGCTGCAGGCAGAAGGGGAAACATCAATCATAGAAATGGCTGGCTCCCGCGATCATACAGAAAGAATGCTCCGTCAATTTGGGGCACAGGTTATAATCAACGATCATGAAATCCGCATAACTGGCAAGCAACAATTAAAAAGCTGTGACGTGATTGTGCCGGGTGATATCTCATCTGCTGCTTTTTTTATGGCAGCTGCTGCAATGGTGCCGGAAAGTGAAGTGTCTTTTGTGAAAGTCGGTTTAAATCCGACCCGGACAGGAATGATAGACGTGCTGAACCAAATGGGCGCCACAGTTGAAATTGTCGACCAAAAAGGGGAAAATGGTGAACCGTACGGTACAGTTAATGTGAAGAGCGCTAGTCTCCATGGTATAGAAATCGGTGGCGACATGATCCCACGGTTAATAGATGAATTACCGATTATTGCTCTCATGGCGACACAAGCTATCGGTAAGACCGTCATTAAAGACGCGGAGGAACTACGCGTGAAAGAAACGGATCGGATAGCAGCTGTGACTTCAGAACTAAAAAAACTTGGAGCTTCAGTCGAAGAGACAGAGGATGGCATGATCATAATGGGGCCAACCAAACTTTCAGGTGCTACGCTCCAGTCTTATGGCGACCACCGTATTGGCATGATGTCTGCCATCGCAGCACTTGTCGCGGACGGACCGGTCCGAATTGAAGATCCTTCTTGCATCGCTGTTTCTTACCCAAACTTTTTTGATGATTTATATCGCTTGACAGACCGTTCCTAATTAAGTGCGATTTGTCGCATGTATACAAAGTGAAAGAACAGGTGAAAATATGGGTCAGTTAGAGAAATTCGAACAGGCAGTCAGGGATGGAGATCTGGAGAATCTGCGTATGCAGGTTGAACAGCTAATCAAAAAGTTCCACAATGGAACTGGAGAACCGGAAAGTCTCTATGATTTGGCCGGGCTAATGGTGGATTACGGGTATTTGGAACTCGCTGATTCATTATACGAGGCATTACTTCAAATCATGCCTGACGAAGGGCAATTAAAGATTGACCGGGCAGGCACTTTGTTAGAATTAGGAGAAGAGGACGAGGCATTGCTGCTTCTGACTTCCATTACACCTGAAGAAGAGGAGTACGTCCAAGCGTTATTGTCCCTAGCTGATTTTTATCAAATGTCCGGTATGTCTGAAACCGCATTGATAAAAGTGAAAGAAGCATTATCTCTCATGCCTGATGAACCAGTCCTCCGTTTTGCATCCGCTGAATTGTTGTTGGATGCCGGAAGATATATAGAGGCTGCTACCCTCTATTCCGGTTTGTATAACGAGGGGATTGGGGAGATTGGAGGGATTCCAATCGTTTCTAGGCTAGCCGAAACATATAGTGCGGGTGCTGCTTATGAAGAAGCAATTCCCTTTTATGAACTGCTGTTGAAGGAATCCATGACGCCAGATGATTTATTTGGGGCAGCCTTCGCTTATTTCCAAGCAGATCAGCCGAAGCGTTCCACCCAATTGGTAGAACAAATACTTGATTTGGATCCGGACTATTTTTCAGCGTATATGTTAGCAGGTCAGTCGTTTGCCCGAATGGGAGACGATCAACAGGCATATGAGCTATTTGTCCGTGGAATAGCCAGAGATGAATATGATAAGGAACTAAGATTGGCTGCTGGGAAGTCGGCATTGAAACTTGGGTTGACGTCGGAAGCGGAAGTCCATCTTAGTGAAGCGTTGGCTTTAGATCCTGAGTATATTGATGCGTTAATCGCATTGGCTTCTTTATACAATGAGCAAGAAAAAAATGAGGAGCTGCTTTCACTACTGGCTGAATCAGATGAGGTGCAAACAGATTTGCCGATCTTAACAGCCTTTAGAGCATATGCTTTGGAGCGGGAGGAACAATTCGCAGATGCATACGTATCTTATAGTGAGGCATATGCTGGTATGAAAGAAGATCCGATTTTTCTCGATCGGTATGCCCATTTCCTTTTGGAAGAAGGGAATAGGAGCAAAGCCATCGAAATAGTAAAGCAACGAGTAGCAATTGAACATAATGATGAATGGGCCGCATTTCTTGAATTGTCAAATGACGAGGAGGTGTGATATGACAGCCATGATTCCTGTCGCTGCCAAGAAGGATTTTGTACGGTGGTTTCTTAAGCGCTACAAATTAAAGCGCCGGGAATGTGTTTGGATTTTGAATTATCTTCTAAGCCATGAGCAGCTTCTTCAAAATGTTCACTTTACAGACGAGGCGCACTATTGTCCAAGAGCAATGGTGATATCTACGACGAATTCTGAAAGTATCCCGTTTCGTTTCTATAAAGGAAATTTGATGACAGCGGATGCGGAGAAGTCTTTTCATGATTTACGTCTTCATCCGGAAGAAAAAATGTATATTCAATTAAACTTTCCAAACAGTCATGCGTGCCCTCAATATGCGATGGTGCGGGAAGAAAATCCGTACCTGCCTGACGATTTGCAAGTGAGTGAACGCGATCGGAAATTAGCGGAACAACTGTTGGAGGAAAGCGCTGCGACGATGTCATTGGAATTACTGATGCGACGAGTGGATGAAGCCCTTGACGAGAATGATCGCGAACGTTTCCTCGTCCTGTCATCCATGTTAAATGAAATGAAAACATCTAAACAATAATGACCCCATCACCGATGGGGTCATTTGGCTTTTTGGCATCTTTAGCAATCCTTGGCTGCCTAGGGAAGGACGATATACTCATCATCATGTTATGATGGAGCCATGGATGATTTTTAGAGGGAGAGATAATCTATGAATTGGACCGGAAAAGATATGGATACATATTTGCAGCAAAAAGAATACATCGATACACTTGTCATACCTTTGATTAAGGTGGAGCCGACATTGGATAAGATGAAAACGAGTGGATCTACAGCCGAATTTACCATGTTGTTGGCGTCCATGATCGAAACGCAATTCAAGGGACGGATGATGTTTGCGCCTCCGTTTTCCTATACTGCTTCGACTTCTATTGAAAAGATGAAAAATGATTTGCTAAACGATTTTAAGGAATCGCCATTCAAGCATATTTTTTATTTGACAACCGATCCGGCGTGGGTGTCCTCGGCTGATAACGGACAAGTGATCTGGCTGCCTTCCATACCGTTAGAACATATGGATATTCAGCTTCGGCAAACGATCTTGGAAGATCAATTGCGGCAGGTTTTGCCCAAGTTTACTGAAAAGTGGGCCTCTGCTTGACGTTTTCCCCGTCATGTATGATATGCTTGATAAGATGAATTAACGGAATTCATTATGTATTTTAAACAGTAGCAGTAGCTTGTCTTTGATGGTGTATGGCATACTTATCTTGCCATTTTTCGAAATTTCATCATTTGTTCACAAACTGTTTTTACTGTCGAATGCATGATTGAATTTACGGCAATATTGATATATCATAGATATGTCCTAGTATTACAATTAGCAATAGTATGTCCGTTGGACTGATTTTGGAGTTAGAGGAGGGAAACTGATGAGCAGCAAAGTGTCAAGACGCCAATTCCTAAGCTATTCCTTGATGGGCGTCGGTGGATTCATGGTTTCGGCAGCAGTGATGCCGATGATCCGTTTTGCGGTCGACCCGGTATTGCAAGCGAAAAGTGACGGGGATTTTATTGCAACCTCGCAAAAAGCCGATGAATTGACTGATGTGCCGGTACGTGTCGACTTTACGATCAAAGACCGGAAAGATGCTTGGTACAAATCCGACGTCTCAAATACCGCTTGGGTCTATAAAGAAGGCGATCAAGTCATCGCGCTTTCTCCTGTCTGTAAGCATCTTGGATGCACAGTGAACTGGGAAGGGGACAATCATAAAAACGAATTTTTCTGCCCTTGCCACGCTGGACGTTACGAGAAAAATGGGAAGAACGTACCTGGAACTCCGCCGCTAGGTCCGCTTGATGAATATCAGGTCCAAGTAGTGGATGGTTATGTTCATCTTGGTAAAACTGTTCCAAACACATTAGTTTAAAATGTAAGGGGGTACGACCGAAGTGCTAAATAAAATTTATGATTGGGTTGATGAACGGTTGGATATCACCCCGATATGGCGTGATATTGCAGACCACGAAGTACCTGAGCACGTAAACCCTGCACATCATTTTTCCGCATTCATTTATTGTTTCGGAGGTTTGACATTTTTCGTAACGGTCATTCAGATCTTATCCGGTATGTTCTTGACAATGTATTATACTCCGGACATCGAAAATGCATGGAAATCCGTCTACTACCTTCAAAATGAAGTTGCATTCGGTGAGATTGTGCGTGGGATGCACCACTGGGGAGCGTCGCTTGTTATTGTCATGATGTTCCTACATACGCTGCGTGTATTCTTTACAGGTTCTTATAAGAAACCTCGTGAACTAAACTGGATCGTCGGCGTGCTTATTTTCGTCGTCATGTTAGGTCTTGGTTTCACAGGTTACTTATTGCCATGGGATATGAAAGCGTTATTCGCTACTAAAGTAGGTATCGAAATCGCAGCATCCGTTCCGTTTATCGGCGAGCAGATCAAGATTCTCCTGGCGGGAGATTCGACGATTCTAGGTGCTCAAACATTAACACGTTTCTTCGCGATTCATGTATTCTTCTTGCCAGCTGCTTTGCTTGGGTTGCTTGCAGCGCACTTTATCATGATCAGAAGACAAGGTATTTCTGGACCACTATAAGATTTAGATGTTGTTTGTCTTATATTTAGAATAAGGAGGGGACAAAATGCATCGCGGAAAAGGTATGAAATTTGTTGGGGATTCCCGGATTTCTGCAACTCGGAAACCCAATGTCCCAAAAGACTACTCAGAATATCCTGGTAAAACAGAGGCTTTCTGGCCAAACTTCCTATTGAAGGAGTGGATGGTTGGAGCTGTTTTCCTTATCGGATATCTTATTGTTACGGTTGCCCATCCGTCTCCGCTTGAGCGTCAAGCCGATCCGACGGATACAACGTACATCCCTGTTCCTGACTGGTATTTCCTATTCATGTACCAGTTACTGAAGTATGAATTTGCGTCCGGACCATACAATGTCATCGGAGCTATTATCATACCTGGTCTTGCTGTGGGAGCGCTAATGCTAGTTCCATTTATGGACACGTCCAAAGAGCGTCGTCCATTCAAACGCCCGCTTCCAACAGGATTTATGCTACTTGCTTTCGCAGCGATTTTCTATTTGACATGGGAATCTGTCGTGAACCATGACTGGGAAAAAGCGAAAGCACAAGGTGCCATCGTGGATGAAGTTGAATTCGATGAAAACTCGGAAGGGTACCAAATTTATTCGGGATCTTCTTGTATTAACTGTCACGGAGATGCTTTCCAAGGCGCTCTAGGGCCGGCCTTGAGCAATACAGGTTTGACAGCTGATGAGATTATTGACATTGCACATAACGGGATTGGCGACATGCCTGCTGGGCAATGGACAGGATCGGATGAAGACTTGCAAGTTCTTGCGGAATTCATTGAAGGACTAAATCAAGAATAATTAAAAAGAGTCAGGCGACTGACTCTTTTTTTATTAGCATGAATCAAAACAATAAAAAGCTTACATTGATTACACGAACATGATTGCGTAAACAACTGCTCTATATACATACTATGCCTGTTTGGAGAGATGTCATTGAATACGCTAAAAACTATGGTTTGGCTCGTATTGTCAAACAAATCGTTTTTATGGATTTTACTGTTTGTCAATATTATCGGAACTGTATATGGATATGACTGGTATATGTGGCAGCTTGAAATAACAAATCCAATATTTTGGATCTTCGTTCCTGATAGTCCGACTGCCAGTTTATTCTTTTGCTTGGCGCTTTTCGCATGGCTGATTGGCAGGAATTTTAAATTGGTCGAAGCATTGGCGTTGATCACTTTGGTCAAATACGGGCTGTGGGCTGTTGTCATGAATTTGCTGACATTGGCCGAGGTCGGTTCGATCGGGTGGGCCGGATGGATGTTGGTCGTTTCCCATTTTGCCATGGCATTGCAAGCGATCCTCTATATTCCGTTTTATCGTTTTCAATTCAAACATATAGTGATCGCGTCCATCTGGACTCTCCATAATGACGTGATAGATTACGTCTTTAAGCAAATGCCGATCTATTATGATTTGATGCGCCATATGGACCGCATCGGTTATTTCACTTTTTGGTTGTCCATTGGCTGTATAACCATAGCTTATTATGTATGGAAGAAAAGGACCAAGCTTGTAAATGGATAGACGTAAAAGTTGCGGCGGGCATGCGAGGCATATAAAATAGAAGTATAGAGAAAGGGGAGGAAACGAAGATGTTTTGGGTTTATATGGGCGTCATCATGTTGTTGCCGCTGTATGCTCAGTTCAAAGTGAAAAGTACGTATAATAAATATGTAAGAATCCGCTCGACTTCCGGCATGACAGGAGCAGAAGTGGCTCGAATGATATTAGATCATAATGGTCTTCATGATGTAAAAGTAGTGGAGAGCAAAGGGTTCTTAAGCGATCACTACAATCCACTTACGAAAATCGTGGCGCTCTCTCCACAAAACTATCATGAAGCTTCAGTGGCAGGAACTGCTGTAGCAGCGCACGAAGTGGGCCATGCCATCCAGGACAAGGAAGCCTATGCTTTCTTGCGATTCCGTCATCGGTTGGCTCCGGTCGCTAATATTACTTCAAACGCTTCTTGGATTTTCATTATAATTGGTTTGGTCGCACAGAGTATGAATTCGCTTCTCGGCATCGGTATCCTGTTAATGGCTGTCGGTGTACTGTTCCAGATTGTCACATTGCCAGTGGAGTTCAATGCTTCCAGCCGCGCGATGAATCAAATTGTTGAACTGGGCATTATTCGGAATGAAGAAGAGCCGCATGCGAAGAAAGTGCTGAGCGCAGCGGCAATGACATATGTTGCTGCAACTGCAGTAGCTGTGCTTGAATTGCTCCGTCTTGTCTTGATTTTCACAAACCGGAACGATTGACGACAGAAAAACCGTCCTTACGACTCGTAAAGACGGTTTTTTTTGACTACTTTTCCAAAGGTTGTTTCTGATCGTCCAGTGTAAATCCTTCACCTAATACGTCATGAACCTCCGTAACCGATACGAAAGCATGCGGATCGACAGAGTTGACGATGTTTTTTAAACGCATCAATTCATTTTTGCCAACGACACAATATAAGATTTCGCGGTCAGATCTGGTGAAATGGCCATAACCTCTAAACACTGTCACACCGCGTTCCATGTCAACTGCAATTTTAGTCGCAATGGCATTCTGGTGATCTGATATGATGAAGGCTCCCCGCGCGGCGTAGGCCCCTTCCTGAACAAAATCGATCACACGTGCCCCGACAAACAAGGCGACAAGTGTATACATGACAGAACGATGATCTAAGTAGACAAGCCACGAGACGGCAATGACACCCGCGTCAAACATGAACATTGTGCGTCCCATGCTCCAGCCCTTGTACTTGTGGCCGAGGCGCGCGATAATATCCACTCCGCCAGTCGTTCCTCCGAACCGGAAGATGATCCCAAGACCGATGCCTATGAAGACACCGGCAAACAAGGCGACGAGAAACATATCTCCTTCCAGATGGATATCAACTTGATATTTCATGAATACTTTTAGGAATACGGAAACGGATAACGTACCGATAATCGTATAAATAAAAGATCGACGACCGAGCAATTTCCAACCGAGAGCAAACATCGGAATGTTAAGTACGAGGTTCATTATCGCCGGATCCCAATGGAAAGCAAAGAGCAAAATGAGGGTGATGCCCGTGAATCCTCCCTCTGCCAACTCATGTTGAATATTGAAATGAACCAGTCCAAAGCTGAATATGGCAGCTCCGAGAATAATGAAGAAGATATTTTTGAATTTTATGCCGGCCAACAACCTTTGTCCCGCCTTTCCTGTTGAATACTAACTATATTATTATCGACGATTCTTCATTTTTTGACAACAGCCTCTTGAATGAATACGATATCAAATGGAGGGAGTAGACGCAAATGGAACATGTAAAAACGATGAAACAAATGCAAGATGACGTAGATCAATACATAAGTGGCTTTAAAGAAGGGTATTTTCCGCCAATGGAATTACTGGCACGTCTCACGGAGGAATTAGGGGAATTATCGAGGGAAGTCCAGCATGTGTACGGTATGAAAAAGAAAAAAGGGACAGAAGCTGTTAAGTCGTTAGCTGAGGAGACAGGTGATTTATTATTTGTCCTCATCTGTTTTGCGAATTCGCAAGGTATTGATCTGGAACAGTCTCTTAGTACAGTTTTGGACAAATTTAAACATCGGGACGCAGACCGCTGGACAAAAAAGGAGGATTTGCAATGACAATCAAAGTGGCAATAGCCGGTGCCAGAGGCAGGATGGGCACGACTGCCAGGAAAGCGATTGAAGAAGCGATGGATGCGGAAGTTGTAGCCGCATTGGATTATAAGCATAAAGGGAAATTTATCAATGGCTCCTTGATTACCAACGGTCAGGAAGGCATTCCGATTTATACCTCTTTAGCCGAGTTGGCGAACGAAGTGAAACCGGATGTTCTATTAGACGTGACTGATCCTGATGCGGTATTTAGTAATGTGAAAGAGGCCATTAAGCTCGGCATCCATCCCGTTGTGGGAACTTCCGGTTTAACGGAGGAGGAGTTACATGCTATTTCCGAATTAGTGGAGGAAACTGGCATGGGGGCGATTATCGCTCCTAACTTTTCAATCGGAGCTGTCTTGATGATGAAATTCGCTGCGCAAGCAGCCCGTTATTTAGGAGATATCGAAATCATTGAAATGCATCACGACCGAAAATTGGATGCTCCTTCCGGGACTGCTGTGAAAACAGCTAATATGATTAAAAGTGTAAGACCCGCACATATTCAAGGGCATCCGGAAGAGCAGGAACATTTAACAGGAGCAAGGGGCGGAGACGTGGAAGGCATGAAAATTCACAGCGTCCGGCTGCCTGGACTGCTCGCCCATCAACAAGTACTTCTTGGCGGTGAGGGTGAATTGCTTACCATTCGCCATGATTCATTCGACCGCAATAGTTTCATGCCGGGGATCATTATGGCGATTCGGCACGTAGTAGGCCGGTCAGATTTGATCTATGGCTTAGAAGAGATTATAGATTAAAGCAAGCGTTCCAGCTGCTTTTGAGAGGGGTGTTGTCATTTGAGAAGATTAAAAGTGGGAGTCATCTGTTATCCTTCGCTTGGAGGGTCTGGTGTCGTCGCGACGGAACTTGGTTTGAAAATGGCCGAAAGAGGACACGAATTGCATTACATAACGTCCAGCAAACCGTTCAGACTGCTAGACATGCATCCGAACATACACTTCCATGAAGTGAAAATAGATGGATATGCAGTATTCAAATATCCACCATACGACATTGCCCTTGCCAACCGCATTGCGCAAGTAATTGAATCGGAACAGCTGGATCTTTTGCATGTGCATTACGCGGTTCCTCATGCGATTTCGGCAGCCCTGGCGAAAGATATGGCAAATTCGGACATCGGTGTAATCACGACATTGCATGGTACGGACGTGACTGTGCTTGGCCATGACCCAGCGCTCCGGAACACGCTCCGTTACGGTATCGATAAATCCAATGTGACAACAGCCGTATCCGAGTCATTGCGGCAGGAGACGCTGGAACTGATTCAACCAACAAGTGAAATCAGCACCATTTACAATTTCATAGATGAAGAGAAATATAAGCCGGTCGAAGCACCAGGATTAAAAGAGAAGCTGGGGATTGGACGAGAGGACAAAGTGCTGATTCATATCTCCAACTTCCGAAAGGTGAAACGGATCCCTGATATTATTGAAAGTTTCCGTTTGATCCGGAGGCAAGAAAAAGCGAAGCTCCTTCTTGTCGGAGAAGGGCCGGAATGGAAGCATGCCTTTGACTTGGTCAGCGCGGCTGGTTTGTTAGAGGATGTCATCTTCACAGGGAAACGAGATGATTTGCCCGAGTTGCTGTCAATCAGCGATATTATGCTCCTGTTGTCAGAGAAAGAAGCCTTTGGGCTAGTGTTGCTTGAAGGGTTTGCATGCGGAGTACCGGCAATCGCTACCAACATCGGCGGCATTCCGGAAGTTGTGGAAGATGGCGTGAACGGTTTTCTGGTGGAAGTAGGCGACACGCAGCAGGTGGCGGATAAAGCCCTAAGCCTCTTACGGGATGCATCATTGCACCAAGTATTCAGGCAGAATGCATTGCAAACTGTTCCATTACGTTTTAGGTCGGACTCCATTGTCGAACGTTATGAAACCCTTTACTATGAAATGGCGGAGAGAAAATGAGCTATACATTTGGGACAACTGCCAGTAGAGGAGTCGTTTCAAAGCTGCTTTTAGCTGGATATGAAGCGGTTTTTGTCGGTGGTGCGGTGCGGGATCTATTATTGGGAAAAGAGGCTTCAGATATCGATATAGCAACGTCTGCCACTCCCGCAGAGGTGAAAGAAGTTTTTGTGCATACGGTAGATGTTGGAATCCAACACGGTACGGTTCTTGTCCTGTTTGAAGGAGAACCGATCGAAGTGACGACCTATCGAACGGAAGGGACGTATTCCGACCATCGCCGTCCAGACGAAGTGAATTTTGTCAGAACATTGGAAGAAGATTTACGACGGAGAGATTTTACGATGAATGCGATGGCAATTACATTAGACGGGAGTCTGATTGATCCTTATGGCGGAAAAAAAGACATAGCCAACCGATTGATCCGAGCGGTGGGAAATGCTGAAGAGAGATTTAGGGAAGACGCTCTCCGGATGTTCCGTGCCATCCGTTTTTCTGCTGTCTTGGGTTTTGCCATTGAACAATCAACTTGTCATGCAATCGATCTTTTGGCTAATGAGATTCGCCATATAGCGGCGGAGCGTTTGAAGGCGGAGTGGGATAAGCTATTCCTCGGCAGAGAACCGTTACAGGCATTTCAATATATTCAGGAGACGGGGATCGGCTTGCATTTGCCCGCTTATCCAGCCGCACTCATGACAGCATGTATGCAAGGGCCATTTCTATCACCGTTGGATGGCTGGGCCGCTTTTCTTATCGCAGGGAACTTGGAACCGGCTGAACTTGGCCGTGCCTATAAATTGTCTAATGTAGAGAAAGCGTATCTCCAATCTGTTCATGCTGCAATTCACATGAGAGAAAAGGGATTATATACAAATGTCGATTATTATCGATTCGGTGAGCGAGTCCTCTTAACAGCGGAATCAATTTTTAATTGCCTGCATCCTCTCGAAGCTACAATTGAGATGGATGAGATCAAAGGGAAAATCGCAGCTTTGCCAATTCGTTCAAAAAAAGAATTAGCAATGACGGGCAATGACCTCTTGATCTGGTCAGGAGAAAAAGGCGGCCGTTGGGTAGGTGAATGGTTGAATAAAATCGAACAGGCAGTCATTCTAGGGGATTGCCTGAACGAAAGAGAAGAGATAAAGGAATGGTTTCTCGATGAGTTTGAAAGGGAAAGATAAAATTTTAAAACAATTGATGGCAAGCAGCGGGACACCAGTTTCCGGCCAAGAAATGGCGGATCGGCTCGGTGTGTCACGGACAGCAGTCTGGAAATATATAAAGGAATTGGAGTCCGAAGGCTATCAAATCGGAACAATCAGAAAAAAAGGATATTATTTGTTGGAAACGCCTGATGTCGTAAATGCTGCAGCGATCCAGCGCCATTTAAAGACTGACGGTTACGGCCGGCATATTCAGTACTTTGAAAGCTGTCCTTCAACCCAGTTCATAGCACATGAAGAAGCACAAAATGGAGCTGAAGACGGGACTTTGATCATCGCGGAAGAGCAGACGGCTGGCAAGGGAAGGCTATCACGTCCCTGGGCATCATCGGCCCGAAAAGGCATTTGGATGAGCTTGATCATCCGGCCTTCTCTTATGCCCCAGCAAGCCCCGCAAATGACACTTGTGGCGGCGGTTGCCATTGTACGTGCAATCGAAGAAGTGGTCGATGTCCAGCTGACCATCAAATGGCCGAACGATATTTTGATAAACGGAAAGAAAATGACCGGTATTCTAACGGAATTGCAGGCGGATATGGACCGGGTTAAAGCGATCATTCTTGGAATGGGCATTAATGCGAATCAAGAAGAGGCTGACTTTCCTGACGGAGTGAAAGAAATTGCCACGTCTCTAAAACAGGAAACAGGCGAGGAGGTCGACCGTTCCCGATTGGTAGCAGCCATCCTCTATTATTTGGAGTTATATACCAAAATGTATGAGAAAAATGGGTTTCAACCGATTAAATTACTTTGGGAGAGCTATTCCAACACGATTGGCAAGCGGGTTCGCGCAGTTATGTTGAATGAAACGATTGAGGGGACGGCGATCGGCATCTCTCAAGACGGCTTATTGGAGTTGAAACTGGACGATGGATCAGTTCGGGGAATTTATTCTGCGGATATCCAACTGGCAAAATAACGCTATACAACGATTTGGCGTTTTGTTATAGTAAGGCTGAAGGGCAGTATCATTACCGAACTGCACCTGTTACCGGCATGTCTAGAAATTTTATAAGTTCTGCCTTGATCTTGAATGAGACAGGGACGGAGGAAACCATTACTGCTTACAACACTACCCTTCTGTCCTTTTTGGATAGAAGGGTATTATTTGTTTCTGCAGATGACAGCATGAAAATTCACCAATTCGGTTTTCTCTAAGAGACAGTTCGAACGCATGGCCTTCAGTGTTGAACTTGAATCGAAAGGGAGATGGATGTTAATGAAAAGCACAGCAGATTTCTTGAAAATGAAACAAAATGGCGAAAAGATCGTGATGATGACCGCTTACGACTTTCCGACTGCCCAACTGGCGGAGGAGGCGGGCATGGATGTACTTCTCGTAGGAGATTCACTTGGCATGGTTGTTCTCGGTTATGATTCCACTGCTTCCGTAACGGTGGAAGATATGGTACATCACGGCAAAGCGGTCAGAAGAGGAGCACGAGACACCTTCACCGTTGTCGATATGCCATTCGGCACGTACCATGGTTCGGAAGATCGCACACTCCAACATGCAATGCGACTCTTTCAAGAAACAGGTGCGAATGCTCTCAAATTGGAAGGTTCCGGCAAGGTAATAGATAGCATCCGGTTATTGACAACGACAGGCATCCCAGTCGTAGCGCATCTTGGCCTGCTTCCGCAGTCAGCAGCTGTCATCGGTGGTTATAAAGTACAAGGAAAAACGGCTGCAGCGGCACAGCAATTGATTCGCGATGCCGAAGCGTGTGAAAAGGCAGGCGCCTGCATGATTGTCGTAGAATGTATTCCTCACCAATTGGCAGAGGAACTGGCGAATGCCGTAAGCATACCTGTCATTGGTATTGGTGCCGGTGCAGCAGTCGATGGCCAAGTACTTGTATTCCACGATACAATTCAATATGGAAAACATCATGTGCCAAAATTTGTGGAAGTGTATGCAAACGTCGGATCTGAAATAACAACTGGTCTTTCAGCATATAAACATGCTGTCAGAACGGGGGAGTTTCCTGCTGCGAAGCATAGTTTTACAATGAAGGAAGAAGAGCTGGCGGCCTTGTATGGCGGAAACTGAATGAAAGAGGATAAAAATGATGAAAGTTCTAACGACTAGAAATGAAGTGAAAAAACAGATTGATCGAACGAATCGGAACGGGAAGTCAGTGGGCTATGTACCAACAATGGGTTTTTTGCATGAAGGACATCTCTCACTTGTCTCACAAGCAAAAGCGGATAACGACATCGTTGTGATGAGCATATTTGTCAACCCAACGCAATTTGGACCGGGAGAGGACTTCGAGGCATACCCAAGGGATTTGGAGCGAGATGTGGCAATGGCTGAAAAAGCGGGGGTCGATTTCTTATTCGCTCCTTCTGTTGAAGAAATGTACCCAACCGACGGTGGAATCCGCATCTTGCCTGGGCAACAAGCGGATGTGTTATGCGGCGCTTCCAGGCCGGGACATTTTGATGGCGTGTTGAAAGTCTTGCTCAAGCTGTTCAATATTATTGATCCTGACCAATCTTATTTTGGCATGAAAGATGCACAACAGCTAGCCATCATTGAAACGTTTGTCCGGGATTATTTTCTTCGGACGGAGATTGTACGTGTTCCGACCGTGCGGGAATCGGATGGTCTTGCCAAAAGCTCGAGAAATGTCAACTTGAGCGAAGCAGAAAGATTGGAGGCGCCGTTCTTATATCAAGCATTGCAAATGGGACAAAAAAGAATTGGCGCATCTTCTCCAGATGAAATAGAAAAGGCGATAGCTGAATATATTGCAAAACAAACTTCGGGGATTGTGGATTACGCAAAAGTGCTATCCTACCCATCACTTAGCAAAGTGAGTGAGAATGATTCGGAAATCATTTTAGCTTGTGCAGTTAAATTCTCGAAAACAAGATTGATAGATAATATTATTATGTCAACAAAGGATGGTACATCATGTTCAGAATGATGATGAATAGTAAATTGCATCGGGCAGTCGTCACGGAAGCCAACTTGAATTATGTCGGAAGCATTACGATTGATCAGGATTTGTTGGATGCTGCCGGATTGCTTCCCAATGAGAAAGTGCATATTGTCAATAATAATAATGGCGCTCGTTTTGAAACGTATATAATTGCAGGAGAACGGGGGAGCGGAGTCATGTGTGTAAATGGAGCGGCTGCACGTCTTGTACAGCCGGGAGACATCATCATTGTCATTTCCTATATTTATGTTTCGGATGATGAAGCCAAACACCATGCTCCGACCGTCCTTATTATGGACGAGAACAATGGAATCAAAGAGCGGATTGTGGAAAAGCCGAGTATGACCGTCTGATCGAATAAAAGAGGATTTCAGGTTTTAGAAACGCCTCCAACATGGTGGATATGACTATCATTTGGAGGCGCAATTCACTAGGCTGATCCTCTTTTTTAAATTTCCGGATACCAAAATACTCTGTCCGGAACCGTTTGTATGGTACAATCCGTGTAGTATCCAAACAGGAAGATGATGATGGAATGACAACACATACATATGCGGTCGTTGATTTGGAAACGACCGGCCATTCACCTGCTCGAGGCGATCGGATCATTCAAATTGCCATCGTTTTGATCGAGGATGGAAAAATTACAAGAAAATATTCCCGGTTTGTTAACCCCGGCAGGGACATTCCGATGTTTATCCAGCAGTTGACCTCCATTTCGGATGAAGATGTAAAGGATGCGCCGCTCTTTGACGACATTGCATCTGAAGTATCTGCTCTGCTGGAGGGCAAGGTTTTTATCGCGCATAACACGGACTTTGACCTTTCATTCTTACAAAGCGAATTTACGCGCTGCCGTGTAAATAAATGGTCTGGGAAAAAAATTGATACAGTTGAATTGGCTAAAATACTTTTCCCGACTTCGCCAAGTTATCGGCTTCAAGATATTTCAGAAGAGCTTGGCATATCACTTCCGACGGCGCATCGGGCAGATGATGATGCGTTAGCGACAGCCTATCTGTTTCTCGCTTGCCTTACAAAATTGAGGAAGCTTCCTGGAAAGACGCTGAGATTGCTTCATCGCAGATCGTTCTCTCTACGATCTGATATTTCCATGCTCGTGTTCAATGCTTTGAATGAGGGAAGAGATCAAAAACTTCCAACTGATCTTGCCTTATTCCGGGGAATTCCCTATAGGAAGGATGAAAGCCATTCGGCATTAAGCAAAGCTGCTGTAATGTCTTATCCTTACGAAGATGAGAAGGCGAAAATACAGCTTCTTGGCAAAGTGTTCAATCCTGTAGACAAAAGGGAAGCGCAGTTCAAGTTTATGGATGCTGTCTGGGATGCCTTGCAGCATAAACAGGAAATTGCAACAGAAGTACCAACCGGTCTCGGCAAAACACTAGGCTATCTGTTTCCTGCTGCCATCTATGCTGCAGAAAAAGGAAAGCCGATTGTTATTAGTACTGGCACCAACCATTTGATCGATAAAATGGTCGGAGAAGATGTGAAGAAGATCAGCAAAATGATGGAGGCTGAGCTCCGAATCGCTGTTTTGAAAGGCCGTGAACACTATATTTCTTTGGGAAAGCTGGAAGAGTTAATGCGGATCATCGATGAATCGTACGATGAAACGTTCGCGATCATGCAAATACTCGTCTGGCTTACAGAAACGGTCACAGGTGATTTAACTGAACTTAATGTTTCAGGCGGAGGTCAATTGTTTCTCGATCGAATTCGTAAACAATCTTCCGTTCAACCAGAAGATGAGCAAATGGCCGACTTCCATAATCGAATGTTGGCAGCATGTTCGCATGCGGACCTTATTATTACAAACCATTCCACTCTGTTATCCGACAGCTATCGGAACAAAAGGGCAATCCAATCGATAGGCGGGTTGATCGTTGATGAAGCTCATCAAATGATACAGATCGCCAATCATTCGAATGAGACAGTCCTCTCTTACACGAATTGGAAATACGTCATCGGACAAATCAGCTCTGATGCTGATGGCCAACTGCTGTTTGAAGTTGACAGTCTGCATAAACGGTTCGGCACATTCAGCAGGTACGCAAAGGAACAACTAGCCCAGCTGTATGATACATTCATGCAAGCGTTCGATGAGGCGATCCGCCTCCTGGCAGATACGCGGGAAGACCAGGTTAACAGCAATAGAGGCAATCGTATTGTGGCCCCCTTAGCTTCTTTGACACTAGACAGTCAGCCGTTTGCCCGTGTCGCGGAGACCATGTATCAATATTATAAATTTGCAGAGTCTTACCCGAACGCTTTGTCCGCTGTAGCGCATCAGATGACAGACAAGGAACGGGCCTATCTATCGGAATGGACGTATTGGGTACGGGAATTAGCGATAAAAGCCGGAGAATGGGTGGAGATTTTTCTGGATGCCAATAGGGATAATTATGCGATTTGGCTGGAAAAGGATAAGCGCAGCATTCCAGGCAGCCTGACCGTAGTAAAATGCCCGATTGATGGAACATCCCGAATCAGGCAATTGATTTCCTCGCTTAAGGAAGAACAGGTAGGGATTATTTGGACATCAGGCACAATGGCCGTTCAGGAAGATAAACGCTTTGTCGTCCGCCAGCTCGGCATGGATGAAACGGTTCCGCTTAAGACTTTCGAAGCCCCGCCGCATTTTTATGATGGTGCTAACATTTTCATTGTGGAAGATATGCCTGATATCCAACAGGTACCGCAAAGTGAATACGTTGAAGCGGTTGCTGATGCAATCGTCCAAACTGTTATGGCAACAGGCGGCCGGCTTTTCGCTTTATTTACTTCATTGGATATGCTGAGGCAGACGTATGAATTGATATTAGAAAGTGAACTGCTTTCCGAGTATGCGTTGATTGCGCAAGGCGTAAGCTCCGGCAGTCGAATGAAACTGCTGAAATCCTTTCGGCAATTTGAGCAGTCCGTCTTATTCGGAACGAACAGTTTCTGGGAAGGGGTCGATGTTCCCGGAGATGCATTGTCTGCCATCATTATTGTCCGGCTGCCGTTCACATCACCGGATGATCCGGTATTCAAAGCGAGAGCGGATCACTTATCCGCAGCGGGAATCAATCCTTTCACCGGCTATGCGTTGCCTGAAGCGATCATGCGATTGCGTCAGGGATTTGGCCGATTAGTCCGATCTTCAGGGGAACGAGGATTCTTCATCATTTTGGACCGAAGGATTGAAACGAAATCATACGGCAGGCGCTTTCTTGAATCCCTGCCTCCCGTTCCTGTGAAAAAAGTGTCGCTCGAACGTATGGTGAACGAGCTCGAAGATTGTTATAATGAATAAGAATCCAAGGCATGTGGATTGATCAATTATTTACGAGATGTTTCCGAGACGGGATGTGGAAGTTTTTGCTGAATTGGATAAAATTTATTACCGCCTTTCTGCTCGCACTCGGAATCGCCATATTCGTTATCGTGTTCTATAATGCCAACAAGCCCTATTCGGCAGCAGTAGAGAAAAGTTCCGAGGTTGCAGTGGCTTCAGGAAAATTGGCAACAGCGGAACGGTCCGAAACGTATAATGGAACCACATCGCTTGTCACCGTGTATGGTAAAGATGAGGATGGCAAGGAAAAGGCCGTCTTTATCAGCGATAAGGGGAAAGTGGTAGGAGAAGTAGCATTGGCAGATGGCATTTCTTCTAAAAAGGCGATCGATACGGTTAAAAAAGAGCTGAAAGTAGATAAAATATTGCACGTATCATTGGGCTTGGAAGAAAACCATCCGATATGGGAAGTGGCATTCCGAAGTGAAAACGGCAAGTTGAATTATGTATACGTGTTTTTTGAAAACGGGCAGTGGTGGAAGCGTATCTTGAATCTTTAAGGCATAAGGGAGCGGATGAAATTGACAAAGGAATTGGCATCAAGAGTTAGCACATTAACCCCTTCTACAACCTTGGCAATTACGGCAAAAGCAAAGGAAATGAAGGATGCCGGTATTGATGTAATCGGACTGGGAGCAGGAGAGCCGGATTATAATACGCCTGCGAACATATTAGAGGCGGCATATGAGTCCATGAAAGAGGGCAAAACAAAATATACACCATCCGGCGGTCTTCCCGCTTTAAAGGATGCCATCATCGATAAGCTTCAAAGAGACCAAGGGCTTTCCTACGCCCGCAATGAAATTATGGTCGGTGTCGGTGCCAAGCATGTCTTGTATACGTTGTTTCAAGTCATCCTCAATCCTGGAGATGAAGTAATCATCCCGGTTCCATACTGGGTGAGCTATCCGGAGCAAGTAAAATTGGCAGGCGGGGAGCCGATTTTTGTCGAATCGGGAGCGGAAGCGCACTTCAAAGTGACAGCGGAGCAGATTCGGTCGGCGATTACCGATAAAACGAAAGCGGTCATCATCAATTCTCCAGGTAACCCAACAGGCATGATCTATTCTAAAGAAGAACTGGAACAAATAGCCCAAGTGTGCAAAGAGAAAGATATTTGGATCATTTCGGATGAGATTTATGAGAAGTTGATATACGGCGAAGCGAAGCATACATCCATTGCCCAGTTGTCAGAAGATGCGAAACAACGTACATTCATTGTGAACGGCGTTTCTAAATCACATTCCATGACTGGCTGGAGGATTGGTTATATTGCCGGTGATAAGGAAGTCGTGGCAGCGATGACAAACTTGGCCAGCCACTCTACGTCGAATCCAACAACTACTTCCCAATATGCTACAATCGAAGCGTACAATGGGCCGCAAGATACGGTCGAGGAAATGAGACAAGATTTTGAGTCACGATTGGAAAAGGTATATCCACAGCTCGCCGCCATACCTGGCTTTAAAATTGTAAAGCCGCAAGGCGCATTTTACTTGTTGCCTGAAGTGTCTGAAGCTATTAAGAAAACCGGTTTCTCAAACGTTGATGAATTCGCTTCCGCCTTGTTGACGGAAGCGAAGGTCGCGGTCATACCTGGATCAGGTTTCGGTTCGCCGGATACAATCCGCCTCTCTTACGCCACCTCGATTGATTTGATCGAGGAAGCGATCAGACGGATGCGTGAATTTGTTGAAAAGAATTGGAAATAATAATAATAATAAACCATATTAAACTGCAATAGTATTTGGAGGTTCTTATGAAAACAATTATGATACACGAATTGCCTGACCACGTAGGCGAAACAGTAAAAATGGGAGCATGGCTTGCCAATAAACGTTCCAGCGGAAAAATTGCGTTCTTGCAATTGCGCGATGGCTCCGGATTTGTTCAAGGGGTTGTCGTAAAAGAAGAAGTCGGCGAGGACATGTTCGCTAAAGCGAAGTCATTAACACAAGAGAGTTCCTTATATATTGTTGGTGAAGTAACGACAGACGAACGTTCTTCTTTCGGTTATGAATTACAAGTGAAGGAAATCGAAGTGATACACGAAGCGGTCGACTATCCGATTACACCAAAAGAACATGGTACTGAATTTTTGATGGATCATCGCCATGTGTGGCTGCGTTCTAGAAAACAACATGCCATTATGAAAATCCGGGATGAAATTATCCGTGCAACGTATGAGTTTTTCCATATGAACGGTTTCGTCAAGATTGATCCGCCAATCCTGACGGGTTCTTCACCAGAAGGTACATCTGAATTATTCCATACAAAATATTTTGATGAAGATGCGTATCTATCTCAGTCCGGCCAACTTTATATGGAAGCTGCCGCAATGGCGTTAGGTAAGGTATTCTCATTCGGTCCGACGTTCCGTGCTGAAAAATCAAAGACACGCCGTCATTTGATTGAGTTTTGGATGATCGAGCCGGAGATGGCTTTTGTCCAGCACGCCGAAAGCCTAGAAGTTCAAGAACAATTTGTGACACATATCGTTCAATCCGTACTTCAAAATTGTCCACTTGAATTGGAACGCCTTGGTCGGGACATTTCCAAACTTGAAAAAGTGCAAGCTCCGTTCCCGCGCATTACATACGATGAAGCAATCGAATTCCTGCATGAAAAAGGATTCGACGACATCAAGTGGGGTGATGATTTCGGAGCGCCGCATGAAACAGCGATTGCCGAACACTATGATAAGCCCGTTTTCATCATACATTACCCAATCGGCATCAAACCTTTCTATATGCAACCCCATCCGGAAAGGGATGATGTTGTGCTATGCGCCGACCTGATTGCTCCAGAAGGCTATGGCGAGATTATCGGCGGGTCTGAGCGGATTCATGACTATGAATTGATGAAGAAACGGATTGCAGAGCACAACCTTGATGCAGCTGCTTACGAGTGGTATTTAGATCTAAGCAAATACGGCGCGGTGCCGCATTCCGGTTTTGGTCTCGGATTGGAGCGGACAGTCGCATGGATTTCGGGTGCTGAGCACGTCAGGGAAACCATTCCGTTCCCACGTCTATTGAATCGTCTTTACCCATAATAAAGAGAGGTGTTCTGACAAATGCAACAGGAAGAACGGCTCCGTACTTGGATTGAGCAGGGAAATGTAACCATTTCCCAGCTTTTTTTTCAGCGCTATAAGTCGCTTGGCATAAAAGATGTGGATGCTATGCTTATCATACAGATGATGTCATTTCAATCAGCGGGTGTCATGTTTCCCATTCCCGCCGCATTTGCAGACCGTATGCAATTGACTGAAAAAGAAGTGACGGATATCCTTCAATATCTCATGCGTCGCGGTTATTTGTCGATTGACCAAAGTGAAGATGAAAAAGGGGTTCTCCATGAAACATTTTCTTTGCTTCCATTATGGAGCCGGATAATGGAGCAAATTGCCACGGAACAGGGACAAGCAGAGGAACAGAATAGCTGCAACGAAGAAGGGGAAATCTTTACGCTGTTTGAACAGGAATTCGGCAGGCTTCTTTCCCCAATGGAATGTGAAACGATTTCCATGTGGCTTGATCAAGATGGCCACGGAGTCGAAATCATTCGGGCAGCCCTTAAAGAAGCGGTATTAGCACAGAAATTGAGTTTGCGCTATATAGACCGTATTCTATTTGAATGGAAGAAAAAGAATGTGAAAACACTTGCCGACATTGAGCGCAATGTAAAACCATTTCGCGCTTCTATCGGGCGTCCTATGCCTAAGCGCGAGGCAACTTCAGGAAAAATTCATTTTTATAATTGGCTGGAAGAACGGGAATAGGGTGATGCTGACATGTTAACAAAAAAACAATGGGATGTTTGTCTCGACGAGATAGCAAATATGTTTCCGAACGCCCATTGTGAGCTAGTTCATAAAAACCCATTTGAGTTGGTCATTGCGACGCTGTTGTCTGCCCAGTGCACGGACGTGCTCGTCAACAGGGTGACGGCAGACCTCTTTATGAAATATAAAACACCGGAAGACTATTTGTCTGTGCCCTTAGAAGAGCTGCAAAATGATATTCGCTCCATCGGTCTCTTTCGAAACAAAGCGAAAAACATTCAGGCGTTGTGCCAGTTGTTAATTGAGGAATATGGAAGTGTAGTTCCTGGAGATCGCGATTTGCTCATGACTTTTCCAGGAGTGGGGAGAAAGACGGCAAATGTCGTCGTCTCCAATGCCTTTGGTATTCCGGCGCTTGCCGTAGATACACACGTCGAGCGGGTGGCGAAAAGACTTGCCATGAATCGTTGGAAAGATACCCCTTTACAAGTGGAGGAAAAGCTGATGCGTTGGACACCGAGGGAAAGATGGTGCGATGTCCACCACCAACTTATCTTTTTCGGGCGCTATCATTGCAAGGCTCAAAAACCAAATTGTCCGGAGTGTCCGCTTCTCTCCATGTGCAGGGAAGGGAAGAAACGGATGAAAGTGAATGGCTGACTACGAAAAGGCCACAAAGGGCTGGGTGAATGAGACAATGGCCAAATGGTCGGCGTTGCAAAGAAACATTGAACAAGGACGTTTAGAGAAAAATCCATTGGTAGTACACTGGATGAAAGAGTCAATTCAATTATTTGAAGCAATGCTCGAGCCGTATGACAATGCGCAGGACGGTAAAAATGCCATACGCCCGGTGAATGGGGAAGAACGCTTGAACTTTGTCAAGGCCAAGTTGCGCAGCCCCCAAGCCTATCAGCAGTTGCAGGCGCTTTATACGGAGGCCGCCAAGAAGGCAGCTAGTTTACATGCAAGACAATAGAATTGAATAATAATGAAATGAGACCGTAAACAGACTTGTAAACTTGCAGTTTGTCTTACGGTCTCTTTTTTTTAGCAGGCTTCTTAAAAGGATTCCAACAATATTGTTTTCCCGTTTAGCAAACGGGCGAATGCATTGTTTACGTATAGTTCCTGTATAGGAGAAAGTGGAAAGTGCAGACATATACATTAAGAGCCTTTTTACGAACGTTATTACTATAATCAGACTGCTGTAAAGAAAGGACGCAATGCTAACTTTGGAATGATGTCCAAATAAAAACAGGTGGAGAAATAGTTTCTCCACCTGTTTAAGGTGATCATGCTCTTGTTGATCGGATAAACCGCGTACTTGTTTGGCCCTGTTTAGGAATCACCGTCATCGGAACTATCCTCATCCCCCGGATTGCCTCCGGTTTCTGTTCCGCTGCCTGCGTTCGGGTCATTGCCACCAGAGGTATCAGGGTTCACATTTCCGTTGGTATTGCCGGAATTCCCGCTGTTTCCATTGCCATTGTTTCCTTGATTTCCGTTATTGCCATAATTTCCGTTGTTGTTGTTTCCGTTATTCCCGTTGTTGTTATTGTTGTTTCCATTGTTCCAGTTGTTGCCGTTATCGTTCTGATTCTCTTCATCGTTGTTTTGATCTTGCGAACCGTCCTCGTTTTCATCATAGTTCGTCTCAGGGTCGCCGGCATCATCCTCAATCTCTTCTTGGATAAATAAAGAAGTGGAGGCCGGATCACTTGCCAAATCGCCTGCAATTGCGACGACTGAAAACTCATAGGTTCTGCCCGTTTCAACACCTGAGAAGGTGACAGAATGGTCGGAAGTAGTGGTCATTTCCTCCGCTTTGCCTCCATCAACAGAAACAGAAACTTTAAACTGTACAGGCTCGTCAAGCATTTCTGGGTCAGGCGGATTATGAGACCAGCTCAATGCGATGGAATTGGTATTGATATCATAATCAGCATTTAATCCGCTCGGTGCTTCCAGCTCTGCCACTGTTTCTTCCACCACTTCAGTCGGCTTCGTCCCTTTAACAAACAGCTCCCGGCTCGTCATGCTGCTTGGTGTTGAAGCGCCTGCCAGCACGATCGGGTTGGAACCTTTGATAATGGTCGCTTCTTCGACGGAGCTCGGTTGTTTGAAACGAGGCGTATCCTTGCCGGCTGACAATTCGCCCATAACAGTGCGGAACAGGACCTGCGGGACATAGCGTCCTTTATCATATGTCTGAATCGGTTTGTTGTAATTCTTATAACCGCCCCAGACAGCAATCGTGTAATTGGTCGTGTACCCCGTAAACCAAGAGTCGGGAACGTCCGTATTTTTAAAGTTATGTTTATTTTTTGTCTCGCTTGAGTAGTTGGTCGTTCCTGACTTACCAGCGATATCCAATCCACTGACATTTGCTGTTTTACCAGTACCTTGAGTCAGGACATCTCTAAGAATATCTGTCACCATATAAGCGGTTGAATCTTTCATTGCATTCACTGGATTCGGTGTCATGTTTTGTTTTGTCTTACCGTCGCGCATGATGATCTGCTTGACTGCATGCGGTTTTGTATAAATGCCATCATTACCAAATGCCGAATAAGCACCGGCCATTTGGACAGTAGAAAACTCAGGTTTTCCTCCACCTATTGCAAACGTTGATTCCATTTTTTCATAAGGAAGACCTAATTTCCGTGCAAAATCACCGCTCTTTTGCGAACCGACTTCTTCGAAGATTTTGATGGCCGGTATATTACGAGAAAGATAAAGCGCTTCTCGGATGGTCATCGCACCTCTGTATTTGCCATCGACATTTCGTACCTGTTTGTTTGTTCCTTTATACGTGTATGGTTCGTCAACGACAACTGTACCCGTTGACCAATTGAGATTCTCAATGGCCGGTCCATAGGAAAGGATCGGTTTGATGACAGAACCGGGCTGCCGCGGATGATCGGAAGTTGCGAAGTTCATATCACGGCCTGAATAGTTGCGACCCCCGCCAACAGCAACAATTGCACCCGTTTTTGTATCTAATACAGTCATGGCTGACTGCATTTCCTCCGACTCATAAATGCTGTTATTATTAATTGCCTTTTCCACAATTTCTTGCGCTTTCGGATCGAGGGCGGTTTGAATTTTGACTCCTTCGGAAAGCAAGCTCATCATGCCTTCCGCTTCCAGTTCATCCAATACTACGTCAACATATGCCGGATATTTTGATTCGGTATAATCCTGGCGCTGATCTTCCGGCAAGAGGTTTGCAGTGACGGGAACTGCCTGAGCCGCTTCCATCTCTTCTTTTGTTATCTTTTTATGTTTATACATAAGATGGAGAACGGTATTCCGCCGCTTTTCAGCACGCTCGGGATTCTTCATCGGATTATATCCATTCGGTGATTGAGGCATTCCAGCCAACATGGCCATCTCCGGAAGCTCCAATTCACTGAGGTCTTTGCCGTAGAAATATTCCGCTGCGGTACCGATGCCATAAATCCGGCCGGACATCAAAATTTTATTAAAATACATTTCGAAAATTTCGTCTTTGTTATATTCACGTTCCAACTTGAATGCTAGCCACGCTTCCTGTGCTTTCCGTTTTAATGTCTTCTCATGGGACAGGAAGGAGTTCTTTATGACTTGCTGCGTTAAAGTAGAAGCACCTTGGGAACCAAAACCGCCTTTGAAGTTAGCGAGAACAGCTCCTCCCAGCCGGTAAAAATCCATGCCGTGATGCTTGAAAAACCGAACATCTTCTGTTGCGAGAATCGCGTCCCGGAGTTCGACCGGTATGTCTTCATAAGGCACAAACTCTCTCTTTTCAGCTCCAAACTTTAAAAAGACATTTCCGTCTTTATCAAGAAATTCGGAAGTTAGTGGATCTTTTAATAAGGATTCATCAAGCTCAGGGGCAGTGCTGGCATAGTAGGCAAATAAGCCAACCCCTCCAATAAATAATGCAAGGCCCACGGCGACAATCGCCAGGAAGATTTTCTTAATCAGCTGTTTCGGACCTTTCGATGAACCGTTTTTTCTGCCTTTCTTTTTTCCAGCAGCCTGCTGCTGTCTTCGAGCAGATCTTGAATTCACATTCTCACTCATTCTATTTCCTGCCTTTCAGTTGCTTCCTTTTGAATTCTATCTAACAATATACGGACAGCTTTTAAATAATCAAGTCTAGGATGAAACCCGGCTGGGATTTCAATGGATATTTCTTCCATTTCGCCAAGCGTGATAGACTTTCTGCCGCCTGCTATCTTCCTTTCCCATTTTTCCTTGAAATACTCATAGGGAACAACAAAATATCGATCCAGTGAACTAAAATAGACGAGCAGAAACGCAATTCCACCCTGATTATGGACATTTTCCATATGTTCGACTTGGTGATCGTGAATATTTTGAAGTGGAAATGAGGTCAAGCTCTTCGTTTCTTTTGCCTCAAAATCAAGATGTTTCCCTTCCCACACGCCGTTATAATCGGTTGTGGATGGAGTGCGGAAATAAGCTTCCGTAATAACAGCTGCGCTTCTCGCAGGATAATTCACATTGACGACTTGGATCGGCACCGGTTTTTTATGGATGACGGCAATGCCCTGACTTAAATAGTAATCATTCGTTTCGTTCAATTCATCCTCTAGCGTTTTGCCTCGGTTTCCGAAAGAATGATTCACTTTCCTTTGTCCTGTCGGTTGTGTGGACGGCTGATATTTTCTGCCGTTCGGATAGCGTATTGTCAAACCTACCACCTCGCATTTCCTATCATACCACAATGATTGGACGGTTTTGTCGTTTAAAAGTTGCTGTTAACTTCTAGCACTGGTGGAAAAAAGAATAGATGTTCGATAGGAGTGGTGAATCCATCTCAATTTTGATAGACTGGAATAAAAGCTCAGATAGGATGAAAGTTTAATGACAACTATCACATCGAGGACAGAACGGCTCCTTTCCATCTGCGAGGAATGTCTCGAGCGGCATGCGGAGATGAGAAGGCTTGATCGGGAACCTGATTTTTTCAATGAAGTGAAACCGTATGCGGATGAACAATTCGCATTGCTCGATACATGGAAAGAAGAAATGGAAAAGTGGATTCGACAAGATGGCCCTAGATATATTCATATGCAACAAATCCAATCGTTGGACGAGATGATGCGGCAATTTATTGTCCAATCGTTTTATCAAAAGACAGGGAAAAAGCGTTTTATTCAATCCATCCAGTCTGCCCGCTACACGTTAAAAACGATTCTAGACGCACTTGAAAAACGAGAGGAAGACCCATCATGAAGGCAGAGAACAAAACAATACGACATGTCATAGAAGACATGAGGCAAGATCTGTCGTTTGCTAGTAATATAGTGCATTACCGCGCAATCGAAGGGAAAGATGCTACGTATTCAGAATTTCCGCAAAAATTGCATCCTTCTATTGTAAAAGCACTTGCAACTAAAGGAATTCACAAGTTGTACAGTCATCAGAGAGCAGCATTCGATTTGGCTGTAAATGGCCATTCCATTACTGCGGTGACTCCAACTGCTTCGGGCAAGTCATTATGCTATCATTTGCCGGTACTTCAGAGCATATTGGAAGATGACGCATCAAGGGCCCTTTATCTATTCCCGACAAAAGCGTTGGCACAAGACCAACTGGCAGAGTTGCATTCTTTAATTGAAGCGAGCGGAGAGACCATCCTCAGTTATACGTTTGATGGAGACACGGCTCCAGGGTTGCGGACCAAGGTGCGCAAGTCCGGCCATATCGTACTGACAAATCCGGACATGCTTCATTCGGGTATTTTGCCGCATCATACGAAATGGGTATCTCTCTTTGAGAACTTGAAATATATTGTCATCGATGAATTGCATACGTATAAAGGGGTGTTCGGGAGCCATGTAGCTCATGTGCTCCGTCGATTGCAACGAATTTGCAACTATTATGGAGCCGATCCCGTTTTCATTTGCACTTCAGCCACGATCGCCAACCCGAAAGAACTGGCGGAAGCGCTGACGAATAAAGAGATGGAGTTAATTGCGAATAACGGAGCTCCTGCCGGAACAAAACATTTCGTTTTTTATAACCCACCTGTCATCCATCCGACGTTTGGAATCCGAAGAAGTGCTGTATTGGAAGTAAGGGATTTGGGTGCCTTCTTATATAGGGAAGGCATTCAAACGATCATCTTTGCCAAAAGCAGGGTGCGTGTCGAAATGCTTGTTACCTATATGAAGGAATTGACGAAGAAGAAACTGTTCGATGAAACGGTGATGGGGTACCGAGGGGGGTATCTGCCATCCGAACGGCGAAAAATCGAAAAAGGGCTGCGTGATGGGGATATTCGAACGGTTGTCAGTACGAATGCGCTAGAACTTGGAATTGATATTGGACAGTTGCAAGCATGTATTATGACTGGTTATCCTGGAAATATTGCAAGCGCCTTTCAGCAAGCTGGGAGAGCGGGCAGGAGGCAGGACGATGCGTTGATCATTTATGTAGCCCAATCGATTGCACTTGATCAATACATCATCGACCACCCGGATTATCTTCTCGGCCAGACGCCGGAGGATGCACTTATCCATCCGGATAACATGCTGATACTAATGGATCACTTAAAATGTGCCTCGTTTGAACTCCCGTTCTCAATGACCGAGACATATGGTGAATTTGAAGTGCAAGAACTGTTAGGATTTTTGGAGAGTGAAGGGATTCTTGTCCGGACGTCCGACAAGTGGCACTGGATGACTGACCGCTTTCCTGCAAGTGAAATCAGCCTTCGATCCGCATCGCAGGAAAACGTTGTGATTATTGATAAGACGGTGCCCAAAGGGACCAAGGTGATCGGCGAGATGGATCGCTACAGTGCGATGACGCTGCTTCACGAAGAAGCAATCTATATCCATCAAGGGACCCAATATCAGGTGGAAGAGCTTGACTGGGATGAAAAGAAGGCCTATGTGACCGAAGTGGATGTTGATTACTTCACAGACGCGAATTTGGCGGTTGAACTGAAAGTGATGAGCGAGGATAAAACAGAAGTTGCGGGTGAACTGGCAACTTCTTATGGGGATATTGCTGTACTTGCCATACCGACAATATTTAAGAAAATCCGTTTCGACACACACGATAACATCGGTTCCGGCCCCATCTCGCTGCCGGCAGAAGAACTTCATACTTCATCGACTTGGCTCTCTTTCGATGCACCGGGAGGGTGGAAAGAATCCGACTTGACAGACGCCATGACCGGCGCTGCCCAAGCGATCCATTCATTCATCCCCATCTTCGTAAGATGTGATCGAACGGACATCCATGTCGTTCCGCAAGTGAAAGCTACCCACACAGGGAAACCGACAATTTTTATCTATGACAGTTATCCTGGTGGCATTGGGCTGAGTGAGAAACTATACGGAAGATGGGATGAGCTATTGAAACTTGCGGCAGAGCATGTCTCGTCATGCCGTTGTGAATCAGGGTGTCCAGTTTGTATCGGGGCGCAAGAGGCCGGAGTGACGACAGGGAAGAAGCGTGTCGTTGCATTGTTATGTGAATTGGCACGTTAAAAAGAGGGGGTGAAGCCTATTATCAGAGCTTCACCCCTTCTTTCTATCAATAGGCGAATCAACTATCGGTGAATTCCTTGATATGTAAAGAACAAAGAAAAGAATTTGCCAGACTCCAACTAATCGAAGTGATAAAAGTTCTTTAAGTTGTTGGTGGACAATCAATGAAACTTATTATTCATCGAAAACGTCCGAAGCTAAGGAACTTTCAATGTGGGAGGTTATAATAATGAATTCGAAGTTTTTAGTAATACCTCTTATGACAGTTTTCATTCTATTAACAGGTTGTCAATCGAAAAATGAAAGAATGATGGACGATGTCAGCGATATAAAAGAAATCTCCATTTCGAAGTCCACGAATTTCAATAAACTTGATGAAAAATTCTTTGCTACATTTCAGGAAGCAAAAGAATTGGAGATCTTCAAAAATGCGTTCTCAACTGCTAAAAGAGAAAAAATGAAACTGGTCGGGGTGAATTATGATTTGCTAATTACTGCCGAAGACGGCGGTCATTTTTTGTTACAGTTCTATCTTGGCGATGAAAGAGAAGCGAGTGCATTTTTTTATATCGGCCACGAAAATAAGATCTATTTTACATCCGAAGAAATTACGCATGATTTGAGAAAAATGATAAAGCCCTAGCAAGACCATTGTGTTTGATGATCTTTCATTTCTAATCATATCCTCATTGATATATTACTTAGCATCCATCAAAAGAAGAGATAATAGTTTTGAAGTTCCAAGTATGTATCTATTATCTCTCATTCTTTTCTCCGGCCCGATCTTCTTCCTCATCCTCTTCCAACAACATCTGCTTCATCTTGTAAAACTTGATCAGCTCCTTCACTTTTTTTTCAGGATCTGATGCTAAATCATAAAGCATAGTGGGGTGTTTTTTTAATTCAGTAAAGAGTAAAAGCTCTTCAGGAGAAAGGACGACTTCCTGCCCAGCTATAGGAATGGTATGACTAAGCAGCTCGGACCGGCCCAGAAGATAGTCCGTAGAAACATCAAAATAATCCGCTAATCGCTGCAGTGTGTCTGTATCAGGATAGCGATTTCCATTTTCGTAACCAGATATTGAGACGTGTGTCACTTTAATTTTCTCGGCAAGTTGCTTCTGTGTTAGATTTCTTTCTATCCTTAATTTCTTTAACCGTTGGCCCAGCATATTATCACCTCATAAGATATATTGTAATTTAACAAATCGTTAAATTACATGTAAAATCTTTTATTTAACTAATTAGAGAATAAATGCGGTAATAACATTGACTTTAACTCGTGGTTAAAATAGGATATATTTAACATTACCTAAGGGGTGAGGGCGATGAATTTACAGAACTTGCAACGTGTAAGAATAAACCGGGGTTTGTCCTATCAAGATATGGCGTCAAAACTAGGGATTACTCTTCAAGCATATTGGATGATTGAAAATGGAAAGCGTGGTCTTTCTTATGCAATGGCAGTTAAGATTGCAAAGATTTTAGAGATGACACCAGATGATATTTTTTTAACCTAGTGTTTAACTAGTAGTTAAAATTAGTTGGGAGGTGGTCAGGTTGGAAGAAGATGAACTGGAAGTCTATGTTTCTTCAAAGTCGTTAGTTTGGAGAATGCCAACGAATAGTTTGAATGAAGTCGAAACGAGCTTTACGAAATTTAAAGTTGATTTTTCACGGGATGGTGGTATTACCGTAAAAGTTCCCAAGAGAGAAATAGAGTTGGTTGAAACTTTACGGGAAGGATTATATGCTTTACTCAAAGAGATTGAGAAGGAGAATAGTGTACTAGCTCGAAGGCTTGCATACCGATATGGTTTTAGAGGATGGAAATAATCAAATTTTATCTAATGGTCTAAGGCAACCACGTTTTAGGCTGGTTCCCATGTTGTAAACAAAGTTGCTTTTTTATACTTAGTTGGGATCAAAATGTCAGCAAATTGCTACAGCGTTATTTTATAGAGTCAAAAACATAAGAATGGTATAGGATAGGTGACTTAAGGGTGGTCGCCCATTTCCCTCAAAAAGGGAGATGGTCGCATGTGCATTAAGTCTTTTGTTTACATTGGCGGCATTGATTGGGGCTATATTGTCCATCCACAATAAAAAATAATCCAATCTTGAGTGTAGAGCTCATACTGGATGGATTATTTGTAATTCCGAGCTTATCCAATTGAGGGAACCTGCTATTACAGACCATCTGATGTTCGCAGCATACGGTGGTCCTTTTTAGTTTAGTCTTTTGGAATAATTACTATTCCAATCATTCTTATTATATTGCATATTCTTATTCATTTCCATTCGTATGTATATTAAGGCTGGGATAATAGGTGGGTTTTATACAAACCTTCAGAGAAATGATTAACTCGTTGCTATTTCGCTTAACAAAGAAAAGTCTGCTGTTTGGTATAGACCCCTTTCTATTTACTTCAATTCATTTCTTTTCCTATGAAAATAAAAGTCATGAATAAAAACAGAGACTTGCTTTTCTAGCCGCTTAGTCACTCCAATTGATTTGTCTCCTCCCTCCCTCTCCTCTATAATGAATGATAATGTTCCTTGCAAATTGAGCATATCAATGAGGTGGTACTATTAATTGTCTACAATCCTTCATACGATATAGAGTTCCTTTCCATTGCAGCTCTCAAGATAATGGGATAACCGGGAGGGCGGATGGATGTCATACGAACAAAAGCTGATGCAAATGAAGAAGCTGTTGAAGAAGAAAGAAGCGGTTATAAAAGAAACTCCTGAGCAGCCAAAACGCCATATACCTCCAGCGCCTACTTACGAAGAACAATGGCTTTCTGCAGGGCTTGAGAAAGAACAAAATGACCTCGGGATCGTCTATAAACGTGTTGTCACCTATGGAGCCCACCATTTGCACGGCAGTTACAGGCTGTCCGACTTGCGGCAAACGATGGAGCAATGGGAAACGGAGAGTGCGAATCATCCTCTTTGCCCTGATCCTTTAAAACCGATCGTTTTTTTCGATACCGAAACGACGGGGTTGAAAGGGGCCGGGACACTTATTTTCCTTCTTGGCTTTATGGAGGAAACGGATGACGGGTTCCGTTTAACGCAGTACGTCCTGCCAAATCCAGATCATGAGGCGGCCTTCCTTTATGCCTCCCGGCTCTGGGATCAACAGCTTTCGCTTGTCATGTACAATGGGAAAAGTTTTGACATGCCGCAAGTCGAGACAAGATGGACGATGAACCGGGCATGTCTTCCGCCGCTTGTAAAGCACGACTCTATTGATCTGCTGCACGGCTCCAGGCGTATTTGGAAAGATGAGTTGGATTCATTCAAACTGACAAGGATCGAGCAGACTCAACTCGGGTTTTTCCGGGATGGTGATATCCCGGGACATATGGCGCCAATCATTTATCAGGATGCGGTGAAAAGCGGAAATGCCGAGTTGTTAATGAAAGTGCTCGCCCATAATGAATGGGATATACTCTCGCTCGTTACGCTTTATATCCGCTCAACCGACCTATTGCTTCAGGAATCCCGTTCCGAAAGCGCAATTTCCGCGACGAATATTGGGAAGTGGTACGCCGACTTGAAGTCGTTCGGCCGAAGCCGCGATTTTCTTGAGCGCGTCATAGCCGAACATGGGCTGAGCCATCCGGTAGCCCATTATCATTTTGGATTCGCACTTAAGCGAGATGGTCATTACGAAGAATCCATAAATGCATTCGAAGTCGCATCCGAGCATCTTCGAGGCCGGGAACGTATCATCGCGCTTGAGGAAATGGCGAAATTATTTGAACACCGAGTCAGAGATTTAGAGAGAGCGCTGGCCAGTACCGAACGTGCTCAAGTATTGTTAAACAAAGACCCTGAGCTCGCCAGGCGCTTTCGCGAACGCATGAAAGAGAAGTTCGGGAAAAGGGAAATAAGATTGCTCGGAAAAATATTTCCCGGGCAAGCGCAATAACCGACAAAATACGGACAATTGTTATTTCTTCTAAGGACATCAATGTACAAATTATGCTATAATGTCCGTATGTAATCATGAATGGAAGGGCGTCGTCGCATGGAAATTAAATTGGATTCCAAAACGATTCTTGAAAAAGAATTCAAGACAGGAATGCGTGGTTATAATCAGGAAGAAGTTGATTTATTCCTGGATCAAGTGATACAAGACTATGAAGCGTTCAAAAAAACAATTTCCGAATTGCGTGTGGAAAATGAGAGGCTAAAAGAAGAATTGGCATCGCAGCATAAACGGCCTGCCCCACAAAATACGGGGACGACAAATTTTGATATCCTTAAGCGTATCTCCAACTTGGAGAAGCATGTATTTGGCAGCAAATTATATGATCACGAATAATGTAATGGGACTTCCCAGACAATGACATTGAAAACAAATGAAAAATGAAGTATACTAACAATACCATATGAAGAATTCAGGTAATCGCTGCAACTGTTGTTGTAGAGGAAAGTCCATGCTCACACGGTTCTGAGATGACCGTAGTGTTCGTGCTCGGCGAAAAAATAAGCCGGGGCAGCGTATTTTCATACGTTGACGGCGGGAAGAAATCCTACGTTCCTTTGTGAATATGGATGACATTCCCTGAAAAGTGCCACAGTGACGTAGCCGGCTTGGAAACAGGCCGGGTGGAACGAGGTAAACCCCGCGAGTGAGAAACCCAAATTATGGTAGGGGCGCTCTTCGGAAGGAATTGAACGGACGAAGGGACAGACCAAGTCTGTAGATAGATGATTACCACCCTAAGTACGAGGCGCGAGCCGTTTGAGTACGCGGGAACAAAACATGGCTTATCGGATATTCTATGGGATTAGTTGTATACTCAATGCTCTCCTGTACTTGGAGGGCATTTTCATGTTGTATGGCATTAACTTTCTTCCAAGACCTTTTCCTTGCTGAAACATTTAGTCAAATGGATGATATCGTTGGCAATACATATTCCCGGACATGCTATACTAGATATTTGGCGTAGCGTGTATAATAATGACGAAGACGCTCAGACGTCGCGAATGGGAGCTGAACTTGAATGACACTATATAATCTTGTCGCCACTTCTGCGATGGGGCTTGAATCGATTGTAGCTGATGAAGTGAAGGCGCTTGGATATGATACGAAAACAGAAAATGGGAAAATTTATTTTTCCGGCGATGCCACTGCGATTGCCAAGACGAATATGTGGCTGCGGGTTGCTGACCGGGTTCGTGTGATTGCCGGTGAGTTTACGGCCACTACGTTCGATGAATTATTTGAGAAAACGAAGTCAATTGCTTGGGAGCAGTTCCTTCCCGTGGATGCAGCTTTTCCAGTAGCAGGGAAGTCCGTCAAATCGACGTTGTACAGTGTGCCTGACTGTCAAGCCATTGTAAAAAAAGCGATCGTGGAACGGTTGAAACTGGCTTACAAGCGTATCGGATTTCTTGATGAATCAGGTCCACTCTTTAAACTGGAAGTTTCCATATTGAAAGACAAAGTGACTATTACCATCGATGCGAGTGGTGCGGGACTTCATAAGCGCGGATACCGGGTTGGACAGGGCGATGCTCCTTTGAAAGAGACAATGGCCGCAGCTCTTGTGAAGCTGACACGCTGGAATCCAGATCGGCCGTTTGTCGACCCGTTTTGCGGTTCAGGTACAATTGCCATTGAAGCTGCCATGATCGGACAACAGATCGCTCCAGGGTATAACCGGGAATTCAGCAGTGAACAATGGCCGTGGATTGATCCTGTTATCTGGGACCGTATTAAGGAAGAAGCGGAAGACGTGGCCAAGTATGATCAACCTCTTTCCATCACCGGCTCGGATTATGACCCGAAAATGATTAAAATCGCACAGCAAAATGCGATGGAGGCCGGCTTCATGGACTTGATCGACTGGAAACACCGTGATGTGAAGGATTTGGAAGTGGAAGGACTGAATGGCGTTCTTGTAGGGAACCCTCCATATGGAGAGCGCCTTGGGGAAATTGAGGAAGCGGAAGAATTGGCGCGCATCGTCGGTCATATAATGGAACGGTATCCTTCCTGGTCCGTCTATATGCTGTCTTCACTCGAAAACTTCGAAGAAATGTATGGCAAGAAGGCGACAAAAAAACGGAAGCTGTTCAACGGCTTTATCCGTACTGATTTTTATCAATATTGGGGTCAACGCCAATAAAGAAACATGTCTGGAAGGGGCTGTGCCTCTTCCTTTTCCTTGTACACGGAAAGGGGAAATCGTATGAATCGGAAAATACCGTTTTCATTAACAAAAGATAAATCATTTTATGAGTCGTTGAACGACTGGATGGGTGACGTTCTTTACGACGAATTGACAGAGAAAGGGTTCGAATGCCGGGACGAACAGATTTATATGGCGTTTCAGATTGAGCAAGCGTTGAAAGGGAAAAAAGTGCTTCTTGCCGAAGCGGGCGTTGGAACAGGAAAGACGATTGCCTATTTGCTTCCTGCTCTTGCCTATGCTCGCTATACTGGAAAGCCGGCGCTTATTTCCTGTGCGGACGAAACGTTGATTGACCAACTCGTCAAAGAGGAAGGGGATATCCGTAAAATCAGTGATGCCCTGCAAGTTGAGATTGATGTCCGACTCGCAAAAGCGCGCGATCAATATTTGTGTTTAAAACGATTGGATGAAACCGTGAATACGTCGATGGAAGACTATCCGGACGAAGTGGATGAAAGCTTGCCTCCATTTGTCCGAGGCAATGCATCCTTGCAATCGGTCCAGCCATACGGAGAACGGTCTTCCTTCCCGGAATTGGATGACGCGCAATGGAGCACCATCAATTTTCACCCGACCCAGCAATGCGAAGCCTGTGATATGCGGAATCGCTGCGGCCAAATTATTCATCGAAACCATTACCGGGAAGCTACCGATCTGATCATATGCTCGCATGACTTTTTCATGGAGCATATTTGGACAAAAGAATCCCGCAAACGCCAGGGACAGCTTCCGCTGCTGCCTGAAGTGTCGATGGTTGTGTTCGATGAAGGGCATCTGTTGGAATACTCCGCACAGCGGGCACTTACGTACGAAGTGCAAAAAAGCACGCTGCTTTCCTTGTTGGAACGTATTATGGTGGACGGCATCAGGGAGGAGACGCTTCAGTTGATGGAAAGGCTCTTTTCCACACATGAAGATTTCTTTCATCTATTAGAGCAGTATGCTTCTTCCGACACTGAGCGTAAAAAGATTACCAAAGCGGAGAGTTTGCTGCAAACAGGAAAAGAGGCGATCGCCATTTCCAACAGTTTGCTTGAAGAATTCGTCTTTGAAGGGGAGCTCTATGTCATTCCTGAATATGACCTCAAAATGGTAGAGGAATACTTAGAGCAATATATCTATTCTATGGGCTTGTTCACCGGAGAAAGTGATGCTGTAGATTGGATGGAGGATCGAAATGGCGAGCCGACACTTGTCATTATGCCGCGTCTCGTGACAGACATTTTGCGGGAGAGTCTGTTCAGTTCGCCGATTCCGATGGTATTTTCTTCAGCGACATTATCTGTTGGTCAAGATTTCACGTATGTATTGGATAGTTTAGGGATTGAGGATTTTCTATCTTTCTCCGTCGAATCACCTTTTGATTACGAGGAAGCGATGAAAATTTTTGCGACGGAAGTAACAGCCGAGACTAAAGCGGAAACCGCCATGACACTGCTTGATGTTGCTGAACAAACCCTCATCTTATTCGACTCTGAACAGTCCATGCTGCAATTCAGGAAAGAACTGCCGGCATCCTATCAGGACTTGATAGCATTTGAAGGTGATCGGGAGCTGTCATCCATGGTTCAAGATTTTCAACAAAAACGGATTGGCGTTTTGTGTTCCTATCATTTATGGGAAGGACTTGATATTCCTGGTGACGCTTTAACACGTGTCATCATTTACGATTTGCCTTTCCCGCCATCGGATCCGTTGTTTGATGCAAGAAGGCAACATGCGGAGGAGCCGTTTAAGGAAGTTGACCTGCCGTTCATGCTGTTGAGATTGCGGCAAGGTGCCGGACGTCTGATTCGAACGTCTGCGGATTCCGGAACGGTTCATCTGTTTATTGAGAATGAGCAAATGCCTTTGCTGGATGAAATCAGCAATGTGCTGCCCGTCAAAATTGAATTGTGCCCAGCGTAAAAAATGCTGTCCTGTCTATCAAACCTAATGATAGCAGGCCAGCATTTTTTCTATTCGCTATCGACTGTCAAAATTACATGGAGCATGGAATCGTCTTCAAATCGGACGGGCAGCTTGAATGCGTGTTTAAAGCCGTAAAATTTGGTTTCACCACGCATCACTGTCGGCGTGGAAATATCGATGATGTAATCATCTTTTTCAAGAGCCGTACACAAGTTGCCCGCAATCATGTTTCCCAGTTCGCCTGTAAAGGATTCAATCATTTCGCCTTCGATCATCATGCCGAACATTGATTGTCCAATCGAGCCGATGACGTCAGAAGAAGTGTCGAGAATCAAACGCCCTTTAACGGCTCCGATTAAGCCGATTAGGACGCTTAGTTCTTTCTGTTCATACGGTGGAACGGTCATCGCTGGAGCCAGAACATCAAATTTCATCGGCAATACATTAGTCAAAGATGAAATAGTGCCGTTCAGAATCATGTGAATATCGCTTGCTGTATCCATAAAATTTCCTACCTCTCACTTCGGTATATGTATAGTGCAATAATACCATAATCGACGCAGATGTATAGTACATTTTTCAAACTTACAGATAATTTCTGGCTGAAAGGCAAGAGATGAGCTGTTTCGCCGGAGTCTTCTGAAAAATCGTCAATCCGTAGAAAAATGGTATGATAGGAAGAGACTTTAAGGAAGGATCGAAATAAAAATGTCACAGATGAATAAATACATACAACAAACCGCGTTATACGGAGAGATATTTAAACGAGATGAAGATGAGGAAAGATTTAAGAAAGCCAAGCTCTTGGCTCATAAGTTAAGTAAAGGAGAATTCACGATTGGCTTCGCCGGCCATTTCTCAGCAGGGAAGTCTTCCATGATCAATGCTCTGGTCGGCAGCGATTTGTTGCCGTCCGGCCCAATACCAACGAGCGCGAACATAGTAAAAGTCAGCAAAGCAGATGCTGACCATGCCATTATCCATCAAACGGATGGAACGGCTTATTTATATGAAGGTCAACATTTTGCGGAAGCGATTAAATCATTTAGCAAAGACGGCCGCTCAGTTGCACTAGTAGAAATCGGGTATACCGGCTCCCGGTTGCCAAAAGGAATTACAGTCATGGATACACCCGGTGTCGATTCGACAGACGATGCACATAAGCTGTCGACGGATTCAGCACTGCATCTTGCTGACCTTGTCTTTTACACGATGGACTATAATCATGTCCAATCTGAACTGAATTTCACATTTACAAAAGAGCTGCTGAAATACAACGAAAATATGTATCTGATCATTAATCAAATTGATAAACATCGGGAGACTGAGCTGCCTTTCGCTGCCTTCAAAAAATCTGTGGAGGATTCCTTCGCATTGTGGGGCGTGAAACCGAAAGGAATCTTTTATACATCATTGCGGGCTCAGGATCTGGCAGACAATGATTTTCCGAAAGTGCAGGAAATCATAAGAGGATCTATCGAAAACCGTCAAGAACGGATGGCGGAGAATGCAGATCATGCGCTTCGCAAGTTAATGGATGAACATGTCCAATTCCTGAACGAGGAGATGGAAGATCGGAAAGAAACATATCAAGATATAGTACGAAACGATGAATGGGACCAACTTCAGGAACTGGAACGCGAAATGAGAGAACAAGAAAAGGAATTGCATCTTTTGTCGGGCGATGAATTCGCTGCCAATTTTGAAGTGGAACGTAAGAAGTTGCTGGAAAGTGCAGCGATTACCCCATTTGAAACAAGAGAGCTGTTGAAGTCCTATTTGGAATCCAAATCTTCCCGTTTTAAAGTAGGGCTGTTATTCGGAGCGAAGAAGACCGCAGAAGAAAAAGCGCGACGCAAGGAAGTGTTCTTTGAAAATCTGGAAACGCTTGTTCAACCGCAAATCGGGGTCCACTTGAAGGCCTTGATGAAGAAATCTCTGAAAGAGACGGGGCTATTGAATGATGAGCGGTCAATTGAAATCGATACAATGGATTTCCACTTGCCGATTGAGGAAATAGATGCGCAGCTCATTGCGACGGATGTGGTCACCGGGGAAACGGTCCTTAATGTAACGGAACAGTTAAAGGCAGCCATCTACTCCGCATTTCGTAAAATGACGGAAGGGTGGAAAAACGAGATGGCAACGCTCGCTTCCTCGAGAGGAAATGAAACGTCTGAATCCATGATGCATTCGATTCGGGTTTTAGATGAGAAAGTGGCGGCGATCCGTGAAGTCCATAAATTACAGGAGGCATTACATCATTTAGATGAGGAACTCGATTCCCCTTCAGCTCCGATGTTAAAGGCGGCCGATTCGCTGTTGAATGATTGGACTCAACCGGAAGAGCTGCGCCCGATTGAATTTACAAAAGAGGGAAAAGTTGCGGAGACCTCAACAAGTGAACAGGAGAAAGGGGATACCCTTGTTGAGGAACAAGTGGCAGCAGATGCCGGGCAAGTGATCAGCCGTGCCATTCAAGTGGCTGATTCGGTTGAAACCATACCCGGCTTTTCAGAAACTGTTTCTTACTTGCGTCATAAAGCGGATCGTTTGAACGGACAAGAATTTACTGTGGCGTTATTCGGCGCATTCAGTGCGGGGAAGTCTTCCTTCTCGAATGCGTTAATGGGAGATGCCATTTTGCCTGTCTCGCCTAACCCGACAACTGCTGCAATCAATCGGATACGCCCGGTCACCGAAATAAACTTAAACCGGACGGCGGATGTACACTTAAAGTCAGAACAAGAGATGTTTGAGGACATTTCATTTTCTTTTCAGGCATTGGATACGCCTGTAAAGGATTTGGATGATGCGTTTTCAAAGACGGAAGACATCCTGGCCAAGGAATTGCCTGAAGAAAGCTTGCATATCCATAAGACCTTCATCAAGGCATTTGCTAGAGGATATGAGACGTTCCGCAATTCACTTGGAAACACGGTAACTGTTGCGGAAGGGGAGTTCGCCCGTTATGTTGCGGAAGAGGAACGCAGCTGTTTTGTCCAATCCATTGATTTTTATTATGATTGTCCATTGACTAGAGAGGGAATTACGCTCGTTGACACACCGGGAGCAGACTCCATAAATGCCCGCCATACCGATGTGGCCTTTGAATATATTCGAAACGCGGATGCTATCTTATTCATTACCTATTACAATCATGCATTTGCCAGAGCGGATCGCGAGTTCCTCATTCAGTTGGGACGTGTGAAAGACGCTTTCGAACTCGATAAGATGTTCTTCGTTGTTAATGCGATCGATCTGGCAGCGAACGAGGAAGAAGCCGAGGCTGTTAAATCGTATGTTGCAGAGCAGCTTTCATCGTTTGGCATCCGGCACCCAAGGGTCCATGGCATTTCCAGTTTGCGTGCACTGGAGTCCAAAATGTCGGGACAAGCGGATGAAGCGATGGCTGAATTCGAAACAAATTTCCATCATTTTCTCCAGCATGATTTGCGGGGTATTGCGATCCAAGCATTGCAGGAGGAAACCTCCAAAACAGTGGGGCGTGTGGCTAGCCTGATTGAACGTATTGAGACGAACCGATCGAGAAAAGCGGAGCGTATGTTGGAATTGGACAAATTGGAGCAGGAAGTCAGGATCCAATTTGCAGATGGCTTTACCGAAGTGATCGAGCGGGCTTCCCGCAATGAGTTAAATGAACTGATCTATTATTTACTGCAACGAGTGTTTTTGCGCTTTGGCGATTTTTTCAAAGAAGGATACAGCCCCTCCACCTTTGCGAAATATCCAACTGATCGGGCTTTGAAGCTGGCACTGGAAGAGACAGTGCAAATGCTGGGCTTTGATATAACGCAAGAATTAAAAGTAACAAACTTGCGCATGTTGAATTTCTTGAAAAAACAGCTGAATGAGCGGGAACGTGTGGAGAAACGGAAATTGACGGAAAAAGACGCAGCACTCAGCTTGTCTCCTTATGAGCCGGCTGAAGCGAACATGCTGACTTTCACAGCGCCTTTCGAAGCTTCAGAGAAATACAAATCGGTGAACAAATACTTTAAAAATCAAAAAGCCTTTTTTGAAAAAGGAGATCGTGATAAATTGCGGGCCGCTTTAGAGGAAACACTCAAAACCGATGCGTCCTCTTATTTAGGGAATGAGAAGGAAAAATTGGATCAGTGGGCAGAGGGCTGGATCGAATCCGAGGCGGAAGGATTGCGTCAACATCTGTTGGCAGGCAGCTTGGAGCAAATTCGCTCGGAACGTTCTTTGTTGCAAGACACGGAACAATTGGAAGAATGGCGTGCCATCTACGCGAAAATCGGACAAGGGGTGAAGGGTTAAATGGCAGAAGTATTTGTGACTGGCGAAAGTGTGCATGGTCAGCATGTGAAATGGATCGATACACGGTTTTCCTTGCAGGATATTCAGAAAGGGCGCAAGGACTTTGAAGCAGGTCATATAAGTGGAGCAATTTATTGGGATTTGGAAGGGGATCTTTCGGATTTGACGAAACCCTCTGGCAGACACCCATTGCCCGATCGAAAAGATTTGACGGAGTTGTTCCGCAGGTCAGGGCTGATGCTGGACGATCACATTATCGTATATGATGACGGCGGGAGTCCGTTTGCTGCCAGAGCTTGGTGGATTCTGCAATATGCGGGCTTCACCAAAGCCTTTATCTGTTTGGACGGATTTGCGGCACTAGCAGGAGCCGGTTTCTCTGTAGATCAGGAGAGCCCGATGCCAAACCGGACGGATGTAGAGCCGAAATGGCAAGAGGACATTTTTGCTTCAAAGGATTTTGTGAAAGCGACAGTGGCTGGACAAACGGCTTATACATTGCTGGATGCCCGTTCAGCCGCAAGATATCGAGGAGAAATGGAACCCATCGATCCAGTAGCTGGCCATATTCCGGGCGCTTTGAATTTTGATTGGGAGAAATTAAAGCATAAGGGAACGTTCAATATGCAGTCGGACGCGAAAGACCAGTTGACGGCGGTAGCGGGAGCAGATCAACCGGTCATTGCCTACTGCGGAAGCGGCGTGACCGCGGCTCCTCTCTATGCAATGCTGAAGCACAACGGCTATCAGGACGTCAGGCTTTATGTAGGAAGCTACAGCGACTGGATTACGACAGAGACGGTCGATAAAGAGGTGAAGTAAGGTTTGCGTTATGCACTAGTAGGCGATATCCATTCCTCGACAAACGACTTAGAAGCTGTTTTGTTGCAAGTGGCGGAAGTCGCACCTGACGCCAAATTGATCGGAACCGGAGACTTATATGAATGTACGATCAGCAAGAAAAACATTACTGATGACAAATTTGAACACATACAAGATGTCATGTTGCTGCCGGATGGTTTTCGCAAGTTACTGACATTTCCCTCCATCCGGGGCAACCAAGAAGAGCGGATTGTGTATATAACTAAAACAGATGATCCGTTGCGCGAAGAGCTGGAAAATCTTCCGGAAACGATGCAGATAGGGGATGCGTTTGTTATTCACGGGCATCAATGGCATTACGGGGACAATCCATGGGAGAAGCTTCCACCCAATTACCGACTCGTCTTTTTTGGCCACACCCACCGTTCAGAAATCTTTCGTAACGGTCAGCCTGAATGTATACGGTTTGACGAGATTTATAAAATTGGCAAGGAGCGGGTCATCGTTAATGTCGGATCGGTTACCGAAAACAGGGAATGGGTCCTATATGATGAGGAGAACGACGTGATTCGCTTCATGAAAGCATAAAAAGGAGCTGCTCTATTGGCTGGGGCAGCTCTTTCGTATAAACAGGCAGGGAATGGTTGGACCAAAACGAGACATACTAGCGTTGAATCGCTTTGCGTGCGAGTTCGTCAGCTGCCCGATTTTCATTATCGGGTATCCATTTAATAAAAAAATAATCAAAGGACGCTGCAATTTGCAAGATGCGTGCCAAGTAGCCTTTATGCACTTCATTTTTCACAAATTGGTTTTCAACGGCTGATACAACAATTTTTGAATCAGATCGGGCAGAGACAATCCCCGTCGTCAGCTTCGCGGCTTCTTCCATGCCGCGCAAGAGGGCCAGAAATTCCGCGGTATGATTGTTCGTTGGTTCAATCGGCTCCGAGATCTTGAGCGAGTGCCCTTCGCCTTTAAGATAAACTCCAATTCCACTTTTCCCGGGGTTCCCGGCACTCGCTCCGTCCACATATAATTCAATCATCGTTTCACCTCATTTATATAGTTGCAATTGGTTGAGAAGCATACTAAAATATAGGAACCCATTCGGATTCAGTTGGATATCGTAAGGGTAAAGGCAGATGAATCTGCCCCATTCATGCTGGAGGTTCTTTATGAATAAATTAACCGTCATGTCAGAAATAAATGAAATGCTCGATACGTATTGTGAAGGCTGCTTCATTAAAAAACAGCTTGCCAAGGATTGCGGGAAAACCCGAGCACATCAATTTTGCATTCAAACTTGCACGATTGGCGAACAGCTGAAATTCCTTGGAAACGAAATGAATAAATACACAGAATAAATCCCGCTGGCATTGCCTCAGCGGGATGATTAATTTCACTCTTCAATTTTTAAGACATTCGCCGCTTGAGGTCCTCTATTCCCTTCAATAATTTCGAAAGAAACAGATTGTCCTTCATCCAAGGTTTTAAAACCTTCCGCAACTATACCTGTATAGTGGACAAACACGTCTTCTCCTGAATCCGTTTCGATAAAACCATACCCTTTTTCATTGCTGAACCATTTTACTTTACCTTGGTACATGATTTTTCCTCCCTAGGCGTTTCGATGTCTTTCCCATTATATACATGGATGACCTAACTATACATGATTCGACAGACAGCGTCAATGAATTGTCTGACACAATTGAAAACTCTTTGGCTGTCCAACCCTTTCCCATGTTATGATTAGAAAGCGGATGGCATTCATTGGAAGAGCAGTGTGCTCACCTTTTTTCAATCAACAAAACTGTTGACTATTTAAACGAAACTTGAAAGGGGATTGTATGGAAAGATTATAAGGGATTTTATTCATTTGTTTATCCTTACTGACAGCAGATATTGTGTGGGAGAATGATTTTTTCACATTGGTTGTTTTCATCTTAGGTTTATTGTTAGGGATTTTCAATGGGGAGAGACGAGAACAGAAAGAGGTATTTGCGTCGGACAAGGAGATCGTGGCTGAACTAGTGAACTCTGATAACAAAACACGTTGATACAATAGGTAGTTTCCATTGCTGGATTTTCTCGGTCTCCAATGTAAGAAGGTGTTACAGGGCAAGTGAATGGCTATGGTATTACTTTGGTAATTGCCTCTGCTTATCGGTTATAAGTAGTTAATAAGCTTGGGGGAAAAGGTAGTAACGACTCGGTAGTAGGATAATACCCGAGAAAAAAATACGGTTCGTAAGAGGAAGAATTACATCTCTATAATATTGGAGAGAGTCAACGATACCGAGCGAAAATGTGATTAATTCCTATCTTGGGCCATTACTTTCAGGAGGGGCTATATTGCGTAAAATAATAAACGTGTTCTTATTGCTAGTACTGACTTTGCTGCTGACAGGGTGTGCAAAAAGCATATCGTCCACAGCCAAGTTAACCATTAAACCTTATACCGTCAGTGAAAAAGAAAGCGAGCTTATTAGTAAAACAGATGTAGAGCAAATTGATTTTTTTCAATTAAATGGCACTTTGGAGCATGACCGGGATCTGCAATTTTCTGTCGAGGTGTATAAAAATGGAGAACTGGCAGGCGAATTGTTGAGGACGCATAGTGAACCGGAAACTAAATTTGATAATACTCTTATTTCGTTTGCCATTACTAAATTTCAGGAAGAGGAGCAGCAATTTCTAAAGTTGATCGCGGGTGTGCCTTCTGGAAAAGTGACAACGAATTACATGAATGAGATGACAGCCAACATTTCTAGAGACCTCGTACAAGAAAAAATCGAGTTGAAATTAAATAAGCCTGTTTATTTGGCCGCATGGGCTGGTACAACGAAAGATGAACTTCAAGTGATCGGGAGTAGTAATGGCGAATTTCCCGGGCGTTTGGAGGATAAAGAACTTGCCTTTTTGTATAAAGTAGTATTGACGGATAAAAACATGGAGAAATGACGGATACCTAAGCTTGATACCTGGGATAGGAAGACAATTTCTTAAGATGATTTTCTTTTCTTATAAATAAACTTCCAATTTCGGTTAATTCGGCAACCCAATTATGAATACATTTACGAAAAATTTTGCCGCGATTCACGCTTTTGATCTTATTGAACGAGTGACAAGAAATGCGAAAGCGATCTATCAGACGATTCCGGGAGCGGATACAATGATTGTGGAACTTGCCGTTTTCTAACACAATATTAATGACCCGAAATACCAAAGAAAGTGGTACGAAAAATTTCAGCTGTTTTACCCGATGTCAAGACTTAGAACGAAAACCGAAATAGATACGCTTCATGGAAAAGGTGTTCAGCCAGATGTTTATATCCCTTGGACACCTGAGCATATTATTAAAGATCTTGATCTCCAACAAGCGATAGACTTGGTTCATAGGAATACGCTGGTTTGAATGTGGGTAAAATATAGTTTTTTAGAAAGTAATTGTTGTTATTTTGAATTAAACCGATGATCGCAGAAAGCTAGATGTATCCCAAGATGTAATTCATTCCTTTGTATAGGTCCATCTATCTCTTTGTTTCAGTCATGTAAATTCTCCTGATCTCTTTGATGGTATTTTATTAAATCCCTAATTTCATTACCGAAATAAATATAACCGATTATACGCAAAGCAAATTTAAAAATGATATAGTTGCAATTTATTTTTAGTAGTAGGATAATGCATTATAGTTGAAATTTTATACAAGTTACAATAAGTTTAACCACTTTAAAGTTTTAACTTTTAATACATAAAAAGGGAGATTAGGAGAAGAAATTACCCACTTAACCAAGAAAAGAGGAGCAATCGAAAATGGAAAATACACAATTTGTAACTACAAGAGAACAATTGAAGGCCATAAGCGATCCGTTAAGGGTTCAGATCTTAGTATTGCTTATTGAGAAGGAATATACTGGGCAACAACTATCAGAAGTGTTGGAGCTTCCCCGTTCAAAGGTTCATTATCATCTTAAGGCCTTAGAAAAGGTTGGTTTTATACAACTTATCCGTGAAGAGGTAAAAGGCGGTACAGTTCAAAAGTTTTATAGAGCTGTTGCGTTATCCTTCCTTCCAGGCGCAGAATTGTTTCCCTTCGCTGACGAAATAAGTCAGGCTAATCGAATGGCGCTACTAAAAATACTAGATAGGGTCAAAATAAGAGTAGTTAATGCACCAAGTAAGGCGTTTTTTGAGGAGGATAAGTTTGGCTCATCTATGATGCAAGCCGAGGTAAACCTAACTAAACAGCAATTCGAAAAGATAACGAATAAAATTAATGAAGTATTTAATGAAATTAACTTAATGGAAAAAGAAAATAAGTCTAATCCCAACGCTAGAATGTATTATGTAGGCAGTTTTGGATTTGAAATTTCAGATCCTTTTTTCAGAGGAAAGTAATTTTTTTGTGCACACGGTCTATTTTTTTTACTCGGTCTATTTTTTTAACTTGATTTATTTTTTTAAACCGCCCTTCAAATTATTTTAACAAAAATTAGGAAGAGGTTACTTGGATGCTTACATTATTTAAAAATCGTAATTTCACAGTGCTTTTTTTAGGAAGGACCATTGCGAATATCGGTGATAGTTTATATGCAATTGCTGCAATGTGGTTGATATATGAATTAGGAGGTTCAACCTTTTATACCGGATTAGCAGGATTCTTAACTATGACTCCTCGTATGATGCAATTTTTAATTGGACCAATAGTTGACAGGCTTTCATTAAAGAAAATATTGGTTGTCACACAAATATTCCAGTTCATATTTGTTTTAAGTATCCCGCTTTTATATTATATCGGAGTTTTAAACGTAATTTTATTACTAATCATAATGCCGATAGTAACTCTCATAAATCAATTTATTTTTCCTGCTCAATCCGCTGCGCTACCAAGAATAGTGGAAACAAATGATTTAGTCAGCGCTAATTCACTTTTTAGCTTTGCTAATTCAGGAGTCAATATTTTAGCAAATAGTACCGGGGGACTCCTAATTACCATTATTGGCGCAATTAATATCTATTTTTTAGATGCCTTTTTGTTTTTGATCACAATATCGATCTTTTTACTTTTTAGTTACTCAGAACCTCCGGAATTCAAAGAGAAATCGGGAGGTGGTACTTTAGCGGGTCACACAAAAAGATATTTCAATGACTTGCTTGATGGATACAAATTTGTGCGCGGATCTATCATATCAAAATTTTTTTACGGCTCAGTAGCCGCAAATTTTTCATTCGGAATAGCATTTGCGATTCTACCAGCGTATTCAAGTTCTAGAGGCGGGGTTGAACTTTTCGGAATTTTTATGGGCACATATTCCGCAGGCTACTTGTGTGGGGTCCTATTATCTCCGTATTTAAAAAGGTTTAACTTCGGAAAAATGGTAATTACATCCTTCTTTATTAGTTCGTTACTTTGGTTTTCTTCTGTTTTTGTCCCATCAAATGCAGTGTCAATCATTATTTTCGGTATGGCGTTAATCCCTCTCGGTGCAGCTGAAGTAACAATGGCTGCTGTCGGACAACGAATTATACCTCAACAATATCTGGCTAGAACGTTTTCTCTTATTGCCAGTATTTCGGCTTCTGCAATGCCATTGGGCTCATTAATTGGAGGGTATATTGGTACCGTCACCAATAGCAATTTAGCGTTTGCGATAGGGAGTCTGGGTATGTTGTTTGTATCATTAGCTTGGGTGATCATACCTCAGTTACGCCGGATACCAAAAATCGATGAAATTGATTCGAGAGAGTATTTTGCTAGCCAAAATGAGACTGTTTAATATTCATTAAGGGTACGAGATATTGGATAACGAATAAGATGGCTAAAAAGTATTTTAGGTAGTTGCTTTCATTAGAGGTGAATCTAATTAACTAGCCCTTTCTACAGAGAGTTCTTTTTCCCCGATCCTATTTCGCAAATGACTGTCGTTTTCTTCTTTATGATTCGTAACAACTAGTTGTCAAAACAGAAGAATGCTTCTTTCCTTATTATCTTTTATTGCAGTAAATCTGTATGGTTATGATAAAGGAAATAGCAAAGAGAAATTATATGCTCCCTTTTCTGCTTATTTTAATGGACGTCTGTATATAGTATTGTGGTTTACTAGTCGTTCGAGCGTGGGAAGGAAGGGCAATTGCATTGTTTGCCAGATCCGTAATTGTTTTATTTGGCTTACTAGTCTCTTGGTGATATTCTTTTATTCGAAAGTGGCGGGGAAAAGAGTTCTCACTGATATCTCGGTTCCTGAATCTCAATGAAGGGTGATATGTAAAATGGAAGATTTGGTATTAAAATGCGAGGGAGAGGTACGTAACATTTACGACAAATTCGACGCGAGTCACGATTTTGATCATATTGAACGAGTGACAAGAAATGCGAAAGCGATCTGTCGGACGATTCCCGGCGCGGATCCGATGATTGTGGAACTTGCCGTTCTCTTACACGATATTGATGACCCGAAATACCGGACGGATGAATCGAAAACTCCCCAGGATCTTTTGATAAGCTTGGGGGCAGATTCCGAGACAATCCAACGAGTCATTGAGACGATTGACAGCGTTTCATTCAGCGGCGGCCAATCAAAAGAACTGAAGTCGATTGAAGGGGCAATCGTCCGGGACGCCGACCGTCTGGATGCGATTGGAGCCATTGGCATTGCCCGAACTTTCGCTTATGGCGGTGCAAAGGGACGCAAACTGTATGATAAGACGGAAGCAGTGCGCTTCTCCATGACGGAAGAGGAATACCGGTCGAAAGATACTTCGTCGGTCACTCATTTTTATGAAAAGCTGCTTTTGTTGAAAGATCTTATGGTGACGGAGGAAGGGAAGCGGCTGGCGAAGGAACGACATGCCTTTATGGTGGAGTTTCTTGAACAACTTGACAGGGAAGTCGGTTTAGGATAATTCTTTTTACTATTATGGAGGGTAAAGTAACTTCAACTTTTCTTTTTGGGGATATCTTCATGCCCTAGTATAATTTGTTGCTGATAATTTGTTCCCGTATCGATGCCATTGTTGATCAAAACGCGATCCAGAAATCAAACGGTACTGGCGCAAAGAGTGGAACAAAAAGTAGATAAGTCATTGAATTGTTTGTCCAAAACAAGAAATAGCTAAATTCTGAAACGAACACTTTTTGAATCTTTTGGACTGGCAGGAATGAGATAAGTTCTTCCTTTGTCAGACTGCCAAAAGCCACTAATTCAACAGGAACATCAGATGGTGTTTCTGTGAATCGACACCCCGATACCAAGCTAATCACCAGAATAAATAATAGTGGCACGTTGCTTCTGAATAACTTATTTTTCCTCCCTGGACATTGAAACGATATCCTTACGTAACAATACATGGTGTGTTGAGAAGCGGAAATCCCTATTCTAAGAGGATTCCCGCTTTTTTCAACTCCGCCACGGCGTCTGTTATTTGTTCATTACGCTCAGCGACGACCGTATGAAGATGGATGCCATCATCCGATAAATTAGAGAGGTAGGCAGCATTCGCTTCTTCGATCCGCTTGAGAAACTCTTTTACGTCCCGCCGATTGCTCACCATGATGGACGCACTCAGGTCACCATATACCGGGTGCTCTACTTTAACATCTTTCACAGTAACACCATGGTCAACGAAGATGTTCAATTCCTCTTCTGTTTGTTCTGGCGTATGCCTGCATACGATGACCTGCTCGAATTTATTTCCTTCCGGTGTTTCATCCATGTATATGTATCCTTGGCTCGTTGCAACAATTGGCGCGTTTTTTGCTTTGAGAAGAGTCATATCACCCACTATCACTTGGCGGCTGACGTTTGTCAGTTCGCCGAGCTCTTTGCCGGTCAAGGGGTTGTTTGAATTTTGTAAAGTCGTGAGAAGAAATTCACGACGTTCATCCCCTGTCATTTTTTCATTCTGATTCATCAATTTCCCTCCTTGCCCCATAGTGTAGCACAAAAGGGAACCATTCATCACTGGGAATGTTACCAACTGAGCATGATGATCAACCATAGGTTTCTTGATGTGATTTCTTTCTCTTCAAGTAGTCATCGTTATGTCGAATTTTGTCCCAGTAGGCTTTGAATATGTCAGCGGATTTTGCTTTTTCAGGATCTATCTGTCTCTCTTTCACGGTGCCATCCTCATTATATTTGTGTCCTCCTTTATAATTTGTATAACGTCGTGCTCGGGTATATCCCATTTGAATGAATTTCCGTGCCATATCCATTCCGACAAAATCGTCATTATTTCGATATTCCTCAAATAGCCTATAAATGTTCTCAGCTGATTCTTTAGCAATGGCAGGGGTTTTAAAGCGCCAATAGGGTAGGATTTCACTTTTGTAAGGTTCTACTAACAAAACGCCCTGTTCGCCTTTTCCCACTCGATAGAATTCAGGATGCTTTCGCAAATCGAGGTTGCTGTAGTCGAGTTGATAATCAAATGGCATTGCTGGACAACCTCCTTTTTCAGAGGATTTTACCCCGTAGTCTAGTCAGGAAAACATCTACACGATATGGGCTATACAACTGAAATTTTGCTCTATGAGGTATCTGAATTGGAAGATGTCATGTAAAATGAGTAGAAACAAGATAGAGGATGTGAAAACAATGAAGATTTTTCAAGCTACTTTGGAAGATTTAGATGGATTGTCAAATCTATTTAACCAATACCGTATATTTTACGAACAAGATTCAGATTTAGAGGGAGCAAAGGATTTTCTAAAAGAACGTTTTGCAAAGGAGGATTCAGTCATATTTGTCGTGAAAGCTGATGGGGCATATCTTGGATTCACTCAACTGTATCCGACTTTTTCTTCTGTCTCGATGAAACGCGTCTGGATTCTAAATGATTTGTTTGTGGAAAAGGAAGCTAGAAAGCAAGGAATTGGAGAAATGCTATTGGATAAGGCAAAAGAGTATGCGAGTGATACGGATGCCAAGAGTATTAGTCTAAGCACGGCTTGGGATAATCATTCGGCTCAAAAACTGTATGAAAAAAATGGTTATCAACGGGACGTTCAATTTTATCAATATGAATTAAATGTAATGGATTCAACATCAAAGTAATCTCATTCATTTTCTTTACTGTGTTCTAGTAATTCTATTGCTCAAGAAGTAAAGCTCTAAACCAAGTGGCTGTGAAAGCCTCTTGAGGGAAGGGCTTTTTTTATTTGCAAAAATGGTTGACAACACATAGATACAAATATATACTAAGTTCATAAGATAGTTACAATTTAAAACTAAGTAAAGGAGAGGGAGTAAAATGGCACTGAAAATGAAGGAGTTTTTGGCGGATTGGTCCATCTTCGAAAAGGTATGGGTGATGATTTTTGCAGGGATTACGGTGTATCTCTACTTTGCATTTCAAGATACGCTGCTCGGATTAATCAGTTCGATTGCAGGCATGTTATGCGTCGTGCTAGTGGCAAAGGGGAAGGTGTCAAACTATCTTTTCGGAATCTTACAAACTGCAACATACGGCTATATCGCCTATGGATACGGACTGTATGGAGAGTCGATGTTGAACTGGCTATTTTACTTCCCTATGCAATTCATTGGGATCTGGCTGTGGATGAAACACTCTAAGAAAAAAGAAGAGTCCGAGCAGGGGGAAAACGTTTACGTGAAAAGACTGACTGTAAGAGGTTGGGCAATGGTCATCGGCGCCTTTTTAGTAGGAGCGTTCGTGTATGCAGAAGTATTGACGCTGTTAGCAGCCCAACAAATACGGGTTGACAGCATGGCGGTCGTCCTTTCAGTAATTGCCCAAATACTAATGGTACAGCGATATGCTGAGCAATGGGTAATCTGGATTTTAGTCAATCTCCTCACCATCACGTTGTGGGTGATTACAATGGTACAGACGGGAGGCAACGATTGGAACATGGTCATCATGTGGACGGCATTCCTAGTCAACTCCGTATATGGCTATATGAATTGGCTGAAATTATCGAAGGTGCAAGAAGCAACAGGGAATTGATGATGAAAAGGGAGATGAGGAAGATGACTAATGCAACGAATAGGGATGAGCGAAAAGTAGGCCACTACGGAGGCAAATTCATACCGTTTCATAAAGGACATTTATATGCCATCACAAAAGCAGCTTCACAGGTAGATCAGTTATATGTGTTGGTTAGTTATCACGAAGAGCGGGATAAAAGGTTATGTCAGGAAGCGGGACTGGATTACATTGATTTCCGCAGGCGGCAACAGTGGATCATGACATCTACGAAAAACATGCCAAATGTTACTGTTTTGGCGGTGGAAGAACCTTATACAGAGGATATGGAATACATGTGGCTTGAAGGCGGGCGGCGAATGATTGAAGTGATTCCAGAAAAAATCACCCACATTTTCAGTTCCGAAAGTGCGTATGATATCTGGTTCAGGCGGATATATGGAGAGGATATAAACCATATTATCATCGACGAGGCTCGCGAAATCTTTCCCATCAGTGCCACAAAAATCCGCAACGAAGGAGTCTTTGCTAACTGGGATATGATTCCGGAAGCGGCAAAACCTTATTATACAAAAAAGGTTGCGATAGTTGGAGTTGAATCATGCGGGAAGTCGACGTTAACACGGAACCTTTCTCAACTATTCGGTACCGAATATGTGGAGGAATATGGCCGTACGGTAAGTGAGGAAATCGGGGACGGCAGCTCATTGCTGACAGAAGAACATTACAAGGAAATTGTTTTTGGTCATAAACATATGGAGTACCAAAAGATCAAAAAGGCCAACAAACTGTTGTTTATCGATAGTGAGGCCGTCGTATCCCAGTATTACGCGAAGGTATATTTTGGCCGGGAGCTGGAATTTATCGAGGGTGTTATTCTGTCGCAAGATTATGACTTGTATATATTTTTGGAGCCTGATGTGCAGTGGGTAGCGGATGGATACCGGACGTTCAGCGATCCGGAGGTGAGGAAAGAGACAAATGAGTTGCTCAAGAAAATGTTTCTAGAACGGGGAATTGAGTATGTGACGGTAAATGGCAATTATGAAGAACGGTTGGATCGGGCGATTGAGCATATTACGAAGCTTATTACTAGGTAGAGGGGTTCTCAGCAACCCCTTTTTTTATTTCAATAAGACAGGAATCTCCTTGTCTAAAATCGAAGATAGTATTAAGATGCAACTAAGTTGATATTCTGAAAGGAGAATATAGCTATGGAAGAACTGGACCTGCAAAATCTCAGTGAAACGGAATTTATCGAGCAATATCAGAAGACAGAGAAGGACAAATATGAAAAACCGTCGATCACAACGGACATGGCTATTTTTACAGTAGCGACGGAGAAGCTGACTGATAAGAGAAAAAAGGCAGAGAAGAAATTGCAGCTACTGCTCATCAGGCGCGGGGGGCATCCATATAAGGGAGACTGGGCATTAGCCGGTGGATTCATGGGGATTGACGAGGACCTCGATACAGCCGTACAAAGAGAGTTGAAAGAGGAGACAGGTGTGGATGGAGTCTATGCGGAACAACTCTACACTTGGAGTGCCGTAGACCGTGACCCTCGCATGAGGATTGTCAGTGTCAGCTATTTGGCGCTGGTTGATCAGGAGAAGCTCCCTCCTCTGCAAGCAGGGGACGATGCAGAGGAGGTAACATGGTTTACGGTAAAGGACCAGGTTGTCGAACTCCATGACGAACTCATCGGGGAGAGTATGAGACGGACAGAAAAAATAAAACTTGAGCTGATTTCCGGGAACACCACTGTATCCGCAATAGTAGAGAAAGTCACAGAGACGCAAAAAGCCAATACTACAACAACTATGACTATTGTCGAAAGGCAAGGCATTGCATTTGACCATGCTGAAATTATTTTATACTCCCTGGAGCGATTGCGAGGAAAAGTGAACTATACAAATATCGTGTTCAATTTGGTTGGGGATGAGTTTACGCTGCCGGATTTGCAACAAGTGTATGAAGTAATTTTAGGAAGGGAGTTAAACAAAGTCCAGTTCCGTCGCCATGTAGAAGAAATGGTGGTAGATACAGGAAAGGAAATCAAAACAGGTGCGTACAGGCCATCTAAGCTGTACAAGTACAATGTGAGTTGGGTATATGACCAATGGAAATGACAGGAGCATTGTTAGCAGCTCGCTGCGTTTTGATCGAACAAGTATTGTTGATTCATTATTTTATTTGTGTCTTCAATTAACCGCGGATTTGTAGTAAGGTTGTCGTAGAGAAAGGTGTGATTTAAGTGAAAAATAAGAATAGTGTACTGGAGAAAAATCATTTTGCTAGGGTGGAGTACGAGTAATTCATGAGTCATTTTATTGAATGCTCGTAAAGTTGATAAGTATTGGAGGAGCATTCATGTTAAATCATGTAGGGTTCAATTTATGGGCTGACAATTATGATCAAACAGTTCAAGTGAGTGAGGACAATGATTTATATCCTTTTGCTGGATATAAGAAAATACTCAATATGATCTTTAACGAAGTCATGCAAAAGGACAATTCTAAAGTATTAGATATTGGGTTTGGCACAGGTGTATTAACAAGTAAATTATATTCAAATGGGCACCGAATTGATGGAATTGATTTCTCAGAAAAAATGATTTCCATTGCTCAAGCCAAAATGCCCAATGCCAACTTGTTCGAATGGGATATTTCAAAAGGCTTGCCCCCCGAGATTATAGAGAACACGTATGATTCTATTATAAGCACATACACATTACATCACTTGACGGATGAAGAAAAAATAGCGTTTATTACAGAACTCGTATCCCTTCTTGAAAGGGATGGAAAGTTATTGATTGGCGATATTTCTTTTTCAACGCGTGAACAGTTGAAGAAATGCAGGCAGGACAACATCGCACATTGGGATGAGGATGAATTTTATTTTGTGCACGATGAGATCATGGTTTCACTACCACATCAATGCGAATTTCATCCTATCTCTCATTGTGGCGGTGTCTTTATTATAACGAAGTGAAACATACTGGAGTGGCAGGAGAGTTGCATTTGCCACTCCTTTTTTGTTGTTATCGTAACATCCTAATCAATATATCCAACCCACTACTAAACTGCTGAAAATCTCAATTCTTAAACGCCCACGAAAAGAAAATCAACATCGTCTTACACATACCCCACAGCATGTTACTGTAGTGGCAAAAATCATTTATCCACCAACTAGCTGCCATTCCCTCATGATTGTAAAACAATTTACATTATTTTCCCAAAGTACGCTGATTTTGTGTTAGGATGGACTTACTGAATAGACAAACTTTTATAGAAAGAGGGGAAGTAAATGGCAGTATTAGCTGTTCAGAACTTAACGAAAGTCTATAAGAGTCATAAAGTGCTTGATAACATTACATTGACCATTGATTCACCAGGTATTTGGGCGCTCGTCGGTCCGAACGGGGTAGGAAAAACAACATTTCTAAATGTTATTACGAACATACTTCCGACGACTTCGGGGACTGTTGAATTGGTCGGAAAGCCCAATAAAGATTCATCCGTTTTTAAGGAGGTCGCATTTCTTCAAGATAATACGGTATTGTTTGATTACTTAACAGGACATGACCATCTGAAATATATTTGTGATGTACAGAAGATTCATAAAGACAAGATTAAAGAAGTGGCCGAATATGTAGGCATGGAAGGCTATTTAAAGAAGACGGTCGGAAATTATTCTTTAGGGATGAAACAGCATTTGCTCCTTGCCATGTCACTCATTAATGAACCGAAGCTGCTGCTGCTGGATGAGCCATTAAATGGTTTGGACCCGTCGAGCGCCATTTTAATGAGGGGAATTTTATTGAAACTTGCTGAAAATGGTACGAGTATCCTGTTGTCCTCCCATAATCTGGCGGAAATTGATCGTGTCACCAAACAGATTTTGTTCTTGAAGGATGGGAAGCTGACCGTAGTTGATATGAATCAATTTGAGGAAACATACTATAACTTTGTACTTTCGGATTATGAAATTCTGAAACGCTTATTAATAGAACATGGCTATGAGGTCAAACAGGACTCCCTGAGACTTCAGCTAAAATTGGAAAGTGACCAGCTGGATCGGGTGATTGATCTTATCAAGACGGAAGGGGTTCAAATTTTCGACATACAAAAAGAAAAAATAGGTTCAGAGAAAATCTACAAAGAAATCTTCTCAGGAGCACAGTATGAAAAAAATCCTGTTTGAATGGAAAAAGATCAATCGTCTTAAAGTGTTTCCGGTTTTTTTACAGCTGACATGTGTCTTTGTTTTTGGTTTGTTTTTTTTTAACCATATGTCGCAAGGGCAAATTGAATTAAAGAAGATTGAGTACTTTACAGAGTTGAGAAAAGATTTGAACCAGCAGCTTATTTATGCTGAGGAAGAGCTGAAAAAAGGCCGATCTTCAAGTCTTAAAGCTCAATTGCACTTTGGACAGGAGCTTTCCACAAAACTGCAAGACTTAATCACGACGATTCATAACCGGGACTGGCGAGGCGAATTACAGACTGAAATCGAAGTCTATGAATCTGCTTTTGAATACACTCGATTTGATGGAACGTTTTTCGGTGTAGGTAGCATTGATATGATTAAGACAATGAAACTAAATGAGGAACTGTTAAAGAGAAATTTGCCAAAGGAAGATTTTAATTTATCGATTCAAACGTCGATTTTTATGAAAAAAGTGGTGTCGTTAGTCATGAATCCAGTCGGTTTTGTGATGCTGTTGTTTGTTTTAGGACTCATTGTGACAAAAGAATTTGATGATCATTCAATCCGTCAAGTATTGACCTTGCCGATGACGAGAATCCATTACATGTTTATTAAGTTTACTACCATTGTTGGGGGCGGCATTCTCTGGCTGGCAATTATTTTTGGCACTTCATATGGATTGGGTGAACTTTTGGGTACGTCGAAAGGCAATATTTTCCTATACCCTATTTTTACAAGTCAAGATACATTTATTAGTTCCGGAAAGTATTTAATAGAAGCTGTCTTATACAGTATGAGCTTTATGGTTTTCTCGGTTAGCTTGTTTCTATTGTTAGCGTATGCATTCCGTAATACAATCATCACGTTCTCTGCATTTCTCTTCATTATGGCAGGTGGATGGCTCTTGGATAGCTACGGCTTTCAAAGTCTTTATAATCCATTCACTTATCAAATGGTAGACCAAGCCATTTTACGTACTCCCCAGTATTTCCCATTCGGCATAGCAGTACTATTCCTAGCACTATTGCTCATGATAGGGGCTGCAATGATGATTAACCGAAAGAGAGGGATATGAGATGAAATATTTTCTTTTTGAATGTAAGAAAATGACCAAAAAGAGATCGGTTTTAATTACCATAATCCTTTCTGTTGTGGCAATGTTGGGATATTATGTCTTTAACTATTCTGTTGCAGACCGCTTTCAAAAATGGCGGATCCTCGATTTGGAAAATAGTCAGATCGAATATCCAAAAAAAATTGCGGAAGATCAGCTAGAGCTTGAAGAGGCCGAAAAAGCCGGCGATAGTGCAAGAGCTCTGGAGTTACAGCGTACGATTGGTATCTATAAAAATATGTTAGAAGAGAAACGTTTTGATTGGGAGAACATTCATGCAAATAATTGGGCGGCCATCGCACAAAAGCAGTATGAATATTTAGATAAAACTGTAGCTATTTCCAAGAGTCAGAATAGTCCCTCGGCCTATTGGCTGGATCATCAGCCTATCTCATTGTTTACGGTAAGGGCATCCGCAGAAGAACATAGATTGTTGGCGGAAACAGGGGTTAAGCCTCTTGTACAAGCGAATACTTTTTTATATTACCACCCAACTGCCTATGATAAATTTACAGGAGAAGCGTTGGAATTTTGGGAGGAGTCGACGAAACGTTATGGAATGCAGGGGTTTCACTTTTTATATCAAATCATTCCGTCGTTTGTTATTCCATTTGTCATTTTGATTGGTTGCTTTGTCTTTGGAAATAATATATCCGCCGAAGCGACCAAGAAGAGAAAAGGGTTGAACCTGTATGCTGTCCTACCTTTGAAAAGGCATAGCCTATTTTTAGCTAAGTTTTGCAGCGGCCTGCTGTTCACAATTCTATTTGTTTTCTTCATTTTTTGTCTGCCGCTTTTCGCAAGTCTCGTTACAACAGGTCTCGGCAGCTTACAAATCCCCGTACTGATGTATGACGGACCGGCCGAAAGCCTTCTTGGAATGTTGAAATCTACCATTTTAAACGAATGGACGGATGAATTCCATTTTATTACGCTAGGGAAATACCTAGGGATTGTTTTGGTGTTAACATTTGCTCTGATATTTTTGATGTTCTCCGTCTATTTTCTTCTCTCGCTCTTTTTTAAGAACCCGAGTGTGAATGCAGCAATTTTGCTCATAGGTACATTTTTTGGCATGACTGTTTTGCCGAAGTCGCCGTTTAATCCGTTTACCTATGTAGACTTACACAAAGTGATTAACGGGGAATTTGCAGTCTTTCATTTTAACGAGGCAATCAACGTAACGAATGGGCTCATTTTGTTATGTACAGTGGGTCTCTTGGTGACTGTTTTATGCTACCTTCGATTTCGGCGGTATGTCGTTGAGTGAAATGGGAGGGTGAAAGCCCACTGTTGCAAACTAGCCGGCATCAATGTCCGACGATGGTAAGCGATATTATTTTATATTTGCTTAATAAAGAGATGGAGATGTCGAATACTTCTTTACTTTTGCATTCGAGTAAATAAACATAGTAACATGAGAGGTGGCAATACATGTTATATCTTGTTTTACCAATTGTAACTATAGGTTTAACAGCATCATTGATTTATTCAAAAATTTACAAGGAGAAGCCAAAAGTTGATAAAGGTTTTGAGTTGATTTATTTTAAATTATCGTATAGAAGAAAATTGATTCGAACTTTCATCAATCTTCCGATTTTAATTTTACTCTTTTTTGTCATGTTTAGAATGACAGATTGGAGTATGATCGAAATTACTATATTGATTTTGTTTTTTCTGATAACATTTATAGGCACAATTGTTTATAACTTTTTAATGTGGAAAAAGAAAGAAGCCTAGTGAAAAGTAAGAGACACATAGGAGTCCTGGTTAGTTACTAAAGTAGGGCGCGCATCATACATCTGGTACGTTTTTTATGCGATCATGAGATAAGGAAGATTTTGTTCTGCCTGTCTTATGATAATTCAAAATTGAATTGGAGATGAAAGACTAGCGTTTCTCTTTCACCAAATGCAACAGATCATCTGTGAAAGTAAAAAAGCCTATTCCCTTAAAAATGGGGAATTAGGCTTTTACTATGCGACTTCTCTTTTATACCGTTTGAATTTTATACTTTTTGATCTCTGGAGGGATTGGGCATACGTATTCTTCGCCATTCCGCTGTTCGACCAATTCCGCTTTTGCTTTTTCCAGCAGGTCGGGGTTGTGCAGAACTTCGATTGCCGTTGCGGCCATGACCTTTCCAGCATGAAGCATCCCTTTATGGGCTACTGATGTTTTCCCGGTAGATACAACCTGCCACGTATGAAGCGGTGTTCCAATCGGTTCACAACCGACCAATGCTTGTACTGTTGGAACAACCCAGCTAACGTCGCCGACATCGCTGGTGCCTGGCAATATGCCGTTGGATGGAATGAACGGATCAATAACGTCCGCTAAATCCTTCCCTTGCAGCTCTTTATTGACTTGGACGTCTTTTCTTTTATCCGCTTCTGATAGGGTTGCCCGGATGTCTTTTGCAAACTGTAAATCCTTTTCATCGTACTTTGGAACCCCTAAGGCGACAAAGTTATGGTACATGACTTCTTCCAACGTGTTGTTTGGCAGGATATCAGAAGCTGCGGAAGCAAAATCGATTTCTACTTCTGTGCCGGTCATTAAGGCGGCACCTCTTGCAATATCACAGACTCGTTGATAGATTTCTTCTGCTTGGGCTACACGCGGGGCACGGATGAAATACAGGACATCCGCTTTTTCTTGGACTACATTTGGTGAAAAACCGCCTGTATTGGTAATGGCATAATGGATGCGCGCCTCTGGAATGACGTGTTCTCGCAAATAGTTGACGCCTACATTCATTAATTCGACTGCATCGAGCGCGCTTCTTCCAAGATGGGGGCTGTCCGCCGCATGCGCACTTCTTCCTTTGAATCGATAGGAAACTTCGTAGCAGGCGAGGGAAGACATCGACCATACGGCATGCCGGGACCATGGATGCCAGCAAACCGCAAAATCGACATCGTCAAATAGACCCGCTCGTACCATGAAAGTTTTTCCGCTGCCAATTTCTTCGCCAGGGCATCCATAGTAACGGACGGTCCCTTCCAAGTTATTTTCTTCCAAATATTGACGGATGGCGATGGCAGCAGCTAATGCGCCTGTGCCGAGCAGGTTATGTCCGCAGCCATGTCCGTTGCCGCCTGCTGTTACTGGATTATATGCTGTTTCTCCGCCGGCTTGGCTGAGTCCGGATAACGCATCGAACTCGCCTAATACAGCAATGACTGGATTTCCTGTTCCATAGCTGCCGACAAAGGCGGTCTCGATGCCGCCAACTCCTTTCTCGACTGCGAAACCTTCTTCTTCCAACGCTTTACATAGCAACTCGGCTGATTGAAACTCAACAAAACCCGTTTCAGCGTATTCCCAAATTCGGTCGCTAACGGAAATCAGCTTATCCCGTTTTTCTTCAATCACTTTTGTTAACGCTTCACGAAAGTCCATTTCCATCACCTCTACAAAATATTTATGCAGTGGAGGAGTTGCCCTCCACTGAAAGTTTCTTTACTCTCTCTGCTATTAAAACGGGCCGTAATTCGTGGCTTGCGCAATTAATAGGAAAATCAGAACTACTGCCACTTGGATAAGAACATAAGGCAGTACCCATTTCACCCATTTGGAATACGGGATACCCATCATGCCTAGAGCAGCAAGGAGCAAGCCGCCAGTCGGAATAATCAAGTTGGATACGCCGCCGCCCATTACTGTCGCAAACGCCGCTGTTTGTCTCGTGACACCGACTAGATCTGCGAGTGGAGACATAATCGGCATGACCAGCGAGGCATGTCCGCTTCCAGATGGAACAATAAAATGAATGAAGAAGTTAACAGCACCCATACCCACTGCAGTGACACTCGGAGGCAGGCCTTCCAGCATTCCTGATGTTACGTATAAAATGGTATCCAATAGGCCGCCCGCTGTTAGAACAACAAGAATGGTACTAGCAACCCCTATGATCATGGCGCCTGGAATCATTTCGGCACAACCTTTAATAAAGGCGTCGGTCATGTCATTCCCGGAAAGCTTCCCGATGATTCCCATGATAATAGCACCTAACAAGAAGATTCCAACAATTTCACCGATATACCATCCTAAACTGATGACTCCATAGATCAAGGCAATAAAACAACCTAAGAAAACTAGTAAAGAAATGGCATGTCTTTTACTTAATTTGTAATTGTTATCAAATGTTATGCTTTCATTCGGATTAAATCTGCCGTACTCGGCCAATTCTGGATTTTTTTCAATTCTATTGACATGCCGCAGGATGAAAAGAACCGTTAAAATATAAAAGATCACGTAAATGGCGATCCGCAGGCCAATTCCAGAATACATAGGAAGTTCTGCGACGGTTTGGGCAACTCCAATCGTAAATGGATTGGTAATCCCGGATGTAAAACCGGCTCCCAGCATCCCAAGTACAACAATCGCAAGACCTGTCAATGCGTCAAAGCCGAGCGCGATAGCCATTGGGACGACGATCGTGATATAGACCAATGTGTCTTCAGCTGCTCCTATGAGCGTACCGAGCAATGAAAAAATGAGCACCATCACTGGGATGATTAACTTTTTCCGGGCACCGAACTTTTGAGCGGTAAATCGAATCAATGCATCAATGGAACCCGTCGCTTGCATAATGCCAAGCGCGCCTCCAATAAGCAAAACAAACAAGATGATGGGGGCTGCGTTCACCATGCCTTGGTGAAATGCATTGAACATTTCCAACAACCCGACAGGTGTTTTATCGATGAATTCGAATTTTGAAGGGTCGATTAATGTGCGCCCATTTTCTTCAAATCTTTCGTAATGGCCCGCAGGAACTATATAGGTTAACACAGTAATGGCAGCAATGATAAAAAACATTAGAACGTAAGCACTTAATCCACCTTTTTTCTTAGGTTGCTTTTCTTCGCTCTCTGTTGTCTTTAATGGTTTGGCCATGCTCATCTGTAACACTCCCTTGTCATTTGTTTTTTCATGCAGCTATGAACTGAACTATCCCTTCCTCCGAATCAAAATGGTGTCCTTTACCAAGCTTTCAAATAGACCCCCAATTAATTGAATTCTGAAAATAGATTTGTCAACGCTTTCATTTTAGCGTTATTTTAAGTCAGTGATATTCGAAATAGGAATACTCCATATTATGATTCCGAATATGTTAGGTTATAATATATAGGGTGATGCAACGAAGCCTGAATTAATCGGGCTTGAGAAAGAAAAAGGACAGGTGGAGACCTCGTGGAAATTAGGCATTTTCAGACGTTTCAAATCGTAGTAGAAGAACAAAATCTCATACAGGCTGCTATGCGTCTGAATTATTCACAACCGACGGTAACAAAACATCTCCAGCAATTGGAGGAGGAAATCGGTTTGCCGCTATTTGAGAAAGTGGATAATCGCAGAAGATTAACAAAAGCAGGGGAGTTTCTATATGAGCATTCAAAAAATATCCTCAATGAGCTATTCATCCTGCAAATGGGGATGGAAGATCTAAAAGGGGAAAAACAAACAATACGTGTTTGTGGATTAGACGAATATTGTGATCGTTTTTTTCTTCCTTACATAAGAAGCTTTCAAAAAAGGAACTCCAATGTGTTGATTGATGTACAAGCGATTAACAGCAGTGATGATTCGCTGAAGGCAGTGATGCAGGATGAGGCAGATTTTGCGATTGTTAGCGGAAGGCCGCTGAATGCAGACATCTCTCACCATACTATCGACTACGACGACTTGGTGCTCTTCGCTTCAAGTGAAGTAGCGGATGACCCTTCCCGGACGGAGGAGTATTTGGCGAAATATCCAGTACTCGTTGATCATAACGCTCCGTTTATTAAGTTTGAAATCCTTAAAAAAGGCACGAATTTTTCAAATACCATCCAATGCAACAGCGATGAAGGCGTAAAAAATGCTGTTCTCCATCATCAATATCTTGGAATCATGGGAACGGGCCGAATTAAAGAAGAAATCCGTTCTGGAGCTGTCACTGTTCTCGAAACGTATGCATCCAACAATCCCGTCAAGTTAATTGTGATGACGAAAAAACTGGGAAACCCGGTGTTTCAAGACTTTTTTACGTCGTTTGGCAAGACATACCGGCTCTAAAACTTTACATGTAGTGTATTGTTTAGAGGCGATAGGAATGAAACCGTCCTGGTGGGGATATGTCTCTATTTTTTGCCATCCGTATGCCGGTCCTAATATATTTGATTGTTGAAAGTGAGGGATGACAGAATGACCGATTTTCATTCAGCATTACATATTGTCAATACAATGATTTACAAGCCGAATGGCTTAACTATTAAGATGGTGCAAGAAGAAAAGCAAAATGCTAAGTATGGTGCCGGAACCTTTCTTTTATCCTCGAAAACAGTTCGTTTCAGAGTGGCAAATAGAACACCCAACAAAGTAGGGCAGTTTGTTGCGTTTTGGGAAAAAGATGAACAGAATAAAAACCAACCCTTTACATATGAGAAATCCCCTGATTTATTAGTTATCACTACTTTTAAGGAGAATGGTGAGTTTGGGCAATTTGTTTTTCCAAAAAATATTCTGTTCGAACAGAATATCCTGAAGTCCAGTTCAACAAAAGGGAAAATGGCCATAAGAGTGTATTCCAGCTGGGATCATCCGACGAGTAAACAAGCGATGCAAACTCAAAAATGGCAGTTGCCCTATTTTGTTGACATGAGTGATCCGAATAAACTATCAAGAGAGAAACTGTTACAACTCTATTCGCTTTAGTCCTGCAAACGAGCCAGAATGAATGAGGAATATATTGTAAGATTCACTTACACGATAGAAAGCACCCAACTAGCAAAATAGTTCGGTGAATCACTAAACTGCTAAATAACTGTGAGTTTTTAGCTAACAATGGCAAAAAGTTAAATAGGTTTCAGCTGGAAATATTGACAATTTAGTTGGTGAGGAATAGAATGGAAAAAATGAATAATGAAAACACTTTAATTAGGAATTGTAGAGACATATTATGGCGAAGAGAGTTACCGGTGGGTGCAAGGCAATCCATACAATCTTGAACTCGCCTGGGAATGGATAGATTGATATGTAAATCTATACGGATAACTCCCGTCATCAAGTCCAAAGAAGTTCCGATCCCAACGACCGGAGCAAGAAGAGTGGTACCACGAGAATCATCTTATTGTCTCTAACGTAGACAATAGGATTTTTTTAGTTGCCAATCAAAAGTGGGACTGTACACATGAGGAATTGTTTTTTTGTGACAAACACGCAGGCATTGTGGAGACAGCTGGAGTCATGATCTACGAAGACGACTTTATGTATGTTGGTCATATGGATCGGAATGAAAAACCAAACTATTTAGGCCATCTGATTATCGATCTAAAAAAACTGTGCCTTCACTTGCCGGCATGACGATGGATGAAGCAAGTGGTTTTGGAATAATGATGGCGAAGGTGAGTAAAGCTCTGAAAGAATTATAGTTGCTTATTTCAACTAATTGGCACACACTTCAGCCTGGCGCTTGAAAACGCTTGTCAGTAAAAGAAGGCAGTTTAAGAGCGCGACGTCCTGTCGCAACAACTGCAGACCTGCATCCAAGCAGGCCTACGAAGGCGAGCGAAGACTCGAATAGAACTTGAAGTTCATGAGAGGACGAGCGAAGGAAGGGCAACCTAAGATCGCCGCGTCCTGCGGGACTCAACAACGTATGAAAGCGTTTGTCAACAGGCTGGAACATGCAGAGCATGTTTATGCGATTGTGGCGGGGGATGCCGTTTCGCATCTCCATATGCACATGATAGCTCGCTATCCTCATACACCAAAGGAACATTGGGGACCGTTCGAAGTGTATGATTGGGAACATGCTCCGTTCGAAGAAAATCGTGAGGTTGTCGAGTTCTGTACCCGTTTACTAGCATATTTGGAGGAGACTTGATATGGGGATTTTGGAATTCAGTTGGGTAGGGAGTCAAGCAACCTTTGTAGATACCATTTCAATTGAACGTATTGGCCACATATCGTTAGGACGTTTCGGCGGTAATTCGAGTGCTGGCCAATATAAGAATGAAGACGGTTGTTTGATTTGGACAAATGAAACGAGAGAGTGGGAATTTGCGGTATTGCTGGATGCGCACAAGTCAGCTGAAAGTGCCGAATTGGTCATAACCCAAATCGTAAAGAACAAAACGAAAATCCGAGATATATTGTCCATGCCAACGAAAGAAAGTTTCAGAGCTCTCGATCAAGCAATCCCTCAGGTATTTCAAGAAGAGACGTTCGTTGCAGACTGTCAGAAGGTCGAAGGGGAAACCGCTTGCCTAATTGTCGTGAGAAAAGATAAGTATGTCTGGTGGTTTTCAATTGGAGACTGCCTTTCTTTCCTATTTCACACGGATCTGGCCAAACTTGGACAGTATCAACTGAACCAGAGGCAATTTTACGAATGGGTCGGCCGAGTGAATACATTCGAACAATTAGTTCCTTGCTATAGCCGGGGGGTAAGGGAACTGCGAAAAGGTACAAACCGTATTCTGTTGACAACAGATGGGTTGGTGGAATGTCCCAAAGCACCTTTCCTTAAGCCAGAGAGCATTTATACTGTAATGAAAAATTGTCCCGTACAGTCAGGTGTCATGGAGCTGTTGAATACAATCCAAGAACATGATGTTAGGGATAGTACGACTATAATTTGTTGGGATGCGGTCGTAATAAGTGACGTGGCCAGACCGAGCGACGAGGGGAATTGATACTAAAAATGAAAGCAGATAAATGAAGTCCCATGCTTCAAAGTGAAGCATGTAAAATAGGCTGTTGAGAAAGGAAATGGGGGTTTCAGGAGGGATTCATGATGACAATCTTCACATTTATTATAGTCATGGCTTTGATCAGTTTACTTTCTTTCACGCTGAGTGAGCTATCAAAATTAAAAGCGGAAATTAAGAATTTGCGAGTCGAGGTGGAAGCGATGCGAACGCAACTGTCAAAGGATGAGTAGTCTAATTGTCAAACCGATGTTTGGAAGATGGAACAGAAAGGCTTGGTATATGAAATTGCAATAAACCTATTCAAGTGCCGGAAAACAAGAAAAGTGGTTCCCAATAAAGGAAGATGCGTATCTTTATTTTGCATTTACCGCTGTCTATCCAATAGGAACCGTACAAATGCCGGCCCAATTATAAACGAATGATACTTACAAATATAATATTATTCCGATATAATAGAAAAGGAAAATGTTGGCGAGTCATATTGCGGTTGATAAGGGTACTCATCTCGTGTTTCCATTTATCAGAAAGGGCTGATCCATATAAAACATATAATGGAGAATGTCAGGACAGCTGGAGCGTATGTATTATATAATGGATTTTTTGTTTTTCAAGTAGGGCCAACTCCAAGTGGGAAAAAGCTGGGGATTGTCCGATTAGGCGGACATAGGGAGCAAAATGAATATCCTCTAGATACAGCGATTCGAGAGGTGAAAGAGGAGGCAGCCATCACGGTCAAGCCGATAGATTCTCTTGTCACATACTACCTAGATAGTTGGGTGGGAAAACCAATCAAGCTGACATTGAATGACAATATCAAACCGATTCTTATTAAAGGAAATAAAGACGAATTGTTTACAGTCATGTACTTAGCTCTTACAGATAACGAGCCTAAACCTTCCTCTGAGTCAAAAGGTCTCATATTCTTATCCCTAGCAGATGTTGAGCTGATTTGTAGTAGACAGGTAACCTTTAATGAATTTTTAGCAAGAAAAGGATTAGCAAACATCAACGAGGATTTTGATAAAGACTTGGTTTTAGAGCCTTTCCCGCAACTCGTGTTTCTTTCCAAGTTGTTAAAACAAGAACCGGATAGTATGAAGAAGTTTATTGAATGCTCAAAATCAAGGTAACGCTAGCCTAAAGTCTCGATTATGGGAGGTGGAGAGAATATTCTCGAGGATCGGGTTGCATAACAAAACAAAGTGTATTTACATCCCTTTTCTAATCCTTGGCACTTTGTTAGCAGTTCTTTGGTCAACAGGTTGGATTGGCTTATGGATAAAGGGGATCGTGTATTCTACGGAGAACGCCAAATGGTCTGGTCATATCTTGAACGAAGATTATTCTATTGCAATTGATCTTGCCAATTTACAGAACAATATTGGAAAAGAGTTATATAACGATGGCACCCACAAAATATACGTTTCGAATGTTGACAAGAGTGGAGATATAAATACCGGCGGCTATCGAATTATGTTTAGATCTGTTGGGGAGTACTCTTTAAACGAGGCTTCATTAATTTCGGGTATTCACCATGCAAAACTTGATGTGGATAGCTTCACTTATGAAATGTCTGCAAAGATGGCAGCGGAATATAAAGGACATTCATTTGATAGCAGTGTATATGGAATAGGAGGTCTCAACTATAGAAATGGGGATGCTTTTGGTTTTTACATCTTTCCAACAAGTGCGTACGAAGCGGAAGAAGTGACACTGAATGAAAGCGGAATTGTACACTTAACAGTTACGAATTTATGTAAAAATACTTGGAGAAAATAAAGCAGTATTCCCAAAAAGAAAGATAAGGAGTTATCGCATGGACCTTTCAGTGCTATTCGTCCTGTTGCTAGTTTACACTGGACTTCTGGTCTTCTTTTTAGTTCCTTGCTCAAAAAGAGAGCAGCCAAAAAAAACAGTTTGCAGGAAAATCATTTCTTATCCTTTTTAAGTGGAATGTAATGTTAATTGCATTTCACAAGAAGGCTATATGCGCTCTGTTGTTATTCGGATTTGCGTTATTCACTATTTACTCTGTATTTGCAGGAGCAGCTTGGCATTACAATGTTCATAGTGGTTTGTCTCCAATCCATTACAAATTACCGGCTTTCTTCTCGATGGGCAGCGTGACTCTCTATACCGTCATGCTTGTATTGGCGATCGGATATGTAAAGACGTTTCAGATGCAAAAAGCTCGATAGGAGACATGCAAACAAGTTGAGATGAATGACTGATCAAACTCAACAGACAGCGAAAAACTGAAAGGCATTATCTACTTTAGCCTTTCAGTTTTTATGTGAAAGGTTGCTTAGATAAAAGAAAAGTATAGCTACCAGTTTCATGGAAGTTGTATTTGATTGTATTATTTACTTTAGAACTAATGCCTCATTTAGTTAAAGAACAGACATTAAAATTTCAAGCCATTCGTTCACATTGGCAATGCCACTATATATTTTCTTCCAGGCGATGTGTTCTTTCAAGTATTCTATTCCTGCATTCGTAAGCTCTGGCGAGTTGAATTCCACCGAGCGAACTGTTTCATCAAACCACTCATCATCACCATAGTAATAGATAGAAATTCATTTTATCTATCCTAAATCATCGATAACTTCCATAATTTCAGCCCACATAAACAATTCCAAATTGTAATCCATAGGCTTCGGTATGCTACCATTGTTTATTTCGAACAGTATACTGTAAATCAGTTTTTGCTTATCAACTTATCCCCCCTAAAAACTGCGCTTCAACTAAACTTCCTCGTTTGTTAGAGTCCTGCCAACAAAAAGCGGTAAACATATGCTGAGCAAAATTATACATCTGAAAACCGAGTTTCTCTACGGTGAGGATAAAAAGTATGCAGAAATATCTAAATTCTGCTGCGTCATTTAATCGTCTGATGGATTAAACCAATTTATTCCCTTCTATCTTCATTATATAGATGTTTAATTCTTGTTAACCTCACACATTCATTGACCTTTCAGGTAAAGAATCCTATAATGATGTTGACCTAGTAGGTTAATCACATTTCCTATTAAGGAGTGACGGACGTTGACTAAATTATTTGATATAGACTCCGAAAGAAGGAACGCAATTCTAAATGCAGCGTTAAAAGAATTCTCATCCCAGGGATATGACAACGCTTCAACAAATGTAATAGCAAAAGAAGCCGGAATATCTAAAGCCCTTATGTTTCACTACGTGAGCAGCAAGCAGGAGCTTTTTCTCGTTGTGTATGATTACTTCTCTGACTTGATTAAAATGGAATACTTTTCTTTGATGAATTATGATGAAAAGGATATTTTTAGTAGATTGCGTCAATCCTATCTTTTGCAAATTAAATTATCGGAAAAGTACCCTTGGATTTTAGAGTTTCATAAACTTTCACGAACAACTAATTCCAACGAGATTAATGAGGAACTCGAAAATAGATCGCGCAAAGAACATGCAAGCTGTTGTCCTAAATTATTTGATGAAATAGATGAAACTAAGTTTAGAAAGGAGCTGGACATAGATAAGTGCAAGCAGTTTATATTATGGTCTGCTATTGGGTTTACGAATGAAATAATAGAGGATATTAGAAATTCAGAATCTCCGGATTTGAATTATGAACTCGTTGTTGAAAAACTTGATGGATATTTTGTTGAACTTAGAAACGTATTTTATACGCAAAGCAATGAGTAACGGTTGGGGAAAAACATATGCTTGTACGCATTAGTTACGTACTGGGAATAGCCCTTGTAGCGCTGTTATTTTCAATCTTGCAGGTAAAGAATCGACGGAGGAGGGATAGGAGATGATTGATTCGCGTGAGCCAATAATCGTAGAGTTTCCATTAAGAGGGGAATGGCACTCTCCTAACACGCCAGGGACAAAAGTTCCGAGTCACGGTACAAACAAATTTGGTTTAAGGTATGCTTATGACTTTATACAAGTGGATTGGGAAAGAAAGGGCTGGCCCGCCTATCGCGTTAGTCCAGCACAGTATCTACTTTTTGGGGTTCCTCTAGATAAATACTATTGTTGGGGGCAAGAAATATATGCTCCCTGCGACGGGGTCATTGTGCAAGCAGAGGACGGCTATAAAGAACGAAGAAAAACGAATTTGCTTTCAGATATGTCTAACGCTTATAAAAATGCTCATTCGTTTGATCTGAAAAAAGACGACATACAATCAATTGCTGGCAACTACATCATTATAAAATGTGCCGACAATGTATATGCCGGATTCGTCCACCTTCAAACAGGGTCCATTCAGGTTTCAGTTGGTCAGCGAGTTAAAAAAGGGGAAGTGATAGGTAGAGTTGGCCATTCAGGCAACTCCTTTGCTCCACATTTGCATTTTCAACTGATGGATAGTAGTGACATAGCTACCGCTAACGGATTGCCTATAGCTTTTGAACAATACGAAGTATTTAAAGATGGCGTATGGAGAAAGGTGAATAATGGAATTCCGACAACTAAGGACAGAATAAGATTCCAAACATCTGGTGGGAAGGGCTAAATGGGGAGCGCATAAGGGTAAATAAATGGCGAGGCAAGAGCACTATACTTTCGAAAACGATATGGACTACGAGAACGAGGTCTGCCAGACCCATTTCAACGTGCAAGTGCTTTAAAATATAATGGTTGACTCCCTTAGTGCATAGATTACCGGATTTCTAACCGAAGCAACATAAAATTAATCTTGTGATTGAAAAAAATAACAATATAACATTCATTGCGCTCTCTTATCCAATACAGAGAATAGCCGAAGATTTCCCTAGCTCGGGAAACTCGGCTTTCTTTATGTTGATTTTTTATGAGGAGGTTTTTCGCTTTTTTGGAAGGTCCCTTCATCGAAGATGCAGTTTTATCGTGAACTTTGAGAACAGTAATTATTATTGCTTTTCATTACATACGAAACCTGAGAGAAAGAGCAATCAGTTCATGCTTTTTCCCATGCAGCTTCTGGTTCTGAGTTATTAGTGAAACATTCTACACAATTGAAACGTAATATATAATAGCAGGAACCTGTACCAAGAAAATATTATTTTAGAAATAATTGTATCCAGCGATTTAAAATGAGCAGGAATATAACTTTTACATAAATATAGATTTGGACATATGATACTGAAATAAGTAAGGAATGAGAGTGGACAGATCAATCATTGGAGAATGCTGAAAAGAAACTTGTACACTCAACCTTTGATTACCTTATAGAGAGTTCGTAGTTTGAATTAGGAAGGGATAGTAAAAAAATTCAACAAACCCGGCAACACAATGTTCGCTGTCAATAGTGAGTGTACAGGCCTTCCACAAAACAGAAAAAGCTGGTCGTCCTGTTGACCGAAGACGATAAAAGCAAAGAACGGCCATTCTGAAGTGTTCGTCTATGATAGCACGTGATTCTTGGTGATGGAATAGGGTTGATAGAAGAACAACATGCTTTTTTAAATGGTATCCAAGAAAAGAGCTGATCGCTTGAAATTTATTGAGTTCGGGATAGGCAATAGATGGTTTGTCAGGACAGAGACTGAGTCAGCGGATGGAACCGAGTTTGAAGAAAAAGGAATAGTAGGTCCCATTTCTTTTCACTCCTTCTACGTACGAATATGGATTGGTAAAACGGTCGTTATCGTTGATACAAAAGAGGGATTGAAAACAAGCAAAAAGAAGCGCAACGCCTTTAAATTAATTGTGGGCGTCGTCAGTCGATCGCTTGTGAAATAAAACACGCATCCATTCTACTGCATATGAGGTGATGAAAGATTGAAAGTAATACTACATAATGCTTTCGTGATTGTCATTGTCATACTAGGGATGTCAATTGCCACTTTCTTAGGCATCAATGGCCAAGATCTTTCTTATGCCGTCAATGACCGTTATCCTGATATTACTTTAACCACTGCAATTACTATCGTCACTTGCCTAAGTATCGGATTGTACTTAGCTCAACCATTCATCGTAGTGAAATTTCTAAAGCTCAAAAGGATCTATCTCATAACGGGCATCATTGCTTGCGCATTCATTGCGCTTCCCATCTCTCTATTTACCTTTTTTGTGTGGGCTGCGTGGATGGGGTGAAATGAATTCGCCTGGGGGATGGCAAGTACCATTCCTCCTGATCATCATCGGAACTCTTTTATTCGAACAGACCATAGAAATCATTTAACGCTGCACCATGCCAATATCTACATAACGAGCAGCACATTTAAGTGGAGGCGAAATGAAGAAATTTATAGCAAACCTCTTATACATTGCAGTAGCAATTGTTTGGACATATGGGTTCCAATGGATGTTAATACTCTGGATTGGCAGTGTGCGTTTTTCAGCTGCCGACGGACCGCCTGGCGATATTAGCTTAGGTTCAAAGCTTATGTATTGTATCGGGTTACCATTGTTTCATCTCGTTCTGCTTACAGTATTTTTTCTCATATACCGTTCTATTCTTCGGAGATTTTCTATAATCATTAAAAAACAGCTCCCGTGTATTGTAAACAGTTTACTTACAATTTTGGTAATAGGGCGTGCAGCATATTTGATATTTGATTTTCATGTCAAGTAATATTTGGCAAAGGAATATACAGAAGGGGAGGAATTACAGAAATGAAGAGAACTGCAAAGCTATGGGCGTTGTTGTTGCTCGGTCTAATGTTGGTTGGTTGCTCAAAACAACCGAACGTTATAAAAGGGGAGGGCCTAACATTCAGTCAGTACTTTTTCCCATATGATCAGCTCAATGAAAGAGAGAATATTACCTATTATAAAGTGAAAGCAGAAGACGACGTGCCATCTTCTTTACCTCTGCAGATCCGAAAAGCCGTGCATAGCGCCGGGCTAGATCAGCTGCCTTTCACCGTAGCAGAAGAAACAGCATATTTAGTTACTTCCAAAGATAAAGCGGGGATGCAACAGAACCAAGTCCAGCTAGGGTACTTTAAAAATACGAACACCGATATTCCAGATGACTTCTTCATTATCTCTGTAACGGAAAGTGATCGTAATCCACTTGAAACCTATAGCAGCTTGGCTGAGCTAGACTCGGTAGGAAATAGGTTAATAAAAAAAGAATTGACAGAAGGCGTGCCGATTTATCAGCAAGTCATAACTACAGATAGTGCATTATTGTATCGCTATTATAAGGAAGATGCTAAACAAATGTCTATTGTAGGTACTTCTGCAAATGAGTTTTACACGTATTACAATGGATGCATTTATCACATTGGCTACTCAATAGACAGAAGTAAAAATGACGAAGAAATGCAAGAGAAAATGCTCCAATTTGTTCGGGAATTCATTTTAAATGGAACAGAAGAAACTACTGTATAAATTGAATAAGCATGGCTTATGTCTTGTATGACTCGCTGGAGGCAGAAAAAATGAGCTCGAAAAATGAAACTCCAGAACAAAAAAGAGAGCAAATAAGGCAGCAGGAATTGCGCCATCCTTCCAGCAGTATTCAAGGCAGCAACTTAGCTGATTTGGTTGGCAGTTTAGGTTGGAAGGGTACCGGCATCTGGATTGTTGCCATCTTAGTGGTGATTGGTATCGTGTCGGTTCTCTTTAGATAAAAAATTACTTCAGCAGAAAAAGGTTGATATCTTCTTTGTTCCTTTGTTCATTCAACAAAATTTGGAAAACAGGAAGCTAACGTTTTACCTGTTTAACAGAACGACTTCTAGTATCTTTCTCATTTGGAATTTTGATTGACACTCGTTTAGGATTTCTGCCTGTATACTTGAGGGATGGAAGCTGTCTTGTAGAAAATGATTGGGCAGTGGTTGTAAAAAAACTTTCAATAATTTCATACATCCCTTTTTTTATGCATAACAGTAACACACCAATGAAAAGTTGCAGGTTTTGTTAAAAAGTAAAGGATGGTTTATATGCCCGAATTTCAAAGTTATTCTTTTTCTCGTTTGTTTTTAAATGAGTAAATAATCAGGATGATTTTAACGAGTTTTATGATTTAAGATTTATAGAGGTTGTAGGTTATATAGTGCTCTACAAGAATCAAGATGAGCTTAGAAATTTCATATATTTAATTTCAAACAAAGAAAGAAATTTTGAAAGTATTATTAAATATGCCAAGCAATTTATTAGTCAAATGATTTTATCAGATAATATCTGTGATAGAGAAAACTTTGAAATTATTACTACAGATATAGAGGGGAAATTGGTGTCGCCTCCTTATGAAAAATTTATTAAAACTATTATTGAAAATGACATTCCAGACGATGTATTAAATGAATTATAAAACATAAATTGGCCTTTCGGGTCACTTCGGGACCTGATGGATCTCTCTTCTCCGGATCAGTTACCGTAGCCTGCTTCAAAAAACGTAAAGAGAGTAGCTCAACAAACAGACTGCAAGGCGTCAGAAGATCCTTTCCAGCATTCTTTGCATGTTGTTCAAGGTATATTTGTCGTTAGAAGCCTTCCAGAAGTACAAAAAGGCGAATTAGAAAGAACATTCACCGATCAGGCAACCGATAATTTGAAAGGACTGTTTGATTTGATTGTTTTTATAGAACATGTAAAAGACTTGTCTTTTCTATTCATACTTCTTTCTAGTGTCGCTTATCGAAGGCGTCTTAAACTGGCCAGGTGGGAACGAAAACTTACTAAGAGCGAATTGATATTATATTTCCTTACTTCCATTGCAATTCCTCTCTATGCAGTTTCTTATTTCATCCTTCTAATGGGAACATAGAGTCATTCCATTACGGATACTAGATAAAACATGAAGTGTCTGGAAATTGAAACAGCAAAAATCACTCTTGGGCGCTACTTACTTAAGGAGCTTGGTACCGATTTGGTCTGTATATTCAGAGATGGCCATCACACCATCTCTTTTCTTGTGGGAAAGATTAAAAGTTTGCCAGCACTTAAAGTCTAATATCCATACTTGAAACAAGGTTGTTGAACAAGTACCCTCTTTTTTATTGCATATTATTATCGTTTTGTTCATTAACACCTCATCTGCATTACTAATTATTGGTACAATGAATGTGGGAGGTGTTTTAGTGTTGAAGAAATATACATTTGTTACTTATTGTTTATCTTCGTTACTCCTGTTTATTGCTGGATGCCAAGCAGATGATCCATATCTCAAGGAAGAAGTATCAGTTCAAAAACGTCCAGACTCAGAAAATGGTATTACTATCAAAACTGAGAATGCTGAATATCCAACATCAATTAAAGAGATCATTGTTGAAATTCAAAATGATAGTAGTAAAGGATATACGACAGGTATTCATGTGTTTCTCGAAAAGAATGTGAAAGATACGTGGTATAGGGTGCCAATGAAAGAAGAAGCTTTCACTGGCCAAGGTATTATTCATCCACCAAATAAAATGTCGTCATTGAGTCTTAATGTAAATGATCTAAAGTACAAGCTCACCCCAGGTGAATACCGGGCCACTATTGACGGACTTGCTGCTCCGTTCAGTGTGGTAGAATGATCAAGAGCCATTTTAGGATCTTTTTTCAATTTCAACAGAACAATTTATTACACATAATGTGTCAAATACGACATAAAAACTTCCCTTCTCTTGTTGAACCAACGAAGCGTTAGTTCAACAAGGACAGACAACATTCAATAATTCTACACCGCTTTTTTTAAAAACAAGCGAAAAGATTTGGCTTTTCTACTTCACTTGCTACAGCAACCTCCAAACGTTTTGTTCCATCGATTCAGTGAGGTTATGCATTAAGTTTCTATCTCATTGTTCTATGACATTCATAAACTTTTGAGAAAAATACTCGGCTGCTCGTTCAGCTGTTTCATCCACAACCTTATTTATTAATTTTTCTAAGCGATGTATTTTTTTAATGATTTTTTGAAAGTCGGATAACGTTACGATATCGCGTTCATAATATATTCTTTGATTTTTATCATTTCGAGAAAATTCATACCCCTGTTCTTCAGGTTCAATTGCCATCGTCGAAGTGTATTCGTGTTTATTTCCACATTGAGACCTGATTATTTGGAGAATATTTCGCAAATTGGTCATCCCGATCACCTCACTTATATATTCAATTTTTTGCGTTATTTTCCTGTTATCGTGTGAAATGAATTTCCAACGCCTTCACTTTGTTTCGTTGTTGGAATCCTACGGACCATTAAACTAAGAAATGTTTCAACGGATCCTAAGGTCGAATCGAAAAAATCCGTGTATAATGAAATGATTACAGGTTAGGGAGGAATCCGAATGAGCGATTTACAATTGACCATTGAACTGACTAAGCATCCGAAGGAAAAGCCGGCAGCTGACCAACTGGCATTTGGCACCATCTTTACGGATCATTTATTTACGATGGATTATACGGCAGGAAAAGGCTGGCATGATGCGAAAATCAAGCCATACGAACCCATCAGCTTGGACCCGGCAGCCATTGTGTTTCATTATGGACAAACTGTATTCGAAGGGTTGAAGGCCTATGTAACAGAGAATCAGGAAGTAGTCCTGTTCAGGCCAGAAGAGAATATGAAACGTCTCAATCGTTCGAACGACAGGTTGTGCATGCCCCAAATTGATGAGGAATTTGCGCTGCACGCGTTGAAAGAGCTGATTCGAATCGATAAGGATTGGATTCCTGCTAAGGAAGGCACATCATTATACATACGACCGTTCATTTTCGCCACACAGCCTTATTTAGGCGTTGCACCCTCTGCATCCTATACCTTTATGATCATCCTGTCGCCGGTCGGTGCGTACTATAAAGAAGGGATCAATCCGGTGAAGATTGCGGTCGAATCCGAATTTGTCCGAGCTGTCGCGGGCGGCACGGGCAGTGCCAAGACGGCAGGGAATTATGCCGGTGCTATGAAAGCGCAAGAGATTGCGGAAGCAAACGGCTATTCACAAGTGCTGTGGTTGGATGGAAAAGAGCGCCATTACATTGAAGAAGTCGGGGCAATGAATGTCTTCTTTAAAATAAACGGTGAAATCGTCACGCCTTCATTAAACGGCAGTATTTTGGAAGGTGTGACGCGAAAATCCGTTATTGAACTGCTTCGTCACTGGGACGTGCCGGTTAGTGAACGAAAAATCTCGATGGAAGAATTGTATGCCGCTTCCCAGGCGGGGACATTGGAAGAAGCGTTTGGTTCGGGGACAGCCGCTGTCATTTCTCCAATTGGCGAGCTTTTCTGGAATGGCGAAAAAATGACAATTCACAACGGAGAAATCGGTCCTTTATCGAAACAGATTTATGATTCAATCACCGGCATCCAAACGGGTAAACTGGAGGATCCTTTCGGCTGGCGTGTGCAAGTTTCCATGTGAAGCAATCACATGTTTGTTCTTTATACCTACGGAAAGGTGGTTGATTTATGGAGTTAGCCATACGGAAACTGACCACAATTGAAGATGTGCGTCTTATTCAGCCGTTGGAAGAAAAAGTGTGGCAATCGGATGCCATCCCGCTTCATCAATTGTATACTGCTATTCAAAATGGCGGCTTGCTTATTGGCGCTTTCGATGGAGAACAGCTAGTCGGATTTTCTTACAGTTTTCCAGGTGTTCGGGATGGATTTGTCTTTTTATGTTCCCACATGCTTGGTATTGATCCGGACTACCGTTCCCAAGGCATCGGTAGAAAGTTGAAGGAGAGGCAGCTCGAGCTTGCTGCACAAATGGGCTATGAATTGATCGTCTGGACGTATGATCCGCTGGAAAGCCGCAATGCCTATTTGAATCTGACCAAGTTGCATGGCATCTGTTCCACCTATTTGGAAAATTGGTATGGGGAGATGGCGGATGGCTTGAATCAAGGCTTGCCGACCGACCGTTTCAAAGTGGAATGGTGGATCCGGAGCGAACGGGTGCAGTTGGCTTGGATACCGGATGCTATCTCATTTGAGCGTCCTTGCAGCATTTCTTATACGGCAAGCGGCAATCCACAGATTCAGGAGGAGATGGTGCAGTTACGCCCCGGTGCGGATGGCTATGAAATCCCGGTTCCAGCCGATATTCAACATTTGAAGAAGACAGAGCCGGCGCTTGCGTTCAACTGGCGGATGCATCTGCGCACTATTTTCCAGCAACTATTTGCTGATGGCTATGCGGCTGTCGGTGTCAGGCGCTCTCCAAATCATGAGGGCATCTGCTATTATCAATTGGTTCGTCGAGAAATCATACCAATGTAAGGAATGGGGGAGTTTTGCATGGAGATTCGGGAAATTACAGTACGGCGGATGCAGATGAAAATGAAGCAACCTTTCACGACAAGTTTCGGGACGATGCAGGATAAGCATTTTTTATTGATTGAAGCAAAAGACGGATCCGGCCGCAGCGGTTGGGGCGAGTCGGTTGCCTTTGATGCGCCTTGGTATAGTGAGGAGACAGTGGAAACGAATTGGCATATAATTCGTGATTTTCTCGTACCGCTCCTGCTGGATGCCGAAATTTCACATCCCGATGAAGTGAGCGGGCTTTTTTCATCCATCCGGAAAAACAATATGGCGAAAGCTGCCGTCGAGGGTGCTATTTGGGACTTGTATGCGAAGCAGCATGACATGCCATTGGCGAAAGCGTTAGGCGGCACCCGCCACCAGATTGAGGTCGGCATCAGCATCGGCATCCAAGAAAGTTTGGAAGAGTTGACCGCAGTTGTTCGACAGTATTTGGAGGAAGGCTACAAGCGCATCAAAGTGAAAATAAAACCTGGCAAGGAAATCGAGATTGTCGCTGGACTGCGGCAAGCATTTCCTGATATAGCGCTTATGGCTGATGCCAATTCGGCCTATACGCTGGCGGATACACCTCTGTTGAAACGGCTTGATGATTTCGGTCTTATGATGATCGAGCAGCCGCTCGCTTCGGATGACATTATCGATCATGCGACCTTGCAAAAGGAGCTGAAAACGCCAATCTGTCTTGACGAAAGCATCCATTCTTTGGAGGATGCACGCAAGGCGATAGAGCTTGGCAGCACGAAGATCATTAATATTAAAATTGGCCGTGTCGGCGGTTTGACAGAAGCGAAAAAAATTCATGATTACTGTCAGGGGAAAGGGGTTCCCGTCTGGTGTGGCGGCATGCTGGAGGCGGGGGTCGGCCGTGCACATAATATTGCCCTTACTTCATTGCCAAACTTCATTCTCCCAGGCGATACGGCCGCTTCTTCCCGCTATTGGGAACAAGATATCATTCGTCCTGAGGTCGTTATGGAAGACGGCTATATTACGGTCCCGAATGGTCCAGGCATTGGCTATGAGCCGGATTTTGAAAGTATTGAGCAGTTCATGACTGATATGTGGACTTTCCGCAGAGGGGAACCGTTTGTTCTATAGTGAAAGCTTGTCATCCAGCTTGCGGGGACGATGGCGGCGGCATCCCTGTATGTCCTGGACTGGCATTCTTTCCTACGTTGCTGTTATGTAAGGACACCCTCCTACCTCCTGTTTGTGCAACCTCATCCATTCAATTTCCGTCTAATGGATTGATGAAGCAGCCTTTTTCCAGTAGAATGAACATAGGTTTTGTAGAGAGGGAGTTTTTCGTGAAAAAATTAGTTAAATCCTTGACGATCGGCACGCTCGTCCTGCTCCTTGCCGCTTGCAATTCGAGTGGAACGAAAGAAAAAATGACGGCCGAACAGCTATTGGACAAGTCCAAGAAGGAAATGGAAGCCTCTTTGGAGGCAGTCCATTCACACATCGTCTACGATGATTATAAAGTGACCGTTCATAATGGAGATTTTGAGAATCCCGAAAAAAGCGGCATTAAATTGGATATGCAAACCGATGCGTTCCTGAACCCTGTGAAATTGCATCAAGAGACACTGGTGCATCCTCGGGGCATCCAATCATACAAAATGAATCTCTATCGTTTGGGCGATCAAAACTTTGTTTCGGATGCCAACAAAAAGGAGTGGGAAGAAGAGCCTTCGGAATCACTTGAAAAATTGTTTGGCACACTCGCTTCGCGTTCCTTCCCGACGCTTGATCTTTCCCTGTTTGATGAATTCAAGAATGATTTCGTTCTGGAACCGATTGAATACGGTTATGCATTGACATTAAGCTTGAATCGCCAACAATTTGAGCGACTTCGAGAGCTTGTGCCAGATTTGGGTCCTCAGGAAGATGGATTTCTTATCATTTATAAGGCAGACTTAGTTATTACATTCAACAAGAGTACTTCTTATGTGACCAGCTTTAAGATGTCTACGGATATGAGGGCATTCCGTGATGGGAATTCGTACCGGGCTAGACAAAAACTGAACGCTACATACAGCTATTTCAATGATATTGAACCTTTCCAGGTGCCAGATCAGCTTGTGCAATAACTGATATGTCCTTCCTCTTGCTTGAGGAAGGATTTTTTTATGGGCTAACAGCTACTCGCCTGTAACTTTCAAATGTCTTGCAGTTGCCGTAAGCTGGAAAACCTTCACGTACAGAAAGACACGTGGGAAAGTGAAATTTTGAACAGTGCCAGACAAGCGCTTGGCTAGGGAGGGGTTTTAAGGTAACATATGGACTATAGTAATTTCGTGAGAAACAACGGATCCGCTACATTATTTCGCACTATAAAAAGGGAGTGTTCAGGTGATGAAGAAAAATATCCTTGTGTTTCTATCTATGGGATATGGATACTCTACTGCCGTTTTCTTTTAGCTAGTGAAGCCTATCTAAATTGACAGGAAAAGGAGCAGAAAAATACTATAGTAGGTGAGGTAATAAAATGAACGGAAAAATCATACGAAAAAATCCTAAATCTATGCCCCAACCTGTGGGGAACTACACGCATATCACCAGAGTGCCTAGAGATGCCGAGTTAATGGTAACATCCGGTCAAATTGGAGTTGATATGGAGGGTAATGTTCCTTCAGATTTTAATGAACAAGTATCCAATACATTTACCAATATAAGAAAAATTCTAGAATCTGAAGAGCTGCATGCGAATCATATTATTAAAGTAAACATCTGGGCGACAGAAGAAATAGATTGGGAATACTTTGATGCTAAGTGGGAACTGCTTTTCGGAAATGAATACCCCGCAATGACGATCGCCTATATAACCGAACTGGGTTTACCTGAGTTGAAAATTGAAATTGAGCTTTGGTGCGCAAAAGTATAACGGTTTAAAAAATAGAGTGATAAATATTGTACTTCAGCCTGTTGAGAATTCTCAGCAGGCTATTTTTATCGGTTTATAAGTATCAGCTTCCCTCTTTTTATAAAAATACAATTACAAGAGACGTTTGCAATTCGTCATTGGGTTATTGCGTCTAAAATAATTATTACTATTGAGAAACACAATACTGAATTTAATAAGATAGTGTTTGTTGTTTGTCTGTGAATTCAAGCATATAGTTTAAGGACATAGCACCAAATGGAAGAAATGTTTATTCATTTATCGAATTATTAATAAAGAGAATTTATGAGATGTAAAAGATGATTATTTAGTAGATGGGATGATTAATTGACTAATAAAAAAATCTTTTATCCATTTCTAATTATAATTATTTCTATAATTTTCTTAGTAAGTGACAATAATCATTGGAATTTCAAGGAGATGGATGGTGAATTAACTCTCAAAGAAACAATAGTTCTCGGACTACATACCGCTAAAAAATGGGATATAAATGCACAGTTTTATAAGCTTACAAGTAGTGATGAGAATAAAGGTGGGTCTAGAGGAGAAATAGGGAAACGATATGATTGGAATTTATTCTTTCTCGTTCCTGGTACAGATAAACATTTACTTATAGGTATATCAAAAGGAGAAATAGATTTAGAAAGAGAGATCATTGGACCAAAAAATGAAATGCCAATTGATTTGGATGATGTTCAATTGGATAGCCCGAAATTATTAAAGATTGTCAGGACTAGATTCGATATCTACAAAGGAGAGGAATGGGCTACAGGATATCATTTTACACTAAATAACATTGGTGGTAAGCCAGTTGTAACAGTAGTTGGAATTGATAAAGATAAACTATTTACAAAAGTAGATATAGATCCTAAAAGCGGTAGAATAATAGGCGCTATCCATAAAATACCGAAAGGAGGAGAATTAATATCAATAAGTTCGCAAACAACTACACCAAAACCATTAAAATTCCAAATGGATATAAAAGGAATTTCCGCGAATGGTGATAATTTAGTTACTTGGGGAGACAAAAAACCTTCTTCGTATGATTCAGTAAATCAGCCTTTTATTGAGTTAAGTATTGATCACGGAGAAACTTGGGCTGCATTAAATATTCAAGAAAATATTGTAAAATCATGGTTTAATTCATCTAGCGAGTTATTTGTTGCTACAAAATCAAAGCTGTTACGTAGTAAAGAAGACGATAAAATGAAAAGTCTTTTAACCTTAAAAACACAAATAGATGAAATGGACTATTCAGCTAATAATATTGCCATTTTATCTAATAAAAATATATTCATAACGAATGATAATGGTGAAAACTGGAATAAAATCATTGAACCTGAACCTACTTTATTTTTGCAAGTTTCAGCAGGGGGAAATTTAATTATTTTTACACATGAATGAATTTCATAATTCCAGACCCTTGTCTCCCAAGGGATTATAGACATAAAAAAGGAAGTACCTCCCCAAGTCTTGTATAATGGTAGTCGACCAAAACATCCCAAAAAGACTGGAGGAGTACTCCCTATGACCATTATAAGACAACAAAGCCTTTTTAGCATCGAAGAACTATACGAAATGGAACCTACCCAAAAATACGAAGAGATCATGGATGCCATCGACTTGGACATCCTCTTCTATGAAATCAACAAAAAATCCCACTTAGGTGCGCCTATTGAATTGAATTACGGTGCCATGATTGTGAGTATATTTGCACGTTACATTGAGCGAATCTCCACGGTCAAAGACCTCATCAAACGATTGAATAATGACCTCTCATTTAAGCTAGATTGCGGATTCAAAGTCTCGGAGAACGTTCCTTCGGAAGCCTCTTATAGTCGTCTTCTTTCCAAGCTTAGTGAAACTGATAGCCTAGAAAAGGTGCAGGAAATGATTGTCCTAGACGCCATCACGGAAGGCTTTATCCAAGATGACACGGTCGCAATTGATGCGACGCATTTCGAAGCTCGAGATAAAGCATCAGCCAAACAGAAAAAAGGAAAGGAAGAACCTAAGAAACGCGGCCGAAAAAAGAAAGAGGAACAAGAACAATGGCTCGCCGAACAGGCTGCGCGGGAAGAAAACCTTCCACTGTATGAAAAAAAGATCGAAGATCAGCTTGACGTTCCGTTGGAACGGCTGCGTGC